>NZ_CP014646.1:2781169-4171754 GCF_001051995.2 Thauera humireducens | reverse complement strand
ACGCCTACAGTGACGGACACCTTCCGGGGGCGTACTTCATCGACCTCGAGACCGAGCTGTCGGCCCCCAGGACGGGGCGCAACGGACGCCATCCCCTGCCCGATCCCGCGCAGCTTGCGGCGCGGCTCGAACGCTGTGGCGTCTCCAATCACACCCAGGTCGTCGCCTATGACGACGCGGGCGGCATGTTCGCGGCACGCCTGTGGTGGCTGTTGCGCTGGCTCGGGCATGACCGCGTCGCCGTACTGGATGGCGGCCTGCAGGCGTGGTGCCGTGCGGGACTCCCGCTCGACACGGAGCTTCCGCTCCCCCGGCCCAGCACCTACACGCTTTCCCTGCGCGCGGCCCGCGTCGATGCGGATTTTGTCGCATCCCACCTCGACAAGCCCGACATGGTCCTGATCGACGCGCGCAGCCCTGACCGGTTTCGCGGTGAGAACGAGGCCCTCGATCCGGTCGGCGGTCACATTCCGGGGGCAATCAACCGCTTCTTCCGCGACAACCTGACAGCGAACGGTCGCTTCAAGCAGGCGTCGGTGCTGCGCGAGGAATTTGGCAGCCTGCTGAAAGGACATTCGCCCACGCAGGTCGTCCATCAATGCGGTTCGGGCGTTACCGCCTGCGTGAATATACTCGCGATGGAGTCGGCCGGCCTGACCGGCTCGCGCCTTTACGCCGGGTCTTGGAGCGAGTGGTGTTCAGACCCTTGCCGACCGGTCGCGACCGGTCCAGCCTGATCGAGCACGGCTTGTCATCACTGGCATCTTCCTGACCACGTCCACTTACCAGTCGACCTTCTCGACCGGACCGAGGGAGCGGCCGAGGAAACGCTCGCCGATGGTCTGGAAGCGAAGCGGTACGTCGCTGACCACGAAGCGATAGTCCGCCGCGACGCCCCCCTGGCGCAGCAGGTCCACCTGCTGCAGGCGCTGCGCAGCAAGTTCTGCGGTCGTCACGGCAGAGTCGATCAGCCGCACACCCGGCCCCGCCACATCGCGCAGCAGGGGCTTCAACAACGGGTAGTGCGTGCAGCCGAGCACCAGACTGTCGACGTCCTCCGCCAGCACAGGACGGAGATATTCCTGGGCGGTCAGGCGCGTCACAGGATGGTCGAGCCAGCCCTCTTCCACCAGCGGCACGAACAACGGACAGGCCTGCGAATACACGCGCACCGACGGGTCGAGTTCGTGCATGCGCCGCGCGTAGGCGTTGCTGTTGATCGTGGTCGGCGTGCCGATCACGCCGATGCGCCGCCCGGTCGAGGTCGACACGGCAGCGCGGGCGCCGGCCTCGATCACGTCGAGCACCGGAATGCCGCGCGCCAGCCGGTGCACCACATGGGCCGCGACCGCCGCCATGGTGTTGCAGGCGATGATCAGCATCTTGACGTCACGCCGCAGCAGGAAGTCGGTGATCTGCGCGGTGAAGTGCTCGATCGTCGCCACCGACTTCACGCCGTAAGGCACGCGAGCCGTGTCGCCGAAGTAAACAATGCTCTCCAGCGGCAGGCGCTCCATCAGCGCGCGGACGACGGTCAGGCCGCCGACGCCCGAATCGAACACGCCGATGGGGCGCGACGCTTCGGCTGCGCTCACTTCATGCCCCTCACGCGCACGCGGGTCAAGCCAGCACCACCGAGGCGAACTTGCGCTTGCCGACCTGCATCACGACCGTCTCGCCCGCCTTGAGCAGCAAGCCCTTGTCGTCCGCGCGCTCGCCGTTGAGCTTCACCGCGCCCTGCTCGATCATGCGCATGGCTTCGGACGTGCTGCCCGTCAACCCGGCCTGCTTCAGCACCTGGAACAGCGGAATACCCTCGCTGCCGGCGACCACATTCACCTGCGGAATGTCGTCCGGAATGGCGTTGCGCTGGAAGCGGGCCTCGAAATCCGCCAGCGCCTCCTCCGCCGCACGTGCGCCGTGGAAGCGCGCGACCAGTTCCTGCGCCAGCATCACCTTCACATCGCGCGGATTGCGCCCGCCCTCGACGTCGCGCTTGAGCCCCTCGATCTCGGCGGTGGAGCGGAAGGACAGCAGATCGTAGTAGCGCCACATCAAGGTGTCGGACACCGACATCGTCTTGCCGAAGATCTCCTTCGGCGCCTCGGAGATGCCGATGTAATTACCGAGCGACTTCGACATCTTGTTGACGCCGTCCAGCCCCTCGAGCAACGGCATCATGAGCACGCACTGTGGATGCTGGCCGTAGTGCTTCTGAAGTTCACGCCCCATCAGCAGGTTGAAGCGCTGGTCGGTTCCGCCCAGCTCGACGTCGGCCTTCATCGCCACCGAGTCGTAGCCCTGGCACAGCGGATAGAGGAACTCGTGGATCGCGATCGGCTGGTTGTTGCCGTAGCGCTTGGCGAAGTCGTCACGCTCGAGCATGCGCGCGACGGTCTGTTGCGCCGCGAGACGGATCATGCCGGCCGAGCCGAGCCCCTCCATCCAGGTCGAGTTGAAGCAGATCTCGGTCTTCTCCGGGTCGAGGATCTTGAACACCTGGTCCTGATAGGTCTTGGCGTTCTCCATGATCTGCTCGCGAGACAGCGGCGGTCGCGTTGCGTTCTTGCCGCTGGGGTCACCGATCATGCCGGTAAAGTCGCCGATCAGGAACAGGATGTGGTGCCCCAGGTCCTGGAAATGACGCATCTTGTTGATGAGTACCGTGTGTCCCAGATGCAGGTCCGGCGCCGTGGGGTCGAAGCCGGCCTTGACGCGAAGCGGACGCCCGGTCTTGAGGCGCTCGACCAGTTCGACCTCGAGCAGAAGGGCATCGCTGCCGCGTTTGATCAGCTCAATGGCCGCCTGAACATCAGTCATTCAATTTCTCCAAAAATACCTTCCCGGATGCAAGGGCAACTTTGATAAACTTCCGGAAATTTTTTGCCCATTCAGGCCCAGTGAGCACATGCAGGCGAGAAAGACCCGAATTCTAGCCGAACTGCCGGCACAACTCCTTACGCGCGCGAGGCCATGGGTTCTCGTCAGCCTCGTCGGCACCTCGTTACTGGGCGTCGTGGCGGCCACGGCCGTCGCGCCCGGTGAAGACATCGCGGCGATTCCAGTACAGGCCGTGGTCGAAACCTTGCCCACGCCGAAGATTGCGCTGGAAACCGAGGCCGACCTGCCCTTCGTCCATAACGAGCGGATTCAGGCCGGCGATACATTGCAGGCGCTGTTCCGCCGGCTCAATGTCAACGACGCCGAAGCCCTGAGCTTCATTTCCGCTTCGGACGAAGGCAAGCAGGCGCTTCGCCAGCTCCGTGCAGGTCGCAGCGTGATGGCCCTGATCCAGCAGGATGGTCGCCTGCAGTCGTTCAGCCTTCCGCTCGGCAACGGCGAGCGCCGTGTGATCGTCGAACGCGATGACAGTGGCACACTCAAGCTGCGCGAATCCGAAAGCGTCGCCCAGAGCACGCTGGTCGAGATGCGCTCGGGTGTGATCCGCAGTTCATTGTTCGGCGCAACCGATGCAGCGGGCGTACCCGACAACGTCGCGACCCAGATGGCCGAAATCTTCGGCACCTGGATTGACTTTCATACCGACCTGCGCAAGGACGACCGCTTCAATGTGATCTACGAGGCAATCTACGAGGAAGGCAACCCGGTACGCGCCGGGCGCATTCTTGCCGCGGAGTTCATCAATCAGGGCAAGCGCCACGCCGTGGTGCTCTACCGCGGAGCAAGCGGCAAGGAACAGTATTACTCGGACGACGGCAGGAGTCTGCGCCAGGGCTTCCTGCGCTCACCGCTCGAGTTCTCGCGTGTCAGCTCCAGTTTCGGCCGCCGTCTGCACCCGATCCACCGGAGCTGGCGCAACCATAACGGGACAGACTTCGCTGCACCGACCGGAACGCCGATCAAGGCCACCTCCGACGGCACCGTCGAATTCGTCGGCACACAGCGCGGCTTCGGCAACCTGATCGTGCTCCGGCATCGCAATGGCATCACCACCCATTACGCCCATCTGAACGGCTTTGCCAGGGGCCTCAGCAAGGGTCAGGCCATCAGCCAGGGGGACATGATCGGCTACGTCGGCTGCACCGGCTGGTGCACCGGCCCGCACCTGCATTACGAGGTGCACATCAACAAGGTTCCGAAAGATCCGATGTCCGTTGCCTTGCCGATGGCCGATGCGCTGAGCCCGAAGGAACTGGTCGCCTTCCAGCGCGACACCTCACCGCTGCGCGAGCGTTTCGCCCTGCTCAATTACGAGCTTGCGAGCGCGAAGTGAAAGACGACCGGCCTGCGGGCCGGCGGCAAGAAAATGGGGCGCCGAAGCGCCCCATTTTCATTTCAGCGGACAACGCTCACGCGGAGAACGATGAGCCGCAGCCGCAGGTACTCGTGGCGTTCGGGTTGCGGATGACGAACTGCGAACCCTCGAGACCTTCGGTGTAGTCGATCTCGGCGCCAACCAGGTACTGGTAGCTCATCGGATCGATCAGCAACATCACGCCGTTCTTCTCGTAGGTGGTGTCGTCCTCGTTCACCTCTTCGTCGAAGGTGAAACCGTACTGGAAGCCCGAGCATCCGCCGCCGCTGACGAACACGCGCAGCTTCAGTGCGGGATTGCCTTCCTCCTCGATCAGCTCGCGAACCTTGTTCGCCGCGCTATCGGTGAAGACCAGGATGTCGGGGGTTGCGACTTCTGCGCTCATGTTTTCTCCTCTGTGGGGTATGCGCCGGATGATGCGCCATCCGCTCTGCAATCGTCAAAGTATCGGATCGTATTCCGTGTGCGAGGTTCCCGTCAGGGACTGACCGGCACGATATCCAGCCCGGCTTCCTCATCGAAGCCGAACATGATGTTGAGGTTCTGCACAGCCTGGCCAGCCGCCCCCTTCACGAGGTTGTCGATGACCGACAGCACGACGATGGTGTCACCACCCTGCGGGCGATGCACGGCAATACGGCACAGGTTGGAGGCACGCACCGAACGCGTTTCCGGGTGGCTGCCCGCAGGCATCACATCCACGAAGGTTTCGTTCGCGTAGCGCTTCTCGAACAATGCCTGCAGATCCGGAAGATCGACACCGTGCTTGATGCGGCCGTACAAGGTTGCATGGATGCCACGGATCATCGGCGTCAGATGCGGCACGAACGTCAGTCCGACCTGGGAGCCGGCAGCCAGTGACAGCCCTTGACGGATTTCGGGCAGATGGCGGTGACCAGGCACGCCGTAGGCCTTGAAGCTGTCTGCCGCCTCGGGCAGCAGCGTATGCACCTCGGCCTTGCGGCCAGCACCCGACACGCCTGACTTGGCATCCGCGATGAGGTGATCGGTATCGACCAGCCCGGCTTCGACCAGCGGCAGGAAACCCAACTGAACCGCAGTCGGATAGCAGCCCGGGTTCGCCAGCACGCGCGCCTTGCGGATCTGCTCGCGATTGACCTCCGGAAGCCCATACACCGCCTCCGTCACCAGCTCCGGCGCGGCATGCTCCATGCCGTACCACTTCTGCCACTCCGCAACGTCACGGATGCGGAAATCCGCCGCCAGGTCGATCACGCGCACGCCGGCAGCGACGAGCTCTGCCGCCTGCTTCATCGCGATGCCGTTGGGCGTGGCGAAGAACACCACATCACACTTCTCGAGCTGCGCATCCTGCGGCGTCACGAACTTCAGGTCGACGCGGCGGCGCAGGCTCGGGAACATCTCGGCCACCGGCATACCCGCCTCGCCACGCGAGGTGATGGCCGTGAGCGTCACCCCCGGGTGGCGCGAAAGCAGGCGCAGCAACTCCACGCCCGTGTAACCGGTACCGCCGACAACACCAACCTTGATCATCTCGCTTCCTCTAATGCAGACAGGGCACGCCCACGATTATCGCACTGTCGCCACCACGATGCAGTGAAGATCGGATGACGACCAGAGGCTTGCCTTTCCCCGATGCCGAAAAGCAAAAAGCCGCCCCGAGGGACGGCTCTTGTTGCAGGCACCAGCGATTAACGCTTGGAGAACTGCTTCGCGCGGCGCGCCTTGCGCAGACCGACTTTCTTACGCTCGACTTCACGCGCATCGCGGGTGACGAAGCCAGCAGCGCGCAGTTCGCCCTTGAGCTCGGCGTTGTAGTCAACCAGAGCGCGGGTGATGCCATGACGCACCGCACCGGCTTGACCCGACTCGCCACCACCGGTGACGTTGACCATGATGTCGAACTTGCCCTCGCTGCCGGTCAGGACCAGCGGCTGGCGCACGATCATGCGGCCCGTTTCGCGCGAGAAGAACTCGTCGACCGGCTTGCCGTTGACGACGATGTTGCCGGTGCCCGGCTTGATGAACACGCGAGCGACCGCAGTCTTGCGGCGACCGGTACCGTAGTTGTAAGTGACAGCCATCTATCGGCTCCTTCAGATCTCGAGAACTTGCGGCTGCTGAGCGGTGTGCGGATGCGACGGACCCGCGTAGCACTTCAGCTTCTTCAGCATGGCGTAGCCCAGCGGGCCCTTCGGCAACATGCCCTTCACCGCTTTCTCGAGCACGCGCTCGGGGAAACGCTGCTGGAGCTTGGTGAAGTTGGTTTCGTAAATACCGCCCGGGTAACCCGAGTGACGGTAGTACTTCTTGTCCTGCGCCTTGTTGCCGGTCACGCGCAGCTTCTCGACGTTGACGACGACGATGAAATCACCGGTATCAACGTGCGGGGTGTAGATGGCCTTGTGCTTGCCGCGCAGACGGCGAGCCACTTCGGCGGCAAGACGGCCAAGCACCTTGTCCGTGCCGTCGACAACGAACCAGTCGCGCTTGACCTCGTGCGGCTTGGCAGAAAACGTCTTCATTTAAAACCTCGATTTTTGTCAGGCCGGACATGCAGGCCGTCAAACGGAAAGCTCGCAATCTTAATGAGATCACGGCTTGCGTGTCAATCATTAAGAAGCAAACTTGGCGTAAAGGCAAAAAAAACGCAGTCCGCGAGGACTGCGTTAAATCCACACCAAAGGAGGAGGGTGGAGGAGACACCATTTGGATCGGCGCGTCCTTGTTGCCGCGTCAGCGATCCGACTGAGACGGATTATGCTCACCCCTCCCTATCTAGGCAAGCCCTATTTTGTGCAACGCACTATAAATGTTTTGATTTTCCGATAAACCCGCCTTATTCGAAGTCAGGATATTGTTTTATATCAATTTTTCATACTCCTGCGGGCGCGCCAGATTCCCTTCATCCCCGACGACCGCGTCCGCTCTCCGCCATTATTGTGCACCGCACGAATACGCAGGCGTATTGAGCAAACAACCGTCGCCTTCATGTACCGGAATCACACCGCGCATCCGCGCGGGCAACCCCACGCCACTCCGGTAGAATCCGCGCGCCAAGACATCCCGCGCATCGCGCGCTCAGGATGCAACACCTCGACAGGAGATCGAATCAAATGGAATGCACCATCAAGTGGGTTGATGGCATGAGCTTCATCGCCGAGACGGGCACCGGCCATCTGGTTGCCATGGACGGCGCGCCGGAAGCGGGCGGAAGGAATCTTGCTCCGCGACCGATGGAGTTGATGCTGGCCGGTGCGGGCGGCTGCACGGCCTTCGACGTGGTTCTCATCCTGAAGCGCGGCCGCCACGACGTGCGCGGCTGCAGCGTACGCCTCGAGGCAGAACGGGCCGACGCCGACCCGAAGGTCTTTACCCGGATCCGCTTCATCTACACCGTTACGGGTCGCAACCTGAAGCGCGAAACCGTCGAACGCGCAATCCACCTCTCGGCGGAAAAGTACTGCTCGGCCTCGATCATGCTTGGCAAGACGGCCGAGATCACACACGAGTGCGAAATCATCGAAGCCGACTGAGCGTCATGCGGGCGCGAGGCTCTCCCCCGCGCCCGCCTCGCAACCCTTCGCCGTTCAGATGCGATAGGTCAGCGTCGTCATCACCTTCGACGCCAGCTTCATCGCCCCCTTGATCGGCGCCGGCAACTCGTGCGCGCCCAACCCGACCGCAGTATCTGCATGCTCGACCTCGTCGATCTTCATCTGCTCGACGATCGCGCGCGACTTGTGATCCTGGGCAGGAAGCGTCTCCAGATGGCCCTTGAGGTGGTTTTCAACCTGACGCTCGGTTTCCGCCAGAAACCCCAGGTTCCAGCGATCACCGAAACGGCCGGCCAAGAGGCCAATGGCGAGCGCCCCGCCGTACCACAGCGGATTGAGCAGGCTCTTGCGTCCGCCCAGTTCGCCGATCCGGCGCTCGGTCCACGCCAGATGCTCGGTTTCCTCATGCGAAGCCTGTTTCAACGCATCCCGGATCGAGGGGTCGCGCGACATCAAGGCCTGCCCCTGGTAGAGCGCCTGCGCGCAGATCTCGCCCACATGGTTGATGCGCATCAGCGCCGCCGCATGGCGACGCTCCGCATCGTCAAGCTCGGCCTCCGGGAGCGCCTCCCCCGGCACCGGACGCACGCTGCGCGCCGGCGCGAAGACCGTACGCAACGCCTTGTCAAACTCGATAACGGCCTGATCGATCATCAGCGGACTCCGTAGGACTTGGACGGATCGCGCGGGTTGCGCAGCAACTCGAGCGCATGCTCGCGATTGCGCGGCGCCGCCGGCCCGTCACAGAAATGCTCGTAGGCCAGCGCGGCACGCGGGCGGTTGTAGGCGTTGTCGCTGATGGGCTGCCAGGCGCTGTTCTTCATCGGCGTCCAGGTGCCATCCTTGCGGCCGCTCGCGTAGATGCGCCGCTCCCCGGTTGCGCAGCGGATGCCCTCGAAGGTGACGTTCTCCGCGCCGCCCGTGGTGCGAACCACCAGCGTGTAGCGCACCACGCGATCCTCACCGAGGCTGACGCTGCCCTCATCGACAAAGAACTGGTTGGCCGACGCACTGCTGACGAAGAAGCTCCGCAGGCGGGACTCGTCGACGGCCGGCGGCATCGCCACCTCGCCCTCCTTCCAGTCGGGGTCAGCCTCGACCAACAGTCCGGCAGACGCGCTGCCGGAAACGAACGCGAGGGCGACGAGCGCCCCGCCGATGATGCGTTGTGCGCGGGAACTCACTCGCGGAGATCTCCATAGGGGTTGTGGCTTCACCGACCGCCGTTCAATGCTGCGAGCCCCCGAGCACCACGGAAACGGGCACGTCGGCCTCGGGCAAGCGGTAGCTGTCCGGCAACTCGAACGAACGCGAGCGAAACAGGATGCGTGCGAGTTCGATCAGCGCCAGTTGGTACACCTGCCGCTTGAACTCGATCACCGCATCCAGCGGCACCCAGTAATTGCTCCATCGCCAGGCATCGAATTCCGGGTGCGAGCTTGCGCGCAGGCAGACGTCGGAGTCGCGCCCCACCAGCCGCAGCAGAAACCAGATCTGTTTCTGACCACGATAGGTGTTGCGCCACTCGCGCCGTATCCAGTGCTTTGGCACTTCGTAGCGCAGCCAGCCCCGCGTGCGACCGAGGATCTTGACGTGTTCCGGACGCAGGCCGACTTCCTCGAACAACTCCCGATACATCGCCTGCTCCGGCGACTCGCCGTGCTTGATGCCACCTTGCGGGAACTGCCAGGAATGCTCGCGGATGCGCTTG
The DNA here is from genome assembly GCF_001051995.2 of Thauera humireducens. Classification (NCBI taxonomy): domain Bacteria; kingdom Pseudomonadati; phylum Pseudomonadota; class Betaproteobacteria; order Rhodocyclales; family Zoogloeaceae; genus Thauera; species Thauera humireducens. The sequence continues at coordinate 4,162,228 of NZ_CP014646.1, read as the reverse complement.
CCCCAGAAAACCTCATTGCGCGCGTTGACCAGAATGATGCCGACGTTCGGGCGAAAGCCTTCACGATCCAGCATGACTAACCTTCAAATTCGGTTGATTGACACCGATTTTTTCACACTTGGGGTCCGTTTGAAAGCGCACCACCGCTGTGCATCGACTAGCCTGAAGCCGATCCAGTCCTTCCGAGGCAGTGCCTTGCGCTAGAATCCCGCGCTCGACACAACGCCTTCTACGCAAAGACCCTCATGCGCGCCAGCCAGTTCCATCTCTTCACTCTCAAGGAAGCCCCGTCCGACGCCGAAGTCGTCAGCCAGAAGCTGATGCTGCGCGCCGGAATGATCCGCAAGGTTGCCGCCGGCATCTACAGCTACATGCCGATGGGCCTGCGCTCGATCCGCAAGGTCGAGACCATCGTGCGCGAGGAGATGGACCGCGCGGGCGCCATGGAGCTGATCATGCCGATGGTTCAGCCCGCCGAGCTGTGGGACGAGACCGGGCGCTGGGACAAGATGGGCGACGAGCTGCTGCGCTTCAAGGACCGCCACGAACGCGACTTCGCGCTGCAGCCCACCTCCGAGGAAGTCGTCACCGACATCGCGCGCCAGGAGCTCAAGAGCTACCGCCAGCTGCCGAAGAACTTCTACCAGATCCAGACCAAGTTCCGCGACGAGCGCCGTCCGCGCTTCGGCGTCATGCGCGGGCGCGAGTTCACGATGAAGGACGCCTACTCCTTCGACCGCAGCGAGGAAGCCGCCGGGCGCAGCTACGACATCATGTTCGCCGCCTACAAGCGCATCTTCGACCGCCTCGGTCTAGAATACCGCGCGGTGGCGGCCGACACCGGCGCCATCGGCGGCGACCGCTCGCACGAATTCCAGGTCATCGCCGACACTGGCGAGGACGCCATTGTCTACTGCCCCGACTCCGACTACGCGGCCAACATCGAGCTGGCCGAGGCGGTGTCGCTGATCGCGCGCCGCGCCGAACCCGCCAAGGCGCTGGAAAAGACCCCCACGCCCGGCAAGGCGACCTGCGAGGACGTCGCCGAACTGCTCGGCGTGCCGCTCGCCACCACGGTGAAGTCGCTGGTGCTCGCCACCGACGACCTCGACGACAAGGGCAACCCGGCCGGCGTCACCGTCTGGCTGCTGCTGGTGCGCGGCGACCACGCACTGAACGAGGTCAAGGCCGGCAAGCTTCCGGGCCTGAAGTCCGGCTTCCGCTTCGCCACCGAGGCCGAGATCCTCGAGCACTTCGGCTGCAAGCCGGGCTACCTCGGCCCCATCGGCCTGAAGAAGCCGGTGAAGGTCATCGCCGACCGCACCGTCGCCCACATGGCCGACTTCATCTGCGGCGCCAATGACGCGGACTTCCACTTCACCGGCGTCAACTGGGGCCGCGACCTGCCCGAGCCCGACCTGGTGGCCGACCTCCGCAACGTGATCGAAGGCGACCCCAGCCCGGACGGCAAGGGCGTGCTGGCCATCCAGCGCGGCATCGAGGTCGGCCACGTGTTCTATCTCGGCACCAAGTACTCCAAGGCGATGAACGCCACCTTCCTCGACGAGGACGGCAAGCCCAAGCACTTCGAGATGGGCTGCTACGGTATCGGCGTCACCCGCATCCTGGGCGCCGCGATCGAGCAGAACCACGACGCTCGCGGCATCATCTGGCCGCGCGCGATCGCCCCCTTCGAAGTGGTGATCTGCCCGGTGGGCTGGGGCAAGTCGCAGGCGGTGCGCGACGAGGCGCAGACGCTCTACGACGCGCTGATCGCAGCCGGCGTGGACGCCGTCCTCGACGACCGCGACGAACGTCCGGGCGTGATGTTCGCCGACTGGGAGCTCATCGGCGTGCCGCACCGCGTCACCATCGGCGACCGCGGGCTGAAGGAGGGCCTGGTCGAATACCAGGGGCGTCGCGATGCCGAAGCGACCAAGCTGGCCGTCGGCGACATCGCAGCCCACGTGCTGGGCGCCCTCGACAAGGCCTGATCCGTCATGCGCCCCCATGGCTCACTGACCCGCTTCGCTGCCGCGCTGCTGCTCGCGCTGGCGAGCGGCACGGCAGTCGCGGGGGCGCAGCAGTACGAGCCGCTGGCGGCCAGCGTACGGGCGGCCTTGCACGAAGCGGTAAGTGACGCAGCCGCGCCGACGCTACCGATCCCGGATGCCGGCGAACGCGCGCAATGGCTGGCGGAAATGTCGCGCCGCCTGCAGAAGCGCATCCCCGATGCCAGCTACCGCACCGAACTGCTTACCAGCATCCACTACGAGGCGACGCGCGCCGGGCTGGACCCTCAGCTGGTGCTCGGCCTGATCCAGGTCGAGAGCAACTTCCGGAAGTATGCGATCTCGTCCGCCGGCGCGCGCGGCTACATGCAGGTCATGCCGTTCTGGCTCAAGGTCATGAACCGGCCCGACGACAACCTGTTCCACCTGCGCACCAACCTGCGCTACGGCTGCACGATCCTGCGCCACTACCTCGACATCGAAAAGGGCAACCTCTTCCGCGCGCTCGGCCGCTACAACGGCAGCCTGGGCAAGGCCGAATACCCGAACCTGGTGCGTGCCGCGTGGGAGAAGCACTGGAGCTGGCAGCCCCAGCAGTTGGCAGCCGGCACGGTCGCCAGCGCGACCACGCCCGCCAACTGAGACCGGCCGGCCCGCGCTACGCGAGCCGCGACCGGCACCCTCCAGCCTCAGCCAGCCACCGCCGCAAGTGGCTTGCTTTCCGTGCTGCGACTCTCCACCGCGCGCAGGGCCTCCTTCGCGCCCGCCTTGGCCAGCGACTGAACGTCACCCGAAATCTCGCCGCCCTCCTCGATCAGGATCTTGCCGTAGCGGATCTTGCCGCTGACGCGGCCGGTGGCATGGATGATCAGTTGCTGGCGCGCGGTCAGTTCGCCTTCGAAGCGTCCGTGGATCTCGGCGACGTCGATGCCGACCGTCCCCGCATAGGCGCCATTCTCGGCGATACGGATGACACGGCTGTCCATCGTCGCCTCGACGCGGCCTTCGACGACCAGGGTGTCGCAGTCGAGGATCTCGGCGCCCTTCAGCTTGACGTCGGGGCCGACGATCAGACGGCTGCCACCACCGGCGGCCCCATCGAAGGCCTCTGGCACCTTCGTCTCCTCGACGGGCGTGGCGACGGCCGCAGCCGGCGCAGCATCGCGCAGCGAGGTCGACTCGCCTGACACGCCCACACCGGACGGGGCACTGTTGCTGACGCCCATGCCCGGCCGCGCGGACGGGCCGCGCGGGCTGAGGGGTTCGGCGGCTTTCGGGAACAGATTCGACTTGTTGAACATGACTTCTCCTTGAACTGGGCTCGGACCGTCCGGTACGGTCATCAGCCGTATTAGCAGAAGCCGTGCCTGACCTGAGTTCTCCCTCATGATCAGACACTTGCGACAGACATCCCGAGATCGCGCGTTGCCCACGGCCAGCCTAGGCATGCCCAGTTGTCGCCAAAGCCCGACACGAATCGCCCGCAATGCTTCCAAGCACCTGTTCTACAAGGCTATTGCCATGTCGCCTGAGAGCGACAGCGAAGTCGGTCCGTAACCTGGGCTTGCATTTGCGTGATCTACGTCACGCTTCGCTACCCTAAACTCTCGGGCTTGCATTCCAACTGTCGCCGAGTGGCTTCAATGTTGCGTCCGTCATTCAGCCTGACCTTGCTGGCCAGCTTTCTCCTCATCGCCGGCGTACTGGGCGCAGCGGCCGCCAGCGGCTGGATGGCGCTCGAGCAGTTCGCGCGCGAGGGCCGCGAACGCAGTACAGCGGCAATCGCCCTCAACGCGAGCGTGCAGCAACTGGCCGAACGCTCGGTCGATCTCGAGCGCAGTGCCCGGCAGTACCTGGTGCTGGAAGATGAAGCCATCCGCGAGCGTTTCTTCGCCGCGCGGGATGAAGCGCTGCGGGCGCTCGCGCGCATCGAGCAGCTCGACCCCGCGCTCGCGCCCCTGGCCGACACGTGGCGCCAGCACGCCGGGAACATCGTACTGGCGGTCGGGCGCGAACTTGCGGGGCCACCACTGCCTGCGGCGACAGCCTCCCCCGGCAGTGCCGAGACCCTGCTGGCGCTTAGCGGGATCAACGAGCAGCTTGCCGCGGAAGCACGCGCTCATGTGGCAAGGGATGAACGTGCGCTGCTCGACACCCTCGACGCACGCCGCAAGGAGCTGACGGCCCAGATCCTCGGCGCAGTCGCCATCGCCATTGCGCTCGCCGCACTCACCGGCTGGTGGCTGCTGCGTCCGCTGCGACGCATCGAGAAGGCGATCGCCGCGCTCGGTGACAGCCAGCTCACGCAGGTCATCGAGGTGGACGGACCGGCCGACCTGCGCCGGGTCGGCCAGCAGCTCGACTGGCTACGCCTCCGCCTGACCGAACTCGAGGCGCACCGCAACCGGGTGCTGCGCCACGTGTCGCACGAATTGAAGACACCGCTCGCTTCACTGCGCGAGGGCGTCTCGCTGCTGGCGGACGGAGTCCTCGGGCGGCTCACGCCCGAGCAACGGGAGGTCAGCGCCATTCTCGAACACAACACCCGCGCACTGCAGGAACGGATCGAACAGCTCCTGCACTACAACGCGACCCAGTTCGACGCCCGCAGGCTCGAACTGCGCGCCACGGCACTGCTGCCACTCGTGCGCGAAACCGTTGCCGAGCTTCAGCTCCAGACCCAGGCGCGGGGCATTCGCATCGACATCGACGGCGAGGCCCCGCTGGTCCAGGCCGACGCCGGCAAGCTGCGCATCGCCCTGTCCAACCTGCTGGCCAACGCGATCGGCTTCAGCCCCGCGGGCGATCGCATCCGCATCGAGCTCGCCCGCGATGGCGAGACCGTGCTCATCGACTGCATCGACAGCGGCCCCGGCATCGCGACGGCAGAGCTGGAACGCATTTTCGAACCCTTCTTCCAGGGCAGCCAGCCCGACCAGCGCAGCGCCAAAGGCAGCGGGCTGGGGCTGGCCATCGTGCGCGAGTTCATCGCCGCCCATGGCGGCAAGGTGTTCGCGCTGCCCGCCGAGCGCGGCGCCCACTTCCGGATCGAGTTGCCCCATGCGACCTAGAACCCTGCTGCCGCCGGCCTGGCGCATCGTGTCGGTGCTTGGGCTCGCCGGCCTCGCGGCCTGCAGCGCGGTGCCGCCTCCCGCGCCGCCGGCCGAAGCACCGCGCCCCGTCGCCCAGGTCAATCTCGCCGAACAGACACTGACACGTGCGATCCGTGCCGCCGGGCAACGACCGCCCAACCTCGCACGCGCCCGCAGCCTGCTCGAAGGCCTGCTCGCAGCCGACGACCCGAACGCCCGCGCGCTGCACCCCTACGCACGTGCCCTGCTGGAACAGCTCAGCGAAAGGCAGCGACTCAGCACGCTCAACGAACGCCTCACCGAGCAACTCGAACGCAGCACGGCAGCGCTGGAAGAGAGCGAACAGCGCAGCGCAGCGCTGCAGCGCAAGCTCGACGCCCTGGCAGAGATCGAGCGCAGCCTCGCGCCACGCGGCCCGGCACCGCAGCGGTGAGGCGCCCATGACGAGTCTTCGCCAGCCTGCGACGGCGCCCGCCCGCAACCGCCCGCAGCTGCTGCTGATCGATGACGACCCCGACCTGCTGCGGCTGCTGTCGATGCGCTTGAAGGCGAACGGCTATCGCGTCAGCGCTGCCGCGAGCATCGAAGCCGCTCGCAGCCTGCTGGGCGTCGAACGCTTCGACCTCGTCCTCAGCGACGTGCGCCTTCCTGACGGTGACGGCCTTGCGCTGTTCGAGGAGATCCGCCAACAACACCCGGCACTGCCCGTCATCCTGCTGACGGCCCACGGCACGATTCCCGATGCCGTCGAGGCCACCTCGCGCGGCGTCGCGGGCTACCTCACGAAGCCGTTCGACAGCCAGGCACTGCTCGCCACCCTTGCCCAGACGCTGCAGCGGACTGCGCCGACGCCGGGCACGGGCCCGAAGGCGGACGAGGACTGGCGCGCCGAATTGATCAGTCACAGCGCGCGCATGCACGCCCTGCTCGACGAGGCCCGTCTGATCGCGGCGTCCGATGCCAGCGTGCTCATCCGCGGTGACAGCGGCACGGGCAAGGAATTGCTTGCACGCGCCATCCACCGCGCCAGTCCGCGTGCCGCGGCGCCCTTCGTCGCGATCAACTGTGGCGCCATCCCCGAGCCCCTGCTCGAATCCGAGCTGTTCGGCCACGTGCGCGGCGCCTTCACCGGCGCCACCCACCATCACACGGGCCTGCTGCAGGCCGCTCACGGTGGCACCCTCTTTCTCGACGAAATCGGCGACATGCCGCTCGCGCTGCAGGTCAAGCTGCTGCGCGTGCTGCAGGAGCGGGCGGTGCGCCCCGTCGGCGCCACGCGCGCCGAGCCGGTCGACCTGCGCATCATCTCGGCAACGCACCGCGACCTCGATGCCGCGCTCGCCGACGGACAGTTCCGCGAGGATCTCTACTACCGCATCAATGTCGTCAGCCTCGAGCTACCGACACTCGCCGAACGACGTGAGGACATCCCCTTGCTGGCCGAGCATTTCCTTCGCGGACTAGCCGTCAAATACGCCAAGGACCTCAGCGGCTTCGCCCCCGACGCCCTGGAGGCACTCGCCACCGCCCAGTGGCCCGGCAATGTCCGCCAGTTGCAGAACGTGGTCGAGCAGGTCTGCGCACTGGCGACGACCCAGCTGATCCCGCGCACCCTCGTCGAGCGCGCCCTGCGCGTGAGACCGATCGAGGCACTGGGCTACCCCGAGGCCAAGCGTCGCTTCGAGCGAAACTACCTGATACAGATCCTGAAGCTGACTGCCGGTAATGTCTCGGATGCCGCACGACTGGCAGAACGCAACCGCACCGAGTTCTACCGGCTGCTGCAGCGCCACGGCCTGACTCCCGACCTGTTCCGCGGAGAAGGCCCGGCGGTCGATCGCTGAACAACGAAGAAGATCCCACGGAGCCAGACATGATCAAACGCCAGACCATCGCCGCCCTCATCACGACGACGGCGCTCGCCTACTCCATCTGCACCCCGGCCCAGGCCGCCAGCCTGCTGTCGACCGCGCAGATCAACCTGCCGAGCAACTGCTCGGGCGACAAGCACGAAGCCGGCGACCTGAAGGACAAGGTCAAGAAGCCGGTCCAGGGCTGAGACGGGCTACGGGCGCCTCGATCGAAGCCCCGGTTTCGCCCCCTGCACACACTTGACGACAGGAATCATGAGGCGGACACTTCCGCCTCATGACTGTATATAAAAACAGCTCAGCACCCATCTCGCTGGCAATACCGGCGCTGACCTCAACGTCGCCGCTGCGCGGGCGCGGCAGCACCATCCGCCCGGGCGGGCGCTTCCTCGTCCATCGCCGCGACGCCTTCGATGACGGCTGGCCGGACGACGACGCGCCAGCACCGCTGCGTACCGAGCTCTTCGTCGACAACGCACGCCGCGTCATCAACTACAACAGCTCGCCCGACATCCCCTTCGATCGCTCGATCAACCCCTATCGTGGCTGCGAGCACGGCTGCGTCTATTGCTTCGCCCGCCCCAGCCACGCCTACCTCGACCTGTCGCCCGGGCTGGATTTCGAGACGAAGCTGTTCTGGAAGCCCGATGCCCCAGACTTGCTGCGCAAGGAGCTGGCCGCGCCCGGCTACCGCTGCGCGCCGATCGCGCTCGGCATGAACACCGATGCCTGGCAGCCGGTGGAGCGCCACACCGGTCTCACGCGGCAACTGCTCGAAGTGCTGCTCGAAGCCCGCCACCCGGTCAGCCTGATCACCAAGTCGGCCCTCATCGAGCGCGACCTCGACCTGCTGGCCGAGCTGGCACGACATGATCTGGTGGAGGTCATGGTCTCGGTGACGACGCTCGACGACGCGCTCGCTCGCCGTCTCGAGCCGCGCGCCGCCCGCCCCGCACGGCGGCTCGAGACGATCCGCCGCCTGCACGAAGCCGGCGTGCCGGTCGGCGTGTTGTTTGCGCCGCTGATTCCGGCCCTGAACGATCACGAGATGGAAGCGGTGGTCGAGGCGGCCCACGCGCTCGGTGCGCGTACCGCAGGCTATGTCGTGCTGCGTCTGCCGCTCGAACTGAAGGACGTATTCGAGGACTGGCTGCACGCCCATGTCCCCGACCGTGCGCGGCACGTCATGAGCCGCGTCGCCGACCTGCGCGGCGGACGCGCCAACGATCCGCGCTTCGGCAGTCGCATGCGCGGCGAAGGGGTGGTGGCCGAACTCTACCGCCAGCGCATGAACCGGCTGCATGCCCGACTGGGCCTGGGGCGTTCGCGTCGCAACCTGGACACCACGGCCTTTCGACCGCCACGGCAAAAAGGGCCACAGCTGGCCCTTTTCTGAACTCACATGGCGGTGGCTGAACCCGAGACCGGGCACCGCCGGGGTAAGACCTTCTCAGGCCGTACCGCCCACCGTCAGCCCGTCGACGCGCAGGGTCGGCTGGCCGACACCGACCGGCACGCTCTGGCCGTCCTTGCCGCAAGTGCCCACGCCCGGATCGAGCATCATGTCGTTGCCGATCATCTTCACCTTGGTGAGCACGTCGGGACCGTTGCCGATCAGCGTCGCGCCCTTCACCGGTCGCGTGACCTTGCCGTCTTCGATCAGGTAGGCCTCGGCGGTCGAGAACACGAACTTGCCCGACGTGATGTCCACCTGGCCACCACCGAAGTTCACCGCGTACAGCCCCTTCTTCACCGACTTGATGATCTCTTCCGGGTCCTTGTCGCCGTTCAGCATGTAGGTGTTGGTCATGCGCGGCAGCGGCAGGTGGGCAAAGGATTCGCGCCGGCCGTTGCCGGTCAGCGGCATGCCCATCAGTCGTGCGTTCATCATGTCCTGCATGTAGCCGGTCAGGATGCCGTCCTCGATCAGCACGGTGCGTTCGGTCGGGTTGCCCTCGTCGTCGATCGACAGCGAACCGCGGCGGTCCTGCAGGGTGCCGTCATCGACCACGGTGACGCCCTTGGCTGCGACCTGCTGACCCAGGAGCCCGGAGAAGGCAGAGCTGCCCTTGCGGTTGAAGTCGCCTTCCAGCCCATGGCCGATCGCCTCGTGCAGCAGGATGCCCGGCCAGCCAGGCCCCAGCACCACCGGCATGGTGCCCGCCGGCGCCGGGTCGGCCGCCAGATTGACGCTGGCCTGATGCACCGCGGCGCGGGCGTAGTCGTGCAGGCGGTCGTCGCAGAAGTAGCCGTAGTCGTAACGGCCGCCGCCGCCGGCACTGCCCTGCTCGCGGCGGCCGTTCTCTTCCATGATCACGGTGATCGACACCCGCACCAGCGGACGCACGTCGGCTGCCAGATGGCCGTCGCTGCGCGCCACCATCACCACCTCCCACGAACCCGCGATGTGCGCCATGACCTGGGTGACGCGCGGATCCTCGGCGCGGGCGAAGCTTTCGAGGCGCTCCAGCAGCTTGACCTTGGACGTGTCGTCGAGCGAATCGAGCGGGTCGTCGGCACGGTACAGGCGGGTCTTGAGCTTGTGCGGCACGATGCCGACGCGGCGCCGCTCACCGGCTGCGGCGATCGCCCGCGTCGCGGTCGCAGCGCCGACCAGCGCATCGAGCGAGATGTCGTCAGAGTAGGCAAAGGCGGTCTTCTCGCCGCTGATCGCACGTACGCCCACACCCTGTTCGATGTCGAAGCTACCCGACTTGACGATGCCCTCCTCCAGGCTCCAGGCCTCGGAGCGCTGGTACTGAAAGTACAGGTCGGCAAAGTCGATGTCGTGGCGCATCAGCTTGCGGAAAGTCTTCTCCAGCTCGGCCTCCCCGAGGCCATGCGGGGACAGCAGGTAGCGATCGGCGATCTTCAGCGGGTTCTGGCTCTTGCTCATGCGTAATCCTTGGATTCGTTGCCGGATTGGACCGGCGGTGCGCGAAAACGATCGCGCCGTGTTCGGTTCTCGGGCGTCAGACGAGGCAACGGTGACGCAGCGCGGGCAGGCTCTCGCGCACGCTGGCGATGCGCGCCGGATCGAGATCGGCCAGCACCACGCCGGGCCCCTCTTCCTGGCACGCCAGCACTTCGCCCCAAGGGTCGATGATCATCGTATGCCCCCAGGTGACGCGCCCGCTCGGATGGCGCCCGCCCTGTGCCGGCGCCATGACGTAGCACTGGTTCTCGATCGCGCGCGCGCGCAGCAGCACCTCCCAGTGCGCACGGCCGGTGGTGTAGGTGAATGCGGCGGGCAGAATGATCAGATCGACCTCGCGCATCGCGCGGAAAAGCTCGGGGAAGCGCAAGTCGTAGCACACCGACAGCCCAACGCGCCCGACCGGCGCGTCGAAGGCGCACACCTCGGCACCGGCCTCGATGGAGGCCGATTCGTCGTAGCGCTCCGCGCCGCGCTGGAAGCCGAACAGATGGATCTTGTCGTAGCGGGCAACGCGCCGTCCCTGATCGTCGAACACCAGCGTGCTGTTGCGCACCTTGTCGTCGGCCTCGGCCACCAGCGGGATCGTGCCACCGACGAGCCACACCCCGTGCCGCTGCGCCAGATCGGCAAGGCAGGACTGCAGGGGACCACTGCCGTCGTGCTCGCGAATGCGGACCTTGGCCTGTTCGTCGGCGGAGATCACCGGAAAGTACTCGGGCAGCGCAACGAGTCGCGCACCCGTGGCGGCGGCCTCGGCCACCAGGCCGGCAACCACCTCCAGGTTCTGCGCCACGTCGGGCCCGGACACGGTCTGGATGGCGGCGATGCGGAACGATCCGGCTGCGGAACGTGGGGAAGGAGGCGCGGAGCGTGCTGGATTCATGCAGGACTTCGGTTCGTGGTTGCGTTCGTGCCGGGCGGATTCGGCCTCACTGCGCGGGCGCCGGCTGCGTCGCGCTGATGCGCTGGACCTGGGGGTCGTCCCAGGAGCCAGTGATCGCATATTCGTAGGCGAAGAGCTTTTCGATCGGGTCGCTCAGCGCTTTCTGCGCGAGGTAGGTCACGACCCCGGCGACCGGATTCAGCAGGCCGGCCGCAGCGCCGATGGCGACCGACTCGGACAGGGTCGGCTGCACCGCCACGCGCAGGTCCTGCGTCTCCGCCTGCACATCGGTTGCGCCCCGCATGCGCACGCGGGCAGCAGGTCCGCGAATCTCGAGGTCTTCAGTGCGCATCACACCGCGGACCACGTCGATGCTACCGGAAATGCCATCGAAGGCGAATCCTTCGGAAAAGACATCGCGAAAATCGAGCGTGATGCGCCGCGGCAGAGACTGCAAGCTGAGGATGCCGAGCAGCCGCCCGACCCCCGGCTCCAGCTTGTTGAACTGTCCGGCTTCGGCCCGCAGCTTCATGCTGCCACCCAGGGTCGGGTAGTCGATGCGTGTCGGGGCGCCCTGCCAGTCGAGCCGGCCGCTCAGTGTCGCCTTGCCGCCGCGCACCACCTCGTCGTAACCGAGGCGTTTCGCGAACCGACCGATGTCGGCCGTCTCCAGATTGAAGTCGAGCGCGGTGGCCTGGCGACCCGCGGTACGCCACTCGCCGCTGCCGCGCAGGCGACCGTCCGCATTGGCCACGTCGAGACGCTCGAGTTGCCACACGCCCGCGCGATTGCGGGCAAACAGCTGAAGACGCCCCAACTCCTTGCCGCGCAGCACGAAACGCTCCGCGACCACGTCCAGGGCGGGCAAATGGCGCGGTGGCGTCTGGTCTTCGTCGTTGGCCGACTCGGCACCCGGTGCCGTCCTCTCGCCGTCGCCCTCCTGCGCATCACCGACGCGGAGCTGATCCAGGCGGGCATGGAGCGCGCCCGCGCCCGCGTCGCGCCAGTCGAGTTCCCCGACTGCGCGATCGCTCGCGAGCCTGGCCTTCCAGCCGCCTTCGTCCGCGACGGCACGCAGGCTGAAGTCCTTCAACTGCTGGCCGAAGGCCTGCAGCTGCCCTGCCTGCACGGACACGCCCGCCAGCGGCAGCGAACCGGCCGCGCCGACCCCGGCTGACGGCGCGTCGCTCCCGGTGTCGAGCACCCTGCGCCACGCATCCGCATCCAGCGACTCGAAAGTCGCCGCCACCATCAGCCCACGCTCGGCCATGCGCAGGGGCTCACGCGCTGCGGCATTGAGACCGAGCCCCCCGCGCACGGGCGTCCCGTCCCCCGGCCATTCGAGTTCCGCCTTCAGCCAATCGGAGAGGCTCAGCATCAGCGTGCGCGGGGGCCGTTTCGCCGTCGCTTCAGCAGGCGCCTCGAAGCGCACGCGCAATGGCCAGCGCTCGCCGGCCCGCTTGTTGAGCGGTGCCGGGAGGCTGGAGCTCAGATCGGCCAGTTCCGAATCCACGTCCAGCCGTGTCGCGCCCTTGTCGATCTGCACCACGGCGCGCCATGGCGCACTGCCCGACAGATGGTCCGCGACCGGCAGGTCCCACACGGCCGCCAGCGCCGACGCATTCAGCGCGCCGCCGGCATCGAAACGCACCACGCCATCGGGCTGCGTCCGCGCGGTGATTCGCGCCGGCGCGCCGAGGAATTGCGCCCGTGCCTCCGGCATGGACAGTGAATCGGCGGTAAAGCGCAGGCGCCCCCCGGCATCCTCCAGCACGGGCAGCCCCTCCACCAACCACAGGCGGTTGGCACCGAAGCGGAATTCGCCATCTACCGTGGACGCGTCCATCTCCTTGAGCGGCAGCGCAAGGCGCAGGTCCAGCGCACCCCGGCCTTCGGCCCGCATGCCCTCGGTGAAGCCGCCGATGCGTGCCGACACCGGGCTCTCGGAAACGAAGCGCAGGAACTCGGCGGTCGGCCCTGCGGCCTTGCCCGCGATGCGCATCACCGGCGAGGGCATGGCATCGAGATCGGGCACCTCGGCCACGACCTCGGACAGTGCCACGCCCAGGATGCGCCCGCGGGCCGCCTCGATGCGCAGGCCCGGCCCCTCGAAGCGCACCTCGCCGAAGATACCGTCGATCGAAGGCCAGCCCGGCGCGTAGTCGAGCAAGGCGTCGACGACCCGGATCGTCACGCGGAACTCGCCTCCTCCCTCGCGGAACGGAAAGTCGTCGAGCGCGCCGCGCAAGCGCAGGTTGGCTTCGGGCACCTCGGCACGGCGGATCGCCCTGCGGACCCATTCATGCGTGTCCTGGTTGACCACACGCGGCAGATAGCGCCAGACGGACGTCCCCTCCGCACGCGAGAGACGCGCCTGCAGGTCAATCTCGCCCGCTCCATCCGGCTGGGGGCGGTAGACGCCGGACGCGGTCCCGGCTGCATCGACGTTCTCGAAGCGCGCGCTGTCGAGCGTGATCTCGAGCCGCCCATCGCGCCGCTGCCATCCCCCTTCAGCGCGCAACTGCGCAAACGCCAGGCGGCCCGACTCGAACACCTCGGGCAGATCGATATGGGCATCGCGGCTGTCGAGGCGATAACGTCCCCCGCGCTCGTCTCCGTCGAGGCTGCCGCTCAGTCCGCCGAGCCCCGGCAGGCTGTCGCGGGCGGCAAGCCCAAGCCCGGCGAAGCGAGCGGAAACGCCCCAGTTGTCCGGCGCCGCGGGATCACCCTGCCAGCGCAGACGCAGGGCGCTGAGCACGCCTTGCGGGGCAAGGCCCGCGAGTTGCTCGCGCACCCCATCGCTCAAGGGCAGATGGGCGGCCAGCCGCGCCAGCACGGGGAAATCGAGCTGATTTGCCGCAAGGCTGCCCCCGCCCCCCCCATCGCGGTTGCGGAACGCCAGGTCGAGGTCGGTCGGCGCGAGCGCCACCCCGTCTCCCGTGCGGAACGCGAGGCCGCGCGTGGCGACCTTGTAGCCGTCGGGCTCGACATCGACGCTGAGGTGTCCGTCGAGCCGCTCCAGTTCGAGCACCGGCAGCGTCTCACCGAGCCGTGTGCGCACGCCGTCGAGGGCAAGATCGGCCGCGACGGACAAGCCGCGCGCCGGTGCTCGGGCAAAATCCAGCCCGCGCGAAAAATCGAAGCGCGACTCGGTGTGCGACTCGAGCCACGCGCGAACGCCGCCCACGCCCTCCAGCGGCAAAGGGTAATCGACCCAAGGTCGCCACCCGCCAAGATCGGCCCGATCCAGCGACACGTAGAGGCGCCCGGTCGACGCCAACGGACTGGCCGGATCGAAGCGCCGCAACTCCCCACGCACATCCAGCGTCGAGGCCAGCGCCTGCGGCGGCTGCGCACGCAGCGCAAAGCGCCGGGGACCGAGACGCTGGTCAAGGCGGAACTCGACCTGCTCGAGCAGCAACTCCGGAGCGCCACGCAGGCGATCGTCCCAGCGCACCCGGGCGTCGTGGATCACGATCTGACGCTGTGCCAGCAGCCAGTCGAGCGTGCCGCTGTCACGCTCACCGCCGGCGGAAACCGCCAGCCCGGCAACCCGCAGGCGGCCATCGGGCTCGCGCCGCAACGCGATCTCGGGCGAGGCGATCTCGAGGCGGTGGAAGTGGGGCTGCAGCCGCAGCAGGGAGGACCAGGCCAGCGTCGCATCCACTCGCGGCAGCTGCAAGACGGCCTGTCCGGCCTCGTCGGTGAAGCTCACTCGCTGCAGCACCAGACGCGGGCGCCAGCCATCCCAGCGTCCTTCGATCGCATCGATCGCCACGGGCAGGCCGAGCGCCTTGTTGGCCGCGGCCGCGATCTCGGCGCGGAACTCTCCCACCGAAGGCAGCACCACGTGGCGGACAAGCAGCAGCACACCCGCGAACACGATCCACAGCAGCACGAGGGCGCGCAACGCGCCGCCGCCCACCGCACGCACGCGCGCCCAAGGCCTGCGGCAAGGCACAGGCGGCGCGGGCGATGCGGAGGGGGGCTCGGGCAGCGGATTCATCAGGGATCGCACCGGCTTGCCGGGCCGGAATTCGGGAAGGACGGACGACCACACCGCGCAGGATTGCGCATGGCCCCGCTCCCGGGCTCCCGCAGGCACACGCCGGACGGCCGGGCGCGGCTAAACTAGTCTTTCTGCGCCCGCCGGCACCAACTGCCGCGAGGGGCCACATTCTACCAACGATCACACCCAAGGCACCGGAGCCGCAACATGTCCGCCATCCAGAACGCATCGCAGCCGCTGCCCCAGTCCGTGCAGGATGCCCGCCGCCATTCTCGCTATCTGTCGCGCATGCTCGACTGCCATCCGTGGCTGGGCGGGGCCCTGACGGAAAGCATCGGCGGCGCGATCGACGCGGCGACGATGGAGCGCTTCCTGGCCGCACGCGAAGCGGCGTCCGGGAGCGCCGAAATCGCGCTGCGACCGGCCCTGCGCCAGCTGCGCATCTGGGTGCTGTGCCACCTGATCGTGCGCGACCTGAGCTGCGCTGCGCCGCTTGCCGAAGTCACCGAGACGATGACGGTGCTGGCCGAGGTGGCGATCTGCCATGCCCACGACGTGCTGCGCGCCGCGCTCGTCGAACGCTACGGCTTGCCGCTGTCGCCCACCGGCTGGGAACAGGAACTGCTGGTGATCGGCATGGGCAAGCTCGGCGGGCGCGAGCTGAACGTCTCCTCCGACATCGACCTGATCTTCATCTACCCCGAGGATGGCGACACCGGCGGCAAGAAGGTCATCAGCAACTTCGAGTTCTTCGAACGGCTGGGCAAGCAGCTGATCCAGACGCTGGCCGAGATCACCGAACACGGCCAGGTGTTCCGGGTCGACATGCGCCTGCGCCCCAACGGCGATTCGGGCCCGCTGGTGTGCTGCTTCGACATGCTGGAGAACTACTTCGTCACCCAGGGCCGCGAGTGGGAGCGCTACGCGTGGATCAAGGCGCGCGTGCTGCGCGGCGAGCGCTGGTCCGAGTTGCAGAACATCGCCCGGCCCTTCGTGTTCCGCAAGTACCTCGACTTCGGCGCCATCAACGCCATGCGCGACCTCCACGCGCAGATCCGGCGCGAGGTGGCCCGCCGCGACCGTGCCAACAACGTCAAGCTGGGCCCGGGCGGCATCCGCGAGATCGAATTCATCGCCCAGGTGTTCCAGCTCATCCGCGGCGGTCGCGACAAGGCGCTGCAGGTGCGCCCGACGCTGAAGGCGCTCGCCCTGCTGCCCGAGCGCGGCATCCTGTCGGCCGAAGCCGTAAACGAGCTGTCCGCGGCCTATGACTTCCTGCGCCGGCTCGAGCACCGCCTGCAGTACCTCGACGACGCACAGACGCACGACCTGCCGGGCAAGGCGTCCGACCAGGCCCTGATCGCCGAGGCGATGGGCTTCGCCGACTATCCGGCACTGATCGACGCGCTGGACGCACACCGTGCCGTCGTCAGCCGTCATTTCGAGGCGGTCTTCGGCGACCCGTCCGAGGAAGACCATAGCCTCGACGCGACCTGGGCCGGCGCGGAGGACGTCGACAGCGTGGCCCACGCGCTGGGCGAACTCGGCTACCGTCACCCCCGCGCCGGGGCCGAACGCCTCGCCTCCATTCATGCCAGCCCCCGTTACCGCCAGCTGCCGAACAACATCAAGAGCCGGTTCGACGCGCTGATGCCGCGCGTGATCGAGGCGGCCGCGGCCACCCCGGGACCGGACGACACGCTCGCCCGCTGCCTCGACCTGCTCGAAGGTATCGGCCGACGCGGCGCCTACCTCGCGCTGCTGCAGCAGTATCCGCAGGCCCTGCGCCGCGTCGCCGACCTGATGAGCGCATCGCGCTGGGGCGCACAGTTCCTGACCCGCCACCCGATCCTGCTCGACGAGATGCTGGACGCGCGCAACCTCAAGACCGCGCCGGACTTCAAGGCCCTCCGCGCAAGCCTCTCCGCCGAACTCGACGCCCTCGAGCCCGACATGGAGCGCCAGATGGACGTGATGCGCGAGCAGCACCACGCCCAGGTGTTCCGCCTGCTGACACAGGACATCGCCGGGCTGCTGACGGTCGAGAAGCTCGCCGACCATCTGTCCGAGCTGGCCGACATCATGCTCGACCTGACCCTGCCGCGCTGCTGGAGCCGGATCAAGATCCGCCACCGCGAGACGCCGCGCTTTGCCGTCATCAGCTACGGCAAGCTCGGCGGCAAGGAGCTGGGCTATGCCTCGGACCTGGACATCGTGTTCCTGTACGACGACGACGCGCCGGAGTCAGCCGAGGTCTACACGCGCCTCGCGCAGCGCACCAACACCTGGCTGTCCAGCCAGACCGCGGCCGGGCAGTTGTTCGAGACCGACCTGCGGCTGCGCCCCAACGGCGATTCCGGCCTGATCGCGACCTCGCTCGAAGCCTTCCGCAAGTACCAGCTCGAATCGGCCTGGGTGTGGGAACACCAGGCGCTCACGCGCGCCCGCTTTTCCGCCGGGGATCGCGCCATCGGCGAAGCCTTCGAACGCATCCGCTGCGAGGTGCTGCGCATGAAGCGCGACCTTGATACGCTGCGCGCGGAAGTGCTCGCCATGCGCCACAAGATGCGCGACGCCCATGGCAGCAAGGGTGGCGAGCTGTTCGATCTGAAGCACGACACCGGCGGCCTGATCGACGTCGAGTTCCTGATCCAGTACCTGGTGCTGGGTCATGCGCATGAACACCCCCAGCTCACTGGCAACCTCGGCAACATCGCGCTGCTGCGGATCAGCGGCGAACTCGGGCTGATCCCGGCCGACCTGGCGGCGGCCTGCGCCGACAGTTATCGCGAACTGCGCCGCCTGCAGCACCGGCAACGCCTGAACGACCTGCCCTCGCGCGTTCCCGAGGACGAGGCCGAGACGGCACGCCGACCGGTCATCGCCTTGTGGGGGCAGGTGTTCGACGAGTGAGAACGGCGGCCCCGGGCTGTCATCAAGCCGTGCATGACGCGCCGGAAGCGGGCGACTAGAATCAAGCCGCCCTCCATCGAGTCCCCTGCCGGGGGAAAAGCGTCATGAGCCACGAAATCGAGCTGAAGCTCGCACTGCCAAGATCCGCGCTGCCTGCGCTGCGCCGCCATCCCCTGCTGGCCGGCGCCGAGAAGCTCGGCAATGCCGTCACCCTCGACAACACGTATTACGACACACCCGAACTCCAGCTCAAGGCGCGCAAGGTCGCGCTGCGCACCCGCCGCCAGGGACGCATCTGGCTGCAGACGGTGAAGTGCGCCGCGGTGTCGAGCGGCGGCCTGTCGCAGCGCCCCGAATGGGAGCAGCCCTACTCGGGCAGTTTCGATTTCTCGCAGGTGGACGTGCCTGAGGCCGCCAAACTGCTCGCGCGCCATGCCGACGCCTTGGTGCCGGTATTCACCACCCGCTTTCGCCGTGAAACGCGTCGCCTGAGCCCGCGCGAAGGCGTCAGCATCCTGCTGATGATCGACCAGGGCGAGGTGAGCGTGACCACGCCCGACGGCATCGCGCGACAGGCGCCGATCTGCGAGCTGGAGCTCGAGCTGGAACAGGGACAGCCGGCCGATCTCTTCGCTCTCGCCTGCGAACTTGCACAGACCCTGCCGCTGATGCCGGCCGACATTTCCAAGGCGGAACGCGGCTACCGCCTGTTCCTCGGCACACCGCTCGAAGCCGCACGCGCCGAGCCATCGACGCTCGAAGCCGGGCAGAACGTGGTCGAAGCCTTTCGCAGCCTCGCCTTCGCCTGCGTACGCCAGTGGCAGGCCAACGCCGCAGCGGCACTGTCGATCGATGACGCGGACGCGATTCCTCCGGACTTCATCCATCAGTTGCGCGTCGCACTGCGCCGCCTGCGGGCCCTGATCAAGCTTTTTGCACCTGCGCTGCCTGCCGAGTTCGCCGGCCAGTGGAACGCGCGCCTGCGGGACAATGCCAACCGCTTCGGCGACGCCCGCGACCTCGACGTGTTCTACACCGAGCTGCTCGAACCCGTCATCGCCGAGGGACTCGCCGACGAGGCCTCGTACGCCGGCCTGCTGCAAACGGTCGCGCGTGCGCGCGAGCACGCCCGCCACGCCGCCGCACAGGCCCTCGACACGGCCATGCAAGGGCGGCTCCTGCTCGAACTCAGCGCCGAACTGCTGCAGCTTCCCGGCGGCAGCCTCGTCGCCGCGGCCGATCTGCGCACTTTCGCCCGGCTGCGCATGGCACGGCTGCGCAAGCGCGCGCGCCGTCAGTTCGATGCGGCCAGCACGCTCGAGCCGACGCGCCTGCACGTCCTGCGCATCGGCTTCAAGCAGTTGCGCTACGGCATCGAGTTCTTCGCCCCGCTGTTCCCCCACAAAGCCGTTGCGCGTTATCAGGAAGGTCTGGTGCGGGCGCAGGGCACACTGGGTTTCCTGCAGGACGTCGACATCGCGCGCGGGCGGCTGCGGGCCTGGAGCCAGACCGACCCGTCGCTGCAGGCGGCAGCAGCCTTCGTGCTGGGCTGGCACGCTCCCCGCTACGCACGGCTGCGGCGGCGCGTGCTGCATGACTGCGAGCCGCTGCTGTGGGGCAAGGCGCCATGGTGAGCACGACCTCAGCGCAAGGCAGCGACGTCATGCCCCTGCAACAGTCAGGACGCATGATGCGGGCCCCTGATTCAACGGAGAAGCGAATGGATCTCCTGCTCTGGCGCCACGCCGAAGCGGTCGACGGCAGCCCCGACCACGCCCGGGAGCTCACCCAGCGCGGCCACAAGCAGGCCAGGCGCATGGCCGCCTGGCTGACGGAGAACAAGCCCAAGCACCTGCGCGTGCTGGTGAGCCCGACCTTGCGCACCCGGCAGACGGCCAGCGCCTTCGCCGACGACTTCGAGATCGTCAGCAGCCTCGCCCCCGACGGCAGCGTGGCCGACATCCTGGCGGCCACGGGCTGGCCGGACGCCAGCGGTGCCGCGCTCGTCGTCGGCCACCAGCCGGCGCTCGGCCGTCTCGCTGCCCTGCTGCTATCCGGCGAGGAAGCGGACTGGACGATCAAGAAGGGGGCGCTGTGGTGGTTCACCAACCGGGTCAGGGACGACGAAACCCAGACGGTCTTGCGGGCCGTGATCCCCTCCGAGTTGCTCTGAGGCGTGATGGCGCCCTCCCCGTCACAGGGCGCGGAGGGATTGTTGTCCAGGTGGTGAATTCCTCACGGCGGATGCGGTCGAACTGGCCGAGAATCATCCACTTGCAAGACGGAAACCGACGGTCCAAGCTCCCTCGGGCGGGGAGCTTGTTCTTTCCTCCGCATTGCGTAAGATGCCGCATTCGCCCCGGACCGGACCATGCTCGGACGCTTCCTGCCTTCGCACGACACCATCAAGCAGAGTCGCCTGCTGCGCTGGCTCGGACCGCGCATCCACGACCCGCTGCTGTGGCACATCAACCGCCGCGCCGTGGCGCGCGGTGTAGCGGTCGGCGCCTTCTTCGGGCTGATGATCCCGGTGGCGCAGATTCCCGCCGCCGCCATCGCGTCGCTGCTGTTGCGTGGCAACCTGTGGATCGCCGCGGTCTCGACGCTGGTCAGCAACCCCTTCACCTACGGCCCGCTCTACTACTTCGCCTATCGGCTGGGTGCGCACATCATCGGTGCGCCGGTACCGGCCGCGGTCGAGGCCCAGACGGCGGAAGCCCCTTTCGCGGTACTGGATTCGCTCAGCCAGGCCTGGACCTGGATCACCGGCATCGGGCAGCCCTTGCTGCTGGGCATGGCGATCATGGCCGTTTCCGGCGCCCTCATCGGCTACCTGGGCGCACAGGCGTTCTGGCGCTTCAAGGTGATCGCCAAGCGTCGTCGCACCCTGGCGACCCGCCGCCTTTCGGCCCACGCCGACAACCGCCCCGTCAGCAGCACCTGACGGTCGCGGCCAGCACACTGGAACGGTTCCGGACGCAATGAAAGTCGAGACGGACATAAACCCGCCCATCGCCGAAGGGACGGTGGCCATCATCGACGGCATGCGTCGTGTGTACTACGACGGCTACTGGATCAAGGTCTACGATCCGCCGGCCGACTCCCTGAAGGCGAAGAAGCAGCTCATCCAGGCGCTGACGCGCCGGCTGTTCAATCACGTCGAGCACGGCATCAACATCCCCGGCAAACGTCTGGACGACACGCGGCGCGCCTACGAGGCCGAACAGGATCCCGCGCGCAAGCGCGTCAAGGGCGCGATGCTGGCGGGTGCGCTATTCAATCGCGCCACCGACATCTTCACCAAGCTGGTGGAGTTGCAGGAACTCGGCATCGAGATCGACACCGACAACGCGCTGATGCGCGAGTGCGGCTTCTGCCTGCAGGAGGCACTCAACCTCGGACGCCTGGTCCTGCACCGCAGCGGCGAGGAAGGCATCGACGAGTTGTGGGGCGAACCCTTCCGCGCCTTCTCGATTCCGGTCGAGGCCTTCTACGACAGTCGCTACATCAAGATCGCCCAGACACTGCGCGACATCGACCGACTGGGCGCCGTCATGTCCTCGACCCTCGGGGCCATTCCGATGTACGACGGCATCCAGCGACTGATCGCCCATTTCACGACAGCTGCCAAGGTCAAGTGCGAGACCCTGCGTACCGACCCGGACATCTTCGACGTGTGGTCGGACTTCGTCGTCGCATCCGAAGAGCTCGCCGCCTTCGCGCCCCAACTCTCGCACAGCGTGAATGCCGCGGATCAGCAACTCGCCGCCGACGGCCAGCGCCTGTTGCTGCAGGGGCGCGACCTCGTCACCTTCATCACCCGCGCCCGCGTGCCGATGCCCAAGAGCACGCGTGAGTTCATCGAGCGCATGGAAACCTTCGCCGCCCGCGCCCGCCTGCAGGGCCAGCCCCCGCTGGCCGGCCCGCTGCCCTACTAGGAAGACCGGCGTGCCGGCGGAGCTCAGACGATGATGCCGCCGCCCAGGCAGACCTTGGATTCATAGACCACGACGCTCTGCCCCGGCGTGAGCGCCCATTGCGGCTGGGCGAAGGCGATCTCGGCCCTGCCGTCCGCGATGCGGTCGATCTCGCACGGCTGGTCGGGCGTGCGATAGCGCGGCTTGGCCGTATACACCCAGTTGGTGTGCGGGTCGCGGCCCGCGATCCAGTTGAGGTCGGTCGCCACCAGACGGTCGCGCAACAGGGCCGGGTGGTCGTGGCCCTGGACCACGTACAGCACATTGGCCTTGATGTCCTTCTTCGCCACGTACCAGGCGTCGTGTTCGCCCGCCTCGTCCTGGTTGCCCTTGAGGCCGCCGATGTGCAGGCCCTTGCGCTGGCCGATGGTGTGATACATCAGGCCCTGATGCTCGCCCAGCACGCGCTCGTCGTCGAGCGAACGGATCTCGCCCGGCTTCGTCGGCAGGTAGCGCATCAGGAACTCGCGGAACGGGCGCTCGCCGATGAAGCAGATCCCCGTCGAGTCCTTCTTGGCTGCGACGTGCAGGCCGGCCTGCTCGGCGATCTTGCGCACCTCGCGTTTGTACAGCGCACCGAGCGGAAACAGCGTCTTCGCCAGCTGCGCCTGGTTGAGGCGGTAGAGGAAGTAGCTCTGGTCCTTGGTGCCGTCCTCGGCCTTGAGCAGCTGGTACTCGGTGCGGCCGTCGTTGGTCCACTCGCGCACCTGGGCGTAGTGACCGGTGGCGATGCGCTCGGCGCCGAGCTGCATGGCGTGATCGAGGAAGCAGCGGAACTTGATCTCGGAGTTGCACAGGATGTCGGGGTTCGGCGTGCGGCCGGCCTCGTATTCGCGCAGGAAGTCGGCGAACACGCGGTCCTTGTACTCCGCGCTGAAATTGACCACTTCGAGGTCGATGCCGATGACGTCGCACACCGAGGCGACATCGACCAGATCCTGGCGCGTCGAGCAGTAGTCCGAATCGTCGTCGTCCTCCCAGTTCTTCATGAACAGGCCGGTGACCGCGTAGCCCTGCTGCTTGAGCAGCAGGGCCGTCACCGAGGAGTCCACGCCGCCGGACATGCCGACCACGACCTTCATGCCATTTCCTTCCTGAATCCCGTACTTACTGGACATTCGGTCCCCCTCCATTGAGCCATTCGGCAAGCGGCAGCACGACCGCCGGCTCGCCATTGTCGACGAACCAGCTGTCGACCGCATAACGTTCGCCGGGCCGGGCCGCTTCCGCGCCGTCCGGCCCTTCGATCACCAGTCCGTCCTCGGTGCAGTTGCATCCGGCCAGGGCCTCGCCCGGTGGCAGACGCTCGAGGCGCTCGGCCAGCGACAGTTCCTCGATCACCGCACTGAAGTGCTGGAAGATCACGCTCGTGCGCCGCGCCGGTTCCACCACACGGTGGAAACGCAGCCCGCCTCGCGCTTCGAGCAATTGCAGCAGGCGCGTGGTCGAGGTCGAGTGGTCGATGCAATCCATGCGCCCATGTACGCCCCCATCGAGGAAGTTGCCGCTGCGATCCGCGCCCACGGGAGTCTGCGTCGCGGCCACCCGGTACAGCCGCCCCAGCACCTCGGCAATCGAATCACGCTCCTCGGCGGCACTGCGCGCGCTGGCCAGGCGGTGCCCGAGCCGGGCCAGCGTGCTGGCAGCGTAGCGCACCTCCCCCTGCTGCTTGCAGCCGTAGTTGTAGCAGATGCTGACCCGGCCCTCGTCCGTATTCCCCGCATCGCCGCGCAGCGTCATCGCCTGTGAGAGCAGCGGTGTACCGAGCAGCACGACCAGGAGCAGACGGATCATCGCTCCGCAGGATCAGTAGTGCCGCACCAGCGACAACGGGTGACGCTGCCCGGCGAGCCAGTCCTCGATGCACTGCAGGATCAGCGGACTGCGATGGCGGTCGGCCGTCGCACGCACCTCGTCGATCGTCATCCACACCGCCCGGACGATGCCGTCGTCGAGCTTGCGGCCCGGCTCCGCGCCCTCGATACGGCCACCGTAGGCGAAGCGCAGGTAGGTGATGTCGCCCTGCGGACGCGTCCACTGGTAGATGCCGACCAGGTACTCGGGCAAGAAGCGGTGCGCGGTCTCCTCGAGCGCCTCGCGCACCGTCGCCTCGAGCAGGGACTCCCCCGGCTCGAGGTGGCCGGCCGGCTGATTGAAGCGCAAGCCTTCGGGCGTATGCTCCTCGACCAGCAGGAAACGGCCCTCACGCTCGATGACTGCGGCAACGGTGACGTTGGGCTTCCACTCGCGATCGCTCAATTCGCACTCCTTTGATTCCAGCCGTGCATTCTAGCGCGCGACAGCGCCTTTCCCCACCGCAGCAAGGCTTCCGCGCCAGCAAAGCGGCGTTCGCAGACCCTGCCTTTGCGCTAGAATCCGCAGGTTACGCCCGCCGGACGCGGGCTGCCGAATCAACTTCCTGAGGTGGAGAACCCAATCATGTCCATGGCTGATCGCGACGGTTTCATCTGGCAAGACGGCAAGCTCGTTCCGTGGCGCGAAGCGACCACGCACGTGCTGACCCACTCCCTGCACTACGGTCTGGCCGTCTTCGAAGGCGTACGCGCGTACAACACCGCCAAGGGCACGGCAATCTTCCGCCTGGCCGAGCACACCCAGCGCCTGATCAACTCCGGCAAGATCTACATGATGGACATCCCCTACTCGAAGGATGAACTCATGGAGGCGCAGAAGGAGGTCGTGCGCGCCAACAAGCTCGAGTCCTGCTACCTGCGTCCGCTGGCCTTCTACGGCTCGGAGAAGATGGGCATCTCCACCCGCGGCGCGACCGTGCATGTCGCCATCGCTGCCTGGCCGTGGGGCGCCTACCTCGGCGAGGAAGGCCTGGAGAAGGGCATCCGCGTCAAGACCTCGTCCTACACCCGCCACCACGTCAACTCGACGATGCCGCGCGCCAAGCTGGCAGCGACCTACCCGAACTCCATCCTCGCCAACCTCGAAGTGACCAAGATGGGCTACGACGAGGCGCTGCTGCTCGACAACCAGGGCTTCGTCGCCGAAGGTGCGGGCGAGAACCTGTTCATCATCAAGGACGGCAAGATCTACGAACCCGAGATCGCCTCGGCGCTCACCGGCATCACGCGCGACTCGATCATCACCATCGCCCGCGAATTCGGCCTGGAAGTGCAATCCAAGCGTCTCACCCGCGACGACATCTACCTCGCTGACGAAGCCTTCTTCACCGGCACCGCAGCCGAAGTCACCCCGATCCGCGAACTCGACGACCGCATCATCGGCGAAGGCAAGCGCGGTCCGGTCACGACCAAGCTTCAGGCGCGTTTCTTCGACGTGGTCAATGGCCGCGCCCCGGAATACGAGCACTGGCTCGCCTACGTCTGATTTCCCGTCCAGAGGATTTGCGTCATGGTTGAGAACACCGACAAGACCCAGGCCGTCGCCATCAGCGCCAAGGATCTACCCCTGCACTGTCCGCCGCCCGGCGCGCCGCTGTGGGCACGCCACCCGCGCGTCTTCCTGGACGTGCTGAAAACGGGCGAAGCGGTATGCCCGTATTGCAGCGCACACTACGTCTTCACCGGCGAGCGCCCGAAGGGCCATCACTGACCGACGGGCCGGAACCGACGGAACGCTGACGAACGATCAACACGGGGGCCAATACCGCGGTATTCGGCCCCCGGTCTTTTCTAGCCGGACCATGAGCATCAAGAAACCGATCTACACCTCCGCAGCGGACGCCGAAGCCGCGTTCTACGACGCGCTCGCCCGCGCCGACTTCGACGCCATGATGTCGGTGTGGTCCGAGGACGACGAGATCGCCTGCATCCATCCGGGCGGCCCCCGCATCGTCGGCCTGCAGGCCGTGCGTGAGGCCTGGCGGCAGATGCTGGCCGGCGGCGCCCACCTGCAGGTCGACGTCAGCGAAGCCGTGGTCAGCGGCAACGCGATGGTGGCGGTACATAGCGTGTTCGAGAACATCCGCGTCGCGGGTGCCACGGCGCGCTCACCGTTGATCGCGGCCACCAATGTTTACATCCGTGGCGCACTGGGCTGGCGGATGGTCATGCACCATGCCTCTCCAGTGCCCGATGCCGCCGACTTCGGCGACCTGTCACCGCGCGTGGTGCACTGACGGATGACTCGCGTCGCCGCGTATCGCGCTCCGTGGTGGCTACCCGGCGGCCATGTGCAGACCATCTGGCCGGTCGCCCGCAAAGGGCCGCTACCGCCCTACCGGCGCGAGCGCTGGAACACGCCGGACGGCGACTTCATCGAACTCGACTGGCTTCCGGCGGGCGAAGCACAGACGCCGCTTGTCGTACTGTTCCACGGCCTCGAAGGCTCGAGCCGTTCGCATTACGCACGCACGCTGATGTCCGCCGTCGCGGCGCGTCGGTGGCGCGGCGTGGTGGTGCATTTCCGCGGCTGCGGCGGCAGTCCGAACCGTCTCGCACGCGCCTACCACTCGGGCGACAGCGAGGAGATCGACTGGATCCTCCGCCGCCTTCGCGTTGCTGCGGACGGAGCTGCGCTGTTCGCCGCGGGCGTCTCGCTCGGTGGCAACGCCCTGCTGAAATGGCTGGGCGAACGCGAACACGAGGCGGCAGAACTTGTCACCGCTGCAGCCAGCGTGTGCGCGCCCCTCGACCTGACCCTCTCCGGCGCCGCACTCGGGCGCGGCTTCAACCTCGTCTATACCTGGCACTTCCTGGCAACGCTGAAGACGAAGGCCTTGGCCAAGTGCGCGGAACACCCGGGCCGCTTCGATGCCCCACGCATCGCCCAGGCGCGCAGCCTCGAAACCTTCGACGACGCGTACACCGCGCCCGCGCATGGTTTCGCCGACGTCGGCGACTACTGGCGCCGCGCCTCGGCGCGCCCCTGGCTGCGCGGCATCCGCTGCCCCACGCTGGTCCTGAACGCGGCCAACGACCCCTTCGTGCCGGCCAAGGCCCTGCCCGATGTGCTGACCCTGCCCGCAACAGTCACTTTCGAATGTCCGGCGGGCGGCGGCCACGTCGGCTTCCTTGGCGGCGACTGGCCGGGAACGCAGGACTGGCTCGGCCAGCGCCTGCTGGCCCACTTCGACACGCTGCGCTGAGAGCCGGACGGCTGGCGCACGCCAGGCGATGCCCGCGCACGTGTTTGGCTGATGCGGGCCCGGCAAGCGAACGAATGACCGCCACTCGGCATAGAATCGCGCTTTTCGTTTCCGCCACGCAGCCGCCCGATGAGCACACCACGCTACGCCACGCCCGCCCCCGAGATCTTCAAGGCCTATGACATCCGCGGCATCGTCGACACCGTCCTGACGCCCGATGCCGTCCGCGCAATCGGCCACTCACTCGGCTCCGAAGCCCGGGCGCGGAAGCAGACGGCAATCGCCGTGGGCCGTGACGGACGCCTGTCGGGCCCCGCACTTGCCACCGCGCTGGCAGACGGTATCCGCGCCGCGGGCGTCGACGTCGTCGACATCGGCTGCGTGCCCACGCCGCTCACCTATTTCGCCGCGCACGAGCTCGGCTGCGATTCCTGCGTATCCGTCACCGGCAGCCACAACCCGCCCGACTACAACGGCCTCAAGATGGTCCTGGGCGGCCAGACCCTGTTCGGCGACATGATCCAGGATCTGCGCCGCCGCATCGCGGAGGACGACCTCGCCCATGGCGCGGGCGAAGTGCGCACCGCGGACGTATGCGCCGCCTACATCGAGCGCATCGCCGGCGACGTCAAGCTCGCACGCCCGATGAAG
Organism: Thauera humireducens; assembly: GCF_001051995.2. Classification (NCBI taxonomy): domain Bacteria; kingdom Pseudomonadati; phylum Pseudomonadota; class Betaproteobacteria; order Rhodocyclales; family Zoogloeaceae; genus Thauera; species Thauera humireducens. The sequence continues at coordinate 4,134,802 of NZ_CP014646.1, read as the reverse complement.
ATCGTCGTCGATTGCGGCAACGGCGTTGCCGGCGGCATTGCCCCCGAACTCTTCCGCCGCCTCGGCTGCGAGGTCGTCGAACTGTTCTGCGACGTCGACGGCCGCTTCCCCAACCACCACCCCGACCCGTCCAAGCCCGAGAACCTGCAGGACGTGATCCGCATGCTGCGCGAAACCGACGCCGAACTCGGGCTGGCCTTCGATGGCGACGGCGACCGTCTCGGCGTCGTGACCAAGGACGGTGAGATCATCTACCCCGACCGCCAGCTGATGCTGTTCGCCGAAGACGTGCTGTCGCGCGTACCGGGCGGCGAGATCATCTTCGACGTCAAATGCACGCGCAACCTGGCGCCCTGGATCCGCGCGCGCGGCGGCAAGCCGACGATGTGGAACACCGGGCATGCACTGGTGAAGGCAAAGCTCAAGGAGACCGGCGCCCCGCTGGCCGGCGAAATGAGCGGCCACATGTTCTTCAAGGAACGCTGGTTCGGTTTCGACGACGGCCTGTATTCGGGCGCCCGCCTGCTCGAGATCCTGTCCGCACGTCCTGACGCCAATGCCGCCCTGAAGGCGCTGCCCAACGCCGTCAGCACGCCGGAGCTGAACCTGAAGATGAACGAAGGCGAGCCCTTCGAACTCGTGAAGCGCCTGAAAGCATCGGCGCGGTTCGACGGCGCACAAGCGGTGATCACCCTCGACGGCGTGCGCATCGAGTACGCCGACGGCTTCGGCCTGGCCCGTCCGTCCAACACGACGCCGGTCGTCGTGCTGCGCTTCGAGGCAGACGATGCGGACGCACTGACCCGGATCCAGTCCGCATTCCGCACTGCGATCAACGGCGTGTGGCCCGGGCTCGACCTACCCTTCTGAACGTCCGCGGTGGCCCGCAAGGGCCTGCCGCCGCCGACAACACGCACCCGCGAGTAATATTTCCGCAGTGCAACGCGACAAGGCTTGCCGGCCATCGCCCGCAGCTTCATCATGAGTGCTCTGTGTGGCGAGGGAAGAACAAGAAAAATGTCGTACAAGACGAACAGTCTCAATCTCGGGGCGCTCGAACACGCGCTGAAGGGCGTCAATATTCCGGCCTGCCCGGCGGTGCTCGTCCAGATCATGGACGAGCTGAACAACCCGGACGCGAGCGACCGTCGCATCGCAGCCCTCATCGGCGAGGACGTGGGCATCGCCTCGCTGGTCGTACGCTCGGCCAACTCCCCCCTGTTCAGTCGCGGCAAACGCATTGCATCGGTGGCCGATGCGGCCCGCCTGCTGGGTTTCGGCACCGTGACCAACCTCGTGCAGGAAGCCCTGCTGCGCAGCGCGATCGCCGTCGAGGACGTCTCGCTCGAGCGCTTCTGGGATACCTCACGCATCACCGCCGCAGCCAACGCGCGGCTGGCCCGCAGCACCGGCGCAGCACGACCTGAAACGGCCTACACCTTCGGCCTGTTCCACGACTGCGGCATGCCGCTGCTGATCCAGCGTTTCGACGGCTACAAGGCGGTGCTCGGCCAGGCGAACACCTGCACGGAGGGCTGGTTCACCGACGTGGAGGACCAGGCGCTCGGCACCAATCACGCCATCGTCGGGTATTTCCTGGCACGAACCTGGGGCCTGAACGACGCCGTGAGCCTCGGCATCCTGTGCCACCATGACTACTCGATCTTCGACGGTCTGAACGATCTCGGCGACGACGCCCGCACGCTGGTGGCAATCAATGCGATCGGCGAGCACGTGGCCAGCACCCACCTGCGCACACGCAACGACACCGACTGGAGCAAGGCAAGGGCGCCGGTGGCCCAGTACCTCAGCCTGACGCTCGCCGAACTCGACGACCTGGCGGACGATCTGATCTACGAGTTCGACCGCGAGATGGACGCCGAAACCGCCTGAACTGCAACCCAGCATCGCGCGAAGAACCAAAAAAAGGCCGCATCCCTGCGGCCTTTTTGCTTCAAGCGAGATCGCCGGATCAGAGCTTCGCAGCGACCCAGCCCTGCACCGCCTCCAGCGCTGCCGGCAGGTTCTCGGGCTGGGTACCGCCCGCCTGCGCCATGTCCGGCCGACCGCCGCCCTTGCCGCCGACCTGGAGGGCGACGAAGTTGACCAGCTCACCCGCCTTGACCTTGGCCGTCTGGTCGGCGGTGACGCCGGCGATCAGGCTGACCTTGCCTTCGCGCACGCTCGCCAGCACGATCGCGGCGGACTTGAGCTTGTCCTTGAGCTTGTCCATGGTATCGCGCAGGGTCGGCACGTCGGCGCCTTCGAGCACCGCAGCGAGCACCTTGATCCCGCCGACCTCCACCGCCTGGCTCACCAGTTCGTCGCCCTGGCTGGCAGCAAGCTTGGCCTTGAGGCGGGCGAGTTCCTTCTCCAGCGCGCGCACGTTGTCGAGAATGCCGGCGACGCGCTCGGCGACCTCGTCGGGCTGGACCTTGAGCAGCGCCGACATCCCCTGCACGCGGCGCTCCTGCTCCTGGGCGTAGCGCAGGGCGTTTTCGCCGGTGATCGCCTCGACGCGGCGAATGCCGGCAGCGACACCGCCCTCGCCGATGATCTTGAACAGACCGATGTCGCCGGTGCGGGAGACGTGGGTGCCGCCGCACAGTTCCTTCGACGTACCGATCGACAGCACGCGCACCTCGTCGGCGTACTTCTCGCCAAACAGCATCATCGCGCCGGACTTCTGCGCCGCCTCCAGCGCCATGACCTCGGCCTGCGTCGCCGAGTTGGCGAGGATCTCGCGGTTGACGATCTCCTCGACCTCGCGGATCTCCTCGGCCGTCATCGGCGCGGGGTGCGCGAAGTCGAAGCGGGTCTTGTCCGGATCGACCAGCGAGCCCTTCTGCTGCACATGGGCGCCGAGCACCTCGCGCAGGGCCTTGTGCATGAGGTGGGTGACCGAGTGGTTGCGCGCGGTGGCGGCACGGGCGGCGACATCGACCCGGGCGAGCACGCCCTGGCCAACGGCCAGCTTGCCGGTGCGCACCACGCCGTGGTGGCCGAAGACCGCGGCCTGGATCTTCTGTGTGTCCTCCACGCCGAAGATGCCGGCCGCGCCACGCAGCTCGCCGCGGTCGCCGACCTGGCCGCCGGACTCGGCATAGAACGGCGTGTGGTCGAGCACGACCACGCCCATCTCGCCCTCGAGCAGTTCGTTGACCGCCGCACCGTCCTTGTACAGCGCGAGGATGTTGCCCTTCTCCTCCAGCAGCGTGTAACCGTGGAAGGTGGTCTCCGGGCCTTCGTACTCGAGGTTGGCCGCCATCTTGAACTTGCCGGCGGCACGCGCCTGCTCCTTCTGGCGCGCCATCGCCGCATCGAAGGCCGCGGCATCCACCGTCACCTCGCGCTCGCGACAGATGTCGGCGGTGAGGTCGAGCGGGAACCCGTAGGTGTCGTGCAGCTTGAAGGCGGTATCGCCGTCGAAGACCCTCTTGCCGGCCGTTTCCATCGCAGCGAGCTCGGCCTCGACGATCGCCATGCCGTTCTCGATGGTGGCGAAGAAGCGCTCTTCCTCCTGGCGCAGCACGTCCATGATGCGGCGCTCGCCATCCTTCAGCTCGGGATAGGCGCTGCCCATCTCGGCCACGAGGTCCGGCACCATCTTGTGGAAGAAGGCTGCACGCGCGCCGAGCTTGTAGCCGTGGCGGATGGCGCGGCGGATGATGCGGCGCAGCACGTAGCCGCGGCCCTCGTTGCCCGGGATCACGCCGTCGGCGATCAGGAAGGAACAGGCACGGATGTGGTCGGCCAGCACCTTCAGCGACGGAGAGTCCATGTCGGCACCGGAGGTCTCGCGCGCGGCCGCCTTGATCAGCGCCTGGAACAGGTCGATCTCGTAGTTGGCGTGCACGCCCTGCAACACCGCCGAGATGCGCTCCAGCCCCATGCCGGTGTCCACCGAGGGCTTGGGCAGCGGATGCATCACGCCCTGCTCGTCGCGGTTGAACTGCATGAACACGTTGTTCCAGATCTCGATGTAGCGGTCGCCGTCTTCCTCGGGCGATCCGGGGGGACCGCCCCAGATGTGCTCACCGTGGTCGTAGAAGATCTCGGTGCACGGACCGCAGGGACCGGTGTCGCCCATCATCCAGAAGTTGTCCGAGGCGTAGCGCGCGCCCTTGTTGTCGCCGATGCGGATCACGCGCTTCGCCGGCACGCCGACTTCCTTGGTCCAGATGTCGTAGGCCTCGTCATCCTCGGCATACACCGTGACCCACAACTTTTCCTTGGGCAGCTTGAAGACTTCGGTGAGCAGTTCCCAGGCGTACGAGATCGCGTCGCGCTTGAAGTAGTCACCGAAACTGAAGTTGCCCAGCATCTCGAAGAAGGTGTGATGCCGCGCGGTGTAGCCGACGTTCTCGAGATCGTTGTGCTTGCCACCGGCGCGCACGCACTTCTGCGAGGTGGTGGCACGCGTGTAGGCACGCTTGTCGAAGCCGAGGAACACGTCCTTGAACTGGTTCATCCCGGCGTTGGTGAACAGCAGCGTGGGGTCCTCGTGCGGCACCAGCGAGCTGGAGGCAACGATCTGGTGACCCTTGGACTCGAAGAACTTGAGGAAGGCGTCGCGGATTTCGGCGGATTTCATGGAAGTTTGCGTGTTTTCTGGACGATTGGCCCGCGCTGCAGGCGAATGCGCAAGTTTATCATGAGCTTAAGCGCGTCATTTGCCGCCCCGCGCCACGACGGGCTTCGCCTATAATTGCCGTTCACGTCAACCTACGAACGGGACACGAGCACACCATGGGTAATCGCCTCTCGAAGATCTACACCCGCACCGGCGACGCCGGCACCACCGGCCTGGGCGACGGCAAGCGCGTCTCCAAGAACAGCCTGCGCATCCACGCACTGGGCGAGGTCGACGAGACCAACGCCATCGTCGGCCTGCTGCTGTGCGAGGACTTGCCCGAGGACGTGCGCACGCTGCTCACCGACGTGCAGCACGACCTGTTCGACCTCGGCGGCGAAGTCTGCATCCCGGGTATGAGCATGATCACCGAGAAGCAGGTGACCCACCTCGAGAACGAACTCGATCGCTTCAACGAAGACCTCGAGCCGCTGAAGGATTTCATCCTGCCCGGCGGCACCCGCGCCGCAGCCTATGCCCATCACGCCCGCACCGTGTGCCGCCGCGCCGAGCGCGCGCTGGTGGCACTGGCACTGGAAGAGGCGGTCAACGATGCCCCGCGTCAGTACCTGAACCGGCTGTCCGACCTGCTGTTCGTGCTTGGCCGCGTGCTCAACCGCGCCGGCGGCCGTGGCGACGTGCTGTGGCAGAAGCGCAAGAACGCCTGAAGACGGCCTGAGCTGACCAGCCCGGGCAGCGCTACGGTCCGCCGCACGCCTCGTCCGGCAGGGCATCGAACAGCGGCATCTGCGCCTCCTGCCCGCCCACGCCGTCCTCATCCTCGACGAAGCGCACACCCACCCCGAGCAGCCGCACGGGCCGGCCCCGGCGTGCGTGCGCCTCGTCGAGCAGTGCGCCCCACACCGCATCATCGGGCATTGCAGCGACACACTCTGCCGTCGTCTGAGTGAAATCGGCGAACTTGACCTTGACGACGGCCTTGTGCACCGGCCGCGTCTCGCGTGCCCGCTCGAACCGGACGCGAAACTCGGCGATCAGGGCCGGCAGCGCCGCCTGGCAGGCCGCAAGATCGGCCAGGTCGCTCGCGTAGGTGGTTTCGACGGACAGTGACTTGCGGATGCGGTCCGGCTTCACCGGCCGGTCATCGATGCCGCGGCACAGACGGTACAGGCTCGCGCCAAAGCTGCCGAATGCCTGCGTCAATTCCGCCAGGCTCCATGCCCGCAGGTCGGCACAAGTCTCCACGCCCCTGCGACGAAGCTTGGCTGCGGTGACCTTGCCGACGCCAAAGATCTTCTTCACCGGCAGCGCGGCAACGAAGGCGTCGACCTCCTCCGGGCGTACGACGAATTGCCCGTTGGGCTTGTGCCAGTCGCTGGCCACCTTGGCGACGAACTTGCTGGGGGCAATGCCGGCCGACGCCGTGATACCCACCTCGGCCTGGATGCGCGCCCGGATCTCCTGCGCCATCAGGGTGGCCGATCCCCGGCAGCGATCGATGCCCGTTACGTCCAGGTAGGCTTCGTCCAGCGACAGCGGTTCGACCAGCGGCGTGTAGTCGCGATAGATGTCGAGGATCGTACGCGACGCCGCACGGTAGCGCTCGAAGTCAGGCGGCAGCAGCACCAGCTGCGGACACAACTGCAGCGCACGCGCGGTAGACATCGCAGAATGCACGCCGAAGGCACGCGCCTCGTAGTTGCAGGTTGCGATCACGCCGCGCGTTTCGGCACGCCCGCCGACCGCAATCGGCCGCCCGACCAGCGAGGGATCGTCGCGCATCTCGATCGAGGCGTAGAAGCAATCGCAATCGCAGTGGATGATCTTGCGCATCGCCGCCTGGCTACACGCCCCCACGGAGAACAGGGCGCGGAAAACAAAAAACCGCCACGAGGGCGGTTTCTTGACGGGAATTGGTGGTCGGGGAAAGAGGATTCGAACCTCCGGCCCCTGCGTCCCGAACGCAGTGCTCTACCAGGCTGAGCTATTCCCCGACGCTTTTTACTTCTTCGCGAAGCCCACTAATATATCAGTGATTCCGCGCAACTGCAAAGTCCGATAATTGTAGCAGCGCATCCTTGAAAATGGAAGGGGGAAGAATCGAAATCGCGTCGATCGCGAGTTTCACTTCCGCCTGGGCGTAACGACGCGCTTCGTCGAGCGCCCCCGTGGCCTGGATCGCGGCCAGCACCGCGGCGAAATCGTCACGACCGCCATTCTCGATGGCGCCACGCACCAGTGCGGCCTGCTCGGGCGTACCGTGCTGCATGACGTGGATCAGGGGCAGTGTGGGCTTGCCTTCGGCGAGATCGTCACCCAGATGCTTTCCCGTGTCGGCCTCCTCGGCAGAGTAGTCGAGCACGTCGTCGATGAGCTGGAACGCCGTGCCGAGGTGCATGCCGAACGCGGCAAGGCGCGCCTCGAGCGCTTCATCCGCACCACCCAGGATACCGCCAAGGCGCGAGGCGGCCTCGAACAGCTTGGCCGTCTTGTAGCGAATCACGCGCAGGTAGTCGTCGATGACCACGTCGGCGTTGTGGCAGTTGAGCAATTGCAGCACTTCGCCTTCGGCAATCACGTTGGTCGCATCGGCCAGCACGCGCATCACGTGCATGCTGTCCACGTCGACCATCATCTGGAACGCACGCGTGTAGAGGAAGTCGCCCACCAGCACCGATGCGGCGTTGCCGAACATGGCGTTGGCGGTCTTGTTGCCGCGACGCAGGTCGGATTCGTCGACGACGTCGTCGTGCAGCAGCGTCGCCGTGTGGATCAACTCCACCACGGCGGCAAGCTCATGATGCTGCGTGCCCTTGTAGCCCATGGCCCCCGCCGTGAACAGCACGAGCGCGGGACGCAGGCGTTTGCCGCCGCTGTGGATGATGTACTCCGCCACCTGACGGATCAGCACGACGTCGGAGTGGAGGCAGTTACGAATGACCGCATCCACCGCCTGCATGTCGGCGGCGATCGGCGCGAAAAGCTGCTTGACGGACAAGGCGGACACGCTGGCGGAAAAAGAGCGGATGGTAGGCGCCGGCGTCGACCGCCGTCAAGCCGCACCCGCTCTCCCTGAGAATCAGTTGCCGATCGAAGCGCGCGCCACCGCGTTGTCCAGAGCCTCCTTGGCGGCCTTGCTGTCGGCCCAGACGCCCGCGAGTTCCTCGTCGAGAATGCGACGCACGCGTTCGCGCTCGACCACGGGCTGGGCGCCCGAGTCGGCCGTCGCGGGCTTGTTCGTGAGCTGCTCGACCGCGACGCGGACGTTATCGAGGTCATCGCCGAGCAGTTCGCTGCGCGACGCCAGGATGCCGGCCCGGTTCAGGGGCAGATAGCCGGTCTCGCGCTGCCAGGCCACCTGGTTCTCGGGTTGCAGCCAGAAGGCGATGAAACGTGCGACCGCCTTGTACTCGTCGGGCTTCTTGCCGGCGGCCGCCCACAGCGCCGGACCGTCGGCCACGGTATTCTGCGGCGCCCCCGGGAAATCCTCGTGGTAAGGCAGGCGCGAGACCGCGATATCGATCTTGCCCGAGCGACGGAAATCGACCCAGCTTTCGGACGGCGCTGCGATGACCGCGCAATCACCGGCTGCAAAGCGTCGCTCGGCCTCGCTGCGATGGTCGAACACGTGCAGGTAACGCGCCCGCGCCCAGCTCGCCATCATCGCCACGTGCTTGACCTGGAACATACCGTTGAACGACGGCGCAACGGTCTTGCCCCGCGCCGCAGCCACCGGCTCGTTATGCCACGCACTGAGGTTCTCGACCATGACGCGCCCCGGTTCTGCCACGGTATAGGGGCAGCTATGGCCAGAGTCGGCGAGTCGGCCGAGCGTTTCCTGGAGCTCGAACCAGGTCGCGACCGGCGCGGTATCGGGATTGACGCCCGCCTTGCGCAGCGCATCGCGGTTGAGGAACAGCACCGGCGTCGACAGGCCCACCGGCAGCGCGAGCAACTGCCCCTTCGCATCGACGGGCGTGCGCGTCATCATCGCCGGCGGACGCAAGGTCTGCAGCGGCACCTTGGCTTCCTTCATCAGCGCATGCAGGGGCTTGTAGCGCGGCTTGCCGGCAACGAAGCTCTCCTCGTCCTCGCCCTCGAGGATCAGCAGATGGGGCGAACCACTGCGCCAATCCGCATCGGACAGGACGACCTTGACCCCCTTCGCCTGCGCATTGAAGCGCTCGACGAGCTCCTTCACCGCAGTGGCCTTCGATTCGGGCAAACGATGGTAGAGCTGGATCTGCTGCTCGGCGCTCGCCTGTACGACAGGCGCCAGAGCGCAGCCCGTCGCGATGGCAGCGAGGGATGCAACGACCGTCTTGAAACGCTGAATATTCATGGAGATGCCGCTTGATAAGAGAGGTCGGGCAGGCGCCCATAATCGGACGCGCGGATTATAGTGCGGGCGCCTTGCCTTGAGAGGTCTCAGTTGTAACATCCGTGACGATTGCGCCGCGACGCCGCCGCGCCGGACGCCTCTTCAAGATCCCCGCGGCCCTGCCGTTATACCCCTCAAGCCCTCATCCGGTCCGACCCCATGCGCCCCACGCCCTTCCTGCCGTTGCTGCACGCGATCGTCCTCATTGCCCTGCTGCCCGCGCTGGGCGGCTGCGACATGCTCGCCGACCTGCTCGAACTCCCGAACCCCGCGCGCGAAGCTGCGGCGAAGGAGGCCGAAGGGCGCGCCATCGGCGGCGCATGCCGCCACTCGGGACGCTCGCTCGAAGATTGCTACACCCTCAACACCGCAGCCGACAAGGCCGCGGTCTTCGCCGGATGGCGCGACATGAACGACTACATGATGGAACACAAGCTCGACATCGTGCCGTCCAAGCTCGTCCCGAGCGAAGCCAGGACTGCGCCCGCACCGACGAACGGCACGGCGGCCAACGACACACCCAAGCCCGCGACACGCTGACGAACACATCCGCGCTCGCCTGCGCGGTCGCGGCGGCTTATCATCGGCAGCCTCGCCCGTCGAACCGGGCCCCGCCATCCTATCGCGCCCACGCGCCCCATCCCGATGAATCAACACACCCCCGCCGCCGGCCTGCTGAGCTCGGGCCTGATCGGCTATTGCCGCGCCGGCTTCGAGAAGGAACTGGCCGGAGAGCTCGACGACCTCGCAGCCGAAGCCGGCCTGATCGGCTACGTGCGCGCCCAGCCCGATACCGGCTACGTCGTCTTCGAGACCTTCGAACCCACGCCGCTGGGCAGCTTCGGCAACGCCACGGACTGGCGCCGCCCCTGCTTCGCCCGCCAGCTGCTGCCGTGGTTCGCACGCGTCGAGGAGTTGCCCGAGCGCGATCGCGCCACCCCCATCGTCGAAGCCGTAAAGGCCTCGGGACAACGCTTCTGCAGCGTGGTGCTCGAAACCCCGGACACCGATGAAGCCAAGCAGCGTTCCGGTTTCTGCAAGCGCTTTACCGAACCCCTGACCAAGGCACTCGAGAAGGCCGGCTGCCTGCGCAGCAGCCGCACCGGCCTGCCCGTGCTGCACGTGCTGTTCACCGACGCCACCACGGCCTGGCTGGCCGCCGGACAGAGCGACCAGTGCGCGCCGTGGCCGATGGGCATCCCGCGCCTGCGCATGCCCTCGAACGCCCCCAGCCGCTCGACGATGAAGCTCGCCGAGGCCTTCATGACCCTGCTCGATGACAACGAGCGCGAGAGCATCCTGCGCGCCGGCCAGCGCGCGGTCGACCTGGGCGCGGCCCCGGGCGGCTGGACCTGGCAGCTGGTGCATCGCGGCCTGCGCGTCACTGCCATCGACAACGGTCCGCTGCGCGACAGCGTGATGGCGACCGAGATGGTGGAGCACCTGAAGGCCGACGGCTTCACCTGGCGCCCTCAGCGCGCGGTGGACTGGATGGTGTGCGACATGGTCGAACAGCCCTCGCGCATCGCCTCCCTGATGGCCGAGTGGATCGCCACCGGACGTTGCCGCTACACCGTCTTCAACCTCAAGCTGCCGATGAAGCGGCGGCTCGAGGCGGTGGAGCAATGCCGCGAGCTGATCCGCAAGCGGCTCAACAGCGTCGGCCCCTTCGACCTGCGGATCAAGCACCTGTACCACGACCGCGAGGAGGTCACGGCCTTCCTCACGCTCAAACGCTGAGCGCACAGGGGAAGGGAGCGCTGGCATGTGCGAAGCCCCTGTCCCGTAACGGTTTTGTGTGCTGTGTATAATCCGGGTTTCCGCAATCCGGCGGTCGGCTGTCGACCGCGTCCACCCCAAAGGCACCCATGAGTTTCGCCGATCTCGGCCTCATACCCGAACTTCTCAAGGCCGTCGCCGACGCCGGTTATACCGAGCCGACGCCGATCCAGCGCCAGGCCATCCCCACCGTCATTGCCGGCCACGATGTCATGGGCGGCGCCCAGACGGGCACGGGCAAGACGGCCGGTTTCACCCTGCCGCTGCTGCACCGCATCGCCCGCCACGCCAACACCAGCACCTCGCCGGCACGCCACGCCACGCGCGCATTGATCCTCGCGCCCACGCGCGAGCTGGCGATGCAGGTCTACGAGTCAGTCAAGACCTACAGCAAGCATCTGCCGCTGCGCTCGATCTGCGTCTATGGCGGGGTCGACATCAAGCCCCAGCAGGCCGAGCTGCGCCGCGGCATCGAGGTGGTCATCGCCACACCGGGCCGCCTGCTGGATCACGTCGAACAGAAATCGATCAACCTGTCCCAGGTCGAAGTGCTGGTGCTCGACGAAGCCGACCGCATGCTCGACATGGGCTTCATTCCCGACATCAAGCGCATCCTCGCCTTGCTGCCGGCCAATCGCCAGAGCCTGCTGTTCTCGGCCACCTTCTCCGACGAGATCAAGAAACTCGCCGACCAGATGCTGAAGAACCCGCAGCTGATCGAGGTCGCTCGCCGCAACATGGTGTCGGAGACGATCACCCACCGCGTGCATCCGGTGTCATCAGGTATGAAGCGCAACCTGCTGGCGCATCTCCTGCGCCACCAGCCCGACACCCAGGCGCTGGTATTCGTCGACACCAAGCTCGCCTGTGGCCGGCTTGCGCACTTCCTCGAACGCCACGGCATCTCCGCCGACGCCATCCACGGCGACAAGGGGCAGCAACAACGCACCGAAACACTCGAGGCTTTCAAGAGCGGCAAGCTGCGCGTACTGGTCGCCACCGACGTGGCGGCACGCGGTATCGACATCGACGAACTGCCGTATGTGATCAACTTCGAGCTGCCGCACACGGCCGAAGACTATGTGCACCGCATCGGCCGTACCGGCCGGGCCGGCCATCAGGGCAACGCGGTGTCGCTCGTGTGCGCGGAAGAAAAGCACCGCCTCGCCGAGATCCAGAAGCTGATCAAGCTCGAGATTCCACAGGAAGTCGTGCCCGGCTTCGACCCCGAGCCGGAGTTCTTCGAGGCGGGCAGCCGCTCGCGTTCCCGGCGGCCGGCCTCCACCCCGGCCGAGGAGTCGCCCCGTACGCCGCGCGCCAGCAGCGGGCGTGCGCCGGGCCCGGTCGGCACGCGCCCCTCGCGGCATAAGTCGCCCATCGCGGCGGACGGCTTCGACTTCAGCAAGCCCTACGAACCCACAGCGGCAACGGGTTCGCCCCCTCCACCCGAGCTCCAGCCCACGCTGGCAGCGCAGGGCAAACCCGATCCACTGCGCCGCCCGCAACGCCCCATTGCGGTGTTGCTTGGAGGCCTGGGCCGGAAATAGGGCATTCGGGGCGGCTTATTCGATCATCGGCGGCGCAGTGGCGTAAAGTATTCTCGGATCGTTGCCGTAGATCCTGAACATCCTTCGAGAATTCGCCGCCCGTGAACATTCCAGGACGCCCGCCCGGCGCGCCATCTCCTGCCGAACCCTTCGTACCCGACCTTTCCGAAGGCGCGGAGGCTGGCGTCTATCTCGCACTTCTCGAGCTCATCGACGAAGGCCTGATCATCACCGGCGACGAGTTCATCCTCGACGCCAACGGTGCCGCCTGCCACCTGCTCGGACGTGACTATCGACAGGTTGCCGGCCGCTCGCTCAGCGCGCTGTTCCCGACGGAAGAAGCCTTCCTCGACGTGCGCGCCCGGCTGCTGATCCAGGGCGAGCGCCGCAGCCTGATCACCGTCGCCTTACCCGAAGGCGGCACGCGCGAGCTCCAGGTGTTGTGCGCTCCGCGCCTGCGCCCGGGCCTGCACGCCCTCATTCTCAGCCCGGCTGGCACACACCCGCAGCGGCTCGGACAACTCGCGGCAGACCCGACGTCGCAGCACTTCGCCTCGCACATCGAGTCCAGCCAGCTACGGTCTGCCCTGCCTGGCACGCGCATGCTCGAGGGCACCGCCTGGCAGTCGGGGCTGGATGCTTTTGAAACCGGTCTGCGCTCGGCGCTGGACAACGGCAACCTCACCCTGCACTTTCAGCCGCTCGTCGAGACCCGCTCCGGGCGACTGTGCGCCGGCGAGGCCTTGCTGCGCTGGCAGCACCCCGAACTGGGCCTGATCCCCTTCGGCCGCTTCAAGGGTGCGCTCCGCGACCCGCAGCTGATCGCGCGCCTCGGCGACTGGGTCCTGAACACCGCTTGCCGCTATGGTCGCCTGTGGCCCGCGGGCCCTGCCGGTCGACAGCCTCCGCGACTGACCGTGAACGTCGCCACCGAACAACTGTTGCACGGCGACTTTGCGGAATGCGTCCGCCTCGTACTCGAGAACAGCAATCTCGCCCCCGACCGCCTGGAGCTCGATCTCGACGAGCGAATCCTGGAGACGGACAGCCCCTCCCTGTTGCAGACAATGACGACGTTGTCGGCAATGGGTGTCCGGCTCGCGATCGACGACTTCGGCCGCGGCATGTCTTCCATCCGGCGCCTGAAGCGCTATCCGCTCAAGGCGGTGAAGCTCGATCCTGACCTGGTGCGCGGTGTCGGTCGTGACGAGGAATGCGAAGCAGTGGTGGAGGCGATGGCAGGCATGGCTGCGACACTGGGGCTCGAGGTCTTTGCACGCGGCGTCGAAACCCGCGCCCAGCAGGACTTCCTGTGCGCGCTCGACTGCCACCTGCAGCAGGGACCGTTGTTCGGGCCGCCGCTCGACGCACAGGCCTTCGCACGCAGCCTGCGCGCGGCCATTCAGTAGTCCATCAAGCTGGCGCAGGTTTCGTCGCGCCCGGTCAGGCGGCCGAAGCGCGTCAACTGTTCGCGCACGAAATCGTCGCTCACGCGGCGGTCTGCGCAGTAATCGCGCAACTGCATCGCGTACGCCAGGTTCTGCATGTCTGCGACCGTCCTGCCGATGGCCGGAAAGCGGTAATTGTCCGTCCGGCGCCACTCTGGGACGGCGGGCAGCTTGACCGGCTCCACATCGCGGGCGGCGGGCGCGGCCGGCTGCCCGCCCTGCTGGGCCTGAACGGCAGACGCGCCCAACAGGGCGACAAGAATCAGAGCACGCAGAAATGACATCGGGCCGCAACCGGAGGAAAGATGCCTCCGATTACGGCCCGATCGTACCTAAGCTTGAGCCCTTCCCGCCAGCCTGACGGCCGGCGGTTACAGGATCAGGCCTCCAGCGCCTTGACGTGGGTGATCACCTCGCCGATGGCCTGCTGCGCGCTGCCGTAGAGCATGCGGCAGTTGTCCTTGTAGAACAGCGCATTCTCGATGCCCGAGTAACCTGCGCCCTTGCCGCGCTTGACGACGATCACGTTCTGCGCCATGTCCACGTTCAGGATCGGCATGCCGTAGATCGGGCTCGTCTTGTCGGTGCGCGCCACCGGATTGACCACGTCGTTCGCCCCGATCACCAGCGCCACGTCCGCCTGCGGGAAGTCGGCGTTGATCTCCTCCAGATCGAAGATCTTGTCGTAGGGCACCCCGGCCTCGGCCAGCAGCACGTTCATGTGGCCCGGCATGCGCCCGGCCACCGGGTGGATCGCGAAGACGACCTCCACGCCGCCCTCTTCGAGCAGCTGCGCCATCTCCCACACCTTGTGCTGCGCCCCGGCCACCGCCATGCCGTAGCCCGGCACGATGATGACCTTGCTCGCGTAGCGCATCACCGAGGCGGCGTCGAGCGCGGAGAACTCCTTCATCGTGCCTTCGATCGCCTCGCCTTCGCCGCCCGCGGCCGCGCCGCTCAGCGGTGTGAAGATGACGTTGGAGATCGGCCGGTTCATCGCCTTGGCCATCAGCTGCGTGAGCAGCGTGCCCGAGGCGCCCACCACGATGCCCGCCACGATCAGCGCCGGGTTGCCCAGCACGTAGCCCTCGAAGCCCACCGCCAGTCCGGTGAAGGCATTCAGCAGCGAGATCACCACCGGCATGTCGGCCCCGCCGATCGGGCTGGTCAGCACCACCCCCAGCGCCAGCGCCAGCACGAAGAACAGCACGATGAGCACCGACGCGGGCGCATCCGACACGATGATCGCCAGGCCCAGCAGCGCGGTGACCGCGGCGAGCGCGATGTTCACCAGGTTCTGCTGCGGCAGCCGGTAAGCGTTCTTCATGATGCCCTGCAGCTTGGCGTAGGCGATGCACGAGCCGGAGAAGGCCACCGAGCCGATCAGCGCACCGAGCACCGCCAGCGTGGCCACCACCGGGCCATGCACCTCGCCGCGGGCGAACTCGAGCGCGGCGATCGCCGCCGCCGCCCCGCCGCCCATGCCGTTGTAGATGGCGACCATCTGCGGCATGTCGGTCATCTTCACCGTCTTGCCGCTCCACCACGCCACCGCCCCGCCCGACACGATGGCCAGCACCATCAGCCCGACGTTGTTCAGCTCGGGCGTGAAGAAGGTCACCACCGTCGCCGCGACCATCGCGTAGCCCGCCCACACGATGCCCTTTCGCGCCGTGACCGGCGAGCTCATCGCCTTCAGCCCCAGGATGAACACCACCGCGACCGCAAAGTAGGACGCCTGAATGAATCCGTTGACCATTTATGCGCCCCCTTCCTTCTTGTTGCCACCCTTGAACATCGCCAGCATGCGCTCGGTGACGACGTAGCCGCCCGCGGCGTTGGCCGCACCGAGGAACACCGCGACGAAACCGATGAGAAGCTGCACCGGATCGTCCGGGTCGGCGTGGCCGAGCACCACCATCGCCCCCACCAGCACCACGCCGTGCACGAAGTTCGAGCCCGACATCAGCGGCGTGTGCAGGATCACCGGCACGCGCGAGATCACTTCGTATCCCGTGAACGCGGCCAGCATGAAGATATACAGCGCTGCAATTCCTTCCATGATCGTTCTCCCTTTACAGCCCGAGGACCTGCTTGACGCCGGCGTGGCGCACTCGCCCGCGTGCGTGAGACAGGCACCGGCCATCACCTCGTCGTCCCAGTCGAGCGCGAGCGCGCCGTCCTGGATGAAGGGCGAGATGAAGTTGAACAGGTTCTTGGCGTACATCTCGGACGCATGCACCGGCATGCGGCTGGGGATGTTGACCGGCCCGATCACGAGCACGTCGTGGATCCAGACCTTCTCGCCCGCCACCGTGCCTTCGACGTTGCCGCCGGTCTCGGCCGCCATGTCGACGACGACCGCGCCCGGCTTCATCTTCGCCACCATCTCGGCGGTGATGATGCGCGGCGCGGGCTTGCCCGGAATCGCCGCGGTGGTGATGAGCGCATCGCACTGGGCGACGGCCTTGGCCAGGCGCTCGGCCTGCCTGGCCTTCTCCTCGTCGGTGAGCTCGCGCGCGTAGCCGCCCGTGCCCGCCGCCGACACGCCGGTGTCGACGAACTTGGCGCCCAGCGACTCGGCCTGCTCGCGCGTCTCGGGCCGCACGTCGTAGGCCTCGACCATGGCGCCGATGCGCCGCGCGGTGGCGATGGTCTGCAGACCCGCCACGCCACAGCCGATCACCAGCACCTTGGCCGGGCGGATCGTGCCGGCGGCGTAGGTGAGCATCGGGAAGAACTTCGGACTATGGTCGGCGGCGATCAGCGCGCACTCGTAGCCCGCCACCGCGCCCTGCGAGGACAGCGCATCCATGCTCTGCGCGCGCGAGATGCGCGGCAGGAGTTCGAGCGCGAACGCAGTGATCTGGCCTTCGGCCAGCTGGCGCGCGCGCGCGGCGCTCGCCCACGGCTGCAGCATGCCCAGCAGCACGCTGCCCGGCTTCAGCTGCGCAATCACGTCCTCGGTCGGCGGTTGCACGCAGAACACCACGTCCGACTGCGCGCACACCTCGGCCGCACTCGCGGCAAACGTCACGTCCGCAAACACCGCGTCCGGAAAGTGCGCCGGCACTCCCGCGCCCTGTTGCAACACCACCCGGGCCCCCAGGCCCAGATACTTCTTCACGACATCCGGTACGACCGACAGGCGTCGTTCGCCGGAAGCAGTCTCCGCTAGCACTCCGATGGTCAGAGGCATGGGCTGTTCCTCCCTGTTTGATCAATGGCTCGAAAGCCGTCTTCACCTGAATTTCGCGCCGGGAGCCACTTGTCGTTATATCTCCCTGCCCATTGTGTGATGGCCGGCGCGTCGGCCATATTACCGGCATTCGATCAGCCGGCAATAATCTTGACGGTATAAGGGGAAGCCGCCTGCAGGCCTGCGAGCGCGAGCGAACACCTTCCCGCAGGACCGCGCCCCGGGAGGAAGCCCCTGCACTCAGCGCGCAGCGCTGGCGAGGGGCACGAGCTTGACGATGATCAGGGAGATGTTGTCGCCCGCCCCGCCCGCGCGCTCGCGCGCCATGGCGATCAGGCGCTCGGCCGCCTCACGCGGCGGCGCGGACTGGATGGTCGAAGCCAGTTCGACGTCGGTAAAGTAGGCCCACAGCCCGTCGGAGCACAGCAGGAAGGCATCGCCGGCATCGGGGGACTCGAGCATGCCGTAGTCGACCCTCGGCTCTCTCTCGCTGCCGAGACAGGACAACAGCACGTTGCGCTGCGGATGCCTCAGTGACCCCTCTTCGTCGAGGCGCCCCTTGCGCATCAATTCGCCGACGAGCGAATGGTCGCCGCTGCGCGACACCGTCTCGGTGCCGCGGAAGTGGTAGATGCGTGAATCCCCGCAATGCGCCCAATACGCTCTGCCCTGCTCCATCAGGAATGTCACGGCCGTGCTGTGCGGGTCCTTCTCGCTGGTAAAGCGCGTGAGCTTGATGACGACATGCGCTTCGTCGATGACGCTCGACAACAACTCCTGCGGCGTCTCGTGTCCGGGCGCATACACTTCGAGATTCTGCTTCGCGCGCATGATGACCTGCTCGGCCGCCATTGCCCCGCCGCTATGCCCGCCCATGCCATCCGCCAGGACGGCGAGCATGACACCCGGCCTCTTCGGATGAGCGAACAGCCCTACGCGGTCCTGTTGTTCGGCGCGGTCGCCGATATGCATGGCGACACAGGTTTCAGCAGAGAATGCCATTTGAGATGCATGGATGACGGTGACGGGATCATACCAACCGCCCAAGCCAGCGCACGACCGAAACCCGCAGCGGCGCGCCCTGCCTGCGGACCCGCGTGACGGATTTCACGACCAGACCCAAACTGGGGCGTCAGCAGGTCGCATGCGCGCATTTGCTACCATGGCGCCCATCGATCCGTTGCTCCCTTCCGATGACCGCGCGCTTACGCCCAGAAAGAATTCTCCCCGCACTCGCCTGGCCGCGGCACTGGGCGGATGGCGGGCTGCGCGGCGATCTGCTGGCAGGCTTGACCGTCGCTCTGGTCA
Source organism: Thauera humireducens (assembly GCF_001051995.2). NCBI lineage: Bacteria > Pseudomonadati > Pseudomonadota > Betaproteobacteria > Rhodocyclales > Zoogloeaceae > Thauera > Thauera humireducens. Next base: position 4,116,546 of record NZ_CP014646.1, on the reverse strand, counting down.
TGATTCCCCAGGCGCTGGCCTACGCCAAACTCGCGGGACTGCCGCCGCAGGTCGGCCTGTATGCCGCCCTGCTACCCGCCGTGGTCGCCGCACTGTTCGGTTCCTGCGGCCAACTGTCCACCGGCCCTGTCGCCCTCACCGGCCTGCTCGTCGGCGCCAGCCTCCTGCCGCTTGCAGGAGGCGACCCCGAGCGCCTGATCGGACTCGCCCTGCTGCTTGCACTGTTGTCCGGACTCATCCAGCTCGCACTGGGCGTCCTGCGCCTGGGCTGGCTGCTGAACCTGCTGTCGATGCCTGTTCTGATGGGTTTCGTGAACGCAGCGGCGCTGATCATCTGCCTGACGCAGATTCCCGCGCTGTTCGGCATCGCCCTCGCGCAGGACGAACACCTGGTGATGGGCGTGGTACACATGCTGACCGACAACCGCGACCTCCACGCGGCCTCGGTCGCCTTCGGCCTCGGCACCCTGGGGGCCTTGCTGACGATGAAACGCCTCGCACCACGCCTGCCAGGCGTGCCGATCGTGGTCGCGGCAAGCACTGCGGCGTCGGCGCTGCTGGGATTCGAGGCGGGCGGCGGCGACGTGATCGGCCACATTCCGCAGTCGCTGCCAGCACTCAGCCTGCCACCCTTGCGGCCCGAGCTTGCCATGACGCTGCTGCCAGCCGCCTTCGTGGTCGCGATGGTCAGCTTCATGGAAGCCGCGTCGAGCGCCAAGCTGATCTCCGGCCGTACCCGCCAACCCTGGGACCAGGATCAGGAGTTGATCGGCCAGGGCCTGGGCAAGGTCGCCGCCGCCTTCACCAGCGGCATGCCCGTCAGCGCCTCGTTCTCGCGCTCGGCGCTCAACTACGCCAGCGAAGCGCGCACCGGGCTGTCGTCCGTGGTGACGGCAGCGATCGTGCTCATCGTGCTGCTCTACCTCACACCCCTGCTCTGGCACCTGCCCAAACCCGTGCTCGCCGCCGTGATCCTGCAGGCAGTCAGCGGCCTGATCGACCTCAAGGTGTTGCGACGCGCGTGGCGCGCCAACCGGGACGATGGCATCAGCGCGATCCTTACCTTCATTGCGACGCTGGCATTTGCGCCCAACATCCAGAACGGCATCTTCACCGGTCTGATCCTGACGCTGGCCCTGATGGTCTATCGCAGCATGCAACCGCGCGTCGTCCAGCTCGGCCTTCACCCGGACGGCACCTACCGCGACCTTCACCGCTTCGGGCTCACCCACCCCGATCCGCGGGTCGTGATCGTTCGCTTCGACAGCCCGCTGACCTTCGTCACCGCCGCCTCCTTCGAGGACGGACTGCTACGCGCCGCGCGGGCACAGCCCGACGTGCGGACCGTGCTGGTGTCGGCGGCCGGCATCAACGAGATCGATGCGACCGGGCTCTACACGCTCGCCGGGCTGATCGAGCGCTTTCACGCCCAAGGCCAGTCGATCGCCTTCTGCGGTCTCAAGAAGCAGGTGATCGACGCCATGGAACGCGATGGCCTGTGGCCGCGCATCGCTGACATCGCCGCCTACCGCACCGAACAGCAGGCACTCAGGGCATTGCTGCACAAGCCGCCAGCCGCGACGCCCACTTGAGCGCCTGGGCAACGGCTCGCAACCTGCCTTGCGCTGGCGGACAAGAAGCGTATGCTGCTGATTGGCATTGACTTTCGGGACCCCGCCAGTTAGAGTGCGCGATTCTTTGCAAACCCATCAACTGGAGCAACACCATGTACGCGGTGATAAAAACCGGTGGCAAGCAGTATCGCGTTGCCGCTGGCGAAAAGATCAAGGTAGAACAGATACCGGCCGACGTGGGTTCCGAAATCACCATCGACCAGGTTTTCATGGTCGGTGAAGGCGAGTCCGTGAAGATCGGCACGCCGGTGGTCGCCGGAGCTTCCGTCAAGGCGACCGTGGTTTCGCACGGCCGTCACGACAAGATCAAGATTTTCAAGATGCGCCGCCGCAAGCACTACCAGAAGCACCAGGGGCATCGTCAGAACTACACCGAGCTTCGCATCGAAGCGATCTCGGCCTAAGGCGTAGGGGGTAATCCGACATGGCACACAAAAAAGCTGGCGGTAGTTCGCGCAACGGCCGCGACTCGGAATCGAAACGCCTCGGCGTGAAGCGCTACGGTGGCCAGTTCGTGCTCGCCGGCAACATCATCGTTCGCCAGCGCGGCACCGAATATCACCCGGGCGACAACGTCGGCATCGGCAAGGATCACACGCTGTTCGCGCTGAAGGATGGCGTTGTACAGTTTGCGGTCAAGGGCCCGTCGAAGCGCCGCACCGTGATCATCGTGCCCGAAGCGGCCTGATCACTGGCGCCACGCGCTTTTGCAGTACAAAAGCCCTATCCTTGCGGTAGGGCTTTTTCATTTTTGGATCAAGGTTGATCAGGCATGAAGTTTTTTGACGAAGCCCGCATCGAAGTCTTCGCCGGCGACGGCGGCAACGGCGCGGCCACCTTCCGCCGCGAGAAGTTCATTCCCAAGGGCGGCCCCAGTGGCGGCGACGGCGGGCGAGGCGGCAGCGTTTACGCAGTGGCCGACCGCAACCTCAACACCCTGATCGACTACCGCTACACCCGCAGCTTCCGCGCCGAACGCGGCGAGAACGGCGGCAGCCGCGACTGCTATGGCAAGGGCGGCGACGACATCACGCTGCGCTTCCCGGTGGGTACGGTGATCCGCAACCTCGAGACCGAGGAGCTGATCGCCGACCTCGACGAGGACGGCAAGAAAGTCCTGATCGCCCGAGGCGGCCGTGGCGGCCTGGGCAACATCCACTTCAAGTCCAGCGTCAATCGCGCTCCGCGCAAGAAGACCATGGGCCAACCAGGCGAGCAGTTCAGCCTGCACCTCGAGCTGAAGATCCTCGCGGACGTCGGCCTGCTGGGCATGCCCAACGCCGGCAAGTCCACCTTCATCCGCAGCGTGTCGGCAGCCAAGCCGAAGGTCGCGGATTACCCCTTCACCACGCTCGCACCCAACCTGGGCGTGGTCCGCACGTCCGAGAACCGCAGCTTCGTCATCGCCGACATCCCCGGCCTGATCGAGGGCGCGGCCGAAGGCGCCGGCCTGGGCCACCAGTTTCTGCGTCACTTGCAGCGTACCCATGTGCTGCTGCACCTGGTCGACCTCGCCCCCTTCGACCCCGAGGCCGACCCGGTCGCCGACGCCAAGGCCATCGTCGAGGAACTGCGCAAATACGACGAGGCGCTCTACAACAAGCCGCGCTGGCTGGCGCTGAACAAGCTCGACCTGATTCCCGAGGAAGAACGCGCCGAGCGTGTTGCCGCGTTTCTCGAGGCCTACGGCCCGGTGGAACGGCACTTCGAGATCTCCGCGCTGAAGGCCGAGGGCACGAAGGCGCTCGTCTTCGCGATCCAGGATTTCCTCGACGCCGAACGCGCCCGCATCGAAGCCGAACGTGCAGAGCGCCTGGCCGCCGAGACGGCCCGTCTTGCAGCGATCGAGGCCGAGCGCGCCGCCGCGGATGCAGCGTACGAAGCCGAAGCCCTGGACGAGGACGACCTGCCCGAGGACGCATCCGGCGACGAATTGCGCTGACCTCTCCGCCGCCCCCTGCGCGGCGTCCATCCGGCCGCGCAGGGGGCGGCGGACACAAACGCATTGACCCCCGCATTGACCCCTGTTGACCCAAGGTTTGCAGCCCAGATGAGAACCAAGATCCGCAACGCCCGCCGCCTCGTCGTCAAGGTCGGCAGCGCACTCGTCACCAATAACGGCGCCGGACTCGACAAGGACGCACTGGACGACTGGGCGAGGCAGATCGCTGCGCTGCGCACGGAAGGCCGCGAGGTGACCCTCGTTTCTTCCGGCGCCATCGCCGCCGGCATGCAACGTCTGGGCTGGAGCAAGCGCCCCCAGGAGATGAGCAGGCTGCAGGCTGCCGCAGCCGTCGGCCAGATGGGGCTGGTGGAGGCCTATGAAAAGGCCTTCTCGCGCCACGGCCTGCACACCGCGCAGATCCTGCTGACGCACGAGGACCTGGCCGACCGCACCCGCTACCTCAACGCCCGCAGCACGCTCACCACCCTGCTCGAACTCGGCGTCGTGCCGATCATCAACGAGAACGACACCGTGGTCACCGACGAGATCAAGTTCGGCGACAACGACACCCTGGGCGCGCTGGTCGCCAACCTGATCGAAGCCGATGCGCTGATCATCCTGACCGACCAGCAAGGCCTGTACACCGCCGACCCGCGCAAGGACCCGGCGGCGACGCTGATCTCCGAAGGCCGCGCCGAGGACCGACAGTACGAGTCCATGGCGGGCGACGCCGGCACCGGCATCAGCAAGGGCGGCATGATCACCAAGATCCGCGCCGCCCAGCGCGCCGCCCGCAGTGGTGCGCACACCTGCATTGCCAGCGGGCGCGAGCAGGATCCGCTGCTGCGCCTCGCCGCCGGCGAGGCCCTCGGTACCCTACTCTATGCGACCAGCAGCCCGCTGCAGGCGCGCAAGCAATGGCTCGCCGACCATCTCCAGCTCGCAGGCGATCTCGTCATCGACGACGGTGCCGTCGCCGCGCTGAAGAGCGGACGTAGCCTGTTGCCGGTTGGCGTCGTTGCAGTGCGCGGCGATTTCGAGCGCGGCGCGGCGGTCGCCTGCCGTACCGCGGACGGCGAGGAAGTCGCGCGCGGCCTGGTCAACTACAGCGCCACCGAATGCCGCCGCATCGCACGCAAGCCGACGGGGGAAATCGAGACGCTGCTGGGCTACGTCGACGAACCCGAAGTCGTCCATCGCGACAACATGGTCCTACGCTGAAGGCGCGCATCGGGCCCTGCAGTCCGCAGCGCCCGATGCGCGGCTGAAACTCCACCGGCAGGCGGCCGTCCCCCAGTCTCAGGCCGACAGGAAGCGGTGTCGCGTCCTGAACCGGCCCCACAGCACGAGCAGCGCGGGCAGCATCAGCAGCTCCATCAACTGTCCCGCCAGCAGGCCGGTGGCCGTGAGCAGACCGAAGTTGGAGGTCGGGACGAAGCTCGACGTACCCAACAGCAGGAACTGCGACACCAGCAGCAGCGAAATCGCCACCACCGCGCGCCCCGAGGCTTCGAAGCTGCGCGCGACCGAGAACACGACGCTGCGCCCCTGCTCCCGGCGCGCCAGGTAGTTGTGGAAAAGGTGGATGGTGTCATCCACCGTGATGCCCAGCACGACCCCCGCGATCAGCACCGTCGCCATGTCCAGCGGAATACCGGTGCCCCCCATCAGCGTGAACACGAAGAACAGCGGAGCGAGGTTGGGAATCATGCCGATCACCGCCGCCGGCAACGAGCGCCACAGCAGGAACATGATCAGGAAGATCTGGCCGAACGCGCCCAGGAAACTATGCAACTGGCCGACGACGAGCAGGTCCTCCTGGTCGGCAAACAGGCGGCCGTACCCCGCCAGCTCCCACTTCAGCGCAGGATCATCCACCGTCGCGATCAGGGCCTCGATGCGATCGATGACCCCCTGGATTTCGTTCGCGCCATGCACGTTCACGTTGAGCAGGATGCGCATGCGCTGGTACTCGTTGTTCACCAGTTCCTGCAGGTCGCGGCCGTCATAGATCAGGAGAAGCTGGCTGAGCAGGCGGTCGTCGTCAGGCAGGCGACGGAAAGCCTCGTCCTCCTCGTTGAAGGCCCAATGCATCTCCTCGACGATATCCATCATCGACAGACTGCGATCGACCTCGGGCAGCGCCTCGACCTGCATCTGCAGGGCCTTGATCGCCTGCAGCCGCTTCGCATCCTTGAAGGCATCGCGCCCCGGCCCGTCGATGACGATCTCCAGCGCGGTGACCCCCACCAAGGTTCGCTCCACCCTGTCCGTCGACTGGGTCAACGGATGCGATGCGGTGAAGAACTTCAGCAGATCGGACTCTGCCTGCACCTTCAGCGCAAGCGGAATCGCCGCGACAGCCAGTACAACGGCACCGCCAACCACCCAGCCCGCGCGGCGCATGCCGAAGCTCGCAAACGCATAGGAGATGCGCTTGGTCCACGCAAACCCGCCCCCGCTCTTGGGCCACGGCCCACGGTCGTACTTCACCAGCAGCGGCGGCACGAGGTAGAACACCACGAAGTAGATGACCACGACACCGACCGCGCTGATCGCACCGAACACCTGGATCGGCGGGATCGGCACCAGCACTAGGCTGATCATGCCGGCGGCCGTGGTCAACACGTTGAACATCGCCGGCGAATGCACGCTCTGCAGCGCGAACACCACGCGCTTGGGGCGCCGGAAACCGGCATCCCGCATGCGCTTCAGCGCCGCGTAGAGATGCAGGAGATTGCCGACCGTGTAGGCGGACAGCAAGGTCGGGATCATCGCGGTGACCAGGGTGTACGGCAGCCCGAGAGCCGCGATCAAGCCGACGCAGGCGATCACCACGGTGCTCATCGCCACAGCGCCGATCACGATCGGCACGATGCGCCCGACCACCCAGTAAAGCAGCGCCAGGCCCAGACCCATCACCAGCGGCGTGAAGACGAGCGTGTCGCGCACCATCGAGCACAGTTGCGCAGCATCGAGCGCCACCGTACCGGCCACCGCGGTCAGCCGCTCATCCACAGCCTCCTCGCCCACCGCATCGTAGAGCGCCTGTTCTACGGACTGGCGCTGCCGGCTCTCCTGCAGTTTGTGCGTGCGCACCACCAATGCGAGCACCTTGCCGTCGCGCGAGGCAAGCCAGCCGGGCATGAAGCGGTCGGCCAGCACACGCTGCAAGCGCTCATCGGCCGTCCCCTCGTCCAGCCGTTCCGGATCGATCAGGGGCTCGACGACGAAGCCGTCCGCACTGCCTGCAATGTGATCGACCCGAGTGACGGAGAACACCCGATCGACATCGGGGTGCGCTTCCATGCGCCCGGCGACGCGGTCGAGCGCGCCGAGCACTTCGGACGAGTAAAGATCGTCACCCTCGAACAGGGCGATGAGGATCTCGTCGTTCGGAAACTCCGCCCGCAGTTCGCGTTCCAGCACCGTCGCCGGCGCATCCGACGGAAAGTAGAGCTCGGGGGCATTGTTGAGTTCGAGACGGAGCAGCAGCGCACCGCAGATCAGATGGATGATCAGGATGATCGCCATCGCCGGCCGCCTGCGAAGCAGCTGGGGTTGCGTCACGCGCAGCAGGATGCGTTGCAGCCAGGACCTCAGCATGGACGCGAACCGATTTCCCTCACTCGCTCACCCTGCCGCCTCAGAACGAGGCCTGCCAGCCCACCGACACGCTGTCGTTGCGCTCGTAGAAGCCGCCCAGGGTCTGCTCGGCGCCACTGAACAGGTGAGCAGCGACGAAGATTTCATGCTGGTCGATACCGGTGTAGGTGAGGCGCGGATTCAGGTAGAAATCGCGTGTGCCCAGCCCCGCAACGAAGCGCAGATCGGCCCGCCAGCGACCGAGCGCGAACGGATGCTCGATCTCGCCCGTGAGGGCGTAGACCTCGGTCCGGTCGAGCACCGCCTCATCGGTCATCACCCGGTGGGCGGCAAGCTGGAGCGTCAGGCGAGTCTCGCCGTCACCCGGGAACAGCTCAGCCCCGATCACCACGTCGTAACCGGGCGCCGTGCGGTAGCCGAAGCGCCGTGTCGTGAGCGGCACGTCACTCGTCCATGCGGCCTCCATGCGCCACGTGGCGCCGCCGCGCTCGGTCTCGAACTCGGCCCCCACCGTGGTGCTGTAGGGATGAACCGCCTGCAGCGTGCCACCCATCAGCTTGTAATAGGGCTGCGACTGGCGCACGCGCTGGATGCTCAGGCCGTAGTCCATGCCATCCGCTTCACGGGTGAAACGCAGCCCGCCGCCGCCACTGCTGTCGTTGTCGGCCTCGCGAACGCGCACGCCGACCAGTGCCGGGAAGGTACCGATGCCGAAAATCCGGCCGCGGCGCACATCGACGGGGTGCCAGACGCTGTCGCGATGCGGCATCACGGCGTCGTCGAAAGCCGGCAGCAGCACTGCATCGAGCTTGTAGTCCTCGCCGAAGTGTTCCGCTCGCAGCGCAGGCACCGCACGCCGGCGTTCAGGCAGCTTGTCGAGCACCGCGCGCGTCAGGTCGGCCCGACTCATGCGATCGATCGGCGAGATCTCGTCCACCCGGCCCCACATGATGTTCTGCGTGCCAATCGTCAGCCGCAGGTCATCTCCGCGCCAGCGAAGATAGTTCTCGGTGTAGTCGCCTCGCGCGCGGTTGAAATCACGGCCGCCGAACTGCGTCAGCACGTCGAAACGCATGCCTAGCGCGTACTCCAGGTCCCCACTGCCGCCCTTGGCGCTGACCGCCCCGCGCAACAGGCCGGCCCCGGAGGATCCCGGATCATCGGTGAAGCCACCCACTTCCAGTCGCAGCGACTCGGCACGCACGCTCAGACCATCGGCATGCAACTTCGACGTCGATGTCAGGCCCAGCGCCAGCATGCAGGCCGCCATGGCACGACGTCGCCGCTCAAACATGAAACGCATCTCACACTCCCGCATTGTTGTTCTTTTCGCCATCACGCCCGAAACCGGCACCATCAAGGGCGGAACTCTCGTTCCATGCGCTCGTCCTCGAGCGCCTTCGAGCTGAACAGACGTTCGGGCAGGCTCCGATCGTAGGCGATGCTGCGCACCGTCAGGCGCGTCTGATGCCCGCTGCCCAGGTCGGTGAGCGTGCTGTCCATCACCGTCCAGTAGCCCTGAACCTGCTCCCGCCGCTCCACCCGCAGCCGCTTGCTGGGCGCCTGCGGATCCTTCTCGAAGAAATCGATCCGCAAGGGCAGATGGGACGCGGGATCGATCCAGCTCACGCGCCGCTTGTAGACCGAATTGCCCGCCTCGACCGGAATGCTCTCGAGCACATCGCACTCCACGCCGTCGACGACCTCGCGACCCAGCAGACGGTGTTCGTCCATGCTTGGTTTGCGGTCGCGCAAGTCCTCGTAGTAGTAGTCCGAGTTAACGAAGCGGCCGCCCTTGCGGTTCGAGTCCACCCGGCGGACGCGCTGCATGGCGGGCAGGTAGATCCACTGGTTCGAAGCGCCGTCGGCCGCGTCTATCGTCAGCAGGCCGGTGCCCTCGATGTCTGCCGGTTCGGTGAAGCGGATCAGGGTGGACACCTCGCCCTCCGGGGCGCTGCGCCGGTACAGCAGCATCGACCTCAACCGCGGGCTGCGCCCCTCCTCGACGAGCGCCATGGTGACCGCGGACGTGGCGTCGTCGCCATCGAGGCGGTCATAGACACGCTGAGCCAGCGCCATGCCGGCTTCGTCCGCCATCGCGGCGCCGGCCAGCAGGAATCCCGACACGAAAAACGCCAATGCCCGGGCCAGACAACCGCCAGACAGCCTGCCTGTTCCAGTCAACATCACCCCCTCCAGATCAAGCAGCCGAGCCATGCACCGGCATGCGAGGCCGATTCTAACCCACACACCCGGCGCAGGCTGCCGGATTCCGCGCTCACGCGGTCGGGCTCAGCTTCTCGAGCCGTTTCTTCGCGACGAAGCTCTTGATCCGCTGCAGCGGGTTGCGGTTGCCCAACCACAGGCGGCGGTGGCGGAAACGCCCGAGGCGCGCATCGAGGTAGGTGTACCACGGCACGCAGCGCAGTTCTTCAGGGTGCAGCAACGCAACCAGCGCCTGCGTCGTGATGAAGCCGGTGCACAGCTTGCATCCCGCCACCGAACTCGGCCCCTTGCGCGCCTTCAGGTTGATGAACTTCGGATCCAGATATTTCAGGTGGTACATCTCGGGCGCGAAGCCGAGCATGAACTGCACGATCTTCTCGTCCTCGCTCATGTCCGGGGTGATCGCAAAATAATCCGCATACGGCATGCCCTCCGGACCAAAAGCCAGCACCCCCGCACCCAACCCCAACGGGACCGCTGCCACTGTCGCCAGCCCGCGCGCACTTGCCGCATTGATCAACAACGGATGCATATCCACCGCGAATGCATCCACCGCATCGATCGCCAGATCCACACCGGCCAAGAACGCGTCGATATTCCCCGTGGAGATCCCTTCCGGGAAGGTCTTGATGCGCAGCGCGGGATTGATCTGCAAGGCATACTCGACCATGACATCGAGCTTCCGCCGCCCGATCGTGCCCATGTTGGCGCCATACTGACGATTGAAGTTGACCAGCTCGAATTCGTCGAACTCGGCGAGGTGAAAGCCGCCAACGCCCGCTCGCACCAGGCTGATCAGATAATCGCCCCCGACCCCCCCCATGCCGGCAATCGCCACCGTGGCATTGCACAGGCGTTGATGTTGATCGGGACTGACGACGCCGAGATTGCGGCTGAAGGCTTCGTCGTAGTTGAAGGCGCTCAAAATGATTCTCCAGTGTGCGTAAGTTGGCGCCATCTTTTCGCAGAGCCCGCTGCATTACAAGGGCGAGCCCCAAAATATGCAGACGCGCAAACTACCCTACCGATCATGGCGCCCAAGTGTCGGCATTCTTTACACCGCCCACAAACATTGTTGAACCTACGCTCCTATCCAATTGTTTTTTCAACGCTAAAGGATTCGGGCACAAATCATGCTTATCGACCCGCGGGGGCAAACGCAGAAGCGACCAAAGCCCACACAACCAGGAGTCTAATCATGAAACTCAACAATTTCGCTGCAGTACTGGCCGCTTCGTCGATGTTTGCGTCGGGTGCCGCCATGGCCGAACCCTTCTACATCAACGTCAATAACTTCGACACTTCGCCGGCGATTGACGTGAGCCAACTCCCTGCCATTGTCCCGACAGACGGCTACACCTCCCTCATTCATCAGTTGGGGATCAACTGGTCAGCGACGTCTGTCTTCACCGACGATGATGGATTTGCGGGCATTACCGTCGGCGACTCCGTACTCGACTCTGGCTTCGGTACCGTATCGAGCTATCTAGACAGCAATGCCAATGCCATCGGCGGCGTAGAAGCTAACGAAGGTGTCGGCACCTTCCATCAGTTACGTTTCAGCTACAACGACCTCGTAGGGAAAGTCGCGTTCAACGACGGAATGGGCGGAATCCTCGCGAGGTACACAAGCGGGACCATCAACGTCTATAACGACAACAACGTCGATGGCGACACCTCCGATCTCGGAGAGAAACTGCTGATGACCCTGAAAATTCTCGACAGTGGCGGCACGGTCGGAAACGCCATCATCTTCGCTTCTGTCTCGTTCGTCGATCCGGGTTCGTTCTTCTTCCCGACTGCAACGGACTGGAGCTCGCTGACGGTAGCCATCAACGCTCGGATTGACTCGAACGTTGATCCGCTACTTCCGACGCAAATTCCGGGCACCAATCGGTGGACCCGCACCTCCACCTTGGATGGCAGCGTTTCGTTCAACCGTGTTCCTGAGCCGAGCGTGCTGGCACTGCTCGGTGTTGGTCTCTTCGGACTCGGCGCCGCGCGTCGCTTCAAAAAGACCGTCTGAGCTAGAGCTCTTCCGAAGCCGGAGTCGTCCCAAGTCTACCTTGGACAGGCGACGACTCCGGCGCAATCCCAAGTCTCACGAAGTGTGTCCCCCGCCGGACGCTCAAGAAAAAAAGCTGCGCAGCGATGCTGAGCAGCTTTTTCTATTTTTGAAGCCTGTTATCGCCGACAGAGATCGCAATAGTCGCACACGACAGGCCGACAATCCGTTTCAAACCACAACGCGCTCCACCAAGGACACGAACAACGGCGCAGAGGGAAGCGCCGGCTCCACACGGACACCCCCGCCGCCGAGCGGCAACGCCAGTTCATCTCCGCCAATCATGAACGAATAGAGATTCGCATTACGCCCAGCAAGCACCGCTCGTGCGTGCTGGAGGTCGATCAGATACGGCTGCCTCGCAGGATACACATCCTGACGAGCCGGCCCCGCTGGGGAGAACGGAAACCCCAGCCGCCCATAGAGGCGAGCCAGTGACGGCTCCATCGCAGCGAAGCAGTGGGTAATCCCGTAACGCCCCATCAGGCGAAAGATCTCCCTGTACAGACCAAGCGTAACAAGTGCTCCGAAACGTCGCGAGCCAACGAAGCCACCCCGGCCCTGACTTTCTCCTGCCTCACGCGCGCCCCAGGGTTGGATCAAGCCGTTGCCGCGCACTCGGCGCAGGGCAGGAGCCAGCGTCAAGCGCCCGACCTCTCCCACACGATCCAGCGGCACGCCATCAACCAGTTGCAGCGAATACCGGGCGCTGACATTGAGCCCCTTGGGTCCGGGAAGGATCAGGCGCGAGCAGGCAAGAGCCTCGCCCGTGCTGCGAGCGCGGCAGAAGATATGGAGACTGTGAACATCGAACTCATCGGTTTCGAACGTACTCCCCGCGGACGAAGGGATGCGTTTCAGCTCTCTGCAAAACACCGCATGGCGCAACGCGAGGTAGTCCTGATACGCCCCTGAACCCGGGCTGACAATCAGGTACTCGACGTTCTGAAAAGCCATACTTCCTCCACTGGTACGTCGACCTCCACACGGTCTCTGCGCATGCCATCAATTCCGGCAAAGATACCGAAGCAGCGCTCTCATAGCTTTGACTGAAATGTAAAACACTTCGTGAAACAGATCACGATCTCCGCGTGAAATCGCGCTAGCCTGCCGGTCTTGTCTCCCCGCCGGCCCGCATGAATTCAAGCAAAGAGGCCTCCCTCTCCCCCAGACTGCGCTCCATTTCCAGTGCGCTGATCAGGAAGACGCGACGCGGAGGGCTCACCGCCTCATTGACAGGCCCAACGGGGACAAAGGGAAACCCGAGGGCGACAAGCAAGCGGCTGAAATGGCTGTCCATCGCAGCCACGCAGTAGTCGATACCCAGTTGCCGGCAGAGTTGATACACCTCACGGTACATCCCGAGCACGAGTTCGGGCTGGTGACGGCGAGCACCCTCCCGCTTACCGGACATTTCCTCTTCGGGACTGCCCTGAATCTTGCCCTGGTCAGCATGCCGCCGACGGAAATGCGGGGCGATAGCCATTCGCGAGATTTCGCCAGTGTTGTCATCCCTCGCATCCGCATACGGCAGAGGACGATCGATCGTGTAGCGGGGCGTGACGTTGAGTCCGTGCAAATTGGGCAGGATGACGCGGACGAAACCCGCAACGGTCTGTGTCGGCTTGTGCGTCGCCAGGAAATGACGGCTGTACGGATCGTACTGGTCCGTCTCGATCGGTTTGCCGTTGCTCGACATCGCATTTGGCGGCTCGACACGCCCGAGCTCCTCGCAGAAGATCTCGTAGCGCGCTTCGAGATAACGCTCATACGCCGACGTGCCGGGCAAAACTTCCTCGAAGCTGAAATAAATCGTCTCCATGCTCAGTTCCTGTTCCTGATCCGCTTCGATGTCATACATTCTTCTGTCCGGACACGATGAACACGCCGGCCGCCACCAGACGGCGCCCGGCCGCGACATCTGCCGCCAGATCCTCATAGAGTTTGCGCGCGTCGACACTCTCACCAAGCAGGGACGCCTTGTAACCCAGCAGGATGTTGAAGAGGACGCCAAAGGGCAACTCGGTGCTGGTCAGCGACATGACGCGGGCCTTCACGTTCGAGAAACCCGCATGCCGCATCATCCCGGGTAGTTTGCGGCCGATGAAGCGATCGCCGCCTTGCGTGTGCTGCACAGCCTGCGCCGACTGCATCACCTCGGTCACGCGCGGCTCCTCGGGATGGAAGATGACCAGGCCGTCGTCCGAATCGACCGCACAGAACACACCACCAGGTCGCAGTACGCGAAAGACCTCGTCGACCACAGCCTGCGGACCGGGCACATGTTGCAGCACGAAGCGTGCATACCCGAAATCAATGGACGCATCGGCCAGTGGGAGCGCGTTGCCATAGGCCTGATGCGGATGAAGACCTCGTGCCGGCGGCTTCTTGACGTTCTCCGGCAGCTGCTTCAACAGGGCCGCGTTCGGCTCCACCGCATGAAGGCTGCCGTCGGGTGCGAGCTCGCTCAACAGGTCCGAAACGTAACCCGGCCCACTGCCGATTTCCAGCACGTCGTGTCCCGCCTGAATGCCGGCTGAGCGCAGGATCGAGGCTTCGATACCCCGCACCGCCATTGCCTGCTGGCGCAGGCGTTCGGTCTGAAACGCTGCGTCGTTCAAGGCATCGAAATCGTAAGAGCCGGTACTTGTCATGATCAGTTTCCAATGGCGCGGGCCGGCACCCGGGAGCCGCATGATGCCTTGCTTACGGCGACGCGGCCCGCTGAATGACGCACCAAGTATTTTGCTGCAGTTAAGGAACTATTGCACGCTTCCGACCGCGGAATTTGACAATTGTCATCCCCGGCCAATGCGACGGCATACGTATTGCGCAGGACGGCCTCCGATCTCTGCGACGGGCTACGCCGAATCGGGCGTTTCCCGTCGATGCAGCCAGTTCCGGACGAAGGCCTGAGCCTCCGGCAACCAGCACGCAAAGTCATCGGCAAATCCCGTTTCGTCGGCGATGAACTCCAGCTCGGCCTGCGCGATGGGATTTGGCTGTCGCGCACGCAGCGACATCCTCGCCAGGACGTCTGCAATGCCTTCGATCCTCGTGTAGCTCTGAAGCCAGCCTTCGCGCGCCATCATCGACAGCGCGGGTCGCGCCGCAGGCGGCAGGTCCTGCAGGCGGCCGCCTATGTGCGCGTACACCCGGGCGCAGTAGTCATCCAGCGGCCTGTCATGATGTGCCTCCCATGCACGTGCGAGCAGGTGGTCGTAAAAGATGTCGACGAGCACACCTGCATAGCGCCGCCGCGAGGTAGAGACTCGCGTCCGGCTCCTACAGAAGGCAGGATGCGTCTCGGCGAACACGTCGATCGCGCGATGCAGCGCGACGCCGCGCGCAAGGTCGACAGGCAGGACGCCGGGCAGCGTTCCCTTGATCCAGTCGCCGACCACGCCACCGACGATCAGGGCGGGTTCTTCACCGGCAAGCAGGGCATGGGCGAGGAAGTTCATGGGCGCCTGGAGCCGGAGCGTTGTCGACCAACACGAGTGCGAACTAGCAAGTCATCCGCCCCTGCAGATAGGCCACCAGGTCGGCCAGCGTGACCAGGCGCCGATAGTCGGCCTCGGGGATGCTGACCTTGAGCCGCTCGGAGAGGCCGATCAGGAAGTTCAGCCAGTCCATCGAGTCCAGATCCACCTGCTGGCGCAGGGGGCGGTCCGGGCGCAACCCGCTGCCATCGACTTCAGGGGCGATGGACTGCAGCGTTTCGATGAGGACGGCAAGCAGTTCGGTGTCGTTCATGGCGACGCTCTCGCGCGGTCGGTTTCAGAGATCCCTGGGATGCTGCAGCAACTCGCGCAACGCGCCAAGGAACAGGGCGCCGCGGTGACCGTCCGAGACGCGGTGGTCGGCCGCAAGGCTGGCGGTGACGGTCGGCACCACCTGCAGTATGCCATCAGCTTCATCCACGACGGGTCGCGGCGCGACGCGCCCGAAACCGACGAGCGCCACCTGCGGCGGATAGATCACGCCCAGCACCGCTTCGACGCCCTGCTCGCCCAGGTTGGTGACGGTGATCGTGGGATCGCTCATCTCCGAACTGCGCAGCGAGCCGGCGCGGGTGCGCCTCACCAGATCCGACAGCTCGCGCATCAGCACCGGCAGGGGCTTGCTGCCGACATCGTGGAGGGCCGGCGCGACAAGCCCACCGCCGCGCAGGGAAATCGCCACGCCGGCATGTACCGCGTCCGCGGGCTCGAAACGCTCGTTGCGGTAGAAGCCGTTGAGCTCGGGAAAACCTTTCAGCGCGATTGCGACCGCCTTCAGAAACAACGCAGCCATGAGGATGCGCTCGGTGATCGGGCGGTCAGCATTCGTGGCAGTCAGCCACTCGCTCGCACGTGCGAGGGGGATGGTCTCGAACAGGTAGTAGTGCGGAATCTCGCGCTTGGAGCGGCTCATCGCCGCGGCGATGGTCCTTCGCATCTCGGCCTGGCGCGCCGCCATGACCTCGGCGGGCACCGCCACTGCGGTCACCGTGCGCGTGGCGGCCGCATGTTCGATGTCGGCCAGCGTGACCACGCCCCCGGGGCCGGAACCGGCGACGCGGACGATGTCGATCCCCAACGCGTCCGCGCGCTTGCGTGCAGCCGGCGACACGCGAGCGCGCCCCGCCAGCGCCGGCTCGACAGCGGGCGGGGCGACGCCCACCTCGGCGGCCACCGCTGCTGGAGGGGTCGCCCGGCGGCGTGCCTCGCCCTTCCGCGCGCCACGCGCGGTGAGCGGCTTGCGCGTTGGCGCGGACTCGCCCTCCTCGAGCAGCGTCGCCATCACGCTGCCGACCGGCAGGCGGGTGCCGGGTTCGATCAGCAGCTCGAACACCGTGCCGTCCTGCCAGATCTCGACATCGACCGCGGCCTTCGAGGTGTCGACCACCGCGACGACCTGGCCCTTCTTCACCTTGTCGCCGGGCTTGACGCGCCACTCCAGCAGCTTGCCTTCGTCCATGTCGGCGCCGAGCGAGGGCAGCTTGAACTCAAACATTCAGCATCTCCTTCACCGCGGCGACGATCTGCGCCGTCTGCGGCAGCGCCGCTGCCTCCATGTGCCGGGCGTAGGGGATGGGTACCTCCACGCTGCACACCCGCCGCGGCGGGGCGTCGAGGTCGTACAGGCAGTCCTCGGCAATGCGCGCGACGATCTCGGCCGCAAGGCTGCCGGTCTTCCAGCCTTCATCGACCACCACCACGCGGTGCGTCCTGCGCACCGACGCAGCGATGGTGTCCAGGTCCAGCGGGCGCAGATCGAGCACCTCGACGTCGATGCCCACGGCAGCCAGCGCGTCCGCGGCCTGCATCGCCTTGGGCAGGCAGCCGCCATAGGTGATCAGGCTCGCCCGGGTACCCGCACGCCGCACGGCCGCGCGCGAGATGTCGCAGGCGCGCCAGACCCGCTCGGCCGGCAGCGCGTCTTCCTGGCTGTAGAGCTGGGCGTGCTCGAAAATGACCACCGGGTCGGGGTCGGCCAGGGCGGGCGCGAGCATGCCGCGCGCGTCGGCGACGGTCGCCGGCGCCAGCACGCGAATGCCGGGGATGTGGGCGTACCAGTTCTCCAGGCTGTGTGAATGTTGGGCGGCGAGCTGGCGGCCAGCGCCGGTCGCCATGCGGATCACCAGCGGCACCGCGCACTGCCCGCCGGACATGTGGCGCAGCAGTGCCGCGCTGTTGACGATCTGGTCCAGCGCCAGCAGGCTGAAGTTGATCGTCATGATCTCGACGATCGGCCGCATGCCGCCCAGCGCAGCACCCACGCCGGCCCCCATGAAGCCGAGCTCGGACAAGGGCGTGTCGCGGATGCGATCCGGCCCGAACTCTTCCAGCAGGCCCTTCGACACCGCGTAGGTGCCGCCGTAGCGCCCCACGTCCTCGCCCATCAGGAACACGCGCGAATCCTGCGCCAGCGCCTCGCGCAGGGCCTCACGCAGCGCCTCGCGGTAACTGATCTTCATCGCCGGCCGCCGTGCGCGATCGCCGCCGGCCCATGCACGTCCTTCAGCAGGTCCGCCTCCGGCTCCCAGGGCGCGGCCTCGGCGAAGGCGACCGCGGCATCGATCTCGGCCTGCGCCGCCGCATCGAGCGCGAGAAAGGCGTCCTCGGTCAACAGGCCTTCGGCTTTCAGCTGCGCCGAGAAACTGTGGATAGGGCCGCGCGTCTTCCATTGCTCGACCTCGGCCTTGTCGCGGTACAACTCGGGGTCGAACATCGAATGGGCGCGGAAACGGTAGGTCTGCAGCTCGACGAAGGCAGGTCTGCCCGACGCGCGCACCTGCCTCGCCGCCCGCCTGACGGTCTCGAATACCGCGCGCACGTCCATGCCATCGACGCGGAAGCCGTCCATGTTGTAGCTCGCAGCCTTGGCGCACAGGTCGGTCTGCGACTCCGAGCGCGACAGCGCAGTGCCCATCGCATACAGGTTGTTCTCGCAGCAGAACAGCAGCGGCAAGGCCCATAGCGCGGCGAGATTCATCGCTTCGTGGAACGCGCCTTCGGCAATCGCGCCTTCGCCGAAGAAGCAGGCCGTCACATGGGATTGCCCTGCAGCTGGTCCGCCAGCGCCAGCCCGGCGGCCAGCGGCAATCCGCCACCGACGATGGCGATGCCGCCGTAGAAGTGGCGCGAAACGTCGAACAGGTGCATCGAGCCGCCGCGCCCGCGCGAGCAGCCCGAGGCCTTGCCGTACATCTCGGCCATGATCGCGTCCATCGGCACGCCGCGCAGCAGCGCGTGGCCGTGCTCGCGGTAGGTGGCGACCACCCTGTCCTGCTCGGCCAGTGCATGCATCGCCCCGGTGGCACAGGCCTCCTCGCCAATGTAGAGATGCAGGAAGCCGCGGATCTTGCCGGCACCGTAGAGCTCGGCGCACTTCTCCTCCATGCGGCGGATGCGCAGCATGTCTGCCAGCAGGCGCAGCGGTTCGCCCGCAGCGGGGCGGCGCTGGGTTGGCTGGCGTGTCTTCATGCGCCGGCCTCCAGCGTCGAGGTGTCGCCTTCGGGCAGGCCGAGCTCGCGCGCCTTCAGCAGCCGGCGCATGATCTTGCCGCTGCGCGTGCGCGGCAGCACCGGCAGGAAGTCGATCTCCTTCGGCGCGACGACGGCACCCAGCTTCTTGCGCGCATGGCCGAGCAGTTCCCGGCGCAAGGCGTCCGAGGCCTCGACGCCCTTCTTCAGTGAGACGAAGGCCTTGACCACTTCGCCCACCATCTCGTCGGGCTTGCCGATGACGTCGGCCTCGGCCACCGCCGGGTGCTCCATCAGCGCACTCTCGACCTCGAACGGACCGATCAGGTGGCCGGCGGACTTGATCACATCGTCACTGCGACCGACGAACCAGTAGTAGCCGTCGGCATCGCGCCGCGCGAGATCGCCGCTCAGGTACCAGTCGCCGGCGAAGCACTTGCGGTAGCGCTCCGGGTTGTTGAGGTAGCCGCGCAGCATCGACGGCCAGCCGCGCCTGAGCGCCAGCTCGCCCTCCTCGTCCGGCGCATCGATCAGCGCCACCGAACCGTCCTCGCGCTGGCGCACGATGGCGGCCTCCACGCCGGGCAGCGGCTTGCCCATCGAGCCGGGCTTGATGTCGAGCGCGGGCAGGTTGGCGATCATGATGCCGCCGGTCTCGGTCTGCCACCAGTTGTCGTGAATCGGCTTGCCGAGCACCTCCAGCCCCCACCACACCGCCTCCGGGTTCAGCGGTTCGCCGACGCTGGCAACGAAGCGCAGCTGCGGGAAGCGCAAGCCGCGCGCAAGCTCCGGGCCGGCCTTCATCAGCATGCGGATTGCCGTCGGCGCGGTGTACCACACCGTGACCCGCTGCGCCTGCAGGATGCGATACCAGCGCTCCGCGTCGAACTCGGCCATGTCGACGATCGAGGTCACGCCGTGCAGCAGCGGCGCGATGATGCCGTAGGACGTGCCGGTGACCCAGCCCGGATCGGCGGTGCACCAGAAGACGTCGTCGGGGTGGAGATCGAGCGCATAACGCCCCGTCGCCCAGTGCGTCACCACCGCGCCATGCACGTGCATCGCGCCCTTGGGCGTGCCGGTGGTGCCGCTGGTGAAGTGCAGCAGCGCAAGGTCCTCGGCCTGCGTCGGCTCGGTGTCGAAGACTTCGGCTGCCTCGGCCATCAGCGCGGCGAGATCCTGCGTGCCGGCGAGTCCGGCCGCCGTGCCCTCCTCGTCCACGACCAGCACGTGGCGCAGCGAGGGCAGCGTGTCGCGCACTTTCGCCACCTTGCGCGCATAGAGCCCGTCGGTGGTGACCAGCACCGCGCCCTCGCCGATATTCAAGCGCGTGGCGATCGGCTCCGGGCCGAAGGCCGAGAACAGCGGCGACACGACGCAGCCCGCCTTCAGGCCGCCGAGCACCGCAACGTACAGCTCGGGGATGCGACCGGTGAGCACGAACACCCGCTCGCCACGCTGCACGCCGAGCGTGCGCAACACATTGGCGAAGCGGCTGGTCAGGCGCGCCGGTTCGCCGAAGCTGACATCGCGCACCGATTCGTCGCCCAGGAAACGGAACGCGGTGCGATCGTGCAAGGGCCCCTGCGCATGACGCTCGACCGCCTCGTAGGCGATGTTGAGCCCGCCGCCCGGCAGGCCGGCCAGCGCCTGGCGCGCGTTGTCCCACGAGAACGCGGCGCAGGTCGCCGCGTAATCGCCAAGGTTGGGCGCCACCGCCAGATCGGCCGGCGTCTTGTGGATGATCCCGGAACGCTGCATGTCCAAGTCTCCCTTTCGCGCGCTCGCTACCCGCATCAGGCTCGCAAATCGCGCCCAGCCCCACCATTGGCGAAAACCCCCCTCGCAGCAGGCAGGCCGCGGGTCGTCGCCGCGGCGGCTTCAGCCATCGTCGCGCCGGCGCCCCGCACGCCGACGTCGGCGCCATGCGCGAAGCTCCGCCAGTCATGCCGTACCCCGGCGCCTACGCGCCTCGTTCGCGGCGTTGGCGCAGACAGGCGACCACCTCGTCGTCCTCGACCTGGCCGAAATGCACATAGAACTGCCCGACCGCCTGGAAATCCCAGGGGGCGTGAAGGCAGACGACTTCATCCGCATGCGGTTCGACCTTCTTCAGGCTGTCGGGGGCGGCGACCGGCACCGCGCAGACCAGTTTCTGCGGCGCCTGCGCGCGCACGGCGTGCAGCGCCGCGATCATCGTCGCGCCGGTGGCGAGGCCGTCGTCCACGACGATCACCACGCGCCCGCGCGGGTCGATCGGCGGACGCTCGGGCGAATACAGGGCCCGGCGCTGGCGCAGCCCCTCGAGCCGACGCTCGCGCTCGGCCTTCAGCCAGGCCTCGTCGCCCTCGGAGGAGTCGGAGATGAAGGACCAGCCGCTTTCGTCGATCGCGCCGATCGCATACTCCGGGCTCCAGGGCGAACCGAGCTTGTGCACCAGTACCACGTCCAACTCGCCCTGCAGTGCGTCCGCGAGTGCCGCACCCATCGGCACCGCGCCGCGTGGAATCGCGAGCACCAGCGGGTTCTGCCCCCGATAGGCGGACAAGGCCGTGGCGAGTTGCCGCGCGGCGTCGAGTCGGTCCTGGAAGATCATCGTGCCTCCCGCCTCACACGCCGCCACGCGCTTCGTCCGCACTGCCGGCGCCCCCGTCGGGCTGCAGCAGTTCGATCCGCCAGGACGACTCATAGGGCGGCACATTGCATTCGATGACATCGGTCGGCGCGACGTCGAGCCGAAGGCCGACGACATCCGCTCGCATCGGCAAGCGCGCGACGCCACGGTCGGCCAGCACCGCAACACGCACCTCGGCCGGTGACCAGCGCGCCAGATAGCCCAGCACCCGCAGCAGCGAATGTCCGGTGTAGAGCACGTCGTCGACGACCAGAAGGCTCCGCCCCTGAAGGTCCAGCGTTGCATGCGCGGGGTCCTCGAGCAGTTGCGTCTCGGGATGCAGCAGGGCGAGATCGTCGGCATAACGCTTGACCTTGAGATCGAGCCGCAGCGGCGGGGCGAGGCCATGACGCTCGACCATCAGGGCCGTGATGCGGTCGGCCAGCGGCGCACCCCTGCGCAACAGGCCAATGACGGCAATGCGCTCGCAGCCATACAGCACCGCGGCGGCCTGCCGTGCCATGCGCTCGACAACAGCGTTCAACTGCTCGGCGGCATAAAGACAGGTGCGACGACCGGGTGGGCGTTCCATGCGTGCCTCGCGCGAACAATGTCGTTCAGCCGGCCAGCTGGAGGGATTCCACCGAAAACGTCATGCCGGCCCGCCTGTGAAAACCATACTCCTCTTCGGGGTACGTTGACCATCCGGACGCCCCCGCGCCGCATGCTTGCAGCACCGGACCGGCTGCTCGACATCAGAAGGCGATGGCAACGCCGAAGTGCAGACGTAGCCGGCGCTCGTCATGCCCCCAGGCCAGATCAACCGCCAGCGGGCCCGCCGGACTGCGCCAGCGCGCCCCGACGCCGTAGCCGGTGCGGAAGTCGAGGTCTTCGCGCGTGTCCGCCGCATCCCCGGCATCGACGAACAATGCCGCACCCCACTGCGGGCGGAACCAATGCACGTACTCCGCACTGAGGGTGCCGAGGTAGCGCCCGCCGACCGTCGCGTCGCCTTCGCGGACGCCCAGGCTCTGGTAGGCATAGCCTCGCACCGATTGCGCGCCGCCGGCACGGAACAGGAAGTCCTGCGGAATGCCCTCGCGCGAATCGGCCAGGGTCGCGCCTGCCTCGCCGCGCAGGATCAGCACGTCGCGCTCGCCCACCGGCTGGTAACGCACTGCGCGGCCGTAAAGGCGAACGAAGTCGCGATCAGCGATCGCCACCGCCGCGCCGCCGCCCATCTGGAACTCGAGCACGTAGCCGCGCGTCGGATCGAGCAGGTCATCCACGGCGCGCTGCACCCAGGTCCAGTTCGCGGTCAGCGTGTTGCTCGAGCGGGACTCGCCCCCCTCGGGGCGCAACTGCTCATGCTGCAGGCGCAGGGCAAGCTGGGTCTCGATGTTGCCCCGCACCGTGTTGCGGGCGACGCCGACGGCTTGCGAATGCACCAGCAGGCCTTCGAGGTCGCTGCGGTCGACCAGGGCACCCACGCTGTCGCGATGGTTGCCCGAAGGGGGCAGGAAGACGTCGGCGTAGGCAGACTGGCGGCGCTGCTCCAGGCGCAGGCCGGTCGACAGCTCCCAGCCGCGGCGCAGCAGATTCACGTCGCGATAGCTCGCCTCCGCCCGCAGGCCGGTGTTGCTGGAAACGCCCGCGCCGAACGCGAGGCGCTTTGGACGCGCCTCGGAGACCTGCACGCGCACCGGCACCGCGGCAGCGAGCGCCGGATCGCGCTCGACATCGACGATCACCGACGCGAAATGCGGCGTGTTCTGCAACCCCGTCTGGAAGGCCAGCAAGGCCTCGCGGTCGTAGGGTTCGCCGACCCGCAGGCGGCTGTAGCGCTGCACCAGGTCCGCCGGCAGTTCCTGCAGTCCGCTGACCTCGAGCGCTCCGAGATAGAAGGCGGGGCCGCTGTCGAGGCGGACGCGGAGTCGGGCAGTGGCGCGCTCCGGGTCGACCTCCGCGCGGCTCTCCACCATGCGCGCCGCCGCATAGCGCCGCGCCGATACGCTGTCGAGCATCTGCTGTTTGGCGGCATCCCAGTCGGCCTGGCGGAAGGGCGCCCCCGGCGGCAGCGACCAACTCGCCCGCAGCCGGGCGAGATACTCGTCGCCGCCCTGCTCTGCAGCACGCGTGATCTCGCCATCGAAGTCCACTGTCACCTCAGCGATGGTCGTGCGTGGCCCCGGGTCCACCTTGATCACCCAGCGCCCGGCCTCGCTGCGATCGATGCGCACCGTCGGCGTGAAGTAGCCCTCGGTGGCGAGCAGGTCGCCGACCTCGCGCCGGGCGCGGCGGGCCATCGCGCTTCGGTCGGGAGCAGCCTCGGGCATCGTCGCGTCGCTGCGTCGCAACAGGCGCACGTGACGCTCGAGCAGCCCGCGCACCGCCTCGGGCGCTTCCAGCTCGACGTCGAGCGCCTGCTGCGCCGCAGTCGACAGGGGCGCGGCCAACACGCCGCTGATCAGCAGGAGAGCCAAACCGCGCCAAGGGCGCATACGGCCGCGATCAGGTCTCGCGGTGGTACTCGGTCACGCGCTCGACCTCGGCCCTGGAACCGAGGATCACGGGCACGCGCTGATGGAGTTCGCGCGGCTGCACGTCGAGGATGCGCTCGCGACCGGTGCTGGCCGCCCCGCCTGCCTGCTCGACCAGCATCGCCATCGGATTGGCCTCGTACATCAGGCGCAGCTTGCCGCCCTTGTCGCGGCACTTGTCGTCCATCGGGTACATGAAGATGCCACCGCGGGTGAGGATGCGATGCACGTCGGACACCATCGACGCGACCCAGCGCATGTTGAAGTCGACACCGCGCGGCCCCGTCTTGCCCTGTTGCAGTTCGTCGATGTAGCGCTGCACCGGCTTCTCCCAGAAACGCGCATTCGACGCATTGATCGCGTACTCGCGCGTCTCCTCGGGGATGGTCATGAAGGGGTGCGTGTAGATGAAACTGCCCATCTCGCGGTCCAGCGTGAAGGCATGCACGCCCTGGCCGACCGTCAGCACGAACTGGGTGGACGGACCATAGACGGCATAGCCCGCGGCGACCTGCTCGCGCCCCGGCTGCAGGAAGCTGTCTTCATTCGGCTGCTCGCCCCCCGGCGGATTGCGCAATACGGAGAAGATCGTGCCGACCGAGATATTGACGTCGATATTCGACGAGCCATCGAGCGGATCGAACAGCAGCAGGAAGCCGCCCTTCGGATAGTCGAAGGGGATCTGGTGCACCGTCTCGACCTCCTCGGAGGCCATCGCCGCAAGGTGACCGCCCCACTCGTTGGCCTGTAGCAGGATCTCGTTGGCGATCACATCCAGCTTCTTCTGCGCCTCGCCCTGCACGTTGTCGGTGCCGGCCTCGCCGAGCACCCCGGCGAGCGCGCCCTTGGACACATTGACGCTGATGGCCTTGACCGCCCGGGCGACGACCTCGATCAGCAGGCGCAGGTCGGCGGTGATGCGACCGGCGCGTTGCTGCTCGATCAGGAACTGGGTGAGGGTGACGCGACGCATGAGAGAACTCCGTGAATGCGGTGTGATGTCTGACAGGCCGAATTATCCCGGTTCCACGCGCCGTACGCACGGCAAAAAAACGCGCCACGTGTTTCTGCCGCGGGCCGTAGGGGTATCATCGCGCCTCTGCTGCGGCGGGAACCTCGCTCGGGGGCCCGACTCGTACAGCCGTCATCCACCGCTCCCCGACATATGCACGTCATGGTTCTCGGCGCCGGCGTCACCGGCGTCACGACCGCCTGGTTCCTGCAACAGGCGGGCTTCGAGGTCAGTCTCGTCGACCGCCAGCCCGGCGCCGGGCGCGAGACAAGCTTTGCCAACGGCGGCCAGATCTCGATCAGTCATCCGGAACCGTGGGCCAATCCGGCTGCGCCCTGGCTCGCGCTGCGCTGGCTCGGGCGCGAGGACGCGCCGCTGAAAGTCCGCCCTTCCCTCGACCCGGCGCAATGGCGCTGGGCGCTGTCCTTCCTGCACGAATGCCTGCCGTGGCGCACACGCCGCAACACCGAGGCGATCGCCGCACTCGCCCTCTTCAGCGGCGAACGCCTGCGTGCCCTGCGGGAAACGACCGGCATCGACTACGAGCAACGCGCGGCCGGCATCCTGCATCTGTTCCACACCGCACGCGAATTCGCCCATGCCCCCATGCGCGCATCGTCGCTGCAGAAGCTCGGCATTCCCGCGGAAGTACGCTCGCGCGAGGAATGCCTCGCCCTGGAGCCCGCGCTCGCGGGCCGGCCGGATGCGATCGCAGGCGGCTTGTATGCTCCGGACGACGAATCCGGCAATGCACAGCGCTTCACCGAAGCGCTCGCCGCGCAGCTGGAAGCGAGGGGGGCCTTGCTGCACTGGAACACCGAGATCCGGCGGCTGGCGGTTACCCGCAATCGCATCGAGGGCGCATACGTGCGCGACGCCGAGGGGCGCAAGGGCATGCTGAGCGCCGACGCGGTCGTCGTGTGCCTCGGCAGCTACAGCGGCCGGTTGCTGCGACCGTTGGGGCAACGCGTACCGATCTATCCGGTGAAGGGCTATTCGATCACGGCCGCTCTTGCAGCACCGGACCGGGCGCCGGTGGTGAGCCTGACCGACGAATCGCGCCGGATCGTCTGCTCGCGGCTGGGGGATCGCCTTCGCGTGGCGGGAACGGCCGAACTCGCCGGCTTCGACACGACGATCCGGCCCGAGCGCATCGAGCCGCTGCTCGAATGGGCGCGGACCCATTTCCCGGGCGCGATCGACGAAACGCAGGTGACGCCATGGGCGGGATTACGCCCCGCAACGCCGGGTAATCTGCCCCTGATCGGGCGCGGCCGGCTGGACAACCTGTGGTTGAATACCGGCCACGGCACCCTGGGATGGACGCTCGCCTGCGGCTCGGCCGCCGCGCTCACCGCCCTGATCGAGGGTCAGCGGCCGCCAGTGGTCTTTCCGTTCCTGGATTGAAACACGTGCAGCAACGCGGCAGCGCGAATCAGGCGCAGGCCTTCTTCTCGGCGTCGCTTTCGGCGGTCAGCGTCGCACAGGCGCAACCGGATGCGGCCTGCCCTACGGCGCCTTCGGCATTCGCAAACGTACCGCTGTCGACGTCATAGCCAACGCTCTGCAAATGGAAAGCCAGCGCGGCATCCATGCCGTTGGTGTGATGGTCGAACCAGGCCGGCAACTCCTGCACCAGGCGCTTGGCGAAGAAGGTGTCACCCGCAGCGACGCGCTTGCGGATGTCGTGCAGCACCGCCAGCACACGGTCGTGCTCGGCGCGATGGCAACCCGGGAAATTCACCGCCTCCATCCATCGGTTCTCCTGGGCGAAGTGGGCCTCGGTGTGCGCGACGAAGGCATCGTAGGCAGCGAGGAACGCGTCCGGTCCGGCGTTGGCGACCACGTTGTACAGCTCGACGAACTCGCGGTGCGTGTCATCCATGCGCGGGAGGCCGTTTTCCAGCTTCTCGCTCCATTCAAGACTGGCCATGGGGTGTCTCACTTCACGACGGTCAGGTGGGAGGGACGAGGACGGCGCGGAGGCTCATCACCCGAGGGCGCCTCGGCCTTTGCCGCGGCAGCCGCGTCGGCCATGTCCTCGACGATGTCGGGCATCTCGCCCGGCCGCTCATCCGCATCGACGCCGGCCTCCTCGCCCGAGATCTCGGTCTCGAAGGCCATGCCCTGCCCGTTCTCGCGCGCATAGACGGCGATCACGTTGGCAATCGGCACCACCAGCGAATGCGCGACCCCACCGAATCGGGCCTGGAAGGTGATGAAATCGTTCGCGATCTGCAACTGCCCCGTCGCATCGGGCGACAGGTTCAGCACGATCTGTCCGTCACGTGCATAACCCGGCGGGACGCGCGTCTGGGCGTCCACGAGCGTGGCGACGTAGGGCGTGAAGCCCTGATCGACACACCACTCCCAGATGGCGCGGATCAGGTAAGGCTTGGTCGATACGGTGCTCATGTGTCTTCCAGCAGGCGACGCCGCGGCCGCGAGACGCGGCCGGCGACGTCGGGGATTGGCAGGTCAGCGACGCATCACCTTCTCGGAGGGCGTCAGCGCGTCGATGAAACCCTGACGGCTGAAAATGCGCTCGGCGTACTTCATCAGCGGCGCCGCCGCCTTCGGCAGCTCGATACCGTAGTGCTCGAGGCGCCACAGCAGCGGCGCGATGGCCACGTCGAGCATCGAGAACTCCTCGCTCAGCATGAACTTCTGCTTGGTGAAGATCGGTGCGAGCTGGGTGAGCTGGTCGCGCACGTGGGCGCGGCTCTTCTCCACGCCCTTCTGGTTGGCCTCCAGGGCTTCGAGGTGCGAGAACAGCTCGTGCTCGAAGGTGTGCAGCAGTTGCCGCGCACGCGCACGCATGATCGGGTCGGGCGGCATCAGCTGCGGATGGGGGAAGCGCTCGTCGATGTACTCGTTGATGATGTTCGACTCGTACAGCACGAGATCGCGGTCGACCAGCACCGGCACACGGTTGTAGGGGTTGATGACGGCGATGTCTTCGGGCTTGTTGTAGAGATCGACGTCGATGACTTCGAAATCCATGCCCTTCTCGAACAGGACGATCCGGCAGCGATGGCTGAAGGGATCGGTCGTGCCGGAATACAGGTTCATCATGGTGTTGCCACTCCGGGGATACAAAAGCAAAAGCGCACCACGCGGTTCCGCGTGGTGCGTCTGGGTCAGGACTGCATCAACAGGCCTCGCGGCCGGTTGCCATTCCGATCAATGAATGTCCTTCCAGTAGTTCTTCTTCAGTGCGTACGACAGCACGAACAGGCCCGCCAGGAAGATCAGCACGTAGGTGCCGATCGACTTGCGCTTCTCGGCGACCGGCTCGCCCATCCAGACCAGGAAGGACACGAGGTCGGCGATCGACTTGTCGTACTCTTCGACCGACAGCTTGCCGGGCTTGGCGAGCTCGAGCACGGTCGTGGTCGTGCCATCCGCGTTCTGGGTGATCTTGGCGACCTGTTCGCCCTGTAGCTCCCACAGCGCGTGCGGCATGCCCACGTTCGCGAAGATCACGTTGTTCCAGCCCGTCGGGCGCGCCGGATCGCGGTAGAACTGGCGCAGGTAGGTGTACAGCCAGTCGGCCCCGCTGCCGTCACCGGAAGCACGCGCACGTGCAACCAGCGTCAGATCGGGCGGCGCCTTGCCGAACCACACCTTGCCATCTTCACGCTGCATCGCGATCTTCATCAGATCGCCCACCTTCTCGCCGGTGAACATCAGGTTGTCGCGAATCATCTGCTCGGACAGGCCGATGTTCTGCAACTGGTTGTAGCGCGTGAACGAGGCGCTGTGGCAGTTCAGACAGTAATTGACGAACAGCTTGGCGCCGTGCTGCAGCGCTGCCGGATCGGTGCTGACCGGCGCCTTGTCGAGGTGCACCGCAGCACCTGCCGCCAGCGCCACCGCCGGAGCGAACAGCAGCACCGCCGCCGCACGCTTGATGAGATTGATCACGCGCATTTTCATTTGAAGTTCACCCTTTCCGGTTCGGCCTTGCACTTGTCGAGCTTGCTGTACCACGGCATCAGCAGGAAGAACGCGAAGTACAGCACCGAGCAGATCTGCGACACCAGCGTACGACCCGGGGTCGGGGGCAGCACGCCCAGGTAGCCCAGGATGAAGAAGCAGATGACGAAGATGACCAGCGCGATCTTGAAGATCGGACCCTTGTAGCGGATCGACTTCACCGGGCTGCGGTCCAGCCAGGGCAGGAAGGCGATGATCACCACCGACGCGCCCATGGCCACGACACCCCAGAACTTCGCATCCAGCCCGAACAGCGGGTAGGTGACCGCACGCAGGATGGAATAGAAGGGGGTGAAATACCACACCGGCGCAATGTGAGGCGGCGTCGTCAGCGGGTCGGCAGGCAGGAAGTTGTTGAACTCGAGGAAGTACCCCCCCGCTTCCGGCGCGAAAAACACCACCGCGCTGAA
Source organism: Thauera humireducens (assembly GCF_001051995.2). Taxonomy (NCBI): domain Bacteria; kingdom Pseudomonadati; phylum Pseudomonadota; class Betaproteobacteria; order Rhodocyclales; family Zoogloeaceae; genus Thauera; species Thauera humireducens. The sequence goes on along the minus strand of NZ_CP014646.1, from coordinate 4,087,525 downwards.
GAAGAACAGGAAGGCCACGACGCCAACGATATCCTTGACCGTGTAGTACGGGTGGAAGGGAATGCCGTCCAGCGGAATGCCGTTCGCATCCTTCTTCTTCTTGATCTCGACACCGTCCGGGTTGTTGGAGCCGACTTCGTGCAGCGCGATGATGTGCGCAGCGACGAGACCGATCAGCACCAGCGGCACGGCGATGACGTGGAAGGAGAAGAAGCGGTTCAGCGTGGCATCGGACACGACGAAGTCGCCGCGGATGACCAGCGACAGGTCGGGGCCGATCACCGGAATCGCCGAGAACAGGTTCACGATGACCTGGGCGCCCCAGAAGGACATCTGCCCCCACGGCAGCAGATAGCCCATGAAGGCTTCGGCCATCAGCACCAGGAAGATCAGGGTACCGAAGATCCAGATCAGCTCGCGCGGCTTACGGTAGGAACCGTAGAGCAGGCCGCGGAACATGTGCAGGTAGACCACGACGAAGAAGGCCGAGGCACCGGTCGAGTGCAGGTAGCGGATGAGCCAGCCACCCGGCACCTCGCGCATGATGTACTCGACGCTGGCGAAGGCCACCGGCACACCCGCTGCGTTCAGCGAGGCATCCGGCTTGTAGTGCATGACCAGGAAGATACCGGTCAGGATCTGGATCACCAGCACCAACAGCGCCAGCGAGCCGAAGAAATACCAGAAGTTGAAGTTCTTCGGGGCGTAGTACTCGGTGAGGTGCCCCTTGATGGACGACGTCAGCGGGAAGCGCTCGTCGATCCAGTTCAGCACAGCCTGGGATTTGGTGGTCATCGCTTATGCCTTCCCGTCTTCGCCAACAAGAATGGTGGTATCCGCGAGGTACTGGTGCGGCGGAATCTCGAGGTTGTCCGGCGCGGGCATGCTGCTGTACACGCGACCAGCCAGATCAAAGATCGAGCCGTGGCAGGGGCACAGGAAACCACCGGGCCAGTCAGCGCCCATGCCGCTCTCGGCGCCCATCTTGAACTTCTCGGACGGAGAACAGCCGAGGTGGGTGCAGATACCGACCGCGACCAGGTATTCCGGCTTGATCGAGCGGTGCTTGTTCTTGGCGTAGCCCGGCTGCATGGGCTTGTCGGACTCGGGGTCGCTGACCTTACCGTCCGTCTTTTCAAGCGAAGCCAGCATCTCGGGCGTACGGCGCAGAATCCACACCGGCTTGCCGCGCCACTCCACAGTCATCATCTCGCCCGGAGCGAGCTTACCCACATCCACTTCGACCGGCGCACCGGCTGCCTTGGCACGCTCGGACGGCGTCAGGCTGGCAACGAACGGCACGGCCGTTGCCACGGCGGCAACACCGCCCGCGGCGGACGTTGCCAGCAGCAAGGTGCGGCGGCTGCTGTCCATCTTTTGATCAACGCTCATGACCCTCTTCCCAAAAAGGAAAACGAAAGACCCGGATACAAATAACTGCGGAATTATAACGGAGTCACTGCAGCAGAGAAAGCACGAAGGGCGGATCACCAGTCGTAACAAGGCTTTCCGGGCGGCATTCCCGCGTCGGAAAGCCGCAGCAGCGGCCTGATATGCTGCGACGCAGCAACCTTCTTACACGGCGCGGCGCTCGACCAGGGCCTGCGCAATGGTGCCCGTATCGGTGTGCTCGAGCTCGCCCCCGACCGGCACACCGCGGGACAGGCGACTGACCTTGAGCCCGCGCGTGGTCAGCAGCGTCGCCACCGTATGCGCCGTGGCCTCGCCTTCATTGGTGAAGTTGGTGGCGAGAATGACTTCCTGCACCTTGCCGTCGGTCGCGCGACCGATGAGCTTGTCGAGCTTGAGCTCGCGCGGCCCGATGCCGTCGAGCGGCGAGAGCCGCCCCATCAGCACGTAGTACAGCCCGTTGTAGGACTGCGTCTGCTCGATCATGGCCAGATCGGCCGGCATCTCGACGACACACAGCAGCGAGGCGTCGCGCCGCGGATTGGCGCAGCGCGGGCAGACGGCCTCCTCACTGAAGTTGTTGCAGCGCTCGCAGTGACGCAGCACCTCCAGCGCGTGCGCCAGCGCGTGCGCCAGCCGCGCAGCGCCCCGCTGGTCGCGCTGCAGCAGATGGTAGGCCATGCGCTGAGCGGATTTCGGGCCGACGCTCGGCAGGCAACGCAAGGCCTCGATCAATTCGTCGAGGCTGGATGGCGTCATCGTTGCAGGCTCAGAACGGCAGCTTCATGCCAGGCGGCAGATTCAGGCCGGAAGTGAAGCCGGACATCTTCTCCTGCGTGGTCGCCTCGACCTTGCGCACGGCATCGTTCAGCGCCGCCGCGACCAGGTCCTCGAGCATCTCCTTGTCGTCCATCACCGCCGCGTCGATGGAGACGCGGCGCACATCGTACTTGCAGGTCATCTGCACCTTGACCATGCCGGCGCCCGACTGCCCCTCGACCTCGACCGAAGCAAGCTGCTCCTGCATCTTCTTCATGTTTTCCTGCATCTGCTGGGCCTGCTTCATCAGCCCGGCGATTCCGCCTTTCATCATCTTGGACACTCCAGGTTATTGAGCTGTTTGAAAAGAGTCTTGACACCACGCCCGTCGCGCCGCGGCCGTCAAAGCGGCTTCACGGTGTTTTCGACGAGGGTGGCATCGAAGCGTTCGATGAGTTCGCGCACGAAGGGGTCCGCTTCCAGCGCTGCGACCGCCTCGGCATGGCGCGCGCGGCGCTCGATCTCGTCGCGCTGGGCCGGCGTCTCGCCGGCAATGTCGCCGATAGTGATGCGCACACGCATCGCACGCCCCGTGGCCCCACCGAGCAGATCCTGCAGACGGTCGACCGCAGCGCGGTTCATGTCCAGCAGATGGCGATGCGCCGTCGACAGGCGCAACTGCAATTCGTCCTCGACGCAATCGACCCACTCGCAATGCTGGGCAAGCTCGCGCACGAGCCCGCCGAGTTCGAGCGCGCGGATGATGCCACGCCAGTCCCCCATTGCAAGCAGGGATGCGACATCGCCACCGCCGCCCGACGAAGCCCGGCCGGCAACGGTGGGAACAGCGACCGGCGGTGCGGCAACAGCGGCCGCGGATAGCGCCGGAGGAGGCTCGACGTCAGCAGCAGCCGTCGCCTGCGCCGGCTCAGGACCGCGCGAGCGTGTCGTGGCTTCAGGCAAGGTCCGCACGGGCGCGGGCGCAGCCGCTGTCGCGCCGTAATCGTCTGCATACGCCTCGGGCGGCAAGTCCTCCCAAGGAGGCACATCGTTATCGCTGGCCTTCGCGGGCGCACTCGCTGCGGGAACGACGGGCGCCGGCTCAGCCTTCTCGACCAGCGGCGCAGCGGGCACAGGGGCCGCAGGCGGGGAGACATCTACGCGAGCGGGCTGTGGCGCAGGCACGCCAACCGCCGGACTTCCGCCCTCCGCCGCGGGAACCGCAGACGACGCCCTCGCCCCGCCCGGGAGCGCACCCTGCGCTCCCCCCGGACTTGCGGACGCTGCGGCCGGCAGGCTGCGTGCCTGACCGCCCCCCGCCGGCGCGACGCCGGGCCCGCCGAGCGCCGCAGGCTGATCGGGGCGGAATGCATGCAGGCGCAGCAACGTCATCGTGAAGCCGGTGTATTCGTCCGGCGCCAACGGCAGCTCGTCACGGCCGTGAATCGCGATCTGGTAGGCGAGCTGCAGGAACTCCGCATCGAAGGCGCCGGCATAGGAGCCGATGCGGGCCCGCTCGGCCTCGTCTGCGATCGCCTCCGGCGCGTACTGCGCCAGCGCGATGCGATGCACCAGCGTCGCCAGCGACTGCAGCGCGGCATCGAAAGACAGGCTGCGCGCCTCCATGCCGTCCGCCACCGCGAGCAGGTCGGTCACGTTCCCGACCGCGAGTGCGTCGAGCACGGCGTACAGATGGTCGTCGCCGACCGTGCCCAGCATGTGGGTGACCTGCTCCTCCTCGACCTTGCCCGCGCCGTGCGCGATCGACTGGTCGAGCAGCGACAGCGCGTCGCGCATCGACCCGTTGGCCGCCTTGGCGATGTGGCGCAGCGCGCCGGGCTCGAAGGGCACCTCCTCGGCCTGTAGGATGCGCGTCAGGTGGTCGACAATATGGCCGGGCGGCATCTGCTTGAGGTTGAACTGCAGGCAGCGCGACAGCACCGTCACCGGAATCTTCTGCGGATCGGTGGTGGCGAGGATGAACTTCACATGCTCCGGCGGTTCCTCCAGCGTCTTCAGCATGGCGTTGAAGGCGTGACCGGTGAGCATGTGCACTTCGTCGATCATGTAGACCTTGTAGCGCCCCTGCACCGGCGCATACACGGCCTTATCGAGCAGCGCCGCCATGTCGTCGACGCCCCGGTTGGACGCGGCATCCATCTCCACGTAATCGGGAAAGCGGTCGGCGTCGATGGCGCGGCAGGCATCGCAGACGCCACAGGGCTCGGGCGTGATGCCGGTCTCGCAGTTCAGCGCCTTGGCCAGGATGCGGCTGATCGTGGTCTTGCCCACGCCGCGCGTCCCGGTAAACAGCCAGGCGTGGTGCAGCCTGCCCGTGGCGAGCGCGTGCGTCAGCGCCCGCACGACGTGCTCCTGACCGACCAGCGTGCCGAAGGACTTCGGCCGCCACTTGCGCGCAAGGACCTGATAGCTCATGGCGGGCGATTCTAGCAGAGCCCTGACGGGCGTCCGGCGCCGATCGTCGCCCCGCCGTTCCCCTACCCGATAGCTCAAGACAATTTCGAACATCCTGCGTATCGATTGGATCTATCCGACGCTGCTGCCTATGCTGCAGTCGTCAGCCGGCGCTATCCGGCATTGCACGGAGGACCCCGCACATGAATCCGACTACCCGGGATATCGACGCCCTGTTCGATCTGCTGTGCACGGTGTGCGCCGAATTCGCCCTGACCGTCTGAGCCGCGCGCCGCACGCACGGAACGGCCCGATTCCTGCTTGACGTCCGGGCGGAGTTGGATGGCGAAGATCTCCTTCTTCCGCTTCCAGACTTCAAACCCTGACACGGCCGGGAGTACAGGATGGAGAGCATGCACAAGCCCAGCGAAGCGCACGCCCGCAAGCCACGCCCCGCGCACCAGAGTGGCGCGCGCCGCCCCCTCAGGCCAAGGGAGCAGGATCCGGCGCTGCGCGCCATGGCCCGCTTGCTTGCCCAGGCCGACATCGAGATCGACGGCGAGCGCCCGTGGGACATGCGCATCCACCACCCTCAGACCGCCGAACGCATCCTGGCACGCGGCAGCCTCGGCCTGGGCGAAAGCTACATGGAGGGCTGGTGGGATTGCGATCAGGTCGACGAATTCATCGCCCGCGTGCTGCTCGCCCGCCTTGACGAGAAGGTGGGAACCACGGCGCTGATGGTGCAGGGACTGCGCGCGCGCCTGTTCAACCTGCAGAGCCTGCGTCGCACCTGGCAGGTCGGCGAGGTGCATTACGACCTTGGCAACGATTTCTTCGAGGCCATGCTCGACCCGAGCATGGCCTACACCTGCGGCTACTGGGCCACGGCCGATACGCTGGAAGACGCGCAGGCGGCCAAGCTCGACCTCGTCTGCCGCAAGCTCGAACTGCGGCCCGGCATGCGGCTGCTCGACATCGGCTGCGGCTGGGGCAGCCTGATGAAGTTCGCCGCCGAACACTACGGCGTCAACTGCGTCGGCCTGACGATCTCACGCGAGCAGGCAGAGTTCGGCCAGGCCCGCTGCACCGGCCTGCCGGTGACCCTCCGGCTGCAGGACTATCGCCAGTTCAACCGTGGCGGCAGCGAACGCTTCGACTGCATCGCCTCGGTGGGCATGTTCGAGCACGTCGGCGCGAAAAACCAGGGCGCCTTCTTCGAGATGGCCCGGCGCAGTCTCGAGGACGAGGGTCTGTTCCTGCTGCACACCATCGGCAAGAACGTCCGGCGCACGCCGACCGATCCGTGGATCGATCGCTACATCTTCCCCAACGGCGACCTGCCCTCGCTCGGCCAGGTCTGCGACGCCTCGGAGGATTGCTTCGTCGTCGAGGACGTGCACAACTTCGGCGCCGACTACGACCGCACGCTGATGGCCTGGCATGCCCGCTTCGAAGCGGCCTGGCCGCGCTTCGCCGCACGCTACGGCGAGCGCTTCTACCGCATGTGGCGCTATTACCTGCTCGCCTGCGCCGGCACCTTCCGCGCGCGCAGCAACCAGTTGTGGCAATTCGTGATGTCGCCACGCGGCGTGGCGGGCGGCTACCGGCGACCCGGCTGACGCGCCCCGATACCGATGCCCTATCGACCGACTTCGAGCTTTCAATTTGCCCTATCGGCGGATGGACTCCATACTCGGATCACTGATTCGTGCGTTGCCCCGACCGGTGGTGACGTATGCAGATCGAAAGGAGTCCGATCATGGTTGCCAAAGTCGCCCGCCTGCATTTCCTGCCCGCCAGTCCGGCCGGCGCCCTGCGCGCGCTCGCCGGCTGGCTGATCGCGCTCACCGGTTTCGCGGTCTTGTTCGCGCAGGCCGCGCGCGGCCTGGAGGGTTTCAACCTGCCGCTGTCCGGCGCGCTGTCCGGCGGCGCCATGGCCGCCGCCGCTACCGCTCTGGGCGCCGTGCCGCTGCTGGTGATGCGCAGGATCAGCGACGGTGCGCAAGGCATGCTGCTCGGCTTCGGCGCCGGCGTGATGCTGGCTGCGAGCGTGTTCTCGCTGCTGCTGCCGGCTTTCGGTGCCGCCCAGGCGCAAGGCATGGGGCAGACCGGCGCGGCGCTGCTGGTGGCCGTGGGCCTCACCATCGGTGCTGCACTGTTGCTGACGATGGATCGCGCCCTGCCCCACTCGCATGCGCCCGACGGCTCGCGCACCGGCACCGCGGTCTGGCTGTTCGTGTTCGCCATCGCGGTGCATAACATCCCCGAAGGCCTGGCGATCGGCGTCGCGTCCGGTCTCAACGGCACTGGCGCGGGTAGCGGCGACGCCGTCGCCACCGGCATCTCGCTGCAGAACGTGCCCGAAGGCCTGATCGTCGCCATCGCACTGGTGACGGCCGGCTACAGCCGCCTGTTCGCCTTCGGCGTCGCCGCGGTGTCCGGACTGATGGAGCCGATCGCGGCGGTCGCCGGTTCGGTGATGGTGTCGGCGTCCGCGATGATCCTGCCCTGGGGCCTTGCGGGCGCGGCCGGCGCGATGCTGTTCGTGGTGAGCCACGAGATCATCCCCGAGTCGCACCGTCGCGGCCACGAGACGCTGGCCACTGGCGGCCTGATCGTCGGCTTCGTGGCGATGATGCTGATGGACAGCCTGCTCGCCTGAACGACCAGGCTTGAACGACACGCAGAAAAGCCGAAGGGCGCCCACATCGGAGCGCCCTTCGGCTTGTTGCATTCGGGGTGGCGAGCCCGACCCCCGGCACTTGCAGGGAACGGCTGTGGCTGCTGCCTTCCGGCCCTGACCAGGTTCACCGCGCTGCAATGCGGGGAGACCCGCCACAGCCGGCATTGTAGCAGCATGCCGGCCGTACGGGGGCGCATCATCGCCCCCTTGTGCGGGCCGCGATCAGCCCTTCAGCTCGGGGAAGTCTTCCTCGAAGAACTCCAGCTCGCCCCGCGCGTTCTCGCCCCGTGCCTCTTCGGCCTTGCGCAACTCGACGCGGCGGATCTTGCCCGAGATGGTCTTGGGCAGATCGGCGAAGGACAGGCGGCGGATGCGCTTGTACGGGGCCAGGCGTTCGCGGGTGAAGGCGAAGATGTCCTTGGCGAGCTCCTTGCTCGGCTCCTGGCCGGCGACCAGGATCACGAAGGCCTTGGGCACCGCCAGGCGCACCGGATCCGGGCTCGGCACCACCGCAGCTTCGGCCACCGCCGGGTGCTCGATGAGCACGCTCTCGAGCTCGAAGGGGCTGATGCGGTAGTCGGAGGCCTTGAACACGTCGTCGGCGCGGCCGACGTAGGTGATGTAGCCGTCCTCGTCGATGCTGGCGACGTCACCGGTGCGATAGTGGCCATCGCGCATCACTTCCGCGGTCTTGGCCGGATCACCCGAGTAGCCCACCATCAGGCCGACCGGACGGCTGTCGCCGAGCACCAGCGAGATCTCGCCCTCGGTCACCGGGTTGCTGTCCACATCGAGCAGGGCGATCTTGTAGCCGGGCAGCGGGCGACCCATGGAGCCGGGCTTGAGCGGCTGGTCGGGCGTGTTGCCGATCTCGGCAGTGGTCTCGGTCTGGCCGAAGCCGTCGCGGATGGTGATGCCCCAGGCCTTCTGCACCTGCTCGATGACTTCGGGGTTGAGCGGTTCGCCGGCGCCGATCAGCTCGCGCAGCTTGGTCTTGACCGAGGCCAGATCCTGCTGGATCAGCATGCGCCACACGGTCGGCGGCGCGCACATGGTGGTGACTTCGTACTTCACCAGCACGTCGAGCAGAGCCTTGGCGTTGAAGCGGTTGTAGTTGTACAGGAACACGCAGGCGCCGGCGTTCCAGGGCGCGAAGAAGCAGCTCCAGGCGTGCTTGGCCCAGCCCGGCGAGGAGATGTTCATGTGGCGGTCGTTGGGCTTCAGGCCGATCCAGTACATCGTCGACAGGTGGCCGACCGGGTAGGACTGGTGGGTGTGCAGCACCAGCTTGGGCTTGGAGGTGGTGCCCGAGGTGAAGTACAGCAGCAGCGGATCGTCGACGCGGGTCACGCCGTCCGGGGTGAACTGGTCGGATTCGGCCGCGGCCTCCTCGAAGGCCTTCCAGCCGGCGGGCGCGCCGCCCACGGCGATGCGACCGAAGCTGCCCGGCAGGTTCTCGAACTTGTCGGTGTGGGCCTTGCCGATCACCACGTGCTTGACCTGGCCGCGCTCGACGCGGTCCACCAGATCCTCGGGGGTCAGCAGCGTGGTTGCCGGGATCACCACCGCGCCGAGCTTGATCGCGGCGAGCATGGTTTCCCACAGCGGCACTTCGTTGCCGAGCATGATCAGGATGCGCTCGCCGCGCTTGACGCCCTGCTTGCGCAGCCAGTTGGCGACCCGGTTCGAGCGCGCCGACATCTCGGCGAAGCTCAGTTTCGATTCGCGGCCATCCTCCTCGATGATCCACAGCGCCGGGTTGTCGTTGCCCCTGGCCATGGCGTCGAAGTAGTCCAGCGCCCAGTTGAACTCCTTGAGCTTCGGCCACTTGAAGCCGGCGTAGGCAGTGGCGTAATCGCTGCGGTGCTGCAACAGGAAGTCGCGTGCGGCGATGAATTCGGCGACAGCGCTCATGGTATTCCCTCTCCTCGTTGTGATCGAAACCGGTGGCGTCCGGACGGGCACAAGCCCGCCGGGCGCCACATTACGTTGACGTTAACGTAATTCCTGCATCGAGATCAAATCCGCATTGCCCGTTTGCACCCGCCGCGGCGGGGCGACCAGCGCACGCAATCGTTTCCCCTGCCGCGGGAGGATCGCCGAAGCGTCGCCTTGCGCCAATATACTTGTGGTTTTCCCGCAGCATCCGGAGTGATTCATGTCTCTCGACCCGCAACGCCTGCGCGCCCGCTATGGCGATCTCGGCCTTTCGCTTCGGGCGGCCAGCTCGCCGCTCATCGACCACCTGCTCGATCACCGCTCGGTACGCGCCTACCTGCCCGATCCCGTCGCCGACGACGAACTCGCCGCGATCATCGCCGCAGCACAATCGGCTGCCAGCTCCTCCAACCTGCAGGCATGGAGCGTGGTGGCCGTGCGCGATCCGGCAACCCGTGCCGCGCTCGCCGAGTGCGCCGGCGGCCAGGCGCACGTGAAGGACGCGCCGCTGCAGCTGGTGTGGCTGGCCGATCTCGCCCGTCTGCGCCATCTTGCCGAGAAGACGGGCCGTCCGGCGGAGGCGCTCGACTACACCGAGATGTTCCTCGTCGGCGTCATCGACGCCGCGCTGGCGGCCCAGAACGCGGTCGCTGCGGCCGAGTCGCTCGGCCTCGGCACGGTCTACATCGGTGGCATGCGCAACCAGCCGGAGAAGGTCGCCGAACTGCTGGCCCTGCCGCCCGGCGTGGTCGCGGTGTTCGGCATGTGCGTCGGCCACCCGGACCCGGCCCAGCCCGCGGCAGTCAAGCCGCGGCCGCCGCAGTCGGTGGTGCTGCACCACGAGAAATACTCGCTCGAGGTCCAGGCACCGGGCATCGAGGCCTACAACGCCACCATGGCGCGCTTCTACGAAGAACAGCAGATGAACGTGCATGGCACCTGGGCGGTGCATTCGGCAAAGCGCATCGCCGGCCCACAGACGCTGTCCGGACGCGACCGCCTGGTCGAGGCGCTGCACAACCGCGGCTTCAAGCTCAAGTAAGGCCGCCCCGCGGCCCCGCTCATCAAGGAACGCACCGATGCGCAAACGCGACACCATCCTGACCACCGACCAGAAGGCGCTGGCGGTCAACCTCGACAAGTTCAAGTACGGTTCCATCGTCGAGATCGGCGCCGGGCAGGAAGTGGCCCGCCGCTTCTTCCAGGTCGGTGCCGCCGCCGGCACCATCGCCAAGACCATGTCGGCCTACGACATGGCCGTCAGCGACGACATCTACGGCCACGTCGACCGCTACGTCAGCCGCGCCCGCCTGCTGCAGATGCTGGACAAGGAGTTCACCCAGGTGGTGGACCGCCTCGCCCACATCCGGCCGAAGAACACCACCTTCTTCGCCTACGCGGCGACGGTGACCGCGCGCAGCTTCAAGCAGAAGAACGAATGCCACGGCTGGATCGGCGTGCGCCTGCAGCTGCATCCGGGCGCGGCGCCGAGCGACGTCATCCTGCACGTGCGCATGCTCGACGACACCAACGCGCAGCAGTCCGAGGCGCTCGGCATCCTCGGCGTGAACCTGATCCACGGCGCCTTCTTCCACCATGACCAGCCCGAATGGATCGTCGAGGGCCTGGGCGACGGCCTCACGCCCGAGCGCATCGAGGTCGACCTCATCCACTTCTCCGGCCCCTACTTCGAGGAAGTGGAAAACCGCCTGATGAACCTGCACCTGATCCGCAGCTGGCTGACGCGCGCGGTGGTGTTCAACCCCGACGGCGAGGTCGTGGTGCCGGGCGAGCTGTTCTACCGCAAGCCGGTGATGGTGATGCGCGGCAGCTTCAAGCCGGTGACTTGCGTCAATGTGGACATGATGGCCTCCGGCCTGAAGCAGTTCAGCCAGCTCGCCGCGGTCGACGAGACCAGCATCCTGCAGCTGGCCGAGATCACGATGAACTCGCTGATCAGCGGCGACAACGTCGACGGCGCCGACTTCCTTGCCCGCGTGGACCTGCTCACCTCGCAGGGCTACACGGTGATGATCTCCGACTACGTGCGCTTCTTCCGCCTGCGTGCCTACCTGCGGCGCTACACGCAGAAGCCGATCGGCATCGTGCTGTCGGTGCGCGACTTCAACTTCCTGTTCGACGAGAAGTACTACGAGGGTCTGGAAGGCGGCATCCTCGAAGCCTTCGGCAAGCTTTTCCCCGACAACACCCACGTGTACGTCTATCCCTCACGACCGACGGGCGCGCAGCCGGACGAACTGGTCACGCTCGACAACGTCCAGGTGCCCGAGAACTTGCGTCACCTGCTCGCCCACCTCGTGACCAACAAGAAGCTCGTGGCCGTTCATCCGCACGACGACGGCCACCTGCATATCGACGTCACCGAGGTGCTGCAAGGCCTGCGCCGCGGCCGCGGTGACTGGGAAGCCAATGTGCCCGACGCGGTTGCCCGCCGCATCATCGACAGCCGCCTGCTGGGCTTCGATACCGAGTAAGCCCGCGCCCGGGGGCATCGATCGCCCCCGGCCGCCTTTTCGTCATTTACCCGGCATGCGCCGGGCATCTATATTGGAAGCAGGCGCGCCCCGGGGAAGCGGCGGGCCGGGAACACCCCTACGCCCGCCATGAGCACCCGAGGCGCCGATGAAACCCGAGCAGCTGCTGATCCTCGCCATCCTGGCCGCGACCGTCGGCGCCTTCCTGTGGGGCCGATGGCGGCACGACATGGTGGCCGCCGGTGCGCTCCTCGCCTGCGTGCTCGGCGGCCTGGTCGAGCCCGGCGACGCGTTCGCGGGCTTCGGGCACCCCGCCGTCATCACCGTCGCCTGCGTGCTGGTCCTGAGCCGCGGCCTGCAGACTTCCGGCGCGGTGGATGCGCTGGCGCGCGCCATCCTGCCGGCAAAGGCCGGTCGCACGCTCAGCCTCGCCGCGCTGATGGGCCTCGGTGCGCTGCTGTCGAGCGTCATGAACAACGTCGGCGCCATGGCCCTGCTGATGCCGGTGGCAATCCACCTGTCCGACCGGCTCGGGCTCGCGCCCGGGCAGATCCTGATGCCGCTGGCCTTCGGCACCATCCTCGGCGGCATGACGACCCTGATCGGCACCCCGCCCAACCTCATCGTGTCGGGCTTCCGCGCCGCCGCCGGACAGGGCGGCTTCGCCATGTTCGACTTCACCCCGGTCGGGCTCGCCGTGGCCCTGGCCGGCATCCTGCTCGTCGCGCTCGTGGGCTGGCGGCTCGTGCCGGCGCGCAAGCAGGCGGGCATCGAGGGCTTCGAATCGGGGGCCTACATCACCGAGGTGCGTGTCCCCGAGGACAGCAAGGCCGCCGGCTTGAGGCTGCGCGAGATCGAGGAGGCGCTCGCCGATGTCGACGCACAGATCGTCGGCGTGGTGCACAAGGAAGTCCGCCTCATCGCGGCCAATCCGGGACGCATGGTCCACGCCGGCGACATCCTGATGATCGAGGCCGAGGCCGACTCGCTGCCGGACGTGCTGTCCATCCTGGGCCTGAAGCTGGAGGAGGCCGTCAAGCCGGAGAAGACCGACGGGCCTGAAGCGGGCACGCAATCCGGCCCGCAGGCAGCAACGAAGCCCGGTGACGAGAGGGAGGAGGACGAAGACAAGGCGCCCGCCGCGAAGTCGGGCGAGATCGTGCTGATGGAACTTGCGGCACTGCCCGGCTCGCCGCTCGCCGGGCGTTCGGCCACCGACATCATGCTGCGCACCCGCTACGGCATCAATCTGCTGGCGCTCTCGCGCGAGGGACGGCGCTCGATGAAGCGGCTGCGCAGGATCGCCATCCAGCCCGGCGACCTGCTGCTGTTGCAGGGACCACCCGAATCGATCGCGGAATTCGCTGCCGACAAGGGCTGCGTGCCGCTCGCCGCGCGCGAGCTCTACATCCCCGACCGGCGCAAGGCGTGGGAAGCCGTGTCGATCATGGTGCTGGCAATCGTCGTCGCCGCCTTCGACGTGCTGCCGGCGGCAGTGGCGTTCGCCCTCGGCGTGCTCGCCTCGATGGTCCTGAGCACGGTGCCGCCACGTGCGGTCTACGACGCAATCGACTGGCCCATCGTCGTGCTGCTAGCGAGCATGATCCCGGTCGCGGGCGCAATGGAAGCGACCGGCACCGCCGACCTGATCGCCCGCCTGCTGATGGACAATGTGGCGCAGGGCCACGCCGTCGCTGGCCTGCTCCTGATCCTCGTCGTCACCATGTGCCTGTCCGACCTGATGAACAACGCCGCCACGGCCGCCGTGATGTGCCCGATCGCCATCGGTACCGCCTCCGCGCTGGGCGTCAATGCCGACGCCTTCCTGATGGCGGTGGCCATCGGCGCATCGTGCGCCTTCCTGACGCCGATCGGCCACCAGAACAACACCCTGATCCTCGGCCCGGGCGGTTTCGGCTTCGGTGACTACTGGAAGCTGGGCCTGCCATTGGAGATCGTAGTGGTGGCGGTCGGGGTGCCGATGCTGCTGTGGGCATGGCCGTTATGACGATCGCAGAGACACGACGCCGCCGAAAGCCACCGCCTTGGTGCAAGATGCGAAGTGTGACGCACTAGGCAAGCACCCCAGCGTCGTACGGGACAGATTGCCCAAATTGGGGCACATTGCGGGCTGGCGACGCCCCGTGCCTGAATCAGCCCCCGACCACCCAACCATGCCAAGGACGAGATGACGCGTAATTCGCTGCACCTGCGACTCTGGCTGACCATCGGTCTCGCCGTGCTGCCGCTCTTCCTGTTCGTGCTAGTCGACTACCAGGAACGGCGCACGCAGGCTGTCGAGCGCGCACATGCGGAGATCGAGCAGCGCCTCGCCGCCGCCCGGCGCGAAGCGCTCGGCGCCCATCAGATGGTTGAGTTCGTGCTGCGGATCATGGCGCGGTCGAACGACCTGCAGTCGCTCGACGGCACGAGTTGCGACAAGATCGCCCAGCGCCTGCTGATATCGCGCGACGACTTCACCAACATCGGCGCAGCCCTGCCTGACGGCAGCCTGTTCTGCAGCGCACAATCGACGGGCGAGGCGATCAATGTCGCCCATCGCGCCTGGTTCCAGGCAGGCATGCGGGGCGGAGGCATCACCTACGGCGAATTCATCGTCGGCCGCATCTCCGGCAAGCCGGGCATGGCGTTCGGCTACCCGCTGCACGGACCACAGGGCGAGGTGCGCGGCGTGCTGTTCGCCTCGATCTCGCTCGACTGGGTGGATCGGCTAATCGACGACTTCAAGCTGCCTCCGGGCTGGGAAGCCAGCCTGATCAGCATGGAAGGCAAGATCCTGTCCCACCAGCCTGATGCGGATCGCTGGCGCGACCATGTGCTCCCGCCCGAACAGCTCGCCGTGCTGCGTCGGGCGCAGACCGAAGGCAATGGGATTGTCGAATTGCCCGGATTCGACGGCATGCGGCGCCTGTACGGTGTCGCGGCACCCGGCTTTGCGCCCGACAGCGGCCTGATGACGATCGGCGCCCCGCTCGAGCAGTCACTCGACGCCGTCGACCGCCGCTTCCAGCTCCACCTCGCCCTGCTGGCGGCGGTGACGATCCTGTCTGCGCTGCTCGCGCGGCTCTACATCTACCAGCTGATCGAGGTGTGGGCCGTCCGCGTGCGCGACGCGGTCGCACGCATCGCTGCCGGTAGCCTCGGCACGCGCATCGGTACGGGCACCTCGGTGCGCGAACTGGACGAGGTGACGGCCGGCATCGATCGCATGGCGACCGAGATCGAACGGCGCGACGCCGAGCTGCGGCAGCTGTCCATGGCGATCGAACAGAGCCCGGAGTGCATCGTCATCACCGGTACCAACGCCCGCATCGAATACGTCAACGAGGCCTTCTGCCGCATCACCGGCTTCTCGCGCGAGGAAGCGATCGGCCGCAATCCGCGCATCCTCAATGCCGGCCTCACGCCACGCGAGACCTATGAAGAGTTGTGGGCCACGCTGTTGCGGGGCGAGGTCTGGCGCGGCGAGTTCCACAACACGCGCAAGGATGGCGCGAGCTACCTCGAACTGGCCACGATCGCGCCGATCAAGCAGCCCGACGGCACCATCACGCACTACGTCGCGGTCAAGGAAGACATCACCCAGCGCAAGCAGTCCGAGGCGCTGCTGCACCGGCTGGCCTACTACGACGCGCTGACCGGGCTCCCCAACCGCGCCCTGCTGCGCGACCGCCTGCAGCAGGCGATCCGCGGCAGTGGTCGCAGCGAAGCCTGGGGCATGCTGATGCTGCTCGACGTCGACCGCTTCCAGCAACTCAACGACTCGCGCGGCCATGCCAGCGGCGACCAGTTGCTGAAGGAACTCGGCAACCGCCTGCGCGCCGCCATGCGCGAGGACGACACCGTCGCCCGCCATGGCGACGACGACTTCGCCATCGTCATCGAGAACATCGGCGACAATCAGGACGACGCCATCGCGCGCGCGGAGCTCATCGCGCGGAAGCTGCACGCCGAACTCGATGCGCCCTACGCACTCGGCGAGAACGGCGACGAGCCTCACTACGCTACCCTGAGCATCGGCGTGAGCCTGTTCCGCGGCAAGGCGGTCGCACCCGAGATGCTGCTCAAGCAGGCCGAAGTCGCGCTCTACCGGGCAAAGGAAGAAGGACGCAACGCCATCCGCTTCTTCAATCCGGAAATGCAGGCGGTCGTCGATGCCCACGCACGCATGGAAATCGGCCTGCGCGAAGCCCTGCAGGCCGGCAGCTTCCGCCTCGTCTATCAACCCCAGGTCGACCGCCACGGCCGGCTCGCCGGTGCCGAGGCGCTGATCCGCTGGCCAGGCACCGACGGCAAGATGATCTCGCCGGCCGAGTTCATTCCGCTGGCCGAAGACACGGGCCTGATCGTACAGATCGGCCAGTGGGTGCTGAGCACCGCCTGCGCACAGATCGCGCAGTGGCAACAGGCGCCGGCAACCCGCCAGCTTTCGATCGCGGTCAACGTGAGCGCGCGGCAGTTCCACCAGGCGGACTTCTTCGCCATGGTGCGCCGTACGGTCGAAGGCGCGGGCATCGACCCGAGCCGGCTCAAGCTCGAGCTGACCGAAAGCGTGATCCTGGGGGATCTCGACGAAACCGTGGCGCGCATGAACCAGTTGCGCACGCTCGGCATCCAGTTCGCACTCGACGATTTCGGCACCGGCTACTCCTCGCTGTCCTACCTCAAGCGCCTGCCCTTCGCCCAGCTCAAGATCGACCAGTCCTTCATCCGCGACATGACGGAGGACGAAGGCAGCGAGACCATCGTGCTGGCCATCCTGTCGATGAGCCACGCACTCGGCCTCGAGACGATCGCCGAAGGTGTCGAGACGCCGACGCAACGCGAGTTCCTGCGGCTGCACGGCTGCGAGTTCTATCAGGGCTACCTGTTCGGCAGGCCCTTGCCGATCGAGGCCTGGGGCGACTTCCTCGCCACCCTATCCGACTGAATCTTGAGCCGCTGCCAGGGCAAGGCGTCGAGCACGGCCGCCGCGGTCGAAACCCCTACTTCAGGATCGGCCACACCCGCCCGATCTCGTCGACCAGCCGCTCGCCCGCCTCGTCCGCCCTGCCCTGCCAGCCGTCGAAGTGCAGCAGTTCGGTCAGCGGCATGCGCTTGAGCCAGCCCGCCGACTCCAGCTCGGGCTTGTCATAGAAATGGCTGACGTAGCCGATGCACAGATAGGCGATCGGCACGATGTCCTGCGGAATGCCGAGCGCCTCGCGCAGGGTCTGCTGATGCAGGATGCTGACCCAGCCCACGCCCAGGCCCTCCGCGCGGGCGGCAAGCCACAGGTTCTGCACCGCGCACACCGCGCTGTAGACGTCCATCGCGCCGATGTGGGTGCGGCCGATCACCACCGGGCCGTTGCGGCTGCGGTCGCAGGTGATGCACAGGTTGACCGGCGCCTCGAGGATGCCCTCGAGCTTGAGCTTGCGATAGGTGTCGCGCTTGCCTTCCTCGAACATCAGCTCAGCCTCGGCATGGGCGGCGCGGAAGTCGGCTTGGATCTTCTGCCGCACTTCGCGCGAGCGCACCAGCACGAAGTCCCACGGCTGCATGAAGCCGACCGACGGTGCATGGTGGGCGGCCGTCAGCACGCGCGCGAGCACCTCGTCCGGGATCGGGTCGGGCAGGAACTGGCCGCGCACGTCGCGCCGGGTGTGGATGGCCCGATAGACGGCGGCGCGCTCCTCGGCACTGAACTGCGGATCGGTCTGGACGGCCTGCGAAGGACTGCTCATGAAATTCCCCTTGTCGTAGAGCAGTGGACAACCGCCGACCAGGCGGCTGCTTGATACGCTTCGGGGCCGGTCTTCCGGCTGTGGATCATCTCGTCCGGGCGCCTTCCCGATCCTTGCGGACCAGTGGCTGGGCAAACCATGCCCGGACAATCCCCATCACGGCGCTGGGCGCGCAGCGGAGTTGCACCGCTTTCCCGATTCTCCCGCGACTGGCGCGGGCACCCCGAAGCTCGAAGGGCGAGAGGTTACCCCAAAGACGGGGCTCGCCGGAACCGTTCAGCCGCGCTGGCGACGCGCCTCGAACAGGCAGATGCCGCTGGCGACCGACACGTTCAGGCTCTCGACACTGCCGTGCATCGGGATGCGGGCGAGTTCGTCGCAGGTCTCGCGCGTCAGGCGGCGCAAGCCGTCGCCTTCGGCACCCAGCACCCAGGCCACGGGCACCTTCTGGTCGATCTCGTACAGAGACTTCTCGGCCTCGCCGGCGGCACCGACCACCCACACGCCGGCATCCTGCATCTCGCGCAGTGCGCGGGCCAGGTTGGTGACGGTGATGTAGGGCACGGTGTCGGCCGCACCGCTGGCGACCTTGACCGCCGTGGCGTTGAGGCCCACCGCGCGATCCTTCGGCGCCACCACCGCATGCGCACCGGCGGCGTCGGCCACGCGCAGGCAGGCGCCGAGGTTGTGCGGGTCCTGCACGCCGTCGAGCACCAGGATCAGCGCATTCTCTTCGAGGCTGTCGAGCACGTCGGCGAGCTTGATGTCGCGCCGCGTGGCGTCGACCTTGGCCACCACACCCTGGTGGCGCCGCGTGCCGACCAGCGCGTCGAGCTTGTCGCCTTCGCTGGACGTGATGCGTGCGCCCGCGGCCTCGGCCTGGGCAACGAACTTGCGCACTCGGGCGTCCTTGCGATCGCCGGACAGGAAGATTTCCAGCACCGAATCCGGCGCGTGGCGTAGCTTGGCGGAAACGGCATGGAAGCCGTAGATGAGGCGGGTGGAGACAGTTTCTGGGGCTTTAGCCACGGCGGGTTCCCTTGGTCGAGGTCTTGCCGCCAGAACGTGCGGCCGGTTTGGAGGCGCGCGATTCTACCGGCTCGGCAGCGGTCGCGGACGCCTTCACCGCCTTCGCAGCGGATTTCTTCGCCGGCTTGGCTGCAGGCTTCACCTTGGCGCCCGCCTTGACTTTGGACTTGGCCTTGGCGGCGGGTGCCTTTGCCTTCTTCGCAGGCTTGCCCTCCGCCTTGTCCGCCGCCTTGCGCTTCTTGCCGGCCCGCGCGCTGGCCGCCTCCTCTGCCGCGAGTTTCTGCGCCGCTGCCTCCTGGTCGGCCGCCTTCTGCCAGATATCGTCGAGCACGCTCGCTTGCGGCGCCTTCTGCGCGGAAAGCGCCGTTGCGGCCTTGACGCGCGACTTACGCGCCGGTGTCACCGGCGTGGGGGGCGTTTCCGGCACGGACTGCGCCTTGACCCGGGGCTTGCGCGCCGGCTTTGCCGCGATGGCGGCCGGTTCAATCACTTCTTCGGCCGGCGCGGCGGCAGGCTTCGCCCGCGCCTTCCTTGCCGGCTTGGCGACCTCCACGGCGGACGCCGCGGCCGGTGCTGCCACGACGACGGTCTCCACCGCGGCCTTGTCGGCAGCCGTCCTTGTCGTTCTGCGCGCACGCCGAGGCGCGGGAGCCGGCGTCTCCTCCACCACGGCGACAGGCTTCTCGACCGCCAGCGGACCTTCGATCAGGCGGAAGTCGATCTTGTTGGTGGCCATGTCGACCCGCACCAGCTGCACCTTGACCCGATCCGACAGGCGGAACTGCTTGCCCGTGCGCTCGCCCAGCAGGGCGTGGCGGGTCTCGTCGTAGTGGAAGTAGTCGCTGCCCAGATCGGAGATGTGGAGCAGGCCCTCAATGAAGATGTCGTCGAGGGCGACGAAGAGGCCGAAGGACACGACCGCCGACACGCTGCCGGTGAAGATCTCGCCGACGCGGTCCTGCATGAAGTAGCACTTCAGGAAGGCGACCACGTCGCGCGTGGCGTCGTCGGCGCGGCGCTCGGTCATCGAGCAGTGCAGGCCGATCTGCTCCCAGTCGCCGGGGCGGTACTGCTCGCCCGCCAGCGCGGCCTTGATGCCGCGGTGGATCAGCAGGTCGGGATAGCGCCGGATCGGCGAGGTGAAGTGGGTGTAGGACTCGTAGGCGAGGCCGAAGTGGCCGACGTTGTCCGGGCTGTACATCGCCTGCTTGAGAGAACGCAGCATCACGGTCTGCAGCAGCTGGGCGTCGGGACGATCCTTGACCTGCTCGAGCAGCTTGGCGAAGTCGCCCGCGCGCGGCTCGTCACCACCGCCCAGGCCGAGGCCGAACTCCTTGAGAAACTCGCGCAGCTTGGCGAGCTTGTCCTCGGAGGGGCTGTCGTGCACGCGGTACAGCGCCGGGTGCTCGCGGCTGGCGAGAAAGTCGGACGCACACACGTTGGCGGCGAGCATGCACTCCTCGATCAGACGATGGGCGTCGTTGCGCACTTCGGGCACGATCTGCGCGATCTTGCCGTTGTCGTCGAAGATCATCCGCGTCTCGGTGGTCTCGAAGTCGATCGCGCCGCGCTTGGCACGCGCCTTCAGCAGCACGCGGAAGAGCTGGTCGAGGTTCTCCAGGTGCGGCAGCAGCGCAGCCAGCTCGTTGCGCACCGCCGGATCCTTGTCGTACAGCGCCGCGGCCACCTGGGTGTAGGTGAGGCGCGCATGCGACCAGATCACCGCGGGGTAGAAGCGGTAGGACTTGATGTCGCCGGTCATCGAGATCGCCATGTCGGCAACCATCGCCAGGCGCTCGACCTGCGGGTTCAGCGAACACAGGCCATTCGAGAGCTTCTCGGGCAGCATCGGGATCACCCGACGCGGGAAGTACACCGAGTTGCCGCGCTCGAAAGCGTCCTTGTCGAGGCCATTGCCGGCGCCCACGTAGTGCGATACGTCGGCGATCGCCACGATCAGGCGGTAGCCCTTGCCCTGGCGCTCGCAATACACCGCGTCGTCGAAGTCCTTCGCGGTCTCGCCGTCGATCGTCACCAAGGCCAGTTTCGTGAGGTCCTCGCGACCCGCCCAGTCCTTCTTGCGAACCGCTGCCGGGAGCTTGCGCGTCTCTGCCTTGGCCTCCGCCGAGAACTCGAACGGCAGGTCGTGCTTGCGCAGGGCGATCTCGATCTCCATGCCCGGGTCGGCATAGTTACCCAGCACCTCCACGATGCGTCCGATCGGCTGCGTGACCTGGGTCGGCTGCTCCACCAGTTCGACGGTCACGATCTGGCCGGGCTGAGGCTTCTTGCGCCCACCCGGGGCGATCAGGATGTCCTGCGCCAGGCGGCGGTTCTCAGGCACGACGATCATCACGCCATGTTCTTCGATCACCCGGCCGACCACACGCGTGTTGGCGCGCTCGAGCACCTCCACCAGCTTGCCTTCGGGGCGGCCGCGACGATCCTGGCCGGCGATCCGGACCAGGACACGGTCGCCGTGCAGCAACTCGCGCATCTCCTTGGGTCCGAGAAAGATATCCGCGCCGCCGTCATCGCGGCGCAGGAAGCCAAAGCCATCGGGGTGGCCCTCCACGCGGCCCTTGATGAGGTCGGCCTTGGCCGGCAGCAGGTAGGCGTCGCGCCGGTTGCGCACGATCTGACCCTCCCGCTCCATCGCACGCAGGCGGCGGTCGAAGTGCTCGCGTTCGTGGGACTGGATGTCGAGCGCGACGGCCAGTTCATCGAACACCATCGGCACCCCGCGCTCAGCCAGCACCTGCAGCACGTACTCGCGGCTCGGCAACGGCTGCTCGTACTTCTGCGCCTCACGTTCGTGGAAGGGATCGGCCAGGCGGATCGCACTGACGTGTGCAGCCGCAGCCTTGTGTGCAGCACGGCCACGGCCCGCAGCCGATGCGCCGGCAGCCCCCCCGCGACGGGACGCCGCAGAACTCCGTCCGGCGGGCTGGCGATTTTGAGGGGCGGTGCGTGCTTGTGTATTTTTCGTTCTACGAGTCATTGACAATCTTCTTTCAGTGCTTATAATGCGCGTCTTCTTGCCCAGATGGCGGAATTGGTAGACGCACTAGTTTCAGGTACTAGCGCCGCGAGGCGTGGAGGTTCGAGTCCTCTTCTGGGCACCAGTTTCACAGGAAAGCCGCTCTTCGGAGCGGCTTTTTTGTTGTTCGTTTGCTTTTTGCATGTAGTCCGCAGCCCATTCACTTTCGCTGACGATGTCGATCTCCATCGCCGCAATCGAAGAAGCGACGAAATACTTTGCAGGCGCGATAACCTCTGCTATTATGCGCCTCCCTGCCCAGATGGCGGAATTGGTAGACGCACTAGTTTCAGGTACTAGCGCTGCGAGGCGTGGAGGTTCGAGTCCTCTTCTGGGCACCAGTTGCAGGGAAAAGCCGGCTAACAGCCGGCTTTTTTCGTTTACGCTGCCGTGCGCGTGTTGCTGTGCCAACGGCGCTATTGCAGACAACGCCACAGCACGCGCAACGACACCCGCAAACGAGGAAGCGGCGCCCCCGGCAACACGACCGCCCGGGGCGACCCTGCGCACGAACGACACCGCTTCCATCACGAGGCCTGCGCAGCCAGACAACGGCCCACGCAAGCTTTCGAACCGACGATCAGGCGCCAAACGGATGACGACGCAGGATCGTCTCGTCGCGCTCGGGCCCGGTCGAGATGACGTCGATCGGGATCTCGCAGATCTCCTCGATACGATGCAGGTAGGCACGCGCCTCCTGCGGCAGCGCGTCCCAGCTCTGCGCGCCGAAGGTGGTGCCGCTCCAGCCCTTCATCGTCTCGTAGATCGGCTCGCAGCGGGTGACCTCTTCCGACCCCATCGGCAGCAGGTCGATACGCTTGCCATCGAGCATGTAGCCGGTGCAGAGCTTGAGCTCTTCGAGTCCGTCGAGTACGTCGAGCTTGGTGATGCACAGCCCGGTCACGCCGTTGATGATGATCGAGCGCTTGAGCGCCGCCAGATCCAGCCAGCCGCAGCGACGCTTGCGCCCTGTCACCGTGCCGAATTCCCGCCCCTTCGTCGACATCTGCTCGCCGGGGACGCCCTTGGTGTCGATATCGAGCTCGGTCGGGAACGGACCACCGCCGACGCGGGTGCAGTAAGCCTTGGTGATGCCCAGCACGTAGTGCAGCCGGCTGGGACCCACGCCCGAACCCGCGGCAGCCTGGCCCGCCACGCAGTTGCTCGAGGTGACGAACGGATAGGTACCGTGGTCGATGTCGAGCAGCGTGCCCTGGGCACCTTCGAACAGGAGCGAACCACCCGACTTGTTGATCGCGTAAAGCTCGGCGGAGACGTCCGACACCATCGGCAGCAGCTCTTCTGCATCGGCCATGGCCTCGTCGAACACCGACTGGAAGTCCACCGGCTCGGCACCGAGATGCTGGGTGAGCACGAAGTTGTGGTACTCGAGGTTCGCCTTCAGCTTCGCGGCGAAGCGCTCGCGATCGAACAGGTCATACACGCGCAACGCGCGGCGGGCGACCTTGTCCTCGTAGGTCGGACCGATGCCCTTGCCGGTGGTGCCGATCTTGTCGCCAGCCGACTTGGCAGCCTCGCGCGCGCGATCGAGCGCGCTGTGATAACCGAGGATCAGCGGGCAACCCGGGCTGATGCGCAGGCGATCCCTCACCTTGATGCCGCCGGCTTCCAGCGTACGGATCTCGGCCAGCAGATGATGCGCGTCGAGCACCACGCCATTGCCGATGAAACAGGCCACGCCCTCGCGCACAATGCCGGAGGGCACGAGATTGAGCTTGTACTCGGCCTGGCCGATCACCAGCGTGTGGCCGGCGTTGTGCCCACCCTGGAAGCGCACGACGCCCTTCGCGTGGTCGGTCAGCCAGTCGACGATCTTGCCCTTGCCCTCATCACCCCACTGGGTACCGACGACGACGACGTTCTTTGCCATTTCTTACTCTCCCTGTAACGACACGACCGCCCAGCGATCGCCCCGCTTCACCAGTTGCCGGTCGCAGCCGGCCTCGTTCCAAGTTCCATCATGTCCGGGCAGTGCGGTGACGACGATCTCGCCGCGCGCGCGCAGTGCCGCCACCTCCCGATCGAGCCCCTCGTCGTCGACACAGGGCGCCAGGATGCCCGCGGCTTCGCCGGGCGTCGGCAGCCGCCACACCAGTTCGCGCAGATCCAGGCTGAAGCCGGTGGCCGGCCGCGCCCGACCGAAGGCCTCGCCAACACGGTCGTAGCGGCCGCCCAGTGCGAGCGCCGCGGGCGAATCCGCACCGTAGGCCGCGAAGACGATACCGCTGTGATAGTGATAGCCGCGCAGATCCGACAGGTCAAAACTGATCGGCAGATCGGCCAGCGCCGCAGCCAGCTGGCGCAGTTCGCCGAGCAAGGCGGCGATCTCCTCGTCCTGCGGCAGACAGGCCGCCGCCCGCTCCAGCACCTCCGGCCCACCATACAGGCTCGGCAGCGCCAACAGCGCCGAGCGCACCGGCTCCGCGACGTCGGCCAGCACGACGCGCAGCGTGGGCACATCCTTGGCCTGCAGCAGGTCGAACAGCTCCTCCTCGCGCCCCGGCACCAGGCCGGCACGGGCGGCCAGCGCATGAAACAGGCCCACGTGGCCGATGTCGATGCGCGAGGCCGGCACCTCAGCCAGGCGCAACACCTCGGCCAGCAGGCGCAGGATCTCGACGTCCGCCTCGATACCGGCGTGACCGTAGAGTTCGGCGCCCAGCTGCAGCGGCTCTCGCGTCGCAGTCAGCGTCGACGGCAGGGAATGCAGGGCGCTGCCGCAATAACAGAGGCGCGACACGCCCTGACGATTGAGCAGATGCGCATCGATGCGCGTGACCTGCGGCGTCATGTCCGCACGGACGCCCATCGTGCGGCCCGACAGCTGATCCACCAGCTTGAAGGTGCGCAGCTTGAGGTCCTGCCCTGCACCGGTGGTGAGCGAATCGAGGTACTCGAGCAGCGGCGGCATCACCAGCTGGTAGCCGCGAACGCGGAAGGCATCGAGCAGCCGACGACGCAAGGTCTCGAGCTGGTGGGCTTCGGACGGCAACGCGTCCTGGATGTGATCGGGCAATACCCAGCGCATGGGGTTCAGCTCAGGACAAAAAGAAGCAACACGCCCGCCAGCATCGAGGTCAGACCGATGAAGCGGATCTGACCGTCAGCCATGCTGGCGAGACGCAAAAAAGTTTCGCGCCAGGCGGCTGGCGCGACAAAAGGAAGGATGCCTTCGATGATCAGCATCAGCGCGAAGGCAGTCAACAGGGAAGCACCCATGGGGCAATCAGTTCCTTACGGAGCCCCCGGCGTCCTTCATGAAGCGGAAGAAGTCCGAACTCGGATCCACCACCAGCACGTCTTCCTTGCCGGCAAAGCTGGCACGGTAGGCCTCGAGGCTGCGGTAAAAGGAATAGAAGGACGGATTCTTGCCGAAGGCCTCCGCGTAGATCGCCGTGGCCTTCGCGTCGCCCTCACCCTTGACCTGCTGGGCACTGCGATACGCCTCGGCCACGATGACCTCGCGCTGACGGTCCGCGTCGGCGCGGATCTTCTCGGCTTCGGCGGCGCCCTGCGAGCGCAGTTCATTGGCCACGCGCTTGCGCTCGGCCTCCATCCGGCGATACACCGATTCCGACACCTCGTTCGGCAGATCGACGCGCTTCAGACGCACATCGACGATCTGCACGCCAATGGTCCGGGCGTCGCGGTCCGCACGCTCGCGCATCTGGTCCATGATGAGCTCACGCTCGCCGGACACCACGTCGTGTACCGTGCGGCGGCCGAACTCCTCACGCAGGCCGGCATTGACCGTTTGCGTGAGGCGGGTACGCGCACGCGCCTCATCGCCCGCGACCGACTCGTAGTAGAGGCGCGGATCAACGATGCGCCACTTCACGAAGTGGTCCACCAGCACGTTCTTCTTCTCGGAGGTGATGAAGCGCTCGGGCTCCGCCGTATCCATGGTCAGGATGCGCTTGTCGAAGTAGCGCACGTTCTGGATCAGGGGCAGCTTGAACTTCAGGCCGGGCTCGTCGATGACCTCCTTGATCTCGCCAAGCTGGAACACCATGGCGTGCTGGCGCTGGTCTACGGTGAACAGCGACGCCGACGCAATCAGGATGATGACCAGCAGCGCACCGCCGATCAGGGGAAGCTTGTCACGCATCATCGTTCTCCACGCTCACGGCTACGCATCAGGTCACGGTTACGCGGGTCCGACGCCAATGCTGGCGCATTCGAACCCAGCGCGGCAGCCGACTGGGGCTCGGGCGCGACACCCGCCGGCCTGCCGGCTCCGCCCGCCTGCTGCATGAGCTTGTCCAACGGCAGGAACAGCAGATTGCCATTGCCCTTGGCGTCGATCATGACCTTGGAAGTATTCGACATGACTTCCTGCATGGTTTCGATGTACATGCGCTCACGAGTGACCTCGGGCGCACGGCTGTACTCGGCAAACACCTGGTTGAAGCGGCTCGCCTCACCTTCGGCGTTAGCGACCACGCGCTCGCGGTAGGCGTTGGCTTCCTCGATCAGGCGCGAAGCTGTACCCCGCGCACGCGGAATCACGTCGTTGGCGTAGGCCTCGCCCTCGTTCTTCTGGCGCTCGCGATCCTGGCCGGCTTTCACTGCATCATCGAACGCGGCCTGTACCTGCTCGGGCGGCTGCGCGTTCTGCATCGTCACACGGCTGATCTGAATGCCGGTCTCGTAGCGATCGAGGATGCGCTGCATCAGATCGTGCGCGGTCGCGGCGATCTCCTCCCGGCCTTCGTACAGCACGAAGTCCATGCGGCTCTTGCCGACGATCTCGCGCATGGCGGTCTCGGCCGCCTGGGCGACGGATTCATCCGGGAAGCGGTTGTTGAAAACGTAGTTCTCCGGGCTCTTGAGCACGTACTGCACGGCGAACTGGATGTTGATGATGTTCTCGTCATCGGTCAGCATCAAGGATTCGCGCAGCACCTTGTTGCGCTCCGAACCGCGATAGCCGACTTCGACCGTACGCACGCCGGTCAGGTCGACGATCTCGTGGGTCTCGAACGGATACGGCAGGCGCCAGCGCAGGCCGGGCTCGGTGGTCTGCACGTACTCGCCCAGACGCAGCACGACGCCGCGCTGGTTGGCATCGACCGTGTAGATGCCGCTCGCGAGCCAGACCACGCCGGCCAGCGCAAGCAGCGCACCGATGCCGCCACCGAACTGCTTGAACGAGAAATTCGGCAACTGCGGACCGCCGTCGCCACCACCGCCCCCGCCGCCCATGCCGCGGTTCTGACGCTTGCCGCCGAACATGCCGGTCAGGCGCTGGTTGAAGTCGCGCCAGACCTCCTCGAGATCGGGGGGGCCCTGGTTGTTGCCGCGGTTGCCGTCGCCACGCTGACCGTCGTTGCGGTCGCGATCATTGTCGCCGCCCTGGCCACCCCAGCGGGGGTCGTTAAGTGACATGAGAATGCCCGTAATCACGATTGAGAAGGAAGTTCATCCACCGTACCGGATTCCCGGCCGGCATCTTCATGGAAGGTCTGCTGCGCCACCTCGGCAAGCGCTTCGCGAAGCAGATCAAGACCTTCGCCCGTTCGGGCGCTCAAAAAAACGCGCCGAATGTTACCACAGTCACTCCATTCGACCGCCGGCTCCGCACGCGTGAGATCGATCTTGTTCCAGACGAGGATCTGCGGCACGTCGGCCGCACCGATCTCGGCAAGAACTTCGTTCACCGCATCGATCTGCGCGTCTCGATCCTCGCTCGCGGAATCCACGACGTGCAGCAGGAGGTCGGCCTGCACCGTTTCCTCGAGCGTCGCGCGAAACGCGGCGACGAGGGCGTGAGGCAGGTCGCGGATGAAACCGACGGTATCCGACAGCACGACGCTCGCTCCACCCACATAGAGCCGGCGCGACGTCGTGTCGAGCGTGGCGAAGAGTTGGTCGGCCGCGTAGGCCCCAGCCTTCGTCAGCGCATTGAACAGCGTCGACTTTCCCGCATTGGTGTAACCGACCAGAGAGACAGACAGAACGTCGCGGCGTTCCCGGGCGCGGCGTCTGACCTTGCGTTGCTTCTCGATCTGGACCAGCCGCGATTTCAGCATCTTGACCCGGTTGCCGAGCAGGCGCCGGTCGGTCTCGAGCTGCTTCTCGCCCGGGCCACGCAGGCCGATACCGCCCTTCTGCCGCTCGAGGTGGGTCCAGCCCCTCACCAGCCGGGTGGACAGATGCTCGAGCTGGGCGAGCTCGACCTGCAGCTTGCCCTCGTGACTGCGGGCACGCTGGGCGAAGATGTCGAGGATCAGCGCGGTACGGTCGATGACCATGCACGCCAGCTCGCGCTCGAGGTTGCGCTGCTGCGCCGGCGACAGGGCGTGGTTGAAGATGACGATGTCCGCCTCGTGCGCACGCATGGCTTCGCCGATCTCCTGCACCTTGCCACTGCCGGCAAACAGCTTGGGATCGGGCGCCGCGCGCTTGCCCTGCACGACCGCCTCGACGCTTGCGCCGGCACTGAGCACCAGCAGCTTCAGCTCGGACAGGCGCTCTTCAATCGCACCCTGACCAAGGTCGAGCTGGACGAGGACCGCCCGCTCGCCGGATGCCGGACGCTCAAACATGGGCGCCCCCTGCAGCCGGACGTGACCGGCCGCAGCGAATCGTCAGGGCGATCAGTTGCCGTCTTCCTGCTGCTGGATGACCACCGGACGAGCCGGCACGACGGTGGAGATCGCGTGCTTGTACACCATCTGCGTGACGGTGTTCTTCAGCAGCACCACGTACTGATCGAACGACTCGACCTGGCCCTGCAGCTTGATGCCGTTGACCAGATAGATCGAAACCGGAATGTGCTCGCGACGCAGCGTGTTCAGGAACGGGTCTTGTAGAAGTTGCCCTTTGTTGCTCATGAGTGAACCTCGTTATTTTCTGTTTATAAGAATGTAATGGATTTGATGCTGCACCGCCACATTACAGTATGCATCGAAATCCGGGCGTGGAAGCAGGTTCGTGCGCTGAGCGCTCAGTCTCTCGCAGCGTAAGGATTGTGCGTGGTTCGGAACTGGATGCGCAAGGGCGTGCCCTGCAGCTTGAACGCATCCATGAAGCAGCGCTCGAGATAGCGCACGTAGGATGCGGGGATGTCGTCCAGCGCGTTGCCATGGATCACGATCACCGGCGGGTTCATGCCGCCCTGGTGCGCATAGCGCATCTTCGGGCGCTGCATGCCGTGGCGCGGCGGTGCCTGGCGTGCAACCGCCTGCTGCAGCGTGCGGGTCAGGCGCGGCGTCGACAGGTTGGCCGTGGCAGCCGCATAGGCCGCATCGACCGACTTCAACAGGCCGCCGATACCCTGCGCCTGCAGGGCCGAGATCTGATGGAAGCGG
Organism: Thauera humireducens; assembly: GCF_001051995.2. Classification (NCBI taxonomy): domain Bacteria; kingdom Pseudomonadati; phylum Pseudomonadota; class Betaproteobacteria; order Rhodocyclales; family Zoogloeaceae; genus Thauera; species Thauera humireducens. The sequence continues at coordinate 4,058,672 of NZ_CP014646.1, read as the reverse complement.
GCGAAGCCGAGGAAGGCCAGCTTGCGCGCGATGTCCGCCTTCAGGCGGTCGCGCTGGTAGTCGTCGACCGCGTCCCACTTGTTGATCGCCACGACCAAAGCTCGCCCGGCCTCGAGCGCGAAGCCGGCGATGTGCGCGTCCTGGTCGGAAATGTCCTGGGCCGCATCGAGCACGAGGACGATGACGTTGGCTTCCTGGATCGCCTGCAGGGTCTTGATCACCGAGAACTTCTCGATGGCCTCGAACACCTTGCCGCGCCGACGCAGGCCGGCGGTATCGATCAGGGTATAGCGCTTGCCACCGCGCTCGAACGGGATCGCAATCGCGTCGCGCGTCGTGCCCGGCAGGTCGAAGGCGATCACACGCTCCTCGCCGAGCAGGGTGTTCACCAACGTCGATTTGCCGACGTTGGGCCGGCCGACGATGGCCACCTTCGGACCTTCGTCCTCTGCCGCCTCCTTGTCGCTCTCGAGCGGAAATGGCGACAGCACGATCTCGACCAGCTGCTTGATGCCGTCACCATGCGCTGCCGACACCGGCAGCGGGTCGCCCAGCCCGAGCGCGTGGAAGTCGGCGGCGACGATCGCGCGATCGAGGCCTTCCGCCTTGTTGACCACGAGATGCACCGGCCGACCGGCGCGACGCAGGCGGGCCGCGATCTGTTCATCGTGCGGCGTTCGTCCTGCACGGCCATCGACGAGGAAAAGCAGCACGTCGGCCTCGGCAATGGCCTGCTCGGCCTGCCGCGCCATCTCGTGCATGATGCCGTCCTTGGCCACAGGGTCGAAGCCGGCGGTATCGACGACGAGATAGTCGCGATCACCAACGCGGCCGATGCCGTAGTGGCGGTCACGCGTCAGGCCGGGCTGGTCGGCGACCAGCGCATCGCGGGTGCGCGTGAGACGGTTGAACAGGGTCGACTTGCCGACATTGGGCCGGCCGACCAGGACGATGGTAGGTTTCACTTAAAGTAATCCGCCTTAACGCAGTTCGTAGGCGGTGATTTCACCGTCACGGCCCTGCACGATGAAGCCACGCCCGTAGGCGAGTGGTGGCGCCGACAGCGGGCCGTCGCCGGCGCGCGCACGCGCGGCAAAAGCCCCGGAATCCCGGCTGAGCGCATGCACGTAGCCTTCGACATCGCCGACCACGACGTGATCGCCGACGATCAGCGGACGCGATACTGCGCGGCGCGCCATCGAATCCTGTTTCCACACGCTGGCGCCGCTGTAGACATCGAGCGCGTGCACGGCATCGCCCTCGTCGGTGATCACCGCAAAACGCGCATCGCGGTCCATGCCCACGCTGCTCGAGAAATCGCGCGCCCACAGCGCATTGCCATTGCTGGTGTCGAAGCAGGCCGCACGCCCTTGATAGGACACGGCACATACTTCGCGCCGCCCCACGACGGGGGTGCCGGCGACATCGGCCACGCGTTCCAGCTCGGTCGAGCCGCGCGGTACCGCCACCGACAGCTCGGTGATGGCCCCGCCGTTGGCCGCGTTGATCACCACCAGCTTGCCGCCGGGAAAACCGGCCAGCACGACACTGCCTTCGAGCACGACACCCGAGAAGTTGCGCAATGCAAGCGGCGGGTTCGCCCGTTGATAGATCCAGCGCCGGCTGCCATCACGGGCACTGAGCGCGATCAGGCGGTTATCCGAGGCACGCAGCACGACCAGATCGCTGCTCACGGCAGGCTGGGCCAGCACTTCGGCGCCGATCGTGGCGCGCCAGCGTTCGCTGCCGTTGTCCGCGTCGTAGGCAACCGCGATCCCGCTGGCCGTGACCACCACGGCGATACGCCCGTCGGAGCCGACGCCGGCCGACAGCCGCGTATCGGCATCCACGCGCCACACCTGACGGCCGCTGTCGAAGCGGGCGACGTCGCCCCCCTCGCCGGCCGCATAGACGCTCTCGCCGACGACTGCCGGCTGGAACACATAGGCCCCCGATTCACCGATGTCGGCGCTCCACAGCGCAACGAGCTCGGCACTGGGCTTGAAGTCCACCAGTTCGGCGGGCTTCGGCTTGGCGCTGGCGAAGGGATTGAGGGACGAGCAACCGGTTGCCAAGATGATCGCGGCAACGAGCGGGACCACACGCAGGGAAGCAAGCTTCATCGGTCAGCCTTCCAGGGATTCGAGTTTGACGCGCACGACTTCGCGCAGGGTCGTGGCCTGATCGCCGGCGCTGGCCAGCGCCTCGATCGCGGCCTGGTAGGCGGCGCGGGCCTCGGCGGCCTTGCCCTGGGCGGCAAGCACATCGCCGCGAAGGTCGGCGAAGCGGGCGGCATAGGTGGCGGTCGGCGCGGTCTGCAGGCGCGCGAGTGCAGCATCGAGCTCACCCTTCTGCAGCAGCACCGTGGCCAGGCGCAGGCGGGCCAGATCACGCAGCGCCGCATCCTTGCCCTTGTCCGCAGCCCACTCGAGCTGGGCACGCGCATTGTCGAGATCACCACTACCGAACTGCACGCCGGCCGACAGCAGCGCGCCAAGCTGCGCGTAGGCCGTGCCCGAGTACTCGCCGATCAGGCGGCCGGCGGCATCGCGCGCCTTCTGTGCATCCTGCTGCTCGGCCGCCTGCTGCACGGCGAAGTACAGGGCACCGGCCTCGGCCGCGTTGCGGTTCTGATACCACTGCCAGCCCTGCCAGCCGACCGACGCCAGCGCCGCGATCATGGCGATCGTCGTCACCAGCGTGCCGTACTGTGCCCACCAGGCCTTGAGTTCGGAAATCTGTTCCTGTTCTTCGAGGTCGTACACCGCCATCATTCAGCCCCTTCTTCTTCGTTGCCGTAAAGCAGTGCGGCCATCGCCTCGGGCAGCGCCTCGAGCGACACGCGCTGCTGACCACCCGGGCCGCGCAGGGGCTTGATCCCCACTTCGCCCGCCAGTGCTTCATCCTCGCCGATCACGACCGCCACCGGGGCGCCACTGCCATCGGCCTTCTTCATCTGCGACTTGAAGCTGCCACCGCCGCAATGCAGGATCGCGGCGAAACCGTGCTCGCGCAAGGCCTCGGCCGCACGGAAGGCGACACGCGCCGCAGCGTCTCCCATGTGCACCACATAGGCATCGGCGACCGGACGCTCGGCCTCTCCGCCGCACTCCTTCCACAGCAGCAGCAGGCGCTCGATACCGATCGCGAAACCCGCGGCAGGCTGAGGCTTCCCTCCCAGCTGCTCAACCAGACCGTCATAGCGTCCGCCAGCGCAGATCGTGCCCTGCGCACCCAGGCGTGTGGTGACCCACTCGAACACGGTACGGTTGTAGTAATCCAGACCACGCACCAGGCGATGATTGATGCGGTACGGTATGCCGGCATCCTTGAGGAAGACCTGCACGGCCTCGAAGTGCGCCTTTGACGCTTCGCCGAGGTAGTCGGCGAGCTTCGGGGCCGCCTCGACGATTGCCTGCAGATCCGGGTTCTTGGTGTCCAGGATGCGCAGCGGGTTGGTGTACAGGCGGCGCTTGCCGTCTTCATCGAGCTTGTCCTGGTGCTGCTCGAGATAGGCGATCAACGCGGCGCGATGTGCGGCACGCTCATCGGGCGCGCCGAGCGAGTTGATCTCGAGCGCGACATCCTCCAGCCCGAGGTCTTCCCACAGGCGGGCGCACATCAGGATCAGTTCGGCATCGGTGTCCGGTCCGGCAAAACCCAGCGCCTCGACACCGATCTGGTGAAACTGCCGATAGCGCCCTTTCTGCGGACGCTCGTGGCGGAACATCGGCCCGTAGTAGTACAGCCGCTGCGGCCCGCCGGATGCGACCAGATTGTGCTGGATCGCCGCACGCACGCAGGACGCCGTGCCTTCGGGGCGCAAGGTCAGGTGCTCGCCGTTCAGCGCGTCCTCGAAGGAGTACATCTCCTTCTCGACGATGTCGGTCACCTCACCGATGGCACGCTTGAAAAGGGGCGTCGGTTCGACGAGGGGCATGCGGATCGGGCGGTAGCCGTAGCTCTGCAGCCAGTCGCGCACGATGTCTTCGAAGTATTCCCAGGTTTCGGCGTCGTCGGGCAGGATGTCGTTCATCCCGCGCACGGCCTGCAAGGTCTGGCTCATGGGTGCTTGGTCTTTGGTCTGTTGCGTCGATGCGCTGTTGTTATCTTGCGGCGCGGCCCTCAGCCGCCCTTCTTCACGTACTTGGTGGCCACGTAGTTGTCCACGATGGCCTTGAACTCGGCAGCAATGTTGTCGCCCCGCAGGGTCACGACCTTCTCGCCATCCACATACACGGGCGCCGCAGGCGTCTCGCCGGTGCCGGGGAGCGAGATGCCGATGTTGGCATGCTTGGACTCCCCCGGGCCATTCACCACGCAGCCCATCACCGCCAGGGTCATGTTCTCGACGCCATCGTACTGCTCGCGCCACACCGGCATCTGGGCACGCACATAGTCCTGAATGCCCGACGCAAGTTCCTGGAAGAAGGTGCTTGTGGTGCGCCCGCAACCCGGGCAGGCAGTAACCATCGGCGTGAACGCGCGCAGGCCCATGGTCTGCAGGATCTCCTGCGCGACCACCACCTCCTGCGTGCGACTGCCACCCGGCTCGGGCGTCAGCGAGATGCGGATGGTGTCGCCGATGCCTTCCTGCAGCAGCACGGCCAGCGCGGCGGTGGAGCCGACGATGCCCTTGCTGCCCATGCCCGCCTCGGTGAGGCCGAGGTGCAGGGCGTAATCGCTGCGGCGGGCAAGGTCGCGGTACACCGCGATCAGATCCTGCACGCTCGAAACCTTGGCCGACAGGATGATGCGGTTGCCGGGCAGTCCGTATTCCTCAGCCTTCGCGGCCGACTCGAGCGCGGAAACGACGAGCGCCTCGCGCATCACCGCACCGGCGTCACGCGGCTCGGCGCGCGTGGCGTTGGCGTCCATGATGCGGGCCAGCACCGACTGGTCGAGACTGCCCCAGTTGACGCCGATACGCACCGGCTTGTCGTAGCGGCAGGCGAGCTCGACGATGGCTGCGAACTGAGGGTCGCGCTTGCTGCCCGCACCGACGTTGCCGGGGTTGATGCGGAACTTGGCAAGCGCCTCGGCGCAGGCGGGGAAATCGGTCAGCAGCTTGTGGCCGTTGTAGTGGAAGTCGCCGACCAGCGGCACATCCATGTTGAGCGCCAGCAGACGGTCGCGGACGTGCGGCACGGCCTTCGCGGCCGCCTCGTTGTTCACGGTGATGCGCACGATCTCGGACCCCGCGCGCGCCAGCTCGGCGACCTGCATCGCGGTACCGAGCACATCGGCGGTATCGGTGTTAGTCATCGATTGCACGACGACCGGCGCCCCGCCGCCCACGCGAACGCGGCCGATGACGACCTCGCGCGTGAGACGCCGGGACAGGGGAGATGCTTCGATGGGAGAGTGCGAGAAGTCTTGCGTCATCTTGATCGACAGGGGTTACTTGACGGTGAGCCTTGCCACCGAGACCTTGGTATGCGGCGCCAGATCGACCGGCTTGCCGTCGAACTCGAGCGCCACGCTCGTCGCATTGCCGATCACCAGCGCAAACGGCGGCGTACCTTGCACATTGCGCTCGGAACCGGGGCGATTGACGCCGGAATAGATGATGGTGCCCGTCGCATCCCGCACTTCGACCCAGGACTCGCCCGCGAAGCGGAATGCGAGCTGGCGTCCGGACACCGGCGGCACCGGCACGTCACCTGCGCCGGTCGCCGCGTCAGCCGCGACCGGCGGTGCGGGCTGGGCAGCGCTCACGGGTTGCGCCGGCGCCACGGGCACGGCCGCCGGCTGTTCGGCGGGCGCAGTGCCGGGCGCCGGAGGCGTCGGGATTGCCACATCGGCCGGCGACCCCGCGGAGCCTGCCGGCGCCTCCTCGACCGCCGCCGACGGCACGGCAGCCGGCTGCGCATCGAGGGCGGCCGAATCGGCTGCCGGCGTCTCCAGCATACGCTCGACGCTCACCGGCTCGGTGCGGAACCAGTCGAAATACCAGCCCGCCAGCAAGGCCGCCACCAGCAGCAGCACGATCCACCGCACTGAGGCGGCGCCGAGTCGGGGGGCACTGCCACCGGACGGCAGTTCGCCATCGGCATTGCGGATCGGCGACAGGTCTACATCGCCCTGCCCGCCCAGGCGCTCGACTCCAGCGAGCAGGGGCGCAGGGTCGAGCCCCACATAACGCGCGTAGTTGCGCAGGAAGCCGCGTACGAAGGCCGTGCCGGGCAGCGCCGCAAAGTCGTCCGCCTCGAGCGCGGCAATCTGCCGCGGATTGAGTTTCAGCGCAAAGGCGACCTCGGCCACGCTTTCGCCGCGCGCCTCGCGCGCCGCTCGCAGCGCGGCACCGGGCGAGCGGACGTCGTCATGGGCGCTGCCAGCCGTCAATTCAAGCGACTGATCGTTGCTCACTCGAACTTCCCTTGGATCATCGACTGGTACTCGTTTGACTCGGCAAAGCGGCTGCCCAGTTGCGACGCATAGCTCGCCTCGGCATCGCGGTTACCCAGCCGGCGCTCGGTACGCAGGCCGAGCCATGCCGACGCCGCGGTCGGTTCGGCCTGCTGGTGCAGACGGATCAGGTGCGTGCGGGCCTGATCATAACGCCCGCCGCGGTAGGCAATATCGGCCAGCTGATACAGCGCCTGACGGTTCGACGGATCAGCCTGGATTGCAGCCAGGAACTGACCTTCGGCGGCCGCATCATCCTTCAGCCGGAGATGGCAGAGTCCGGCATTGGTATGGGATCGTGTGGCGTAACGGAAATACGGATTCCGGGCCGCCTGTGCGAGACGTTCGAGCCCGCGCAGTTCCTCGCCCTGGGTGCACAGGAACCAGCCGTAGCTGTTGTTGAAGTCCGGGTCGCCCGGCGCAGCATTGAGCGCCGCCTCGAAATTCTGCCTTGCCGCAGCACTCTCCTCGATCAGCATGTAGGCCAAGCCCAGGAGGTGGTAGGCCGGCGCGTAGCCCGGACTGTCATTCAGCGCAATGCGCGCCTCGTCGAGCGCCACGTCGTAGCGGCCAATCTCGAAATAGGCCATGCCGAGGTCGACGTGGACGCGGGCGCGCGATTCGGCAGGCGTCGCCGGCGTGATGTCAGACATCGGGCGAGTGACCGAGGCCGAGGTCCCCGACTGGCCTGCGGGCATCGTTGCACAACCACCTGCCACCACGACCGCCACCAACAAGGCGGCCAGCGCGAACCTGCGCTTCATGAACGATCCTCCATGACCTGTTTCAGGCGCACCGTGCGCCGCGTCTTGTCCTGAACCTGGCCGGCGAGCTGGCCGCAGGCCGCATCGACGTCGTCGCCACGTGTCTTGCGCGTGGTCGTGACAATGCCGGCGTCAATCAGGATACCGGCAAAACGGCGGATACGTTCGGCCGGGGAGCGCAGGAAGCCCGAATTCGGGAAAGGGTTGAACGGAATCAGGTTGAACTTGCACGGCACGTCGCGCACCAGGGCGACGAGTTCGCGCGCATGCGCCTCGGTGTCATTCACGCCGTCGAGCATCACGTACTCGAAGGTGACGAAGTCGCGCGGCGCGCGCTCGAGGTAACGCTGGCATGCCGCCATCAGCTCGCGCAGCGGGTACTTCTGGTTGATCGGCACCAGGCGGTCGCGCAGCGCGTCGTTGGAGGCATGCAGCGACACGGCGAGCGCCACCGGGCACTCCTCACGCAGGCGGTCCATCGCCGGCACGATGCCCGAGGTCGACACCGTGACGCGGCGGCGCGACAGGCCGTAGGCATGGTCGTCCAGCATCAGGCGCAGGGCGGTGACGACGTTGTCGAAGTTGGCCAGCGGCTCGCCCATGCCCATCATCACCACGTTGCTGATGATGCGGCCGTTGTCCTTCTCGCCGGCTTCGAGGTCCAGGGCCGAATCGCGCGCGGCGCCCAGCAGCTTGTTGGCCAGCCACAGCTGACCGATGATCTCGGCCGCGCTCAGGTTGCGGTTGAAGCCCTGCTTGCCGGTCGAGCAGAACGCGCAGTCGAGCGCACAGCCGGCCTGCGAGGACACGCACAGCGTGCCGCGGTTGGTTTCAGGGATGAACACGGTCTCGACCGCATTGGCGTTGCCCACGTCGAGCAGCCACTTGCGCGTGCCGTCGGCCGAGATCGAATCGCGCACCGGCACCGGCGGACGGATCACGGCGATGTCCTTCAGCTTTGCGCGCAGCGACTTGGCGACGTCGGTCATCGCATCGAAATCGTCACAGCCCTCGTGATGCATCCAGCGCATCACCTGGCGGGCGCGGAAGGGCTTCTCGCCCAGCCCGGCGAACCAGGCGACGAGGCCATCGACATCGAAGTCGAGCAGATTGACCGGATTGGTTGTGCTCATGCCTGAAACATCACTTTTTCAAGGCGGGAGGTAAAACCGCCCGCCGTAATGCAAACGGCCCGACCACGCCGCGCGCGGTGCTCGGGCACCGCGAAACGTGCGCGACGGGCCGTTGGAACGGACCGCTTAGCGCGAGTAAACGTTCATGCCGGGGAAGAAGAACGCCACTTCAACGGCAGCGGTTTCCGGCGCGTCGGAGCCGTGCACGGCGTTGGCGTCGATCGACTCGGCGAAGTCGGCGCGGATGGTGCCCTTGTCGGCCTTCTTCGGGTCGGTGGCGCCCATCAGCTCACGGTTCTTGGCGATGGCGTTCTCGCCCTCGAGGCACTGGATCATCACCGGGCCGGAGGTCATGAAGGACACCAGATCCTTGAAGAAGGGACGCTCCTTGTGCACGGCGTAGAACTCGCCGGCCTCACGCTCGGACAGGTGAGCCATCTTGGCGGCGATGATCTTCAGGCCAGCGCCTTCGAAGCGGGCGTAGATCTGGCCGATCACGTTCTTGGCGACGGCGTCGGGCTTGATGATGGACAGGGTGCGTTCGATTGCCATGGAAAAACTCCGGGACTGCGCTCTAGGGAAGCGCGAGGTTAAGAAAAAAGCGCGAAATTTTAACAGGTTTCGCGTTACACCGATGCGCTCGAGGCAAGCGCGAATGTAAGCCGACGCAAGCGCAGCGCCCCCGGAAAAGACAATCCCCGCAGGGCGTCACCGCCGCACGGGGATCGAAAAAACTGCCAGCCCGACCGTCACAGGCGACCGGGCCGCAGGGTTTACATCATGCCGAGCGCCTTGGGCAGGAAGGTCGAGATGCTCGGGATGTAGGTGATCAGCATCAGGAACACCAGCATCGTGTACAGCCAGGGCATCACCGCCTTGCTCATCTCGGTGAGGCCGGCCTTGGTGATGCCGCTCGCCACGAACAGGTTCAGGCCCACCGGCGGGGTGATCATGCCGATTTCCATGTTAACCACGATCATCACGCCGAAGTGGATCGGGTCGATCCCCAGCGCCACGGCCACCGGGAACAGGATCGGCGCCAGGATCAGAATGATCGACGACGGCTCCATCAGCGCACCGGCCACCAGCAGCAGGATGTTCACCACGATCAGGAAGCCGATCGGGCCCATGCCGCTGGCGACGATGGCGTCGGCCATGCGCTGCGGGATCTGCTCGCTGGTCAGGATGAAGGAGAACAGCACCGCGCTGGCGATGATGAACAGCAGCATCGCGCTCATGTTGGCCGAATCCAGCAGCACGCGCGGGATCTGCCTGAGGGTCAGGTCCTTGTACACGAACACCGCGATGAAGAACGCATAGACCGCGCTCATCGCCGCCGCCTCGGTCGGCGTGAACATGCCCGAGTAGATGCCGCCCATCACCACCACGATCAGCATCAGCCCCCAGAACGCCTTGCGGAAGGCCTTGAGGCGATCGCCCCAGCTGACCGTCGGCAGTGTCGGATAGTTGTTCTTGCGTGCCACGTACCAGGTCGTCAGACCGAGCATGAAGGCCAGCAGCAGGCCCGGGATCACCCCTGCCATGAACAGCGCCCCAACCGAGGAGTTGGTCGTAACCGAATACATCACCATGACGATGGACGGCGGGATCAGGATCCCCAGGCCGCCTGCCGAGGCCACCACACCGGCGCCGAAGCGCACCGGGTAGCCCTGCTTGATCATCGCCGGGATCAGGATCGAGCCGATCGCCACCACGGTCGCCGGACTGGAACCCGACACCGCAGCGAACAGCGCGCAGGCCAGCACCGCCGACATGCCCAGACCGCCACGCAGGTGGCCGACCATCGCGGTGGCGAAGTTGATCATGCGTCGCGCCACCCCGCCGTGGGTCAGGAAGTTGCCGGCGAGGATGAAGAACGGGATCGCCATGATCTCGAACTTCTCGATGCCGGTGAACATCTTGAGCGCCACCGACTCGAGCGGCACGTCGGTGAAGATGAACATGAAGCTCAGCACCGTGAGGCCGAGCGCCACGCCCACCGGCATGCCGATCGCCATCAGGACGACGAGCAGGCCAAAGATTGCAATCGTGTTGGTCATGATGTCGTCCTCCTCACTTGCCGTGGCCCGGACGCTTCGCGTCGGCCCCACGGTTGGCGTGCTCGATGTCTTCGGCGATCGAGATCGACTCGCCTCCGAGCAGCACGTTTTCGTCGTCCACCTCGTCCAGGCCTTCGACATGGCCGTGGTCGTGCGTCGGCAACTCGCCGCTGCGGGCGAAGCTCACCATCACCTGCAGGAAGCGGTAGCACATCAGGAAGGAGCCCAGCGGCACGGCCGAGTAGACCATCCAGGTCGGCCACTCCAGGTCGGGCGTGGTCGGCCCCTCGAAGAAGTCACTAGTGTCGCGGCCAAGCAGGCTCAGCGTCTCGTAGGCCATGCCGTTCTCCCACACGAACAGCGCACCGAAGATGCCGATCAGGCCGGTGAAGATCACACCGCACACCAGGCCAGCCTGGATCAGCGCCGCGCGCGGGGTGCCGGAGAGCTTGTTGACCAGGATGTCCACGCCGACGTGGATGCCGGTGCGCACGCCGTAGGCGGCGCCAAACTTGGCCATCCACACGAAGAGGATGATGCAGAACTCCTGGGCCCAGCCGACGTTCATGTCGAGCAGCCAGTCCTGCAGCACGGGAATCTCATAGCCGGAAAGGTAGCGATGCACCACCGAGATGAAGATCACGATCGTCGCCACGGCCATCAGCGAACCGATGATGAATTCCTCGAGGCGGTCGAGAAGCTTGTTCATGATTGTTTTCCCCGGGAAAACGCCCGTCGCGCAGAAGGCGCCAGACGGGCGTTGCTGGGTGAGATGAAAAGAGGATTACAGCTTGGCCGGATCGAAGCCGGTTTCCTTGTAGATCGACTGGATCAGGTCCTTGCCGATGCGCGATTCCATCTTCTTGTGCACCGGCACGAAGGCCTTCTTGAAGGCGGCCTTCTCTTCGGCGGTCGGCGCGTAGATCTCGGTCTTGCCCGAGGCGCGCACACCTTCGAGCGCCTTGTCGTTCTCTTCCTTGGCGATCTGGTTGGCGTAGACCGTCGACTCGGCCATGGCCTTGTCGAGCTGGGTGCGCACCTCGGCCGGCAGGCCGTCCCAGAACTTCTTGTTGGTGATGACCGCGTAGCCCAGATAGCCGTGATCGGTCAGCGTCATGTGCTTCTGCACCTCGTGCATCTTCTGCGTGAAGAGGTTGGAGTGCGGATTCTCGGTACCATCGACAACGCCGGTCTGGAGCGCCTGATAGACCTCGGAGAAGGCCATCACCTGCGGCAGCGACTTGACCTCGCGCATCTGCTCCTCGAGCACCTTGGACGACTGGATGCGCATCTTCTTGCCGCGCAGGTCCTCGGGCTTCTTGATCGGGGTGTTGGCCGAGAACGACTTGAAGCCGTTGTCCCAGAAGGCCAGGCCCTTGATGCCCTTGGGTTCGAGCTTGGCCAGCAGCTGCTGGCCGACCGGACCCTGGGTGACCTTGTTCAGCGCCTCGTAGCCGTCGAAGATGTAGGGCAGGTCGAACACTTCGAACTCGCGCACGCCGAGCGGGCCGAACTTGGCCAGCGACGGGGCGAGCAGCTGGACGGCACCCAGTTGCAGCGCTTCCATCTCTTCCTTGTCCTTGTACAGCGTGCTGTTCGGATAGACTTCGACCTTCACGGCGCCGCTGGTGTACTTCTCGGCCAGTTCCTTGAACTTCTCCGCAGCCTTGCCCTTGGGCGTGTCCTGAGCCACGACGTGGCTGAACTTGATCACGATCGGCTCGGCAGCGACAGCGGTCGCGGACAGACCCACAGCCATCAGACCAACCAGAAGCGTACGAATCTTCATGAGTTTCTCTCCTCCGAATTGAACGCGCCACGCCGGACGCATCGTTTTCCGCCCGGCATGCGAAACGCCCTGGCGATGACCGCAAACAGATAAAGCCTGTTATGCAGGCCATCAGTATCCTTATTGCGCCGCGCCTGTCGCTATTGTGGAATGCCGCATAAGTGGAACCCGCAAGCCCCAACCCTTCTTCGGCCGCGCCCTCTGCGGCACCTTCCCCGGGCGGTGACACGGCGCCAAAGGCTGTCGTGCGCAATCGCTTGATCGGGCAGCTGCCCTATCTCAGCCTGGTGCTGTTCCTGCTCGCAATCGCAGCGCTGGTCTGGCTGACCCGCCAGTACGACAGCGACGAGCAGAAGGCGACCCTGATCAGCGATGTGCTGTGGATGGAGCAGAACCTGCGATTCCACCTCGATCGCAACGAAGCCCAGTTGCAGCAGCTCGGCCCCGAACTGTATGACGGCAAGCTGAGCGCGCAGACCGAAGCCCAGGTTCACCATCTGCTCAACCAGGAGCGCGGACTCGTGCGCATCGCGTGGCTGAATCCGCAGGGCAAGCCCGTGGGCTCGATGCCACCGCACACGGAGGGCGGCGCCGACGACGAGCTGCGCGACCTGGCCGCCAGCACGAGCTTCGAACTCGCACGCAACATCGGGCGCCCTGTCTATGGTGCCGCCTACCCTGTCATCGGCGGCGCCTTCCACTTCGCCATCCACGTCCCGGTGTGGTCGGACGAGGCCCTGGCCGGCATCGTCGTCGGGGTGTATTCGCTGTCCGATCTGGTGATCCGCGAACTGCCGTGGTGGTTTTCGGAGCGCTACCGGGTCGCCGTACTCGACGCCGACAGCCGGGAAATCGCCGCCAAGTCCAAGATCGCCCCGCTCGCGCCTCAACTCGCCTACCGCATGCCCTTCGACCCGCCGGGGCATGGCCTGACGCTCGAGATCACGGCCTACAAGTCGGAGACGCGCTGGATCCCCGTGCTGCTGATCGCTTCGCTGGTCCTGCTCGGCGGCATGATCGTATGGAGCGTGATGCAGCTGCGCCGCCAGCTCGCCCGCCGCCAGCAGGCGGAGGCCGCACTGCGCGAGGAATCGGCCTTCCGCAGGGCCATGGAGGACTCACTGCTCACCGGCATGCGGGCACGCGACATGGACGGCCGTCTCACCTATGTCAACTCCGCCTTCTGCAGCATGACCGGGTATCGCGCGGACGAACTGATCGGCCTCGAGCCCCCGCTGCCCTACTGGCTGCCGGATCACACCGAGCGCCGCCAGGAATTGCTCGATCGCCTCGAGGATACGGGCTCGACCCCGGAAGGCATCGAATTGCGCTTCCGGCGCAAGAACGGCGAAGTGCTCGACGTGCTGCTGTTCGAAGCGCCGCTCATCGACGCACGCGGCCGCCAGACGGGCTGGATGGGCTCGGTACTCGACGTCACCGAACAGAAACGGGCACGCGAACTCGCCCGCCAGCAGGATGAACGCCTGCAGGCCACCTCGCGTCTGGTGACGATGGGCGAGATGGCATCCACGCTCGCGCACGAACTCAATCAGCCGCTGGCCGCGATCGCAAGCTACAGCAGCGGCTGCATCAACCGCCTCGAATCCGACACCCTCGATCGCGCCGAACTGCTCGACATCCAGCAGCGCATCGCCCGCCAGGCCCGGCGTGCCGGCGAGATCATCCGCCGCGTGCACGACTTCGTGCGCCGCTCGGAACCCCAGCGCGCACCGCTCGACCTCAACACCGTGATCCGCGACGCGGTCGGCCTGATCGAAGCCGACGCCCGCAAGCGCCAGATGCGCATCGTCACCGAACTCGCGCCCGGTCTCCCCCCCGTGCTCGCCGACGCGGTGATGATCGAGCAGATCATCGTCAACCTCGTGCGCAACGGCATGGACGCCATGCGCGACACCCCGCGCCTTCGCCGCGAAGTACGCATCCGCACCCGCCAGGAAGGCCGCCACGTCTGCGTGCTCGTATCGGACCGCGGCGCCGGCATCCCGCCGGAGACCGCCGCACGCCTGTTCCAGCCCTTCTTCACCACCAAGCCCGAAGGCATGGGCATGGGCCTGAACATCTGCCGCTCGATCGCCGAGTTGCACCACGGCCGCCTGACTTTCGAACCCGCCCCCGAGGGCGGTACCATCTTCATCCTTTCGCTACCCGTGGAATCCGCATGAATCCAGCCTGCGCGCACATCATCGACGACGACGAAGCCATTCGCGATGCGCTGCAATGGCTGTTCAAGACGCGCGGTGTCGCGTGCCGCACCTGGGACGGCGGCGAGCCCTTTCTTGACGCCTGGCAAGCCGAATGGCGCGGCTGCATCGTGCTCGACATCCGCATGCACGGCATGAGCGGCCTCGAGTGCTTCGACACCCTGCTCGCGCGCGGCTGTGAGTTGCCGGTGATCTTCATCACCGGCCATGGCGACGTGCCGATGGCCGTGGCCGCGCTGAAGAAGGGCGCATTCCACTTCATCGAAAAACCCTTCAACGACCACGACCTGGTCGATCTGGTCGAGAAAGCGCTCGCCCTCGACGCCGAGCGCCAACGCGCCGCGGCAAGCCGCGAGACCATCGAGGCACGGCTGGCCACGCTGACCCAGCGCGAGCGCGAGGTCATGGAGCTGATCCTCGAAGGCAAGTACAACAAGGTGATCGCCGACGAGCTGTCGATCTCGATGCGCACCGTCGAGGCGCACCGTTCGCGCATCTTCGACAAGATGGCGGTCCGCTCGGCGGTCGAACTCGCACAGATGCTGACGACGCTGCGCAGCTAGCTCAAGCCACGCCCGCGGGCCGCCATTCCGGCACGACGCCCTCGTCACCCGGCGCGCAGGCGAACTCGGCCGCAACGCCGATTCCGCCCACCCAGGCCGGCACGTCATCCACCCATAGCACTGGCAGCCGATCCCGCAGCCACGCCGGAATGGCCGCCTCCTGGCACAGATTCTTGAACTGGCGCCGTGGCCGGTCCGACGCCAGCTGCATCCGCAGCCCCGGCCGGCGCCCGGCGAGCCGCACCGACCCTGCCTTCTCGAGCAGCGAACGCGCAATTCCCCGGCCAGGCAAAAGCTCGAAACGCACCTCTCCCGCCCCCCACGACAGCGTCGCGCTCCCGCACCAGTCCCGGGGCTCGTAAGTACCGCCGACGGCGGACTCGAGCCACAGCAGGTTTCGATAGGCGCACAGGGCCATCTCGCCCAGGACGACACGCAGCGGCTGCGCGACCGCACGCAACTGACGCAGGGCCTCGTCCAGCCTGGCCTGCACCGGCATCTGCCAGCCATGCCGGCGCGCCTGCCAGCGCAGCAGATTGGCGATACGCGCATCCGACAGCGACATTACAGCGCAGCGCTGCAAGGGCTCGCCACCGCAGGTGGCCTCGTCGAGCGCGGCAAGCTCGTCCAGCAAGTCGCTTGCCTCACGGAAGTGGGCCGCCGCGCGCGCCAGCGTCGGCACCGCGGCGGGGAAATGCTCGCCGAGCGCCGGCAGCGCGCGATGACGCAGGAAATTACGGCTGAAACGCACATCGGCGTTGCTCTCGTCCTCGACCCAGTCGAGCCCGCGCGCACGCGCCCAGGCCTCGATCCCGGCGCGCCGGCAGTCGAGCAGCGGACGCACGCGACCGGGCCTGCCAGCCGACGGCATTTCGAAGGGCGCCATCGCCGCGGCACCGCGCACGCCGCTGCCGCGAAACAGCCGGAACAGCAGCGTCTCGGCCTGATCGTCCTGATGATGACCGAATGCGAGCCAGTCGCAGCGGATGGCGTCCAGTGCAGCCAGCCGCTCGCGACGGGCGGCCGCCTCGAGGCCGGCAGCATCGTCGCGCGGCACCTCGACGCGGATCAGCGAAAAGGGAATCTGCAAGGTCGCGCAGCACGACGCGCAAGCCTGCGCCCAGGCGTCGGCATGGGGGCTCAGGCCATGATGAACGTGCGCCGCCTGCAGCACGTAGCCGTGCCGTGGCGCCAGATCGTGCAGCACATGCAGCAGTACGAGCGAATCGACGCCGCCCGACAGCGCACAGCACAGACGCGCACCGGGACCGACTCCCGCCGCCGTCAGCGCACGGGAAACGGCCTCGGGCAGCATGTCAGGCCGCCAGTTCCTTGAAGCGGCCGTAGCCCATCAGCTTCTCGTAGCGCTGGGCGACCAGTTCGGACGGCGACAGGTGATCGACCTGACGCAGTGCCTCGGCCAGCGCACGCTTGAGCGCTGCCGCCATCGCACGGTGATCCCGATGCGCACCGCCGGCCGGCTCGTTGACGACCTTGTCGACCAGGCCGAGCGACTTAAGACGCGCGGCCGTGATGCCCATGGTTTCTGCCGCCTCGGGGGCCTTGTCCGCACTCTTCCACAGGATGGAGGCACAGCCCTCGGGGGAGATCACCGAGTAGGTCGAATACTGCAGCATCAGCAACTGGTCGGCGACCGCGATCGCCAGCGCGCCGCCGGAGCCACCCTCGCCGATGATCGTGCTGATGATGGGCACCTTCAGCTCGGCCATCAGGTAGATGCTGTGGCCGATCGCTTCGGACTGCCCGCGCTCCTCCGCGCCGATGCCGGGATAGGCGCCCGGCGTGTCGACGAAGGTGAACACCGGCAGGCCGAACTTCTCCGCCAGCTTCATCAAGCGCATGGCCTTGCGATAGCCCTCAGGCCGCGGCATGCCGAAGTTGCGCGCGATCTTTTCCTTGGTGTCACGGCCCTTCTGATGGCCGATGACGACGCAGCTCTCGCCATTGAAGCGCGCCAGCCCGCCGACAATGGCCTTGTCGTCGGCGAAAGAACGATCGCCGTGCAGTTCCTCGAAGTCGGTGAAGATGTGCTGCGCGTAGTCGAGCGTGTAAGGACGCTGCGGATGACGGGCGACCTGCGCGATCTGCCACGGCGTCAGCTTGGCGTAGATGTCCTTGGTCAGGGACTGGCTCTTGGTTTCGAGGCGGGCGATCTCCTCGGAGATGTCCACGGCCGGGTCGTCGGAGACGAAACGGAGCTGGTCGATCTTGGCTTCGAGCTCGGCAACTGCCTGTTCGAAATCCAGAAAAGTGGTTTTCATCCAACCGTTCCCACTGAAAAATGTGCGCCATTGTAGCGCCACAGGGCGCGAGTCGTGCCCATCGCATTCGGACAAACGCAGTCCGGAAGCGCGAGGCTGCGCCAAACGCAAGCGGGGCGGCCGCCATCCGGCAACCACCCCGCCCGCTTCCCGCCGTTGATCGAGGTCAGTCGTTGTTCATGAAGCCCAGCAGGTGCAGCAGGCTGGTGAAGAGGTTGAAGATCGACACGAACAGCGACACCGTCGCCATGATGTAGTTGGTCTCGCCACCGTGGATGATGTTGCTGGTCTCGAACAGGATCAGGCCCGACATCAGCAGCACGAAGGCAGCGGAAACCGTCAGCGACAACGCCGGGATCTCGAAGAAGATCGCGCCCAGGCCGGCCAGGAAGGCCACCAGGATGCCGACCATCAGGAACCCGCCCATGAAGGAGAAATCCTTCTTGGTCGTGATCGCGTAAGCCGACAGACCGAGGAAGATCGCCGCCGTGCCGGCCATCGCCTGCATCACGATACTGCTACCGTTGGGCAGTGACAGGTAGGCCGAGATGATCGGCCCCAGGGTGAAGCCCATGAAGCCCGTCAGCGCGAAAACGAACAGGATGCCCACGCTGCTGTTGCGGAACTTGCTGGTTGCGAACAGCAGGCCGAAGTAGCCGACCAGCGTCACGATGATGCCCAGGCGCGGCGCGCCCATCGCCATCGACAGGCCCGCCGTCAGCGCCGAGAATGCCAGCGTCAGCGACAGCAGCATGTAGGTATTGCGGATGACCTTGTTGGTCGACAGCACCGAAGCTTCGGTGCGCGTCATCGTGATGCGGTTGTCCATGTTTAGTTTCCTCCGGGGGAGAAGTGGATTTGTTTTGGGAGTCGAGGACAGATGCCGCCCTGCGACTCCGGACCAGGGAAAAAGTGTGTGCCGCTGACTCAGGCCGGCAAGGCTTGCATTGAAGCGGCGTGGGTGCGGACGGGGCGCTGGCTGCGGCGCACACGCTGTGCGAGGACCCGGGCCACACGGTCGGCAGCCTGATCCACCGCTGCACGCACGTCGAGCTGCGTGATCGCGAACACCACGTCCGGCAGGTTGCGCAGGCGCAGTTGTACCACGCAACGCTTGTCACTGCCGCCACGCGGGCCATTGACGTCCGCGACCTTCACCCGCGCCCACTGGATGTGGTCGCGAAAACGCCCGATTGCGAAGCTCATCCGGCGGCTCACGTAGTCCCGCAGGACGGGAGGGGCTTCAACGCCATCACAATGCAGGTCGATTCGCATGCTGAGTCTCCTTGTGTAGTTGCGTATCGCCATCAGGCCTAACGCCTGACGGATACTAAACCTCAGACGCTTCGATAAAATCTCAGTTCAACAGAATGTTCATCCGTTTTTTCCGAAGCATCGACAATCCGGGACGCAGGTCATGATCAACTACAAGCAGCTGCATCATTTCTGGACCGTTGCCCGCGCTGGTGGGATCGTGCGCGCAGCAGAACGTTCCGGTCTCGCGCCACAAACCCTGTCGGGTCAGATCGCGACCC
The DNA here is from genome assembly GCF_001051995.2 of Thauera humireducens. Classification (NCBI taxonomy): domain Bacteria; kingdom Pseudomonadati; phylum Pseudomonadota; class Betaproteobacteria; order Rhodocyclales; family Zoogloeaceae; genus Thauera; species Thauera humireducens. The sequence continues at coordinate 4,039,916 of NZ_CP014646.1, read as the reverse complement.
TCGAGGCCGAACTCGGTGTCAGCCTGTTCCGGCGACAGGGCCGAGGCCTGGTGCTGACGGATACCGGACGTGTCGCGCTGGACTATGCAGAGGAGATCTTCCGTCTCGGCGACGAACTGGAGGAAGCGCTGCGCAGTCGCGCGAGCGGCCGCACGGTGCCCTTCCGCGTCGGCATCGCCGACGTGGTGCCCAAGGCCATCGCCTGGCTGCTGCTCGCGCCGTCGATGAACCTGCCCGAGCCGATGCGCATCGTCTGCCGGGAAGGAAAATTCGATGCCCTGCTTGGCGAACTCGCCATCCACAAGCTCGATGTCGTGCTGGCCGACAGTCCCATGCCTTCGAACATGGATGTGCGCGGTTACAGCCACACGCTCGGCGAATCCACGATCGGCTTCTTCGCTACACCAGCGCTCGCAGCCCGCCTGAAGGGTGGTTTTCCTGCCTGCCTCGACGGCGCCCCGCTGCTGCTGCCGGGCGGCGAGGCAGCCGTGCGCGGCCCGCTGCTGCAATGGCTGGACGCGGCTCGCCTCAAGCCGCGCATCGTCGGCGAATTCGACGACAGTGCCCTGATGCGCGCCTTCGCCGAAGCCGGCGCAGGCGTCTTCCCGAGCGCATCGCTGGTCGGCGAGCAGCTTTGCAAGCAGGATGCGATGGTGCATCTGGGCGACGCCAACGGTGTCACCGAAACCTACTACGCGGTCTCGGTTGAACGCCGGCTGACCCACCCCGCGGTGCGCGCCATCAGCGCGGCTGCGAACAAAGAGCTGAAGATCGGGCAGGAGGGCCCATGACGTTCGGCATCATCGCGACTGCAGGTGTCGCGCGACCGCATGGCAAAAAAGGAATCACGCGCAGGATTTGCCAGCGCACCAGCGCTTGATCCAGAATCTCGCCCCTGACGCGGCCTCAAAAGAAGCCCGGAAGGCACTGCGCCTTCAGCCGCCATCGCATACAGGACATTTGCGCAGAGATGGTGCCGAGAGTGGGACTCGAACCCACACACCTTGCGGCGGCGGATTTTGAATCTGCCCCCTACGCCTTTAATGACGCGGCCCCAAGCACAAAAACACAACAAAATCAACGCACTTCCATACCCAGCGTTACTTGATCTTACCAGTTTTTGCAGCGCCTAGTGCTGCAGAAATGCTGCAACGTGCTGCAAAACCGATGCTCCCTTCTCCCCGCCTCCCACTGGCCCGGCCCCCAATAAACTGCGCTCTGGTGACTACATTCTTGGCAGTCATGTGACTGCTCACGCGCGAACATGGACCTTGGAGCCACTCCTCACACCAGAAACACTCGCCAAGCTGCTAGGCCTGGCAACACAGACTATCTACAACAGAAGCTCGACCGGCGGTGACTTACCCCGAATCACGAGGCTGGGTAGGCTTTTGCGCTTCAGACCGCTAGACGTCGAAGCTTGGCTAGAAGAAAAACAGAGAACAAGCCATCTTCCTGCACGCTATGCCTCCGTGCCAGATCTGCCACCGCCCGCACCAAGGCGGCGCGGCCGTCCGACAAAAGCGGAACAGATAGCAGCACGGCGCGCGACTTAATGAGTTAACGCAAATGCTCAAAGCAGCTACCCCTCCGTCAACCAAGAAACTCGAGCAGCTCAATGGAGAGATCAAGCCGACAGCCAACTGGAACTACCGGCCCGTTGCCGTCACATGACAATCGCAACTCGACCGGCTACTTGTCGAGATGAAGCTGCCACTCGCTGAGTCGGGATATGCCCATGGCGCCACAATAGTCAATGCTTCCCGCGCACTGATGCCACGGGCTGCGTCAGGCTGCCGCTTGTGGTTCGACCGAGGCAACCAAAGCCATCGCCGGTTCGCGCGTGAAAAATTCTCCCTCTTAAACGAATCCGGCAATGACGCTTGTCTTGACGCCATGAACTCGTCCCGTGCCCTCGTGCTCGACCACAACACAATCCGGCAGTCCGTCGAGAAGGTGGCACGGTGCTGGCGTCCCATCTGAAAAGCCGTAAGTATAGGTGATTGCCCGTTTCGCGGTCGTGGAACGCCGGGCGGAACCCGCACTTCCGGTTCCCCTCGCTCGTTCCGCCCGTGTGCTGAAACTTCCGGTTCTAGCGCTTCAGGGTACTTGCGGTACTCATCATCCCACCTTAGGCGGCAATCCCGGCGTCACAAGTCCAGCACTACCATTCCGCTGCGTGGTCGCGAGACGCAGGGCGTGAAGAATTCGCGCCGGGCATCGTCATCCAGGATGTAGTCCTGGTGATCGATGTCCCCGCAGAGATAGCGGACCTTGCAGGCGCCGCAGAGCCCTGACTGGCAGGAGGTCTCGACCGGCAGGCCCGCCGCCTGCAGTGCCTCGGCCAGGCTTTGCCCCTGGCGCACCACTATCTTCTGGCCGGTGCTGGCGATCTCAGCGACACATGCGGAATCGTCGCGCGCGTTGGTCGATGGCTGCGCCGCGGCCGGCGCCTTGAAATGCTCGCAATGCACCGAACCCGCCGGCCAATGCGCGGAGGCCTTTCGGCATGCCTCCATGAAGCCGGCAGGACCGCAGTAGTACAAATGCGATCCGTCTACGGGTCGCGCCAAGAGAGCCTCGATGTCGAGGCCGTTGGCTGGGTTGCCGCCGTCGAAGTGGTAGTGCAGGCACTCACCTGGGGCGAAGGCCGTCATTTCCGCCTGGAACGCCACCGACTCCGGTCCCCTGGCACAGTAATGCAGCTCGAAGTCCGCGCTCGAAGCCTCGAGCACATGCGCCATCGCCTTCAGCGGGGTGATGCCGATCCCGCCGGCGAGCAGGATCGTTTTCCCGCTTCCCGCGGCCAGCTCGAAGCTGTTGCGCGGCGTGCCGACGGTGACGCGATCGCCAACCCTTAGGCGTTCGTGCAAGGCCTTGGAGCCGCCGCGGCCGCGCTCGTCGCGCAGGACTCCAATCACATACCGGTGGCGCTCCGCGGGATCGTTACACAGGGAATACTGGCGAATCAGGTTCGGCGCGATGTGGACATCGATGTGCGCACCCGCCGCAAAGGCGGGCAGCGGCCGCCCATCGGGGTCGATCAGCTCGTAGGAGTGGATGTCCTTCGCTTCCATGCGGATCTGCCGCACCAGCAATTCGATCCGCCCGCTGGAGGCAGCGTGGGCAATGGTGGTATTCATGTCGGGTCCTTATCACTGTCGATGGAGAAAGCGCTGCGGGCAGCGGAACCTCGCATTCCGCTGCCGCTCGGCCGGGTCAAGACGCGGCCGTCACTTCTTGAAGCTCTGCTCGAGTTCCTCGAACTTGAGCTTGACGAATTCGGCGCGCTCCGCCCCTTTCAACTGATCCGAAGCAGTCAGGATGGCGACCACCTCCTTCGCCAAGCGACGCCGGTTGCGAACCTCTTCCTCAACTGTTTCTGCTTCGGGGAGTTCGAACACGTTGCCGGAACAATAGCTGTTAGGCGCGCCGGCGCAGTCGCGCAGCCACTGCGCGAACTCCTCCGGACCGGCCTTCGGATTCGTGCCCCGCACGGCGTCACGCAGCAGCTTGCGGAACATGTACAGGCCAGCATCGAACCGGGTTGGGTTCTCCAGCGCGTGCACCGCGATCGGGCGCTGGCTGACGATGGCCTCGTAGTCGCCGGGCGCGTACTGGCAGTCCTTGTAGTTCGCTCGAGCGCGGTGGTCCGAGGGGATGGGCGGCATGTCCTCCAGCTTGTAGTCGCCGAAGCGCTCCGGCCGGCGCATCGCCACCTGGCCTTCGAGGAAGTCGATTGTCTCGTAGCCGACCATGCTCTTGTCGCCGATGCCGCGGGTGTCGATTCCCGGCCCCATGACGCGCCAGCCGATCATCTTTGCGTTGTAGTCGTCCACCGGCACCGTCCAGCGGATCATGTGGAAGCGGCTGAAGAGTTTCTTGCGCTTGCCGTCTTCCGAGGTGTAGGCGTGCAGGCTCAGATTCGGCAGCACCTGATGCTGCACGCGGATGTGCATGTGCTCACCGTCGGCACGACGGGCGCCGGCACAAGCCAGGCTGCGCCCGCCATGGACGGGGAAGAACTGCATGTCCGGTGGCACCTCCATCGTTGCCGCGCCCACTTCGTCGAAGGTGGTCCCCTGGTAGTTCTCGCCGGTCACCTGGCGTTTCGCGTGCAGCGCCATGGTGTGATAGTTGTCCGCGGCGTTGTCCTGCACCTGCAGCCAGTTGCAGTGCTGGAAGTTGCTGTACGGAACCAGCTCGTCGCCGTCGGCCACGGTGAAGTTGCCTTCCCACTCCGGGAACGGCGGTTCGGCGTCCGGCGGGCCCATGTAGGCGAAGATCAGACCGTTGCGTTCGAAGGCCTTGTACGCGCCCTGGCGGATCGAACAGCGGTAGCGCTCGCCTTCTTCCTCCTCGCCCTGCGGAAAGGGAACGCGCAGGCAGGTGCCGTCGACGTCGAACACCATGCCGTGGTAGCAACAGGAGATGCCATGCTCCTCAATCTTGCCGTACTCGAGCGAGGCGCCGCGGTGCACGCAATGGGCATGCAGGAGGCCAACACGGCCGCTGCCGTCGCGGAAGCAGACCAGCTCTTCGCCCAGGATCTTGAGGAAGCGAGGCGTGTCGGTCAGCTCCATCGCCATGCATACGGGATGCCAGAAGCGGCGCAGATATTCGCCCATCGGGGTGCCGGCCCCGACCTCGGTCAGCTCCGGGTCGTGGTCCGGCACCTTGTTGGTGTAGTAGCCGCCGTAGGGAACGAGTTTCCTGCTGACGGCGCTGCCACCGGTGCTGCGGGGCGCGTCGTGCTTCTCGGATGGCTTGATCATGATGCTCTCTCCTTTTGGTGGTGGGGCAGTCGGGCCAGCCCAGATGGCTGGCCACGGGGATTGAAGTTCGTATTCTGTATACAGTTTTTCCGCGCACTATTTTCCGCGGCGGGGCGCGAACACTTGGTGATGAAGCTCAGTTCCTGCTGCGGTCAACGAGCGCGCCTGCGGAGATCCACGGCATCATCGCCCGAAGACGCGTACCGACTTCTTCGATTGGGTGCGCCGCAGCCAGCCGTCGACGGGCGTGCAGCGTCGGGTTGCCGGCCTGGCTCTCGAGAATGAACTGCTTGGCATAGGCGCCAGAGCGGATGTCATTCAGCACCTCGCGCATCGCGGCCTTGGTCTGGGCGGTGACGACGCGCGGCCCGCTGACGTACTCGCCGAACTCCGCATTGTTCGAGATCCCGTAGTTCATCGTGCCGATGCCGCCCTCGTAGAGCAGGTCTACGATGAGCTTTAATTCATGCAGGCATTCGAAATACGCCATCTCGGGCGCGTAGCCCCCCTCGACAAGGGTTTCGAATCCGGCCTTGACGAGTTCGACTGCACCGCCGCAGAGGACGGCCTGCTCGCCAAATAGGTCGGTTTCAGTTTCCTCGACAAAGCTTGTTTCGATTACCCCAGCGCGCCCGCAGCCGATCGCCGTAGCGTAGGCAAGTGCGATCTCCCGTGCCGTGCCGGAATGGTCATTCGCCACGGCGACGAGCGCCGGTACGCCACCACCCGCGGTGTAGGTCGATCGCACGGTATGCCCCGGTGCCTTGGGCGCCACCAGGATCACGTCGAGGTCGGAGCGCGGCACGATCTGGCCGTAATGGATGTTGAAGCCATGGGCGAACGCGAGGGTTGCGCCTTCGCGCATTGCCACATGCATGTCTCGACGATACACAGTCGCGGCCGCTTCATCTGGGACGAGCAGCATGACGATGTCCGCATCGGCCACGGCTTCACGCACGCCGCTCACCTTGAAACCGGCGTCGACCGCCTTCGCCCACGAGGTACCTTCCTCCCTCAGCCCCACCACGACCTCCACTCCGCTGTCCCTGAGGTTCAGCGCGTGCGCGTGGCCTTGTGAGCCGTAGCCGATCACCGCCACGCGGCGTGCGCGGAGCATGGCGGGGTCCGCATCCTTGTCGTAGAGCACCTTCATCGACTGATTCCTTTCCATTCGTTCTTGGATAAACTGAACTCTGTATACAGAGTTCAGTGCACACTAGCGAGTCGACTGGAGAAAGTCAAGGGCTCTGAGGGTCGGATTTGACCGCCACCTCGATCCAATTGCATACTGAATACAAAATTTGAGCAGGCCCGCTATGATCAAGAGACTCGCGAAAATCCAGGTCCGCCCCGACTATGTCGACGAGGTCTACCAGAAGCTCCTTGACGCAATCACCGACGGCACCCTGGCGCCAGGGACGCGCCTCACGCAGGAAGAGATAGCCGACGAGATGGAGGTCTCGCGCTCTCCGGTGCTGCAAGCATTGCGGCTGTTGAAGAAGGATGGGCTGGTTCAGGACGCGCCCGGTCGCGGCGTCCTCGTGACCCCGCTCGACCCCTGCTGGATCGGCGATCTCTACGCCGTGCGCGGCGCCCTCGACGCGCTGGCGGCCCGGCTCGCGGCCGAACGTCGCTATCAGATCGCCCCCGCCCTGATCGCGGAGGGGCGACGCGCTTCGGCGGGCAAGGACGTAAGAGCCATGATCGATGCCGACGTGGCGTTTCATCGCGCGATCTACGAGGCAGCGCAAAATCCGCTCATCGCCCAGAGCACGCAGGTGCATTGGGTCCATCTGCGCCGGGCGATGGGGGCGGTCCTGCAGTCTTCCGCACAAAGGGCGTCGATCTGGGATGAGCATGAGGCGATCGCGAATGCGATCGCCTCAGGTGAGGGCGCGCGGGCGGCAGCATTGTCGGAGCAGCACACGACGCAGGCGCGGGAAAACCTGACGCGCCGCCTCGGAGAGATCCTTCAGGCGCGGCCACAGCTCGCCTGAAGCGGCCCGGAGCGGTAGTGTTGCACCCGTCGTTCCGGTTCCCGAGCGTGCCGAGCCCGGCAGAAACGGGCTCGGCACGCTCGGGGTGGGCAAGTGCCCTCATCCTCCATACGCTTGCTCGGGCAGCCAGGTCGCCAGCGCCGGGAAGAGATACACCAGCACCAGTCCGCCCAGCTGCAGCAGGATGAAGGGCACGACGCCCTTGTAGATGTGCGCCACCGTGACTCCGGCTGGCGCCACCCCCTTCAGGTAAAACAGCGCGAAGCCTACCGGGGGGGTCAGGAAGGAGGTCTGCAGGCACACCGCCACCAGCACGACGAACCAGATCATGCGCGCTCCGGCGTCGGCGGGACCGACGTCCAGGCCGGCGATCACTGGCGCTACCAGAGGCAGCACGATGAGGGTGATCTCGATCCAGTCGAGGAAGAAGCCAAGCACGAAGATCAGCACCAGCACCGCGATCAGGATGCCGTCGTCGGTGAAGGGCAGGCTCTTTAGGCCGTGGTGGATGAAGTCCTCGCCGCCGAGGGCCTGGAAGACGAAGGAGAAGGCGGTGGCGCCGATGAAGATGGCGAAGATGAAGGCGGTCGTCTTCGTCGTCTGCTCGCACACCTCGCGCACCACCCCGACGCTCAGCTTGCGGTGCAGCAGCGCAAGCAAGGTGGCGCCGAAGGCGCCGACGCCAGCGGCCTCGGTCGGCGTGGCCAGGCCGGCGAAGATCGAGCCGAGCACGGCCAGGATCAGCAGCCCCGGCGGCAGGACGGCACGGAACACGCCGGCGAGATCGCGAAGCTCGAGGCGGCGCGCGTCGGCCGGCACCGGCGCGGTGCGCGGCGACAGCACGCCGACCGCGAGCATGTAGCCGACGTAGATCACCCCCAGCATCACGCCAGGCACGAGCGCACCCATGAACAGCCCACCCGCATCTACCCCGGGCGTGCGGTCAGCCATCAACACCAGCATGATCGAGGGCGGTATCAGAATGCCAAGGGTGCCGACGGCGCTGATCGTGCCGCTGGCGAACACCGGGCTGTAGCCGTTCCTGAGCATGATCGGCAGGCCGAGCAGCGCGAGCAGCACCACCGAGGCGCCGATGATGCCGGTGGAGGCCGCCAGCAGCAGGCCGATCAGTGCCACCGTCACCGCCAGACCGCCGGGGGCGCGGCCGAGCACCTTGACGAAATTCTCCATCAGCGCGCCGGCGATACCCGAACGGTCGAGCATCAGGCCCATGAAGACGAACATCGGCAGCGCCACCAGCACCCAGTTCTGCATGATCGACCAGATCCGCGGCACGGTCGCGCCGAGGTCGGAAAACTTCATGCCGTAGAAGCCGTCGGCGAGTTGCTCGGGGAAGATGAAGGCTGCCGCCGCCGCGGTCAGCACGGCGACACCGCCAAGCACCCAGGCCACCGGGAAGCCGGTGAACAGAAGGGCGATGAAGCCGGCAAACATGCCGATGCAGAGGATCTCGTGAAATTCCAGAATCATGATTTGCCTCCGGCATGGATGAGGCGGAGTGCCTCCGGCTCCCGGTGCTCTTCTTGCACGGACGATGACGACCGGTCGCGCGCCTCGCCGCTGGCATCCCTTTGCCTCGCGAGGCTTTCGCTTCCCTCGGCAGGACAGGGCGGCGACTCCCGCTCCGTCAGGAAAAGCAGCGTGACCGTCCGCTGCAGCCGCGCCAAGGCCGCCAGGACGAGGAGGGTGCAGCCGATCACCAGCATGCTCTTGATGAGCCAGCGGTGACTCAGCCCGGCCGGTGCGCTGGAACGTTCTCCGGTGGCAAGCGAATCGGCTACGAAAGGCAGGCCGTACCACAACAGTATGGCCAGGAAGGGCAGCAGCAGAAAGACGATGCCTAGTGCGTCCACCCAGGCTTTAGTACGCAGACCGAAGCGCTCGTACAGCAGGTCTACTCGCACGTGGTCATCCGTCACAAGCGCTGCGGCCAGCCCCAGCATGAAGAGGGCCGAATAGAGGTGCCACTGGATCTCCTCGAACTCCACCCGACTGTCGCCGAACAGGTTTTTCATGGCCACATTGACCACGATGACGGCAATGAGGCCAAGCCATAGCCAGGACATGGCTGACCCCAGACGGGTTAGGGGGCGGTCGACGACGCGGGAAAAGGCCGTCTCCGGTAATTCGGCGTCGCGTTTCGGGTATTGCAGGTCGCCGGGCTTGCTGCCGGGGGCAGCGAGCGCGTCGGGTTTGAGCTTCAGGTTGCTCATGGTCCTCTCCGCTGGATCGGTGGGCATTGGGTCATGCCGGCGCGGGCATCCCGCCTCCCCGCGCCGGTTCTCACTCGAGGGGTTTGCTCAGTTGCCCGAAGCGTCGTTGAAGTCCCGTGGCAGGTAGGCAAGGCCCTTCCAGGTCTGGTAGTCCTTCGCGAACGCTTCCTGGGATTCATAGACGCGCTTGAAGTCGGCGTCCTTCGCAGCCTGCTCGGCCATCACCGCATCGCTGAGCTTTTGCAGTTCGCTCAGCATCGGCGCTGGGATCTGCTGCGCGGTCACGCCCTTCTCCTTTAAGCCGCGGAGGACCGCGCCCTGAATCGCCTCACCCCTGGAGAGGTTGCGCAGTACCCCGGCCGTGCAGGCCATTTCCAGCATGCCGCGAGTGGAGGGCTCGAGTCCGTCCCACACCTGCTTGTTCACAATGAAGTGAAAGGCGGTGTAGGGCTGGTGCCAGCCAGGGAAGTAATTGAACTTGGCGACCTTGTCGAAGCCCGATTTCTGATCGACCGCCGGCATCGCGAACTCGGTTGCATCGAGCGCGCCCTTCTCCAGCGCCTGAAAGATCTCCGAGCCGGGCAGCAGGGTCACCGAGGCGCCTGCCTTCTGCATGACCTCGCCGCCGAGGCCGGCGAAGCGGATCTTGAGCCCCTTGAGATCGTCCATCGACTTGATCTCCTTGCGAAACCAGCCCGCGGTCTCGGGCCCGGTGATGCCGCACAGGATCGGATGGACGTTGCGTTTGCCGTAAATGTCCTCGGCGAGCTGGCGGCCGCCGCCCTCGTACCACCACGCCGTGTATTCCCACGGTTCCATGCCGAAGGGGCGCGCCGAGAACAGCGGCGCCGCCGGGATCTTGCCGGCGTCGTAACCCAGCCAGGTGTAGCCGGCGTCGATGGTCTTGTCGCGTACCGCGTCCGAGAGTTCGAGCGGTGGTACCAAGTTGCCCGGCTCGAAGGTCTTGAACTGGATGGCACCAGCGGATGCGGCCTTGAGGGAGTCGGCCACGATCTGCAGGTTGTCGCCGAGTGCAGGCAGGTGCGAGGGGAAGGCGTTGGGCACCTTCCAGCGCAGCGTTTCGGTGGCCTGCGCGGTGCCGGCGGCCAGCATCAGCGCGGCAAGTAAAACTAGTTTGGGGGCCTTGCGTCGATTCATCGGCCCCTCCTCCTGTTTCCGGTGAGGAACGAGGTCCTCGCATTGGCGCGTGCCGACGTGGGAAACGAATGGGTCAGATGAAGGACCTTGGCGGTGGGCACTGGTGTCCGCCTTTTCCCGATATGCGATCGCGATTGCGCTAGGGGTATGCATCGGCTGTGTCTCCTGGAGTAGTTGTCATCGGGTCGGCACCGTCGATTGAGTCGACGTATGCCGCGGCCCAGGGGGCACTCCCTCGCAGCCGAGCGAGGGAGTGCCGCACCGGTCAGTCGAACATGTCGGGCTGCGTCGAAACCAGGTGATTCCAAATCGGCTGGAAGTGCAGCCAGCCGATGTAGTCGCTGCCGACGTGCTCGCGGCTGTAGCGAGCTCGCTCGGGCGTGACGAGGTGCGGCGTCACGCCGGTCGCCTCGACCATCAGCTGCTGCTTGCAGCATCGCTCCAGGGCAATGAACCAGAACGCTGCCGACTCGATGCTGTGGCGGCTCGCCGTCAGCAGGCCGTGATTCTGGTGGATCGCCGCCTTCACGCCGCGGAAGGCATTAGCGACCTTGTGCCCGGCCTTGACCTCCACGGCCACCTGGCCGGCCTCGTCCCCGATGACCACATGGTCCTCGTAGAACGCGGCAGCGTCCTGGGTGATCGGCTCGACCTTCTTGCCGAGCGAAGCGAAGGCGGTGCCGTACTCGGTGTGGGCGTGGCACATCGCCACGATGTCCTGATGCATCTCGTGCACGGCCGCATGCAGGACGAAGCCCGCGCGGTTGATGGCATACGTACCCTCCACAACCTTCCCGGTGTGGTCAGCGCAGATCAGGTTCGACACCTTGACCTGCGCGAAGTGGATCGCCATCGGGTTGGTCCAGTAGAGCTCCGGATGCTCAGGATCGCGCACGGTGAGGTGGCCGGCGAAGCCGTAGTCGTAGCCTTCGATCGCAAACGCGCGGCAGGCCGCCACCAGCCGTTCCTTTCGGTACTGACGTTCGTCGGCGTAGGAGGAAAACTTGGGAATCGCGGGAAAGATCAGCCCGCGCTGTTCGGGCTGATAGATGGAAATGCGCTCCTCGTCATTGAAAAACTGAGGAACTCGAGTAAGTACTGCCTCCATGACAACTCCTTTCGTTGGAAAGATTGGGAACCGAATCGAGCCTTCCGGCCGGAAAGCGTCGCTTCACACGCCGGCAGAGTCAGTGACGTCGCGTGTTGGAAGGAATGGTCGCCGCCTCGGGACCGGTTGACAAACGATGGATATTCATGAAAGCATGAACCACATTCATGCATTAAAGAAGAAATGAGGCGCCTACCCAATTTCGTCCTGCTACGCGCCTTCGAAGCCGCGGCGAGGCTGGAAAGTTTCACCCTCGCGGCCAACGAGTTGCACCTCACTCAATCGGCCATCAGCCATCAGGTGCGCGAACTGGAGGACTACTTCGGTCGCAAGCTCTTCGAGCGGCGCAACCGGCGCGTCGAACCGACACTGGAGGGGCGACGCCTTCTCGAGAGTCTGTCCCGGGTGTTCGACGTGATCGAGGCGGCCTGCAATGAGGTGTCTTTGGCGCCCCAGTCCCAAGTCCTGGCGGTCTACAGCGCCCCGAGTCTGGCGGCGAAGTGGCTGGGACCGAGGTTGCCCCTGTTCATGCAGGCGCATCCGGATATCACGATCCGTCTCACATCCGGCGCGGATCCCGTGGACCTCACAGTGGCGCGGGAAACGGACATTGCGATCACGTATGGCACGGCCCATCAGCGCGCCGGCGTTATCGTCGTCCCGCTTGGAGCGGAACGCATCGTGCCGCTCTGTTCGCCACGACTGTTGGCACCCGACACCCCGATTCAGACGCAGATTCACACGCTGCCGCTGATCGATTCTCAACTCAGCCCTGTGAAGTGGCCCGACTGGTTTGTCGCCAACGGTATGGTCTGCCCTAAGCGCCCGCGGGCATCATTCGACCGCGGCGCGCTGGCGCTTTCCGCCGCCGTCGACGGCATGGGGGTCGCGCTCGAAAGCACGCGCCTTGCCGAACGCGAGCTTGCGCGTGGCGAACTCGTGACGCCGGGAGAGGAGGTCTTCGCGCCGATCACGCGCGAGATCCATTTCCTGGCGTATCGACGCAACGAGGCCCACCTTCACAAGGTCGGCGCGTTTCTGAACTGGCTGTTGGTGCAGGCCCGACTCAATCAGGCGGAGCCTGAATGAGGGTAGACGTGCTTTCCACGCCCAGACGTGACCGCCCTTCGGAGTCTCAATCATCAAGCGCGTGAGCGGCAGCCGACGCGGGGGGCGCGCAGCTCATTTCCGGGCAAACTGAATCTGCGGCGCTGACGGCAGCGAGCCGTGGCCTCTCCCGTCGTCGTAACGTAACCGTCCGAGCAACCCCGTAGTTCCCAGGCAGCGCTGAATCGTCGATCGTTGCGGCTGCGAAACTCACTTCTGGAGAACGACGATGGAGCAGGAGAGGCTGATGGCGGTGGTGGAGCCGCCGACTCAGCACCATGGCGAGGCGGCGGTTCAGCGGCGCGTGCATCGAGACGATGCATTCTGGCGCTCGCATGGGCGGCAGCGGCGCTGGCAAGGCTTGAGTATTCCGCAGTATTGCCAGGCCACCGGCTCGGCGCTGTCGACATTCCGCCATCGCATCAACCGACTGGCCGCCGCCGAGGCAGGGGCCGCATTGGGCGAAGGCTGCGGCCGCTTCATCGCACTTGCGCAGCCAGCCCCGAGGGTGCAAGTCGATGTGGTGGAAATCGATGTCGTGCTGCCCGATTCGATGACGGTTCGTCTGCATGGCGCGGCTGCGCGGCAGATGCTCGATCGCGTGCTGGCGCGGCTACCGTGATCCTGTCCTCGGCGATCCGCGCCCACGTCTATAGCGAAGCGGTGGACATGAGGAAGTCGATCGATGGGCTCGCGCAGATCGTGTCGCGTTGCATGGGCATGAACCCGCTCTCGGGTCAGGTGTTCGTGTTCATCGGCCGGCGCCGCGACAAGGCCAAGCTCCTGGTGTGGGACCGTCATGGGTTCTGGGTGCTTTACAAGCGCCTGGAGCGCGGACGTTTCACCGACCCCGCGCGGCTGTCGGCTGAGAAGGCGTGAATAAATTGCCGACGCTCGCGGCGAGCGCAATGCGAAGAGCGCGTAGGCCGAGGACCGCTTTGTCGGCGTAAGCCGCCGACGGGCCGAAGCTACCGGCGGTGCGGCCGTTTGATCAGATGGGAGCCGGCGGTGCTGCGTGGCGCAGAGCCTTTTTGGGCGGCGCCGTCGGCGTTGTTTAGTGGGCTGCTGCGGCCTCCAGGGCCGCCACCCGCATCAGGTTATGGGCAAGCGCATGCCAGAGCAGGATGGCGCGTGCCTTGACGGTGCCGCAGACATTGAACCGGTGCAGCCCGCGACGGCGCAACTGGGCATTGGCACATTCGACGCTGGCCGCGCGCGCCTTGTAGATTTCGGCAGCGTCCGCGGTGCCCATGCGGGCCCGCCACCGGGCGACGGCCGCGCTGTCACCGTCCTTGGGCAGGTGCGGGTCGATGGTTGGGTTGCGGCTGGCGGGCACCGGCACGTAGGGCTCGGTGCCCGCGGCGCTGAGCGCCGTGATGTGCTCGAGCTTGGCGAAGCCGCCGTCGGCCAGCCACTGGGCGGGCGTGCGGCCATAGCGGTTGCGCAGTTGGGTGTGCATCGGCGCCATCTGCTGCATGTCGGTACCGGCATTGGTCAGCTCGAGCGCGGCGATGATCTGGGTATCGGCATCGACGGCGAGTTGCGCATTGAAGGCGGGGCGAAAGCCGCCGTCGGCCATCTTCATCACCCGCGCCTGGCTGTCGGTGGTGCTCACGCGCGGCGCGCTGCCCGGCGGCTCGTCGTCGGGCGGCGGTGCGGCCTTGCGTTTGTCAGTCCGTCCCTTCTTCGTCTGGACCTTGTCGAGCTCGTCCAGGGTCGCCAATGCCCGGGCCAGGCGCTGCTCGCGCTCGCGCGCGGCCCGTTCCCGGGCGGCCTGCTGGCGGCGGCTGCTCGCCGCCGGATCGTCATGCAGTTCCTGCTTGAGCCGCTCGACCTGCGCACGCGCCTCTGCCAGCAGGCGGGCGAGCCGGTCGCGGCGGCGGAAGCTGGCCGCTTTGGCATGGGCGCGCACCCGCATGCCGTCCTGGGCGACGCGGTTGAGCTGAACCAACCCCCGATCGAGTAAGGCCGCTACGCTGCGCGTGAGCTGTGCGTCGAGCCAGGCGGCGTGCTCGGTGCGAAAGTCGGCCAGACTGTGATAATTGACCCCGACGCCCCCGCACAGCCAGCGGTAGGCATCGTCGCGCTCGCACAGCCGGTTCAGTTCGCGCGCCGAACCCACACCATCGATCGTCGCGTACAGCCACAGCCCCACCAGGATTGCCGGATCGATCGCCGCCCGGCCCGCGCGGCCTTCCACGGCCTTGATGCGCGCATACAGCGGCGCCAGGTCGAGCGATTGCACGAAGGCCCACACGGTGCGCGCGGCATGCCCGGGGGCAAGCAATGCATCCAGGTCGCAGGCGCGCAACTCGATCTGGTTGCGCTGCGCCGTCTGCACGCGCGGGCGTCCCTGGGGCGCATCGGCAGGTGCCGCCGCGCCTTCAGCCGGGACCGGCAAGTCGTCAAACAACGCAGCGCTACGCTGCCCCTCGGTCGGCGAATTCGGCTCGGGCTTCATGGCCTGAACGATATCCGATCTCAGCCGAGATTGATTCACACGTTCTGAGGGCCTGGCGATGAGCGAGTTGCTCGCCTGGCTCGATGGCATCGATCTGTCGCGAACGCGCCGCCTGGCGCCGGTGGCGGCCGGCTTATTGCCGATTCTGTTGAAAAAGTCGGCTCCATCCCGACGCACTTGCCTGAAGCAGGAAAAACCCTCGATTGACACGTAGCTATGCGGAATCTGGGTAAGCACCCGGCGAACCCACCTTCCCCCAACCGCATAGCCCATTGAAGATCGTGTCCATCAATTTTGATAGTGGACACGATGGACGTCGTTATCCCGCGCCGGACGCGGCGCACGCACAGCGAAGCCTTCAAGCAATCAGTGATCTCGGCCTGCCGTGAGCCCGGCATCTCGGTGACCGGCGTAGCCCTGGCCAATGGCCTGAACGCCAACCAAGTCCATCGCTGGATACGCGGGCGTGGCGTCGAGCCGCCGAGCCGGCGCAGGCCGGCCAGCGCTGAGCTCACGACGCTGTCCGAGCCGGGCTTTGTGCCGGCGCAGGTCGCCCCGGCCGTCGGCGAGGCCGTGATCCGCCTCGAGGCACAGCGCGGCAACACCCGCGTCAAGCTCGAGTGGCCGCTCCAGGCCGCTGATGCGTGCGGGGCGTGGCTACGCGAGTGGCTCGCATGATCCACATCGATGCGCTGTGGCTGTCGGCGGCGCCTTTGGACATGCGCGCAGGCATGGACACGCTGCTCGCGCAGGTCGTGCGCGTGTTCGGCGAGGCCCATCCGCATCACGCCTACCTCTTCAGCAACCGGCGTGGCACGCGCTTGAAGGTGCTGGTCCATGACTGCTTCGGGGTGTGGCTCGCGTGCCGGCGCCTGAACCAGGGCCGCTTTCACTGGACCGAGTATCAGGGCGGTGTCGCACTCACCCGGGCGCAGTTCGATGCGCTGGTGCTCGGGCTGCCGTGGCAGCGGCTGGGCGATGGCGGTGTGATCCGGACACTCTGAACACGCGCTATCGGCGGTGGCCTGATGGGGCCTTGAGGATGGGCAGCGCGCCGACCATGCAACGGCGCGGAATGATTCTACATCCATGAGGAGGATCACGTTAAGTCTAAAGACGTGGACGCGCCCCGAAACACGCCCGCTCGCAGTCAGCCACATGGACACGCAGAAGCGATCACACCAAGGTCGCGTTCAAGGTATGCGGCGTGCGCATGCTGCCGGCGTGCAGCTGAGATACCTCCCGTTCTAGCGAACGGGAGGTCGTAAAGAATACAGGCGCCGGACAAAAAACTGCGGGTCCGGACCTGCCCCTGATAACCTTCACATCCCACATCGTCGCCAAACGATGGTTTGATTGACACGCCGCCAAGCGCGTTCAATCGCTGACTACTGCAACAGGCCGCCAAGCCTATTTGGCCCTTTCGGGGCACACACATTTCGCAAACGCTCCCAGCTTTTGGGACGAGGTGCCAGCCTCGCCGCTGCACTACTGCGCGCAGCTCCCGATGGACTTCGGTCGTATCGCCCGATCGGTCAAACCCTACTCACCGAGTCTCCCTCTCTTTCCTTCATCCACGACGGTGCCACCCGATCGCATCCGGAAAGAGACTCCCCGTTTAGATTGCTGCTACTGCGCTCCGAAGCGCCACTGCCTCAGCATCACGACTAGCCTTCCGGCTTTCCTTGGATTTCCCCGACTCGATGTTCCAGAGCAGTTCGGGTACTCATCGTGTGCGTCATCGACTACGAACCACGGCTCAGTGCCTGTGGCTCTTCGGAACTCCACAACGCCCCCTCCATAGGGGCGGTTACAGGTTTGAGCTATCCATTGACCCCGCGTTTCCGCAGGTGCCGGTATCGCCAGCTTTCGCCTTGATACCCTCGCGCCTCATGACGCGCTCAAAAGCCATCCTGTGTGGCACGGGTTGCGCTCTTCCGATACGCCCCCCGGGTCGGACTGCCACCGACTTTCACATGCAACCAGGTCACACCGGCATTTCCTCCAGTGCGCCGTTTCACGGTCGCCCAACATGCCCTGTTGCCTCGCCCCATCGGGGGATGGGGCGGCTTGGATTCGGATTGGGTCGAAGGGGGGAGTTACACCCCCCAGCGCCCAGCGTAGCGCAGCGAGCCCGATTAGAGGCACTGCGCTTCAGCATTTGCTTGTTACAAGCCTGGCGGGCTTGTAACTGTCGGGTTGGCGACCCGACGCGGCCTTTCGGCCTGTGTGTTTCTTGCAGCTGGCGGTCTGCCCGAATCGCGCTCGGATGAAGACGCTTCGGGCAGACCGCCGCAGCTCAGATGAACCGGCGCCGTGTCGCAGGCGCCGCCTGCCGTTTACCTGTTCCATATAGCGATCGGCAGCACTTTGCGTCTGCCGTTCCTTGGAACATCAATATCTCTCGCTTCGCTCGATCCACTCACATTGAAACCACGCGGGTTCCCGGGACTCACCGCCTCACCGTGCGCCATTCGCTATACGGAGATTGCCCACCCCTACGGAGATGCTTCATGCCCGCTTCAACCCCGCTCTCGACCAACAAGACCGCCGCCCTGTCACGCACACTTGACGGCGTCACTCGCGGGTATTTCCGCTACATCGCCGGCACCATCGCCGCAGACAAAGTGCTGTCCTTAGCGAGGAAATTCCACGACTTGTACGGTATCGGCTGCACACCCTCGCAACGGATCACCCGGAAGAACAAAGGACTCGCAAACAGCCTGCTCGTGCTCTACGCCCCGGAGGGGGCTGCGCTGGCAGAGTGGTTGCTCCTGGTCAGCCCTGGAAACGGTCCGGTCACGGAGCGGGAGAAGCTCCGGGATGTGACCGCCAAACCGCGCCTGACTTGGCTCGGTTACGAGCTCCTTCGACACCGAGAGCGGTGCACTGCGCGGTGGACGTGGAGACGCTCGAAAGCGGAGATGACCGAGCTCTATCAGCTATTCGATGTGCAACTGCACAAACACGATCACGGCCCCCTCTCCGAAACCCTGGCAAGGATTGCCCGGCAACCGGGTTTTCATGGGGTTCGAGTCCAGAGCTGGACACTATTTCAGCACGCTCGGGAGCGCGGTTATCGAGGTGAGCTGCCCTACCTTTTCTACGTCAGCAAGGTCAGCCACGGGGAGCGGATTTCGCTCTAAACAGATCGCGCATGGAGACGTTCAGATACACGCGTCTGACTTCTTCCACTGCACGAAGTCGACAGCTAGCATGATCCTGAAACGTCTCCTGGACATGCATCTCACGCGTCGTGCGGTTGCCACCTCAGGGCAAGGCCACCATGACTGCTCCGCTTCCGAACCGCGAATGCTTCCTCCCGGTGAAAATGTCTTCCGCCTGGTCCTCCCTCGCTTGCCTTAAGCAGCAGCCCGCCTTGCCTTAACGAGTTCGTCATCAGTTGGGTTGTAGTAGCGCATGGCCATCTGAACAGTCTTCCAGCCCATGATCTTCGCCAGGGTCACCATCGGCATGTGGGGAGCAAGCCTGCTCGCCGCTTCATGCCGCAAATCGTGAAATCGCAGGTCCTCGATCTTGGCTCGCTTGCAAGCGCGTTCGAAGGCCTTTCCGAGGACATTGCCCGTCGGGAAAGCACAACCAAACACCTTGCCCGAGATATCCCTCGGCAACGACTCCAGAATCTGCAGCGCGCGCATCGAGAGCGGAACCGACACCAGCTCCTGCTCATGGAGCTCGTCTTTCGTCATGACCTTGACGACGCCCTTTTGCAGGTTGACCTGACTCCAGCGCATAGTTGCCAGACGGTCTTCTCGAATGCCTGTCTCAACGGCCAGTTCGATAGCGGCGACCAGCATGTGCGGATAGGCGCGCGCCTTCCCGGCTGCGGCCAGGATCCGGTCTTCCTCGTCACCAATCAAGCGACGGTCACGACCAGGGGGCGTTTTCGGAGGCCGAATACCCTTGACCAGGTTCGGCTGCGGCATTGACCAATCCTTAGCCGCGTGATTGAAGACTGCACTGATCAAGGCGAGTTCGAGCCGAACAGTGTGCGCACTGACCACTTTCAGGCGCGCGTTACGGTAGTCCGCAAAATCTTTCGACCGCAGACTCGCTAGGCTCCTCTTGGCCAGCGGGTGGGACATCCAATGACGGATGCGCCCCTTCTCTTGCCTGGCGCCGAGCTTTTCTACGGTGACTTCGTCTCCGTAGCGCTCAAGCAGTTCACCGAGCGTCGTTCGTTCAAGCTCGCTTCGATCAGTGAACACGCCGCGAATCATCTCGGATTCGACAACCTTCGCCCAATCTCTCGCTTCGCGCTCAGACTCGAAAGTTTTGCACTGTTTGGGGAAACCTTTGCGGCGGATGGTGACCTGATACTGGTAGTCCCCGCGCCTCACGATACTGGCCATAACCTTGCTCCATCAGAACGAATGATGGCGAGGTATAGGCACCACATCGGCAGATACTGCGCGAGTGCTGCAAAAGTGCTGCAAAAAACCTAGAATGCGCACTTCCGACAAGGAAGACATCACTCTAAGTATTTGATTTTATTGATGGTGCCGGGAAAGGGACTCGAACCCTTACACCTTGCGGCGGCGGATTTTGAATCCGCTGCGTCTACCGATTCCGCCATCCCGGCAGGGAAGGCGCGCATTATCCCTGAATAACGGCCATCGCAGCAAGCGGGCGAGCCCCCGATCCGGACCGCAGACACCCATGCCATTGACGCTGAACGATTTCGACTATCCCCTTCCGCCCGACTTGATCGCCCAGGCCCCCCTGGCCGAGCGCAGCGCCAGCAGGTTGCTCGTGGTACAGCCGGCCGAAGGGGGCGCCGACGCACTGCTGGACCGCAGCTTCGCGGACCTGCCCGAATTCGTCGGTCCCAACGACCTGCTGGTGTTCAACGACACCCGCGTGATCCATGCGCGCCTGTTTGGCGTGAAGGCCAGTGGCGGCCAGGTCGAAGTCCTGATCGAGCGCGCCGTCGGCCCCCACGAAGCGCTGGCCCAGGTGCGCGCGAGCAAGTCCCCCAGAACCGGCGGCATCCTGCGCCTCGCCGACGCCTTCGACGTCGAGGTACTGGGGCGCGTGGGCGAGTTCTATCACCTGCGTTTTCCGGCTGGTCAAAACCTGTTCGAACTGCTCGAGCGCCACGGCAAGCTGCCGCTTCCGCCCTACATCCAGCGCGCCGCAGGCGCCGAGGACGAGAGCCGCTACCAGACGGTGTTCGCGCGCGAGCCCGGCTCGGTCGCAGCGCCCACCGCCGGCCTGCACTTCGATGAAGGCGTGCTCGCCCGCATCGCCGAGCGCGGTGCGAAATGCGCCTGGCTCACGCTGCACGTCGGCGCCGGCACCTTTCAGCCGGTGCGGGTGGACGACCTCGGCGAGCATCGCATGCATCGCGAACGCTACGTGATCCCGCAGGAAACGGTGGACGCGATTGCAGCGACCCGCGCTGCAGGCGGACGCGTGATCGCGGTTGGCACCACTAGCATGCGCGCGCTCGAGGCCGCCGCACAGGACGGACCGCTGGAAGCCGGCAGCGGCGAGACCGAGATCTTCATCCTGCCCGGCTTCCACTTCCAGGTGGTCGATGCGCTGGTCACCAACTTCCACCTGCCCAAATCCACGCTGCTGATGCTGGTCTCCGCCTTTGCCGGCATGGACAGTATCCGCGGCGCCTACGCCCACGCCATCGCGCAGCGCTATCGCTTCTTCAGCTACGGCGACGCGATGTTCCTCACCCGCAGAAACGAAGCAGAGAACGATGCAGTTTGAACTCCTCACCACCGATGGCGGCGCCCGCCGCGGCCGCCTGACGCTTACCCACGGCGTGGTCGAAACGCCGGTCTTCATGCCGGTCGGCACCTATGGCACGGTCAAGGCGATGACGCCTGCGATGCTCTCCGACATCGGCGCGCAGATCTGCCTGGGCAACACCTTCCACCTGTGGCTGCGACCGGGACTGGACATCATCCGCGCCCACGAGGGCCTGCACCGCTTCATGGGCTGGGACAAGCCCATCCTCACCGACTCGGGCGGCTTTCAGGTCTTCAGCCTGGGCGCGCTGCGCAAGATCACGGAAGAAGGCGTCAAGTTCGCCAGCCCGATCGACGGCGCCAAGCTGTTCCTGACACCCGAGATCTCGATGCAGATCCAGTCCGTGCTGAACTCGGACATCGTGATGATCTTCGACGAATGCACGCCCTACCCCGCCACCCGTGACGAGGCCGCCAAGTCGATGCGGCTGTCGCAGCGCTGGGCCAGGCGCTCGCGCGACGAGTTCGATCGCCTCGAGAACAGGAATGCACTGTTCGGCATCGTCCAGGGCGGCATGTACGAGGACCTGCGCGACGAGTCGCAAGCCGCACTGGAGGAGATCGGCTTCCACGGCTTCGCCATCGGCGGCCTGTCGGTGGGCGAACCGAAGGAGGACATGGCGCGCATCCTCGCCCATACCGCGCCGCGACTGCCGCAGGGCAAGCCGCGCTACCTGATGGGCGTGGGTACGCCGGAGGACATCGTCGACGGCGTCGCCGCCGGCATCGACATGTTCGATTGCGTGATGCCGACCCGCAACGCACGCAACGGCTGGCTGTTCACCCGCTACGGCGACATCAAGATCAAGAACGCGGTGCACAAGGCCGACACCCGTCCGCTCGACCCGTCCTGCGACTGCTACACCTGCCGCAACTTCAGCCGCGCCTACCTGCACCACCTGCACCGCACCGGGGAAATCCTGGGCAGCATGCTCAACACGGTGCACAACCTGCGCTACTACCAGACGCTGACTTCGGAGCTGCGCGACGCCATCGCCAACGGCCAGTTCGACGCCTACGTGCAGCGCTTCCGCAGCGAACGTGCCACCGGCACGCAATGAACCCGACGCCCCGACCGGCGTCTCACCCGGCCGGGGAGCTCCCCGGCAACTGATATAATCGAGCGCTTTTTTCGCTAACCCGGAGTAATAGACGTGCTGATTTCCAATGCCTATGCCCAAGCCGCGGGCGGCGACCCCAGCGGTGGCCTGATGGGACTGCTGCCCCTGATTCTGATGTTCGTGGTGCTGTGGTTCCTGATGATTCGTCCGCAGATGAAGCGCGCCAAGGAACACAAGGCCATGGTTGAAGCCCTGGCCAAGGGCGACGAAGTGGTGACCGGTGGCGGCATTGCCGGTCGCGTGACCGAAGTCGGCGACAGCTTCGTGCAGGTCGAAGTCGCTGCAAACACCGTGGTCGCCGTGCAGAAGCAGGCCGTGGCCACCGTGCTGCCCAAGGGCACGCTGAAGTCCCTGTAATCCCATTGCCGCTCCGGCCGGGCAATCCCGGCTGCGGGCAACGCCGGACATGGCCCCGCCTGAGAATACGGATGGCGGCCGTGGCCGGCGCAATACTGTTTGCCGCCGACGATGAATCGCTACCCTCTCTGGAAGAACCTCCTCATCAGCCTCGTGCTGATCTGGGGCCTGATCTACACCCTGCCCAATTTCTATGGCGAGGTCCCCGCAGTCCAGGTGTCCAGCGCCAAGGCCACGCTCAAGCTCGACGCCACGGTCGTCTCCGATCGCGTCGCCAGTGTGCTGAAGGAGGCCGGTATCGAGCACGACGGCGTCTTCTCCGACCCGGGCAGCGTGCGTGCCCGCTTCGCCAGCACCGACATCCAGTTGCGCGCGAAGGACGCGATCGAGCGCGCCTTCAACCCCGACGCAAGTGACCCGTCCTACGTCGTCGCGCTGAACCTGCTGCCAGCATCGCCCACTTGGCTGACCTCGATCCACGCGCTGCCGATGTACCTCGGGCTCGACCTGCGCGGTGGCGTCCATTTCCTGCTCGAAGTCGACATGCCGGGCGCGCTGACCAAGCGCCTCGACGCGACCACCGGTGACCTGCGCACGCTGATGCGCGACAAGAACGTGCGCCACGCAGGCATCACCCGGGAGGGCAACACCGTCATCGTGCGCTTCCGCGACGCCGTACAGCGCGAAGCCGGACGTCGCGCCATTCAGGACAGCACAGCCGAACTGCAGCTGACCGAGCGCAACGACGGCGCCGACGATTTCAAGCTGCTCGCCACGCTGACCGCGCAAGCGCAGCAGACGATGCGCGACTTCGCCATCAAGCAGAACATCACCACCCTGCATAACCGCATCAACGAACTCGGCGTCGCCGAGCCGGTGATCCAGCAGCAGGGCGCCAACCGCATCGTGGTTCAGTTGCCGGGCGTGCAGGACGTCGCCAAGGCCAAGGACATCCTCGGCCGCACGGCGACGCTGGAAGTGCGCATGGTGGACGACACGCCGGGCTTGCTCGAACAGGCCCTCAACGGCAGCGTTCCCTTCGGCACCGAACTGTACACCGAACGCGGCGGCTCGCCCTTGCTGGTGAAGAAGCAGGTGGTGCTGACCGGCGACCGCCTCACCGACGCCCAGCCCGGCTTCGACGGCCAGACCAACGAAGCCGCCGTCCATCTGACGCTGGACGCTGCCGGCGCGCGCATCTTCCGTGACGTCACCCGCGAGAGCGTGGGCAAGCGCATGGCGATCCTGCTGATCGAGAAGGGCAAGGGCGAGGTCGTGACCGCGCCGGTGATCCGCAGCGAGATCGGCGGCGGACGGGTACAGATTTCGGGCCGCATGACCACCACCGAAGCCAATGACGTCGCCCTGCTGCTGCGCGCCGGCTCGCTGGCCGCGCCGATGGAGATCATCGAGGAACGCACCGTCGGCCCGAGCCTGGGGGCGGAGAACATCGAGAAGGGCTTCAACTCCACCCTGTGGGGCTTCCTCGCCATTGCCGTGTTCATGTGCGCCTACTACGCGCTGTTCGGCGTCGTTTCGTCGATCGCGCTGGCCGCCAACCTGCTGATGCTGGTCGCGCTGCTGTCGCTGCTGCAGGCCACGCTGACGCTGCCGGGCATCGCCGCCATGGCACTGACGCTGGGCATGGCAATCGACGCCAACGTGCTGATCAACGAGCGCATCCGCGACGAACTGCGCAACGGCGCCAGCCCGCAGGCGGCAATCGCCGCCGGCTACGACCGTGCCTGGGGCACCATCCTCGACTCCAACGTCACCAGCCTGATCGCGGGTATCGCCCTGCTGGTGTTCGGCTCGGGTCCGGTGCGCGGCTTCGCCGTGGTGCACTGTCTCGGCATCCTGACCTCCATGTTCAGCGCCATCCTGGTGTCGCGCATGCTGATCAACTTCATCTACGGCCGCCGACGCAAGATCGACAGCCTGTCCATCGGCCAGGTCTGGAAACCGGGTAACGACTGAGCACGGGACTAGGGAAACACAATCATGGAATTCTTCCGCATCAAGAAAGACATCCCGTTCATGCGCCACTCGCTGGTGTTCAACGCGATCTCTTTCGCCACCTTCCTGCTCGCGGTGTTCTTCATCGCCACCCGCGGCCTGCACCTGTCGGTAGAGTTCACCGGCGGCACGCTGGTCGAAGTCACCTACGCCGAAGCCCAGCAACTCGAGCCGATCCGCGCTGCACTGGCGGCCGACGGCAACACCGACATCCTTGTGCAGCACTTCGGCAGCGCACGCGACGTCCTGATCCGCCTGCCCAACCGCGACGACATCGACAGCAACGGCATCGCCGACCGCGTGATGGCCACCCTAAACAAGATGGGGGCCCCCGCGCCGGAACTGCGCCGCGTCGAATTCGTCGGCCCCCAGGTCGGCAAGGAGCTCGCCAGCGATGGCGCAATGGCACTGCTGCTGGTGATCATCGGCATCGTCATCTATCTGGCCCTGCGCTTCGAGTGGCGTCTGGGTGTCGCCACGATCATCGCCAACCTGCACGACATCGTCATCATCCTGGGCTTCTTCGCCTTCTTCCAGTGGGAATTCTCGCTGGCGGTGCTGGCGGCCACGCTGGCGGTGCTGGGTTACTCGGTGAACGAGTCGGTGGTGATCTTCGACCGCGTACGCGAAACCTTCCGCAAGAAGCGCGGCTACACCACCGAACAGGTGGTCGACCACGCCATCACCAGCACCATCTCGCGCACCATCATCACCCACGGCAGCACGCAGATCATGGTGCTGTCGATGCTCATCTTCGGCGGCGAGACGCTCTTCTACTTCGCGCTGGCGCTGACCATCGGCATCTGCTTCGGCATCTACTCATCGGTGCTGGTCGCCAGCCCGCTGGCGATCTGGCTCGGCATGAAGCGCGAACAGTTCGTGAAACCCAAGCAGGAGAAGGAAGAGGCGGTGGTTTGAACCGCTCCTCCCGAAGCAGAAAAGGCGCCGATGGCGCCTTTTTTGTTTCTACTGCGTGCGACAGCCGCGATCCCGCCGCCAAGCGGGATCTCCGATGCCTCAGACCGCGAACACCTGCTTCACCTTGAGCGTCTCGCCACGCTCGATGAGACCGACCAGGCGGTCGATGTTGGGATGCTTGCCCGGGTGAGCGCGAGCATCCTCGGTGTGTTCGGCGTACAGCTCAAGCCCCTTCCGCGCGGCCTCGGGACTGATCGCGCCGTAGAGTTGGGCGAGGTGGTTATAGACAAGCAGCGAACCGGCCTGGCCGGGCTTGTTCTCGATCGTGGCGACGACCGCGTCGGCGGCATCGATCAGGTTCAGCGCGGCCAGGTGCGACACGCCGGGAAGGGTCTTGAGGTTGTCAGCGAAAGCCATCGGGTTCTCCTGGATTGAAAACGCCACCCGCAGGTGGCGCAAGATTCGTTCAGCATGGAGGCCCGGAAGGCCCCATGCCTGTCGCGATCAGATGCGGCGCGCCAGCTCGGCGGCCTTTCCGACGTAGCTCGCCGGCGTCATCGCCAGCAGATGCTCGCGCGCCTCGGCGGGGATGGCCAGCGTGCGAATGAAGTCGTGCAGCGCGTCACGGGTGATGCCCTTGCCGCGGGTCATGGCCTTCAGCTGCTCGTAAGGATTCTCGATGGCGTAGCGGCGCATCACGGTCTGCACCGGCTCGGCCAGCACTTCCCAGCATTCGTCGAGGTCGGCCGCCAGACGCGCCGGATCGGCTTCAAGCTTGCCCAGCCCGCGCAGGCAGCTGTCGAGGGCCAGCACGGTATGGCCGAACCCCACGCCCATGTTGCGCAGCACGGTGGAGTCGGTGAGGTCGCGCTGCATGCGCGAGATCGGCAGCTTCTCGGAGAAGTGCTTGAGCACGGCATTGGCGATGCCGAAGTTGCCTTCGGCGTTCTCGAAGTCGATCGGATTGACCTTGTGCGGCATGGTCGAGGAGCCGACCTCGCCTTCCTTCAGCTTCTGCTTGAAGTAGCCGAGCGAGATGTACATCCAGATGTCGCGGCAAGCGTCGATCAGCATGGTGTTGGCGCGGGCGATGGCGTCGAAGAGTTCGGCCATGGCGTCGTGCGGTTCGATCTGGATGGTGTATTCGTTGAACGTCAGGCCCAGGGATTCGATGAAGCGGCGGTTGAAGCCTTCCCAGTCGAACTCGGGCCAGGCCGACAGGTGGGCGTTGTAGTTGCCGACCGCACCGTTGAACTTGGCGGTCATCGCGACTCCGGCGATCACCGCGCGGGCGCGCATCAGGCGCGCGGCGATGTTGGCCATCTCCTTGCCGAGGGTGGTCGGACTGGCGGGCTGGCCATGGGTGCGCGACAGCATCGGCAGGTCGGCCAGGGCATGGGCGAGTTCGCGGAAGCGGGCGATCACCGCATCGAGCGCCGGCAGCAGCACGCGGTCGCGGCCTTCTGCCAGCATCAGCGCGTGCGAGGTGTTGTTGATGTCTTCGGACGTGCAGGCGAAGTGAATGAACTCCGACACCTTCATCACCTCGGCGTTGTGGCCGAGGCGCTTCTTGAGCCAGTATTCCATGGCCTTGACGTCGTGATTGGTGGTGGCCTCGATCGCCTTCACCGCCTCGCCGTCATCGGTCGAGAAGTTCGCCACCACGGCGTCGAGCTCGGCGACGGTCGCCGCCGAGAAGGGCGCGATCTCCGCCAGCTTCGGCTCAGCCGCCAGCGCCTTCAGCCATTCGACCTCGACCTTCACGCGGTTGCGGATCAGGCCGTGTTCGGAGAAGTGGTCGCGCAGGCCTGCCACCTTGCCGTGATAACGGCCATCGAGCGGAGACAGGGCGGTGAGCGGAGACGGGGCGGCTTGGGACATAGCGGTGATTCCGGGCAAAAGTGCTATTTTAACGCTTACCCCCCGCGAAACAGAGAACAAACGACGTGAGCACCCCAGAGACCCCTGACGCGCGCTACCACATCGAAGTGAGCGCAGTCGCCGAGCACATCGCCCCGCAGTCCCGGCCGGAAGACGACCACTACGTCTTCGCCTATCACATCACCATCCGCAACACCGGCCGCGAGCCGGCCCAGTTGCTGAGCCGGCACTGGATCATTACCGACGGCAACGGCAAGGTGCAGGAAGTGCACGGGCAGGGCGTGATCGGCGAACAGCCGACCCTGGCGCCGGGCGAGAGCTTTCGCTACACCAGCGGCTGCGTGATGGAGACGCCGGTCGGCACCATGCACGGCAGCTACCAGATGGTGGCCGGCGACGGCCATCATTTCGATGCGGTCATCCCGCCTTTCATGCTGGCGGTGCCGCGGGTCCTCCACTGACACGACCGCTCAAGACAAGGCCGGCGTCCCTCGTTCGAGCGTACACCGGCCTTGAGTCGGATGAGGCAGGCCGCCCGGCCCGCCGCTGAAGCGGATGATCAGGAGCGGTAGTCCGCGTTGATCTTCACGTAATCATAGGAAAAGTCGCAGGTCCACACCGTGGCCGCCGCGTTGCCGCGGGCAAGGTCGATGCGCACGGTGAGTTCGGCGTGCTTCATGATGCGCGAACCCGCCTCTTCCACATACGACGCGGCACGCCCGCCGTGCTCGGCCACCAGCACGCTTTCCTCCGGATTGCCCAGCCAGACGCGCAGTTTCGACACGTCCAGGTCGTCGATGCCGGCATAACCGATCGCGGCCAGAATGCGGCCCAGGTTGGGATCGGAGGCGAAGAAGGCAGTCTTCACCAGCGGCGAATGCGCCACCGCGTAGCCGACCTTGCGGCATTCGTCGCGATCCTTGCCGCCTTCGACCGCGATCGTCATGAACTTGGTCGCGCCCTCGCCGTCACGCACGATGGCCTGCGCCAGCGCAATCGACACCTCGACGACTGCATCGCGCAGGGCCTGGTAGTCGCCTCCCTCCGCCGCCGTGATCTCCGCATTGCCGGCCTTGCCGGTCGCGATCAGGATGAAGGAGTCGTTGGTCGAGGTATCGCCGTCGACCGTGATGCTGTTGAAGGACAGGTCGGCCGCCTCCCCGACCAACGCCTCGAGCACCGGCTGCGCCACGGCGGCATCGCACGCGAGGAAACCGAGCATCGTCGCCATGTTCGGCTTGATCATGCCCGCGCCCTTGCTGATGCCGCTCAGGGTGACGGTGCGGCCACCGATCTGCACCTGCTTCGACACGGCCTTGGCCAGGGTGTCGGTGGTCATGATCGCGTGCGCGGCGTCGAACCAGCCATCGGCACGCAAGTCGGCGATCGCCTTCGGCAGGCCGGCGATCAGTCGGTCGACCGGTAGCGGCTCGAGGATCACACCGGTCGAGAACGGCAGCACCTGTTCGGCGCGGATGCCCATTTGCTTCGCCAAGGCCGCGCAGGTCTCGCGCGCGGCGGCCAGACCCGGCTCGCCGGTACCGGCATTGGCATTGCCGGTGTTGATCACCAGCCCCCGGATCTCGCCGCCCGGGAGATGCGTCTTGCACACCTGCACCGGCGCGGCGCAGAAGCGGTTTCGAGTGAAAACACCTGCAGCACGGCTGCCCTCGGCCAGTTCGATGACCGTCAGGTCACGACGATTCGCCTTGCGGATCCCCGCTTCGGCAACGCCCAAGCGAACGCCGGCAACCGGCAGCAGATCGGCGGGATTCGGGGTACTCAGATTGACGGCCATGCAGATCTCCGGATTGCGGATGCCGGCAGCGGGACGGCCGGCATCGTCGAGTCGGCGAATGATAGCGGATTCAGGCTGCGCGCAAGGTATCGCGCGACGCTGGCGCCGTCTGCCCGTGCCCATGGCTGTAACGGTATGGATACAGTCGCCCTTGAGGCCTGCCTTCCCCGCAATCCCCGTCGGCATGCGGGTTTGCGCGCCATCCGGCACCGTACTGGCCCCTTCATTCCGATACAGCCCTGTACAGCTTCGCACGCCAGATCGCGCACCGTCTTCTCGCATGATCGCCCGCCCGCCCCCGCACCCCAGGCGGGGAGCGGCTTCCCGGCCGCTGGTACGCTCCATGCTCAAAGCGCTCGGCAGGGCCCTGCGCTTCGCAGCGTCCTGTCATCGATCAGTGGAGGACGCCATGAAACGAAGTCTGCTTGCGAGCGCGCTTGCGCTTGCCTTTGGTTTTTCGACACAAGTCGGAGCAAATCCGACCAACACCCTGACCGGCGATGCCAGCTCGGTAGACCAGACTGCGACAGCACAATCGGACCAGAGCGGCTCCGGCGCGATGGCAAATGAGTACTCGACGGCAGTGTGGAAGACGGACAGCAGCACCACCACGAATGAGGACAATGACAACAGCGCGGGCGACAACCGCGACAACGCCGGGAAGGCGTGGGCGAGCGGCTTCGGCACGGCGGCCAACAATGGCGCAACTGCGACGTCGAGCATCGATAACGCGTTCAACACCAGCAAGGCGATCGCGTTATCCAGGCTGAACGGCATGGTCACGAAGATCCACGTACACGGCCTCGGCAACAGCGCCTTCAACGCCGGCAATGCCAATGGCGGCGACGGCGGCAAGGCCTCCGGCGGCGACGGCGGCAAAGCCTACGGCGGCGACGCCACGGGCGGCAACGGCGCGAGCGGCGGCAAGGCCTTTGGTGGCGACGGTGGCAATGGTGCATCCGGCGGCATGGCATTCGGTGGCGATGCCGACAGCGGCAATGCGAAGGCATCTGCAGATGGCGGTCGCGGCAGCGGTGGCGATGCGACCTCGGGCGGCGTGCTGGCCGGCGGTGGCGGCAATGCCTATGGTGGCGACGGCGACTCGGGCAACGCCCGCGGCGGCAGCGGCGGCGACGGCGGCAATGCGAGCAAGGCGTTCGCTGGTGGCGGTGGCGATGCTGACGGGTCCGTGCGTGCCAGTGCCGATTCGGGCAAGGCTGGCGGCGGCAATGCCAGTGGCTATGTGGGCGGCACCAAGGCGATCGGCGGCGATGGCAAGGCAATCGACTTCGCGGCGGGCGGCAACGCCAAAGGCAGTGGCGGCGACGCGGGCGCCTTCGACAAGTCTTCGGTCGGCGACGCGATGGCCGGCAGCAAGGCCGGTGGCAGCGGAGCCGACGGCGGTTACGCCGATGGTGGCAGTGCTGGCGCGAAGGCATCCTCCGCCACGGCAACAGCGACCGGCGTGCCGGCCACGACCGAGTCGGGCGAGGCGGTCAGCCTGAGCTCGACTGGCGGCGTTAGTGCGAACACAAGCAACGCCGCGACGGCCAACGGTGGCGCCGGCGGCACCGGCGGTGCCGCGACCTCGGCGGGCGGCACGACCGGCGCAGCCTCGGCCGCGGGCGGCAGCAATAACCAGAGCGCGACGGCGACCGCGGGTGCCGGCACCGGTACCGGTGGCGCGGCTACGTCGAGCGCGGCGGCCACGGGCGGCGAAGCCAACGGCACCGGCGGCAGCAATACCTCGACGGCCGGCACCGGCACTTCGGGCGAAGCCGCAGCCAATGCCGGCAACAGCGCGAGCAACGGCGGCAACGGCGGCACCGCGACCAACACCGCGGGCCTCGGTGGTGCTGGCGGCGCTGCAACCAGTGGTAACGCCAGCGGCGGGAACGCGAACGGTGGTGCCGGCGGCGTGGCCAGCAGCGGTGCGGCAACCGGTGGCGCCGGCGCCGGCGGCGACGGCACAAGCACGGCCAGCAGCGGCGATGCGACTGGCGGTGTGGCCACCGGCGGTGCAGGTGGCGCCGGCGGCGCGGGCCAGGGTGGCACGGGCGGCGCGGGCGGCTCCGGCGGCACGCTTACCGCAGGCGCCGCGAGCGGCGGCAGCGGCCAGGGTGGTTCCGGTGGTGCAGGCGGCCAAGGCGGAACAGTCAGCGTCGATGCGGGCACGTTCAACATGGGCAACACCATTGCCAATTCCTTCACCAATGGTGCCGGCATCATCATCAACGCCCAGAACAGCGGGATTGGTGCCCTCGTCCAGCAAAGCGCAAACGTGCAGGCCAACCTGAGTCTCAATCGCTGAACCGACCCGGGAGGCGCGGCCTGAACGGCCGCGCCCTCCTCCGGGCGTCGAACGGAGATCACCATGAAAATGAAATACATCGCGAGTGCCATTGCCCTCGCCTTCGGCTTCGCATCGCAAGCGACCGCGAACCCGACCAATACCATCACGACCACCGGGACCTCTACCGAGACCGAGGTGTCCGCCGCAGCCATCGCAGGGCCGGTCACGCAGAACGCGAGCGCATCATCGGCACAGAGTGGCACGGGCGCAATGGCCAACGAGTACTCCCGTGCATACGCGAAGACGGACAACAGTACGTCGAGCACCGAGAGTAATGACAACAGCCAGGGCAGCAACCGCAACAACGAAGGCCTCGCCTGGGCTCTCGATCATGGCACGGCAGCCAACAACGGCGCGTCGGCGAGTTCGAGCATCGACAACGCATTCAATACCAGCACCGCGGTAGCCATGTCCAAGCTGGACGGCTCGGTGTCGCGGATCGGTGTCCATGGGCTGGGAAACTCGGCGGTTAACTTCGGCAGCGCCAACGGCGGCGACGGCGGCAAGGCCTATGGCGGCGACGGCGGCAAGGCCCGCGGCGGTGACGCCTATGGCGGCAACGGTGCAGATGGCGGCATGGCCTGGGGCGGCAACGGCGGCGACGGCGCACGTGGCGGAAAGGCGGCGGGCGGTGATGCCGACAGCGGTTACGCCGGCGCCCATGCCGATGGTGGCAAGGCTAGCGGCGGCGATGCCAATACCGGCTTCGTGGCCGCTGGCAGCGGCGGAAAGGCGAGCGGCGGCGATGCCGACACCGGCCGTGCAAGCGGTGGCGCTGGTGGCGAAGGCGGCAATGCACGCAATGCCATGGCCAAGGGCGGCGGGGACGCCGACGCCAAGGTCGGCGCATCGGCCGACTCCGGCAACTCCTACGGCGGCAAGGCCATGGGCGGAACAGGCAGCACCACGTCGGTCGGTGGCGACGGTTCTGCAGCCGGCGGCGCCGTCGCTGGTAGCGGTTGGGGTGCAGGTGGATCCGGCGGCGCGGGCAACATGAGCAAGGTCGGCTCGGCAATTGCCGGCAGTTCGGCAGGTGGCAGCGGTGCCGATGGTGGCGGCGCGGGCGGTGGCGGAGCCTGGGGTAGCGCATTTGGCGCCGAGGCCTCGGCCACCAGCGAAACCGGTGGCAGTCAGGCCGATGCCTCGAACATGGCTTCGGCAACCGGCGGTGCGGGCGGTACGGCAGGCACCGCGAACTCCACCGGCGGCACCACCGGTGACGCCACCGCCAACGGCGGCAGCAACACCCAGACCGCGAGCGCAGCGGGCGCCGGAGGTAGTGGCACTGGCGGCAACGCCAATGGCAGCGCCACGGCCAACGGGGCCGCCAGTACGGCCAATGGCGGCACGAACTCCGCGTCAGGCGGCTCTGGCTCGTCCGGCATGGCAAGCGCAGCCACCGGGGACGCCACCAGTACCGGTGGCGCTGGCGGTACGGCGAGCAACACGGGCGGTAACGGCGGCGACGGTGGCGTCGCAATGAGCGGCGCGGCCACAGGCGGCGCGGCCGCAGGCGGCAACGGCGGCACGGCTACCAGCGGTACCGCGAACGGCGGCAATGCGACCGGCGGCGGTGGCACCAGCACGGCCTCGAGTGGTGCGGCCGGCGGTGGTGACGCAGCCGGCGGAGCCGGTGGTGCGGGCGGTGCGGGCAACGGCGGCACCGGTGGCGCCGGCGGCAGTGGCGGCACGCTGGCAGGCGGCAGCGGCACCGGCGGCAACGGCAACGGCGGCACCGGTGGCAGCGGCGGCGGTGGCGGTGGCGTGAGCGTGACGGCGGGTACGTTCGACATGTCGAACAACATCAACACCGCCTTCACCAACGGCGCCGGCATCATCATCAGCGCGCAGAACAGCGGGATCGGCGCACTCGTGCAGCAAAGCGCCAACGTGCAGGCCAACCTGAGTCTCAACCGTTAAGGCAGGCATGGGAGCCGGACGGCCCTGCCGTCCGGCTCTTACGCGCACGATTGGCAAGGAGAACCATCATGAGATCCGCTTTGCCACTGATCGCACTGGGCGTGGCGCTCGCCTTCACCTGTTCCTCGCCGGGCACTGCTCATGCCGAAGACACGCCGCCTCCGAATGCCGCTGCCGGGCACCTTTTTGCCCAGCAGGCGATAGGCAGCGACGTCCTTGAGACACAACGCGGTGGCGCTGACACCCACCTGAGCGAGATACGTGCAGTCGGCTCGGTCAGCGAAGTTCAGGCTTACGATCTGGTCACTGGACACAATGTGGTATCGGACGGCGCGCTGGCCAACACGTCCGGTATGCCGATGCTGATCCAGAATTCAGGAAACGGCGTGCTGATCCAGAATGCCGTCATCCTCAACGTCGAGGTCCGCTAGCGGAGAGGATGATGATCCCGCTCGGCATGCACTGTCGCCAGGTTCTCGCCATGGCGACCCTTTTCTGGCTGACCGCAGGCTCCGTGCTGGCGGAGCGGCCAAGCATGGTTACGCCGCTCGGTGGCAACGTGGCAATGCCGGTGGTGAGCATGAAGGACGCTCGCTTCCTGGCGACCCTGCGCCAGCAGTACGACTTCAGCTGCGGCTCCGCCGCGCTTGCAACCTTGCTGACTCACCACTACGGCCTTCCGGTGGACGAGGCGAGCGTGTTTCAGGCCATGTTCGAGCGCGGGAATCAGGAGAAGATCCGGGCGGAAGGCTTCTCGATGCTCGACATGAAGCATTACCTCGACAGTCACGGCTTCGACGCGCGCGGCATCGAAGGCACGCTGGACCAACTCGCGCAAGCGGGTGTTCCGGCCATCGTGCTGATCCAGGAGAACGGCTATGCGCACTTCGTTGTGATCAAGGGCGTGCGCGATCGCGATGTGCTGCTCGGCGACCCCGCAATGGGCACGCGTGTCATGCCACGGGCGGACTTCGAACGCTACTGGATGAACAACATCCTGCTCTTGGTCGCGAACCGCATTGAGCTGGCACGGTTCAACCGCGTCGAGGACTGGCGGATCAGGCCCAATGCGCCGCTTCAGGCCCAGCGCGACGGCACCGTGATTCATGCGCTGACGCGGCACAGCCTGGTGGACTTTTAAAGCGACCGGAGGCCGACCATGCATGCCGCACCGCACCCGCGCATTGCCGCCATCGCCTTGATCGTGGGCCTTTCCCTGACGGGCTCCGGACTCGCTGAAGTCCGCGCGGCACGTCTGATCGAGCACCCCTGGTCGGGAGACCTGGATGTTTTCCGCAGCCCGGCCGTTCAGCAGCCGGCCCGCGCGCCTGAGCGGGCCGAGCACGCAGCCGAGGTCGTCGACGCGCGCATCCAGCCACTGGCCGCGATCCTCTCACGCGAAGGGCTGGCGGGACCGGAGCAACAAGCCGACCGGAGCGCGGACGACGCGCCGCTCCCGTCCGCGGAAGCCTCCGTCCCGGACGTCACGGCCATCATCGTCAAGGTTGAGGAGATTCGCCAGAAACTGACCGCGCTCTCGACGACGCTGGCCGGGGAGTCGGTCGCACTGACACAGACGAAGGCGCGCCTTCGCGCCGCCGGCACCGACGCAACCTCCGCCGACAAGACTGATCACGCCGGCGCTGATCTGCTTGCTTCGGCGGCGCTGCCGTCAGCAAAGCTCGATACGCTGCGGGGCGGCTTCGTCGCTCCCAGCGGCCTGCGCATGAGCTTCGGCATCGAACGTGCCGTGCTGATCAATGGCGTGCTGCAGAGCACGACCCATCTGCGCGTCGAGGACCTTGGCAATATCACCGCCAAGGCCATGGCGGCGGGCTCGACGGTCGCGGTGATCCAGAACGGGATCAACAACGGCCTTAATGTTTCGCTGCCCGCGACCTCGCTCGCCACCATCGTGCAGAATTCGCTGGACAACCAGAGCATCCAGACCGTGACGACAATCAATGCCACCATCAACAGCGCCGAGATGATGCGCGGCATGCGCCTGCAGCAGTCGATGCAGGAGGCGCTCAACCGCGCCTCGCTGATGCGCTGAGGCAAAAAAGCGCCCCGAGGGGCGCTCCAGCCATCAGAGCGTGAAGGGCATGCGCAAGGTCAGTTGCACGTCCGGTGTATCACGCGTGACGCCGACACCCAGCGACAGGTTCAGCGTCCGCGTGTTGTCGATCTTGTACGAATACCCCAGAAGCAGCGTGCCAAGCTGCACGCGCACGCCCGGAACCCGCTCACCGCTGTCCAGCCGAGCTTTGGTCGGACCAACCGAGAGATGGTCGTAACCGATGCTGAAGGAGGAGCGCTCGTTCAGCGCGAGGCCCATGCCGAAGTTAAAGCCGAAGACACCGCCGGGTTGAATCTC
Source organism: Thauera humireducens (assembly GCF_001051995.2). Classification (NCBI taxonomy): domain Bacteria; kingdom Pseudomonadati; phylum Pseudomonadota; class Betaproteobacteria; order Rhodocyclales; family Zoogloeaceae; genus Thauera; species Thauera humireducens. Next base: position 4,004,549 of record NZ_CP014646.1, on the reverse strand, counting down.
GTCATAAACCGCCGCAGCCTCGGCCGGCACCACGTTGGGCTTCACGCCGCTACGCTTGAAGCTGTACTGGTAGCTGATGCCGCCGAAGAACACCGCCGGATCCGAGGGAATCAGCACGGTCAGCCCGGGCGTCACCGAATAGAAGCCCGAACCTGTCGGCAACTCCTCCTGGACCGCCGCAATGCGGGCGCCATCAGCCAGGAAACTCGAGCGCACCTCGAAGGGGTCCGTGCCCGTGCGGGTCTTGAAGCGCAACGAGGCGATGTAATAGGGAGAGTCTCCCCCGCCGTCATTGAGCTGATAGCGTCCGATCAGCTCAACGTCGCCGATACCGCTGCCGTCGACGTCGGTGAAGATGTCGTCGCCCGCACTGCCGGTAAAAATCTCCCGTCCGCGGGTGTTGTCGAATCGATAGACGTAGGGCACGCGAGCCTCGAGTTCGAAGCGATTCGTCAGCCCGGTTCTCAGCGCCAGCGTCCCGGTGAGCGAGTTCGACTTGACGTTACGCACGTCGATGAGGCCGATCAGGATTGCGGGAATCACCGTGTAGCCGACCAGGGCGATGCGGTCGCTCGAGGAATAGGAATACTGCAGCGAGGGCTCGAAGATCCACTTGCCGGGCGGAGTCAACACCCCGGGCTGCTCGAAGATCGGCGCCACCGCAGGCGGCCGGTCGGGTGCCTCAGGCGCCTGGCCGACCGGCTGCGCTGGTTGAGCCTGCGCGGGTTGTGCCTGTGCCACCTGCACCGGTCGCTCCGAACCCGCGGTCGGGGCCACGCCGCGCCCGCGACGCTCGAGGTCGACCTCATGCTTGAGGTCGAACAGCGCCGCCTCCTGGCGCGCCAGCTCGCGCTTGAGTGCCTCGATCTGTCTTATCTGCGCCTCGAAGCGTGCAGAAATGTCGTCTGCCGCGACGGGTTCATCAGCGGCGTACGCTCCGCTGCTCAGGCTTGCGATCAGGATGCCCAACAGCGGGCGCAACAACGTTGGCTCGGCGCAGCACTTTCTCATCTCGAAGACTCCCACGGAGGATTGCACGCGCCCCGCGCCACGAACGGGCTACAGGACGATCTTCAGGCGGTCGATCATTCGGTACAGGGTGACGCGCGACACGCCAAGGCGGCGGGCCGTTTCGGAAACGTTGTTGCCGTGCTTCTTGAGGCTGGTCTCGATGACCTCGCGCTCAACGTTCGTGCGGATTTCCTCGAGCGTGGGCGTGACCGGATCCACGACGGGCGGCAGGCCCAGGTCAGCAACGCTGAGGAGGCGGTTCTCGCTCATGATCATCGCGCGCTGCACGCGGTTGATGAGTTCGCGCACATTCCCCGGCCAGTCGTAGTCCATCATCGCGCGCAGCGCAGCGCTGCTGAACCCTCTCACCTGCGGGCTGGCGTGCACTCGCTGCTCGTCGAAGATGGTCTGGGCCAGCAGCGGAATGTCCTCGCGCCGCTCCCGCAGCGCCGGCAGCGTCAGGCCCAGCACGTTGAGCCTGTAATAGAGGTCCTGCCGGAAGCGACCATCGGCAACCGCGCGCTGCAGATCGACGTGGGTGGCGGCAATCACGCGCACATTGACCTTCACGCGCTCGGTGGAGCCTACCCGGGTGATCGTCTTGTCCTGCAGGAAACGAAGCAGGTTGGCCTGCATCTCGAGGGGAAGGTCGCCGATCTCGTCGAGAAAGAGGACGCCATCATTCGCCGCCTCGATGTTGCCGATCTTGCGCTGGGCCGCGCCAGTGAAGGCACCGCGCTCGTAACCGAAGAGCTCGGACTGGATCAGGCTGGGCGCGATCGCCCCGCAGTTCATCGCCACAAAGGGCCCGCTCGCCCGCGCGGAATGCTGATGGATGGCCCTCGCCACCAGTTCCTTGCCGGTGCCCGATTCGCCGCCGATCAGCACCGGCGCATCGACGCCGAGCACCTTCTCGATCTGCCGGTAGATGAGCCGCATGCATTCGCTGCGGCCGGTCATGCCAAAACCGCCCCCTGCCAAGGCTGAGCTATCGGCCCGGGGCAGCAGCGCGGCCTTGCCATGAACATGCCCCAGCGTCATCGCGATGCGCTCGCGATCGAGTGGCAAGGAATGGAAATCGTTGAAATTGCGCAGCAACTCGGGACTCACACGCTCGCTGCGCAGCAGTCCCTCCTCCAGCAGCGCAACCCATTCGACTTCGCTGCGCGCGAGCAGCATCACCAGTTCGGCCTGGGGCCACGCATGGACTCCATCGAAGGCGACCAGGCCGATCGCACCCGGATCCTGGCGAAGCGCCCGGCGCGCGGCGTCGATCGTCGACACCACCTGAAAATCCCAACGCTCAAGCCCCAGCGCCTCGAGTGCGGAAAAGATCCGGCCTCCGCCATCGAGCACCACTCCCCGTCGTGGCCCCTTCAGCCGCTCCAAATAGCTCGTATCCATCGCGGCGTCAGCGCACTGGCAGGTGCTTCTTGAAAACGTCGTTCATGACGAATCCCCCCGACTCGGGCTTCTCGATGGCCCGTATATCGTCGCAACACCTTGTTTGGTCGGTCGCATCACGCCGATTCACATGCCCTCTGCGCGGTACGACCGATTACATACTAGACAGCGATGCCCGACTCGTCGACCCCGAATTCAATCGAGTCAACGAAGAAGGGGAGTACCCCGCCGGAGCACTCCCCTTCTGTCTTGATTCGACTGCAAGCCCGATCCATCGGCAGGCGCTTGCAGCCGCGTCATGCGAATCAGTTCAGCTTGCCATGACAATGCTTGTACTTCTTGCCCGAGCCGCAAGGGCACGGGTCGTTGCGGCCGACGCGTGGCCCGGCCTGCGCGGGCTGCTGCGCGGCCTGCTCGGGGTTCGCCGCGGCGAGCGCTTCGTCCTGGTCGGCGTGGTGGTACTGGACGTTCTCGAGCGCGGGTTGCACCTCCGCCTCCTCGAGCTGGGCCTCGGTGCGCACCTGCACGGTCATCAGGATCTTGGTGACATCAGCCCGCACGGTATCCAGCAGCGTTTCGAACAGCTCGAAGGACTCGCGCTTGTATTCCTGCTTCGGGTTCTTCTGCGCGTAACCGCGCAGATGGATGCCCTGGCGCAGGTGATCCAGCGCGGCGAGGTGCTCGCGCCAGTGCGTGTCCAGGCTCTGCAACATGACGTTGCGCTCGAACTGGTGCCAGGCCGACTGATCGACCATCGCCGTCTTGGCGGCATAAGCCTCCTCGCCGGCATCGACGATGCGCTGCAGGATGGTGTCGTCGTCCAGGTTCGGCTCGGCCTTGATCCATTCGCCCACCGGCAGCTTCAGTGCCAGTTCGGACGCCAACGCAAGCTCAAGGCCGGCAATCTCCCACTGCTCTTCGACGCTGTCGAGCGGCACGTAGCGACGGAACAGGTCGTGCAGCACGCCCTGGCGCATCGCGCGGATGGTCTCGGAGATATCCTCGGTTTCGAGCAGTTCGTTACGCTGCTGGTAGATGACCTTGCGCTGGTCGTTGGCGACGTCGTCGTACTCCAGCAACTGCTTGCGGATGTCGAAGTTGCGCTGCTCGACCTTGCGCTGTGCGGACTCGAGCGAACGGGTGACCATCGCATGCTCGATCGCCTCGCCCTCGGGCATCTTGAGGCGGACCATGATCGCGTTGAGGCGCTCGCCGGCGAAGATCTTCATCAGCGGATCTTCCAGCGACAGGTAGAAGCGGCTCGAACCCGGATCGCCCTGGCGGCCGGAACGGCCACGCAGCTGGTTGTCGATGCGGCGCGACTCGTGACGCTCGGTGCCGATGATGTGCAGGCCGCCGGCGGCGATCACCTGCTCATGCACCTTGGCCCACTCGGCGCGCATCGTCGAGATCTTCGCTTCCCGGTCCTCCGGCGACAGGGACTCGTCCTCGCGCACCAGCGACACCGGCTTCTCGATGTTGCCGCCGAGCACGATGTCGGTACCGCGACCGGCCATGTTGGTGGCGATGGTCACCACGCCCGGGCGTCCGGCCTGGGCGACGATCTGCGCTTCGCTGTCGTGCTGCTTCGCATTGAGCAACTGATGTGCGACCTTGGCCTTCGTCAGCAGGCCGGAGAGGAATTCGTTGGTCTCGATCGAGGTCGTGCCCACCAGCACCGGCTGTCCACGCTCGACGCAGTCACGGATATCCTCGATCACCGCGTCCCACTTCTCCTTCGCGGTGCGATAGACCTTGTCGTTCCCGTCCTTGCGCTGCGTCGGTTTGTTGGTCGGGATCACCACCGTTTCCAGGCCGTAGATCGAGTGGAACTCGAAGGCCTCGGTGTCGGCCGTACCGGTCATGCCAGCGAGCTTGCCGTACATGCGGAAGTAGTTCTGGAAGGTAATCGAGGCCAGCGTCTGGTTCTCGGCCTGGATGCGCACGCCTTCCTTGGCTTCGACCGCCTGGTGCAGGCCGTCCGACCAGCGCCGGCCTGCCATCAGGCGACCGGTGAATTCGTCGACGATGACCACCTCGCCGTTCTGCACCACGTAGTGCTGGTCCTTGTGGTACAGGGCATGCGCCCGCAGGGCCGCGTAGAGGTGATGCACGAGCAGGATGTTGCCCGGGTCGTACAGGCTGGTGCCTTCGGCCAGCAGGCCGAGACGCATCAGGACCTGCTCGGCATTCTCGTGCCCATCCTCGGTCAGCAACACCTGGTGCGACTTCAGGTCGACCGTGTAGTCGCCCGGCTCGGTCACGTTGTCGCCCTCGCCTTCCTGCTTCTTCAGCATCGGCGCGACCTGGTTCATCTTCAGGTAGAGCTCGGTGTGGTCCTCGGCCTGGCCGGAGATGATCAGCGGCGTACGCGCCTCGTCGATCAGGATGGAGTCCACCTCGTCGACGATCGCGAAGTTCAGGGCGCGCTGCACGCGCTCGCTGGCCGCGTAGACCATGTTGTCGCGCAGGTAGTCGAAGCCGAACTCGTTGTTGGTGCCGTAGGTGATGTCGGCCGCGTAGGCCGCCTGCTTCTCGGCGTGCGCCATGCGCGAGAGGTTGCAGCCGGTGGTGAGGCCGAGGAATCCATAGATCCGGCCCATCCACTCGGCGTCGCGGCTGGCAAGGTAGTCGTTGACCGTGATGACGTGCACGCCCTTGCCCGACAGCGCATTGAGGTAGGCAGGCAGCGTGGCGACCAGGGTCTTGCCCTCGCCCGTACGCATCTCGGCGATCTTGCCGTTGTGCAGCACCATGCCACCCACGAGCTGGACGTCGAAGTGGCGCATGCCATGCACCCGCTTGCCGGCCTCGCGGACCACGGCAAAGGCCTCGGGCAGCAGGGCGTCGAGCGCCTCGCCATTGGCCACGCGCTGCCTGAATTCGGCAGTCTTGCCGCGCAGGGCGTCGTCGGACAGCGCGGAGATTTCCGGCTCGAGCGCGTTGATCTTGCGCACGGTCTGAAGGTACTGACGAACGAGGCGGTCGTTGCGACTACCGAAGATTTTCTTGAGCAGGCCGGAGATCATGTTTGAGGTCGACGTCGATTCGGCAAAGGCGCGAGTTTATCATGCCGATCCGGGCGGCCCGTGACACGTGTCTCCAGTTGACCGCGGCGCCCCGCCCATTCACGGGATTCCATGCATCATGAGCCAGCTCCTCCATCGCTTCCTCGGCAGCGGCGACGCCCTCGCCCGCCTTCAAGAACACGCCGCCCGCCTGAGGCGACTGCAGGGGGCACTCGAAGCGGCACTGCCCCCCTACATGGCCGAGCAATGCCAGGTGGCGAACCTCAAGGATGGCGACCTGGTCATCACGGCACGCAACGGCGCGACCGCCGTACGCCTGAAGCAGATGCTGCCAAGCCTGCTGACGCAGTTCGCGCAAGCCGGCCATGCGTTCGGCAACATCAGGGTGAAGGTCGGCACGCCGGAGCAGGTGGAATGGCGCCGCCCGCCGCCGCAACGCCACATCTCGGCCGACGCCAAGGCCGGGCTGGCCGACTTCGCGGCGTCGCTGCCGACGGACTCGCCACTGCGCGAGTCGCTGGAAAGGCTTGTGAGACGAGGGCGCGAATAGCGCGCGCTCCGGCGCAAAAAGCGTCGCGCCCGGGCGCTCCGTGCATCAGGCCAGCGGCACCAGCGCGCGCTCGATCGCGAACAGCGCGAAAAAGGCGAACAGCAACACCACCGCAACGCGAAAGATCTTCCACGCCCAGGCCTTGAAGCGCGGATTGCCGGTCAGCAGCCACAGGATGACCGAGCCGCCCACGCCAAGCACGGCGAGCAGCAGCAAGAGGCGCATGATCAGCATGGGGCGGGCGATCCGGGCGTCAGCGCGCGAGTTCAGGCCGTGGCGAGCGCCGCGGCATCGAACTGGTGTGCCACGGCGGCCGGCGTCGCCTTGGGCTGCTCGAAGGTGACGATCTCCCAGGCCTCGCGATCCTCGAGCAGGACGCGCAGGATCTGGTTGTTCAGCGCATGGCCGGCCTTGTGTGCCGAATACGAAGCCAGCAGCGGGTGGCCACAGAGGTAGAGATCGCCGATGGCGTCGAGCACCTTGTGCTTCACGAACTCATCGGCGTAGCGCAGGCCCTCGGCGTTGAGCACGCGGTATTCGTCCATCACGATCGCGTTCTCGAGGCTGCCGCCGAGCGCGAGGCCGTTGGCCCGCATGAACTCGACGTCCTGCATGAAACCAAAGGTGCGCGCACGCGCCACGTCGCGGACGTATGAATGCTCGGCGAAATCGACCGTCACACGCGTCGACGTGTTGTCGATGGCCGGATGGTTGAAGACGATCGAGAAGCTGAGCCGGAAACCATCGTACGGTTCCAGACGCACCCACTTGTCGCCTTCGACGTATTCGACCACCTTCTTCACCCGCAGGAATTTCTTCGGCGCCGATTGCTCCTCGATCCCCGCCGACTGCAGCAGGAACACGAAAGGCGCGGAACTGCCGTCGAGGATGGGAATCTCCGGCGCATCCACGTCGACGTGCAGGTTGTCGATGCCCAGGCCGGCCAGCGCCGACATCAGGTGCTCGACCGTGCCGACCTTCTCACCCCCCTTTTCCAGCCCGGAGCACATGCGCGTGTCGCACACGGCATAGGGGTCGGCCGGCAGGCTGAGCGGCGGATCGAGGTCGACGCGATGGAAGACGATGCCGGTATCCGGCGCCGCCGGACGCAGGACGAGCGTCACCTTGCGCCCGCCGTGCAGACCGACGCCGGTGGCCTTGACGATGGATTTGAGGGTGCGCTGCCTGATCATCGTTAAATTTCCTTTAAACATCGCAATTTTATCACGCACCTCCTGGCGGGACAGGCTATGTGCCTCATTCACCCAGACTGTTGCGCAAGCGGATATTGCAATGCAGCACACGAAAACGACGCGGGCACCCGTCACGAACCGGAGGCGGCGGTTCGCAAAGGGTGCCCGTTGGACAGGCGGTCACGCGCAAAGTGCGCGCAACCGTTTTCCGGTCAGTCGGCCTGGCGGCGGAGGAAGGCGGGGATGTCGTAGGTGCCGACGCCGCTGGTGCTCATCGCTTCGACCGTGGTGCGACGGCCACTGCGCATCACGGCCGGCACGTCGAGGTTGGTCATGTCGACGGCACCGCCACCGCTCATGGCCGGACCATAGGTACCGGTACCCTGGACCACCTGCATGACCGGCTGGCGGGCTGCGCGCGGCGCACCCAGGCCGGTGGCGACCACCGTGATGCGGATGCGGTCTTCCATGCTTTCGTCGAACACGGTGCCGTACTTGACGAAGGCTTCCGGCGCGGCAAAGGCCTGCACGGTCTTCACGGCATCGCGCACTTCGGACATCTTCAGCGACTTGCTGGCGGTGATGTTGATCAGCACGCAGCGCGCACCCGACAGTTCGGTCCCTTCGAGCAGCGGCGAGACGGCAGCCTGCTCGGCCGCGATGCGGGCGCGGTCCATGCCGGCGGCTTCGGCCGAACCCATCATCGCGCGGCCCATCTCGGCCATCGCGGTGCGCACGTCCTGGAAGTCGACGTTGACCAGGCCGGGCACATTGATGATCTCGGCGATGCCGCCGACGGCCGAACGCAGCACGTTATCGGCGGAACGGAAGCATTCCTCGAAGCCGGCGTCGTCGCCATAGACGTCGAGCAGCTTGTCGTTGAGCACGACGATCAGCGAATCGACGTGACGCGTGAGCTCTTCGACACCGCTCTCGGCGACGCGGATGCGGTTCTCGAAGTCGAAGGGCTTGGTCACCACGGCGACGGTCAGGATGCCCATCTCCTTGGCGATCTCGGCCACGACCGGTGCAGCCCCCGTGCCGGTACCGCCACCCATGCCGCCCGTGATGAACACCATGTGCGCGCCTTCCAGCGCCGCAGCGATCTCATCGCGCGACTCCTGGGCCGCGGCGCGACCGGCTTCGGGCTTGGAGCCCGCACCCAGTCCGGTGCCGCCCAGCTGCACCTTGTGCGACGCCAGGCAGCGGTTCAGCGCCTGCGCATCGGTGTTGGCGGAGATGAAATGAACGCCTTTCACCCCTTCGCGGATCATGTGGTCGACGGCGTTGCCGCCGGCACCCCCGACACCGATCACCTTGATGATCGTACCGGACGGCTCTTTCTCAACGATTTCAAACATTTGCCTCGCCTCCTGAATTAACGGCCCTGCTCAACAACGAATGCCGCCCAGCCCGCATCTAGTAACAGCCGCGAATTTTAATACTAAATACAGGCCGGGAAATCGGCTTTTATACAAAATGACTGGACGTCTGGCGCCCGGTCAGAAATTCCGTTCGAACCACGACTTCATGCGTCCGAAGAACTGCTTCACGGTGCGCGTATCCCGCGCCTGCTGACCGCGCCGGCGTTGCGCTGCACCTTCCATCACGAGCCCCATCGAGGTGGCGTAGCGCGGCTGGCACACGACATCGGCGAGCCCCCCGTCGTACAGCGGGCCGCCCACGCGCACGGGCATGTGGAACACGTCCTCGCCCAGCTCGGCCATGCCGCGCATCACCGACGAACCGCCGGTGAGCACGATGCCCGACGACAGCAGCTCCTCGTAACCGGAACGACGCAGCTCGGCCTGCACTAGTTCGAACAGCTCGGACACGCGCGGCTCGATCACGTCGGCCAGTGCCTGGCGCGACAGCTTGCGCGGCGGGCGATCGCCCACGCCGGGCACTTCGATCATTTCTTCGGGGTCGGCCATCTGATGCATGGCGACGCCGTGACGGATCTTGATTTCCTCGGCCTCGGTCGTCGGCGTGCGCAGCGCCATCGCGATGTCGTTGGTGATCTGGTCGCCGGCCACCGGGATGACGGCGGTGTGACGGATCGCGCCCTGGGTGAACACCGCGATGTCGGTCGTGCCGCCGCCGATATCCACCATGCACACCCCCAGTTCCTTCTCGTCTTCGGTGAGCACCGCATGGCTGGACGCCAGCGGCTGCAGGCTCAGGTCCATGACCTCGAGCCCGCAGCGGCGCACGCACTTGATGACGTTCTGCGCGGCGGACACGGCGCCGGTGACGATGTGCACCTTGACCTCGAGGCGCACGCCGCTCATCCCGATCGGCTCACGCACGCCACCCTGCCCATCGATGATGAATTCCTGGGTCAGGATGTGCAGGATCTGCTGCTCGGCGGGGATCGGCATCGCGCGCGCGACCTCGATCACGCGCTCGACATCCATCGGCGTGACCTCCTTCTCCTTGATCGCGACCGTGCCGCTGGAGTTGAAGCTCTTGATGTGGCTGCCGGCGATGCCGGTGTAGACGTCGTGGATCTTGCAGTCGGCCATCAGCTCGACTTCCTGCACGACACGCGAGATCGCGTCCACCGTGGCTTCGATGTTCACCACCACGCCGCGCTTGAGGCCGTTGGTCGGCTGCGTGCCGAGGCCGACGACGTTGAGCCGGCCGTCCGGGCGCACCTCGGCGACCATGCAGGTCACCTTGGCCGTGCCGATGTCGAGGCCGACGATCAGATCCTTGTATTCCTTGCTCATTGCTTGCCCTTCCTGGCGCCTTGCGAGGCGGCGTGCAGCAGCACCGTGCCGTCGGCCGGTGTCAGCGCAAAACCGCTCGGGTAGCGCAGGTCTGCGACCTTGATGTCGATGTCGATCTGTTCCCGCACGCGCGGCCAGGCCGCGATGAAACGCTTGAGCCTGTCGGCGAGCGCGGACCTGTCCTGCTCACGGCCAAGCATGATCACCAGGCCGTTGTCGAGTTTGAGCTGCCATGCCTGCCGCGCGGACAGGGCCAGTCCGACCAGACGCACGCCGAGCGGCCGCAGCAGGTCGGAAAATTCGGCATGACGCGCCAGCAGCCAGCCTGCGCTGCCCTGCGGGCCGTCGAACTGCGGCATGTCGGCGTCGCTGGCGGCGACGAAGACCTCGCCCTGCGCATTCACCAGCCGTGCATCGCCGCTTTCCGAAACCGTCCAGTAGGCCACCGCCTGGTGCTCTTCCAGACGCAGCTCGATGGCGTCGGGCCAGCGCCGGCGGACCTCCGCCTTGCGCACCCAGGGCAGCTTCTCGAAGGTCGCCTTCACCGACTCCAGATCGACGGTGAAGAACGTGCCGTCGATGGCCGTGCGGGCCGCGTACTCGAGCTGTTCTTCAGTGACCTTGGCGGGCGGCGTCAGCACCACGATCTCGCGCAACGGGAACAGCGGGCGCGACACGAACCAGATCACCAGCGCCCAGCCCAGACCGATGGCGGCGAGCAGCGTGAGCAGATCCGAGATCAGGTTCAGCAGCGCGGGCCGGTGCCACAGCCCCGTCTCCGCACGCGGCGCGCGCGCAGCCACCCGTTCCGGACGACCGGAACGGATTGCGGCGGGGCGCACGCTCACCTCAGCCAAGGCGGGCTCCTTCGAGGATCTTCAGGCACAGGGCCTCGAACTCGAGACCGGCCACACGCGCCGACATCGGCACCAGCGAATGGCTGGTCATGCCGGGCGAGGTGTTCATCTCGAGCAGATAGGGGCGGCCGTCCGCGGTGAGGATCAGGTCCGCACGCCCCCAGCCCCGGCAGCCCAGCACGCGAGCCGACTTCATGATCAGCGCCTGGAGTTCGGCCTCGAGCGCGGCAGGCAGGCCGCAGGGGCAGTCGTAGCGGGTGTCGTCGGTAAAGTACTTGTGCTGGTAATCGTAGTTGCCGTCGGGCGCCACGATGCGCACCAGGGGCAGCGCCTGGTCTTCGAGGAAGGGTGCGGTCAGCTCCTCGCCGGCGACGAATTCCTCGGCGATGACCAGGCTGTCGTAGCGGGCGGCGAGTTCCCAGGCGGCACGCAGCTGGCCGGCCTCGGTGACCTTGGTCGCCCCCATGCTCGAGCCTTCATGCACGGGCTTGACGAAGATCGGCAGCCCCAGCTCGGCGACCACCGCATCCCAGTCGGAGTCGGCCTCGAGGATGGCGTAACGCGGCGTGGGCAGCCCGCTGGCCAGCCACACCATCTTCGTCCGCCACTTGTCCATCGACAGGGCCGAGGCCATCACGCCGCTGCCGGTGTAGGGAATGCCCATCAGTTCCAGCGCGCCCTGCACCGTACCGTCCTCGCCGCCGCGACCATGCAGCGCGATGAAGGCACGATCGAAGCCCTCTTCCTTGAGGATGTGCAGATCCCGTTCGGCCGGGTCGAAAGCATGCGCATCCACGCCGGCGCCCTGCAGCGCAGCGAGCACCGCCTGGCCGGACATCAACGACACCTCGCGCTCGGCGGAGGAACCGCCGAACAGGACTGCAACCTTGCCAAACCGCGCTTTCACAACATTTCCTCGATCGGTGCGAGCTTGCCCGGCACGGCGCCGATGCTGCCCGCTCCCATGGTGATCACCACGTCGCCATCGCGCGCGGCAGACAGAATCATCTTAGGCATGTCGGCGATATCCTCGACGAACACCGGCTCGACATTGCCGGCAACGCGGATGGCGCGCGCCAGCGAGCGCCCGTCGGCAGCAACGACCGGCGTTTCGCCCGCCGCATAAACTTCGGCCAGCAGCAGCGCATCGACGGACGACAGCACCTTGACGAAGTCCTCGAAGCAGTCCCGCGTGCGCGTGTAGCGGTGCGGCTGGAATGCCAGCACCAGACGCCGTCCGGGGAAGGCGCCGCGCGCGGCCGCGATCGTCGCCGCCATCTCAACCGGATGGTGGCCGTAGTCGTCGACCAGCGTGAAGCTGCCCGCCTCGTCGCCATCCTGGTCAATCAGATGCACTTCACCATAGCGCTGGAAGCGCCGGCCCACGCCACGAAAATTCGCCAGCGCATTGATGATGGCCTCGTCGGACACCTGCACCTCGGTCGCCACCGCGATGGCGGCGAGCGCGTTCAGCACGTTGTGCAGGCCCGGCAGGTTGAGTTCGATCGGCAGGCGCGTCGTCGTGCCATTGACCCGCACGCAGTCGAACAGCATGCGGCCACCGTCGGCGCGCACGTTCTCAGCACGGATGCTGGCGGTCGGCGACAGGCCGTAGCGCACGATCTGCCTGGAGACCTGCGGCGCGATTTCGCGCACGTTGGCATCGTCCTCGCACAGTACCGCCACGCCGTAGAAGGGCAGGCGCTGCAGGAAATCGACGAAGGCCTGCTTGACCCGCCCGAAGTCGTGGCCGTAGGTGTCCATGTGGTCGGCGTCGATGTTGGTGACGACCGAGATCGTCGGGCTCAACAGCAGGAAGGACGCGTCGGACTCGTCGGCCTCGGCCACCAGGTACTCGCCCTTGCCCAGGCGCGCATTGGCACCCGCGGCATTGAGCCGGCCACCGATCACGAAGGTCGGGTCGATGCCGCCTTCGGCGAGGATGCTGGCCACCAGCGAGGTCGTCGTGGTCTTGCCGTGCGTGCCGGCGATCGCGATGCCCTGCTTGAAGCGCATCAACTCGGCCAGCATCTGCGCGCGCGGCACGATCGGGATATGGCGCTCGCGTGCGGCGACAACTTCGGGGTTGTCGGGTTTCACGGCAGTCGACACGACGAGCACGTCTGCACCGGCAACCTGCGCCGCATCGTGGCCGCGCATCACGCGCGCGCCCATCTTCTGCAGGCGGCGCGTCGCAGCGTTGTCACCGAGATCCGAGCCGCTCACGGCGTAGCCCTGGTTAACCAGCACCTCGGCAATGCCGCTCATGCCCGAACCGCCGATACCGACGAAATGGATGTTTCTGACCTTGTGCTTCATATCCTTTCTCCGCCGGCCAGTTCCTCGCAGACGCGGGCCACCTCGGCCGCCGCGAGGGGGCGGGCAAGGGCGCGGGCATGCTCGGCCATCTGCAGCAGGCGCGGGCGGTCGATGCTGGCGAGAATGCCGGCCAGCCGTTCGGCGTTCAGTTCGGTTTGCGGCAGCAGGTAGGCACCACCCCGCTCGGCAAGGAAGCGCGCATTGCCGGTCTGGTGGTCGTCCACCGCATGCGGGAAGGGCACCAGCAGGCTGGCCACGCCCACCGCTGCCAGCTCGGCGACCGTCAGCGCACCCGCACGACAGATCACCAGGTCGGCCTCGGCATAAGCCGACGCCATGTCGTCGATGAAGGGACGCAGATCACCCTTTACCCGCGCGCGGGCATAGGCGGTACGCAAGCCGTCGATCTGTTTCTCACCCGCCTGATGCACCACCAGCGGCCGCTGCTCGGCCGGCATGCGCCCCAGGGCTGCGGGGACGGCCTCGTTCAACGCCGCAGCGCCCAGACTGCCGCCGACGACGAGGATCCGCAGCGGCCCTTCCCGGCCAGCGAAACGCTCGGCCGGTGGCGCGACTCCGGCAATCTCCGCACGCACCGGGTTGCCAACCCAGCCGCCGTTATTCAACACGTCGGGGAAACCTGTCAGCACGCGATCGGCGACGCGGGCCAGCACCCGGTTGGCGAGTCCCGCCACCGAGTTCTGCTCGTGCAGCACCAAAGGCCTGCCAAGCAGCGCCGCCATCATGCCGCCGGGGAAGGTGATGTAGCCGCCCATGCCGAGCACGACGTCCGGCCGGGCACGGCGCAACTCGCGCAGCGCCTGCCAGAACCCGGACAGCAGGTTGACCGGCAACATGAGCTTGCGCACCAGTCCCTTGCCGCGCAGCGCACCGAAACGCACCCAGGCGGTGTCGTAGCCACGCCCCGCCACGATGCGCGCCTCCATGCCATCCGGGTTGCCCATCCACACCACGTGCCAGCCCTTCGCCCGCAGCACCTCGGCAACCGCAATGCCGGGGAAGATGTGTCCGCCGGTACCGCCAGCCATCACCATCAGCGTCTTCATGCGCTGCTCCCCCGCTTGAGCTGACGCACTTCCCAGTCGACACGCAGCAGGATCGCAAGTGCAACGCAGTTGGCGACGATGCCCGAGCCGCCGAAGCTCATCAGCGGCAGGGTCAGCCCCTTGGTCGGCAGCAGGCCCATGTTGACGCCCATGTTGATGAAGGACTGCACGCCGAGCCACAGCCCGATGCCCTGCGCCACGAGCCCGGCGTAGTAGCGCTCGAGCTTGATCGCCTCGCGGCCGATGGCGAAGGCGCGCTGCACGATGACCGCGAAACCGGCGACGACCGCGAGCACGCCGACGAAGCCCAGTTCCTCGGCGATGACCGCGAGCAGGAAGTCGGTATGGGCCTCGGGCAGGTAGAACAGCTTCTCGACGCTGCCGCCGAGGCCGACGCCGAACCACTCGCCACGCCCGAAGGCGATCAGCGCGTGCGACAACTGGTAACCCTTGCCGAAGGCGTCCTTCCACGGGTCCATGAAGCCAAGCACGCGCTCCAGACGATAGGGCGAACTCAGGATCAGGATGATGAAGCCGATCACCGCGGCGATCGCCAGCAAGGCGAAGACGCGGCCATTCACGCCACCGAGGAAGAGCACGCCGAACGCGATGGTGGTGATGACGACGAAGGCACCGAAATCCGGCTCGCGCAGCAGCAGGAAGCCAACGAACAGGATCACCGTCATCATCGGCAGGAAGCCGCGCTTGAAGCTGCTCATCGCATCGAGTTTGCGCACCGTGTAGTCGGCCGCGTACAGCGCGGCGAAGATCTTCATCAGCTCGGACGGCTGCAGGTTGATCGGACCGAGCGACAACCAGCGCTGCGCGCCGTTGACCTCACGGCCGACGCCCGGAATCAGCACGACGATGAGCAGGACCACGCCAGCGACGAACAGCGCCGGGGCGAGCTGCTGCCACCGCGCCATCGGCAACTGGAAGGCGACGAGGCCGGCACCGAGTCCGACCGCGAGAAAGACCGCGTGCCGCATCACGAAATAATGCGACTGGTAGCCAGTGAAACGACTGCCTTCGGCGATGGCGATCGACGCCGAATACACCATCACCAGGCCCAGCAGCAGCAGGCCCACGGCAGACCAGATCAGGAGCAGGTCGAGTTCGCGCACCGGATTGCCGCCACGCGCGAAACGGTCGTCGACGCGCGAGCCGTTCTCGGTCTTGCGCGCACCGACGCCGAACAGACCCGCGAGGCTGGCTCCGAGCTTCATCGTGCGGACACCTCCGGCAAGCCGCGTACCGCCGCGACGAAGACTTCGGCACGGTGCGCGTAGTTGCGGAACATGTCGAGACTGGCGCACGCGGGCGACAACAGCACCACGTCACCCGCCTGGGCGAGCGCGTTGGCCCGTACGACGGCCCCCTCGAGATCAGCGGCACGTTCGGTTGGCACGCCGCAACCCGTCAGTGCCCCTTCGATACGACCGGCGTCGCGTCCGATCAGCATCACCGCGCGCGCCTTGCCGGCCACGACCGGGGCGAGCGGCGAGAAGTCCTGCCCCTTGCCGTCACCGCCCGCGATCAGCACCACGGGCCGGTCGAACCCGGCCAGCGCGGCGACCGTAGCGCCGACGTTGGTCCCTTTCGAATCGTCGTAGAAGCGCACGCCGTCGGCACGCTCGGCAACGAGTTCGACGCGGTGCGGCAAGCCGCGGAACGCCAGCAGGCCGACAACCAGCGACTTCGGCTCCAGCCCCAGCCCGGCTTCGCACAGCGCCAGCGCGGCAAGTGCATTGGCGGCGTTGTGGCGGCCGGCCAGCGGCAAATCGGACAGCGCCAGCAGGGGCTGCTCGCCGCGGACCAGCCAGTCTGCGCCGCCATGTCTGGCGATGCCGTAGTCACCGGGCCTGCGTGGCGCGTCGGTCCCGAAGCGAATGATGTCGCGCCCCGGACGCGCCATCGCATCCACGCGGACATCCTCGCGATTCAACACCTGCGCACCACGCCCCTGGAAGATCACCGCCTTGGTCGCGGCGTACTCGTCGAGGCCTGCGTAGCGATCCAGGTGATCGTCGGTGACGTTCAGCACCGTGGCAGCCTCCGCATCGAGGTTCCGCATCGTCTCGATCTGGAAGCTGGACAGTTCGAGTACCCAGCATTGGGGTAAGGCGGCGCCGGCGGCAAGCCGGTCCATCAGCACGTCGAGTGCAGCCGGGCTGATGTTGCCGGCCGCGACGGCGTCGATGCCGGCAGAACGCGCCAGCGCGGCGGCGAGCGCAGTCGTCGTGGTCTTGCCGTTGGTACCGGTGATGGCGAGGATACGGGTCTGCGAGCGCACCCCCAGTTCGTCCAGCGCCTCGGCCAGCAGGCTCATCTCGCCGGTGATCGGCAGACCACGACGGCAGGCCTCGGCAGCGACACCGACGCGCGGGTCGAGACCCGGGCTCAGCGCCACCAGATCGACCCCATCGAGCACCTCGCTGCCGAAACCGCCGGTGACGATCTCCGCCAGCGGCGCATCCTCGCGCAGCGCGTCCAAACCGGGCGGCGCAGTGCGGCTGTCGGCCACGCGCACGCGCGCACCGCGCAGCGCGCACCAGCGAGCCATCGCCAGGCCCGACTCGCCGAGCCCCAGCACGAGGACATGTTTTCCGGTGAGTGCGCTCATCTCAGCTTCAGCGTCGACAGGCCGAACAGCACCAGCATGATGGTGATGATCCAGAAGCGGACCACGACCTGCGTTTCCTTCCAGCCACCCAGCTCGTAGTGGTGGTGCAGCGGCGCCATGCGGAAGATCCGCTTGCCGCCGGTCGCCTTGAAGTACAGCACCTGCACCATCACGGACAGCGTTTCTGCGACGAACAGGCCGCCCATGATGAAGAGCACGATCTCCTGCCGGACGATGACGGCGATGGTGCCGAGCGCGGCGCCGAGCGCAAGCGCGCCGACGTCGCCCATGAAGACCTCCGCCGGGTAGGCGTTGAACCACAGGAAACCGAGGCCGGCGCCGCAGATCGCGCCGCAGAACACCGCGAGCTCGCCCGCTCCGGCAACGTAGGGCACGCCAAGGTACTTCGAGAATCCGACGTGACCAGCGACGTAGGCGAAGATCGCCAGGGCCGCAGCGACCATCACGGTCGGCATGATCGCGAGGCCATCGAGACCGTCGGTGAGGTTCACCGCATGGCTGGTGCCATTGATGACGAAATAGGTCAGCGCGATGAAGCCGAAAATGCCGAGCGGATAGGCGACCGCCTTGAAGAAGGGGACGATGAGTTCGGTTTCGGCCGGCGTATTCGCGGTGAGCCCAAGATAGACGGCCGCGGCGAGGGCGATCGCCGAGGTCCAGAGGTACTTCCAGCGACTCGCCAGGCCCTTCGGGTCGCGGTGCACCACCTTGCGCCAGTCATCCACCCAGCCGACTGCGCCGAAACCGAGCGTGACCAGCAGGGTCACCCACACGTAGTCGTTCTTCAGATCACCCCACAGCAGGATGGTGATGCCGATGGAGATCAGGATCAGCGCGCCCCCCATGGTCGGCGTGCCCGCCTTGGTCAGGTGCGACTTGGGACCGTCGTCGCGCACCGCCTGGCCGATCTTCTTGGCCGCGAGCCAGCGGATGACGCCGGGACCGGCGATGAGCGAGATCGCCAGCGCCGTCAGCGCCGCGAGCACGGTCCTCAGCGTGATGTAGCCGAAGACGTTGAAGCCACGAATGTCCTGGCCGAGCCAGAGTGCAAGTTCCAACAGCATGTTAGGCGCCGCTATCCATTGAAGGGGCGGAATTGTGCATTGCCGCAAGCGCGTCCGCCACCCTTTCCATACGCATGAACCGCGAGCCCTTCACCAGCACGACCGAGTCTGCATCCAGCCTGGGCGCCAGCGCCCGCACCAGCGCCTCGGGCGACGCGAAGTGCTGGGCGCCATCGCCGAAATTTCGCACCGCAACATTCGTCATTTCGCCCAGTGCGAACAGGCCGTCGATCCCCTTGCTCTTGGCGTAGCCGCCGATCTCGTCATGGACTTGTGCGCTGGTTTCGCCCACCTCGCCCATATCGCCGAGCACCAGCCAGGTGTGCCCCGGCATGGACGCAAGCACGTCGATGCCGGCACGCACCGAGTCGGGATTGGCGTTGTACGAGTCGTCGAGGATCACGGCGCCGCCCGGACCGATACGTCGCTGCAGACGACCCGGCGTACCAAGGAACTCACCGAGACCTTCGGCCACTGCCTCGGACGTCACGCCGGCCGCAAGGCAGGCAGCGGCAGCGCCGACGGCATTCCGCACGTTATGCAGACCCGGCACCTGCAGTGCGAAGTCGATACGCCCCTGGGGAGTATCGAGCTCGACCCGCGAACCGAGGCCGCGAAGGGTACACCGGCCGCTGACGTCGGCGACCTGCTCGATACCGAATGTCACAATCGCACGATCGGCGTTCAGGGCGCGCCAGTACTGGGCATGCGGGTCATCGGCATTGATCACCGCCACGCCGGCACTGCCAAGCCCCGCATAGATCGCGCCCTTCTCGTGCGCGACCTCTTCGAGCGTACCCATGCCTTCGAGATGGGCCCGCTGCGCGTTATTCACGATGGCGACGGTTGGTTGCGCCAGCGCCGTCAGGTAGGCGATCTCGCCCGGATGGTTCATGCCCATCTCGATCACGGCAGCGCGATGGAAGTCGCGCAACTCGAGCAGCGTCAGCGGCAGGCCGATGTCGTTGTTCAGGTTCCCCCGCGTCGCCAGCACCGCCTCGTCGCCGAAGCCGTCCCGCCGCGCCTGCGCGCGCAGGATGGCGGCACACATCTCCTTGACGGTGGTCTTGCCATTGCTGCCGGTCACGCCGACGAGCGGCAGGGCGAAGCGCGAGCGCCAAGCCGCGGCGAGCGCACCAAGCGCGAGACGCGTGTCCTCGACGACCAGTGCGGGCAGCGGCGGCTCGGGGTTCGCGTCGAACCAGCGAACATCCACCAAGGCGGCCGCGGCCCCGGCTCGAGCCGCGACATCCACGAAGTCGTGACCGTCGAAGCGCTCGCCGCGCAGCGCGACGAACAGCTGACCCGGCGCCAGCGCGCGACTGTCGGTACCCACCCCGTCAAAGCGCGTCATGCCGATTGCACGCGCGCCATACTGAGCGAGGGCGCGTGCGGCATCCTGCAGACTCATCATCGTTTCGCCCCTCCCGCATGCCAGGCGCGCAGCGCCACATTCGCCTGCTCCAGGTCCGAGAACGGCAGGCGCTGACCCATCACTTCCTGATACGGCTCATGGCCCTTGCCCGCGATCACCACGACGTCATCCGCCGCCGCCTCCGCGATGGCGATGCGGATCGCCTGTGCGCGATCGACGATGCACTCGGCCTGCGGGCCTGCGCCTGCTGCCACTGCATCGAGGATCTTCAGCGGATCTTCCGTGCGCGGATTGTCACTGGTGACAATGACGCGGTCGGCAAGACGAGCAGCGACCTCGCCCATCAGCGGACGCTTGCCCGCATCACGGTCGCCGCCGCAGCCAAAGACGCAGCTGAGCCGGCCGCGACGCGAGTGCACGGTCGTACGCAGGGATTCGAGCACCTGCGCCAGCGCGTCCGGCGTATGCGCATAATCGATCACGATCAGCGGCTCGCACACGCCGCCGACCAGTTGCATGCGTCCCTCCGGCGGCGTCATCCGCACCAGAACGGGCGGCAGCTCATCGAACGGCACACCGCGCGCGAGCAGCGCGCCCGCCACGGCCAGCAGGTTCGAGACGTTGAACGGCGCAACCATCCGGACCTGAATTTCGGCAACGCGGTGATCCCACTGCAGCGCGAAGCGCAAGCCCGTCGGCGCAGCCTGCAGCCGGTCGCCGAGCAGCACACGCGCACCCGGCACCGCATCGGCGTTGGCGTGGTACAGGGTGCACGCGATCACGTCCCGCCCCTGCGCCACCAGCCGCCGCGCGAGCATGAGCCCGTAGGGATCGTCGATGTTGATCACGCAGCGCTCCACCCCGGGTAGCGAGAAGAGGCGCGCCTTGGCTTCGCCGTAGGCCTCCATCGAGCCGTGGTAATCGAGGTGGTCGCGGCTCAGGTTGGTGAAGATCGCCACATCGAAGCAGGCGCCATTGACCCGCCCCTGGTCGAGGCCGATGGACGAGACCTCCATCGCCGCCGCCCCTGCCCCGGCCCTGGCGAAGCCGGCGAGCAAGCGATGCAGCTCGAGCGCATCGGGCGTGGTGTTGAGCGAACTCTCCAGTTCGCCCGGGAAACCGTTGCCAAGGGTGCCGACGATACCGCAGCGCACCCCAAGGTCCTGCATGGCGCTCGCCAGCATCTGGCTCACGGTAGTCTTGCCATTGGTGCCCGTCACCCCCACAAGCCAGAGGCGTTCGGACGGGCGACCATAGATCTCGTGCGCGAGATGGCCGGCAAGGTCACGCAGACGCTCGACCGGCAGCGACGGAATGGGCAGCTCCCCTGCGTTGAAGCCATCGCCGCTTTCCCACAGCACGGCGGCTGCGCCACGCTCGACGGCCGACGCCAGGTAGCGCCGGCCGTCGGTGCGAAATCCGGGCCACGCCGCGAACACCTCACCCGGCCCGACACGGCGCGAGTCCGCCGTGATCCCGCAGGGGACCACGCCAGCTGCCTGCAGGCGCGCGAGGATGGGTGCGGCAAGGCTCATTTACATGCTCTCCTGCGCGACGGCCGTGCCCCCCGCGCCCTCGGACTGGCGCCGCGCGAGCTGCAGCGGCGTCAGCGGCGCGTCAGGCGCGACGCCGAGCGAGCGCAGCGAACCTTCCATGATGCGAGAGAACAGCGGCCCGGCCACCGTGCCGGCGTAGTAGCTGCCCGCACTCGGTTCATCGATCATCACGGCGACCACCAGGCGCGGATTGGAGACCGGCGCAAAGCCCACGAAAGATGCGATGTAGCGCTTGGTGTAGCGACCATTCTCGATCTTGAGGGCGGTACCGGTCTTGCCGCCGACGCGATAACCCGCGACCTGCGCCTTGGTCGCCGTACCGCCAGGCTGTGTCACTGACTCCAGCATCGCACGCACCGCATGCGTCGTCTCGGGCGAGAAGATACGACGGCCATTGCTGGGCTCGCCCTCGACACGGGTCAGGGAGAGCGGCACCAGCTCGCCGTCACGCGCAAAGGCGAGATAGGCGCGGGCCATCTGGATCAGGCTCACGGAGATACCGTGACCGTAGGACATCGTCGCCTGCTCGATCGGTCTCCAGGTCTTGGCCGGACGCAGGCGCCCCCCGCTTTCGCCGGGGAAACCCAGGTTCAGCGGCTTGCCGAAACCGAGATCGTCAAACAACTGCCACATCTCGGTCGGGCTGAAATGCTGGGCGAGCTTCACCGTGCCGATGTTGGACGACTTCTGCATCACTTCCGCGACCGTCAACGACCGGGCGTGACGATGCGAATCGGAGATGGTCGCCGTACCGATCGTCATGCGTCCGGCAGAGACGTCGATCAAAGTCGTTGGCGTCGCCTTGCCACGGTCGAGCGCCAGCCCGGCGATGAAAGGCTTCATCACCGAGCCCGGTTCGAAGCTGTCGGTAAACACCCGGTTGCGGAGTTGTTCGCCGGTCAGGTTGCTGCGGTTGTTGGGGTTGAAGGTCGGCGCGTTGGCCAGCGCAAGGATCTCGCCGGTACGCGAGTCGATGACCACCGCCGCACCGGCCTTGGCCTTGTGCTGCTGCATCGTGTCGCGCAGGGCCGACCAGGCGAGGTACTGAATCTTGCCGTCGATCGAAAGCGCGACATCCTCACCTTCGCGGGGCGGGCGCACGGCCTCGACGTCCTCGATGATCTGGCCACGACGATCCTTGATCACCCGTCGCAATCCCGGACGACCTGCGAGCTGCTTCTCGAAGGCAAGCTCGATGCCTTCCTGGCCACGGTCCTCGACGTCGGTGAAGCCCAGGATATGCGCCATCACCTCGCCGCCCGGATAGTAGCGACGGTACTCCTGCTGCTGGTGAATGCCGGGCAGCTTGAGGTCGGCGATGCGCTGTGCCACCTCGGGCGACAGCTGACGCTTCAGATAGACGAAGTCGCGCGGCGTGGCGAGCTTTTCATTGAGCTCACGCACATCCATCTCGAGCATGCGCGCGAGCTCCCGCGCCTGGGCAGGCTCGAGCTTGGCGTCGGACGGCAGCGCCCACACCGAACGCACGGGCGTGCTGACCGCCAGCATGTCGCCGTGGCGATCGGTGATACGACCGCGCGTAGCCGGGATCTCGATCGTTCGCGCATAGCGCGACTCGCCCTTGGCCTGCAGGAAATCCTTATTCACGCCCTGCAGGTACAGGGCGCGCCCGGTCAGCGCCATCGACCCCGCGAGCAGGGCCAGCAACACGAAGCGCGGGCGCCACTGCGGCAACTCGCGCTTGAGCAAGGGGTTGTGATTGAAGGTGACCGTACGTTGATTCTTTTTCATGATTGCGGCTCCACCAACATGACCTGCCCCTGCACAGGCGGACGCATGCCCAGCCTTTCGCGCGCCAGCTTCTCGACCCGGGCGTGTGCCGCCCAGGTGCTTTGCTCGAGCTGCAGCTGCCCCCACTCGACCTCAAGCCCATGGGCACGCGACTGCTCGCGTTCGAACTCAGCGTAGAGCTTGCGTGCCTGATGCTGGGACGAGACCACCCCGAGCGCGCTCGCTACCACCAGCGCCACCAGCACCGCGTCGGCCCGGATCATCATGCGGACGCCTCCGTGCGCTCGGCGACGCGCATCACCGCACTGCGCGAACGCGGATTGGCCGCGACCTCAGCCCCGCTCGGGCGCACAGCCTTGCCGACCAGGCGCAGGCGCGGCGGCGGCAGGTCGGCGGCACGAATCGGCAGGCGCGCCGGAAACACCGGCGGGCGCGACTCGTCACGCATGAAGCGCTTGACGATACGGTCTTCGAGGGAATGGAAGCTGATCACCGCCAGACGCCCGCCCGGCACCAGCCGCGCGACGCAGGCAGGCAGCACGCGCGTCAGCTCCTCGAGCTCTTGATTAATGAAAATCCGTAGAGCCTGGAAGGTGCGTGTCGCCGGGTGCTGCCCCGGCTCGCGTGTCCTGACCGCTTTTTCCACGATCGCGGCAAGTTGTCCAGTGGTTGCAACAGCCCCCCCTGCCCGAGCAGCTGCAATCGCCTTTGCAATCGCATAAGCAAACCGTTCCTCGCCATAATCCCTGATTACCTCCGTGATCTGACCGACGGTTGCCTCCGCCAGCCATTCCGCCACGGTTTGCCCGCGGCTCGTGTCCATCCGCATGTCCAGCGGCGCATCGAAGCGAAAACTCATGCCACGCGACGCATCGTCAAGCTGCGGTGACGACACCCCGAGATCCAGCAACACGCCATCCACCCGCGCCACACCAAGCGCATCAAGCTGAGCATCGAGATCGCCAAAGGCCGAATGCACCAGCGTCAGCCGCGCATTACCAAGCGCCTGCCCGGCTGCGATTGCCACCGGATCGCGATCGAAGGCGATCAGCCGCCCCTGCGGCCCAAGCCGCTCGAGTACCGCGCGACTATGCCCGCCACGCCCGAAGGTGCCGTCCACATAGACGCCGTCAGCGCGAATCGCGAGCGCATCGACCGCCTCGTTCAGCAGGACGGTGATATGTGCCTGAGGCGCACTCACAGCGCCAGGCTCTCGAAGCCGGGCGGCAACCCGGTATTCATCAGGGCCAGCATGGCTTCCTGCTGCTTCTGCCAGCCCTCATCGGACCAGAGCTCGAAGTGACTGCCCTGCCCCACCAGCCAGACCTGCTTGTCGAGCTTCGCGAACTGGCGCAGCGACGAAGCCACCAGGACACGGCCTGAAGCGTCGAGCGCTTCCTCCTGGGCAAAACCCACGAGAAGGCGCTTCAGCATGGCGGAGGTCGGATCAAGCCCCGGCGCCGCGAGCACCTTGTCGCGGATCGGAACCCAGGCGGGAACGGGGTAAACAAGCAGGCAGCCGTGAGGATGGGCGGTCAACACCACTTGGCCGTTCTCGACGGCCAAGGCATCGCGATGCCGCGCGGGGATCGCGAGACGACCCTTGGCATCGAGATTGAGCGCTGCGGCTCCCTGGAACATCGTCCCCCCTGACGGCACGGGGCAGCGTCGAAACGACACTTTCCCCCACTTTTTTCCACTTGGACCCACTTTAGTGGAAAGGCCGTACCCGGTCAAGCTGACAAAACCGGAATCTCGTTGTTACACAATGACTTATGCGAACCCGGGAAATGTTCAATAAACCCTGAAAAATCAAGGCCAATAGCGAATGGACATGTGAAACCGGTCGAACTTGGGCGGGATCGACGTAAAGGTGGGGCGAAGTGGGAAAAATACTGGCTGCGACGCGGCGCGCCGGATGCGCGCACGCCCCTTGCAGGCGTACGTCGCTGTTGAGCCGAGGCGCCGCACGACGCGACGCGCATGCGCGCCCGTATGCGGAGGCCTTGCGGCTCAAAAATGGAAGTGGGGAAGTTCGCCGATAAGCCGGGTTCTGTCGAACATCGCCGGCAAGCCGGCGACATCGGGCAGTCATTCCTCTGGGCGCCCCGTTACCGTGGCGCTCTAGCAGCCTACCCGGGAGCGACGCGAGCCACGCCAATGCTCCCCTATTTGGCCTTGCCCCGGATGGGGTTTGCCGTGCCAGTCCTGTTGCCAGTCCTGCGGTGAGCTCTTACCTCACCGTTTCACCCTTGCCTGATCCCGTTTGCACGGGCCATCGGCGGTCTGCTCTCTGTTGCACTTTCCGTCGCCTCACGGCGCCCGGCCGTTAGCCGGCATCCTGCTCTGCGGGGCCCGGACTTTCCTCCACGCACGACGAGGTGCGCAGCGACTGCCTGGCGAACTTCCCGCGTCGGATTATACGCGTTCGGCTCAGCCGCCGTCGGCTGGCGCCGCAACAAAAGTCGGCGCCCCCTCTTTCAGTACGAAACTGCCGACCAGGCGACCGGGGGGCTGACCCGAGGCGTTATCCCAATCCTGCACGCGACACTGCTCCGTGCTGGCGAGATACCAGCGGTTGCCTTGATGCAGCGCCCACAGCCGGTCGCCAGCCTCATACACGCGCATCTCGACCAGCGTCGTCGAGCCTGGGTGAATCGACACCCGCTTCTGGCAGTGCGGCAGACGCGAAGCGATCAGCGACTGCTTGAGTTCATCATCCCAGAAGAACTTCTGCTCGCGCACCAGCACGAGCGCATGCTGGCTGCCCTCGACCATGTAGGCCGTCGCGCTGTTCTCGCAGGCGGACAACAGCGGCAGCAGGGCAAGCGCAAGGACAATCCGACGGATACGGCTGACGTGGCCGATCATGCCCCTCTCCTCAGGCGACCAGTTTCCAGGACACACTCTCACCGGCACGCAGCGGCACCAGCGGATCGCTACCCAGGTAGGGATAGCTCGCCGGCACGGACCACGACTCCTTGCGCAGGGTGATCGAGTCCGGGTTGGGTGCAAGGCCATAGAACGCCGGACCGTTCAGGCTCGCAAAGGCTTCGAGCTTCTCAAGCGCACCCGCCGCCTCGAACACCTCGGCGTAGAGCTCGATGCCAGCATGGGCGGTGTAGCAGCCCGCGCAGCCACAGGCATTCTCCTTCGTGCTGCGTGCATGCGGCGCCGAGTCCGTGCCGAGGAAGAAGCGCGTATTACCCGAGGTGACGGCCGCCACCAGCGCCTCACGATGCGTCTCGCGCTTGAGCACCGGCAGGCAGTAATGATGCGGACGGATACCGCCCTGGAAGATGGCATTCCGGTTCAGCAACAGATGGTGCGCGGTCACCGTGGCCGCCACATGCGCACCGGCCGCGCGTACGAACTGCGCGGCTTCGGACGTCGTGATGTGCTCGAAGACCACCTTGAGCCCTGGAAAGCGCCGCACCAGCGGTGACAGCGTGCGCTCGATGAAGACCCGCTCGCGGTCGAAGACGTCGACATCCGCACCGGTCGCCTCTCCGTGCACGCACAACACCAGCCCGAGCTTCTCCATGCGCTCGAGCACCGGATAGATCTTGTCGATGGCCGTGACGCCGGCGTCAGAGTTGGTCGTGGCGCCCGCGGGGTAAAGCTTCGCGGCCACGATGCGGCCCGACTGGACCGCACGATCGATCTCGTCAGGCGGCAGGTTGTCGGTGAGATAAAGACTCATCAGCGGTTCGAAACGCGTCCCCGGCACGGCCGCAAGAATGCGCTCGCGGTAGGCTAGCGCCTGCGCGGTGGTCGTCACCGGCGGCTTCAGGTTCGGCATGATCAGCGCACGCCCGAAACGAGCTGCGGTATGCGGTACCACCGAGGCTAGCGCCGCATCGTCGCGGACGTGGAGATGCCAGTCGTCGGGACGGACAAGGGTGATCGTTTGCATGGTGCTTATCCTTGGACCAAGGTCATGATTATAGGCGGTCGGACGCCCTTCAGCGCGGCTCGCGCAATGCCAGCGCACGGGCGTACAACAGGTTCTTCGGCGCGCCGGTGATCTCCGCGGCAAGCTTCGCCGCGCCCTTCACCGGCAAGGCATCCAGCAACAGCGCCAGGACGCGTTCGGCCTCCGCATCGAGCCCCTCCACGTCGGGCGCTCCACCCAGTACGAGCACGAACTCGCCCCGACTGCGGTTGGCGTCGCCGGCGAACCAGGCCGCCGTCTCGCCCAGGGGCATGCGCACGATCTGCTCGTGCAGCTTGGTGATCTCGCGCGCGATCAGCACCTCGCGCTCGCCGCCGAACACCGCAGCCATGTCCGCCACGCACTCGACGATGCGGTGCGGCGCTTCGTAGAACACCATCGCATCCCGTTCGTCGCGCAGGGTCTGCAGCGCCGAGACACGCGCGGCCGATTTCGGTGGCAGGAAGCCGACAAAGCGGAAGCCACCCTCGGCAAAGCCGGATACCGACAGCGCAGCCACCGCTGCACACGGCCCGGGCACGGGCACCACCGGGTAGCCGGCGGCGCGCACCCGCGCCACCAACCTGGCCCCCGGATCGGAGACGGCGGGCGTGCCCGCATCGGTGATCAGCGCCACCTGCTGCCCCGACTCGAGCAATGCGATCAGTCGTCCGGCCGCCTCCTGCTCGTTGTGCTGATGCACCGCCAGCATTCGCGTCGTCACCCCGAAGGCATCGAGCAGGCGCTGGCTATGGCGCGTATCCTCCGCCGCCACGACGTCGACAGCAGCCAGCACGGACAACGCACGCACGCCGATGTCATTCATGTTTCCGAGCGGTGTCGCCACCACATACAATGACGATGTACTTGCCAGCGGATTCTGCAGCAGGGGGATGGATGGAGTCATGTCGTCGGAAGGCACGCCAGGCGGCGCAAGGAGGAAAACAGGAATGGCAGCACGACAACGCGCCACCGGCGCAGCCCGGAGTCCGGACGGCGACATTGTCGACGCCCGGCCGACCCGCGCGCAAGCGCAGGGGCAACTTGCCGAAGACCTGGCCGCCCGCCACCTCGCCGCCAACGGCTTGCGCCTCATCGCCCGCAACGTGCGCTGCCGCGGCGGCGAGGTCGACCTGATCTGCCTGGACCGCAACTGCGTCGTATTCGTCGAAGTCCGCCTGCGCACCAATGCCCGCTTCGGCGGTGCCGCCGCCAGCATCACCGAAGCCAAGCGCCGGCGTGTGCTGCTCGCCGCCCAGTGGTGGCTCACCGGCCAGGGGCGCCGCTTCCAGGGCGCCGCGTGCCGCTTCGACGCCGTACTGCTCGACAAGCCGGACGAAGCGCACATCATCTGGTTACGTGCCGCCTTCGATGCCGGATAAGGCTACATGCTAGACTTTTGCGTCCATCGAATGACGAACGCAAAATGGATCTCATCGAGCGCATTTCCCGACAGTTCCAGGACAACACGCGCACGACGCACGACGCCCTCGAGATGCTCGCCGCCCCGATCGCCGGCGCCGTCGAGGTCATGACGTCGAGCCTGCTCGACAATGGCAAGATCCTCGTCTGCGGCGGCAGCGGCTCGTCCGGCGACGCCCGCCGTTTCGCCGCGCAGCTGGTCAATGGCTTCGAGCTCGAACGCCCCTCGCTGGCTGCCTTCGCCCTGAGCGCCGACGCCTCCACGCTGGCCCCGATCGCCGGCGACCCCAGTCCGGCAGCGCTTTTCTCGCGCCAGATCCTTGCACTCGGCCAGCCCGGCGACGTTCTCCTCACCTTGTCGACCCGCGGCGACTCCTCGCGCATCGTCGATGCGATCCAGGCCGCGCAGGAACGCGACATGCGCATCATCGCGCTGACCGGCATCGAAGGCGGCACGGTGGCCGAACTTCTCGGCCCCGAAGACATCCATCTGTGCGCCCCCGCCGATCGCACGGCCCGCATTCAGGAACTGCATTTGCTCATCCTGCACTGCCTGTGCGACGGTATCGACTGTTTACTACTCGGAGTGGAAGACTGATGCCCAACGCCCCTCACACCGCCAGCCGTTCCGCACAGCCCCTTGAGGGCCGGCGCCGCCTCGTCCTCGGCCTGCTCGCCGCAGGCAGCCTGCCCCTGCTGCAAGGCTGCTTTCCTGTCGTCGCCACCGGCGTCGGCGCCAGCGCCGCCATGATCTCCGACCGGCGCACGAGCGGGGCCTATGTCGAAGATGAAGGGATCGAATGGAAGGTCGCCAGCCGCATCCGCGAACGTTTCGGCGACAGCGCCCACATCAACGTCACGTCCTACAACCGCAACGTCCTGCTGACCGGCGAGGCGCCGAACGAAACCGTTCGCAGCGAGCTCGAACGCATCGTTGCCGGGGTCGAGCACGTGCGCGGCGTCATCAACGAAGTCGTGGTCGGCCCCAACTCGTCGCTGACCGCACGCGGCAACGACGCGCTGATCACCTCGAACGTCAAGGCCCGCTTCGTGGACGCTCAGCGGTTCTCGCCCCACAACGTCAAGGTCGTGACCGAAGCCAACGTCGTCTTCCTGCTCGGCATCGTCACTCGCGCCGAAGCGGACGCCGCCGCCGAGGTCGCACGCACCAGCAAGGCCGTGCGCAAGGTGGTGCGCGTGTTCGAATACATCAGCGACGAAGAGGCGCGCCGCCTCGACAACCCGACCGGCGCGCGCAAGTAAGGGGCGTCAGCCGGCGGCGGCAAGCGCATCGAGCAGCTTCTGATGCACGCCGCCGAAACCGCCATTGCTCATCACCAGCACATGATCGCCCGGCTGCGCCACAGCGGCCACGTCAGCCACCAGCCGCTCCAGCGCCTCATAGGTGCGGGCGCGCTCGCCGAGCGGCGACAGTGCCTCGGCCGCATCCCAGCCCAGATTGTTCGCGTAGCAATACACCCGGTCGGCTTCCGCCAGACTGCCGGGTAGTTGCGCCTTCATCACACCGAGCTTCATCGTGTTCGAGCGCGGTTCGAGCACGGCCAGGATGCGCCCCTGGGGCTCGCGCCGGCGCAAGCCCCCGACCGTCAGCGCGATCGCCGTCGGATGATGAGCGAAATCGTCATAGACCCGCACCCCGTTC
Organism: Thauera humireducens; assembly: GCF_001051995.2. NCBI lineage: Bacteria > Pseudomonadati > Pseudomonadota > Betaproteobacteria > Rhodocyclales > Zoogloeaceae > Thauera > Thauera humireducens. Next base: position 3,974,977 of record NZ_CP014646.1, on the reverse strand, counting down.
TCGACGCCGCGCAGCTCCAGCCTGCGCTTGATGCCCTTGAAGCGCGCGAGGCTGGCGATGGCCTGCGCCGGCGTCACCCCCGCATGGCGCGCCGCCGCGATTGCCGCCAGGGCGTTCTCGCGGTTGTGGCTGCCCGCCAGCGGCATGATCGCCCGCCCCTGCTCCACGCCACCCAGGCAGAACACGGCCTCGGCCTCGGACGCACCTGTCGCCACCGTCCATTGCGCCGGCTCGTTGAACCACTCCAGCTCCGACCAGCAGCCACGCTCGATCACGCGCTTCAGGCTTTCCTCGCGTGCGTTGGCGATCACCCGCCCCATTGCGGGAATCGTCCGCACGAGATGATGGAACTGGGTCTCGATGGCGCCCAGGTCGGCAAAGATGTCGGCATGATCGAACTCGAGGTTGTTGAGGATTGCCGTGCGCGGACGGTAATGGACGAACTTCGAGCGCTTGTCGCAGAAGGCGGTGTCGTACTCGTCGGCCTCGATGACGAAGAAGGGCGACTCGGTCAGGCGCGCCGACACGCCGAAGTTCTGCGGCACACCGCCAACCAGGAAGCCCGGATTCAGCCCGGCATCCTCCAGCATCCACGCCAGCAGCGAGGTCGTCGTGGTCTTGCCGTGCGTGCCCGCCACCGCCAGCACCCAGCGCCCGGCCAGCACGTGCTCGGCCAGCCACTGCGGTCCCGAAACATAAGGCAGGCCGCGATCGAGGATCGCCTCGAGCAAGGGGTTGCCACGCGACACGGCATTGCCGACGACGAACATGTCGGGCGCAAGGTCGAGTTGCGAGGGATCGTAGCCCTCGATCAGCCGAATGCCCTGCTCCTCGAGCTGGGTGCTCATCGGCGGATAGACGTTGGCATCGCAACCCGTGACGGTATGGCCCGCCGCGCGCGCAAGCAGCGCCACGCCGCCCATGAAGGTGCCGCAGATGCCGAGGATGTGGATGTGCATGGGGGAGAAGCTCCGAGAGGCCGTCATCCGGATGAAACCGGGCCGTGTAGAATTGGCCGGCATTCTACCCGACCCCCATCATGCACTCACACGCCCCCCACAGCGGCACCCTGCGGCGCGAGATCGCCGCCCTGGCTGCCCGCATGATGGCCGAAGACGGCATCAGCGACTTCGGCTTCGCAAAACGCAAGGCGGCCAAGCAACTGGGCGCAACCGACTCCGACGCCCTGCCGAACAACGCCGAGATCGAGGCCGAGCTGCGCGCCTGGCAGGCCCTGTATCAGGACGAGGAGCAACCCGAGCGCCTGTACGAGATGCGCAGCGCCGCGGTCGAAGTCATGCGCCTGCTGGCCGATTTCCGCCCCTATCTGACGGGCGGCGCACTCGACGGCACGGCGGGCCGCTATTCGGAACTGGAAATCGAGCTCTTTCCCGAGAGTGCCAAGGAGGTGGAGATCTTCTTCCTCAACCAGGATTTCCACTACGAACATCGCGAACCCCGGCGACCGGCCCCCAACACGCCCGAGGCCATCCTGACTTTCGACTGGGACGATGTGCCGGTTCGGCTGTCGATCTATCCGGCGGGCGCCGAGCGCAGCGGCCGTCGCCAGGAGCGTGCGCGCCTGGCGCAGGTCGAAGCCCTGCTCGCCAGCTCGAGCCTGGACGAGCAAGCCGCCCCCTCCGGCGACTGAAGGACACCCCAATGAGCCGCAGCCTGCAAACCGCACTCATCCTCATCGTCGCCCTGCTCGCAGGTGTCGGCGGCTATTTCGCCAATCGCGCCAGCCAGCCCGAGCCTGTCACGACGCGCCGCGACATCTCCGCCGAGACGGTCAATGCCCTGCTCGCCCTGAGCCTGCCCGACACCCACGGCCAGGCACAGGCGATCGAACAGTGGCGAGGCAAGGTCATCGTCGCCAACTTCTGGGCCACCTGGTGCCCACCGTGCCGCAAGGAGATTCCCGACTTCGCCGCAGCCAGCCAGGCGCTTGCGGACCAGCCGGTGCAGTTCGTCGGCATCAGCATCGACAGTCTGGAGAAAGTGCAGGCCTTCAACGACGAGTTCAAGGTCCCCTACCCCTTGCTCATCGCCGGCCCGGAAGCCCTTGCGCTGGCCGCCGGCTTCGGCAACGACGCCCGCGCCCTGCCCTTCACGGTCATCATTGATCGTGAAGGCAAAGCTCGCCATGTCAAGCTGGGCACCTTGAACCGGGACGAACTCGAGGGCAAAATCCGCGCACTGCTCGCACACTGAGGCTCTCTCCGCAAAAGCCGCAAGTGGACAAGTTGTCGGGATTTGCGGCAAACTTGCTGCCATGAAGCGTACATCACGCTGCCAAAAGACTGAATCGAGACGAGGCGGAAGCCGCATTTCGCCTTCTTGCGTCAGCGTTTTTGGCCATCGACCGAGCCTGGCAGTAAGCCACAACGGGGGATTTCCCGTGGGCTTTTCGTTGCCTCCGGCCGCCGGAGCGGTCGTTTCCAGGACCCGCCGCGCACGATATCGCGCCGCCCCAACGCCCATTCGCGGCACCCAGACAATCAATCCACAACTGCCGTAGGCCGCCCCGACAGGCAAGGCCGTTCGGCACGGAGAACTAGCATGGATCTGCGCAAGCTGAAGAAACTCATCGACCTCGTCCAGGAATCGGGCATCTCCGAACTGGAAGTCACCGAGGGCGAGGAAAAGGTCCGCATCGCCAAGCATTTCGGCGGCGCAGCCGCGCCGGCAACCTACGTCGCCCACGTTCCGGCTGCCGCGCCTGCCGCAACGATGCCCGCAGCCGCCGCCGCAACCGAACCTGCAGCGGCAGCCTTGCCCGAAGGCAATATCGTCAAGTCGCCGATGGTCGGCACCTTCTACCGCGCCTCGGCGCCGGGCGCCAAGCCGATGGCTGACGTCGGCCAGAGCGTGTCGGTGGGCGACCGCCTGTGCATCATCGAAGCGATGAAGCTGATGAACGAGATCGAGTCCGAGTTCTCAGGCGTCGTGAAGGCGATCCTGGTCGAGAACGGCCAGCCGGTCGAGTACGGCCAGCCGCTCTTCGTCATCGGCTGATCGCGCCATGTTCGAGAAGATTCTCATCGCCAACCGCGGAGAGATCGCACTCCGCATCCTGCGCGCGTGCCGCGAGCTGGGCATCAAGACCGTCGCGGTGCACTCGGAGGCCGATACCGAGGCCAAATACGTGCGCCTGGCCGACGAGTCCGTATGCATCGGCCCCGCCTCCTCCACGCTCAGTTACCTGAATGTGCCGGCCATCATCTCGGCTGCGGAAGTGACCGACGCCGAAGCGATCCACCCCGGCTATGGCTTCCTGTCCGAGAACGCCGACTTCGCCGAGCGCGTCGAGCAATCAGGCTTCGTCTTCATCGGCCCGCGTCCCGACACGATCCGCCTGATGGGCGACAAGGTGTCGGCCAAGGACGCGATGAAGGCCGCCGGCGTGCCTTGCGTACCGGGCTCGGACGGCGCGCTGCCCGAGGACCCGAAGGAGATCGTCAAGATCGCCCGCGCCGTCGGTTACCCGGTGATCATCAAGGCGGCGGGCGGCGGCGGCGGACGCGGCATGCGCGTCGTGCACACCGAGGCCGCGCTGCTGAACGCCGTCACCACCACCCGCGCCGAAGCGCAGGCCGCTTTCGGCAATCCGGTGGTGTACATGGAGAAGTTCCTCGAAAACCCGCGCCACGTCGAGATCCAGGTGCTGGCCGACCAGCACGGCAACGCCGTCTATCTGGGCGAGCGCGACTGCTCCATGCAGCGCCGCCACCAGAAGGTCATCGAGGAAGCGCCGGCCCCCGGCATCGACCGCAAGCTGATCGCCAAGGTCGGCGAACGCTGCGCCGAAGCCTGCCGCAAGATCGGCTACCGCGGCGCAGGGACCTTCGAGTTCCTGTTCGAGAACGACGAGTTCTACTTCATCGAGATGAACACCCGACTGCAGGTCGAGCATCCGGTGACGGAATTCATCACCGGCGTCGACCTCGTGCAGGCGCAGATTCGCGTCGCAGCCGGCGAGAAGCTGTGGTTCCGCCAGCGCGACATCGAGTTCCGCGGCCATGCGATCGAATGCCGCATCAATGCCGAGGACCCGTTCAAGTTCACGCCCTCGCCCGGTCGCATCAGCAACTGGCACACGCCCGGCGGCCCCGGGGTGCGGGTCGATTCGCACGTCTACAACGGCTACACGGTACCACCGCATTACGACTCGATGATCGGCAAGCTCATCACTTACGGCGACACCCGCGACCAGGCCATCCGCCGCATGCGCATCGCGCTGTCGGAGATGATGGTCGAAGGCATCAAGACCAACGTCCCGCTGCACCAGACGCTGATGCTCGACCCGCGCTTCATCGAAGGCGGCACCAGCATCCACTACCTGGAGCACAAGCTGGCCGACCGCAACGAAGTGAAGGACTGAGCGCCGATGTGGATCTCGGTCACCCTGCAGGCAGACGCGACCAAGGCGGAGGCGCTGTCCGACGCCCTGATGGAGGCCGGTGCCTTGTCGGTGTCCATCGAGGACGCTGACGCCGGCACCGAGGCGGAAACGCCCCAGTTCGGCGAACCGGGCCACCTGCCGACCGCGCTGTGGGATCACAGCCGCGTCATCGCGCTGGTGGACGGCAACACCGACGATGCCGCCCTCGTCGCCCTGCTCACCGAGGCATCGCAGGCCGCCGGCTTCGACGCCCTGCCGCCCTACACCACCGAACAGGTCGCCGAGCAGAACTGGGTGCAGCTCACCCAGAGTCAGTTCGACCCGATCCGCATCACCGACCGCTTGTGGATCGTGCCCTCGTGGCACGAGGCACCCGATCCGGCGGCAATCAACATCGAGCTCGATCCGGGCATGGCCTTCGGCACCGGCTCGCACCCGACCACCCGGCTGTGCCTCGAATGGCTGTGTGACAGCATCACCCCCGGCTGCAGCGTGCTCGACTATGGCTGCGGCTCGGGCATCCTCGCCATCGCGGCAGCCAAGCTGGGCGCGGGCGACGTACTCGGCGTCGATATCGACGAGAAGGCGGTCGAGGCCGCACGCGACAACGCCGAACGCAACGCCGCGACGATCCGTCTGCAGCACTCGGGTACGCCGGTCGGCGACACCTTCGACATCGTGGTCGCCAACATCCTGACCAACCCCTTGTGCGTACTGGCGCCCGCCATTGCCGCGCGCGTTGCGCCGGGGGGCAAGGTGGCGCTGTCGGGCGTGCTCGAGACCCAGGCCGAGCAGGTCATCGAAGCCTGGGCGCCCTTCATCGCGCTGCGGGTCGGCGCCGCCCACGAAGGCTGGATCCGGCTCGAGGGGCAGCGCCCCGCCGCATGATGCTGACCCGCTGCCCAGCCTGCCAGACGGTGTTCCGGCTCAGTCCGGAACAGCTCAACGCACGCCGGGGCGAGGTCCGCTGCGGCCATTGCTTTCATCCTTTCAACGCGCGCGAGCACGAGATCCGGCCACGCGAAGCCCTTGCGACTCCACGAGCGCCGCATCTCACCTTCCCCGAGATCGAGAAGCCGGAGCCACCAAGACCACCAGCCGAACCTCCCCACCCGGCGCCCGAACACTCGCCGACTCAGGCGGCGAGCCTCACCGACCTGGATTTTGAGATCCCGGACTTCCCCGGCCTGACCCCGCCAGACGAGCGTTCCGCGCCGCAAGCGCGTGAAACCAAGCCTGAAAGCTCCGGGCAGCACACGGCAGCAGCGTTGCCCGACGTGCTGCGCAGCGGCCGCCGGCCGGCCTCAACCGAGCCGGCCGGTCACCCCGAACCGGCATCAGCCGCTACGCCCGAACCGTTCATCGAGGAAACGCCGTCGAGCGAACTCCGTACTGAAGAGCCGCGGGCAGCCCCACGCGAGGCCGCGGCGGAGCGCGAACCCACCTTTTCAGTCGCCGAGCCGATCGCACCGGTCGACATCAAGCCGGCCCACATCGACATCGCACGCCTCGACGCACGCTACGGCCGTCCGCCGAAGCCGGCCAGCGCGGCAATACGCACGCTAGAGGGGCTCGCCCTCGGCCTGCTATTCGGACTGTTGCTGGCGCAGGGCACCTACCTGTATCGCACCGACATCGCACGCGAACTGCCGGGCCTGCGCCCGATCCTGACATCAGCCTGCGCACAGCTCGGCTGCAACGTCCCCTATCCCCGCAATGCGGAATCGATCGGGCTCGACGCGTCGGACCTCCAGTCGGAGCCCGGTCGCCCGGGCAATTACGTCCTGAACGCAACGGTGAACAACCGTGCGGATTACGCGCAGGCCTGGCCTCATCTCGAGCTGACGCTGACCGACGCTCGCGACATGCCGATCGCCCGCCGAACCCTCGCGCCCGATGAATGGATTCCTGCGGCACAACAAGGCGAGGCTTTCGCCGGACGACGGGCAGTCAATGCCCGCATCCGGTTCGAAGCGCCCGATCTCGCGCCGACGGGCTACCGGGTCTACGTCTTCTATCCCTGACCTTCTACCCGTGGCCTTCCGCCCCTAACGCCCGTCGTATCGGCACTCAGCGCGTCACGCGCGTCGTGCCGGCATCGCGCAGCACGCGTACACGCTCACCCGGCCGGAAACCCTCGCCCTCGTCAGCCTGCACCACGGCCAGGAACTGTCCGTTATCCAGCCGCACGGTGACCTCGACGCCCTGCGTACGGGTCACCCCTTCCTCGACCGCCGCGCCGGCCAAGCCGCCAGCCACCGCGCCGATCACCGTCGCCACCGCCTGGCCGCGCCCACCACCGATCGTGCTGCCGGCAATGCCGCCCACGGCCGCACCGGCCACGGTACCCACCGGCGTCTTGGTCCCTTCCAGCTGCACGCCGCGTACCGACTCGACAGTGCCGAACTGCACCGTCATCGCACGGCGCGCCTCGGTACGCGAATAGGCCCCGCCGCCCAGTCCCTGCGCGCACCCACCAAGGATGAGCAATGCGGCAAGCGCACCCGCCGTAGCCTGCAATCTGGTCGTTCTCAGACTCACCATAGATCCTCTCCGAAAGCCTGCCGATAACGCGCCGCAATATCGTCGCGCGTCGGCTGGTGGTTCTGTCCGCCGCGGTGGGCGATCTTGATCGCCCCCATCACCGCGGCCAGCCGGCCCGCACGCAGCATGTCCCACCCGCTTGCAATGCCATGCAGCAAGCCGGCGCGGTACGCATCGCCACACCCGGTGGGGTCGATGATCGCATCCGGCTTGGCCGCTGCGATGCTCAACACCTCGCCACGATGACGTATGCGCGATCCCTCCGCTCCCAGCGTCACGACAAAGCCGTCCACCATGGCGGCCAGCTCGGCCTCGCTGCGACCGGTCTTCTCGCTCATCAGGCGAGCCTCGTAGTCATTGACCGTGCAGTAGGTGGCCAGTTGCAGGCACTCGAGTAACTCTTCGCTACCAAGGATGGGCAGTGCCTGGCCCGGATCGAACACGAAGGGCACGCCAGCCGCGGCAAAGCCGCGGGCATGACGCAGCATCCCGTCGCGGCCGTCCGGCGACACGATGCCCAGCTTCACGCCCCTCGCCTCGCGCACGTCATTGAGATGCGAATGGAACATCGCACCCGGGTGGAACGCAGTGATCTGGTTGTCGTCGAGGTCCGTCGTGATGAAGGCCTGTGCGGTAAAGGTGCCCGGCACCTCGCGCACATGGTCCTGGCGCAATCCCAGCTTTTGCAGACGGTAGCGATAGGGTCCTGCATCCTCGCCAACCGTCGCCATGATCAGCGGATCGGCACCCAGCAGCTTCAGCGAGTAGGCAATGTTGCCGGCGCAGCCTCCGAACTCGCGGCGCAGATCCGGCACCAGGAAAGAGACGTTCAGGATGTGGATCTGCTCGGGCAGGATGTGGTTCTTGAAGCGGTCGTGGAAGACCATGATCGAGTCATAGGCGACCGATCCGCAGACGAGGATGGACATAGAGCGGGCCCGCAAGGACGGATGAAAAAGGCCGCCATTATACGAGGCGGCCTTCATACACAACCGGGCAGGCGGTCACGCTCCCTGGGCAGATGGTCGAGACCGTGTGTCCGCCGAGGCGAAGATCAATCCGCCAGTCCTGCCCGCAAGCGCTCCGCCATTTCCTGCAAGGCTTCGCGCGGCGGGTTCTTCACCGGCCACGCCAGCGCCATGCCGTCGTCCGTCCATCGCGGCAGCACGTGGATATGGAAGTGGAACACCGTCTGCGCGCCGGCGGGCTCGTTCGCCTGCAACAGCGTCACGCCCTCGCACCCCGTCACCTTCTTCACGGTGCGCGCCATGCGCGCCGCAGTGCGCAGTGCGGCGCCGGCCAGCGCGTCGTCGAGCGCGTAGATGTTGTCGCGATGCGGCTTCACCAGCACTAGCATGTGACCGGGATTCACCGACTGGATGTCCATGATCGCGAGCGTGTGCTCGTCCTCATACACCTTCGACGCCGGCAGTTCGCCTATCACGATGCGGCAGAACACGCAGTTGTCCATCTCCTCTCCTCATCTGTCTGCATTCTGGTCATCGCATCGTAACCATCGCGTCACCGCACCGCAACGCAGGGTTTCGAGAATGGCCCCATCCCAACAGGATGGACAACAGCCATGCTCGAGAACCGCCAGCCCCGCCAGGACGCCGCCGCCCGCAAGGGGCGCAACCTCCACGTCGGCCTCGCCACCTGCGAGACCGAGATCCTCGAGGCCCAGAAGCTGCGTTTTCGCGTGTTCGCCGACGAGATGGGCGCACGCCTGCCGACGCGCACCCCCGGCGTCGACCGCGACATCTACGACCCCTTCTGCGAGCACCTGATCGTGCGCGACGAGGACGCCGGGCGTATCGTCGGCACCTACCGCATCCTGTCGCCTTCTGCCGCGCGCAGGGTCGGTGGCTATTACTCGGAGAACGAGTTCGACCTCACCCGCCTGCAGCATCTTCGCCCGCGGCTGGTGGAGATCGGCCGCTCGTGCATCGACGCCGACTACCGCAGCGGCGCGGTGATCGCGCTGCTATGGGGCGGCCTCGCACGCTACATGCAGGAGAACGGCTACGACTACCTGATGGGCTGCGCCTCGGTCAGCATGGCCGACGGCGGCCACGCCGCAGCCAGCCTGTATAATCGGCTGCGCGAAAAGCATCTCGCACCGACCGAGTACCACGTGTTCCCGCGCTGCCCACTGCCGATGCGCGCACTGCGCAGTGACCTTGCCGCCGAGCCGCCGCCGCTGATCAAGGGCTACCTGCGCGCTGGCGCCTGGATCTGCGGCGATCCCGCCTGGGATCCCGACTTCAACACCGCCGACCTGCCGATCCTGATGCCGATGACCAAGGTCGACGACCGCTACGCGCGACACTTCATGGGACGCTAGCCTTGATGAATGGACCGGAGACCGCAGTACTGGCGACATCAGCGCAGCCACTGTCGGCCACCCAAGCGACAAGCAGGCCGGAGGTGGCACGATCCACACCACGCCTGCTGCGTGGCTGGCGCTACTTGCGGCTCACGCTGCACCTGCTGCAGGGCGCAGCAACGCTGGTGCTGGTCTATCCCCTCTGTGCGAAGACAACGCAACTGACACTGCGCCAGCGCTGGTCGCAACGCATGCTCGGCATCCTCGGCCTGCGCCTGCAACTGCAGGGCATGCAGATCGCACCGGGCGCAATGCTGGTCGCCAACCACATCTCGTGGGTGGACATCTTCGTCATCAACGCCGCTTCACCTTCGGCCTTTGTCAGCAAGGCCGAGGTGCGCAACTGGCCGCTCATCGGCTGGCTGGCTGCGCGAAATGACACCATCTTCCTGCGCCGCGGCAGCCGCGGGCATGCGCGCATCATCAATGCGGAGATCGCGGCGCTGCTCGATGCCGGCCGCAATGTGGCGATCTTCCCCGAGGGCACCACCACGGACGGCCGCCACGTGCTGCACTTTCATGCCGCACTGCTGCAGCCCGCGGTGGCCTGCGGCCACGCCGTGCAGCCGCTGGCGCTGAGCTACCGGAACATGGACGAAAGCTACAGCCGAGCGCCCGCCTACGATGGCGCGCTGAGCCTGGGCCAGTGCCTGGCCAACATCATCGCAACGCGGGAGCTCGTCGCACGGGTCACGGTTTCCGCGCCCATCGAGACCAGCGACGGCATCGACCGCCGCCGCCTTGCCCAACAGGCGCGAATGGCCATCATGCAGGACATCGGCTGTGCGGATGACGGCGAACACCTCTGAAGGCGAGGCACACGCACCCTGAATACGCACGCGCCTTGACGGACGGCGCCTTACAGGCGCTCAGCCCGGCACCTGGAACACCTCGCCGTCCTCGATCCGCACCGCAGTGAGCTTGCCGCCCCACACGCAGCCCGAATCGAGCGCGATCAGACCCGGCTCGCGGTAGAAACCCAGCGCCGACCAATGGCCGCACACGATCGTGTGCGTGCGATTCATCCGGTCCGGCACGCGGAACCACGGCAGCGTACCCGGCGGCGCCTGCTCGGGCGCCCCTTTCGCGCGCAGCGCCATGCGCCCATCGGGCGTGCAGAAACGCATCCGGGTGCAGGCGTTGACGATCACCCGCAGCCGGTCCCAGCCCTTGAGTCGCTCGTCCCAGCGCTCCGGCCGGTTGCCTGCCAGCTGCAGCAGAAAGGTCTTGGCCTTCGGCCCGGTCAGCGCCGCCGCCACCTCGTCGGAGAGCGCCTTCGCCTTCGTCACTGTCCAGCCGGGCAGCAAGCCCGCGTGCACCAGCACATGCTCGCCCTGGACCTGCACCAGCGGCCGGCGCGCGAGCCAGTCCAGCAACTCGTCGCGATCCGGCGCCTCCAGCACCTGGTAAAGGGTGTCGTCGCTATCGCGCCGCGCATAGCCGGCCGCGACCATCAACAGATAGAGATCGTGGTTGCCCAGCACGACATTCGCCGCCGCCCCCATGTCGCGCAGCAGCCGCAGTACGCGCAGCGATTCCGGCCCCCGATTGACGAGATCGCCGACCACCCAGAGGCAGTCCTGAGTCGGGTCGAAGGCGATGCGCTCGAGCATACGGTCGAGTGGTGCGTAACAGCCCTGGATGTCGCCGATAGCGTAAATGGACATGCTTTGGATTGCGCGAGCGCTCAGGACCGCGGATCGGTGTCAAGGACCGGGGATTGTAAGGGCTTCAGGAGGCAAGAACATTGCACCAATTCATTACCGCGTCACATCCCGCACTGAAAATACGAGACGCCATAAGGCTCCGACGGACTGCATTTGCTGTGCAGCCAACAACCTAACCAACCTCTTCTATGGGATCAACAACGTGAAGAAGAAACTCCTCGCCTGCGCTCTCACTGCCGCGTTCTGCGGGCACGCCGCTGCTCAATCGAATGTCACCGTTTACGGCGTGATGGACCTGGGCTACAGCTATCGCGACGCGGATGGCCAGGGCTCCACGAGCTCCATCGACAGCGGAATATCTGGCGGCTCACGTCTTGGCTTCCGGGGCTCCGAGGACTTGGGCAACGGCATGAAGGTCAATTTCCGCCTGGAAACCGGTGTCGAGGCTGACCGCGGCATCGCAGCCCAAGGCGAACGTGCATTCGGCCGCGCCGCATGGGTCAGCCTTTCCGGCGGCTTTGGCGAGCTACGCGTTGGCCGCCAGAATGCACTTGGCTACGACTGGTTTGGCGGCACCGTTTCGCCGTGGGGAACGAACTTCCTGCAAGCCAACCCGAAGACCGTGTTTGGCTACGATGCGGTGGCAGAACGCGTCGACAACGCCGTGTTCTACTACTCCCCCAATCTGTCCGGCTTCCAACTGGCTGCTGGCTACTCGACCCGGCGCGAAGGTCAGGAAACGCTCGAGAACGACAACGACCAGAGCGTCTTCTCGGCGGGCCTGAGCTACGCCAACGGCCCGCTCAAACTGGCGCTTACCTATGATCAGCGCAATGTGTCCGACCTTGCCGAAGGCCCGGGTACCGATGATGTGAAGAACATTGCACTCGGCGGCAGCTATGACTTCGGCGCCCTCAAGGTGCATGCAGGTTTCGGGCAACTGAAGAACGTCGGCTTCGATAAGTCGGCGCAAACCGAGAAAGCCTGGCTGATCGGCGCATCGATGCCGATCGGCAAGGCGGGCGAGTTGATGGCGACCTACCAAACCGCAAGCGAAGACCTCAACGTCAATGCTTACGGCACGCGTTTCGACGACGACGTGAAGGGCATCAGCGTGGTGTATAGCCACAAGCTCTCGAAGCGCACCAAGCTCTATGCGTATGCCAGCCAGTACAACGATTCCGTGCTGGACGCCGCCAAGGACAAGCTGGGCGACAGCACCGAGTTTGCGCTCGGCATCAATCACAGCTTCTGATCGAAAGATCTGAAACCACGACCACCGCCCTACGGGGCGGTTTCTTGTATGCAGTCGCAGTAAACGACAAAACGGGAGCCGAAGCTCCCGTTTTTACTTTCAAACCTGTCGATAAGACAGATTAGAAGCGGTGACGCACGCCCAGGTTGAAACCCTTCTGGTAGCCTTCGCCGCCGTTGGTGGCGTCGCCAGAGCTGGCCAGCAGGACGTCATCCTTGTTGTTGATGTCAGCGTAGACCGTGTAGATGTCGGTACGCTTCGACAGCGCGTGGGTGTAACCCAGGGCCCACTGACCAACCTTGTAGTCGTCGCCAGCGAAGTCGTACTTGCCCGACACGTAGGAAGCCATGACCTTGCCAGCAGCGCCAACCGGAGCGGTCACGCCGAGCATCCAGTACTTGGCCTTCTCGTCGTCGCCCAGACCGGTGAACTCGGCGTCGTACTTGTTCTGACCATACATGGCCGAAACCTTGGCCACGCCGAAGTCATAGGCGGCAGCCAGATCCCACACCTTGTTCTTGCCGCTCGCGCCTTCAACCTTGACCTGGTGGTAGTTGGCAGCCAGCGACAGCGGGCCGTTGTTGTACATCGGGGAGATGCCCCAGACGCGTGCATCACCGTCGTTGTCGATGTTTTCTTGATCGTTTGCTTGGGTCGAGTAAGCAGCGATCACGGTCAGGCCCGAGAAGTTCGGGGAGATATAGACAAGAGCGTTGTCCAAGCGACCCGAGTTGGTCTGCTCGTAAACGTTCGAGATCTTGCCGACGGTGCCGTCACCGAACGGATCGTAAGCGCCGTGAAGCATGTTCTGCATGTGGTACTGACGACCCACGCGAACTTCACCGAAGCCACCAGCCAGCGAAACGAAGGACTGACGACCGAAAGTCTTCTCACCTTGGGCGCTGACACCACGATCGGCAAAAAAACCTTGTTCCAGCACGAAGCCAGCCTTCAGGCCATTGCCCAGGTCTTCGGTGCCGCGGAAGCCGAGGCGGCTGCCGTTGGCAACGCCGGAGTCGATTGCAGTCTTGCTGCCGACGCCGTCAACGAAGTGGTCGCCACGGTAGCTGAAGCCCATGTCCACCAGACCGTAGATGGTCACGTTCGACTGAGCGAAGGCCGGAGCCGAAACCAGGCCGGCGACAGCCAGCGCGATCAGTTTCTTCTGCATGTGTTTCTCCTCAAATATGAAGTTGAGACCTTGGCATGTGCCTCGGCCCTACTCACCTCTCTGGCGAGAAGTTGGAGCGATTCTGCAAACCCGCCGCGCCCCTTGCAAGCCCGGCAGCGCTAAAACACCACATTCGGAGGATTGTTGTTGCAGTCGTGCAACAGATGACAACGCCAATGGCACCTGCCTGCGGGAATCGCAGCCGGTGCCGTCGGGCGGGGTTGAGCCCCTGACAATGGGATACCCGCATGCCCGAACCCACGTACGATCGGGAGGGAGCGCCGTGTATCAAAGACGGAACTCAGACCCGGCTTAGCACTCTGATGCCCCGAGTGCTAATATCTGAGCGCAAGGAGGACACAAGCCTATGTCTCAAGCCCTGACGTTCCCCGTTCCCGCCGCCGGCAGCCTGGATCAGTACATCCAGAGCGTGAATCGCATGCCGATGCTGAGCGAGCAGCAGGAGGTGGAACTGGCGACGCGGCTGCGCGATGACGGCGATGTCGATGCTGCCCGCCAGTTGGTCATGTCGCATCTGCGCGTGGTGGTTGCGATCGCTCGTGGTTATCTGGGTTACGGCCTGCCGCATGCCGACCTGATCCAGGAAGGCAACATCGGCCTGATGAAGGCCGTGAAGCGCTTCGACCCGACGCGTGGTGTGCGTCTGGTTTCGTTCGCGATCCACTGGATCAAGGCCGAGATCCACGAGTACATCCTGAAGAACTGGCGGCTGGTGAAGATCGCGACCACCAAGGCGCAGCGCAAGCTGTTCTTCAACCTGCGGGGCATGAAGCAGGACAGCACGACGCTGAACCCGCTCGAAGTGAAGTCGATCGCCGCCCAACTGGGCGTGAAGCCGGAAGAAGTCGTCGAGATGGAAACCCGCCTCGGCGGTCGCGACATTCCGCTCGAGGGCGGCAACGACGACGATGACGAGCGCTTCGCGCCCATCGCCTACCTGCCCGACCCGCACGCCGAACCTTCGGAAGTGCTGGAGCAGACGCAGCTCGCCCATCTGCAGGACAGCGGCCTGCGCAACGCGCTGGCCAGCCTGGACGACCGCAGCCGCGCCATCGTCCAGCGCCGCTGGTTGAGCGAAGGCGACAGCGCCACGCTGCACGAACTGGCCGCCGAATACGGCGTGTCGGCCGAACGCATCCGCCAGATCGAGGCCAAGGCCATGCAGAAGATGCGCGGGATGCTGGCGGCGGTCGCCTGACCCGACGGCCTCGCACACAAGCGGAAACGGCAACCGGGAGGTTGCCGTTTTGCGTTTACGCGGCCGCCGTGTTCATGCGGCCCTTGTCACAACCGGCCTGCGTCACTTCCCTGCCAGCAGCGCCTTGATGTCCGCCGCGATGACTGCGGGCTCCTCGGCATGTTTCACGTACAGGCGCAACCGGCCCTGCGGGTCGAACACGTAGGTGCCAGCCGAGTGGTCGATGGTGTAGTGCCCGGTCAGGTCGCCGCTCTTGCGGTAGAAGACGCGGAAATCCTTGGCCACCTCGGCGATCTTGTCAGGTGTACCGTACAGGCCGAGGAAGCGCTTGTCGAACACCGGCACGTACTCGGCCAGCAACGCGGGCGTATCGCGCTCGGGATCGACGGTGATGAAGATCACCTGGACCTTGTCGCCATCCGGGCCGAGTTGCCGCATGACTTCGCTCATGCCCGCCAGCGCGGTGGGGCAGACGTCCGGGCACTGGGTGTAACCGAAGAAGATCGTCACCACCTTGCCCTTGAAGTCCGCGAGCGTACGAGCCTGGCCGTGGTGGTCGATGAGCTGCAGCGTCTTGCCGTACTCGGCGCCGGTGATGTCGGTGCTGCGGAAGATTGGCTCGGGCGGGGTGCAGGCTGCGAGCGTGGCGACTGCGAGTGCCATTGCCGCGGCACGGGCAAGGCGGGAAAGACAGGACATGCGGGAGAAGCGGAACGACATCGGGCACCTCATGCTGCCGGTTGAATCAGCGCCCGATGATAGACGCTTGCGACGCGCGCAAACACCGCCTGCGTCAAGGCGCCGCAGTCACCCGCCGGTCACCACGGCAGGTAGTGGTCGACCAGCAGCGCCCCGAACAGCCCGAACAGATAGGCAATGGAAAAGCGGAAGGTGCGTCGCGCCAGCGCATCGCTGTAGTCGCGGTACAGCCGCCAGGCGTAGCGGATGAACTGCAAGCCGAGCGCCACCGCCACGCCCAGATAGAGCGCGCCGCTCATGCGCGTAGCGAAGGGCAGCAGCGTGACGCCGAACAGGATCAGCGTGTACAGCAGCACCGACAGGCGGGTGAATTCGGCGCCGTGCGTGACCGGCAGCATCGGCAACCCGGCGCGCGCATAATCGGCGGTCCGGTACAGAGCCAGCGCCCAGAAGTGCGGCGGCGTCCAGGCGAAGATGATGAGGAACAGCAGCAGCGCGTCGGCGCTGACCTCGCCCGACACCGCGGCCCAGCCCAGCACAGGGGGCATGGCGCCGGAGGCGCCGCCAATCACGATATTCTGCGGCGTGCGCGGCTTCAGCAGCACGGTATAGACGACCGCGTAGCCGACGAAGGTAGCGAGCGTCAGCCACATCGTCAGCGGATTGACCATCTGGTGCAGCAGCGTCAGGCCAGAGCCGCCGAGCACGCCGGCGAACAGCAGCACCTCGGGCGGCGACAGCTCGCCGCGCGGCAGCGGCCGGGCCCGGGTGCGCGTCATGCGGGCATCGATCTGCTGTTCGATCAGGCAATTCATCGCTGCCGCCGCACCGGCGACGCAGGCGATGCCGACCGTCGCGGCGAACACCGTCATAGCGTCGGGCAAGCCTTCGGGCACGGCGAGGAACATGCCGATCACCGCGCAGAACACGATCAAGGTATTCACCCGCGGCTTGGTCAGCACGTAGAAGGCGCGCATACGGCTGGCGCGGGCGGCATCCAAAGCGGCGATTTTCATGATCTCCCCTCCTCGATCGCCATCGTCAGCGGCGGAGCCGCCCGACGCTGCGGCGCGACGGATGGCAGGGCGCGCGGCGCCCCCAGCCGGAAATTGACCCACACCATCACAAACACCAGCAGGGCTGCGCCAGCGTTGTGCGCTGCGGCCAGCGGCAGGGGCAGCGACAGCAGCACGTTGGCGACGCCGAGCCCGACCTGCAACGCCAAGGCCGCAAGCAGCGCGACGCCGACATCGAGGGTGGCGCGCCGCCGGCACAACGCGCCGCCGAGCAGCAACAGCGCGCCCCCCGCGACCAGCGCACCGATGCGGTGCGACCAGTGGATGGCGGTGAGTGCGGCGTTGGACAGCAACTCGCCGTCGGCCGTCATGCCGAGTTCGCGCACGACGTGGAAGGCGTTGGCATAGTCGGCGTCCGGCGCGAAGCTGCCGTGACAGGTCGGGAAGTCGGTGCAGGCCAGCGCCGCGTAGTTGGTGCTGGTCCAGCCGCCGAGCGCGATCTGCGCGATCAGCAGGACGAAGGCCAGTCTGGCGCCCAACTGCAGACGGCGCGTCGACCGACCCGCATGGGATAACGATGTCATCGGCTGCACGGCACCCGAGGCGCGCAGCGCCAGCCAGGCCAGCAGCGCCAGCGTCGTCAGTCCGCCCAGCAGGTGTGCGGTGACGATGGCGGGCTTCAGCAGCAGGGTCACCGTCCATTTGCCGAGCAGTCCCTGGAAGATCACGACCCCGACCAGCGCCAAGGCCACAGCCGGCGCAGCACGTGGATTGTCGCGCAATCGCCAGCCCAGCACCGCGAGCGCGATGATCAGCAGGCCCAAGCTGGCAGCGAGGTAGCGGTGGATCATCTCCTTCCACGCCTTGGGCAGGCTGACGGGGCCGTCGGGCTCCGCGGCATGCACGTCGCGGATCACGTCGGCGGCATGCGCCGGCGTGAGCTTGCCATAGCAACCGGGCCAGTCCGGACAGCCGAGCCCGGCATCGGCCAAGCGCACATAGGCGCCGAACACCACGACGACGAAAGTCAGCAGCAGCGCGCCGAGGGCCAGGCGCCGATACAGGCGCAGGCCGCGACTCACGGCCGCCCTCCCCGCCCCAGCGCCGAATACTTCAGCAGCCGTTGCAGATCCTTGGTCAGCGCGCGCGCCGCCACCGTCGCATCGGCCTGGTCGTCGAAACGCATCATGACGTTGCCCAGCGGATCGACGAGATGAATGGTGCCAGGCGCCCACTGCGGCAGGGTCGCGAGCCACGCCGCATCGGCACGGGCAATCCGCAGCTCGTCGGCCACCGACGCACCCGGCAGACGATCGGCTGGCGGCTCCACACCATCGCTGACCAGCCACAGCCGGCCAACCCGCTCCATCTCCTTCGCCTGGGCGATGCGCGCCTGGCGCGACACGTACAGCGCCCGCGCGCAGGCCGCATCGCAGGCGGCGGGCGCGGCCACCACCAGCGTCCAGCGACCCTCGAGTTCGCCCCGCGTCAGTACCGGCTGGCCCCCAAGCCCGGACAAGCCGCTCTGCGGCAAGGGCGTCAGCGACAGCAATTCGCCGTTGTTCACCCGCCCCTGCGGCTGCCACACGTAGAACATGAAGTAGGACGCCAGCACCGGCAGCACGCATACCAGCGCCAGCAGCAGCAAGGTGCGGCGCGCCCGGCGTCGGCGCACGGGCGGCGGCACGGGACCGAGGGGCTCAGTGCCCGGCGAAGCGAGGGTTCCGCTGCTCATGATCTCTCCGAGAAACAAGGTGCCAGACATATGCGAGGGTGAGCACGGCCGCGAGCGCCGCGAGCGCATACCACTGGAAGGCGTAGCCGCGATGACGCTCGATGCCGGCCGACGGCAACGGCCAGTCACGCACCAGGCCGTCATTCACGACCGTGGTCTGCAGCACAATCCAGGGCGCGACACAGGGCGATGCTGCGGCGGCGCCCTGCGCAGGCAGCGCCGTGGTGCTTGCGCCTTCTGTCGTCGCCCCTTCGGTCATCGCACTGCCCACGCCGTCGGCCGCTGCCGTCACAGGGCAGCGCGCCAGCCCCAGGCCGGACGCCGCCGCCCATTGGGCCAGATCGAGCACCTGCACCACCTTGTCGCCACTCGACTGGTTCGCGCGCGCCAGGGTGAAGGGCGAGGCTTCAGGTCGGTGCAGCCGGCCCTCCAGTCGAACCGGTCCGCGCGCAACCGACACGTCCGGCACCGCGCGGCGGTCCGGCCCCACCGCGATCCAGCCACGATTGACCACCACCACGCCCGAGCCGTCGGCAAGCTTCAGGGGCGTCAGCACGTGATAGCCGGCCTGCCCGGCATGGGTGCGGTTGTCCAGCAGGATCGTTGCCGCCGGCAACCACTCGCCCTCGAGCAGCAGGCGCTGGCCCGGCCGCAACCCCGCTCCGTCGGTGCCGGCCGCCAGCGGCGCGGTGGTCGTTGCACGCACGGCAGGCCGCGCTGTCGCGTCGTCGAGCAGCGCCTGCAACGCGGTCTTCTCCTGCGCGCGGCGCAATTGCCAGTTGCCGAGCGACACCGTGAGGGCGACCACGAGCACGCCCGCCAGCAGGGGCAGCAGCATCCGCAGGCGTCCCGTTGCCCGGCCGCTCACGAGCACGCCTCCTCCGTTTGGTGCGCCCCATCGACGCGGCTACACTGCAACGAAACCCCGGGGAGAACCGTCATGCGCATCGTCGTCATCGCCTTCCTGCTGATGATCGTGGCCAGCCTGGCCTCGGCGCTGTTCCTGCTGATGCGCGACCGCGACGCGGCAGGCGGCACCCGGGTCGCCCGCGCCCTGGCCATTCGCGTCGGCCTGTCGCTGACGCTCTTCGCCCTGCTGATGGCCGGCTTCGCCACCGGACTCATCGAAGGCAGGCTGTAGGCACATGCGGCGGTCACGTCCCGTCTCCCCGTTCTAGAGCCAGTACACGACGACGAACAGGATCAGCCACACCACATCCACGAAGTGCCAGTACCAGGCCGCGGCCTCGAAGCCGAAGTGGTGGTCCGGGGTGAAGTGGCCCGCCATCACACGGAACAGCATCACCGCCAGCATGATCGCGCCGATGGTGACGTGCAGGCCGTGGAAGCCGGTCAGCAGGAAGAAGGTGGAGCCGTAGATGCCACTGTCGAGGCGCAGGTTGAGGTCGGCGTAGGCATGCACGTACTCGTAGGCCTGCAGCGCGATGAAGATGGCGCCCAGCACGATGGTGGCCAGCAGGCCGAGCTTGAGCTGGCTGCGCTTGTTGCCGAGCAGACCGTAGTGCGCCCAGGTGAGCGTGACGCCGGAAGTCAGCAGGATCAGCGTGTTGATCGCGGGAATGCCCCACGCCCCCATCGGCGTGAAGGGGTCGGCGCCGCTCTGCGCGTAGGGGCCGGACGTGGGCCAGGCGCCGGTGAAGCCCTGCCACAGCAGGGCCTCGTTGTCGCCGGACGCCAGCCACGGCACCGACAGCACGCGGGCGTAGAACAGCGCGCCGAAGAAGGCCGCGAAGAACATCACCTCGGAGAAGATGAACCAGCCCATCGACCAGCGGAAGGACAGGTCCACCCGCCTGCCGTACTGGCCGGTCTGCGATTCGCGCACGACCTGGCCGAACCAGCCGAACAGCATGTAGATGAGGATGGCGACGCCGGCGAAGAACAGCCATGGCCCGGAGCGCGCATCGTTGAGCCACAGCGCCGCACCGGCACCGAACAGGAGCAGCGCGATCGAGCCGAAGATCGGGTACTTGGAGGGCTCGGGCACGAAGTAGTGGTCGAACGAGCGGCTTGCTGTTGCATGACTCATGGCGTGTTCCCCCTGACCTTGATCCTGACCCTGACCTGCCCGGTGCCGCTAGGCGAGCACCACTTGCACCGCGATGA
Source organism: Thauera humireducens (assembly GCF_001051995.2). Lineage (NCBI taxonomy): Bacteria > Pseudomonadati > Pseudomonadota > Betaproteobacteria > Rhodocyclales > Zoogloeaceae > Thauera > Thauera humireducens. The sequence goes on along the minus strand of NZ_CP014646.1, from coordinate 3,954,753 downwards.
CGATGAGGATGACGAAGGCCGCGCCAGCCAGCACGCCGGCCACGACCACCGCCAGCGGGTTGAGCGAGCCCGCGTCCTCCATGTAAGCCTGGCGCCGGCGCACGCCGAAGAAGGACCACAGCACGGCGCGCAAGGTCGGCCAGAAGCCGGCGCGGCGTGGCGTCCCGTGGGCGTTCATGAGGCGCCCTCCGCACGGACCGGTGACTGCAGCCCGGCGGTGTTGCGGCCCGGCAGCTCGAAGAAGGTGTAGGAGAGCGTGATCACCGTGACGTCTTCCGGCAGCGCGGGATCGACGACGAACACCACCGGCATCGTGCGCTGCTCGCCCGGCGCCAGCGTCTGTTGCTCGAAGCAGAAGCAATCCATCTTGTTGAAGTAGCGCCCTGCAAGCTGCGGTCCGTAGCTCGGCACCGCCTGTCCGGTCACCGGCACGTCGCGGGTGTTGGAGACTTCGTACTCGACCTGCACGAGTTGCCCCGGATGCACCTCGATCGAACGCTGCATGGGCCGGAAGCGCCACGGCAGGTGGTGCAGGTTGGCGTCGAACTGCACCAGGATGCGGCGACTGGTATCGACCTGCGTATTCGCAACGGCACGCGCGGCCTGCTCGGCTTCGGGCCGCAGGAAGTTGTTGATGCCGGTCACTTCGCAGATCTTTTCGTAGAAGGGCACGAGCAGGAAGCCGAAGCCGAACATCACCGCAGCCGACACCGTCAGCCGCAGCAGCAGGCGGCGGTTCGCCGTGGCGAGGCGGCCGGAGTGGGTGCTCATTGCCCGAACACCTTGTACTTGAGGATGACGAAGACGAAGAAGGCGAACGCCACCGCGGCCAGCATCAGGCCGGTCCGACGGTTGGCTGCCCTGCGATCCTCGCTGCGCGTCATGTCATCTCCCTTCCTTGCGGCCCTGGTGGTGAGGCGGAGAGCAGAGCCTCCTTCTCCCGAGATCTCCACCCCTGCTCCCCGCTCACCCCTGAGACTCTTCACCCGCTCATCCTTCACCCTCTCCGCTCACTTCACCACCGGCGCTTCCTCGAAGGTGTGGTGCGGCGCCGGCGACGGCACGGTCCACTCCAGCCCTTCGGCACCTTCCCACGAACGCGCCGCGGCACGCTCGCCGCCGCGCACGCACTTGACCACCACCACCAGGAAGATCAGCTGCGACAGGCCGAAGCCGAAGGCCCCCACCGAGGCCAGGGCGTTGAAGTCGGCGAACTGCAGCGCATAGTCCGGGATGCGGCGCGGCATGCCGGCCAGGCCGAGGAAGTGCATCGGGAAGAAGGTGATGTTGAAGAACACGATCGAGCACCAGAAATGCAGCTTGCCGAGGAGTTCGCTCGGCATGTGGCCGGTCCATTTCGGCAGCCAGTAATAGGCGCCGGCGAACAGTGCGAACAGCGAGCCGGCGACCAGCACGTAGTGGAAGTGCGCGACCACGTAGTAGGTGTCCTGCACCTGGATGTCGATCGGCGCGATGGCGCAGATCAGGCCGGTGAAGCCACCCATGGTGAATACGAAGATGAAGCCCGTGGCCCACAGCATCGGCGTCTCGAAGGTCATCGCGCCGCGCCACATCGTCGCCACCCAGTTGAACACCTTCACCCCGGTGGGCACGGCGATCAGCATGGTCGCGTACATGAAGAACAGCTGGCCAGCGGCCGGCATGCCGGTGGCGAACATGTGGTGCGCCCACACGGCGAAGGACAGGATGGCGATGGAGGCCGTCGCATAGACCATCGACGCATAGCCGAAGAGCGGCTTGCGCGCGAAGGTCGGGATGATCTGGCTGACGATGCCGAAGGCCGGGAGGATCATGATGTAGACCTCCGGGTGGCCGAAGAACCAGAAGATGTGCTGGTACATCACCGGGTCGCCACCGCCCGCGGCATTGAAGAAGCTGGTGCCGAAGTGGCGGTCGGTGAGGATCATCGTCACCGCGCCGGCCAGCACCGGCATCACCGCGATCAGCAGGTAGGCGGTGATCAGCCAGGTCCAGCAGAACAGGGGCATCTTCATCATGGTCATGCCCGGCGCGCGCATGTTGAGCACGGTAACGACGATGTTGATCGCGCCCATGATCGAGCTGATGCCCATGATGTGGATGGCGAAGATGGCGAGGTCCATGCCCATGCCCATCTGCACCGACAGCGGCGCGTACAGCGTCCACCCGGCGGCGGTGGCGCCACCCGGCACGAAGAAGGAGCCGATCAGCAGGATCGCGGCCGGCGGCAGCAGCCAGAAGCTCCAGTTGTTCATGCGCGCGAAGGCCATGTCGCTGGCGCCGATCATCAGCGGGATCATCCAGTTCGCGAAGCCAACGAAGGCCGGCATGATGGCGCCGAACACCATCACCAGGCCGTGCATGGTCGTGAGCTGGTTGAAGAACTCCGGCTGCACCACCTGCAGGCCGGGCTGGAACAGCTCGGCGCGGATCGTCAACGCCATCACGCCCCCGGACAGGAACATGATGAAGCTGAAGATCATGTACATCGTGCCGATGTCTTTGTGGTTGGTCGTCGTGAGCCAGCGCATAAGGCCGGTCGGGCCGGGGTGATGCCCCTGGAGCTGATCATGTGTGACGGCGGCCATGCGGGGTCCTCCTGTCGAACAGCATTACAACGACGACTCAACAACGCGATTCACAAACGCGGCAACCCGGATGCCGCCGCGGCGATGCGGCCCTATTCGGCGGCCAGCGCCACCTTCTGCGCCTCGATCTGGCTCCTGACCCACTCGGCGTACTTCTCGGCCGACAGCACGTGCACCTCGATCGGCATGAAGCCGTGGTCGCGGCCGCACAGTTCGGCGCAGTTGCCACGGTAGATGCCTTCCTTGTCGGCACGGAACCAGGTGTCGCGGATGAAACCGGGAATGGCGTCCTGCTTGACGCCGAAGGCAGGCACCCACCAGGAGTGGATGACGTCGTTGGCGGTCAGCAGCACGCGCACCTTCTTGCCCACCGGCACCACCAGCGGCTTGTCGACCTCGAGCAGGTAGGCCTCGCCCTTGGGCGCGCCGCCCTCGATCTGCTCGCGCGGCGTCGACAGGCTGGACAGGAAGCGGATGCCCTCGCCTTCGCCCTGCAGGTAGTCGTAGCCCCACTTCCACTGGTAGCCGGTGGCCTTGATCGTCAGGTCGGGGTTGGAGGTGTCCTTCATCTCGATCACGGTCCGGGTCGCAGGCCAGGCCATGCCGAGCAGGATCAGGATGGGGATGACGGTCCAGGCGATCTCGACCGCGGTGTTCTCATGGAAATGGGCGGCGACAGCGCCCTTGGACTTGCGATGGTGGAACACCGCCCAGAACATCACGCCGAACACGCCGATGAAGATGAGCAGGCAGATCACCAGCATCAAGGTATGCATGTCGTTGATCTGCTCGGCAATGCCGGTCACCGGCGCCTGCAGGTTGTAGCGCGCGGGCGAGTCCTGCGCGAACGCAGGACCGGCAAGGCCGACAGCGGCGGATGCAGTCGCGAAGCGACGGGCACGTTCCATGACCACCCCCTACATCTTGTAGTTTTGGCAGGCGTGGTCGATGTTGCCATAGCGAAAAACACAGCCGCAACACGGTTTTTTGATAAAAATCAATATACTGCGGCGCAATATTTGCTAACGCCCGCATCGCGACTGCGCTTGGAGGCTGCGTTCGGGGTTTTCCCATGGTGGATATTTTTGCAGCGCCGCAATTGCGCGCGACGCGCGCGTCATCGGAGCCCGATGCGATCGGGCTGCACTGCCCACGCTCAGTCGGTGGCCGACAGCCTGCGCCGCAGCCCCCGCATCAGCGCACCGATCAGCGGCAAGTGGGCGTAGAGCTCCTCGGCCGGGTCCCAGTAGTCACGATGCAGGCCCACGCGCCCGTCGGCATCGAAGCTCAGGTGGCTGACCCCGCGCACCACGATCTCGCGCCCTCGCAGGCGCAGATGAAAATCCCAGCCCAGCATGGCCTGATCACCCTGCACGATGCGACTGGTGACGACGAAGCGCGGTGAGTCCGCGGTCGCGAACATGTGTTCGAAGATGCGGCGGATCGCGGCGACGCCGATCACCTCGTTGAAGGGGTCCTTGAAATGCGCGTCGGCGGCGTAGAGGGCGCCAAGCCGGTTGAGCGAAGCCGGCGTCAGCGTCTGGTAGAAGTCGGCGAGCGCCTCGACGGCGTCTTCGATGACGGGGCGCGTCGGCTCGTTCATGCGCATGCTCAAAGCCCGGTCGCGCGCCGGATCAGGGCGAAGTACGCGCGCCGCGGCAGCCACTGCAGCAGCTTCAGCACCCGCGTGAAGCGGCGCGGAAAGTGGATCTCGAAATCGCCCCGCCCGAAGCCGGCGACGATCGCCTGCGCCGCGTCCTCGGCGGAGATCAGCGCCGGCATGCGGAAGTCGTTCTGCGCGGTGAGCGGCGTGGCGACGAAGCCGGGATCGATCAGGAACACGCCCAGCCCCTTCGGCGCCAGGTCCAGGTACAGCGTTTCGGCAAAGTTGATCAGCGCGGCCTTGCTCGGCCCATACACCGTCGCCTTCGGCAGCCCGCCGTAGCCGGCGACGCTGCCCACCAGCGCGATCGCGCCGCTGCCCTGTCCCAGCAGATGCGGGATCACCGCGGCGGCCCCCGCCATGGTGCCGAACAGGTTGGTGTCGAGCGTCTCGCGGATCACCTCGGGCTGCAGCTCCCAGGCGCGCAGCGGGCGGTAGGTGCCGGCGTTGAACACCACGAGGTCGATGCCGCCCCAGGCAATGACCAGCCGGTCGCGTACGCGCTCGAAGTCTTCCGGCCGGGTCACGTCCATCGGTTCGGCGAGCATGCCGGCGCCGCCGCTCGCGGCCAGAGCCTCGAGCCGCTCGCGGCTGCGGGCCGAGACCGCGACACGCGCACCACGCGCCGCCAGGGCCCGCGCCAGCGCGGCGCCGATGCCGGTCGAGGCCCCGACCAGCCACACCCGCCGCCCCTGCCAGTCGCGGATCGGCGCGTTGAGCGGCGCCAGCCAGCCCATCAACCGCCCCGCTTGTAGAAGGACAGGGTGACCTCGCCGAGGCGGAAGCCCCACTTGCTCATCACCGAACGGTTCAGCATCACGCGGTCGTCCATCAGGAACATCCAGTCGTCGAAGTCGACGTTGTAGACCTTGCCATCGACCGGCAAGGCCAGCACGTAACGCCAGCGCAACGCGTTGCCGGCCGACTCGCCGCGTGCCTCGCCGACCACGTCGTCCGCACGGCCGACGTAGCGCCCCTCGCCGGTGCGGGTGATCGTCCACACCCGGCGCTGCGTGCTGCCGTCCGAATAGGTGAAACGCTCGTCCAGCGTCCCGACCTCGCCCTGCCAGCTCGCGTCGATGATCACGGCGAAGCGCTTGACCACTTCGCCGGAACGGTCCTGGAAGATGCCGTGCGCCTCGAGCGTGCCGTTGAAGTACTCGCGCAGGTCCAGGACCGGCGTCTCGCTGCGGTATTTGTCGATCTCCACCGAACTGCACCCCCACAGCCCGAACAGGGCCACCATCACACAAAGGATTCGCTTCACGTTTCACAGGCTCCGCAGGGCGTCCGTGCAGCCGCAGGCAGCTGCGGCGCGGACGCGGATTCGAGGACGTGGCGCCAGCGCCACAGCAGGGCGACGGCCAGCAGCTTCAATCCCACCGGCACCACCGCGTACACCACCGACAAGGCCGCCAGCGCATCGAGCGCCGTCGCGCCGGGCGCGTAGCCGAGGGCAGCGAGCAGCGGCAGCGCCAGGCCCGCGGCGAGCGCGAGGTTGGCCTTGGTCACGAAGTTCCACCAGCCGAAGCAGGCGCCCGCGTGCGAGCCCCCGCCACCTTGCGTATCGTCCCGCGCCAGCAGGTCGGCAAGCAGCGACGGCGGCAGGCTCAGGTCGGCGCCGAGCGCCACGCCGGACAGCACGCAGATCGCGCCATAGGCGAGCAGATCACCCTGCCCGATGGTCGCCGCCCAGCCGAACACCACCACCGCCAGCCCCATGCCGGCCAGCCACGCGCGCAACTTGCCGACCCGCTGCGAGATGCGGACCCACAGCGGCAGGCTGGCCGCTGCGGCGGCGAAATACAGCACCAGGAAGGCGCCGGCGAAGGCGGTGGCGCCAAGCACGTCGGCAACGAAGAACAGCACCGTCGCCGACGGGATGGCTGCGGCGATGCCGTTGACCGCGAACACCGCCAGCAGCCGGCTGAAGCCGGGCACGCGCAAGGCCGCCCCGAGCCCGGCGAGCACCGGGCGCCGGGCGGGTGCCGCGCTTGCCGGCAGTGGCGCCCGCCACAGAGTCCACAGGCCGAAGACCAGCAGCAGCGGGATGAAGACCAGGGCCAGCCGCGCCAGCCCGCCCACCTCGCCACCCTCGGCGGCCAGCAGCGCCGGCAGGGCGGCAGCCAGCATCACCCCGAAAAGCGCGAAACCCTCGCGACTGGCGACGAAGCGCGTGCGCAGCGCGGAGGTCGGCGCCACCTCCGCGCCCCAGGCATTGTGAGCGATGCTCGCCACCGAGTAGCCGAGCGAGACCAGCACCAGCAGCACGAACAACCACAGGGCGCCCGCACCGTCCGGCGGCGCAAGCAGGCCGATCATGCCGAAGCCCAGCAGCGGCAGCGCGGCGGCCACCCAGGCACGGCGGCCGGGCCGACGGTCGAGCGCCCAGCCGATCAGGGGATCGGTCAAGGCATCGACGATGCGCGCGGCCAGCAGGACGGCGCCGACGGTCGCCAGCGGCAGGCCAAGCTCGGCATAGAGCCGTGGCACATGGACGTACAGCGGCAAGGCCGCGAAGGCGAGCGGCAGTCCGAGCGCGCCATAGGCGAGCAGGTCCCGCCGCCGAACGCCATCCGCGTTCATTGCGCGCGTCCGTCCAGTCCGAGCAGGCGGGCGCGCAACTCGGGCTCACGTGTGCGCGCATCGAGCCAGATGGCGAAGAAGGCGCGCGCAAGTTCGGGGTCGTCGATCTCGGCGGTCAGCCGCCCTTCGTGCCAGAAACGGGCCCCTTCGCCGGGCTGGTGCAAGCCAACGAGTGTGTCGCCCGCCCGCACGGATGGCAGCGCGCGCGCGAGTTCGTCGCGCCAACGCTGCAGCGTCGCTTCGTCGCGCTCGCCGAGGCGGCGCATCTCGTCGATGCTCGTGTCCACCAGGCGGCGGCCGTCGATGTCGCGCGCGTAGCGGATCGCCAGCGCATGGGGATCGGCCTCGGGCGCACTCGCCCCGGCCGCCACCAGCAACCGCACGTCGTAGAGCTTGAAGCCCAGCCAGCGCATCTCGCCCTCTCCGAGTACGCGCAGCGGCGCGGGCGCGAACTCTTCGGCGGCGGGCAGCACGTAGGCGTACAGCGGCATCATCTGCAGCGCCAGCGCAAGCCCCGCAGCCACGCAGGCGCCAAGCCGCGCACGGCGCCGTGTCGTGTTCATCCGGCTTCTCCTGCGTGAGCGAAGACATAGTGATGGACGTCGATGTCACCGGTCTCGAAGCCGGCCTCGCAATAGGCCAGATAGAAACGCCACATGCGGCGGAAACGCTCGTCGAAGCCCTGCGCCTTGATCGCCGGCCACTGCGCCTCGAAGCGGGTATGCCAGTGCGCCAGCGTGCGGGCGTAATCCCGGCCGAAGGCGAAATCTCCCACCACCGCGAGCCCGGCATCCTGCGCCTGGCGCCCCACCTCCGCCGGGCTGGGCAGCATGCCGCCGGGGAACACGTGACGCTGGATGAAGTCGGTTCCGCGCCGGTAGCGCCCAAACAGGGCATCCGCGATCGTGATCGCCTGCACCACGCAGCGCCCGCCCGGCTTGAGCCGGGCCGAGAGCTGGGCAAAGTAGGTCGGCCAGAAGCGCTCGCCCACCGCCTCGATCATCTCGATCGACACGACGTGGTCGTACTGGCCGCGCACGTCGCGGTAGTCGCACAGGGCGAAGTCCACGCGGTCGGCAAACCCGCCGCGCTCCGCGCGCGCCCGGGCGTAGGCGAGCTGTGACGGCGACAGGGTGATGCAGAGCACGCCGCAGCCGAATTCGGTCGCGGCCACCTCGGCGAAACCGCCCCAGCCGCAGCCGACTTCGAGAAGGGTCTGCCCCGGCTGCACGCCTAGCTCGCCCAGGATGCGGCGGTACTTGCGCAGCTGGGCGTCATGAAGTGACTCGGTGGGCGAGTCGAACACCGCGGCGGAGTAGGTCATCGACGGATCGAGCCACAGCGCATAGAAGTCATTGCCGAGGTCGTAGTGGGCCTCGATGTTGCGCCGCGAGCCGGCGCGGGTGTTGGCTCGCAGCAGGTGGGCGATGCGGTGGCCCAGCATGCGGAACATGCGGCCGTAGATCGCTTCGCCGATGCGCGCGCGATTGCGCGACAGCAGGGTCAGCAGGCCGGTCAGGTCCTCGGTGTCCCACAGCCCATCCATCCAGCTTTCGCCGAAACCGATGTCGCCGCGCGCCAGGGTCTCGTCGAACACCGCGTGGTCGCGCACGCGCAGATGGGCCACCAGCGGCCCGTGGCCCGCACGCAGGTGCGTGCCGTCGGGCAGCTCGATGGCGAGCGCGCCGCCGTCGAGGCGGTCGAAGATCTCCAGCGCCAGCCGGGTGGCGCGGGGCAGGCGCGACAGCTTGATGCTGGCGAGCGGCTGCAGGGCATGTTCCAGGGCGTTCATCGCGAGGTCTCCTCGAGCGGCGGCAGCGGCTTCGAGTGGAAACGCACACGCCGGACGGCAAGGCGCAGGGCCTGCCAATGGATACGGGCGATCACGCCCAGGGTCATGAAAGGCTGGCGCAGCAGCCAGCGTCGCATCGCGCGACCGTCCAGCGCCTCGGCGCGGCCACCGAGGCGGGTCGAAAGCTGCAGCACGCCGTCGTCCCACAGGTCGACCGTGACCGCGTGCAGGCCGGGCCTGCGCTCGAAGCGGAAGCGGTATTCGCCACGCACCGGGAAGAAGGGCGAGACGTGGAAGATCTTGCTTGCGCGCAGCTCGTCGCCGGACTCGATCGGGCGCAGGTCGGGGTGGTGCACCAGATAGTTGTGACGTTCGCCGAAGGTGTTGCTGACCTCGGCCAGCACCACGCGCAGCCGGCCCGATGCGTCGTGGCAGAACCAGAAACTGACCGGGTTGAACACGTAGCCGAGCACGCGCGGCATGGTCTGCAGCACCACCTCGCCGTCGCAGGCGTGCCGCAACCCGTGCGCATCGAGGATGCGGTGCAGCCAGGGCAGCAGGGGCGAACCGTCGCGCGCACCGTGGTCGCGGCGACGGAAGCTGAAGGCCGCGGCGCGTTCGATGCCCAGCAAGGGCACGCGCAATGCATCGATCCGCGACAAGGGCAGCCGCAGGAAAGCCGACGGATAGACGAACCGGTTATGCGCCGCGACGTGGCGCTCGTGCATCACGGCGCCGAAGCACACCGCGGGATCGAGATCGCCGACCGCCGCCGTCGCCGTCGCCGTCGCCAGGCTGCCACGATCCATCGCGACCGAATCGCTCACCATGTTCTGTCCGCCTCGACCGCGCCGGCGACGGCCTCGCGCCAGGGCACCGCGACGCCCATCGACTCGGCCACAGCCATCGCCGAACGCAGGCCATCCTCGTGGAAGCCGTAGCCCGTCCATGCGCCGGCGAACCAGCTGCGGTTGCGGCCCTGGATACGCGGCAGGCGATTCTGGGCGTCGATGGCACCATGGTCGAACACCGGATGCGCGTAGGTGATGCGCTTAATCAGGCGCTCGGGCGCGGGCTCGCGGAAGGGGTTGAGCGACACGACGACCGGCGTCTCGAACGGCAGCGGCTGCAGGCGGTTGATCAGGTAGCTGACCGAGACCGGGCGGGTATCCGGCTCACCCTTCCCCGCGAGGTAGTTCCACGCCGACCACACCTTGCGGCGCGCGGGCAGCAGGTTCGCATCGGTATGCAGCAGCGCGACATTGTCCTGGTAGCGCACCGCGCCGAGGACGCGCCGTTCCTCCGCACTCGCCTGCGTGCCGAGGATGGCCAGGGCCTGGTCGCTGTGGCAGGCGAACACGATGCAGTCGAAGCGCTCCGTGCCCTGCGACGAACTGACCCACACGCCGGTCTCGTCACGCGAGACCATCGTGACCGGACTGTTCAGCCGCAGGTCGTCGATCTTCTGCAGCATCCTGCGCACATAGCTGCGGCCGCCGTTCTTCACCGTGAGCCATTGCGGGCGATCAAAGATCTGCAGCAGGCCATGGTTGTGGCAGAAGCGCACGAAGGTCGCCAGCGGATAGTCGAGCATCGTGCTCGTCGGGCAGGACCAGATCGCCGCCGCCATCGGCAGCAGATACCAGTCGCGGAACGCATCGCTGTAGTCCTCGAGCACGAGGAAGTCGCCGAGCGACAGCTGCGGGAGCTGTCCGGCCCGCGCCATCTGCGTCGTGTCGCGGTTGAAGCGCATGATGTCACGCAGCATCCCGTGGAAGGCTGGCCGCACGAGGTTGCGCGGCTGGGCGAACACGCTCGCAAGATCGGTTCCCGCCCACTCGATGCCGGGCTCGGCCAGGCTGACGCCGAAACTCATCTCGGTCTCGACCGCTTCCACACCCAGCGTCGCGAACAGTGCGCACAGATTGGGGTAGGTGCGGCGGTTGAAGACGAGGAAGCCGGTGTCGACCGGATGCGAGACGGAGCCCAGCGTCACATCGACGGTGTGCGTGTGGCCGCCCGCCTCGGGGCCGGCCTCGAACACCGTCACCCGCGCATGGTCTGCGAGCAACCACGCGGTCGCCAGGCCCGCGATCCCGCTGCCGATGACCGCGACGCGTTCACCCGGGCTCAGGCCGCCATCAGCCCGATCGCCGACGCCGGCCCGGAAAAGATGCTCTGGCGCGTTCATCAGCGGCGCTCGGCTTGTACCGCCTCAGCGGAGGGGGCGGGAACACGCAAGGGCGCGATGTCGGTCCGATGGGCGAACAACATGAGATCGATGGACGCCGGCCCCTTGGGCGCCGCGCTGTCCGCCCGCTGCACCGGGCTGCACGTGGCGCCCGGCTGAACGGCGACGGCCTGGGTCGCGCCAAGAATCGTCACGAGACCAAGAACAAGGACGGGAATGCGGGGGAGCTTGGCTGCGTATTTCATGATTTGTCCTGGACAAATGTCGTTTGCAACTGAACAGTAGGTCAGCCCAATCCGACTGTCAATATTTTGTCGTGGACAATTTTGTGCGCTTCCACGAAACGACTTGCGGTATTACGCTTAGGCCATCCCTCGCCCCGCCGGAGCACCCCCTGGAAACGCCCGTCCCCACTGCTTTCGAGCTGATTTCCGCCCTTCTGGGCGGCATCGGCCTGTTCCTCATCGGCATGCACATGATGACCGAGGGTTTGAAACTCGCCGCCGGCCGTGCTCTGGAGGGGCTGCTCGAACGCGGCACCGCCACGGCGCCACGCGGCCTCGCCGCCGGCATGACCATCACTGCGCTGGTGCAGTCGTCGACGGCCGTCACCGTCGCCAGCATCGGTTTCGTCAACACCGGCCTGCTGTCGCTGAAGAACGCGCTGTGGGTCATCTTCGGCTCCAACGTCGGCACGACGATGAACGCCTGGCTCGTTGCGGCCCTGGGTTTCGGCTTCAGGATCGACGCCTTCGCCCTGCCCTTCGTCGGCATCGGCGCCGTGCTGATGCTCGCCGGCCGCACGGTGCGATCGCGTGCGCTGGGACAGGCGCTCGCGGGATTCGGCGTGCTCTTCCTCGGCATCGACGTGCTCAAGGACAGCTTCTCGGGCGTCGGCAGCATGGTGGACCTGCAGGACTTCATCGCGCCCGGCCTCACCGGCTGGCTGATCCTGATCGGCATCGGCACCCTGCTCACGGTGCTGATGCAGGCATCCGGCGCGGTCATCGCCATCGTCATCACCGCAGCGCAGGGCGGGCTGCTGACGGTCGAAGCTGCCTGCGCGATGGTCATCGGCACCAACATCGGGACGACCTCCACCGCCATCCTGTCGGCGATGGGCGCGACCTCCAACGCGCGCCGCCTGGCCGCCGCCCACGTGCTCTTCAACCTGGTGACCGGTGCCGTCGCGCTGCTGATGCTTCCGCTGCTGATCGCGCTGCTCGGCGTGCTGCGCGAATGGTTCGAGCAGCCGGCAACGCCGGCGGTGATGATCGCGATGTTCCACACGGCCTTCAACCTGCTCGGCGTGCTGCTGATGGTGCCGATCGCCCCCCTGATGCTGCGCTCGCTGTCGAGCCGCTTCCGCACGCGCGAGGAAGAAGTGGCGCGGCCGCACTACCTGGACACGAACTCGCTGGCGATCCCCGACCTGGCGATCCACGCGCTGCGCATGGAACTGTCACGCACCCAGTGCTTCGCCGTCGCCGCGCTGGCGGCAGCCAACCGCCTGCCGCCGGACGAAGCGAGCGTCGAGCACGAAACCTCGGCCCTGCAGGCACTGGCCCCCGCCATCGGCAACTACGCGCGCCAGCTGAGCGGCGCCAGCCTGCCGCCCGCCCTCGTCGAGACACTGGCGCACAGCCTGCGCACGCTGCAGTACCAGGAAACGACGGCCATGCTGATGCGCGAGGCAGTCGCCCTTGCCGGCAATCTGGCACGCACGGCAACGCGCGACTTCTCCGCCGAGATCGAGACCTTCCGCCAGTCCGTCGCCCGCCTGGCCGAAGCCGCCGACCCCGGTCGCCCGGACTTCAGCCCCGGCGCAGTGTCGGTGCGCCTGGAGGAGGCGGAAGCCCGGTACCAGGAACTGAAGGCCGCCCTGCTGCTTGGCGGTGCGCACGCCCGCCTCGACATTCATACCATGCAGGACTGGCTTCGCCTGGCGAGCCTGGAGCGCCGCGCCACCGAGCAGGTGGCGAAGGCCGCGCGCATGCTCGCGGCGCTGGATGAAGGCACATCGGCTGCCGAAGTGGCACGCAACGATGAGGCCGAGCGTGCGGGTGACAGCGACCCGGCCAACAGCAATGGCACGTGAAGCTCAGCCCCCACGCTCGTGGGCGCTGCGCCACTCGTGCAGGGCGACGAGGGTGTCGTCCAGATCGCCCACCACCCGCACCCCCGGCAGGCGGCGCTGACGGTCACGCACCGCCGCCCCCCCCGCCCACAGGGCGACGTGCGACGGCAGGCTGGCGCGCAGTTGCAGCAGATCGTCGACCGCCTGCCGTGCCGGATAGGCGATGCTGAACGACAGGCCGACGATGTCGAAACCGCCCCCGGTCGCCGCATTGCGGATATCGGCCAGCGGCGTGCGGGTGCCGAGCGACACGCAGGAAGCGCCCTCGGGCACGAGCATGGCTTCGGCCATCAGCAGGCCCAGCACATGCACCTCGTCGGGCAGGGTGGTGAGAAGGACGCGCGGACGCCCGCCAGCACCAGCCTGCGCGCCGATGGCGCTGCGCAGCAGGTTCTGCACCTGCTCGGTGAACAGATGCTCCTCCGACACATCGACCTCGCCGCGCAGCCAGGCTTCGCCCACCGCCGCGGCCAGCGGCGCAACCGTGTCGACGACGAAACGCTGAAGCCCCTGCTTGAGCAGGGCCTGGCGCAAGCCGACCGCCAGTTCGGCACTGCGGTGCAGGCAGACGCACTCGAGCAGGCGGTTGTCGCATCCGCCCTCCTCCCCGGCAGCGGCGGCACGCCCGTACTGCGCGAGCAGCTGCGCCAGCTCTTCGGACGAGGCGCCGCAGATCTTCGCCGGGCGGTGGCCGTGATCCAGCAGGCGACGGATCAGGCGCAACTTCTCGACCTGCTCGGGCGGGTACTGCCGCTCGCCATTGGCGTCGCGCGCCGGCGCGGGGAAGCCGTAACGGCGCTCCCACACACGCAAGGTGTCCTTTGGCAGGCCGGTGTCGCGCTCGACCGCGGCGATGTTGAAGGCGATCTCTTCCGGAGGGGCAGCATTCATGGCGGACGAGGCTCAAAGATGGGGGGCGATAAGCGGACAGCACGCTGCCGGCCGCAAGCGAATGCTAGGCAGCTGTTCCACTTTTGTCCACGACAAAGTCGTCAGCACTGAAAGCGCGTGCGCCCCCTCCCGCAGCATGACCAGCCGCAGGCTCCCGCAACGAAGCCGGTACAATGCGCCCCCATGGACACCGCGTTCGCATCGCCCCCCTACCCCAGCTCCGCCCCTCGTACGCCGCAGTCGGCGCTTCACATCCTCCAGCATGTCTTCGGCTACCCCGCCTTCCGCGGCGAGCAGCAGGCCATCGTCGAGCACGTAGCGGCGGGCGGCGATGCGCTGGTACTGATGCCGACCGGCGGCGGCAAGTCGCTGTGCTACCAGATCCCGGCGCTGATGCGCGACGGCACGGCCATCGTCGTGTCACCGCTGATCGCGCTGATGCAGGACCAGGTCAGCGCACTGGTCGAGGCCGGCGTGCGCGCGGCCTTCCTGAACTCGAGCCTCGACATGGACGCCGCGCGCGCCGTCGAGCGTGCGCTGTGGGACGGCGAGCTCGACCTGCTCTACGTCGCACCCGAGCGGCTGATGACACCGCGCTTCCTCGACCAGCTCGATCACCTGCGCGACACCCACCGGCTCGCGCTGTTCGCGATCGACGAAGCGCACTGCGTGTCGCAGTGGGGCCACGATTTCCGCCCGGAGTACCTGCAGCTTTCCATCCTGCCCGAGCGCTATCCGTCCATTCCGCGCATTGCGCTCACCGCCACCGCCGACCGCCAGACCCGCGAGGAGATCGCCGAGCGCCTGAATCTGACCCACGCGCGCCGCTTCGTCTCCAGCTTCGACCGCCCCAACATCCGCTACACCATCGTCGACAAGGACGATCCGCGCCGCCAGCTGCTGAATTTCATCCGTGAGGAATGCCCCGCGCAGGCCGGCATCGTGTATTGCCTGTCGCGTCGCAAGGTGGAGGAGACCGCCGCCTGGCTGCAGGAACAGGGCCTCAACGCCCTGCCCTACCACGCCGGCATGACGCAGGAAATGCGCGCCGAGCACCAGACCCGCTTCCTGCGCGAGGACGGGCTGATCATGGTGGCGACGATCGCCTTCGGCATGGGCATCGACAAGCCCGACGTGCGCTTCGTCGCCCACCTCGACCTGCCGCGCTCGATCGAGGGCTACTACCAGGAAACCGGCCGCGCCGGCCGTGACGGCCTGCCCGCGCAGGCCTGGATGGCCTGGGGGGCGCAGGACGTGGTGCAACAGCGGCGCATGATCGACGAATCGGAGGCGGGCGAGGAGTTCAAGCGCCTGGCGCGCAACCGCCTCGACGTGCTGGTCGGCCTGGTCGAGGCCACCACCTGCCGCCGCCAGCACCTCCTGGCCTACTTCGGCGAGGAATCCGGCCCCTGCGGCAACTGCGACAACTGCCTCAACCCGCCGCAGACCTGGGATGCCACCGAGGCCGCGCGCAAGGCCTTGAGCTGTGTCTATCGCACCGGCCAGCGCTACGGTGCCGGCCACCTGATCGACGTGCTGCGCGGCGAGCTCACCGAGAAGGTCATCGAGCGCCAGCACCAGGACATCACCACCTTCGGCATCGGCAGCGAGCTCGACGAGAAGCGCTGGCGCACGATCTTCCGCCAGCTGGTGGCGCGCGAGTTCGTCGCGGTGGACCACGAGCGCTACAACGCCCTGCGCCTCACCGACGCCGCCCGCCCGTTGCTGCGCGGCGAAGCCGAGTTCCACCTGCGCCTCGAGCGCGAACGCGGCAAGAGTCGCGGCAAGCGGCGCAACGCCCCGCTCGACATCCCCGACGGCATCCCCACCACGCTGTTCGACCGCCTGCGCGCGTGGCGCTTCGCCACCGCGAAGGAGCGCAACGTGCCGGCCTACGTCGTTTTCCAGGACGCCACGCTGCGCGAGATCGCCATCGCCCGTCCGCAGACGCTATCGGAACTCGCATCCATCAGCGGCATCGGCGACCGCAAGCTCGAAGCCTACGGCGAGGCCATCCTGGCGCTGACGAACGCCACGAACTGAGCAGGCCGCCGGGGTGGTCCGACGCGGTTTTCGTTAGCCTGTCCGCATCCCGACAGCAGGCGCGCAACCGGATTCGCGATATATTGGGCAGCAATGCTGCATCGCCTGATCGAACGCAGCGTCCACCCAAAGGCAGTCTGGCGCCACTGAGTCCCTCATGATGCCGCCCCTCCGGCTACGCCTCCCCCTGCTCCGCGGCTTCGTCGTGGCCGCGATGGCGCTTGCCGCGCTGGGCGCGGGTGCCGCACGGGCCGCCGACTCGATCGAGGAAGCGCGCGTCAAGGCAGTCTTCATCCTCAACTTCATCAAGTTCACCGGCTGGCCTGACGGACAGGACGTGACGACGCAAACGCTCACGCTCTGCGTCACCGGCGACTATCCGCTCGCAGGCCAGCTCAACGCCCTCGACGGTCGCAACGTGCAGGGCCGCCAGCTGCGGCTGCAGCCGCTGGACGCGACCGGTGGCGAAGCGGCATGCGACGTGATCTTCGCCGACAGAACGGACGCCGCGACCCTCGACAGCCTGCGGCTGCTGGCGAACCAGCGGGCCACACTCACCGTCAGCGACCAGCCCGGCTTCCTCGCCCACGGTGGCATGATCGAACTGAAGATCGTCGACGGCCGCATACGCTTCGACATCAACCTCGCCGCGGCCCGCGCCGCCAACCTGATGCTGAGCAGCCAGCTGCTGCAGCTCGCCGACCAGGTGGTGCAATGAGATTCCGCGACCTGCCCATCGCCAGCAAGCTCACCCGCATCGTGGCCGGCACCACAGGCACGGCCATCCTGCTGGCGATGCTCGTGTTCGCCGCCGGAGCCATCTACAAGTTCCATCACGGCGCCCAGCAACGCATCCAGACCCTGGCCCACCTCACCAGCCTGAACAGCCAGGGCGCGCTCGCCTTCAACGACATGCGCACCGCCACGGCGATCCTCGGTGCGCTGCAGGCCGACCCGACGATCCGGCATGCGCGCCTGCTGGATGCGAACGGCATGCTGCTTGCAAGCTACGACTTGCCGCCGTCCGCGGCGGCGGCGAGCGCAGACCTTGCGGTCGGAGCGGACGCTGCCCTGATCGCGCTGCTGCTGCCGACCAGGCTGAACTTCCGCGAGCCGGTGACGGCAGGCGGCGAAACCATCGGCCAGCTCGAGATCGAGGCCGACATCACCGACACCTGGCGTCAGTTCGGCACGGGCCTGCTGCTGTCCTGTATCGCGGCATGCGCCGCGGCCGTGGCGGTCCTGCTGGGACTGCGCCTGAAGCGGCACATCACCGCGCCGATCAGCGATCTCGCCCAGGCGGTGGGCGAAGTGATCCGCAACCAACGCTACGACGTGCGCGTAAGCAAGTTCGGCAACGACGAGGTCGGCGCCCTCGTCGACGAGTTCAACCGCATGCTGGCCGAAATCGAGGCGCGCGGCCACGCCCTGCTCGAACACCGCGACAACCTGGAACGCGAAGTCGAGGCCCGCACCGCCGAGCTGCGCCACGCCAAGGAGAGCGCCGAGGCCGCCAACCAGGCCAAGTCGCGCTTCCTGGCGACGATGAGCCACGAGATCCGGACGCCGATGAACGGCATTCTCGGCATGACCGAGCTGCTGCTGTCCTCGCCGCTCACGCCGGAGCAGAGCCGTCACGCACATGCCGCCCTGCAGTCGGGCGAGACACTGCTGGCGATCCTGAACGATCTGCTCGACTTCTCCAAGATCGAAGCCGGGCGAATGGAACTCGAGCGCATCCCGCTCGCGCCCGCACGGCTGGTGAACGAACTGGTCGAACTGCACGCGCCGATGGCCCGCGACAAGGGGCTGACGCTGGAGGCCCGCATCGCCCCGACGGTGCCCGCACTGATGATCGGCGATCCCACGCGCATCCGGCAGATCATCCACAACCTGCTGAGCAACGCGCTCAAGTTCACATCATCCGGCGGGGTCACGATCACGGTGGATGCGCATCCGGGTGTCGGGCCCGACGAGGCACGGCTCGACATCGAGGTGAGCGACAGCGGCATCGGCATCGGCCCGACGCTGCTGCCGAAGCTGTTCGACGCCTTCGCCCAGGCTGACAACTCCACCACGCGTCGCTTCGGCGGCACCGGGCTTGGCCTTGCCATCGTGCGCCAGCTCGTCGAACTGATGGGCGGCCGGATCACCGCCCGAAGCACCCCAGGCCGCGGCTCGAGCTTTCGCCTGAGCCTGGCGATGCCGGTCGTGCCCGCCGCCGCCCAGCCCGACACCCCGCCCCCGGCGCCGAAGGCAGCAGCGGACGCCGCACGGCAGGACCCTGCCAACACGTCCGCACGCTGGCAGGGATTGCGCGTGCTGCTGGTCGAGGACAACCCGGTGAATCAGGCGCTGGCCGCAAGCCAGCTCAAGAGCCTGGGCTTCACCATCGAGGTCGCGCACAATGGCGCGGAAGCGGTGGCTGCCTGCCAGCGCACGCGATTCGACCTCATCCTCATGGACTGCCAGATGCCGGTGATGGACGGTCTCGAGGCCACCCGTCGCATCCTGATCCAGCGCCACGGCGCCGCGGGTTGCCCCATCGTGGCCATGACCGCCAACACCATGCAGGGCGACCGCGAACGCTGCCTCGAAGCGGGCATGGTCGACTTCATCGCCAAGCCCTATCGCCAGTCCGAGCTGGTCGAGGTCATCGCACGCTGGCTCGACGCCCCGGCCACGCAGGCTGCCGCACCGGCACCCACCCCCCTCGCCCCCTTGACGCCACCCCCTGCGCCGGCGGAGGTGCTCGACACCTTCGTATTGCAGACGATCGCGACGCAGCATTCGAGCGGGAATGCCCTGCTGCGCAAGGTCGTTGCCGTATTCCGCGAAGACGGGCGCCGGCAGCTCGAAAGCCTGCAGGCGGCGTGGCGCGACGGTGATGTGGCGACCGCCTCGAGGGCCGCGCACACGCTGAAATCGAGCAGCGCCACGCTCGGCGCGCTGCAGCTCTCGGCCCGCTGCCGCGAGGTGGAGCTGGCCCTGCGCGCTGGCAACGCAGCCAGCATCGACGCCGGCATCGGCGACATCGCGCAGGGTTTCGAGGCGGCGGTCACGGCACTCGACGCGGCAATCGCCGACATGGAGGCCTGCCGTGGCTGAACGGGCGCGGATCCTCATCGTCGACGACGACCCCGTCATCCGCCTGCTCGCCGGCAGTGCGTTGACCGACGTCGGCCACGCGGTCGTCGACGCCGAAATCGCCGAGGCGGCGATCCCCCTGCTCGGCGAGACGCGGCCGGACATCATCCTGCTCGACCTCCAGATGCCGGGCATCGGCGGACTGGCCTTCTGCACCTGGCTGCGCGCGCAGCCCGCTCATGCTCGCCTGCCGGTGCTGGTCATGACATCGCTGGACGACAGCGACACGATCCAGAAGGCCTTCGACGCCGGCGCCTCCGATTTCATTGCCAAACCCTTCAACTTCAGCATCCTCGCGCATCGCGTGCGTTTCCTGCTGCGCGCGCGCGACACCTTGCAGGCACTGGAGGCGAGCCGCCGCAACCTGCAGGAGGCGCAGGTCATCGCCCGGCTCGGGAGCTGGGAGCTGGACCGCGCCAGCGGGTTCGCGCTGTGCTCGGACGAGCTGTACACGGTCCTGGACCTCGACCCACTCGAGACGCCGGCCACCGTGCAGCGCTTCATGCAGGGCGTGCATCCCGACGATCGCACGCGCGTGCAACAGGGCATCGCGCAGGCCATCGAACGGCACGAAGCGCTGGACATCATCCACCGCTTCCTGACGCGCGACGGTCAGATACGCTGGATTCAGCTGCGGGTGAAGTTCGAGTACGACGCCGACGGGACGGCCGCGCGTTCCTATGGCACGGTGCAGGACGTCACTGCCCAGCGCCGCATCGAAGAACGCATCGACTACCTCACGCGCCACGACCCGGTCACCGGGCTCGCCAATCGCGCGCGCTTCACCGAGGTGCTGGACGAGCGGCTGGCGCAACATCAGGCCGGCACGCTCGGTGCCGTCATCCATGTCGACCTCGACCGCTACCAGCGCGTCAATGACAGCCTGGGGCACGAAGCGGGCGACGCCCTGCTGCTGCAGGTGGCTCGCCGGCTCGCCGAGGCCCTGTCGGGCAAGGCCCGCCTGCCGGGGAAGGCTGCGATCGGCGCCACGCTGGCACGCTGGGGGGGCGACGAGTTCATGGTGCTGCTGACCGGCCTGCCGTCGCCGCATGAGGCCAGCCGCGTGGCGCACCGATTGTTGGGCGCCATCCGGCGCCCCTTCCGCAGCGGTGGCAACGAGGTCATGCTCGACGCCCGTGCCGGCATCGCAATTCATCCGGCGGACGGCCAGTCGACCTCCGAGCTGATCAGCGCCTGCATCGCGGCGACGCACCACGCCAAGAGCCACGGCGTCCGCGACCTGCAGTTCTACTCGCCCGACATCAACACCGACGCCCGCCTGCAACTGCAACTAGAGGCCGAACTGCGCGCCGCACTGGCAAGCACCGACGGTGGCGGCCTGATGCTGCACTACCAGCCCAAGTACGATCGCGAAGGCGCGATCCGCTGCGCGGAGGCCCTGATCCGCTGGCAGCACCCGACGCTCGGCCTGCTGCCCCCCAGCCGCTTCATCCCGCTCGCAGAAGAAACCGGCCTGATCATTCCGCTCGGCGAGTGGGTCATCCGCCGTGCCTGCCGCCAGTTGCGCGAGTGGGGCGACGCCGGCCTGCCGATCGTCGGGGTGGCGCTCAATCTCGCTGCCTCGCACTTCCTCGACGCCGGGCTCTTGCCCTTGCTGGTGGCCGAGACCGAGCGCTGCGGCGTACCGCAACACCTGATCGAGCTCGAGCTGACCGAAAGCATGATCATGCAGGACACGGAGTTCGTGCGCGCGGTGCTGCGCGACATGCACGAATACGGTTTCCGCCTCGCGCTCGACGATTTCGGCATGGGCTACTCTTCGCTGAGCCAGCTGAGCTTCCTGCCGCTCGACACGCTGAAGATCGACCGCGCCTTCATCCAGGACATGCTCGGCGTGCCGCGCCAGGCCGCCGTGGTGCGCGGCATCATCGCGCTGGCGAAAGGGCTCGGCCTCGAAGTGGTGGCCGAAGGCGTGGAGACGATCGAACAGGCCGCGGTCCTGCGCCACGAAGGCTGCGACCTCGTCCAGGGCTACCTGTACGCACGGCCACTGCCGGCGGACGACTTCGCTCGACGGTTGATCGCATAGCCATATCGCCTTCTCACAAGCGATGGCCGGCGAAAGTGTCGGTTTTCTTTACACTCAGCCCGTCTTTTCGGCCCCTTGCGACGACGGCAAACGACCCTTTCACCAAGAATCAGCCGTTTTCGCTACACGCAGCCGAGACGCACGGCAAGTGACGGAAATCACGCTCGCTCGCATCCCCTTCACTCGATCATCGAAAAAACGGGACTCGGGATTCAGCAGATGTCGGTTGTTATTACAGGGCAGCCCGAGAAGGTCAGAAGGGCTCGTAAACAGCACCGCAAATCCAGTTAAAAATACTGATTTTATTGACTTTATTTAATAATTTAGGCGATGGCATGAGTTGTGCTTAGAATCCCATGAGCAAGCGCAATGTGCGAGTGCTTGCCGACGGATATCTAATCACCGGCAGACGCCTGGAGAAAAAAATGCAAGCAAAAATCAGGAATGGCGGATTGGCGCTAATCGCAGCCGGCCTCATGGTCGTCGCGTCGGCCGCAACGGCTGCCCCGATCAGCTTCGTGGTCAGCAACGCCGCAATGACATGGGGCGCGGGCTACGGGGTCGATAACAAGTAAAACGGCGGCACCTTGCTTGACGTCGTTTTTGCAACTTCCGCCTTCACGACCCAGAGCTTCACGCTCGGCACGGCGGGCGACTCGTTCAGCTTCCAGATCGGCACCGTCAATTTCCGCGAACCCAACACGGGCCCCGGCAAGGGCAACACCGGCATTCGAGACGCTGAGACAGACGAACTCGACGTTTCCGTCTTCCTCACATTTGCCGACCCTCTGGGCTCAATCCGCGAGGTCCGTACCGCAGGTATCGCGACACCGGGGCTGATCGACGACGCAACGGTCGACTTCAGCCTGACCTGGTCGCCGCTCGACGTGGCATTCGGCGACGGCGGGCTTTTCCAGATCAGTCTCGGTGCGCTCAGCTTCGTCAACAACAACGAGGGCGCGAAAGCGCTGAACGCAACGGTCACGATGCTCACGCTACCGCAACTGTTGCCAGTCAGCCCCGCGCCTGCCCCGGAGCAAGAGGCCGGAGAACCGAATGCCGTTCCCGAACCCGGTTCGCTCGCCCTGCTCGGCCTCGGTCTCGCCGGCCTGGGCGCCCTGCGCCGCAAGCAGCGCGCTGCCTGACACCCGGGCTCCACGCAGGAAAACGGCGACCCGCTGGTCGCCGTTTTTCATGGTCGCGCCGGAAACGCTCAGCGCTTGAAGCGCTCCTCGGCGATGGCATCCGCCACTTCGCCGGTCGGTCGCTCCTCCTTGCGCGCACGCTCGAAGATCTCCATCAGGTTGTCCTCGATGCCCTCGATGTGCTTGATCAGCGCCGCACGGTCGAACCCGATGCGCTCGTGATACACGTCGATAATGCCGCCTGCGTTGATGACGTAATCCGGCGCATACAGGATGCCGCGCTTCATCAGTTCGGCACCGTGACGGGCTTCGGCGAGCTGGTTGTTGGCGGCCCCGGCAACGACCTTCGCCTTCAGCTGCGGGATCGTGCTGTCGTTGAGGATGGCGCCGAGCGCGCAGGGGGCGAAGACGTCGACGTCGAGACCGAAGACCTCTTCCGGCGCGACCACGGTGGCGCCCAGCTCCTTGCCAGCCTGCAGCAGCGGCTCGCGGTGGATGTCGGTGACCCAGAGCTGCGCGCCTGCAGCCTTGAGCTGGCGGGCGAGGTCGAAGCCGACGTTGCCCACGCCCTGCACCGCGACGCGCAGGCCTTCCAGTGAATCACGGCCGAGGCGCTCCTTCACCGCCGCTTTGATGCCGATGAAGGTGCCGTAGGCGGTGGCCGGCGAGGGGTCGCCGCTGCGCGTACCCGCGTCCGAAGGCTTGTCGTGGATGCCGGCGACGTGGCGGGTGAACTGCGTCATGTACTTCATGTCGGCGACGCTGGTGCCGGAATCCTCGGCGGCAATGTAGCGGCCATTCAGCTGCTCCAGCGCACGGGCAAAAGCGGCGAGCAGTTCGGGCGTCTTCTGCGTGCGCGGGTTGCCGATGATGACGGACTTGCCGCCGCCGAGCTTCAGATTGGCCATCGCCGACTTGTAGGTCATGCCGCGCGACAGGCGCAGCACATCGCGAATCGCCTCATCTTCAGAGGCATACGGCCACATGCGGCAGCCACCGAGCGCCGGACCGAGATTGGAATTGTGGACGGCGATGATCGCCTTCAGTCCGCTCTTGTCGTCGCTGACGAAGACCACCTGCTCGTGGTCGGCGAAGTCGCTCAGGGAAAATACGGCCATGCTGTGTCTCCTTCCTTATGGGAACGTGGTGTGAGCCAGCCCGCCGGCGCCGCTCGTGGCGGGCCGGTCAGGCGGCAGGGGTGAAAAGCAGTGCGGCGTCAGCCCGGGATGATCGCGATGGTCCGACGCGCCTTGGTCGCCGCCGGCGCACTCACCGGACGGCGGTGGCGGAAGTCCTCGAGCAGGGCCGCCTGGCGCTGGCGGGCGCTGGCGAGGTAGCGCTCGCGCACATGGCCGTAGCCGCGGATCTGCTCGGGGATGGCCGCCAGCTCGATCGCCGCCTCGTGGCTGCTGCGGTCGAGGTTCACGATGATCTCCTCGACGATGCGCTCGTAGTCGGCGATCAGCTCGCGGTCGAGCTTGCGGTCGTGGCTGCGCGCGAAGGGGTCCAGCAGCGAGCCGCGCAGATGGCGGAACTTCGCCAGCGTGCGCATCGCCTTGAGCATCCACGGGCCGTAGGCCTTCTTCTTCAGCTCGCCGGTCTGCGGGTCCTGGTCGGCCAGGGTCGGCGGGGCGAGGTGGAAGACGAGCTTGTAGTCGCCTTCGAACTGTTCCTCGACCCGCTTCAGGAAGTCGGTCTCGGTATAGAGGCGCGCAACCTCGTACTCGTCCTTGTAGGCGAGCAGCTTGTGATAGCCCCGCGCCACCGCCTCGGTCAGCAAGGTGATGCCCGGCGCGACCTTCGCTTCCGCGGCACGCACGCGCTCGACCAGCCTTGCGTAGCGCTCGGCGTAGGCAGCGTTCTGGTAGTCGGTGAGTCGGGCCTTGCGGCGGGCAATCACCTCGTCGACGCTGGTCGAGAGTTTGTGATGTTCCGGCGTGCCGAACTGCGGCTTGGCGGCCTCGATCACCGCCTTCAGGTCGACCGCGGCGCGCCGGCCCCACAGGAAGGCGGCCTTGTTGGCCTCGACCGCAGCGCCGTTGATCTCGATCGCACGCTCGATCGCCTGCCGCGACAGCGGCACCAGGCCGCGCTGCCAGGCGTAGCCGAGCATGAACAGGTTGGTGGCGATCGAGTCGCCGAGCAGGTCGGTGGCGATGCGGGTGGCGTCGAGGAACTCGGCCTTGTCCGCGCCGACCGCGTCGACGATCTGCGCCTCCATCGAGCGCGCCGGGAACTGCGGGTCCGGATTGGCGCCGACATTGCCGCTGCGCGCCTGGGCGGCGAAGCCGCGCACGAACTCGCTAGTGTTGGTCTGGTCGCGGTTGATGACAACGCGGGTGAGCCCGTGCTGCATCTTGGCCAGCGACTCGTCGCTGGCGGCCACCACCAGGTCGCAGCCGATCACCGCATTGGCCTCGCCGGCGGCGACCCGTGCGGCATGGAGTTGTGTCTGGTTGTCGGCGATGCGCACATGCGACCACACCGCGCCGCCCTTCTGCGCCAGCCCCGCCATGTCGAGCACCGAGATGCCCTTGCCTTCCAGGTGTGCGGCCATGCCCAGCAGCGCGCCGATGGTCACCACGCCGGTGCCGCCGACGCCGGTGATCAGGATGCCCCAGGGCGCGGCGGTGGAGGGCAGCTGGGGCTCGGGCAGCTCGGCAAAGGCAGCCTTGCCGGCAGCCTTGCCCTTCCGCAGCTTGCCGCCCTCGATGGTGACGAAGCTCGGGCAGAAGCCCTTCACGCAGGAGTAATCCTTGTTGCACGAGCTCTGGTCGATGAAGCGCTTGCGGCCGAACTCGGTTTCCACCGCGCCCACCGACATGCAGTTGGACTTGTCGCTGCAGTCGCCGCAGCCTTCGCACACGTGGTCGTTGATCACCACGCGCTTGGCCGGGTCCGGGAACTTGCCGCGCTTGCGGCGGCGGCGCTTTTCGGCGGCGCAGGTCTGGTCGTAGATGATCGCCGTCACCGCCGGCACGGTGCGCAGCTCACGCTGCACCGTGTCCAGCTCATCGCGATGGCGGATGGCGATGCCGTGCGGCAGGTCGGCCGGGCCGTAGGCGCGCGGCGTACCGTCATTGACCACCACCACCGTGCCCACGCCTTCGGCCAGCAGCTGGCGGGCGATGATCGGCACCGACAGTGTGCCGTCGTGCGGCTGACCGCCGGTCATCGCCACCGCGTCGTTGTAGAGGATCTTGTAGGTGATGTTCACCTTGGCCGCCACCGCGGCGCGGATGGCGAGGATGCCCGAGTGCATGTAGGTGCCGTCGCCGAGGTTGGCGAAGACATGCGGGGTGTCGGTGAAGGGCGCCTGGCCGATCCAGGGCACGCCCTCGCCGCCCATCTGGCAGAAGGTCTGGGTGTGCTCGGGCGACAGCCAGGTCGCCATGTAGTGGCAGCCGATGCCGGCGATCGCACGCGAGCCTTCCGGCACCTTGGTCGAGGTGTTGTGCGGGCAGCCCGAGCAGTAGTGCGGCACGCGCGCGATCGACAGGCGCGGCTTGGCCAGCGCCGCCTCCTTGGCCTCGATGAAGGCGAGCCGCGCCTTGATGCGGTCGGAGGTGTAGAAGCGGGCGATGCGGCCGGCGATGGCACGGGCGATCATCGCCGGGGTGAGCTCGCCGGCAGCGGGCAACAGCCATTCGCTGTGCGGCAGGGCCCACTCGCCCTTGTCGTCGAACTTGCCGATCACGCGCGGGCGCACCTCGTCCTTCCAGTTGTAGAGCTCTTCCTTCAGCTGGTACTCGAGGAACTGGCGCTTCTCCTCGATGACCAGGATCTCGTCGAGCCCCTCGGCGAACTGGCGCACGCCTTCGGCTTCCAGCGGCCACACCATGCCGACCTTGTACAGACGCAGACCGATGGCCGCGGCCGTGTCCTCGTCGATGCCGAGATCGTCGAGCGCCTGACGCACGTCGAGATAGCTCTTGCCGCTGGTGATGATGCCCAGCTTCGCGTTCGGGCTGTCGATGATGGTGCGGTTCAGGTTGTTGAGCCGGCAGTAGGCGAGCGCGGCATAGAGCTTGTGGTGCAACAGGCGCTTTTCCTGCACCAGCGGCGGATCGGGCCAGCGCAGGTTGAGACCATCGACCGGAAGCGGAAAGTCGTCCGCGCTCGGGATCCGCGTCTGCACCTTGAACGGATCGACGTCCACCGACGAGGACGTCTCCACCGTGTCCGTCAACGCCTTGAACGCCACCCAACAGCCGGAGTAGCGCGACAGCGCGAAGCCGTGCAGCCCGTATTCCAGGTATTCCTGGATGCCGGCCGGGGCCAGCACCGGCATCATCAGCGCCTTGAACACGTGCTCGGTCTGGTGCGGCAACGTGGACGACTTGGCGGCATGGTCGTCGCCGGCGATCACCAGCACGCCGCCGTGCTTCGAGGTGCCGGCGGCATTGGCGTGGCGAAAGACGTCACCGGTGCGATCGACGCCCGGACCCTTGCCGTACCAGATCGAGAACACGCCGTCGTACTTGGCGTTCGGATCCAGATTGACCTGCTGCGTGCCCCACACCGAGGTCGCGGCGAGGTCTTCGTTGAGCCCGGCCTGAAAGCGGATGTGCATCGGCTCGAGATACTTCTTCGCCTTCCAGAACTCCTGGTCGACGTTGCCGAGCGGCGAGCCGCGATAGCCGGTGACGAAGCCGGCGGTGTTCAGCCCGGCGGCCTCGTCGCGCATCTTCTGCATCATCGGCAGGCGCACCAGGGCCTGGATGCCGGTCATCCAGGCGCGGCCGGTCTTGAGGGTGTATTTGTCGTCGAGGCTGACGGGGGGCACGGTGTTCGACATGGTGGTGTGAACCGCCGCCGGCTATCGGCCTGCGCGCGGATGGCACGCAAGGATCGCAGGCTGGCGTTGTCTCCTTCGATAATGGGTTTTCTGGTGCGTCCGGTTTCGCGGACAACGCATCGCATGCTACGGAGCAAAAGAGAAAAATTTCTCCTGTTTTTCTCGCTGCCACCGTCAGATAAGAAAAACTGTTCCGCACATCACCATTACTATTCGCCGCGTCCGACAGCAGTCACCCGACTGCGCGACACCATAAGAGCAGGGACCAGCGAGATGGCCCGACCGGGCCTTGAGCTCGCCGCACAAACGGCAAGCTCACGGCTAAACTGCCGCCTTTTTTGTCCCGCCGCGCCAAGAGCGCCGACATGAAACGAGGAGACTACCGTGATCCAAACCAGCACCCCTGCGCTGCGGCACCCTGCGCGCACCAGCCCGCCATCGACGCCGACCCTGTGTGAGGTGCGATGAGATGAGCGCCACCACACACGCCCAATGGTCCTCGCGGATGGGCTTCGTGCTCGCCGCCACCGGGTCGGCCGTCGGCCTCGGCAACATCTGGAAGTTTCCCTACATGGTCGGCCAAAGCGGTGGCGCCGCCTTCGTGCTGGTCTACCTGCTCTGCATCGCCCTCATCGGCGTGCCGATCCTGGTGTCCGAGTGGATGATCGGCCGCCGCGGCCAGAAGAACCCGATCAACACCATGGCCCAGCTTGCCCGCCAGCACGGGCACACGCGCAACTGGGCGCTCGTCGGTATCGTCGGCGTGCTGGCCGCCTTCCTCATCCTGTCCTTCTATTCGGTGATCGGCGGCTGGGCGCTGGCGTACATGCGCGACGCCGCCACCGGCGCCTTCAGCGGCCTGGACAAGGGCGGCATCGGCGCGATCTTCGACGGCTTCCTGGCCCGCCCCGG
Source organism: Thauera humireducens (assembly GCF_001051995.2). Lineage (NCBI taxonomy): Bacteria > Pseudomonadati > Pseudomonadota > Betaproteobacteria > Rhodocyclales > Zoogloeaceae > Thauera > Thauera humireducens. The sequence goes on along the minus strand of NZ_CP014646.1, from coordinate 3,926,810 downwards.
GGAGCTTCTCAGCTGGCACACCCTGTTCATGGCATTGACCATGATCATCGTCGCGATGGGCGTGTCCTCCGGCCTCGAGCGCGGCAGCAAGGTGATGATGCCGGCGCTGGCGCTGATCCTGGTCGTGCTGGTCGGCTACGGCATGACGACGGGCAGCTTCGGACAGGCCGTCGCCTACCTGTTCAACCCCGACTGGACCAAGCTCGACGGCTCGGTGCTGCTGGCCGCGCTCGGCCACGCATTCTTCACCCTGTCGCTGGGGATGGGGATCATGATGGCCTACGGTTCCTACCTCGGCGAGGACGTGAACCTGCTGCGTGCCGCACGCACCGTCGTGATCATGGACACCACCTTCGCGCTGTGCGCCGGTCTAGCGATCTTCCCGATCGTGTTCGCCAACGGCCTCGACCCCGCCGCCGGCCCCGGCCTGGTGTTCGTCACCCTGCCGCTGGCCTTCGGCAACATGGGCGGCGGACTGGTGCTGGGCAGCCTGTTCTTCCTGCTGCTGACCTTCGCCGCGCTGACTTCGTCGATCTCGCTGCTGGAACCGGTGGTCGAGCTGCTCGAAGAACGCACGCCGATGAACCGCGTCACCGCCACCGTGGTCGCCGGCCTGACGATCTGGGCACTGGGCATCGCCGCCCTGCTCTCGTTCAACCTGTGGGGCGACGTCAAACTCGCAGGCCTCAACATCTTCGACCTGCTCGACTACATCACCAGCAAGTTCATGCTCCCGCTGGCAGGCCTCGGCGCCATCGTGTTCGCTGCGTGGAAGCTGGAGCAGAACAGCGTGAAGCAGGAGTTGAACCTGGGCAACACCGGCTTTGCGGTGTGGTCGATCCTCGCGCGCTACGTGGCGCCGCTGGGCGTGCTGTACGTGTTCTGGAACAACCTGTAATCAGTCGATCACGGACGGCCCTGCCCGCCTTACAGCGGCAGGGCCGTTTCGTTCTTGATCTCGCGCAGCGCCACCGCCGAATGGGTGACGTCGATCTCGGGGATCTTGAGCAGGAAGTTGTGCATGAAGAGCGACAGCGCCTCGAGGTTCGGCAGGTAGAGCTTGAGCAGGCAGTCGGTCTCGCCCAGCAGTTCGTAGCATTCGACGACCTCCTCGCAGGCCTTAACCACCCGCTCGAAGCGGTCGAGCACGTCGGCGCTGTGCTGCTTGAGCTTCACCCGCACCCACACGCAGGTGCCCAGCCCCACCTTGTGGCGGTCGACCAGCGCCACGTAGCCGCGGATGACGCCCGCCTCCTCCATCTCTCGCACCCGCCGCCAGCACGGTGTGGCCGACATGCCCACCTTCTCGGACAGGGCCTGGGTGCTGAGGGTCGAATCTTTCTGCAGCAGCGTCAGGATGTTGCGCTGCACCTGGTCGAGTTTCATGTCTCCCATCCCTCGATGGATGCGGCCGGTGGCCATGTCGTTATGAGGTGCAGCCTGAACCGGCCACCGCCGGGGCGGTGGCCGCGGTGCCCGCGCTTACAGCACCTTCAGCAGTTCGACTTCGAACACCAGCGTCGCGTTGGGCGGAATCACGCCGCCGGCGCCGCGCGCGCCGTAGCCCAGCTCGGGCGGAATCGTCAGCTTGCGCTTGCCGCCTTCCTGCATGCCCTGCACGCCTTCGTCCCAGCCGCGGATGACGTGGCCGGCGCCGAGCGGGAAGTTGAAGGGGTCGTTGCGATCCTTGGACGAATCGAACTTGCGGCCGTCGGTCAGCCAGCCGGTGTAATGCACCGACACCATCTTGCCCTTCACGGCGGTCTCGCCGGTGCCGACTTCGATTTCGTCGATGACGAGGCCGCTGGCGGTGGTGGTCTGGGTCATGCGCGTCTCCTGCTCGTGGGATAAAGACCGCGATTCTACCTGCCGTCGCGACGGCGGCGCTCGCCGAACTTGGCGCGAAACTTCGCGATCTTGGGCGCCACCACGTACTGGCAGTAGGGCTGGTCGCTGTTGTGGGTGTAGTAGTCGTGATGTTCCGGCTCGGCCGGCCAGAACGCCGGCGCGCGCTCGACCCTGGTCACGATGGCCTTGGGGAACACGCGCAGCTCGCCCAGTTCCTCGATCAGCGCCAGCGCGGTATGCAGCTGGTCGTCGCTGGTGACGAAGATCACCGAGCGATACTGCGGCCCCACGTCGTTGCCCTGCCGGTCGACCGTGGTCGGGTCGTGGATGGTGAAGAAGATCTCCAGCAGTTCGCGGTAGCCGACGACGGCGGGATCGAAGTCGATCTTCACCACTTCGGCATGCCCCGTACCCCCGGTGCACACGGCGCGGTAGGTGGGGGCGTCGACGTGACCGCCGCAATAGCCCGAGGTCACGGCGTGGACGCCCTCGACCTCGAGGAACACAGCCTCGAGGCACCAGAAGCAGCCTCCACCCAGGATGGCGGTCTCGAGAGCGGGGGACAGTTGCGATTCGGTCATCTTGCTTGCACTCCAAGGGTGATCGGTCTGCCTGCACAGACCGCGGCCAGACGCATTCATTCCCCACCCGCCGCAAGCGCCAGCGTCGGACCGGCTGACTCAGCGGAAGGAGAAGCTGTAATAGAGATCGAGCGAGTTGTCGGTACCGCCGCGCGCGACGAGCGACAGGCGGCGCGACAGCTGGTAGCTGAGCTTCACCAGGGTTTCGGCACCGCCCAGGCTCTGCTCGAAGGACAGGAACAGGTCGGTGCCGAGGCGCTTGCCCAGGCTCAGCACCTGGCCGGAGACAGATGGCCCGCTGGCGATCGTCGAGCCGCCGCCGACCACACGGCTGGTCGCGGCGCGCGAGGTGCTGTTGAGTTCGCCCTGGCCGATCGAGAAGCTGTCGAAGCCGAGGCTGCGCGACAGTTCGTCGGTCATGCCACCGCCCGGTCCGCCCAGCAGCGCCTGCGCCGCCGGCAGCAGCAGGCCGAGATCGGCGCCCGCGCCGGCATCCGGCGCACGGCCGAGCACGATCCACGAGAGTTTCTCCGGGTCGGGCACGTTCGGCTCGGACACCAGGCGGACCTGCGGTCGCTTGGCGCTGCCGGTGACGGCGACGCCGGCCTCCACCGCCAGCCCCTTGCGCAGGGCGACGATGTTGAGACCGGGCGCGTCGAGTGGCCCCTGGAAGTTGACCACGCCGCGATCGATGACGAGGTTCTGCCCATAGCCGCGATAGCTGCCGCCCACCGTGGAGATGGTGCCGACGGCCGACAGCGCCTGACCGGGACGCAGGCGCAGGCGCAGATCGCCCGCCAGCCGTGTCTCCAGCCCCATCGCCGAAAGGTAGAGCGCATCGCCCAGACCGACGCGCACGTCCGCCTCGACCGCAAAGGTGCCGCTGCGCGCCTCGTCGCGACCGAGCACGACGACGTCGTCCGACAGGCTCGGTGGCAGCGTCTCGGCGAACTCGATGTAGCCGGCGTCGGCGCGGAAATCCGCATCGAGCGTGAGCGAACTCCAGCTGCTGCGCGCCGTACCCTGGCCCGACAGGATCATCCAGCGATCGTCACGCTGCAGCAGCGGCAGGCGGTCGGCAGCGAAGCGGAAGCTGCCCGCACCACTGTCGAGCAGCACCTCGCCGCTGGCGGTAAAGCGGCCGGGCTCGGCGGTCAGGCGCGCGAAGGGGATGCGGCTCTCACGCGGACGCACGCGGTTCGGCGACACGAAGGCGAGTCGCTCGAGCCGCACCCGGTCGCTGTCGAAGCTGGCGGTGAATTCGCCCCCCGACAGGATCAGCCCCTGGTCGACGAGCGCCACCTGCAGCGCGCGACCGTCGAGCCGGCCGCTGGCGAGCGGCGCATCAAGCGTGCCGGCCAACTCGACCCGCCCCTGCAGCCGGCCCGCGGTCTCGACGTTCTCGCGCATCAGCCGGCCCAACCAGGTGATGGACGGCATGTCGAGCTCCGCCGCGCCGGACAGGGCCGTGTCCGGCGGCAGCGTCCATTGCCCATCAGCCGTGCGCCGCGCACGCAGGCCGGCACGGGCCTGCAGCCGGCCGAACTCGCTGCCGCGCGCATCCGCGGTGAGCGTCAGGCGGTCGCCGCGTGCGGTGAGCACCGCCTCCAGCGCCTCAAGCCCGAGCCGGGTGCGGATCTCCCCCTCGACCGTCAGGTCGCCGGCCTCACGGAACACGCGCAACTGACCGTCGAGCGTGTCGCCCATCGACAGATCCCAGTCAGCGCCCAGCACCAGCGGTCCGGGACCGCGCCGGGGGCGGCCGTCGGGCCGCGACACGAGGCCGAAGCTGAGTCCGCTCAGCGCGCCGCGCGCGACCGCCTTCCGCGGCGACCAGGCCGTCTCCTCCAGGCGAATGCGACCGTTTTCGCCGGCACTGAGCTCCGCGGCGCCGAGGCTGAGCGCCGTCGGTGACACGAGGAGGCGCGCAGGCGCCACGAGACGCGACACGAAGCGTCCGGCCGTCTCGAACACCCTCAGTTCGCCCGCCCAACTCGGCCCCCGCGCCACCTGCTCGAACCCACCCTGCAAGCCCAGGCGCAGGCTGTCCGCGCCATCATCGCGAACGGGCGTCTGCAGCGCGAGCTCCAGTTCGTGCCGGGCGCGCGTACCGGATGCAGACAGGCGTGCGCTGGCCAGCCAGTCCGGTAAGGCAACACCGTCAGCGTCCGTACCCAGTGGTCCCAGCCCGGTCAGCCCGGCGGACAGCTGGAACGGCCCATCGGCGCCGGCCTCCAGGCGGGCCGCGCCGTTCGCGCCGAGCAGGCGTACCTTGCCTGGCAGGCGCAGGGCCTCACCGAAGAACTGCACTTCGCCGGCCGGCGCCGCCAGCGTGCCGCGCATCTGACCGCGAGCGCCGGCACGTCCTCCCAGGCCGTGACCGAGCGCATCGAGTCGCGGCGCATCGAGCGCCAGGTTGAGCGTATCGCCCGCTCCGCCCCAGGCACCGTCCGCACGCAAGGTGTTACCGGCGAGTTGAAGCGCAAGCTCGACCTCTGGCAGGCGCATGCCCTCGACGCGCACACGGCCCTTCCCGCCCAGCGCCAGGCCTTCGAGCCGGCTGTCCGGAATGTTGAAGGTCGCCGCCAGCGTGAGCGGCACACCCCGCTCGGACAGTTCGCCCGACGCCTTGAGATCGAGGTTCAGCCGCGCCTGTGGCGCTTCGGCCAGCCAGGCACGCGGATCGAGGTTGCGCAGCGTCGCGTCGAGCATGAAGTGGCGGGGCGGCCCGTCCGCCACCACACCCTCGTTCCCGCCATCGTGTGCAGGGCCGACGGCAGCGGCGCCAGCACCGGATTCGGCCGGATCGGCACGTTGCGCCGGGCTGCCGGCACCCGTCTCTGCGGTCACTGCGCTCAACTCGGCGCGGGCGTCGATACGCGCCGCACCGAGCGCGAGCGCCAGCACGGCCTGCTGGCGCTGCGCGTCGCCTTCGGCCTCCACGCGGCCAGCCAGCCGCTGGCGTGGTAGGCGTCCATCCAGGCTGCGCATGTCGATGCCCGCCAGTTCCAGCGCCGCGGTGAGTTGGCCGACGCCTCGCTGCAGCGAGGCTTCTCCGGTCGCAGCCCTCGGCGGGCGCCACTCCAGGTGACCGCTGACGCGCCCTTCCCCCGGCAGACGGATGTCGAGCGCATCCACGGCGATCGCCGCCTGCGTCCAGTCGAGGATGCCCGCCAGCGAAAGGAGGGGGAGCCCCCCGGCATCGACCGCCGCCGGGCTGCGGTTCGTCAGGCGGATGGGTCCGGCGAGTAAGGTCGCCGTGCCCTCTGCCGCGGCCAGCTCCGCCTCGATGCTGAGAGCGGCACGCGGCGCCTCTGCGACGAACGCGGCCGGATCGATCTCTCCGGCCGAAAGCTTGAGTGCGCGCAGCGGCGTGTCGCTGAAGGGTGCCGCACGCAGCTCCGCATGCGCCGTGAGCCCTTCGGCGGACGCCTCCACCGCGACCTTCGGCGCCAGCAAGGTCTCGCCAACGGTGAGACGGGCCTCGAAGGCACGGCCCTCGAACGCTCCGTCGAAGCGGCCGCTGGCGTCCAGCGCGAAGGGCGCAAGGCCGTCGATACGCGCCGCCAGGGTCAGCTGCCCCTGTGGCAAGGTCAGGGACAACGCGCGCAACGCATGCCGGCGGCCATCGCTGTCGATCGCGGCGCTCAGGTCCGCCAGCCAGAACCCCTGCCCGGCGGCAATCTGAACCGCATCCTCCGCAGCCTCGGCCGGGTTGCCCAGGGTCTCGGCCGCCTCGTCGAGCTGGCGCGCGGCCTCGCTGACCGGATCGCCAGCCGGCTCAGCCGGAGACCCGGCGCCGATGCCCAGTTCCCGCAAGTCGAAGCGACCCAGGGTCAGGGAGCGCAGCTCGACCTGCAGCGGCAGTTGCAGGTCGCCGGGTGGCGTCGGCAGTGCATTGGAAGCCTCATCGCTGCGGCGAGCCAGCTCGATGCGCGCGACCGCGAGCCGGTCGACCACCAGCCGACGCTGCAGGAGCGGCACGGCCTGCCAGTCGAGCTCGAGCGCTTCGAGGTGGAGTCGCAGGTCCGGCGTGTGGTAGCGCAGCGCATCGATGCGTAGCGGACCGAGGACGCGCCCGTGGGCACCGTCGATCTGCAGCGCGCCGCCGGTCGCACGCTGCGCCAGCGCCACCGCGGCCTCCAGCCCGGAGCGCGTGCCGACCAGCCAGGCCACAACGCCGGCCACCAGCGCCAGCACGAGCACGATGGCAAGCGCCACGCACCGCCACAGGCGAACGCGCTGTCGCTGGCGCCGCGGCCCGTTCGCGGACCCGGACCCGTTCCCGGCCGGCGTCGGCTCGTCGTTCATCGGACGCCCGGACGCGTTGCGGGGCCCGGCCTAGCCGAACAGGGCGCGCAGGCCCTCGCCCGGATCATCGACACGCATGAAGGCCTCGCCGACGAGGAAGGTCTGCACCGCGTTGTCCCGCATCAGGCTCACGTCTTCGGGCTTGAGGATGCCGGATTCGGTGACGACGATGCGTCCCGCCGCCCCGGTGGCGATGCGCGGCAGCAGGTCGAGCGTGGTCTGCAGCGAGACCTCGAAGGTGCGCAGATTGCGGTTGTTGATGCCGATCAGCGGCGTCTGCAGTTGCAGCGCGAGTTCGAGCTCGCCCGCGTCATGCACCTCGACCAGCACCGACATGCCGAGCGCGATGGCGATCTGCTCCATGTCGCGCATCAGCGGCAGCTCGAGGCACGCGGCGATCAGCAGGATCGCATCCGCCCCCATCGCACGTGCCTCGAACACCTGATAGGGGTCGACGAGGAAGTCCTTGCGCAGCACCGGCAGGTGGCAGGCAGCACGGGCCGCCTGCAGGTACTCGGGCGCACCCTGGAAGAAGGGGCGGTCGGTCAGCACCGACAGGCAGGCAGCACCCGCGCGCTCGTAGGACGCGGCGATGTCGGCCGGCCGGAAGTCGGCGCGGATCACGCCCTTGGACGGGCTGGCCTTCTTGATCTCGGCGATGACCGCAGCGCGCCCTGCGGCATGCCGGGTGCGGATGGCACCGACGAAATCGCGTACGGCAGGCGCCGCCTCGGCGTCGTCACGGACGACGGATAGCGGCCTCGTGGCTGAGGCGGCCGCAACCTCCTCGACCTTGACCGCGCAGATCTTCTTCAGGATGTCGGTCATTGCGCACTCCGGAACTGCTGGGTGAAGCGTACGAACTCGTCGAGCTTGGCGCGTGCCGCACCACTCTCGATGACTTCGCGCGCACGCCGCACGCCCTCGCCGATCGAGTCGACCAGGTTGGCCGCGTACAGGGCCACGCCGGAATTGAACACGACGATGTCGCGCGCAGGCCCCGGCTGGTTGTTCAGCACGCCAAGCAGCACCTCGCGCGATTCGTCGGCATTCTCTACGCGCAGGTTGCGGCTGCTGGCCATCGGAATGTCGAAATCCTCGGGGTGGATCTCGTATTCACGGACCTGGCCGTTCTTCAGCTCGCCCACCAGGGTCGCGCCGCCCAAGCTGACCTCGTCCATGCCATCGAGGCCATGCACGACCAGCACATGATTGGCGCCCAGTCGCTCCATCACGCGCGCCTGGATGCCGACGAGGTCGGGGTGGAACACGCCCATCAGCGTGTTGGGTGCTCCGGCCGGGTTGGTCAGCGGACCGAGGATGTTGAACAGCGTCCGCACCCCCATCTCGCGCCGCACTGCCGCCACGTTCTTCATCGCGCTGTGGTGGGCCGGGGCATACATGAAACCGATGCCGGTGGCCTCGATGCATTCGGCGACCTGCACTGGCGTGAGGTCGAGATTGACACCGAGCGCCTCGATGACGTCGGCCGCGCCGGACTTCGACGACACGCCGCGCCCGCCATGCTTGGCGACGCGCGCGCCCGCCGCCGCGGCAACGAAGATCGTCGTGGTGGAAATGTTGAACGTGTTGGCACCATCGCCGCCGGTGCCGACCACATCCAGGAAGTGATCATGCGGTGGCTTGACCTCGACCTTGGTCGACATCTCCCGCATCACGGTTGCGGCGGCGGAGATCTCGCCGATGGTCTCCTTCTTGACGCGCAAACCGGTGAGGATGGCCGCGGTCATGACCGGCGACACCTCGCCGGCCATGATCTGGCGCATCAGCGACAGCATCTCGTCGTAGAAGATCTCGCGGTGCTCGATGGTGCGTTGCAGGGCCTGCTGGGGCGTGATCGTGTTGGGCATGGTGTCGTCCGGGATCAGGCGGCGGCGGGCACGGGGCCGCTGCGGTCGAGAAAGTTGCGCAGCAGGTCGTGGCCGCGCTCGGTCAGGATCGATTCGGGGTGGAACTGCACGCCCTCGACATCCAGCGTCCGGTGGCGCACGCCCATGATTTCCCCGTCGTCGGTCCAGGCGGTAATTTCCAGACACGCCGGCAGGCTGTCGCGTTCAATCGCGAGCGAGTGATAGCGGGTGCAGGTGAGCGGGTTGGGCAAGCCGCGGAACACGCCGACGTCCTTGTGATGCACCGGCGAGGTCTTGCCGTGCATGAGCTTCTGCGCATGCACGATGCGCCCGCCGAAGGCCGCACCGATGCTCTGGTGGCCGAGGCAGACACCGAGGATGGGGAGCTTGCCGGCAAACGCCTTGATGGCCGGCACCGAGATGCCGGCCTCCGCCGGAGAGCACGGCCCGGGCGAGATGACGAGCTGGTCGGGCTTCATCGCCTCGATCTGATCGAGGGTGATCTCGTCGTTGCGATACACCTTCACCGTGGCGCCCAGTTCGCCGAAGTACTGCACCAGATTGTAGGTGAAGCTGTCGTAGTTGTCGATCATCAGCAGCATGTCATCACCCTCACTTCACCTCGGTGTCCAGGCCACCTTCGGCCATCTCGGCGGCACGCAGCATGGCGCGCGCCTTGCTCTGGGTTTCCTGCCATTCGGCATCGGGGTCGGAATCGGCAACGATGCCGGCGCCCGCTTGCACATGGATCTGGCCATCCTTGATGACCGCGGTGCGGATCGCGATCGCGAGGTCCATGTCGCCGTGGAAACCCAGGTAGCCGACCGCGCCGGCGTAGATGCCGCGCTTGACCGGCTCGAGCTCGTCGATGATCTCCATCGCCCGCACCTTGGGCGCGCCCGACACCGTGCCCGCCGGGAAGGTGGCACGCAGCACGGCCAGCGCGTTGAGGCCGTCCTTGAGCTTGCCCTCGACATTGGAGACGATGTGCATCACGTGCGAATAGCGCTCGATGGTGAAGCGCTCGGTGACCCTCACCGTACCGGTCTGCGACACGCGGCCGGCATCGTTGCGGCCGAGGTCGAGCAACTGGACGTGCTCCGCAATCTCCTTCGCATCGGCCAGCAGGTCCTTCTCCAGCGCCACGTCCTCGGCCACCGTGGCGCCCCGCTTGCGCGTGCCTGCGATCGGACGCACGGTGACGACGTCGTCCTCGAGCCGCGTCAGGATCTCGGGCGAGGCGCCGACGACGTGGAAATCCTCGAAGTTGAAATAGAACATGTAGGGCGAGGGATTCAGCGAGCGGATCGCGCGGTACAGCGCCATCGGGCTTGCCGCGTAGGGCTTGCTCATGCGCTGCGACAGCACGACCTGCATCACGTCGCCATCGACGATGTACTGCTTGGCACGGCGCACCGCGTCCTTGAACGCATCCTCGCCGAAGCTCGACACCGCAGTCGCGGGCTCGGCACGCGAATCCTCGGGCACCTGCACCGGCGCACGCAGGCGGGCCAGCAGGTCGCGAAGGCGCTTCTGCGCACGCTTGAAGGCGCCGGGCACCTCCGGCTCGGCATACACGACCAGGGTCAGCTTGCCGCTGAGGTTGTCGACGATGGCGACTTCCTCGGACAGCAGCAGCAGGATGTCGGGCGTGCCGACGGGGTCGGGCTTGTCGGTCTTGGCCAGCTTGGGCTCGATGTAGCGCACCGTGTCGTAGCCGAAGCAGCCGACCAGGCCGCCGGCGAAGCGCGGCAGGTGCTCGCGCGGCGGCACCTTGATGCGGTTCATGAACTCGGCGACGAAGTTGAGCGGATCACCGTAGTCGCGGCGCTCGACCAGGCGGTTGCCGGTGAGCAGCAGCGCCGAGCGGTCATAGACCTCGATGCGGGTCGGCGACGACAGGCCGATGAAGGAATAGCGGCCGAAGCGTTCGCCGCCCTGCACCGATTCGAGCAGGTAGGTGTAGGGCTCGTTGGCGAGCTTCAGGTAGATGGACAGCGGCGTGTCGAGATCGGCGAAGGTCTCGAGCGTGACCGGAATGCGGTTGTAACCCTCGGCGGCCAGGGCATTGAATTCTTGTTCGAGCATGGAGGCTCCACGTGAGTCGGTTCGAGCGGACGGTGCTGCAGCGGGCGGGATGGCCGGCGCGCCTTGGCGCACGGGACCCCGCTGGGGGAGTCGCGTTCAGTGGCCCAAAGGCCAACGCCAGCCACCGTGCCAGCCGGGCTGGACGGTGGAGAGGGCGGTGAGGAAGCGATCCCGGGGTGCGAGCATCACGATGTCGATCTGTAGTGGAGTGTGCCGACAGACCCGCACTTATGCGGTAACGATATGATCGAGGGCCTGAAGTGCGTTCGATAGTAGCCCATCGCATTCGATGGTGTCCACCGGCACGCCTTCGCTGTAACCATAGGTGACCAGCAGCACCGGCATGCCTGCACCCTGCGCCGCCAGCGCGTCGTTGGCGGAGTCGCCGATCATCAGCGCTTCGGTCGGCGCCACGCCAAGTCGCTCGCACGCCAGGCGCACGGTCGCCGGATCCGGCTTCTTCACCGGCAGCGTGTCACCGCTGACGACGGTGTCGAAATGCGTGGCGATACCCATGCGCTCGAGCAGCGGCAACGTGAAGGCCTCGGCCTTGTTGGTGACGACCGCCAGCCGGATGTCGCGCCCGCGCAAGGCCTGCAGGGTTTCGATCACGCCGGGGTAGATCGCGGTGCGCGCGCCATTGACTACCGCATAGTGGCGGCGAAAGACCGCCACCGCGGTCTCGATCTCGGCCTCGGTCGCACGCGTGCCCTCGGTCATGCAGCGCCGCACGAGATTGGGAATGCCTTTGCCGACGAAGCTGTGGACCTCTTCCTGGCTGCGTACCGGCCGGCCGAGTTCGGCCAGCATGAGGTTGGCGGCGTCGGCCAGGTCGGCGATGGTGTCGAGCAAGGTACCGTCGAGGTCGAACAACACGGCCCGCGGCGCGAAGCGCGCGCTGGCGCTCATGCCGCCACCCTGGCCAGCTCGCCCCGCAGCGCGCCGATGATGGAATCGTAGCGGTTGGGATCGCTGTCCTTGCCAGCGCCGAACACCGCCGAGCCGGCGACGAAGGTGTCTGCGCCGGCGCGGGCGATCTCGGCGATGTTGTCGGTCTTCACCCCGCCGTCGATCTCGAGCAGGATGCGCCGCCCGGTGCGCGCCGCGTAGGCGTCGAGCTTCTCGCGCGCCAGACGCAGCTTGTTGAGCGTCTCGGGGATGAACTTCTGCCCGCCGAAACCGGGGTTCACACTCATCAGCAGCACCACGTCGAGCTTGTCCATGACGTGGTCCATGTGGTGCAGCGGCGTGGCCGGATTGAACACCAGCCCGGCCTGGCAGCCGGCATCGCGGATCAGGCCCAGGCTGCGGTCGATGTGCTCGGAGGCCTCGGGGTGAAAGGTGATGACGTTGGCGCCGGCCTTGGCGAAGTCGGGAATGATGCGGTCAACCGGCTTCACCATCAGGTGCACGTCGATGGGCGCGGTGGTGTGCGGCCGGATCGCCTCGCACACCAGGGGTCCGATCGTGAGATTGGGGACGTAGTGGTTGTCCATCACGTCGAAGTGAATCCAGTCGGCGCCTGCGGCGATGACGTTGCGCACTTCCTCGCCGAGGCGGGCGAAGTCGGCGGACAGCAGGCTGGGGGCGATGCGGTACATGGGCAGTCTCCGGAAGGCGGGGTCAGCACCGGATTCTAACCGCCTGACGCGCCTGCGCGGGCAGGCGAGGCAGGCGGGTGCCATTCAGCGCACGCAGACCTTGCGCACCTGCTTCATGTCGGTGATGCCGGCCAGCACCTTCTCCATGCCGTCCTGGCGCAAGGTGCGCATGCCTTCGGCGAGTGCCTCGCCAAGGATCTGGTCGACGCGCCCGCGCTCCTGGATCAGGCGCTTGATCTGTGCCGAGCCGAGCATCAGCTCGTGCAGGCCCACCCGCCCCTTGTAGCCGTGGTTGCACTCGCCGCAGCCGACCGGGCGGTAGAGCGTGAAATGCCCGGCCTGATCCGCGAAGCTCTTGCGCCAGCGTTGCAGGACCTCGGCACGCGCCGCGGCAGGGTCGGCCTGGAAGCGGGGCGTCAGGTGCATGTCCTCGCAGTACTCCTCGAGCAGCAGACGCACCTCGTCGTCGTCGGGACGATAGGCCTCACGGCATTTCAGGCACAGGCGCTTGGCCAGGCGCTGGGCGAGCACGCCGATCAGCGCGTCGGCGAAGTTGAACGGGTCCATGCCCATGTCGAGTAGGCGCACGACGGACTCGGGGGCGCTGTTGGTGTGCAAGGTCGAGAACACCAGGTGGCCGGTGAGCGAAGCTTCGATGCCGACCGCCACCGTCTCGTGGTCGCGCATCTCGCCCACCATGATCACGTCCGGGTCGGCACGCAGGAAGGCGCGCATCATGGTCGCGAAGTCGATGCCCGCCTTGCGGTTGACCTGCACCTGACGCAGGCCGCGCTGCGTGATCTCGACCGGGTCTTCGACGGTCCAGATCTTGGTGTCGGGCGTGTTGATGTAGCTGAGGATCGAGTGCAGGGTCGTCGTCTTGCCCGAGCCGGTGGGGCCGCAGACGAAGAAGATGCCGTAGGGCTTGTTGATCGCCTCCTTGAGCCGATCGAGGTTGAACGACATCAGCCCGAGCTGATCCATCGGGATCGGCTCATTGCTCGCGAGGAGGCGCATCACGACATCTTCGAGCCCGCCCTGCGTCGGCAGCGTCGCCACGCGCAGCTCGATGTCGAGCGGCGCGAACTTGCGGAACTTGATCTTGCCGTCCTGGGGCTTTCGCCGCTCGGAGATGTCGAGATCGCACATGATCTTGATGCGCGTCACGAGCGGATTGCGGTAGCTGGCCGGCACCTCGATGTAGGGCACGAGCGAGCCGTCCTTGCGGAAGCGGATCAGCGTCTTCTCCCTGCCCGGCCGCGGCTCGATGTGGATGTCCGAGGCCCCCTGGCGGTAAGCCTCGATGATGATGCGATTGACCAGCTTGACGAGCTCGTTGTCGGCCGCGGCCGAGACGTCGTCGCCGACCGCGCCCGGCTCGTCGTCACGTTCGTCCATGTCGGAGAGGATGTCGCTGACCGAACCGTCGTCGATCGACTCACCGAAGTACTGCTCCACCGTCTGCGCGAACTCGCGCGCCGAGGTCACCCTGTAGCTGAGCCGCTTCTTCGGCAACACGTTCTGTGCCACGCACGAACTGCGCACCTGCTCGGGATCGACGCACAGGATCACGACCCCGTCACCGTTCTCCTCGTAGGGAAGCCACAGGCTCTGCTGGACGTAGTCACGCTTGATGTTGCGCAGCAGATCCATCGGCTTGACGTGATTGGGCAGGAAGGGCTGGTAGGGCACACCGAAGTAGCGGGCCGCGGCCTCGCCAAGCTCGGCCACGCTCAGGCCGAGCACGTCGATGAGGATCGTCTCGGTATTGAGGTCGCCGGTGCGCGCTTCGCGGATGACCTGCCGCAGTTCCTCGGCCGTGATACGCCCGTCGGCCACCAGCGCATCGAAGCGCGACCGCAGGCGCGCCGGTTTCTCGGCATGGCGCGCGAACGCGACGCCGAGCGTCTGCGTCAGGCCCAGCAGCCCCTCTTCGGCCACGTTGCTGAACGCGCCTCCGCTCTGGCTGTTGATGAGCTGGATGACGCCGATGACGCGCTCGCTGTCCGGGTCGCGGATCGGCGCCACGAGCATCTGGCGGGAGCGAAAACCGGTACTGGCGTCCACCTCGCGCTTGAAGTGAAGACTGGGCGAGATGGCGGCCAGCTCGGCCTGGTCATACACGTCGGCAATGTTGACCGGCCTGCCGGTCAGGGCGACAAAGCCGGCGATGCTGCTGTCGGCCACCGGGAGACGAATGCTCTGCACCGAGTCCAGGCCCGTCTTGACGCGGGTGACGATCGTCGTGCCCTTGTCCTCCAGGGTGTAGATCGTCAGCCGCTGCGCCTCGAACAGGGCACACAGATCTGCTGAAAGCTCGAGGATGATCTCGTCGACGTCGTTGCTGGCATGGATGCGATTGGTGACGACCTGCAGCCCCTTGAAGAAGGCCAGGCGGCGTGACACCGCACTACCTTGCTGCAGCTTGCCAATGGTCGCCGCCAACGGATCGGCAGTCTCCTGGGCAGCTTTCGCCTGCGCGGCGGATTGCTGCGGATCGTCGTGCAACTGCGTCATTCGCGAAGTCCCGAATCAGAAATAGAGCTCCTGCCCCATTTGCAGGCGCCTAGGCTTGAGCCGTGGAGCCCCCGCCTCGATCTGCGCAATGATACGCAGGTCCGCGCCAGGTTTCAGGTGGGTGATGTGGACTTCGGGCGTGACGTGCACTTCCTCGAGCATGGCCAGCAACATGCTCGGGCACAGATGACGGCTCGCAACCGCGAGACCGTGCTGCTCGTCGGCGAACGCCGTTTCGACGATGAGATGGCGCAGGGCCGGTTGAGCGTTTATCGCGGCGATCAGTTCGGGACAATAGGCGGTATCGCCCGAGAACACGAGCTGCCCTTCGCCGCTGTCGAGCGCATAGGCGACAGTGGGTACCGTGTGCTGCGCGGGCAGCGCCTTGATCACTCGCCCACCCAGCGAAATGCTCTCCCCCAGCTTCATCGGCTGGAAGCGCATGAAGGGGTGATGGCGGTCGGGAATTGCTGAAAAGTCCGGCCACACGAGCCAGTTGAACACATGCGAGTGCAGGATGCGGATCGTCTCCGGCGTCGCATGCACCGTGACCGGAAGGCTGCGCGCATCGCCGACCGAGTCAATCAGCAAGGGCAGGCAGGCGATGTGATCGAGATGCGCATGGGTCAGGAAGACATGGTCGATGCGTCTCATCGCGTCGAGCGAAAGCTCGCCCGCACCTGTCCCGCAGTCGATGAGGATGTCCTCGTCGACGAGAAAGGACGTGGTGCGCGCCTGCGCCCCGCCGATTCCGCCGCTGCACCCCAACACCTTCAGTTTCATGAGCTGTCGCCGCGAAACGACCCTGCTGGATCGCGCGGCATTGGTTCCCCGTTACGTCTGCGGGAAACTTATCACCCCAGCCCCTGTGCCGGTAGGCAAAAAATCACGCTGCGGGCGGCACGCGCCGGTCATTTTCAGGCCCGCAGGAAGAATTCCATCTTGACTCCTGCGAGCTCGATGATGTCGTGATCCTTGAGCAGGCAGGCCTGGGCATCGATTGGCGCGCCGTTTACGAGCGGAAAGCTCGCACCTTCGACGTGCGTGATGAAGTAGCCATGGGGGCGCCGCGTGATGACCGCGACCTGCTTGCCCGGTTTGCCGAGGGTCGTCAGCGACTTCGTCAGTTCGAGCTCGCGGCCGGCATTGGCCCCACTGAGTACCTGGATGATCCCGAGGCGCTCGCCGGCTGCAGCAAGCGCCTTTTCGGCACGCTCGAGCGCGCCCGCGGCCACCACCTGGGTGTCACTCCCCTTCTCGCCCGCGGGTCGCGCACCGACATCGGTAGCCGTTAGCGGCAACTCGAAGGGCTTGATCGCGGCCGTCTCGATCATTTCTGAAGCAGCGAGGCCTGGCTGCGTGGCATCGACGATGTACTTCAAGCGGTACTTGCCGAGCTCGATGACATCGTTGTGGTGAAGGACATGCTTCTTGACGGGCTGACCATTCACGTAGGTACCGTTCGTGCTGTTCTGATCTTCCAGAAAAGCGTCCTTGAGGATGCAGGTAATCACGGCGTGCTGTCCGCTGATGGCCAGATTGTCGATCTGGATATCGTTGTTCGGCTTGCGCCCGATCGAGGTCCGCTCCTTGTTGAGCTCGATTTCCTTGAGGACGAGACCGTCCATGCTGAGGATCAACTTCGGCATTGCCCCTACCCGTCGATTTGGTTTGCCGCAGATGCTGCGGAATTCTCACGACATTCTAACGCGGCGCCTCCACTTGGCGGGAGGCGAAAAAAAAGCGCCGGATGCACCGGCGCTTTCTCGGGTCGAGAAGGACTCGAAGGATCAGAGCATTGCCTTGAGCAGCTTGCCCATTTCCGACGGGTTGCGCGTCACCTTGAAGCCGCACTCTTCCATGATGGCGAGCTTGGCATCGGCAGTGTCGGCGCCACCGGAGATCAGTGCGCCGGCGTGACCCATGCGCTTGCCGGCCGGCGCGGTGACACCGGCGATGAAGCCGACGATCGGCTTCTTCATGTTGGCCTTGCACCACATCGCGGCTTCGGCTTCGTCCGGACCGCCGATCTCGCCGATCATGATCACCGCATCGGTGTCCGGATCGTCGTTGAACATGCGCATCACGTCGATGTGCTTCAGACCGTTGATCGGGTCGCCGCCGATGCCGACCGCCGAGGACTGGCCGAGGCCGATCTCGGTGAGCTGCGCCACGGCTTCATAGGTCAGCGTGCCGGAACGCGACACCACGCCGATGCGGCCCTTGCGGTGGATGTGGCCGGGCATGATGCCGATCTTGATCTCGTCGGGCGTGATCAGGCCGGGGCAGTTCGGGCCGAGCAGCAGGGTTTCCTTGCCGCCCTTGGCGACCTTCTGCTTCATCTTGTTGCGCACCATCAGCATGTCGCGGACGGGGATGCCTTCGGTGATGCAGATCGCCAGATCGAGATCGGCTTCGCAGGCCTCCCAGATGGCGTCGGCAGCGCCCGCCGGCGGCACGTAGATGACCGACACGGTGGCGCCGGTTTCAGCAGCGGCTTCCTTGACCGAGGCGTAGATGGGGATGTCGAAGATCTTCTCGCCCGCCTTCTTCGGGTTCACACCGGCGACGAAGCAGTTCTTGCCGTTCGCGTACTCCTGGCACTTCTCGGTGTGGAACTGACCGGTCTTGCCAGTGATGCCCTGGGTGATGACCTTGGTGTCTTTGTTGATCAGGATGGACATTCAAACTCTCCTTACTTGACCGCAGCGACGATCTTGGTCGCAGCTTCCGCCATGGTGTCGGCGGTGATGATCGGCAGGCCCGATTCGGCGAGGATCTTCTTGCCGAGCTCTTCGTTGGTGCCCTTCATGCGCACCACGAGCGGGACGGAGAGGTGAACTTCCTTGGCCGCCGCGACCACGCCGGTGGCGATGGTGTCGCAACGCATGATGCCGCCGAAGATGTTGACCAGGATGCCCTTGACCTTGGGGTTCTTGAGCATGATCTTGAAGGCTTCGGTGACCTTCTCGGTGGTCGCGCCACCGCCGACGTCGAGGAAGTTGGCCGGCTCGGCGCCGAACAGCTTGATCGTGTCCATGGTGGCCATCGCCAGGCCTGCGCCGTTGACCAGGCAGCCGATGTTGCCGTCGAGGCTGATGTAGGCGAGGTCGAACTTGGAGGCTTCGATCTCGTCGGCGTCCTCTTCGTCGAAGTCGCGGAAGTCGACGATCTCCGGGTGGCGGTAGAGGGCGTTGGAGTCGAAGTTGAACTTGGCGTCCAGGGCCTTGATGTTGCCGTTGCCTTCGAGGATCAGCGGGTTGATTTCCGCCAGCGAGGCATCGGTTTCCATGTAGCAGGTGTACAGGCGCTTGAGCGTATCGACCGCCTTGGCCACCGACGCCTCGGGCACGCCGATGCCGCGGGCCAGGGTCTCGGCCTGCGCGTCGGTCAGGCCGACGAGCGGATCGACGAACTCCTTGAGGATCTTCTCGGGGGTGCTGTGGGCGACCTCCTCGATGTCCATGCCGCCCTCGGAAGAGGCCATGATGGCGACTTTCTGCGTGGCGCGGTCGGTCAGTGCGGCGACGTAGTATTCCTTCTGGATGTCGGCGCCTTCCTCGATCAGGAGGTTGCGGACCTTCTGGCCTTCGGGGCCGGTCTGGTGGGTGACCAGCTGCATGCCGAGGATGTCGTTGGCGTGCTGGCGCACTTCATCCAGGGAACGGGCCAGCTTGACGCCACCACCCTTGCCGCGACCACCCGCGTGAATCTGGGCCTTCACCACCCAGATCTTGCCGCCAAGCTCTTCGGCCGCCTTGACCGCCGCATCGACGGAAACGCAATGGAAGCCGCGCGGCGTGACGACGCCATACTTCCTCAGTAGTTCTTTTGCCTGATACTCATGAATCTTCATGGTTGCCCTTCGATCGAAGCCGCGACGGCGAGCCCGTCGCGAACAGGTTGATGGCATGCTTAGGAGCGCAGATGCTCAGCGACAGGCGTCGTCTCCCTCGACCGCCACCCACCGCCGCCGACAGGAAAGCCGGCCTGAACTTCCGGCTGTCACGCACGAGTACGTGTTTACCGCAAGACTCCATAATTATAACCAGTTTTGCGCAGTGCACAGTGCCCGCTCAACGGGCCGCTCAGGCGGTCTCGTCCTGCCCCCGGTACCACTTCGGGTAGTAGCGCCGCACGGCTTCACCCGCGGTGTCGAGCGCATGACAGCGGTCGAGTTGTGGCGGCTTGCCGGCGCTGTCATCCGTGTCGCGGCTGAAGGTGGCCACAGTCTGGATGGCGGCAGTGGGCAGCGACTGCAGCATCTCGGTCATGTGCGAGCAGCCCAGCGTTTCGCCGAACATCTCATTGACCGTGCGGCGGAACCCACGCACGAGATTGAGCCCCACCAGCCTCGCGTAACGCGGCCCGATCGTGTCGCAGTTGCCCGGATAGGGCACCTCGTCCGAACAGGCGACCGCCTCGACGATGTTGAAGGCCGCATCGAAAGTAACGCGCACCCGCATCAGATGCACAGGCACGCCCGCCGGGCGCATACCCGAGGCGATCGGATAGTCGACGTCCTTGACGTCCGTCAGCGACGCCTCCAGGTCGTAGAGACCATCCTCTCGCAGGAAGCCCTCGACCTCGATGCGACGAGTGTGAAAGCGCCGACGAGGCGCCGTGGGAACAGGTAGCGGCATCTTCGTTTCGCGTACGGTGGCGTATGGGGCCGTTGATCTTAACCGATTGCAGACACCTTAAGGAATGTCGAGCCCCACTTGCAAATCCCCGGCACAGCACACCATAGTTCACGCCACGCGTGGCGCGCGGCACACAAGCCTGCCGCATATGCTGGAAGCCACGACCGGACTCTGCTAAAAGCAAGCTATCGCATCCAGACCGCCGGAAGTGCGGACAATGAGAACAACACCGATACGCACCGCAGTGGCGCTGGCCACCACCCTCATGTTTTCATCGCCCAGCGTCTTCGCTTCGGTGCTGGGCGACGTCGTGTCGCTGTCGCCCATCGGCGAGCCACTACGCGCCGAGATCCGCATCGTCGGCGGATTCGACCAGGAGACCGCGAACTGCCTGCGCATTGGCACCGCCGGGGATGACGCGGGCGACCTGCCCTGGGTCGCCGGGGCGCGACTGTCCGTGATTGGCGGCGCCAGTCCGCGTGTCGCGGTGACCACCTCCCGCGCCATCAACGAGCCCGTCGTGCGCGTGGCCTTGGAGGACGTGTGCGAGAACCGCCTGCGGCGCGAGTACACCCTGCTCCTGCCCTATCCGGTCTCGAAGCCGGCAGCGCCCACTTCGCCCGTGCAACAGACCTCAAGGCCAGCCCCGGCGAAAAGCACCCCTAGCACCGGGCGCACCTGGACCACCGCACCGGGAGAATCGCTCGACTCGCTCGCACATTCGCTGTATCCCGACGATGCCGCGGCCCGGCGACGTTTCATCCGCGCAACGGCGGCGGCCAACCCCGGCCTGTTCGAGCAAGCCGGCTCGCAAGCCCGTCCGCTCCCAGTTGGCACCGCACTGACGGTACCCGACCTGCGCACGCTTTCCAACGGTGCGCCAGCAAAGCGGGCGGACAAACCGCGCGCCGCACAAGCGCAGACGCCCGCCGCCTCCAGGCCACCCGGCCCGGCCGCGGGAACGCCTGCTGTCGCAGCGGCACAACCGCCGCGGAGCGACACCCGCGACCGCGTCATCGTCGAGAGCGACAAACCGACAGCCGCTCCCGCCAGGGCGACAGCAGCGGCATCCGGCGAAGCGCCCGGCTCCAGGGCGTCGGAGCTGCTCGAACGCGAGCACAAGCTCGCTGCGGCGATCGATCGCAGCATCATCGCCGAGATGGAGTTGCTGGCACGCATCAAGGAACTGGAAGAGGCTCGCGATCGGCTGCAGGCCCGCATCGAGGCACTTGACCAGGCCGCGATGCAAGCAAGCGCGCCAGCAGTCCCCGCTGCCACATCGCCGGGCACTCCAGAAGACGCGCCCGCGAGCAGCCCGGATCATCGCGACACGTATCTGATTGCAGGGCTGGCCATAGCAGCCCTCGCGCTTGCCATGGCGCTGCGCCGTCGCCGTCCGACATCACCGGGACTCGCGACCGCGACCGCGCCCACGGCTCGCGACGATCAGCCGCCAGCGCCCGCCCAGCCTGCCAGCCCTGTACACGAACGCAACGCTGTCGCCGTCGACGCGCCAACACCACAAGCCTCGCCCCGGCGCTACGACGAAGGCATCGACTGGAGCACTTCGACCCTCCTCCCCATCGGAGGTTACGCAGTCGACCACCCCTCGGACGACGCAGGCGATGAGCACCGGTCAGCCGTGGAACTTGCCGAGATCATGGTGAGCTTCGGCCGACTGCACGGTGCCGCGGACACGCTCGCCGAATTCATTCGCGGCAACCCGAAGCAAGCCGTCACCCCCTGGCTGAAACTGCTCGAAGTCTATCGAGCCGCCGGTCTGCGGGAGGACTTCGGTGCCGTCGCACGCGAGCTGAACAAGACCTTCAACGTCCTCGCGGTAACCTGGGACAACTACGACGCCATCAGACACAACGCGATCCAGCTCGAAGACATGCCGCACATCGCCACACGCGTGCAGCAGCTGTGGGGCACCCGCGAGTGCCAGGCCTACCTGCAGCACCTGCTGCGCGACAATCGTGACGGTTCCCGTGCCGGATTCCCGTTCACGGTCATCGACGACATCCTGATGCTGTCGGCCGTGCTCGAGCAGGGACTGGGCCCCTACCGCGCAGCGCCGACCCAAGCCTGAGGCAGGCCGGCGCTGCGCGCTCACACCGGATTCGGCAGATCGACGAAGTCGGCCGCGAGACCGAGACTGTCGCCGAGATGAGCCGCGATCGCGCGAGCACCATAGCGCTCGGTCGCATGATGACCGGCCGCGATGTAGGGCACGCCTGACTCACGGGCAAGATGAACGGTCTGCTCCGAGATCTCGCCCGATACGTAAAGATCCGCCCCGGCCGCAATGGCCTGCTCGAAGAAGCCCTGAGCGCCGCCGGTGCACCACGCCACCCGTCTCACCTTGCGTGCGCCGTCACCGACGAGCAGCGGGTCACGCCCCAGCCGCGCCGCGATCGAGCGTCCAAGTTGCTCGGCCGACTCTGGCGCGTCCGATTCGGCGGGTCGACCAATCCAGCCCAGGTCCTGATCGGCGAAGCGGCCGTCCGGCCGCCATCCCATCAAGCGCCCCAGCTGCGCGTTATTACCGAGTTCCGGATGCAGGTCGAGCGGCAGATGATAGGCAATCAGGCTGATGTCATTGGCGAGCAGGGTCTTGAGCCGCTGGCGCCGGATGCCATTGACCCGCCCATCCTCGCCTTTCCAGAAGTAGCCGTGATGCACGAACACCGCGTCATATCCGCCGGCAACGGCATGATCGAGCAAGTGCTGGCTCGCCGTCACACCGCACAGCACGCGGCGCACCTCGCCCCGTCCTTCCACTTGCAAACCGTTTGGGCAATAATCCTTCACGCGTGAAGCGTCGAGCAGGGCGTCGAGACGCTCGATGAGCTCGATGAGTTGCATGCTCTCTCCATTCCCTTCCGGGGTCCGACGGGCATCCTTGCGACGGAGGCCCGGACACCCTCAGCCATTCGAGTTCATCATTATGCGCCGTCTGTGGCTCATCTTCGCCCAGGCCGTGACCATCAGCGTCGCGGGGCTCTTCGTCCTGAGTACACTCAAACCCGAGTGGCTCCGCGACACGGCACCCGCATCGGTAGTGGCCATCCTCGAAGCCCCGAGCGCAGACGGAGAACGACCTCCCGCAGCAGGCTCCTATGCGGCGGCAGCGCAGCGCTCGATGCCGGCGGTCGTGCACATTTTCACCAGCAAGGCCGGCGTCGCCCCGGGCCACCCGCTACTCGACGATCCGGTGTTCCGGCACTTCTTCGGCGAGCGGCCGAACAACGGCCCCAGCCAGCGCCAGTCCGGGCTGGGATCAGGCGTGATCGTGAGCCCGGACGGCTACATCATCACCAACAACCACGTCATCGAGACGGCCGACCAGATCGAGATCGCGCTCAACGACGGGCGCAAGTTCGGCGCTCGGCTGATCGGACGCGACCCGGAGACCGACCTCGCGGTGCTCAAGATCGACACCGATGGCCAATTGCCGGTGATCACGCTTGCAGCGAGCGATGCGCTGAGCGTCGGCGACGTCGTCCTGGCGATCGGCAACCCCTTCGGCGTTGGCCAGACCGTCACGATGGGCATCGTCTCGGCGCTTGGTCGCAGCCAGCTCGGAATCAACACGTTCGAGAATTACATCCAGACCGACGCGGCAATCAACCCGGGCAACTCGGGCGGCGCCCTCGTCGACAACGGCGGCAACCTGGTGGGGATCAATACGGCCATCTATTCGCGCTCGGGCGGCTCGCTCGGCATCGGCTTCGCCATTCCCGTGTCGATCGCGCGCAACGTGCTCGAGCAGATCGTCGCCACCGGCGAGGTCACGCGTGGCTGGGTCGGGGTGGAAATTCAGGACATCACGCCGGAACTGGCAGAATCGTTCGGCCTTGCCGACACCCGCGGCGCGCTGATTGCAGGCGTGCTGCGCGCCAGCCCGGCAGACCGCGCCGGCATCAAGCCGGGCGACGTGCTGATCGCCGTCGGCGGCGAAACCGTGCGCGACCCCAAGGCCATGCTGGATCTGGTGGCAGCCCTGCCGCCGGGACGCCGCGCAAGCTTCCTCGTGCGCCGCGGCGATCGTGAGGTTGAACTGACAGTGGAAGTGGGCCGACGCCCAACGCCGGCACCCAGCCGCTGAGCCCTTTCCCGGGCAGCGCGATCAACCCTTGTCGCTACGCTCGCTGGCTTCGATCCGGTCGAGTTCGCGGTCCATGTCCTCGATGGACGGCGCGACGTAGGCGCTTTCGGCCGCAGCAGGCACAGGCTTCGACATCCAGCCCGCCAGGATGATGCCCAGTTCGTACAGCAGACACATCGGGATTGCGAGCATGAGTTGCGAGATCACGTCTGGCGGCGTCACGATCGCTGCAATCACGAACGCACCGACGATGACGTAGGGACGAACCTCCTTGAGCTTGGCGACATCGACGATGCCCGCCTTGACGAGCAGGATGACCGCCACCGGCACCTCGAAGGTCACGCCGAAAGCGATGAACATCGACATCACGAAGGACAGGTATTGCTCGATATCCGGCGCTGGCACGATGCTCTTCGGCGCGAATTCGGCGATGAACTTGAATACCATGCCGAACACGAAGAAGTAGCAGAAGGCCATGCCGATGATGAAGAGCAGTGTACTACCCGCGACCAGCGGGAGCGCCATGCGCTTCTCGTGTGCATACAGGCCTGGGGCGATGAAGGCCCAGGCCTGAAAGAGCACCCAGGGCAGCGCCAGCACGAAGGCGACCATCATGGTGACCTTCACCGGCACGAAGAAGGGCGTCACGACGCCCGTGGCGATCATGTGCGTGCCTTCGGGCAAGGTGTCCATCATCGGCTTGGCGAGGATGTCGTAAATGTCTCCCGCCCAGGGCATCAGGCAGACGAAGACAACCACCACGACCAACAATGCACGGATCAGGCGATCGCGCAGCTCGACCAGGTGGGAGATGAAGGTTTCCTGTTGAGTGCTCATGCCTTGGTCTTGTCAGCCGCCCCTGCCGCAGCAGCCTGACCGGCTGCCGGATCGAGTCCGAGTTCGAGTTGTGCATCGGCCGGCCCAGCCGGCGCGGACGCCGTCTGCCCGAGCAGCTGCGACGCGGCTACCGCACCGGCCGCCGACGCCGGCGCGTCGGGCAGCATCGAGCGAACCTCGCTTGCCGTGCGATTCACCTCGGACTCGACACCGGCCGCTCCCGCGCGCACCGACGACTCGAGCTCCTGCGCCTGCTGCTTGACCTGTTCCTGCAGCTTCTTCAGTTCTTCGAGCTGCATTTCGCGCTGGATGTCCGACTTCACGTCGGACACATAGCGCTGGACGCGCCCGAGGAGATGACCGGCCGTGCGTGCGACCTTGGGCAGCCGCTCGGGGCCGACCACGACGAGCATCACCACGCCGATGACGATGAGTTCCGAAAAGCCGAAGTCGAACATGTTCTGCCGCTTGAGATGCGGTCACGCCGCAGCATGCCGCACGAAAACGAAGGGGCGCTCCAGTCAGGGCGCCCCTCCTACTTCGAGACGCGAAGCTCAGGAAGCGGTCTTGTCGACCTTCTCCCGCGCCTCACCCTCGATCGTCTGACCGCCCGCAATCTTCTGCTGGGAGGCATCGGCGGCATTCTCGCCTTCCTTCATGCCGTCCTTGAAACCCTTGACTGCACCACCGAGGTCCGAACCGATGTTGCGCAGCTTCTTCGTTCCGAACACCAGCAGGACGATGACCAGAACGATCAGCCAGTGCCAGATGCTGAATGAACCCATACCGCTCTCCTTAACGCTTCAACATGGGCGGCAGGGGATTGGGGCCACCCACAATGTGAAGGTGCAGATGATACACCTCCTGCAACCCAACCCTTCCGGTATTCACGATGGTCCGGAAGCCATCCGTACAACCCTGCTCGCGCGCGATCCTGCCCGCTGCAACCATGAGACGCCCCATGGCCGCCTCGTGTTCCTCATCGAGGTGCGCCATCGAGTCGACATGCACCTTCGGGACCACCAGCACGTGCACCGGCGCAACCGGATTGATGTCATGGAAGGCGAAGACATGCTCGTCTTCGTAGACCTTCTTCGACGGGATCTCGCCGCGGACGATGCGACAAAAGATGCAGTCGCTCATGAGTCCGCCTGCTGTGCCGTACGCGATTTCTTCTCGTCGATGCCCGACACGCCCTCGCGGCGGCGGAACTCGGCCAGCACGTCCTCGACCGACAGCCCGTGATGCGCCAACAGCACCATCGAGTGGAACCACAGGTCCGTGACCTCCCAGACCAGGTGCAGCATGTCCTTGTCCTTGGCGGCCATGATCGTCTCGGCGGCCTCTTCCGCCACCTTCTTGCAGATGGTGTCGGTACCCTTGGCGTACAGGCTGGAGACATAGGAAGAATCGGGGTCGGCCTTCTTGCGCGCGACCAGTGTATCGGACACGCGACGCAGCACTTCGATATCGATCACTTGTAGATCTCCTGCGGGTCTTTCAAAACCGGTTCGACGGCCTCCCAGCGGCCATCGTCGAAATACTTCTGGAAGAAGCAGCTGTGGCGCCCGGTATGGCAGGCGATGCCGCCCACCTGCTCGATCTTGAGCAAGACCACGTCGTTGTCGCAGTCGATGCGGATGTCGAGCACCTTTTGCACATGGCCGGACTCCTCGCCCTTGTGCCAAAGCTTACGCCGCGAACGTGACCAGTAGATGGCTTCGCCCGTCTCGGCGGTGCGCTGCAGCGCCTCGCGGTTCATCCACGCGAACATCAGCACATCGCCACTCGACGCCTCCTGCGCGATCACCGGCACCAGGCCATGCTCGTCCCACTTGACCTCGTTCAGCCAGCGCGTGTCTTCGCTCACAGTCTCACCTCGATGCCGCGCGCGCGCATCAACTCCTTGGCCTCACGCACCGTGTGCTGCCCGAAATGGAAGATGCTTGCCGCCAGCACCGCGTCCGCACGCCCCTCGGAGACGCCCTCGGCCAGATGCTCGAGGGTACCGACACCACCACTGGCGATGACCGGAATGCGCACGGCGTCCGAAACCGCGCGCGTCAGCGCGAGATCGAAGCCGCTCTTGGTGCCGTCGCGATCCATGCTCGTCAGCAGGATCTCGCCTGCACCCAGCGATTCAACCTTGCGTGCCCAGTCGATGGCATCGAGACCGGTGTTCTTGCGACCGCCATGGGTGAACACCTCCCACTTACCCGGTGCCGTCTGCTTGGCGTCGATCGCCACGACGATGCATTGGCTGCCAACCTTGCTCGAGGCATCGTGCACCAGTTGCGGGTTATTGACCGCCGCAGTGTTCATGCTGACCTTGTCCGCGCCGGCATTCAGCAGCCTGCGCACGTCGTCGACCACCCGCACGCCGCCACCCACGGTGAGGGGGATGAACACCTGCTCGGCGACCTGCTCGACGACATGCAGGATGATGTCGCGATCGTCGGAACTCGCCGTGATGTCGAGGAAGGTCAGTTCGTCTGCGCCCTGCTCGTCGTAGCGGCGGGCGATCTCGACCGGGTCGCCCGCGTCCCGCAACTCGACGAAATTGACACCCTTGACGACGCGCCCGGCACTCACATCCAGGCAGGGAATGATACGTTTGGCCAGCATCAGCAGCGCTCGGCGGCGAGGGTCATTCGGACACCCCGTTGAGTTCGTCGGCACGAGCCTGGGCCGCGGCGAAATCGAGCGTACCCTCGTAGATGGCGCGCCCGGTGATTGCCCCCATCACGCCCTCGTCCTCGACTGCGCAGAGCGCGTCGATGTCGCGCAGGTCGGTGATGCCGCCACTGGCGATGACCGGGATGCGCAGCGCGCGCGCCAGGCGTACCGTGGCTTCGATGTTCACGCCGGACAGCATGCCGTCGCGCCCGATATCGGTGTAGATCACCGACTCGACGCCGTAGTCCTCGAACTTCTTCGCCAGATCGACGACGTCGTGGCCGGTGAGTTTGGACCAGCCATCGACCGCGACCTTCCCGTCCTTGGCATCGAGGCCCACGATGATGTGCCCGGGGAAGGCGCCACAGGCGTCATGCAGGAAGCCCGGATTCTTCACCGCGGCAGTGCCGATGATCACGTAGCTGATGCCGTTGTCCAGGTAATGCTCGATGGTGTCGAGGTCGCGGATGCCCCCACCCAACTGCACCGGGATGTCGTCGCCGACCACGTCGGTGATCGCGCGGATCGCAGCGCCGTTCTTGGGCTTTCCGGCGAAGGCGCCGTTCAGGTCCACCAGGTGCAGGCGACGGGCGCCAGCGTCGATCCAGTGGCGCGCCATGGCACCGGGATCTTCGGAAAACACCGTGGCGTCCTCCATTTCGCCTTGCTTGAGGCGAACACACTGACCGTCCTTGAGGTCGATGGCGGGAATGAGCAGCATACCGGTATCTGAAGTAGTGGAACGGGAATGTGGGGCGGCAGCGCTCAGGGCTGCCAGCGGATGAAGTTGGCCAGCAGCCGGAGTCCGGCAGCCGCGCTCTTTTCGGGGTGGAACTGGGCCGCGAAGATATTAGCCCGCGCTACCGCACTGGTAAAGCGAACGCCATAATCGGTCTCGGCCGCGGTCAGCGCCGGATCGGCCGGCGCGACGAAATAGCTGTGCACGAAGTAAAAGCGTTCACCGTCCGGGATGCCGTCCCACATCGGGTGCGCACCCCGCTGCCAGACCTCGTTCCAGCCCATGTGCGGCACCTTCAGCCGGCCGCCATCGGCCGCCCGCATCTTCGCCTCGGGAAAGCGTACGACATCGCCGGACAGAATACCCAATCCGGGGACGTCGCCTTCGGCACTGTGCTCGAACAGCATCTGCTGGCCGATGCAGATACCCAGAAAGGGCTTGCCCGCAGCAGCATCCACAACAGCTTGACGCAGGCCACGTGCATCGAGTTCGCGCATGCAGTCGGGCATGGCGCCCTGACCGGGGAACACGACCCGCTCCGCGGCCGCAACGCGCGCCGGCTCGGAGGTGATGAAGACGTCGTGGCCGGGTGCCACATGCTCGATCGCCTTGGCGACCGAGCGCAGGTTGCCCATGCCGTAATCGATGATGGCCACGGTGGTCATCGGCTTGACTCGCTATCGAACAGGAGGGCGGCCGTCGAATACGGCCGCGAGGAAAAGTCGCTCAGAGCGCGCCCTTCGTGGAGGGGATGGTCCCGGCTGCGCGCTCGTCGGCCTCGGCAGCCATGCGCAGCGCGCGTGCGAATGCCTTGAACACCGTCTCGCACTGATGATGCGCATTTTCACCGCGCAGGTTGTCGATGTGGAGCGTGACACCGGCGTGATTGACGAAACCCTGAAAGAACTCGCGCGCCAGGTCGACATCGAAATTGCCGATGCGGGCCCGCGTGTAGGCGACGAAGTAATGCAGCCCCGGCCGACCGGAAAAATCCACCACCACGCGCGACAGTGCCTCGTCCAGCGGCACATAGGCATGACCGTAACGGCGCAGGCCCTTCTTGTCGCCGATTGCCTTGGCAAAGGCCTGGCCCAGCGCAATGCCGACATCCTCGACGGTGTGATGGTCGTCGATATGCGTGTCGCCCTCGCAGTGAATGTCGAGGTCGATCAGGCCATGGCGGACGATCTGATCGAGCATGTGGTCGAAAAAGGGAACGCCCGTATCGAGCTTGCCCTTGCCCGTGCCATCGAGATTGATGCGCACTGAGATCTTCGTCTCGAGGGTATTGCGAGTGACTTCGGCTTGCCGCATGACTGGCTGATGGCTCCAGGGTGACAGGTGCCGGGCATGATAACATCGCCCGGCAAATTGACTGCAACGCACGGACTCTGGCGTAGACCAGCGCCACGCCATTGCGTTGCCGACCTGCCACCCGATCCCCTGCTCGCCTTCCTTTTGCAGACGAAACCATGAGCCGCTTCTGGAGCGCCGTCGTACACGGCCTGACCCCCTACGTCCCGGGCGAACAGCCCAAGCTCGACAACCTGGTCAAGCTCAACACCAACGAGCACCCCTATGGCCCCTCGCCCAAGGCGCTCGAGGCGATCCGCGCGGCGACGGGTGATTCCCTGCGCCTCTATCCCGACCCGAATGCGGACGCCCTCAAGGCCGCGCTCGCCAGGCGCCACGGCCTGCAGCCAAAACAGATCTTCGTTGGCAACGGCTCCGACGAGGTGCTCGCGCACGCATTCATGGCGCTGCTCAAACAGGATCGTCCCCTGTGGTTCCCCGACATCAGCTACAGCTTCTACCCGGTCTACTGCGGGCTGTACGACATCGCACACCGCATGATTCCGCTGGCGGAGGACTTCTCGATCCGGGTCGATGACTATCTTCCGCAAGGAGGCGAACGCCCGGGCGCGATCATTTTCCCGAACCCCAACGCGCCGACCGGCCGCCTGCTGCCGCTGGAGGCGGTCGAGCGCATCGTTGCCGGCAACCCGGACGCGGTGGTGCTGGTGGACGAGGCCTATGTGGACTTTGGCGGCGAGAGCGCGATCGGCCTGATCGACAGGTATCCGAACCTGCTCGTGGTGCATACCTTCTCGAAGAGCCGCTCGCTCGCGGGCCTGCGGGTCGGTTTTGCCGCGGGGCATGCGGACCTGATCGAGGCGCTGGAGCGGGTCAAGAACAGCTTCAATTCCTACCCGCTCGACCGGCTGGCGATTGCGGGCGCGGTGGCGTCGGTCGAGGACGAGGCGTTCTTCCAGGAGAGTTGCCGCAAGGTCATCGCGACGCGCGAGAAGCTGGTGGCCGACATGCGGGCGCTGGGCTTCGAGGTGCTGCCCTCGGCAGCAAACTTCATCTTCGCCCGCCATCCGCAGCGCGATGGGGCCGAGCTGACTGCCGAGTTGCGCAAGCGCGCGATCATCGTGCGCCACTTCAAGGCGGCGCGGATCGATCAGTTCATGCGGATCACGATCGGCACCGACGAGCAGTGCGGCATTCTGGTCGGGGCACTGAAGGACATTCTCGGCCGCTGAGACACCTCGGCGCGTCTCGGCGGCTTGGCTCCAACCCGCCGGACGTGCCTGGTGTATCCGTTCTGCCGGCTGCGGAACTCGCCTTCGCTGCGCTCGGCTCAGACAGTCCTCGCCGGCGCCACGGATACCCCATTCACACCCGGCTCATCGCCACGCGGGCGTCGAGCCCGTCGACTTCAGACCTTCAGCCGCATCTCGGCGGAGCGGGCGTGGGCCTGCAAGCCCTCGCCGTGCGCGAGGATCGAAGCGACCTTGCCGAGGTGCTGAGCACCGGCTTGCGAGATATTCACGATGCTGGTGCGCTTCTGGAAGTCGTAGGTGCCCAGGGGCGACGAGAAGCGCGCGCTGCGCATGGTCGGCAGCACGTGGTTGGGGCCGGCGCAATAGTCACCCAGCGCTTCCACTGCCCAATGGCCAACAAAGATCGCGCCGGCATGGCGAATGTGGTCGATCCAGAATTCGGCATCATCCAGCGACAACTCGAGGTGCTCGGGCGCGATGCGGTTGGCGAGCGCGCAGGCTTGCTCGAGGCTGTCGACATGGATCAGGGCCCCGCGGTTGGCGAGCGATTTGGCGATGGTCTCGCGGCGCGGCATGGTCGGCAGCAGGCGGTCGATCGCCGCATGCACCGCGTCGATGAAGCCCGCGTCGGTGCACAGCAGGATGGATTGAGCCAGCTCGTCGTGCTCGGCCTGAGCGAAGAGATCCATCGCAACCCAGTCGGCATGCCCGGAGCCGTCGGAGATGATCAGCACTTCCGACGGGCCGGCGACCATGTCGATGCCGACAGTGCCGAACACACGGCGCTTGGCCTCGGCGACGTAGGCGTTGCCGGGACCGACGATCTTGTCCACCTGCGGAATGGTCTGCGTGCCATGGGCAAGTGCTGCAACCGCCTGCGCACCGCCGATGGTGAACACGCGGTCGACACCCGTGATTGCCGCGGCCGCCAGCACCAGGGGATTCTTCTCGCCGCGCGGCGTCGGCACGACCATGATCAACTCGCCGACGCCGGCGACCTTGGCCGGGATGGCGTTCATCAGCACCGAACTGGGATACGAGGCGCGTCCGCCCGGCACATAGAGTCCGACGCGATCGAGCGGCGTGACCTTCTGCCCTAGCCGCGTGCCATCGGCCTCGGTGAACTCCCAGGACTCGCCCTTCTGCCGCTCGTGGTAGACACGCACACGGTCCGCGGCGATGGTCAGCGCCTCGCGCTGCTCCGACGACAGGCTGTCGAGCGCAGAGTGAAGCTCGGCTTTGGGCAGTTCCAGCGCACCCATCGAATGCACATCCAGACCGTCGAAGCGGCGGGTGAACTCGACCACGGCGGCGTCGCCTGTGGTGCGCACCGCGCGAAGAATTTCGGTCACCGCGGTATCGATGCGCTCGTCCGCCTCGGACTCGAAGGCAAGCAACGCATCCAGAGTGGAAAGGAATTCGGGTTCGCGCGCATCGAGGCGGCGGATGGGCGTCTGGCTCATGAAAAAATCCTTACGGTTTGACCGCACCGGCAAAGGCGTCGAGCACCGGCTGCAGCAGTTCGCGCTTGAGCTTGAGCGAGGCCTGATTGACGATCAGACGCGAGCTGATCGGCATGATTTCCTCGACCTCTTCCAGATTGTTCGCACGCAGCGTGCCTCCGGTCGACACCAGGTCGACGATGGCATCGGCCAGCCCGACCAGGGGCGCCAGTTCCATGGAGCCGTAGAGCTTGATCAGATCCACATGCATGCCCTTGCCGGCGAAGTGCGCCTTGGCCGCGCTGATGTACTTGGTGGCAACGCGGATGCGTCCGCCCGGTCGCGTCGCAGCGGCGTAATCAAAGCCTTTCTGCACCGCAACACAAAGGCGGCACTTCGCGATCTCGAGGTCCAGCGGCTGGTACAGGCCGGCGCCACCATGCTCGACGAGCACATCCCGGCCGGCTATGCCGAGGTCGGCCGCACCGTATTGCACGTAGGTCGGCGTGTCGCTGGCACGCACGATGACCAGGCGCACGTCGGGCCGGTTGGTACTGATGATCAGTTTGCGCGAGGTCTCGGGGTTGTCGGTAGGCACGATGCCCGCGGCAGCGAGCAACGGCAGCGTCTCTTCGAAGATGCGCCCCTTGGACAGGGCAAGCGTGATGCTGGACACGTGAAAAGCCTTGAGCTGAGTGAGCCATCATTGTAACCCGGCGCTGCTTCTGTTAACCTTCGGCCTATCTGGCTGAACCGCAGGTGGCGGTTCGGCCTTTTCTTTTGTTTCGCCGCAGCGTCGGCGTGCACCTCAAGCAGGAAACCCGCACCATGAAACCGTCGATCATCGTCTCCAGCAGCGACCTCGAGCGCCTCGAGGGCCTGCTCACCCTCCCCGCCTTCCGCAGCCGCGGCGACCTCGACGGCCTGCGCGAGGAACTCGAGCGCGCCGACGTGCGCGAGCCCGAGGACATGCCGGCCGACGTCATCACGATGAACAGCCGTGCCCGCTTCGTCGAGGAAGGCACGGGCCGTGAATACGAATTGACGCTGGCCTATCCCAAGGACGCCAACGCCGAAGCTCATCGGGTGTCGATCTTCTCGCCCGCGGGCAGCGCCCTGCTGGGTCTCTCGGCAGGCCAGTCGATCGACTGGGGAGGCATGGACGGGAAGTCAATCCGTCTCAAAGTGATCGAGGTCACCTGGCAACCTGAGGCGAACGGCCAGTTCGAACTCTGAGCCTGAGCCGGGCTGGAGCAAACGCACGCCGCATCGCAGCCCGACGCTGAGGTCCCGTACCGCAGCGGACGATCCCGACGATCGGGCTCTTCAGCAGAGGTGGCAGCGGCGGTTGCGTGCACCCGCCACCACCCGCGTCTTCGCACTTCAGACCAGGCACCGCACAGGGCGCCCGGCTTTCACGTCAGACGCCTGACCTTGGCGCCGAGCGCAGCGAGCTTGTCCTCCAGGCGTTCGTAGCCGCGATCGAGGTGATAGATGCGCTCGATCGTCGTTTCGCCTTCGGCCACCAGGCCGGCCACGACCAGGCTCGCCGAAGCACGCAGGTCGGTCGCCATCACCGTCGCCCCTTCCAGTCTCGCAACCCCCTGCACCACCGCCGTGTTGCCATCGATGCGGATGTCGGCGCCCAGGCGCTGCAGTTCGACCGCATGCATGAAGCGGTTTTCGAAGATGGTCTCGCGGATCATTGCCACGCCATTGGCCACGCAGTTGATCGCCATGAACTGCGCCTGCATGTCTGTCGGGAAGGCCGGGTAAGGCGCGGTGCGCAGGCTGACGGCATTGAGCCGCGCAGGCGCCGACAGGCTGATCGCGTCGCGCTCGGACACCACCTCGCAGCCGGCATCCATCAGCTTGTCGATCACCGCGTCGAGATAGCAGGACGAAGTGCCGGTCAGGCGTACCGAACCACCCGTGACGGCCGCGGCACACAGGTAGGTGCCGGTCTCGATGCGGTCGGGCATGATGCGGTGGGTCGCGCCATGCAGGCGCTCGACACCGCGGATGCGAATCACGTCGCTGCCGGCACCGGAGATCTGCGCGCCCATCGCCACCAGGCAGTTGGCCAGATCGACCACCTCCGGCTCGCGCGCGGCATTCTCGATCACCGTCTCGCCATCGGCGAGGACAGCGGCCATCATCAGGTTCTCCGTACCGGTCACCGTCACCATGTCGGTGAACAGGCGTGCGCCCTTCAGGCGTGGCACGGTGGCATGCACATAGCCATGCTCGACGCGAACCTCTGCACCCATTGCCTGCAGGCCCTTGATGTGCTGATCCACAGGTCGCGCTCCGATCGCGCAGCCACCGGGAAGCGACACCCGCGCCTCGCCGCAGCGCGCCACAAGCGGGCCTAGCACCAGAATGGAGGCGCGCATCGTCTTGACCATCTCATAGGGCGCGACCGGGTTGTTCAACCCCGATGCATCCAGCGTGACGGTATCGTCCGCACGCTCGACCTTGACGCCCATCTGACCGAGCAGCGCCAGCAAGGTGCCGATGTCCTTCAGTTGCGGCACATTGGTGAAGGTCACCGGTTCAGCCGTCAGCAAGGCTGCGCACAGGATGGGCAACGCAGCGTTCTTGGCGCCGGAAATGGCGACTTCGCCCGACAGTCGGGCGCCGCCTTCGATCAGCAATTTATCCATGAAACGCTCACATCCCCAGTTCGCCGCGACCCTCTTCCCACTGCGCGGGCGTGAAGGTCTGCAACTGCAGCGCGTGGATCTCGTTGCCCATCAGGCGGCCGAGCGTGGCATACACCGCCTGGTGCTGGCGCACGCGCGGCTTGCCCTCGAAGGTGGCACTGACGACGACGCCGGTGAAATGCACACCGTCCTCCCCCTCGATGGCAACAAATTCGCAGGGCAGACCCTGCTCGATCAGACGCTTGATCTCACTTGCTTCAAACATGATTCATCCTTTTACGCCCGCAGCTTGTAGCCCCGCGCGAGCATCGCGAGGGTCAGCGCAGCGAGCGACACGAAACACAACGACACAACCCCGAGCGAGAGCCAGGGCGAGGTGTCGGATTGGCCGAAGAAACCGTAGCGGAACCCGTCGATCATGAAGAAGAACGGGTTGAAATGCGACACGTCCTGCCAGACCTGCGGCAGCGAGTGGATGGAGTAGAAAACACCCGACAGCATGGTCAGCGGCATGATCAGGAAATTCTGGAACGCGGCGAGCTGATCGAACTTGTCCGCCCAGATGCCCGCAATCACACCAAACGATCCCAGGATCACGCCGCCCATCACTGCGAACGTCAGCACCCACAACGGCTTGGCGATGCTCAGGTCCACGAAGGGCATCGCCACCAGCAGCACGCCAGCGCCGACGAAGAGCCCGCGCAGGGTCGAGGCAACCACATAGGCCGCATAAAACTCACGATAGGACAGCGGCGGCAGCAGCACAAAGATGATGTTGCCGGTGATCTTGCTCTGGATCAGCGACGACGAGCTGTTGGCAAACGCATTCTGCAGCACCGACATCATGACCAGGCCCGGCACCAGGAAACTGGTGTAGGCCACGTCGCCGTAGACGGTGACATGGCGGTCGAGCACATGCGAGAAGATCAGCAGGAACAGCAGGGCATTGAGCACCGGCGCCGCGACGGTCTGGAAGCTGACCTTCCAGAAACGCAGCACCTCCTTGTACAAGAGGGTGCGAAAACCGGTCAGCGGCGAATCGACCGGCATCGGCTCGATACG
This sequence comes from Thauera humireducens, assembly GCF_001051995.2. NCBI lineage: Bacteria > Pseudomonadati > Pseudomonadota > Betaproteobacteria > Rhodocyclales > Zoogloeaceae > Thauera > Thauera humireducens. Next base: position 3,891,250 of record NZ_CP014646.1, on the reverse strand, counting down.
GGGCGCCGGCCTGCCGGGCGCGGACTTGTGCGTCTCAGGCACGATGCATGACCTCCACGAACACTCGCTCGAGATCGGGCTCTCCCAGCTGCATTTCGCGCAAACCGGCACCCGATTCACGCAAGCTTGCGAGCCGGCTCTCGACCTCGCCATAACTGTCGAAGCCGAACTCCACCCAGCCGTCCTCAGCCGCCAGGCCACCGAGCGCAAGCGCCGCATCGAGGTTATCGACACGCACGCGCAGGCTGTGGGTGGCGAAGCGGCGCAGCAGGTTGCCGGTGGTATCCAGCGCAACGACCTTGCCTGCCTTGAGCATGGCGATGCGGCCGCACAAGGCTTCGGCTTCCTCGAGGTAATGCGTCGTCAGCACGATGGTGTGACCGTCGCGATTGAGCTTGCGCACGAACTGCCAAAGCCCCTGGCGCAACTCGACGTCGACACCCGCCGTAGGCTCGTCCAGCACGATGACCGGCGGCCGGTGGACCAGGGCCTGCGCCACCAGCACGCGACGCTTCATGCCGCCCGACAGGGTGCGCATGTTGGCGCTGGCCTTGTGCGTCAGGTCGAGGCTGGCGAGAATCTCGTCGATCCAGTCGTCATTGCCACGGATACCGAAATAGCCTGACTGGATGCGCAACAACTCGCGCACCGAGAAGAAGGGATCGAACACCAGTTCCTGCGGCACCACGCCGAGATTGCGGCGGGCGTTGCGGTAATCACCCGCCACGTCGTGCCCCATGATCTCGAGCGAGCCGCTGTCGGGCCGAACCAGACCGGCAAGCGCGGAGATCAGCGTGGTCTTGCCCGCGCCGTTCGGGCCAAGGAGGCCGAAGAACTCGCCCTGCGCAATCTCGAGGTCGACGCCACCCAGCGCCCTCAGCGAACCATACTGCTTGGTGACGGCACTGACGCGAATGGCCGGTATCGTCATGCCTTCGGCTCCAGGGGCAGGAGCGTGTCGATGTCGTAGAGCGCCGCGAGACTGATCAGCGCCGCGGGCAGGTTGCGCAGCACGACACGCTGGCCGGCTGCACGTGCAGCACGCAGCCAGTCGAGGATGAGCGCGAGCGCTGCCGAGTCGGCCGCCGTCACCGCAGCGAAATCGACGGCCAACGGCGCCTCGGCCGCAAGGCGCCGCCCCTCCTCCAGCACCGCCGCCGCGCTCAGCATGGTGAGCGCGCCCTGCGGCGCGAACACCTTCGTCACATCGCTCATGAACGCTGCTGCTCCGCCTCGAGCGATCGATTCTTGTCCTCGAGCGACTTGATCAGGCCGTCAACGCCACCGCTGCGGATCTCCTGCGTGAAGCTGCTGCGGTAGTTCGTGACCAGGCTGACCCCCGCGACGATGACGTCGAACACTTTCCAACCCGCATCGGACTTCTCGAGCATGTAATCGATGCCGATCGGCTGGGCGCCGCTCTGACGTACCTCGGTACGAACCTGCACCCGCTTGTCCGTCGCGGCGAAGCGCGTGGGCTTGAAGTCGATGGTCTGGTCGCGGTACTGGGTCAGCGCATTGGAGTAGGTGCGCACGAGCAAGGTGCGAAAAGCCTCGGTCAGGCGCGCCTGCTGCGCAGGCGAAGCATCGCGCCAGTCGCGGCCGACGGCCAGCATGGTCATGCGCCGGAAGTCGAAGTGCGGCAGCACCTTGGCGTCGACCAGCTCGATGACACGATGCACGTCGCCCGCCTGGATCGCCTTGTCGGCGCGCACGATCTCGAGCACCTCGTTGGTCACATCACGCACCAGCGCATCGGGCGCCTGCTGCGCCGACGCCTGCGCGGCCGGCAGCAGCCCGGCAAGCATAAAAAAGGCAAGTGCAATCAGTCTCTTGAAAGTCATGTCAGTTACCGGTTCGGATGCTTGAATCAGCCAGTTTGTCGCCACCCATGCGGTTCAGTTCCAATCGCTCGACGGCTGCGGTCGCAGCCATGTCGAGCTCCTCGCCCAACTCGGGCGCCCTGCGCGCGTCGAAATTCTCGTACTCACGCGTCACATTGCCGTCGGAAACCTTGTAACGACGTTGTTCAAGGTAGAAGTCGCGCGTGTAGGCGTACTTGTCGATGGTGGCCTCGTCCACGGTCTTCTCGGCACCGAGGAAGGTGGAGCGGACATGCGTGATGCGCAGCGCGGTGTAACTGTTACGCGTGGGCACGTGATCGATATTGAGCGGACTCTGGCCCGCCCGGTCGGCAGGCAGCGCGACGGCGTCGCGCACGGTGCGCGAACCGAACAGGGGCAGCACGATATAGGCGCCTTCACCCACACCCCAGCGCCCCAACGTCTGCCCAAGGTCCTCGTCGTGCTTCGGCAAGCCCATTTCGGTGGCGACATCGAGCACACCCAGCAGGCCGAAGGTGGAGTTCACAAAGAAACGCATCAGGTCGGACATTCCGTCCGCACCCTTGCCCTGCATCAGGCTGTTGAGGCCGATCCACGGATCCTCGAGGTTGCCGATGAAGTTGCCCACGCCGGTGCGCACGAACTGCGGCAACACGAACTCGTAGGCCTGCGCCGCAGGCTTCACGACCACCTTGTCGAGCTGCTCGTTGAAGCTGAACATGGCCCGGTTGTACCCCTCGAGCGGATCATCCGGGTTGGCGGTCGTGGCACAGCCGGACAGTACGCTGACCGACAGGGCCGCCACGGCAAGGGGTTTGCGCGAAAGTTTCGCCACTGCATTCATCGTTGTTTTCTCCACGGCAGGCCCGCAAGCCTTACTGGGCAGCCGGCTCGGCTGCCTTGTCGAACAGGAACTGGCCGATCAGCTTCTCGAGGACGACGGCCGACTGCGTGATGAGCACGCGGTCGCCGTCCTTCAGTGGCTCGATGTCGGCACCGGCATCGAGCCCGATGTACTGTTCGCCGAGCAGCCCCGAAGTCAGGATCGATGCCGAGGTATCGGCCGGGAATTCAAAGCGCTTGTCGATCTCCATCTGCACGACCGCGCGATAGGTCTCGGTATCGAAGCGGATCGACTGCACGCGGCCGACCAGCACGCCGGCACTCTTGACCGGCGCTCTGACCTTCAGGCCGCCGATATTGTCGAACGGCGCCTCGATGCGATAGGTCTCACGGCCATCGAGACCCGAAAAATTGCCAACCTTCATCGCCAGGAACACCAGCGCGGCAAAGCCGATGGCGACGAAAATGCCGACCCACAGGTCGAGCGCGGTACGACTCATCATTGACCCCGGAACATGAAAGAGGTGAGCACGAAATCGAGCGCGAGGATGGCCAGCGCCGACGTGACGACAGTACGCGTGATGGCGCGCGAAACGCCTTCCGCCGTGGGCTCGCAGTCGTAGCCCTCGAACACGGCGATGAGCGACACCACGGCGCCGAATACGAAGGACTTGATCACACCGTTCATCACGTCGTATTCGAATTCAACCGCTGCCTGCATCTGCGACCAGAAGGCGCCGTCATCAACGCCGATGACCACCACCGTGATCAGCCAGCCTCCGAAGATTCCCATCGCCGAGAACAGCGCGGCGAGAAGCGGCATCGACAACACGCCGCCCCAGAAGCGCGGCGCGACCACGCGTGCGATCGGATTGACCGCCATCATGTCCATCGCCTTCAGTTGCTCTGTCGCTTTCATGAGGCCGATTTCGGCAGTGATGGCCGAGCCCGCGCGGCTGGCGAACAGCAGGGCGGCAATCACCGGACCGAGCTCGCGCAACAGGGACAAGGCCACCATCACGCCAACGGCGTCGGCCGAACCATAGCGCTGCAGGATGTCGTAGCCCTGCAGGCCGAGCACCAGCCCGACGAAGAGGCCCGAGACGATGATGATCAGCAGCGACAGGACGCCGCTGAAGTAAAGCTCGCGAATCGTCAGGTGAATGCGGCGCACCGACTGGCCCGACGCCAGCAGCAGGGCGAACAGGAAGCGGGTGATGAACCCCAGGCGCCAGACGCCGTCGATGGTCAGCTTGCCGATGTGACGCAGCCCGCCAACGATGCCGCCGAAAAAGGCGTTCATGGACGCACTCCCTGCAGCAGACTGTCGATCGGCGGCGCCGGGTAATGGAAAGGCACGGGTCCATCGGCCTCCGCATTGACGAACTGATGTACGAAGGGATCGGACGAGGCCCGGATCTCGTCGGGCGTACCCTGCGCGACGATGCGCCCCTCGGAAACGAAGTAGATGTAGTCCACGATCTCGAGCGACTCATGCACGTCGTGCGTGACCATGACCGAACTGGCGCCAAGCGCGTCGTTCAGGCGCCGGATCAACTGCCCGACGATACCGAGCGAAATGGGGTCCAGCCCGGCAAAGGGCTCGTCGTAGAGGATCAGCATCGGGTCCAGCGCCACCGCACGGGCAAGCGCGACCCGACGCGCCATGCCGCCCGACAGCTCACCCGGGCGCAACGAGGCCGCGCCGCGCAAACCCACCGCCTGCAGCTTCATCAACACCAGGTCGGAGATCATCGACGGCGGCAGGTTGGTGTGCTCACGCAACGGAAAGGCCACGTTGTCGAACACACTGATGTCGGTGAATAGCGCACCGAACTGAAACAGCATGCCCATCCGGCGACGCATTGCGTAGAGGTCGGAACGCCCCATCTTGCCCACGTCGCGCCCATCGACCTCGACCACACCCGAGCTCGCCTTGAGCTGCCCGCCAATCAGGCGCAGCAGCGTGGTCTTGCCACAACCGCTGCCGCCCATGATCGCCACGACCTGGCCACGATGCACGCTCAGGTCGATACCACGCAGCACCGACCGCTCACCGTAGGCGAAGCGGACGTCGCGAAGGGAAACGAGGGGAGCGCCGTGCTCGGCTGTGATCACAAGAGGCCCTGCAGCTGGATTCGAACCGCGCATTCTAACAGAGGAGAAAGATCGCTCCCGGCGCGGTGCTGCAACGCAACAGCCAACTATTGCACGGAAGCACTCACATCGCATCGCCCGACAGACCGACGCGCAACTCTAAATGCATATTTCATTTCTCTTGAAATGCATTTAGCATTCGCACATGCCCGCACACCAGCACGCCGCTCGACTCGCCCTGTACGCCCTTTGCGTCGGACTCGCTGGCGGCGCCTGCACGACGCTGCCGCCCGCACCGACGCCAGGCGGACATCTGACGGCGGGACACTCACTCTCGCCACAGACTGCTCCCCACGCTGCGGCCGCGTCGCCAGCTGCTCCGCCGGCACCGGCAAGCACCCCGCCCGCGGCGCCGCAGCGGGCGCACCCGCTCCGGCGCGACGAAACCTATTCGGTCGCGGTGCATGATCTCCCGGTCACCCAACTCCTGCTCGCCATCGGCCGCGATGCGCGCCTGAACCTCGACCTGCATCCCGGACTCGAGGGACGCGTCACGCTCAACGCTATCGACCAGCCGCTCGACCGCCTGCTTGCCCGCATCGCCCAACTGGCTCCGATCCGCTACACGCTCGCCGGCGACCATCTCAGCGTGCGACCGGACACCCCGTTCCTGCGCAGCTACGTGCTCGACTACGTCAACCTCAGCCGCAGCATGAGGGGGACCGTCGCCACCAGCACGCAGATCGCAACCGGGGCCAGCAGCGGGGCCAACGGCCCGAACGGCGCCGGCAACACCTCCGTGACTCAGATCGAGACGCGCTCGACGAACGACTTCTGGGAGGTGCTGCAGTCGAACATCCGCGCCATCCTGTCCGACCCGGCGAGCGGCGCGTCCGCGTGCAAGGCCGACAGCGCCACTTGCCCGGACATCATGCTCAACCCGGGCAGCGGGATCGTCATGGTGCGCGCGACCGCACGCCAGCACGAACAGCTGAGCGCCTTTCTTGGCGATGTCCAGGCGGCCGCGCGCCGCCAGGTGCTGATCGAGGCGACGATCGTCGAGGTCACGCTGGCAGACGGCTATCGGCAGGGCATCGACTGGACGCGGCTCGGCCTGCCCGGCTGGCATGTCGCGCCGCGCGGCAGCAACGATGGCGCGGCCGCGGGATCACCCACCCTGAGCTACCTGTCCGGCAGCTTCGACATCAAGGTGGAACTCCTCGAGACTTTCGGCACGGTCAAGGTGCTGTCCAGCCCGCGGCTGTCGGTACTCAACAACCAGACGGCGATGCTCAAGGTCGTCGAGGAATATGTTTACTTCCTCGTTGACGCCTCCACGACCGAATATGGCGACAGCGAGCGCGAGAAGATCACCGCGACCACGACACCGCAATCGGTATCGGTGGGCATGGTCATGTCGGTGACACCGCAGATCAGCGCCGGCGGCGAGATCACGCTGAACATCCGGCCGACCATCTCCGGCATCGCCGGCTTCAAGGACGACCCCAACCCCTCGCTGCGCAACATCCCCAACCGCGTGCCGCAGATCCGTACGCGCGAGATCGAGTCCATGCTGCGCCTTCGCAGCGGTCAGATCGCCGTGCTCGGGGGGCTCATGGAAGACCGCGTCGATCACGACACCGGCCGAATCCCGCTGCTCGGCGACGTCCCGCTGCTGGGTGAGCTGTTTACCCGCCGCGACAACACCGCGCGCCGGACCGAGCTGCTGATCTTCCTGCGCCCACTGCTGATCGACGACCCGAGCACCAATGCCGATTACGCGCCCTATGTCGGCCAGCTGCCTGACGCAGACTTCCTCGTCAGCACCCCATCGCCTGGCCAGCGCAATCATCCATCCATACCCCTACGTCCCGAGCTTCCCGTCCTGCCCAGCCAGCCATGAACGCACCCGTCCTCATTGGCCAGATCCTCACCGCGGCGCGCCTGATCGGCGACGACCAGCTACGCATCGCCTTGCACGAGCAGCAGCGGCGCCAACGCCCGCTCGGACGCTTGCTGGTCGAACTCGGCTTCGTCAGCGACACCGCGCTGCGCGACGCACTCGCTGCGCACTACGGGCACACGAGCGTCGACCTCGGCGACACCCTCGCCGACCCCGACGCCCTTGCACGCGTGCCGCGAGCGCTGGCGCAACGGCATCGCCTGTTGCCGCTGCACTATGACCATGCGTCGCAGACGCTGACCATCGCCGCGGCCAGCGCGGACGACATCGTCGCCCAGGATCGGCTGCGCGCCGAGCTTGGGCCACAGGTTCGAATCGCGCTGCGCCTGGCGGCCGACGCCGAGCTGTCGCGTGCGATCGACCGCCACTACGGCCAGCCTGCAACGATCGACGACATCGTGCACGAGATCGAGCAGCGCGACGCGCGCAGCGCCCTTCTGGGGCCTGCAGCGACGACCGACGGGAACTCGATTGTGCGTCTGGTCGACGCGATGCTTGCAGACGCCGCTGCACGCGGCGCCTCCGACCTCCACTTCGAACCTGAGGCCTGCTTCCTGCGCATCCGTCAGCGCGTCGACGGCACGCTGCGCCAGGTGCGCGCACTGCACAAGTCGTTCTGGCCGGAACTGGCTGTCCGCCTCAAGGTAATGGCCGGGCTCGACATCGCCGAGTCACGCTGCCCTCAGGATGGACGCATCTCGATCACGCTGGCCGGCCGCCCGATCGACTTCCGTGTCGCCACCCAGCCCACCCTGCACGGCGAAAACATCGTGCTGCGCGTCCTCGATCGCGAGAAGGGCATCGTACCGCTCGACGCCCTGGGTCTGACCGACGGCCAACGCACGACCCTCGACCGCATCCTTGCCCGCCCCGAAGGCCTGACGCTGGTCGTCGGCCCCACCGGCAGCGGCAAGACCACGACGCTGTATTCGATCCTGAATCACCTGAACGTCGAGGCGGTGAACATCATGACGCTGGAGGATCCGGTGGAATATCCGCTCGCCCAGCTGCGTCAGACCTCGGTCGGCGAGGCCTCGCGCCTGGACTTCGCCGACGGCGTGCGTGCGCTGCTGCGCCAGGATCCCGACATCCTCCTGATCGGCGAGATCCGCGACACCGACACCGCACGCATGGCACTGCGCGCCGCGCTCACGGGGCATCGCGTGTTCTCGACCCTGCATGCCAACTCGGCCGCCGGCACGCTGCAGCGGCTTGTCGACATCGGCCTGCGTGCGGACATGCTGGCCGGGAGTCTCGCCGGCATCATCGCGCAACGCCTGGTACGCCGACTGTGCCCCGACTGCCGGTCCGAGGCTGCGGCAAGCGCGGACGCCTGCAGGCTGCTTGGGCTGTCCCCCGCCACCCCGCCCCGAATCTTCCATCCCGTCGGCTGCCCTGCATGCGACTTCCGTGGCTACCGCGGGCGTCTGGCGATCATGGAGCTGGTCAGGATCGACCCTGCGCTCGACGAACTCATCCACGAGGGCGCCAGCCTCGGCCGACTGCGGGCCGCACTGCGCGCCGGCGGACACGCGAGCCTCGCCGACGACGGCATCCGGCGCGTGCTCGACGGCAGTACCTCGCTGGCAGAGCTGAGCCGCGTCATCGACCTCGCCGCGCATGCGGACGAACGGGGAGTCGCCGCATGAACCTCCATCGCTATCGCGCCATGGCAGCCGACGGCCGTCGGGTGCGGGGCGAACTCGACGCCGCCGACCTGCTCGATCTCGAACAGCGCCTGCAGACGATGGGCCTGGTGCTGATCAATGGCGAACCCGTCCGTCTACGCTGGCGGACGCGCGCCAAGGTACCGCGTCGGGAGCTGATCCATTTCTGCTTCCACTTCGAACAACTCCTCGCCGCAGGCGTCCCGCCCTTCGAGGCGCTGACGGCCATGCGGAACGCCACGACACACGCGCGCACCCGTGCCCTCATCGGCATGCTGCTCGCCGATGTCGAGCGCGGACGCCCCCTGTCCGAGGCGATCGCGCGCCAGGAAGGCGTGTTCGCCCCTGCGCTGGTCGCGCTGATCAAGGCGGGCGAGCATGCAGGGCGGCTGAGCGAGGCCGTCCGCGAAATCGGCGCGGCACTGGAGCGGGAGGAGGCACTCGTCGCACACGCCAGGCGCGTCGCAATCTACCCGGCGATCGTCGCCGCGCTGATTCTGGCCGCGCTCGTCGTGGCGCTGGTTCAGGTCGTGCCCGAGATGGAAAAGCTCTTCCGCAGCAGCGGCGAACAATTGCCGCTGCAGACGCAACTGCTGCTTGCCCTGTCCGCGCTCGTCACCCGCCATGGCTGGCTGATGCTGCTGGGCGCAGGCAGCCTGGCCGCCGCCCTGCAATGGCAACTCGCCCATTCCGAGCCGGCTCGCGTGCACGCTCACCGCCTGCTGCTGTCGCTACCGCTTGTCGGCGGCATCCTGCGCGACATCGGGCTCGCCCGCTTCGCCAGCACCCTCGCCAGTCTCTATGCCGCCGGCGTCCCCGTGATCGATGCCTTGCGCATCTCACAAGACACCACGGGCAATCTCGCCCTGCGCGCCGCCTTGCACGACGTAACGCGGCAGGTGGAACAAGGCCGCCCGCTTTCCGCAGCGTTCGAGACGGCGAGCCGCTTTCCCGCATTGCTCACCCGGATGGCCCAGGTCGGCGAACAGACCGGCGCGCTCGACCGTGCCCTCGAGAACATCGCCCTGCTGTGCCGGCGCGATGTGGAGATCGCCATCGGCCGCCTGCAGGCGGCCATCGAGCCCGGACTCACCGTCATGCTGGGTGCCCTGCTGCTGTGGGTCGCCAGCGCCATCCTCGGCCCGATCTACGGCCTCATCACCCGCCTTCCGCTCTGACCCATGAACCGCCTGCTTCTGCGCATCGATTCACTCGGCCTCGAGGCATGGCAAATGCATAGCCATAGGCCTGAATGCGCGGAGTGCTTCGCCCCTCACCAGACGACGGACTTCGCCCGCTGGGTCGCGGCACGCCCGCGCGGCTCGCACTTCCGCGTCCTGGTCGATCTCGGTGAAGAAGCCCATGAGACCGAGGTCCTGCCACGGGTCCGCGGGGCGGATCGCCGCGCGCTCATCGCCCGCAGGCTTGCGCAATGGTTTCCTCAACCGATCTGGGCCCGTGCCGACACGCTGCCGGACAAGCCCCGCCAGCGCGGTGCCGCTACCGAACGCGTGCTCTTCAGCGGCCTCACCCGGCCGGAGCGGATCGCCCCCTGGATCGACGCCCTGCAATCGGCGCGCGCCCGCATCGAATGCACCATCCCGGCGAGCGCACTGCTGGCCGCCTGCAGCGGGCTCGCCGACGGCTTGCTCGTCAGCTTCAGCCGGGCCGGCATGCGTGTGACGCTGATCGCCGAAGGACGTGCCCGCCTGTCCCGTCTCGTCGAAGACTACCCGTCGGGCGCAGCCGCGCAGAACGCCGAGTGGCTGCTCGAGATCGCACGCACCGCACGCTACGCAAGCACGGTCGTCGGCGGAACCGCACAGCCCTTGGTCAGCATCATCGCCCCTGAAGCGGTGCTGCCACCCCTCTTTACGTCCTCGTCTGCCGCTGCATACGGACTCGAGCTGCACTGGCTCGATCCCGTTTCGCTCGGCATCGCCGCCACGGAAGGCCAGGACCTGGACTGCACTCGTCTTCTGCTCCACTGGCTGGATAAGGCCTCGCCCCGACTGGGCTGGCAGACGCCCATGCCTCCGGGGTGCATGTCAGGACCGAGGCGCCTGCTTGTCGGCGCCTCGGCCGCCCTTTGCGTGGCCGGCATGGCGGCGGCGATGCTGAACTGGCAGAACGCTTCACGATTGACGCAGGCGCGCACGGCGCTTGAAGCCTCGCTGAGCGCGAAGCGTGCGTTGGTCGCGCGCATCGAGGCCTCCATTCCCCCGCTGCCCGCCACGGCCGACCTCATCCAGGCAAGTGTCGAGCAGTTCGAGCAGTCCGCACACCTGCGCGTCCCGACCCTCGCCCTCCTGGAACACGTCTCCCACGCCCTCGAGGACGGCTCCTCCGCCAGCCTGGATTCGCTCTCGTGGGCGCTGGAAGCGCCCGATGCCCTCATCACGCTGACGCTCATGCACGCCGCGCCCCGGGACCTCGAAGCGATCGCCCTGCGGCTCGAGCGCCTGGGCCCGTTGGAAATCGAGTCCGGGCGTCCGGATGGACGATCCGTGATCTCCGTGCGCACCGCACTCGACACGCTTGGCCGTGAACGCCCATGAAGGCGGCCGAATCACGCCAGGCCGAGCTTGCGCGATTCGCTGCGCCTGGGCTTGCCGTGGGCGGGCTCGTCGTGGCGGCAGCCTTGCTGATCGGCTCGATCGCCAGGGTCGATGACGCGGCGTCCGCCCTCGACCGCGTTCGTCGTGCGGATGCGCAGATCGACGCCGAACTGCAGTCGATCTCCGCACGCGCCGACGCGACGCGGCGCACCGCGGAGCACTGGCAGGCACTCGAAGCGCTGGCGCGCACGCCCGGCCCGCAGTCCTGGTCACTCGCGCTGCAGGAAGCCGTCGAGCGGCTCGGCAGAGAGAACAAGCCCGCCCGCATCCTCTCGACGTCCTTCTCGCCTCCACAACCGCCGGCCGGCAAGCCCGCATCGCTCCTGCTCCACAGCGAGGCCACCACCCGCTTCGCCCTCCGCCACGAGGGCCACTTGCCGCGCCTGCTCGACGTCATCGAATCCACGCCCCATGTCCGCGTGCGCGCCTGCAGGCTGGAACGCGTGGTCAGCCAGGCGCCGGCCCGCATCACGGCGGACTGCCGCCTCTCCTGGCTGAGTGTCGCCCTGCCTGCTATCGCCAAGACGCCATGAGCACAGTCCGCCCGCGTCCCGTTTCCGTCTGCGCTCTCACGCTGCTGCTCGCATTCTGGGGGACGAACGTGGCGGCCGCCGATCTGGGTCGCCTGTTCCATACCCCGGCGGAGCGTCACGCCCTCGACCAGCCCCGCGAAACGGTCGTCGACCACGGTGAGCCGGACGCGGCCCCCGTGTCCCGTCGCATCGACGGGCTCCTGCGCAGCAGCACCGGGCGGGCCACGATCTGGCTCGATGCCGAACCGCTCGCACCGGCTCCGCTCTTTCGGCTCGCGCCCTATCCGGCGCTCGAGCTCATCCCTCAGCCCGCATCGCAGCTGCGACTGCAGGTCGGCGACAGCTGGCCGCCGTCCGCCCGGTCCGCCGACAGCAGCCTGCCGCGGCTCCACGTCCAGCGCCAACGCGACACCCTCCGATGAGCGCCCGCCGCCCCTGCCATCGTGTCGCCGGCAACGGCCTGCTCGCAGTCCTGCTCCTGAGCGCACTCCTGTCGGCCGCCGGCCTGCTCGCACAGGGCGAACTGCGCATCCTTGCCGAATCGCGCGCGCAGGCACGCAGCGTCGAAGCACTCTCTCAAGCACGCGAGGCCCTGATCGGCTATGCGATCAGCTACGCCGAGCGCCACCCTGGCGAAGGCCATGGTCATCTGCCCTGCCCCGATGCGGGCAACAGCGGCTCGAGCACGCTGGGCGCCTGCGGCGCACGCAGCATCCCGAGCCTTGGCCGCCTGCCATGGCGAACCCTGGCACTGCCGGAACTGCGCGACGGATGGCACGAATGCCTGTGGTATGCCGTCGCCGGCAGTGTCAAGAACAACCCGAAACCGCTGGTACTGAACTGGGACAGTCCCGGCCAGTTCGGACTTTTCGACCGTGCCGGGCGGCAGATAGCGGCGGCCGGGCCGGACAGCCTCGCAATCGCCGTCATCATCGCGCCCGGCGCGGCACTGACAGGCCAGATCCGCATCAACACCGGCGCGGGACCTTGCCCGGGCAGCGCATCGGCGATCGACGACCTGCCCGCCTTCCTCGACGGCGGCAACAGCCTCGTCGTTCCGAGCGACTTCCGCCAGGGTGGCACGGCAGACGTGGCCGGCAACGACGTGCTTGCCTGGATCGGCATCGACGACATCCATGATGCCTTGCGCCGCCGCCACGACCATGCGGACCGGATCGAGCAGATCGGCGCACGCGCCGCCACCGCGCTCGACGCCGCACTGGCCAGCCCCGACTTCATCGCCACCCATCTCACGGCCGCAGCCGGCGGCCTGGTGGCGACCGGCCCCCTGCCGCTGGCGACCGTACTTGCGCTCCCCGGCGAGCATGCAGTCGCACACGACAACTGGCGCGACCAATTCCGCATCGCTGCCTGCATCGATGGCTCTCCCTGTGTGACGGTCCGTGACACGGACAGCGACACCCTCCACCTTTGCCGGGCTGCGCTGCTCTTCGGTGGCGAACGCATCCGCGAAGGCCCCGAGCGCCAGCGGCGCACGACCACTGCCGAACGCGAGGACGCCGCGCAGTATCTCGAAGGCGACAACGCGCACAACTACGCAAGCGGCATTCCCCGATTCGCCGGTGCGCCCCTGTTCCGCACCATCGATCCCCGCCTGCCCGCCACCCAGGACGTCGTCCGATGCATTCCCTGAATAGCCCTCCTCCGCAGCCAACGCGCCGCGCCCGCACGCCCTGTCCTGCTCAAGGCGGATTCACCCTCGCCGAGCTCGCAATCGTGCTGGTGATCCTGTCGCTTCTGGCCGGCGGACTGATGGTGCCGCTAGGCGCACGCATCGAGGCTCGCGACCGTCAGCTCACCGTTGACCGCCTGCGCGACATCCAGCAGGCGCTCATCGGGTTCGCCATCATCCACGGCCGCCTGCCCTGTCCCAGCACCGAGGACGACCCTGGCGCGCCCGGCTACGGGATCGAGGACAGCCCGCCCTGCAACACCGCCCGCGAGGGTCGGCTGCCGTGGCTGACCCTCGGGCTGTCGGCCACCGATGCCTGGGGACTGCCACGCAGGAGCCCCGGCGACCACTGGGGCGGACACTGGCACTACCGGGTCGACCGTGCCTTCGCCGACACCGTCATCAGCGCGGTGACCGCCCCGACCGACGACCTGCAGATCCGCGCCCACGACGGCAGCCGCATCACCGTCACCGACTCGCAGGCGGTCGCGATCATCTATTCGACGGGCCCGAATCGCCGCGCCGACGGACTCAACGCCAGTTACTCATCCACCTATCAGGCTGGCGAAAGCATCCCCGACTACGACGACCTCCTCGTCTGGATCGGCCGCCCGCTGCTGATCGCACGCATGGCGCAGGCCGGTCGCCTCTGACATCCGCCTTCCACCCTCCACAGGAGACACCCATGCAATTCCGCCAACAAGGCTTCACCCTCGTCGAAATCGCCGTCGTGCTGCTCATCGTCGGCCTGCTGCTCGGGGGCGTACTCAAGGGACAGGAGCTGATCGACAGCGCCAAGGTCAAGAACCTTGCGCAGGACTTCCGCAGCATTCCTGCTCTGATCCACGCCTACCAGGACCGCTTCCGGGCACTGCCCGGCGATGACGCCCGTGCGCGCCTTCACCTGTGCCCGGGCGGCAGCGAGTGCACTACGCTGGGCAACGGCAACGGGATCATCGACGGCGCCTGGAACGATACCGCCGACAGCGACGCCTTCCGCTTCTGGCAACACGTCAGGTTGGCCAACCTCGCCAGCGGCAGCACCGACACCGGCAGCGCGAGCTACCTTCCGCGCAACGCACTCGGCGGCCGTCTGGGCGTGCAGCGTGCCGGCACCCTGCTCGGCATCGGTGGCGGCATCCTGACCTGTTCGGCGAGCATCCCTGGCAAGCTGGTCCGCCAGCTCGACATCGCACTCGACGACGGCGATCCGGCGACCGGCTCGATGCGCGCCGGCAGCGACGCGGGCGGCACGCTCACCGCCATCTCGGCCGACGCCCCGCTCGACGACGCGGCAAGCTACACGGTGTGTGCCAGCCTGTAAGGCCCGCTTGCGCGGGCATGCGCTCGAAGCTGCCCTGCCACGCCCGAGCCGTCCCGCCCCGACATCCGCTTGCAACCCGCCTGCGCCAGCACGGCGGGCATTCACCACGGTCGGGCACATTCCCGGACAGCGGGCCGGCGGTCGACTGGTATAGAATCGCGAGTCATTGCTGCAGAGCGCCATTCGCCCGCTTGCGCGCTCCTGGCGCCCGATGCAGCCCTTCACAGCACGGATTCGACCACCTCGATGAGTTCCACCGCCGACAGCCCGACCCTCGCCCTTGCACGCCGCGTGCTCCGCATCGAAGCCGCCGCGGTATCGGCCCTCGCCGACCGCCTGGGAGAGGAATTCGAGCGCGCGGTCGCACTCATCCTGCAGCGCCACGGCCGTGTCATCGTGACCGGGATCGGCAAGTCGGGCCACATCGGTCGCAAGCTCGCGGCCACGCTTGCCAGTACGGGCACGCCGGCCTATTTCGTACACGCCGCCGAGGCGGCACACGGCGATCTCGGCATGATCACGCCGGAGGATGTCGTGATCGCGCTGTCGAACTCCGGCACCAGCGAGGAAGTCCTGACCATCGTGCCGCTGGTGAAGCGGCAGGGTGCGAAGCTGATCTCGATCACCGGCCGCCCCGAGTCGCCGCTTGCGCAACAGGCCGACGTCCATCTCGAGGCGGCAGTCGCCGAGGAAGCCTGCCCGCTGAACCTCGCACCCACCGCGAGCACCACAGCCACGCTGGCGCTTGGAGATGCGCTCGCCGTCGCACTGCTGGACGCGCGCGGCTTCGGCGCCGACGACTTTGCCCGCTCACACCCCGGGGGCGCACTCGGTCGCCGCCTGCTGACCCATGTCCGCGATGTCATGCGCCCGGCCGGAACGGTACCGACCGTTGCCCCCGACGCACCGCTGACGGAGGCCCTGCTGGCGATGACGGCCGGCGGCATGGGCATGACCGCGATCACTGACGAAGGCGCGAAGCCGATCGGCATCTTCACCGACGGCGACCTGCGTCGAGCGCTCGAGCGCGGCTGCGACGTGCGCAGCGCCCGACTGGCCGACGTGATGACCCGCAACCCGCGCTCGATCGGACCGGATGCGCTCGCCGTCGAGGCCGCCGAGCTGATGGAGCGCATGCGCATCAGCCAGTTGCTGGTCGTCGGCAAGAAGGGTTGCCTCGCAGGCGCCCTGACGACGCACGACCTGATGCTCGCGAAGGTGATCTGAGCCGTGAACACCTACCGCCTGTACCCGATCATCGTCCTCGCCCTGCTGGCCGGCGCGTCCGTCTGGCTCGAGCGGGTCACGCGGATCGACGATCCCGTGGGGAGCCAGGCGGAACAGACTGGCCCCGACTTCATCGCCGAGCACACGCGCGTGGTCGGTTTCGCCGCCGACGGGTCGCAGCGCTACGAACTGTTCGCCGACCGCATGACGCACTTCCCGCAGGGGGACATCACGCAACTCGCGCAACCGCGCCTGCGCATGATCAACCAGGGGCGGGAAACCCGCATCACTGCGATGCAGGCCGAAGTCTCGCCCGGCGGCGAACAGGTCGACATGCGGGGCGAGGTCAAGGTGCGCCGCCCCGGCGTGGCCGACGACCCGGCGCTCGCCCTCGACTCCGAAACCCTCACGGTGTGGCCGGACTCGTACCGCGCGCTCACCGACTCCCCCGTGGTCCTGACCCGGGGCAACACGCGTGCCGACGCCCTCGGCATGCGCGCCGACAACCTTTTCGGCACCCTCGAACTGCTCGGCCAGGTGCGCGTCAACATGCCTCGCCGCCAAGGATCCGCTTCATGAACGCCCGACTCGTCTCCGCTCCGCTCGCAATCGTCCTCGCCACCCTGTTTGCCATGAGTCCGCCCGCGTTCGCCGAGCGCTCCGATCGTGACCAGCCGGTCAACATCGAAGCCGACAACATGACTGTCGACGACCGCAACAAGGTGCACGTTTTCGAGGGCGGCGTGGTCCTCACCCAGGGCAGCCTCGTCATCAGGGGCGACAAGCTGGTCGTCACCCAGGATGCCGCCGGCTTCCAGAACGGCGTCGCCACCGCCAGCGGCGGCAAGCTCGCGACCTTCCGCCAGAAACGCGAAGGCACCAACGAGTTCGTCGACGGCGAAGCCGAGCGCATCGAGTACGACAGCCGCAATGAGCGCGCCCGCCTCTTCAACCGCGCGCGTGTCACCAGCGGCGGCGACGAGGTGCGCGGCGCCTACATCGAATACGACGCGATCACCGAAAACTACCTCGCCACCAATGCGCCGGGCGGCGGCAAGCCCGCCGCCAGTGGTGACACCCGCGTCCGCGCCGTGATCCAGCCCAAGAACGACAACAAGCCCGCCGCTGCGCAATAGCGGTATTTCCTGCAACACCACTGGAGTCAGCATGAGCTTCGAACTCATCATTGCCGAAACCCGCGGCCGCGTCGGCCTGATCACCCTGAACCGTCCCAAGGCCCTGAACGCGCTGAACGATCAGGTCATGGACGAGATTGGCGCCGCGCTCGACGGCTTCGAGGCCGACGACAACATCGGTGCCATCGTCATCACCGGTTCCGAGAAGGCCTTCGCCGCCGGCGCCGACATCGGTGCCATGGCGAGCTTCTCGTACATGGACGCCTACAAGGGCGACTACATCAGCCGCAACTGGGAACGCGTCAAGACCTGTCGCAAGCCGATCATCGCGGCCGTTGCGGGTTTTGCGCTCGGCGGTGGCTGCGAGCTGGCGATGATGTGCGACATCATCATCGCGGCCGATTCGGCGAAGTTCGGCCAGCCGGAGGTCAAGCTCGGCATTCTCCCCGGCGCTGGCGGAACCCAGCGCCTGCCGCGTGCGGTCGGCAAGGCCAAGGCGATGGACCTGTGCCTGACCGCCCGCTTCATGGACGCCACCGAAGCCGAGAAGGCGGGCCTGGTTTCGCGCGTGGTCCCGGCCGACACGCTCCTCGACGAGGCGCTCGCCGCGGCGGAAACGATCGCCGGTTTCTCGCTGCCGGTGGTCATGATGATCAAGGAATCGGTCAACCGCGCCTTCGAAAGCAGCCTGAACGAAGGCCTGCTGTTCGAGCGCCGCGTGTTCCACTCGGCCTTCGCCCTCAACGACCAGAAGGAAGGCATGGCCGCCTTCGTCGAGAAACGCAAGGCCAATTTCCGCCACGACTGACGCAGCGCCGCATCCGCCGGAACGGCCGCCCTCGGGCGGCCGTTCTATTTTGTGCGCCGATCGCTGCGCCGCGGAACGACTTCGTCATGTCTCTGTAAGGCAGCCTTGGCAGACTCCATGCCGGAGATACGGGGATGCGCACCGGCGAAAGACTTCAGGCGCAGCAAGAGACACAGGGATAGATTGAAGTTATCGAACCAACATTGTGCAATGCACAACATTTTCTTGACTTGAATGACGACCCCCCTATAATTCAAACCATGCTGCATCGCAACATCGCGGCAGACCGAACCCGATGTTCCTGCACTGACCACCATTCGAGGAGATTCAAATGTCCGCTTTCGTCACCCCCGAGCAGTTCGCCGCCACCAACAAGGCCAACGTCGAGACCCTGCTGACCCTGGCTAACGCCGCCTTCGCCAGCGCCGAGCGCCTGGCTGCCCTGAACCTGAACACCGCCCGTTCGATCCTGGAAGACGGCGTTGCCAACACCAAGGCTCTGCTGGCCGTCAAGGACGTGCAGGAACTGGTGAACCTGCAGGCTTCGCTGACCCAGCCGATCGTCGAGAAGGCCGTCGCCTACGCCCGCAGCGTCTACGAGATCACCTCGCAGAGCCAGGAAGAAGTGTCGAAGGTCCTGGAAGGCCAGGTTGCCGAGCTGAACAAGGGCGTCGCCACCGCGCTGGACAAGGCTGCCAAGTCGGCTCCGGCCGGTTCGGACGTGGCCGTCGCCGCCGTCAAGTCGGCCATCGCCGCCGCCAACAGCGCCTACGACAGCATGAGCAAGGCCGCCAAGCAGGTCGCCGAGATCGCCGAAGCCAACGTGGCCGCCGCGACCAACGCCACCGTCAAGGCCGTCAGCACCACCGCCAAGACCAGCGCCAAGAAGGCCGCCTAAGTCCAGACGGTTCGAGCTTCACGAAACGGCCCCGCAGTGCGGGGCCGTTTTGCGTCTACGGCGCCGACGAGACACGCCGGGCTGCGCTCGCGCAGCCTTAGTCGTACTTGATGTAGCGGAAACGGGGGTCGTCACCGGGCGTGCCTTCCAGCACGCCCCCCTCGCGCCCGGGTTGCCACTGCACCACGTCCTCGATCTTCTTCGCCAGCGCAAAGTCGCGCTCGGTCACGCCCTTGGACGAATGGGTCGTGAGCTTCACGATCACGAAGGCATAGGACACGGTCAGGTCCGGGTGATGCCAGGCGGCCTCGGCCAGATGGCCGATGGTGTTGACCACCATCAGCGTGCCCTTCCAGCCTTCGGTCCGGTACTTGCGCCGGATCCAGCCATTCTCGAGATACCAGTGGGGCAGTTCCGCCGCCAGACGGCCGCGGATATCGTCATCGGAAATCACCGGCAAGCGGTCGCTCATCGTGGTCCCCTGGGGGATCGGACTTCCACTTTAGTCATGCGACCGGCCGAATGCCACGTCCTCCGCTCGCCAACGCAGCGTCACTCGGGCGACGAGACGTCCTCTGCAGCTCCCCGTCCAGCGGTATCGCCAGCACCCGCGTAGTGATGGGGGAACAGGCGGCGCATCTCGTTCTCGATCCACGCCTCGGCGCGCTGGTTGATGTCGTCGGCCTTGACGCCCTTGACCTCGATCACCGGCCCGATGCTGACGACGATCTCCCCCGGGCGCTTGATGAAGGCGTTGCGCCGCCAGAACTCGCCCGCGTTGTGCGCCACCGGCACCACCGGCACGCCGGCACGCTTGGCCAGGATCGCCCCGCCCGGCTTGTAGCGTCGCACCGCACCGGGCGCGACGCGCGTGCCTTCCGGAAACACCACGACCCACAGGCCTTCCTTGAGGCGCTCACGCCCCTGCTCCACCACCTGCGCCATCGCATCCTTGCCCGCCGCACGGTCGATCGCGATGCCCGGGATCATGCCGAGCGCCCAGCCGAAGAAGGGCACACGCAGCAGTTCGCGCTTGAGCACGTAACACAGCGGCGGAAAGATCTGCTGCAACGCGATCGTTTCCCACGCCGACTGGTGCTTCGACAGCACCACCGCGGGCCCGGCCGGGATGTTGTCGGCACCGATGATGCGGTAGCGGATCCCCAGCACATGCCTGATCACCCACATCATGATCGGCACCCACGTCGTGATCAGGCGATGGCGCGTCATCGGCGGCAGCCAGAAGATCAGCGTCGCGAACAGGGCGTAGGGCACCGTGATCAGCGTGAGCACGATGGCAAAGAGGACGGAGCGGATCAGATGCACGATGAAGCTCGCAGTGAGACGGGGAAGGCGCCGTGCGGAACGTCGCCGGAGTCAGGCGGTCAGGGCCGCCGCGACGGCGTCGAGATCCGGAAAGATCTTCGTGCCCGGCGGCAGTTCGGGGTCCTCGCGCGTCTTCATGCCCTTGCCGGTCAGCACGAGGTAGGGTTCGCAGCCCATGCTCACGCCCGCCTGCAGGTCGCGCAAGCTGTCGCCGACGCAGGGCACGCCCGTCAGGTCGGCGTTGAAACGTTCCGCGATCTGCTGGAAAAGTCCGGACTTCGGCTTGCGGCAGTCGCAGGTCGAATCGGCGGCATGCGGGCAGAAGAAGATCGCATCGAGCCGGCCGCCGGCCTGCGCGAGGCTGCGCACCATCTTGTCGTTGATCGCATTCAGCGTGTCCATGCCGAACAGCCCGCGTCCGACGCCCGACTGGTTGGACGCGACGACCACCCGCCAGCCCCATTGGTTGAGGCGCGCAATGGCCTCGAGCGACCCCGGAATGGGCTTCCATTCATCGGGCGACTTGATGAACTGATCCGAGTCGGCGTTGATCACGCCGTCGCGGTCGAGAATGATGAGCTTCATCGGCATGGTCGTGGTTCCGGCATTGCGGAACGCGCCCCGCCCAGCGGCGGAGCGCGCGCGGGTCAGGCCGACAGACGGGAGATGTCCGCCACCTGGTTCATCAGGCCGGCAAGCTGGGCCAGCAGCGCGAGTCGGTTCTGGCGGGTGAGCGGCTCCTCGGCCATCACCATGACGTCCTCGAAGAACTGGTCAACCGCTGCGCGCAGACCGGCCAGCGCACACAGCGCGTCGGTGTAGTCCTCGTTGGCGACGTGCGAGCGCACCAGCGGCGCGACCTCGACCACCTGGTGGAACAGCACCTTCTCGGCCTCTTCCTGCAGCAGCGCGAGATCGGGCTCACCGGGCGCGGCTTCGGCCTTCTTCAGGATATTCACGATGCGCTTGTTGGCGGCAGCCAGCGCCTCGGCCTCGGGCAGGGCGCGGAAGGCTTCCACCGCGGCGAGCTTGGCCGGCACCAGGTCGATGCGCGCGGGCTTCAAGGCGAGCACGGCGTCGATCACGGCGCCGTCGCGACCGCTCTCCCGCAGCAGGTTCCTGAGGCGCTCGAACATAAAGTCCTGCAGCTGCGCGGCGAAGCCTTCGGCGGTGAGCAGGCCGGGCTTGAAGCCGGCGGCGGCGGTGTCGATCAGCTTGGGCAATTCGAGCGGCAGCGGCGCCTCGATCAGGATGCGCAGCACGCCGAGCGCAGCGCGACGCAGCGCGAACGGGTCCTTGTCGCCGGTGGGCACCATGCCGATGCCGAAGAAGCCGACCAGGGCGTCGAGCTTGTCGGCCAGCGCCACCGCCGCGGCGACATTGCCGGCCGGCAAGGCATCGCCGGCAAAGCGCGGCTGGTAGTGGGCCTGGATGGCGTCCGCCACCACCAGCCCTTCGCCGTCGGCGAGCGCGTAGTAGCGCCCCATGATGCCCTGCAACTCGGGGAACTCGCCCACCATGTCGGTGACGAGGTCGGCCTTGGCCAGGCGCGCGGCGCGCTTCGCCGCGGCAACGTCGCCGTGGAGCTGCGCGGCGATCGCACCGGCCAGCGCCTCGAGACGCTCGACGCGCTCGAGCTGGCTGCCGAGCTTGTTGTGATAGACCACCGGCGCGAGGCGCGGCAGGCGGGCCTCGAGCGTCTGCTTCTTGTCCTGCTCGAAGAAGAAGCGCGCATCCGACAGGCGCGGCCGCACCACGCGGGCGTTGCCGGCGACGATGTTGGTCGGGTCTGCCACCTGCATGTTGGAGACGATGAGGAAGCGGTTCAGCAGCTTGCCGGCGCCATCGAAGAGCGGGAAATACTTCTGGTTGGCGCGCATCGTCAGGATCAGGCACTCCTGCGGCACGGCGAGGAACTCGGCCTCGAACTCGCCCACATACACCGTCGGATGCTCGACCAGCGCCGCGACCTCGTCGAGCAGGTCGGCATATTCGTTGAGCAGCGCGCCCTGCTTCGCGGCCTCGGCGAGCAGCTGGCGCTCGATGTTGGCGCGGCGCTCGGCGAAGTTGGGAATGACCTTGCCCTCGGCGAGCAGCGTGGGCTCGTAGGCATCCGCGGTCGCGATGTCGATGTCGCCGCGACTCATGAAGCGGTGGCCACGCGTGGTGCGCCCCGAGTCGAGGTCGAGCACGCGGCCCGGCACCACCTCGGCGCCGTGCAGGACGGTGAGCTTGTGCACCGGGCGCACGAAGGTGGCGTCGCCGTCGCCCCAGCGCATGACCTTGGG
Organism: Thauera humireducens; assembly: GCF_001051995.2. NCBI lineage: Bacteria > Pseudomonadati > Pseudomonadota > Betaproteobacteria > Rhodocyclales > Zoogloeaceae > Thauera > Thauera humireducens. Next base: position 3,868,985 of record NZ_CP014646.1, on the reverse strand, counting down.
AATCGGCAGCGCCTTGATCGCGTCCTGCACGATCGCCGACAGCACGTCGGCGAGCCTGGCGCCCGGCACCAAGGCGGTGTGGAACAGCGCCTCGGCCTTGCCGTCCATGCGGCGCTCGAAGCCAGTGACGGCGTCCACGGGGATGCCCTTGGCTTCCATCTTCTTCAGCAGCGCCGGCGTCGGCTTGCCCTCGGCGTCGAGCGCCACGGACACCGGCATCAGCTTCTCGGTGACCTCCTTGGCGGCGGCCTCCGAGGCCACCTGCGCCACCGTCACTGCCAGCCGACGCGGGCTGGCGAAGGTGCGGAAGGCGGCGTCGGCAGGCGCCAGGCCCTTGGCCTTGAGGCCGTCGGCGATCCTGGTGGCGAAAGTCTCGCCCAGGCGCGGCAGGGCCTTGGGCGGCAGCTCTTCGGTGAGCAGTTCAACGAGCAGGGTCGCGCTGGTCATCACGCGGCCTCCTTGGTGGTGTTCAGCATTGGAAAGCCGAGGGCTTCGCGGGATTCGAAATAAGCCTGGGCGACGGCGCGCGACAGGTTGCGGATGCGGCCGATGTAGGCAGCGCGCTCGGTCACCGAGATGGCACCACGGGCATCGAGCAGGTTGAAGGTGTGCGCGGCCTTCAGCACCATCTCGTAGGCCGGCAACGCGAGGCCGACTTCCATCACGCGCTTGGCTTCGGACTCGTAGTTGTTGAACAGCGAGAACAGGAAGTCGACGTTGCTGTGCTCGAAGTTGAAGGTCGACTGCTCGACCTCGTTCTGGTGATAGACGTCGCCGTAGGTCACCTTGCGCCCGTCCGGCGCGATCGACCACACCAGGTCATAGACGTTCTCCACGCCCTGCAGGTACATCGCCAGACGCTCGATGCCGTAGGTGATCTCGCCCAGCACCGGCTTGCAATCCAGGCCACCGACCTGCTGGAAGTAGGTGAACTGGGTGACTTCCATGCCGTCCAGCCACACTTCCCAGCCCAGGCCCCAGGCGCCGAGCGTGGGGTTCTCCCAGTCGTCCTCGACGAAGCGGATGTCGTGCACCATCGGGTCGATGCCGAGCGCGCGCAGGCTGTCGAGGTAGAGTTCCTGGATGTTCAGCGGCGAGGGCTTGAGCACCACCTGGAACTGGTAGTAATGCTGCAGGCGGTTGGGATTCTCGCCGTAGCGGCCGTCCTTGGGGCGGCGCGACGGCTGCACGTAGGCGGCGTTCCAGGGTTCGGGACCGATCGCGCGCAGGAAGGTGGCGGTGTGGCTGGTGCCGGCACCGACCTCGAGGTCGTAGGGCTGCAGCAGCACGCAGCCGCGCTCGCCCCAGAAGTGCTGGAGCGTGAGGATGACTTGCTGGAAGGTCGGTTTCACGAGTCTGGATTCGGTGGTCATGGTCTCGGGCGGCCCATTGGCCGCGCTGCGCACGCAAAGACGGGGATTTTACCGGTATCCGGCACGACGCGCGCGCCGCAGACCGATCAGCACCAGCACGAACACGGCCGCGGCCAGCGCAAGTCGGTCTCCCCAACGCGCATAGGGCGTGAGGCCGGCGTAGCCCTGCACGCTCGCATGCAACACGCCGCGCTCGAACTCGGGCAGCACCGCGGTCACGCTGCCGTCGGGCATCACGAGCGCGGTCATGCCGGTATTGGTCGAGCGCAGCATCGGCCTGCCGGTCTCGAGCGCACGCACCCGCGCGATCTGCAGGTGCTGGGGCTGGGCGAAGGAGTCGCCGTACCAGGCGAGATTGGAGATGTTCAGCAACAGGGTGGCCTGCGGCAGCGCGCGGATGATCTCGGCGCCGAACAGATCCTCGTAGCAGATGTTGAGCGCGACCTGCTGGCCGTCGAGCACCATTGGCGCCTGGTCGGGAGCACCCCGCGTCTGGTCGGACATCGGAATACTGGCGAGCTGGTAGAACCAGCCGAACAGCGGCGGCGAATACTCGCCGAAGGGCACGAGGTGCTGCTTCGCGTAGTGCTGGACCGGTGCCGTACCAAGGCTGACCGCCGCGTTGTAGATGTGACCGCCATCGTCGCGCCGGAACGCACCCAGCACCACGTCGCCGCCCGCCTCCTGCGCCAGGCGCGCGAGCGCCTCCAGATAGCCTTCGGGCAGGCGATCGAGCAGCGTCGGCAGCGTCGTCTCCGGCAGCACCAGGATGGCCGGCGGATCAGGACGCAGGAAAGCGTCGCGGACGAGGTCCAGGTTGACCTGGAGCACATCGGCAAAGCGTTCGGGATCCCACTTCAGGCCCTGTTCGAAATTCGTCTGCGCCAGCGCGATGCGCACGGGCTCGCCGACCGGCGTGGTCCAGGCGCGCATCGACAGCAGGGCTCCGCCGCCCAGCACGGCGACGCAGATCAGCGCCGGCCGCCACAGACCACGAACGCGCCGCCAGTCGGCCAGCCCCAGCCAGGCGGCGACGAAAGCCAGCAGGCCACCCACGCCATACACACCGATCACCGGCAGGTAGCCCGCGAGCGGGCTGGGCACGGTCTGCGAATAGCCCACCGCAAGCCACGGAAAACCGGTGAATGCGACGCCGCGCAGCCATTCGCCGAGCAGCCACGACGCGCCGAACAGCGCGCTCCCGGCGAGTGGCGCACGGCCAAGGCCGAGGCTGCGCAGGCGTACGAAGAGCGCTCCGACCAGCGCCGGATAGAGCGCAAGGTAAGCGCAGAACAGCGCGATCGCCAGTCCGGCCAGGGGGGCGGGCATGCCGCCGTAACGGTTGAGCGCGACATAGAGCCAGGACACGCCGGCGATGAAGGCGCCCCAGCCCCACGCGAACCCGAGCCAGAAACCCTCGCGCGTGCGCTCCACGTCGCGCAGCAAGCGGGCCAGCACGGCCAGGCACAGGAACATGAGCGGGAACCACGCAATGGGCTCGAACGCCATGACGCCCGCGCTCCCCGCGAGCAGCGCCAGCCCAACGCGCCAGCGCATCACTCGGCGGCCGCTTCGGGTTGGGGCAGCCGCTCGACCAGCAGCGAGTGCAGGCGCCGGCTGTCGGCGCGCAGGATCTGGAACTTCACGCCATCGAGCTCGATCGTCTCGCCGCGATGTGGCAGGCGGCCGAACTGCCGGATCAGCAGGCCGCCGACGGTGTCGTACTCATCGTCGCCGAACTGCGTGGCGAAGGCCTTGTTGAAGGCCTCGATCTCGGTCGTCGCCTTCACGCGATAGCGGCCGTTGTAGGCCAGACGAATGTTGTCGCCGAGCTCGTCAAGGTCGTATTCATCCTCGATGTCGCCGACGATCTGCTCCAGCACGTCCTCGATCGTCACCAGGCCGGCGACGCCGCCGTACTCATCAACAACGATCGCCATGTGGTTGTGGCTGACGCGGAACTCGCGCAAAAGCACGTTGAGGCGCTTGGACTCGGGGATGAAGACGGCGGGACGGAGCATGCCGCGCAGGTCGAACTCCCGTCCGGCGAAATAGCGCAGCAGGTCCTTGGCCAACAGGATGCCGACCACGTCGTCCTTGCCCTCGCCGATCGCGGGGAAACGCGAATGCCCCTTGTCGACGACGAAACCGGCGATCTCCTCGACCGGGGTGTCGAGACTCACGCAGTCCATCTGCGCGCGCGGCACCATGACATCGTGCACCTGCATGTCGGACACCTGCAGCGCGCCTTCGATGATCGACAACGCGTCGGCATCGATCAGGTCGCGCTCGAAGGCCGCATGCAGCAGCGCGAGCAGGTCTTCACGGTCTTCCGGCTCGCGTGAAAGCAGGGCCGAGATACGGTCGATCAGCGACGGTTTTGCAGGACTGTCCATGTCGGGGGAACGAAACTCCGCCTGCGGCGCCCGCCATGCCGGCAGCACGCCGCACGAACTCAGGCGTACGGGTCGGCGTAGCCCAGACCGCGGAGGATTTCCGTTTCGAGTTTTTCCATTACCTGGGCATCGACCTCGTTCTCGTGGTCATAGCCCTGAAGGTGCAACATACCATGCACCACGAGGTGGGCGAAGTGTGCGTCCAGCGTCTTGCCCTGCTCGGCCGCTTCGCGCACGACGACCGGCACGCACAGCACGAGGTCGCCCGCCAACGGCAGGTCTGCGGTACCGGGCAGTTCTTCCCCTTCGCCGTAGGCGAAGGTGAGGACGTTGGTGGCGTAGTCCTTGCCGCGAAACTCGTGATTGAGCTTGCGCCCCTCCGCCTCGCCCACCAGTCGCACCGCCACCTCGGCATCACGCTGCAGCGCAGCCTGCGCCCAGCGGCGGATCTGGTGCTTCTTGGGCGCACTGACCTTGTCTACGCCCTCGAGCGCCTTCTGCACCGCCAGTGTCAGCAGCGGCGGATTCTCGCCTTGCGGCAGGTCAATCGGCTCGACCGGCAGCAGGTCGTGATGCACGTCGACACGCAGCGTCATCAGGTTGCAGGCGCCGGGCTGCAGCGACAGCATCGGCACGGCCGCCTCGCTGTCGGTCTCGGCCTCGATCTCGAGGTCGCCCCAGGCGCGTTCGGGAAAGGCAAGCAGCAGCTTGCGGCCGTCGCCCAGGTCGATCTCAAGGCGTTCGGCCTTGATGCGGGTCGCCTTGCCATCGGCATCGATGGCGACGATCTTCGGGCTGCTTGCCGCGGGATTACTCGCCGCTTTCGGCATTCGGGTCTCCCTCATTCTTCTGTTGCTGGGCGCGCGCTGCGGCCTTGGCACGCTCCACGCGCGCAGCCTCGTTGTCATAAGCTTCCACGATGCGTGCGACAAGCGGATGACGAACCACGTCTTCCTTGCGGAACTCGGTGAACGCGATCCCGCGCACCTCGCCCAGCACCTCGCGCGCTTCCTTCAGGCCGCTGCGCTGGCCGCGCGCCAGGTCGACCTGGGTCAGGTCGCCGGTGACCACGGCCTTGGCACCGAAGCCGATGCGGGTGAGGAACATCTTCATCTGCTCGGGCGTGGTGTTCTGCGCCTCGTCGAGGATGATGAAGGCGTTGTTGAGCGTGCGTCCGCGCATGAAGGCGAGCGGCGCAATCTCGATCAGGCTGCGCTCGAACAGCTTGCCCACGCGGTCGAAGCCCATCAGGTCGTAGAGCGCGTCATACAGCGGCCGCAGATAGGGGTCGACCTTCTGCGCCAGATCGCCGGGCAGGAAGCCCAGGCGCTCGCCGGCCTCGACCGCGGGCCGGGTCAGGATGATGCGCTCGACCAGGTCGCGCTCGAAGGCATCGACCGCGCTCGCCACCGCCAGATAGGTCTTGCCGGTGCCGGCCGGGCCGATGCCGAAGGTGATGTCGTGATCCTGGATGTTCTTCAGGTACTCCACCTGGCGCGGCGTGCGCCCGTGAAGTTCGGTGCGGCGTGTCATCAGCACCGGTGCGGGTGCCACGGCCTCGCCCTTGTTCGCGATCTCGATCAGGCCGAGCTGCACGTCGTCGAGCGACAGATCGTTCTCCGCGCGCGCGTAGAAGTGCTTCAGCGCCATCTCGCCACGCAGCACCTGGGCCGGATGACCATGCAGCGTGAACTGCTCGCCGCGGCGGGTGACCGTGATGTCGAAGGCGTTCTCGATCTGGCGCAGATTCTCGTCCAGGACGCCACACAGGCGGGCTAGCCGGGCGTTGTCGACCGGCTCGAAGAAGACTTCCAGGGTTTTCGCCATTCAGGATTCCCGGACGAGGATTTCGCCGCGCAGGCTGTGCGGCAGCGCGGCGGTGATGCGCACATCGACGAACTGGCCGATGAGGCGGTCGCGATTGGGCGAATCGGAGGGAAAGTTGACCACGCGGTTGTTGTCGGTGCGGCCCATCATCTCGGCCTCGGCATTCTTCTTCGCTGCTCCCTCGACCAGGATGCGCTGCACGCTGCCGACCATCGCCTCGCTGTTGGCCTGGTACTGCTCGTCGATGCGCTTCTGCAGTCGGGCAAGCCAGGCGAGCTTGGTCTCCTGCGGCACCGGATCTTCAAGATCGCTGGCCGGCGTGCCGGGGCGCGCGCTGTAAACAAAGCTGAAGGAGCCGTCGAAGCCGATCTCGTCGATCAGCTTCATGGTCTTCTCGAAATCGTCCGCCGTCTCGCCGGGGAAGCCGACGATGAAGTCGGAGGTCAGAGACAGGTCCGGTCGCGCAGCACGCAGCTTGCGCACGACGGACTTGAACTCCAGCACCGAGTAGCCGCGCTTCATCGCCGCCAGCACGCGGTCCGAGCCCGACTGCACCGGCAGGTGCAACTGCGACACCAGCTTGGGGATCTTCGCGTAGCAGTCGATCAGGCGCTGCGTCATCTCGCGCGGATGCGAGGTGGTGTAGCGGATGCGCTCGATTCCGGGGATCTCGGCCACGCATTCGAGCAGGAAGGCGAAATCACCCTGCTCGCCGTCTTCGCGCGTCAGTTCGCCGCGCCAGGCATTCACGTTCTGGCCGAGCAGCGTCACTTCCTTCACGCCCTGCGCCGCCAGCCCGGCCACTTCGGCCAGCACGTCCTCCAGCGGACGCGACACTTCCTCGCCGCGGGTGTAGGGCACGACGCAGAACGTGCAGTACTTCGAGCAGCCTTCCATGATGGATACGAAGGCGCTCGCGCCTTCGACGCGCGCGGGCGGCATGGCGTCGAACTTCTCGATCTCGGGGAAGGAGATGTCAACCTGCGAGCGCCCGGTCTGCTTGCGCGCCTCGATCAGCTTCGGCAGGCGATGCAGGGTCTGCGGACCGAAGACCACGTCCACATAGGGCGCGCGCTTGACGATGGCCTCGCCTTCCTGGCTCGCCACGCAGCCGCCGACGCCGATGATCAGCCCGGGCTTCTGCAGCTTCAGCAGACGCGCACGGCCGAGATCGTGGAACACCCGCTCCTGCGCCTTCTCGCGCACAGAACAGGTGTTGAAAAGGATCACGTCCGCCTCTTCGGGGTTGTCGGTCTTGACCAGCTCTTCGTGAGCACCGAGCACGTCCGCCATCTTGTCGGAGTCGTACTCGTTCATCTGGCACCCGAAAGTGCGGATGTAGAGTTTCTTCATCTGGGAAAGGAAATCGCTGCGGGATTACCGCTTGGGGTCTGGAACGGCCGCTTCCTCGGGGGTGAGGATCCATACCCGATGAACCTGTCCCCGATTGTCGAACTTGACGCGCACCTTGTATTCACCGCGAATGTGCGACGGCAGCACGATACGGTTGGCCCGGTCGCGAATCTGCGCGCCGGGACTCAGGGGCACCGGCTCGTCGTCTACAAGCACGGCACCGGCCGGCGCAAATGTAATCGTGGTCTTGCGAGCATCTTCTGGAAACGCTCGCGTCGGCGCAGCATTTGCCGCCGGCCCCGGAGCACCGGCCAGGGACAGCAACAGCAGGGAGAAGGGAATTTTACGCAAAGACGTCAGCCGGCAGGATCCGGCAGAAGGATATACAGGCGCAGCATCATCCCCGATCACCCCCTCAATGTCAATGCAAAACCCTTATAAATCAATCGTTACACTCCCCTGTCGGCATTCTGACGCAGCGCCTCCCGGGCCGCAGATCCAACACTTCTGCGCTTCGAGCTATTGACGGGCTACGGAAAAGCCCGCTATATTCGCGCGCTCTGTTGGTGATGTAGCTCAGACGGTTAGAGCGATGGATTCATAACCCATAGGTCGGCGGTTCGATTCCGCCCATCACCACCACCCCGATTCATGCAAAAGGCCAGCTCCACGGAGTTGGCCTTTTGCATTTCTGCGCCCCCGCCTCACCAACACGCAGCGCGGCGCCAGTCCATCGCCGGGCTTGACGAACGCCACCGCTTTGGGGCTGCATTGCGGAACAGCCAACCCGGCCCGAGGTCGGACAGGGCAAGCGGCGACTGCACCGATCGGTCCGCCAGCCCTTCGCTGTCAATCCAACCGCCAGAGAAGCTGCCCATGATCGACCAGGTCGCCGAAAAAATCGCCCGACGCGTCATTCTCGGTTTTCTGCTCGGCGGATTGCTGGTGCTCAGCTATGCGGTGCTGCAGCCTTTCATCGTCCCCGTCGCATGGGCGGTGATCATCGCCTACGCGACCTGGCCACTCTACCGTCGCCTTCGACAGCAGCTGTCGCGCTACCCGACGCTGGCCGGGTTGCTCATGACGCTGCTGTTGACGGCCGCCTTCGTGCTGCCTGCGCTGTGGCTGGCGACGCTGCTGCGCAGCGAGATCGGGGTGGCGATCTCGGTCGTCACCACGGAGCTGCGCCAGGGCACGCTCGCGCTGCCCGACTTCATCCGCAACCTGCCCTGGATCGGCGACGACCTGCAGCGCATGCTCGACGAACTGACCGGCGACCCCGAGACCTTCCGCGCGCAGATGAACGAGTGGGTCAGGCAAGGCGCCGACCTGGCCGTCGCGCTGATCGGCGACGTCGGCCGCAACGCCGCCAAGCTCGGCTTCGCACTGATCACCGTGTTCTTCCTCTACCGCGACGGCGAACGGGTGCTGCGGCAGGTGCATAGCGTGCTGCACCGCTTTCTCGGCGAACGGGTCGACGACTACCTCGCGGCCGTCGGCTCGATGACCAAGGCCGTGGTCTGGGGTCTGGTGGCGACGGCACTCGCGCAGGGCTTCGTCGCCGGACTGGGTTATTGGTGGGCGGGGGTGACCGCGCCGGTGCTGCTCGGCGCCCTCACCGCCCTGATCGCGATGATTCCCTTCGGCACGCCGTTCGCCTGGGGCACGATCGGCGTATGGCTGCTGGTCAGCGGCGATACGGCCGAGGGCATTGGCCTGCTGCTGTGGGGCGCGCTGGTGGTGAGCTGGGTGGACAACCTGGTGCGTCCGCTGGTGATCAGCAACGCCACCCGCATTCCCTTCCTGCTGGTAATGTTCGGCGTGCTCGGCGGCCTGGCGGCCTTCGGCCTGGTCGGCCTGTTCCTCGGACCCGTGGTGCTGGCCGTGCTGATGGCGGTGTGGCGCGAGTGGATAGAGGAGTCGGACCTGAAGCCGCCCGCCACACCCCATGTCAACGCAGGCGCAGGATCCGCAGCGCCCCCGCCAGCACCACCGCAGCAATCGCCACACCGATGATCCAGTCCGGCCACGGACTGCCGATCCAGCCGACCAGTACGCCGGCGGCGATCACCCCCAGGTTGGCGATCACGTCGTTGGCCGAGAAGATGTAGCTCGCCTTCATATGCACACCGCCGTCGCGATGGCGCGAGATCAGCCACAGGCAGACAACATTGGCTGCCAGCGCCAGAACCGCGATGCTCACCATGCCCAGCGGCTCGGGCGCGGCCCCCGTGAGCATGCGACGCGCCGTCTCGCCGAGTGCAACCAGCGCCAGCAGAAGTTGCAGAACGCCCGCGAGGCGCGCCGCCCCCAGCTTGTGCCGCGCCGAGCAACCCACCGCATAGAGCGCGACGCCGTACACCGCGGCATCGGCGAACATGTCCATGGCGTCGGCCACCAGCCCCGCCGAACGCGCCCACAACCCGGCACCGAGCTCCACCACGAACATCATGGCGTTGATCGCCAGCAGGACCCACAGCACGCGCGCCTCGTCGGCATCGTTTGCGAGCGGCGCCGCTGGCACCTCTGCCGACTGCAGCGCATCGGACTGCGCCAGCACGGCGCCATACCCCAGCGGCAGCAACCGCGAGAGGATGGCCTCGGCTTCGCCGCCATGATCCACCGTCAATGTCCGCCCTGGCAGGTCGAAGCGCAGCGCGCTCACCGGGGCATCTGCCAGGCGCAGACGGATCATCTGCTCCTCGGAGGGGCAATCCATCCCGGGGATGCGAAAGACACTGCGGCGCCAGCTTCCCTTCGCGGCGGCGGCCTCCGTTCCGAGCGCTGCGGCCACATCGGCCGCCAAGGCTTGGTCCAGTTCGACGTGGCGTTTCAGGGTCTTGGCGGTGCTGCAATGGCAGCCTCCGGAGCAGGCGGGCTTGATCGGCATCACATTCGCAGAGGATTGATCGTCAATCCGCCATTCTCCGCCCTCGGGCGCCCGATGCGAACCGCCGGCCGCATTCGGCCGCGGCCCCCAAAACCAGTTACCCTTCGGCCTCGTGTCCGAATCCGGTATCCGATCGCATGAAGCCCGCCCGACACCCCACCGCCCTGCGCACCCAGCAGCGCCTTGCCGACGCCGGCCTCGACAGCCGCGTGGTCGAATTTGAACAGCCCACCCGCACCAGCGCCGAGGCAGCCGCAGCCATCGGCTGCGAAGTCGCGGAGATCGCCAAGTCCATCGTGTTCCGCGGCGAGGACAGCGGACAGGCCGTCGTCGTGGTCGCCAGCGGCGACAACCGGGTCAGCGAGGCCAAGGTCGCCGCGCTGGTCGGCGAAGCACTGGGCCGCGCCGACGCGGATTTCGTCCGCACGGCCACCGGCTACGCCATCGGCGGCGTCGCCCCGATCGGCCATGTGCAGCCGGTGAAGCTGCTGCTGGACACGGACCTCCAGCGCTTCGACCGGTTGTGGGCGGCCGCCGGTACCCCGTTCTCGGTCTTCCCGCTCTCCCCCGCGCAGCTGCAGGCCTTGACCGGCGCCACGTGGAGCGACATCAGGCAATGAGCGCGCGCGCCCGCCCCCTCAGCGACGAAAAACCAGGCTGAAGTTGTTCGCAGGCATGTCGATCACCTCATCGAGCCGGAAGCCGCAGCGCTGCGCCTCGGCCTCAACCGCTTCCAGGTCGCGCACGGCAAAGCGCGGATCGACGCTGCGCAGCCAGTCGTCGAAGTCGGCGTTACTCGGCGCGGTGTGGGCGCCGCCGCGACGGTAGGGGCCGTAGCACACCACGACGCCGCCTGCAGGCAGGACCGCGGCCGCGCCGGCAAACAGCGCGGGCGTGCTTTGCCACGGCGAGTAGTGCAGCACGTTGATCGCCACGATGGCGTCTGCGGCGTCGACCGGCCAGGGGCTGGCGGCAAGGTCGAAGCACAGCGGCGGCAGCACATTGGCCAACGCGCTGTGCGCCGCCCAGTCCGCGATCGATCCCATCGCCGCGGGGTCGGCATCGCTCGGCTGCCAGCGCAGCGCGGGCAGGTGGCGGGCAAAGTGCATCGCATGCTCGCCAGTGCCGCTACCGAGTTCCAGCACCAGGCCCGCGTCCGGCAGCACGCGCTGCAGCACGGCGAGGATGGGGTCACGGTTGCGCGCGGCTGAGGGCGAGAACTGGCGGCGGTCGAGGGGCGACATGGGCGCGGGGGCATGCGGGAAATGGCCCCGATTATGGCTTGCTCCGCCTCATCAAGGCCATCTCCACCGGATACCACCGCCTGCCTGTGCACAAACTGCCCTGCACCTCGTACTCTCAGAGCGCCGCCACCGGGCGCAAGCCGCCTCTGCCCGCGTACGACGAACTCGGGGAAGTGCAGGCCAACGCTGAGATAATGACGCACCCTCTTCACCGCCCCGCCCCACCATGAGCGCACCCGCAAAACCCCTCGCCGGCCTCAAGGTCATCGAGCTCGGCACGCTGATCGCCGGCCCCTTCGCTGCCCGCATCCTCGCCGAGTTCGGCGCCGAAGTGATCAAGATCGAATCGCCCGACGGCGGCGACCCGCTGCGCAAGTGGCGCAAGCTCTACGAGGGCACCTCGCTGTGGTGGTACCTGCAGTCGCGCAACAAGCAGTCGGTGACGGTGAACCTCAAGCATCCGGACGGGCTCGAGGTGGTGCGCCGGCTGGTGGCCGAGGCCGACATCGTGGTCGAGAACTTCCGCCCCGGCGTGCTGGAAAAGCTCGGCCTGGGCTGGGACGCGCTGTCGGCGATCAACCCGGGGCTGGTGATGCTGCGCCTGTCGGGCTTCGGCCAGAGCGGGCCGATGGCGCAGCAGCCGGGCTTCGGTGCCATCGGCGAATCCATGGGCGGGCTGCGCTACGTCACCGGCTTCCCCGACCGGCCGCCGGTGAAGACCGGCATCTCCATCGGTGATTCGATCGCCGCGCTGTGGGGTGCGCTCGGCGCGCTGATGGCGCTGCGTCACAAGGAAGTGAATGGCGGCGCGGGCCAGGTGGTCGATGTCGCGCTGTACGAGGCGGTGTTCGCGATGATGGAGTCGCTGGTGCCGGAGTTCGACGTGTTCGGCTTCGTGCGCGAGCGCACCGGCAACATCATGCCCGGCATCACGCCGTCGAACACCCACACCACGAAGGACGGCAAGCACGTCACCATCGGCGCCAACGGCGACGCCATCTTCCGCCGCCTGATGCTGGCGATGGACCGCCCCGACCTCGCCGACGATCCGGCGCTGGCCGACAACGCCGGCCGCGACGCCCGGCGCGACGAACTCTACGCGCTGATCGACGCCTGGGTCGCCGCCCACGACGAGGCTGCGGTGCTGGCCGCACTCACCGCCGCCGAGGTTCCGGCCTCGCGCATCTACTCGGTGGCCGACATGTTCGCCGACCCGCAGTTCCTCGCACGCGAGATGCTGCAGACCGTGAAGCTGCCCAATGGCCGCGACTGCCGCATGCCGGGCGTCGTGCCCAAGCTGTCGGCGACGCCGGGCGGCACCGAGTGGATCGGCCCGGCGCTGGGCGAGCACACCGACCGCGTGCTCGCCGCGCTGGGCTACGACGCCGGGCGCATCGCCGCGCTGCGCGCCGCCGGCGCCATCTGAGCCATGGCCCGGCAGCGACCGCTACCGGGCCGTTTCACTGCCGACGCGCCCCTCAGTCCGTCGCCTCGCTGGCGTAACGCACACGCAGCTCGCGCTTCAGCAGCTTGCCCGAGGCGTTGCGCGGCATGTCCTCGACGAAGAACACGCGCTTGGGCACCTTGAACGCCGCGAGGTGGGCATGCACGTGCGCGATCAGGTCCTCGGCCGTGGCCTGCGCGCCCTGCTTGAGCGCGACCACCGCCGTCACCGCCTCGATCCAGCGCTCGTCGGGCAGGCCGATCACCGCCACCTCCGCCACCGCGGGGTGGGTGTAGAGGCATTCCTCCACCTCGCGGCTCGCCACCACCACGCCGCCGGTCTTGATGATGTCCTTGATGCGGTCGGTGATGTAGAGATAGCCGGCCTCGTCCATGTAGCCGACGTCGCCGGAACGGAACCAGCCGTCCTTGAAGCTGGCCGCGGTTTCCTCGGGCTTGTCCCAGTAGCCGCTCATCAGCTGCGGCGAGCGATGCACGATCTCGCCCATCTCGCCCGCCGGCACGTCGTTCAGGTCGGTGTCGACGATGCGCGTCTCGACGTTGAAGATCGGCCGTCCGGCGGAGGCGGGGCGATCCGCATGCTCCTCGGGGCGCAGCACCGTCGCCAGCGGCGCGATCTCGCTCTGGCCGTAGCAGTTGTAGAGCTTGAGTGCCGGCAGCTTCGATGCCAGTTCGTGCACGACCGGCACCGGCATGATCGAGGCGCCGTAGTAGCCTTTCTGCATCGAGGTCAGGCGCGCCGGGTCGAAGGCCGGATGGCGCAGGAAGGCGATCCACACCGTCGGCGGCGCAAAGAAGGACGTCACGCCTTCCTGCGCGATCAGTTCGAAGCAGCGCTCGGGCTGCGGTGCCTGGATCAGCAGCGTGGTGGCGCCCACCAGCAGCTGCGGCATCAGGAACACGTGCATCTGCGCCGAGTGGTAGAGCGGCAGCGCGGCCAGCGAGCAGTCCTCGCCGCGGATGTCGGTGGCCAGCAGCGTGCTGGTGTATTCGGCCAGCAGGGCGCGATGGCTCATCATCGCACCCTTGGGCGCGGCGGTGGTGCCGGAGGTGTAGAGCAGCTGGGCGATGCTTTCCTCGTCGAGGTCGAGTGCCGGCGCAGCATCGCTGCCACCCGCCTGGGCCCAGGCGAGGATGTCGCGATCCTGCCCGCCATGCAGCGTGCCGTGCCACTCGCAAGGCAGTGTGGAGCCCAGCGCCTCGACATGGATCGCCATGTCGGCGTCGCAGAACAGCGCCCGCGCGCCGGACTGCTCGACGATGTAGCGCAGCTCGGCATCGAGCAGCGCATAGTTGATCGGCACGTGGATCAGGCCGGCCTTGACGCAGCCCAGCCACAGCAGCACGTAGGCGTCCGAGTTGCGGCCATAGGCGGCGACGCGGTCGCCGGCCTTCAGGCCCAGCGCCAGCAGCCGGTTGGCGACGCGGTTCGCGGCGCGCTCGAGCTGGGCGTAGCGCCAGCTGCGGCCCTCGAAGCGCAGGGCCTCGCGTTCGGGATTGCGGCGCACCGAGCGCGCGAAGGCGTCGCCGATCAGGTTGCGCCCGGCACGGCGCACATCGGCGGGCGTGGCTGTCAGGAGTGCTGCGGTCATGCTCATGTCCTCATTCAGTGCTTGCGGGGCGCCCGCAGGCGCCCCCATCGTACGCGGGCAAGTCGCCTTACTTGGCTGCCATGCGGATCGCGCCGTCCAGGCGGATGACCTCGCCGTTGAGCATCGGGTTCTCGCAGATCGACTTCACCAGCTGCGCGTACTCGCTGGAACGGCCCAGGCGCGAGGGGAAAGGCACCATCTGGCCGAGCGAATCCTGCACCTGCTGCGGCAGGCCGCGCAGCATCGGCGTCTCGAAGATGCCGGGCGCGATGCTCATGACGCGGATGCCGTAGCGCGCCAGCTCGCGCGCGATCGGCAGCGTCATGCCGACCACGCCGGCCTTGGACGCCGAGTAGGCCGCCTGGCCGATCTGACCGTCGAAGGCGGCGACCGAGGCGGTGGTGACGATCACGCCGCGCTCGCCCTCCTCGTTCGGCGCGGCCTTGCTCATGGCGTCGGCCGCGAGGCGGATCGGGTTGAAGGTGCCGACGAGGTTGATCGTCACCCCGCGCATGAAACTGTCGAGGCGGTGCGGGCCTTCCTTGCCCACCACCTTTTCGCCCGGCGCCACGCCGGCGCAGCACACCAGGCCGTGCAGACCGCCGAAGCCCTTCACCGCGGCATCGACCGCTGCCTGCGTCGACACCTCGTCGGTGACGTCAGTGCGCACGAAGCAGGCCGCCGCGCCCAGTTCGGCCGCCAGCGCCTTGCCCGCCTCTTCGTTGAGGTCGGCGATCACCACCTTGCCGCCGCCGCCCACCACCATGCGCGCGGTAGCCGCGCCCAGGCCCGAGGCGCCGCCGGTGACGAGAAATACCGAGTTTGCGATCTTCATTGCGTGTGCTCCTTGTGTCTCAGATGCGTTCGATGATGGTGGCGGTGGCCATGCCGTGGCCGATGCACATGACCTGCAGGCCGAAGCGGCCGTCGCGCTGCTCCAGGCCGGCGAGCATCTTGGCCATCAGGCCGGCGCCGGTGCCGCCCAGCGGGTGGCCGTGTGCGATCGCGCCGCCCCAGGGGTTGAAGCGGTCCATGTCGGGCGCGAACTCGCGCACAAAGCACAGCGCCACGCTGGCGAAGGCCTCGTTGACCTCGATCCAGTCCATGTCGCGGATCGACAGCCCGGCCATCTCCAGCGCGCGGCGCGCCGCCGGGATCACCCCGGTGAGCTGCATCACCGGATCGGAGCCGACCGCGACGCGGGCGCGGAAGCGCGCGCGCGGCCGGATGCCCAGCGCTTCGGCGGCCTCACGCCGACCGACCAGCACCGCGGCCGCGCCGTCGGACATCTGGCTGGCGTTGGCCGCGGTAACACCGCCCTCGCCCGGCTGGCGGAACACCGGCTGCATCGCGCGCATGCGCTCGACGTCGATCACCGCGCGGATGCCTTCGTCGTGCGCCAGCGTGATCGCGCCGCCTTCCTTGTCCACACCCGTCACCGGCAGGATCTCGGCGTGCAGGCCGGCCGCGCGTGCGGCCTCGGCACGGCGGTGGCTCTCGATCGCGTAGTCGTCCATC
Organism: Thauera humireducens; assembly: GCF_001051995.2. NCBI lineage: Bacteria > Pseudomonadati > Pseudomonadota > Betaproteobacteria > Rhodocyclales > Zoogloeaceae > Thauera > Thauera humireducens. The sequence continues at coordinate 3,853,328 of NZ_CP014646.1, read as the reverse complement.
TCGGCACGCGAGATCTGCCACTGGTCGGCGATGCGTTCGGCACTCTCCACCTGGTGCGGGATGGCGAAGCGCTCGAGGATCTTCGGATGCAGATTGTCGAAGCCGCGGAAGTCGCCCTGCCCCAGGGTCAGGTCGAGGAACATCGGCACCCTGCTCATGCTCTCGACGCCGCAGCCGATGGCGAAGTCGAGATCGCCCGCAGCCACCGCCTGCGACGCGGCATGGGTGGCGAACTGGCTGGAGCCGCACATGCGGTTCATCGACACGCCCGGCACCTCGGCCGGCAGCCCGGCGACCAGCAGCGCCTGGCGGGCGATGTTGGCGCCCTGCTCGCCGGCCTGGCTGACGCAACCGGCCAGCACGTCGCCGACCTTTTCGGCCGGCAGTCCGGTGCGCGCCAGCACGCCGCCGATGGCGGTGGCGAGCAGCTCGTCCGGACGGGTCTCGCGCAGCGCGCCGCCGCGGCGGCCGAAGGGGGTACGGACGGCGCCCAGGATCAGCGCTTCGTTCGGATTGGAGGGGGTGCTTGGGGTCATTGCTGGGTCCTCAGGTTCAGGCCCGCTGCAGTTCGCGGGCGATGATGTTGCGCTGGATCTCGCTGGTGCCTTCGTAGATCTGCAGCACCTTGGCGTCGCGGAAGAGCTTTTCCACCGGGTATTCGGTCGAGTAGCCCATGCCGCCGAAAATCTGCACGGCCTCGGTCGCCGCCCACATCGCGGCATCGGCGGCGAAGGCCTTGGCGATGGAGGCCTCGATGGTGTTCGGCTTGCCCTGGTCGAGCAGCCAGGCCGACTGGTAGGTGAGCAGGCGCGCGGCCTCGAGCTTCATGCGCATCTCGGCCAGCTTGTGCGCCACCGCCTGGTGGTCGATCAGGCGCTTGCCCATGCTGTTGCGCTGGGTGGCGTAGGCCAGCGATTCGTCGAGGCAGCGTTCGATCAGGCCGACGCCGAAGGCCGCCACCATCGGCCGCGAGTGGTCGAAGACCGCCATCGCCAGCGCGAAGCCGCTGCCCTCCTCGCCCAGGCGATGGTCCTCGGGCACGAACACCTGGTCGAGGAAGACCTCGCAGGTGGGCGCACAGCGCTGGCCGAGCTTGCCCAGGGGCTCGCCGATCGCCACGCCCCTGCTGCCGCGCGGCACGATGAAGGCGGTCATGCCGCGGTGACCGGCGTCGGGCGCGGTCTTGGCGAAGACGACCAGGAACTCGGCAAGGTTGGCGTTGGAGATCCAGATCTTGCTGCCAGTCAGGCGGTAGCCGCCATCCACCCGCTCGGCGCGGGTGCGGATGCCGGCGACGTCGGAGCCGGCGCCCGGCTCGGTCATCGCGAAGCTCGCCAGCGCGCCATTGGCCGCGGGGCGCAGGTAGCGCTCGCGCTGCATGTCGCTGCCGGCGATCACGATCGGCTCGGTGGCCAGCGCATTCACGCACAGCGCGGTGCCGATGCCCAGGCAGCCGCGGCAGAAGGCCTCGGTGACGAGCACCAGCTCGAGGCAGCCGAGGCCACCGCCGCCCACGGCCTCCGGCAGGTTGATGCCGAGCAGGCCGAGTTCCTGCGCGCGCTGGTGCACCTCGAAGGGAAAGGCCTTGGCGACGTCGGCCTCGGCCGCGCGCGGCGAGATCTCGCGCTCGGCAAAGCGGCGTGCCAGATCGCGGATCTCGCGCTGCTCCGCGTTCAACTGGAAGTCCATGATGTCTCCTTGCAAGACCGTCGTCCGCGAACGACGGGCGAAACGATGCCCGGCATGCCTGAGCACGCCGAAAAGCTGCTGGGGTAAAAGAGGTCCGCGACGGGCGCGGCGGGTGGCCCTGGCCGGGAATCCTCAGCCGGAGGTCTTCATCCGGATGCGTGGCCGAAGCGTGCCGGTCGACGCTCGCAGAAGGCGCGCACGCCCTCGGCGAAGTCCGGCGTCGCCGACATGGCGAGGAAGCTCGCCTTCTCGGCGGCGAGCGCCGTCTCCAGGTCGGCGTCGAGGCCTGCTCGCAGCAGACGCTTGATGCCGGCCTGGGCCGCCGCCGGCCCCTCGGCCAGCCGGCGCGCCAGCGCCAGTCCGGCCTCGGCGAGTTGCGCGGCCGGCACCACCTCGGCCACCAGGCCGATGTCCTTCGCCTGCGCGGCGTCGATCTGCGGGTTGAGCAGCGCGATCGCCAGCGCCCGCTGCAGGCCGACGCGGCGCGACAGATGCCAGCTCGCACCGCCGTCGGGCGTGGTGCCGATGGCGCTGTAGGCGAGCACGAAGCGCGCATCGTCGGCCGCGACCAGCAGGTCGCAGGCCATCGCCAGCGACATGCCGAAACCCGCCGCGGAGCCGCCCACCAGGCCCACCACCGGGCAGGGCAACCGCGTCAGGCCGGCGACAGCCTCATGCACGGCATCGATCAGCTGGCCGATTTCCTCGGTGCAGTCCGCCTGCGACTGACCGAGCAGGATGTCGAAGCGGCGCACGTCGCCGCCGACCATGAAGTGCGCGCCGCTGCTCCGCAGCACGACCACCCGCGGCGGCGCGGCCGCCAGCGACCTGACGGCGTCGCGCAGGGCAAGGCCCATCGACAGGTCCAGGCTGTTGCGCGAGGCCGGGCGATCGAGCGTGATGAAGGCGATGCCCCCGTCGCGCTCGAGGCGGACGCTGGCGACTTGCGAATGTTCAGGCATGGGCGGCCTCTCCCCGGTACATGGCTTCGATCACGTCGGCATAGGTCTTGTAGATGCTGGAACGGCGCACCTTCATCGTCGCCGTCACCTCGCCGTCGTCGTGGTCCAGCTCCTTGGTCAGCAGGTGGAAGCGGCGGATGTGCGAGACCTGCGCGAGCTGGGCATTGCCGCGTGCGATCTCGGCGTCGATCAGGGCGCGCACCTCCGGGTGCTCGACCAGCGAGCGGAAGTGGGTGAAGAGGATCTGCCGGCCCTCGGCCCACTTCGCCACCGTCTCGTAGTCGATCTGGATCAGCGCGGAGACGAACTTGCGCCCGTCGGCGACGACGATGCACTCCTTGATGTAGGGGCTGGCCTTCATCGTCTTCTCGATCTCGGACGGCGTCAGGTTCTTGCCGCCGGCGGTGATCATGATGTCCTTCAGGCGATCGACGATGTAGAGCTGACCGTCGCGCGCCTCGACCACGTCGCCGGTGTGCAGCCAGCCGTCGCGGATGCTGTCGGCGGTCGCCTCCGGGTTCTTGTAATAACCGGCGAACACCATCTCGCCCCGGATCAGCAGCTCGCCGCGCTCGCCGATCCGGTGCTCGACTCCGAGGATGGGCGTGCCGACCGAGCCGAAGCGGGCGGCATCGAGCGGCTGGCCGGTGATCATGCCGGTCGACTCGGTCAGGCCATAGACCTCCACCAGCGGCACGCCCAGCGTGCGGAAGAACTGCACCACCGCGGGCGGGATCGGCGCGGCGCCGGTCAGCGCCACCTTCGCCCGGCGCAGGCCGATGAAGTTCTGCAGCGCGCGCAGGATGATCCAGTACCAGACGGCGTAGGTGAGACGCTCGCCCGCCGTGCGCTGCGCGGCCGCCTTGTGCGCGAAGGGCGCGCAGGCCGCCATTGCGCGGTCGAACAGCCAGCGCTGCAGCGGACCGCTCTCCTGCATCTTGATGCTGATCGCCGAGTGCAGCTTTTCCCAGATGCGGGGCACGCCCAGGAACATGGTCGGCGCGATCTCGCGCAGGTCTTCCTGTACGGTGCGGATCGACTCGCCGAAGGCCACCGTGGAGCCCAGGTAGATCGGGCAGAAGGTGGTCAGCATCTGCTCGGCGACGTGGCACAGCGGCAGGTAGGACAGGTGGCTGGTGTCCGCCGACAGGCCGAGGCGATCGGCGATGCCGGGCGCCACGCCGCGGATGTTGGCGTAACTGATCATCGCGCCCTTGGGTTTGCCGGTGGAGCCCGAGGTGTAGATCATCAGCGCGATGTCCTCGAGCCGCTGCGCCGCCAGCGTCTCCTCGACCAGATGGCGATGGGTGGCCTCGTACTCGACGCCGAGCGTCTCCAGGTCGGCGAAGGACAGGATGCGGTCGCGCACACGCTCGTCGGCGTTGCGCAGCCCCTTGGTCTCCATCACCACGATGGCGCGCAGGTGTGGCAGCTGGTCGAGCGCCTCGACCACCTTGTCGGTCTGCTCCTGGTCCTCGCATACCACCACCTCGACGTCGGCGTGGTTGAGCACGTAAGCCACCTCGGGCGCCGGGCTGGTCGGATAGACGCCGACCGCAATGCCACCCACCAGCCCGCAGCCCATCTGCGTCAGCACCCATTCGATGCGGTTCTCGGCGAGCACGCCGACGTGGCCGCCGGCGGACAGGCCGAGCGCACGCAGCCCCAGGCCGACGTGACTCGAACGGCGGTAATAGTCGTCCCAGGTGATGCCCTGCCAGATGCCGAAATCCTTCTGGCGGATGGCGATGCGCCCGGGGTGTTGCTTCGCCTGCTCGCGCAGCATCTGCGGCAGGGTCAGCCGGGGAAGCGGATTGACTTCGGGATTCTTGCTCATGGCCATCCTCTCGCTCACGACAGCCAGCGCTTGCGGCGCTTGTAGTGCTTGATGTCGCGGAAGCTCTTCATCTCGCCGTGCCCGCCCATGCCCAGGTAGAACTCGCGCACGTCCTGGTCGGCGGCCAGGCGTTCGGCCGGGCCGTCGGTGACGACCTTGCCGTTCTCCATGATGTAGCCGTAGTGCGCCACCGCCAGCGCCACCGAGGCGTTCTGCTCGACCAGCAGCATCGACACCTTCTGTTCGGCGTTGATGCGGGCGATGATCTGGAAGATGTTCTCCACCAGCAGCGGCGCCAGGCCCAGCGAAGGTTCGTCGAGCAGGATCAGCTTGGGCCGCGCGATCAGCGCGCGGCCGATCGCCAGCATCTGCTGCTCGCCGCCCGACAGGTAGCCTGCCAGGCCGTTGCGGCGCTCGTACAGGCGCGGGAAGTACTCGTAGACGAGCTCGTAATCGGCCTTCGCGCCGCTGCGCCCGGTGAGCGCATAGGTCGCGGAGACGAGGTTTTCCTCCACTGTCAGGTCCTCGAACACGCGGCGCCCTTCCATCACGTGGAAGAGCCCCGCGCGCACCAGTTCGTGCGGCTTCGAACCCGCCAGCGGCTCGCCTTCGAAGCGGATCTCGCCGCGCGTCAGCTCGCCGTTCTCCAGCCCCAGCAGGCCGGACACGGTCTTGAGCGTGGTGCTCTTGCCCGCGCCGTTGGAGCCGAGCAGCGCAACGATCTGCCCGCGCGGCACCGACAGCGACAGGCCGCGCAGCACCTGCACCGCCTTGTTGTAGATCACCTCGATGTTGTTCACCTCGAGGACGGATTCGGCCGCACTCATCGCTTACTCCAGCACGATCCAGTCGGAGGCCGGCACCATGCGCTTGGCCTTGGTGTCGGCGCGATAGATGCGGCCGACCGGGATGGTGTTGCCGCGGATCGTGATGGGCACGCCGATCAGGCCACCGGTGTCGAAGTTCTCGATCGAGTTCAGCGCCACCTTGAAGTTGGCCGCGGTCATCTCCTTGCCGGCGGCGATCGTGCGGCGGGCGGATTCGGCGTAGAGCATGGCGGACAGGAAGCCCTGGATGTAGGGCACGTTCTGGTACTCCGCTCGCATCGCGCGGATCTTGTCCAGCATCGGCGCCGGCGTGGCCGTGTCGTAGTAGTAGTTGTAGGGCATCACGCCCATGAAGCCCTCGGCCACGTCGCCCATCTGCATCACGGTGCTGTTGTCCATGGTCCAGAAGGTGCCCATGAACTTGGTGTCCAGCCCGAGCTGGCGTGCCTGGCCGATGAACTCGGGGATCGGCCCCAGGATGTAGCCGTGGAAGATGGTGAAGTCGGGCCGCGCGCGGCGCAGCTTGGCGATCTCGGTCGACACGTCGACCGCACCCGGCGGGGTCATGATCTCGATGGCGACGTTGAGGCCCAGTTCCTTGGCGACGCCGCGGCTGGTCTCGATCGGGTCGCGGCCGAACTCGGTGTCGGAGAAGACGAAGGCCACCTTGGCGCCCGGCTTTTCCTTTGCGATGTAGCGCAGCAGGATGCCGAACTGCTGGGTGTAGTCGGGGCCGGCGATGAACTGGTAGGGGTACTTCTTCGGGTCGTTGAGCTCGGTGGCGAAGGACGCGCCCGACATGATCATGCTGCCGGCGCGGTCGAGCTCGGGGTTGATGGTCTTGCTGAAGGCGGTGGAGTCGCCGTAGTAGAAGTTCACCTTGTTCTGGCTGGTGATCTTCTTGAATGCGGCCACCGACTGGTCGACCTTGTAGGCGCTGTCCTCGGGCACGTAGCGCAGCTTGTGGCCCTCGATGCCGCCGGCGTCGTTGACCATCTTCACGTAATCCTGGATGCCGGCGTGGATGCCGATGCCAGCAAAGGCGAACACGCCGCTCATCGGGATCGAGCCGCCGATGACGATTTCCTTGTCCGCAGCCTGGACAGCCGGCAAGCCTGCGGTGGCGGCCAGGACCGCGGTGGCCAGCAGGCTCTTGAGTACGGTTCTTCTCATGCTTGTCTCCTTCTCTTTATATGTGGTGATGCAGTGAGGCGAGGAAAACTCAGGCCCGGAACGGCCAGAGGTGGAAGAAGCGGCGGATGCGGCGCCAGATTTCCTGCAGGCCGAGCGGCTCGAACACCAGGAAGCCGACGATCAGCGCGCCGAACACGATGGTGCGCACCGGCGACAGGATCAGCGTGGCGTCGGCCGACAGCGGCAGCCAGCCGACGATGAGCTTGAGGGCCTCGGGCACCATGGTCATGAAGACCGCGCCGAGGATGGCGCCGAGGATGGTGCCCATGCCGCCGACGATGACCGCGGCGAGGAAGAAGATCGACATGATCAGCGGGAAGCTCTCCGGCGTGACCACGCGGAAGAAGTAGGCCCACATGCCGCCCGCCACGCCGGCATAGAAGGACGACAGGCCGAAGGACAGCAGCTTGTAGCGCAGCAGCGGGATGCCCAGCACCTCGGCCGAGATGTCGCGGTCGCGGATCGCGATGAAGGCGCGGCCGATACGGGTGCGGAACAGGTTGGCCGCGCCCAGCACCATCAGGATGGTGATCGGCACGAACAGCCAGTACAGGCGGAACGAGGTGTCGAAGCTGAGGCCGAGGATCTCCGCCGGCGCCACCGTGATGCCGGCGTGGCCGCCGGTGACCGCATGCCAGTTGGCGAACACGAAGTGCAGCACCACCGACGCGGCGATGGTCGCGATCGCCAGGTACAGCCCCTTCACCCGCAGCGAGGGCAGGCCCACCACCAGTCCGCCGAGCATGGCGACGAAGCCGCCGGCGAGCAGGTTGAGCAGCACCGGCGTGCCGAACTTTAGCTCCAGCGCAGCCACCGTGTAGGCGCCGATGCCCATGAAGGCGGCCTGCCCCAGGCTCACCAGCCCGGTGTAGCCGGTGAGGATGTTGAGTCCGGTGGTGCTGGCGATGTTGATCGCCACCAGGCAGGCGAGGTACAGCCAGTACTCGTCGGCCAGGAAGGGGAAGCCGAGCAGCGCGACGGCGAGGACGGCCAGCCAGGCGTGCTGGGTGCGGCTGTCGAACAGCGACTCGTCGTGGCGGTAGCTGGAGCGTGCGGTTCCGATGCGCATTACAACCTCTCGATTTCGTGGGTGCCGAACAGACCGTAGGGACGGACCAGCAGCACGACGATCAGGATCATGAAGGTGGCCAGCAGCTTGAATTCGCCGCCGAGGAAGCCACCGGCGAGCGACTCGACGACGCCGATGAAGAGGCCGGCGACCAGCGCGCCGAGCACGCTGTCCAGGCCACCGACGATCACCACCACCAGCACCGACAGGCCGAACACCCCCATGGTCGAGGAGATGCCGCCCACCGCGCCGACGATGACGCCGGCGATCGCCGCGATCATTGCCGCCACGGTCCAGGACAGCGAGAACACCTTGGGCACGTTGATGCCCATCGAGTAGGCCGCCTGCTGGTCCGATGCCGTCGCCCGCAGCGCCACGCCACCGCGCCAGAAGCGGAACACCGCCAGGGCCACGCCGATCAACACCGCCGCGACGAGGAAGCCGTAGAACACCTTGGGCGGCACGAAGGCCTCGCCGATCATCACTGGCGCGCTGGGCATGAACTCCGGCAGGCGGCGCGGCTCGGAGGTCCAGATCAGCTCGACCACGCCGACCAGGATGGATGCCAGGCCCACGGTCACCATGAACACCGAGATCGGCGACTCGCCCAGCATCGGCCGGATCGCCACCCGCTCGAGCGTCGCGCCCGCCACCCCGCTGCCGATCACCGCAACCAGGATCGCCAGCCACATCGGCATGTTCATCGCCGTGGCGAGGCCGAAGCACAGGTAGGCGCCGATCATCAGCATCTCGCCGATGGCCAGGTTCACCACCCGCGTGGCCTTGTAGATCATCACGAAAGCGAGGCCAGTCAGTGCGTACAGGCCGCCGGCGCCAAGGCCGGCCAGCACGATCTCGGCCAGGAAAAGCCAGTCGAAGTCCATCTCAGGCCCCCACTGCAAGCGGTTGATGAAGGCGCTGGCGCAACTCCGAGACATCGCCCGAACCCAGGTAGGCCTTGATCACCTCAGGGTTGGCCTGCACCTCGGCCGGCGTTCCGTCGGCGATGACCTGGCCGAAGTTGAGCACCACCACGTGGTCGGACAGGTCCATGACCATGCCCATGTCGTGCTCCACCATCAGCACGGTCACGCCCCACTCCTCGCGCACGTCGAGGATGAAGCGCGCCATGTCCTCGGTCTCCTCGCGGTTCATGCCGGCGACCGGCTCGTCCAGCATCAGCACCTTGGGTCGCATCGCCAGCGCGCGCGCCATCTCCACCCGCTTCTGCAGGCCGTAGGACAGGACCGAGACCGGCATGTGGCGGATGTGGTCGATCTCGAGGAAGTCGATGATGCGTTCCTCGACCTCCTGGCGCAGCTTCATTTCCTCGTGCCGGGCGCGGCCGAAGTAGAACAGCGCGTCGAGCACGTTGGTGCGCAGGTGGGCATGGCGGCCGAGCTTGATGTTGTCGAGCACGGTCATGCCGCGGAACAGCGCGATGTTCTGGAAGCTGCGCGCGAGGCCCAGCCTGGCGCGCTCGGGCGGCCGCGTGGCGGTGATGTCCTCGCCCTGGAAGCGGATACGCCCCGTCGAGGGTTTGTAGAAACCGGAGATCGTGTTGAACAGCGAGGTCTTGCCCGCGCCGTTCGGACCGATGACGGTGGTGATGGACCCCGGAGCGACTTCGAAGCCCACGTCTGTCAGCGCCTTGATACCGCCGAACGACAACGTGAGCCCCTCGACCTCGAGGATCGGACTGGCCTTGCCTGGATGCACCTTGTCTCCTCCTGCCAGCCGCCTCTTCCCGGGCGGCCTGTGCGTGCTGTGCTTTAATTGCCAGCGAACGCGATCCCATCGGGGATCGCGAAGCGCCGGCGCGGGCATTAATCTTTTTTCTGCCGCTATTTGCAGGCCATACTAGGCAGTACGGGCCGAGTTGTGGATGGCAGATCCGGCCGATCGATTGACATTTCCTGCCACATGATCGAGACATCCCGACGATGCACCGCAGCATCGCAACCACCATGACCGAACGCCTGAATGCCCCTGCCGTCACCGTACCGATCCGCATGATCGGCCAGCTCCTCGACCGCCTCGGGGAACACCGGCCGCTGGCGCTCGACTGCGTCGGTCGCGCCGGCATCGCCCCGGCACTGCTTGAACAGGAGTCGGCCCGGGTCACGGTGGAGCAGTTCGCGCTGTTCTACCGCACGCTCGCCATCGAGCTCGACGACGAGACGCCGGGCATGTTCTCGCGCCCCCTGCGCGCAGGCACGCTCAAGTTCCTGTGCCTCGGCATGCTCGATGCCGCCAACCTGCGCGTCGCGCTGCATCGGTTCTGCTGGTTCTTTCGTCTGGTGCTGGACGACCTTCACTACACGATGGACGAAGAGGACGGCCTGACGCGCATCACGCTGGTCGAGCGCGCCGACCTCGGCCGCCACCGCATGCTGATCCTCGAGCTGATGCTGATGCTGGTGCAGGGCATCGCCTCGTGGATGATCGAGCGCAAGCTGCTGTTCGCGCGGGTGGACCTGGGCTACCCCGCCCCGGCGCATGCCGGCGAATACATCAACATGTACGCCGGACCGGCGCGCTTCGATCAGGCGCGGACCGCGCTCTGCATCGAGCCGGCGTTCATGGACGCGCCGATCCGCCAGGACAAGGCCTCGCTGTCGGCCTTCCTGCGCAAGGCGCCGATGGACTGGATCCACGTCTCGGTCAGCGAGCGCCTGTTCACCCACCGCGTGCGCGACCTGCTGGAAGCCGGCCTGGGCCGGCCGCAGACGGTGGAGGACACCGCGCGCGCGCTGCACATCTCGCCACGCACGCTCGCGCGCCGGCTCGACGCCGAGGGCACGCACTTCCAGGCGGTCAAGGACGCCCTGCGGCGCGACGTGGCGATCGCCCGCATCTCGCGCACCGACGAACCGATCGCGAGCATCGGCGCCGACCTCGGTTTCGACGATCCGGCCGCCTTCAACCGCGCCTTCAAACAATGGACCGGCACGCCACCCGGCAGCTACCGGCGGGGACGGCCGGCAAGCTGAAGCCGCGATCGCACCCCGGGAAGGCCGCACTTGGTCCACGCGCGGTGCGGGAGTACATTGGCGCCCACTTCCGCACGCCCAGCCATCGTCCCCCTGCACCCATGACCGCCCAGCACCCCGACATCCGTCCCGAACAGTCGATCGAACTGCTCAAGCAGCTCCACATCCTGACGCGCGACGGCAAGCTCAATCAGGACAGCCGGCGCAAGCTGAAGCAGGTCTATCACCTCTACCAGTTCATCGAGCCGCTGCTGGCCGAGGCGCTGGCCGAACGGCCGGACATCCAGCTGGTGGACCACGGCGCGGGCAAGTCCTACCTCGGCTTCATCCTGTACGACCTGTTCTTCAAGCAGCACGCCCCCGGCGGCCGCATCCACGGCATCGAGACGCGCGACGAACTGGTGATGAGCTCGCGCCGCCTGGCCGACAAGCTCGGCTTCTCGGCCGGCATGCGCTTCCACAACCTGACGGTGGCCGAGTCGATCCGCTCCGAGCGCCTGCCCGAGCGCATCGACGTCGTCACCGCGCTGCATGCCTGCAACACCGCCACCGACGACGCGATCCGCTTCGCGCTGGAAAAGCGCGCGCGCTTCATCGTGCTCGTGCCCTGCTGCCAGGCCGAAGTCGCCGCGGTACTGCGCAAGAACAAGCAGCGCCAGCTGAAGAACAGCCTCACCGAACTGTGGCGCCACCCCATCCACACGCGCGAGTTCGGCAGCCACGTCACCAACGTGTTGCGCTGCCTGCAGCTCGAATCGCACGGCTACCAGGTCAACGTCACCGAACTGGTGGGCTGGGAGCACTCGATGAAGAACGAACTCATCATCGCGAGCGACCGGGGCCTGCCGCGCAACCGCCCGTCCGCGCGCCTGCGCGAGCTGCTGCAGACGCTGGGGCTGGAGGAACTGGGCGAGCGCTTCTTTGCCGGCGAGCCGCAGTGCGACACGCGCTCAGTTGCCGCCCCGGCGCCCGACGCGGATGCGGACGCCGCCGGCTGATCCGACCGTTCCGCGCCGCAGCCATACATCACCCAGGAGAACGCACATGGCAGTACTGCTTCAAGTCGACTTTCCGTATTCCGGTCCGTGGGGCGAGGACATGGCGCAGGCCATGCGCGGCCTGGCCGAATCGATCGCGCAGGAACCCGGTCTACTATGGAAGATCTGGACCGAGAACCGCGACGCCAGCGAGGCCGGCGGCATCTACCTGTTCGCCGACCGCGCCAGCGCCGAGGCCTATCTGCAGATGCACCGCGCCCGCCTGCTGGGCTTCGGCGTGCCGCAGGTCAATGTCAAGCTGTTCGACGTCAATCCCGCGCTGTCGGCAATCGACCGCGCCCCACTCGGCGGCTAGGCGCCCGGCGTGGCGTGGCCGGCACGCCGGACGGTGGCCAGCAGCAGCGCCGCCGCGGCGAACAGGCCACCGAAGGTCCGGTTGAGCAGGCGCTGCTGATGCGGCGCGCGCAGCAGGCGCAGCACGCGCGCCGCCAGGCCGGTGTAGCCGGCCATCACGATCAGGTCGACGGCGATCATGGTGGCCGCGAGGATCAAGTATTGCGCAAGCAGCGGGCGCGCCGGATCGAGGAACTGCGGCAGCACCGCGAGGATGAACACGATCGCCTTCGGGTTGCTGGCATTGACGACGAAGCCCCGCATCACCAGCGGCCACGGCCGGCCGTGCGCGGCATCGCCCGACTCGACCGCCATCGCCGCGGGCGGCGCCACCCACTGCTTCCAGCCAAGGTAGACCAGGTACGCCACGCCGAACCACTTGATGACCGAGAACGCCAGCTCGGACGTGGCCAGCACCGCCCCCAACCCGGTAGCGACGATGCCGATCTGCAGCGCCAGCGCAAGCTGCAGCCCGATGGCGTTCCAGTAGCCGCGGCGAAAACCGTAGTTCAGCCCCGAGGACATCGACGCGATCGCGCCGGCGCCCGGGCTCAGGCTGATGATCCAGCAGGCGACGAAGAAGGAAATCCAGGTATCGAGCAGCATCGGGGTGGGGTCGGGGCAGTTTCGGCGGCGGAAGTCGGCTATGTTAATGCGCCGGCCACGTCCTCGCACGCGCGCCCGGCCCCGCGACCCGAATCCGTTCCGCCACGATGACCGCCTCCGCCCGCTACCAGGTGATCCACCTGCACACCGCCGCACCGCCCAAGCCCGCGACGGGCGCGCCGTGCAACGGCTGCGGCGTGTGCTGCGCGGCCGAACCCTGCCCGCTGGGCGTGCTGTTGTCCCGCCGCCTGCGTGGCGCCTGCAGCGCCCTGACGTGGAACGCAGAGCAGGCGCGCTACGTATGCGGCGCCCTCGCCCACCCCGAGCACCACCTGCGCTGGCTACCGGCGGCGTGGGCGAGGCGGCTGGTGCGGCGCTGGATCGCGGCCGGCGACGGCTGCGACGCGGACTACAGCGAACACTAGGCCTTCAGCGCCACGGCGCGCTGGCCCCGATCAGCCGCTCGATGCGCTCGCCCACGACCGCAAGGCGTGCATCGACGTCGGGTTCGTCGTTCTCGATCGCCGCCTCCAGCGCGCCGGCCTCCTCCATCAGCTCCATCGCGCAGATGAAGCCGGCGTTGCTGCGCAGGGTGTGCATGCGCCGCGCGGCATCCTCGCGCCGGCCTTCGGCGAGTTCGCGGCGGGCCTGGGCGGCGGCATCGGCATTGTCCTCGATGAAGAACTCGAGCAGGCCGACGAACATCCCGAGGTCGCCGCCGACGCGCTGGATCGCGCGTTCGCGGTCGATGCCGGGAATGTCGGGGAAGGCATCGGCTGCGGATGCCGGGCCCGCGCCGAGGACGCTCGCCGCGCCCGCGGACAGGGCCGGACGCGGCGTATCCCCTTGCCCACGCGGACCGATCCAGCGCACCAGCAGTTGTGCCATCTCCTCGAGATCCATCGGCTTGGGCAGCACGTCGTTGGCGCCCGCCTCGCGCGCCGCCGCCTGCTGGTCGTCGCGCACCCCGGCGGTGAAGGCGATGATCGGCAGGCCGACGATGCCCAGTTCGCCGCGAATCGCACGCATCGCGCTCAGGCCGTCCATCACCGGCATCTGCACGTCCATCAGCACCGCATCGAAGCCATCGGGGCGGGTCTTCAGCAATTGCAGCGCCTGCTGCCCGTCGGCCGCCAGCGTCGTGCTCGCCCCCTCCAGCGCCAGCGCGCGTTCGACCAGATCGCGGTTCATCGCGCTGTCGTCCACCACCAGCACATGCGCGCCCGCCAGGCGCGGGCCCGAGGTCGCTGCCGGCGCGGTGCGAGGTAACACGGACTGGTCGGCCGCGGCGCGCTGCAACGGCAGCTCGAACCAGAAGGTGCTGCCGAGGCCCGGCTGACTGTCGGCACCGATACTGCCGCCCATCAGCTCGACCAGACGCTTGCAGATCGACAGACCGAGACCGGTGCCGCCGAAACGGCGGCCGATGCCGGCATCGGCCTGGGTGAAGGGAGAGAACAGCCGGCCGAGCGCCTCGGGCGCGATGCCGATACCGGTATCGCGCACCTCGACGCGCAGTCGCAGTTCGGCCTCGCGCGTCTCGAGGCTGCGCACGCGCACCGCCACTTCGCCGCGTTCCGTGAACTTGATCGCATTGCCCACCAGGTTGAACAGCACCTGCTCCAGCCGCAGGCCGTCGCCCAGCAGCAGGCCGGGCGGCGGCTCGGGCATCTGCACGCGCAGGGCCAGCCCCTTGCTGCGCGCCACCTGCCCCATCAGGCTGTCGACGTTCGCCAGCAAGGCGGCGAGATCGAAGGGGCGCGGCTCGATGCGCAGCTGCCCGGCCTCGATCTTCGACAGGTCGAGCACGTCGTTGAGGATCGCCATCAGCGACTGGCCGGCATTGCGGATGCGCTCGACCATGTCGCGCTGGCCGGCGGAGAGGTTCTCGCGTGCCAGCACCTGGGCCAGGCCGAGGACGGCGTTCATCGGCGTGCGGATCTCGTGGCTCATGTGGGCGAGGAACTCGCTCTTGGCCGCGTTGGCGGCGGCGGCCTCGTCCGCCAGTTGGCGGTGGCGCGCCTCGCTGACCTGCAGGCGCTCCTCCATCGCCTTGCGCGCGGTGATGTCCTCGACCATGCCGAGGTAGCGCGGCGCCTCCTCGCTCTCGACCTGCACCGGCGCAAAGCTCAGGCTGACCCACACCACCGAGCCATCGGGCCGCAGGTAGCGCTTGTTGACGCGGTAGCCCGGAATCTCGCCCGCCGACAGCCGATGCAGGTTGTCCGCGCTCTCGGCCACGTCCTCGGGGTGGGTGATGGCGCGCGGGTCGAGCCCGACCAGTTGTGCCGGGCTGCGGCCGACGATGTCGGCGAAGCGCTGATTCACCTCGGTGATCACCCCGCTGCCGGAGTCGACCAGCACGACGCCGACCGGCGCCTGCTCGAAGATCACGCGGAACCGTGCCTCCGCGGCACGCTGGGCACGCAGCGCAACCACCTCCTGCCGCTGCAGGTCGCGCCGCCACAACAGGAAGCCGGCCGAATACACCAGCAACAGCAACAACCCCATGACCAGCGCCGTCACCCAGGTCATCAGGCGCACGCGCGCATAGGCCTCGCGCTCGTCGATCTCGGCGAGCATCAGCCAGGGCGTCCCGCCGATGGGCGACGCGTAGGCCAGCACCGGCACACCGCGATAGTCCCGCCCGCCGGAGAGGATGCCGGCCTCGCCCTGCGCGGCGCGCGCCGCAGGCAGGTTGGGCGAAGCGAGCGGCAGGGTCAGCACGAGGGCCGCATCGCGCTGATGACGCAGCGGCGTGAGGAAGCGGACGCCGCTGCCGTCGCGCCGCACGAGATAGGTTTCCGCGGTGCGCGTCGGGACGGGCCAGGACTCCACCATCGGGAACAGCACCGCATCCGCACGCCAGGTCAGGTAGGCCACGCCGCGCGGTGCACGGCCGGCCTCGCCGATCGGCGCCAGCACGCCAAAGCGCGCCTCGCCACGCGCATTCAGGTACAGGTCGACCAGGGCTACGCGCCGCTCGTGCAGCACCTTGCGGATCAACTCGGCATGGGCGCCGCTGTCCGCATCGCCGATGACGAAGGCGGGCTGCCCGTCGGCGTCGATCACCGCCACGCCCTCCCAGCCCCGCGCGCGCTGGGCGTCCCGCATCAGCGCCTGCATCCGTGCGAAGGCCACCGGGTCGCGTCGCCCGCTGTCCAGCCAGCCAGCGAACAGGCTGTCGAGCTGTGAATGGCCGGAAAAGTACAACTCGGCATCGACGTGCGCCTTGCCCAGCCAGTCCTCGATGTGCTGGCGCTTCTGCTCGGCGATCACGGCCAGCGTCCGATGCGTCTCGCGGCGGATCTCCTCGGCGAGATAGCGGTAGCCCACCGTGCCGAGCACGCCGATCAGCACTGACAGCGCGAGCAGCGGCAGCACGAAGCGCCGCCACGGGCGGCGAGGCGCGCCCGCGACCCTGTCTGCTGAAGCGGGGACAGCTGGATTAGTCATGCGTGCGCGATCCGTCGGAACGTCCGAGACGGCCGGTTTCCACCGTCGTCCGGGTCTCTGCCAAGGTGCTTTGGAATGAAGCTGACAGCCCGCTTCGCCGCCCCTCCGTACGGGCAGCGGGGCTCAGCCCATAAGGCGGAATTATCGACGATCAGCGGGTCAATGCGGAATCTCCGTCAAGGCTCAGCGCCCCAAATCCGCGTCGCAGCGGGCTGCAACCCAGCGTGCGTCGGTCTCGAGATCGAGGTCGCCGCGCGGCGACTTGAGCATGACGCGGGTCGCGAAACGCTCCGGGCTGTCCACCCGGGCACGGAAATCACCGGCGGCCTGCGGATCGGTGCAGTTCAGGCGTCCCGTCACCGTGTTGCCCGACTTGCGCACATCGGTGAGCGTGCAGTTTCCTTCGACCTTGCCCGAGTAGATGGTGTCGCTACGCGCCTGCGCCGGCGTGATGCAACTGCGCACGGTGCCGTCCTGCCCCAGACGCACACCGCGCTGTGCCATCTGCGCTTCGACCTTCGCGCGCACGTCCGGCGGCAGCAGCTGCAACTGCTGCTGCAGCATGCCCATCTGTGACGAAAGGTCGGGCAGGCCGCCCACGCTCAGGTGGGTCGAGCGAAACTCCCACAGCCCGGGCCGGATTCCCTCCGCGGCGCTCACGCCCGGCGTCGCCATCAGCGCACCCAGCATCGCGCCCAACCACATCAGCCCGCCTCGGGACAGCCTGTTCCGTTCCATGAGTCTGCTCTGCGCCTTGTTTTCCAGGGAAAGGGGTGGGTACGTCATGGATCGGAATTCTATTCGATCCCCGCCTGCCGCTCGCGCCTAAAGTTTTTCCCGAATCTGCCGTTAAATCATCAAATATTCAATATATGCACCGCGCATGCAGCGCACGCGCGAATTGCGGGCGACCAGGATCGCCCCCGCCTGGCCCCGTGGAGACGCTCCAATGAAAAACAGGGCGATTACGCCTACCCGCAACGAGCGCATCATGCGCGAGGACGATTTCATCGTCAGCAAGACCGACCTCAAGGGCCGGATCACCTACGGCAACGAGATCTTCATCGAGTTCTCCGGCTACACCGAACACGAACTGCTCGGCAGCCAGCACAACATCATCCGCCATCCGGACATGCCGCGTGCGGCGTTCAAGCTTGCCTGGGACACCATCCAGGCCGGCCACGGGTTCTTCGCCTACGTAAAGAACATGTCGAAGGACGGCGGCTTCTACTGGGTGTTCACCCACATCACCCCGGATTTCGGCCCGCGAGGCGAGATCGTCGGCTACTACTCGGTGCGGCGCTGCCCGCGACGCGACGCCCTGGCCAAGATCGAGCCGGTGTATCGCCAGATGCTGGACGCGGAACGCGCGGCCGGCACCCGCGACGCGATCGGTGCGGGTACGAAGGTCCTGACGGACCTGCTCCAACAATCGAGGATGAGCTATGAACAGCTTGTTTTCGCGCTCTGAGCGCCAACGCTGGATCGCTTGCGGGCTCGTGCTGCTCGGCGCAGGCGGTGCGTTCTTCGGTCCGCTGCATGCCTTGCCCGCACTGCTCGGTGCGATCGCCGTCCTGCTCTGGCCGGCACGCACGACGACCGCCCCGCTGACCGACCTCGACCGGCTGCTCACCGCCTTCAGCGACGGACGGCTGGTCGAGCGCCTGCCGCGCGCCTATGCCGATCCGCGCCTCGAGCAGATCCGCCGCCACCTCAATTCGTCGCTGGACCAGACCGAGGCGGCGTTCCGCGAGATGCTGGGCGCGATGGAAGCGTCGGCAGAAGGGCATGACTGGCGCCGCCTGCAGACCTCGGGGCTGCACGGCACCTTCCGGATCGTGCTCGAGCGCATGCAGACTCTGCTCGAGCGACTCAACCAGGCGCGACAGTCCATCGTCCGCGAAGCCCTGCTGTCACGCATCTTCATGCGCTCGGAACGCGGGCTTTCCAATGCCATCGACCGCGTCAACCACGCCCTGGCGCAGGTCGATGACGACGCCTCGGAGGTGCGCACGCTGGCACAGGATTTCTTCGAAACCGCGACCCGCATGTCCTCCTCCGCCAATGCAATGTCGAGCTCGCTCGGCAGCGCGCATGAGTCCGCGCGTGAGAGCGCCGCTTCGCTGTCCGATCTCGACCAGAAGACGGCGGCCATCCGTGCGCTGTCGGGGCAGGTCGACGAGATCGCCAAGCAGACCAATCTGCTCGCGCTCAACGCCGCGATCGAGGCCGCCCGCGCCGGCGAAGCCGGCCGCGGTTTCGCGGTGGTCGCCGACGAGGTCCGCAAGCTGGCCGACCAGTCGCAGCGCGCGGCGAACGAAATCACCACCGCGATTTCGGCCGTATCGCAAGCGATGGACGCCGTCAGCAGCCGCATGGAAGGCCTCGGCGAGGCCGTTGCCGGGGCCCGCAGCACCGCAGATGCCTTTGGTGACGAATTGAGCCGCTCAGCCAGTGCCGCATCGCAGATCGAGCGCCTCGCCAGCACGATCGCCGACGGTGCCGACACCATGACGGCGCTCATGAGCCGGGTTTCGCTCGCCCAGAACGCGCGAGCCAACATCAATCAGGTGATCAACGGCGAAGCGCTCGACCTGTCGTCCCGCCCGGAAATCGAACGCGAGGCCCTGTCAGTGGCGCTCGAGGGCAGATGGCAGGACAACGAGTCCGAACGCACCCACCTGATCGAAGCCTACGACACGCTGTTCGCACGCATCGAGTCGCAGGAACTCCAGCCCCGGTAGCGCACGTCGTGACCGCACCACGGCAGTCCGCGCGCGGACTTCGCAGCGGCAACTACTCGGCAACATAGGGCCGTACCTGGTCCTGCTCTGCCGGATGATTGCGCGCGACCACGGCGCGGGCCGCTTCCGTGGTGCTCAGATTGATCGCTTCGTGGGGAACGCCTGCCGGGATGAACAGAAACTCCCCTGCCTCGCTGATAACCTCATTCTCCAGCTTCGCGCCCCAGCGCGTCAGAACCTTTCCTTCCAGCACATAGATTCCGGTTTCGTAGCCGACATGGTAGTGCGGCTCTGACTTCGCCCCAGGCGGGATCGTCACCAGATGCATGCTCATTCCGCTTGCCCCGACCGTCTCTCCAGAAATACCAACGAAATACGGGAGTCGCTGACGCGTCAGGACTTCACGGTCTGGCCGGATCGCTCGTACTTCCTGCATATCGAACTCCTCCTTGACCGGCGGCTTGTGGAGCCCTGCCGGACTTGCGGTTCAATGCGCTTCGAGTCCAGCCGCAGGCCGCGTTTTGCTCTTTGGCCATGAACGGCAACGATGGTTCAGGCTCCTCTGGCTCAGGCCAGCGTGTTGGCACCGACGAGGACGAGGCTCACCGCAACGCCTTGCGGTCATACAGTGCGTGACGTGAAGGCCAGGCTCGTCCGTCTTCCCGGGATTTCGCCTGTAAATACGGACCGCGAGAGAAAAAGTCGGTCATCGCCCGCGCATAGGCGTCGTCAGCTGCGAACTTTTCCTTCACGAGATCCCCGACGGCGACACGCTGATGTTGCGTGACGCCGTCGGCACGATGGACGCCTACCCTGTGAGTCCGGCAGTCGGAGATCCGCGAGTGCAGCGCGAGTAATACCAGCAGGGTCTGTCTCACTCTCCCGGCCGTCCTTGCCCGGTCGGTTGAAGACGGTGGCAGTCAGTTCGCCGCGTCCCGGTATAGGAGGCGGCTGGAGGTCTCGGATCGACAATGACCGGTCGTCGATATGCCTGGAGCAAGGATGCTCAAGAGATCGCATAACTCCGAAATTTGCCGGATGGCCAACGGAAGCAACTCGGCCTCAGCTGCCGGTGGCTCGATGGCGCAGTCAGGCAGCAATGTGCTGGTCACCTGCCGTTCGAGCGTCAGGCGAGGGCGAACGGCAGCTTCCCCATTCTGCCAACTGGAAGTACCGACCCAATCCAGCCGTCGGGCACTTCGCGGTGCGAACGGCAAGTAACCGAGTGAAGCCGTCACCTCGCATGACATGCTGGGGGACGCGAAATTGGTGCTTCGTTCAATCAATGTGAATGCCGATGGTGGATATCTGGAAAGTGCGGGTGCTTGTGGACCAGCCCCTCGTGGCGGTGCCAATGCTCATGTGGCTCGTCACTGTTCCAGGCGAAGTTGTGTTCGTGTTGGTGGTGTTCGTCATGGGTGTGCCGATGGCTATGCTCCATCGGCTCATGTGTGTGCTCGTGCTCGTGGTACTCGGTGAGGTGTAGCCACACCCCCCAGCCCATCAGGACTGCCGCAATCCAGAATGCGATCGAGGTCGATTCGCCGAGCAGGACTAGCGACACGGCCGCACCGATAAAGGGCGCGGTCGAGAAGTAGGCGCCGGTGCGCGCCGTCCCCAGTCCGCGCAGCGCAAGCACAAAGAGCACCAGGCTGATGCCATAGCCGAACAACCCGACGACCAGGGTGCCGAGCAAGACCGTGCGGTCCGGCAGGCTCGCACCGAGCGCAAACGCCAGCCCAACGTTGACCGTGCCCGCCACCGCACCTTTCGTGCCCGCGATGAAGAGCGCATCCGAGGCCGACACGCGCTGCGTGAGGTTGTTGTCGATCGCCCAGCACAGGCAGCCGGCGGCGATGGCGAGCGGACCGATCCATTCGTTCACGCCCCCTTCGCCACCCGACCAGGACAGCACGACTCCGCCGGCCACGATCGCGAGCATGCCGAGCACGATGCGGCGGTCGGCGTTCTCCCGGAACACGACCCACGCGACTACGGCGGTCAACACCGCTTCGAGGTTGAGCAACAGCGACGCAGTCGAACCGTTGGTGCGTGTGAGGCCGAACATGAGCGCGAGCGGGCCGAGCACGCCGCCGAAGAAGATTGCCCCCAGCAGCCACCGCCATTCACCCTCGGCCAGGCCGGAGGGCGTCCAGCAGCGATCGCGGATCAGGCGAGCCACAGCGAGCCCGAGCCCGCTGCCAAAGTAGAGCAGCCCGGCCAGCAGCCAAGGCGACATCTCGCCGACCAGCAACTTGGCAAACGGGGTGCTCGCACCGAACAAGGCGGCCGCGAGCAGCGCATGGATCACGTAGATGTTGTTCATTGCCCTTGCCAGACCGGTGTTACCAATCTCCCCCGGGAGCGAATGATCGAAAACGCCCCCACCCCGTCGGGATGGGGGCGCTGCGCTTAAAGCACGCGCTCGATCTTGGTGTAATCGCCTTGGGTCTTGAGCGTCACCGTGACCGCGTAGCCGGAGCGGTTGCGCCAGAACCAGCCGTGCATGCCGTCGAACGCGGCAACCAGTTCGCCCTGGTTACCGAGCTCGTTACGCCCCTTGCCGTAGCTATGATAGAAGTTCTTCGGCGCGTCGCAGGGGTCGCCATGGTGTCGAAGCTCACCGGGCTACCGGCGCTCACCCACTCATAGCGGACACGGCTGTCCTTGTTCATCGGTCGGCGCGCGTCTAAAACTACCCAGCTATCCGTGCGGACAAACTGAGGACGATCAGATGCTTTTCCGCCCGAGGCGCAACGCGTTCCCCACCACCGATGCCGAGCTGAAGCTCATCGCCAGGGCGGCAATCAGCGGTGAAAGAAGCAGTCCGAACGCAGGATAGAGCACCCCGGCCGCGATCGGAACACCCGCTGCGTTGTACAGGAAGGCGAACACGAGGTTCTGGTGCATGTTGCGCACGGTGGCGACTGAGATGCTGCGTGCGGTGGCGATGCCCCGAAGATCACCCTTGACCAGAGTCAGATGGGCACTGTTCATCGCGACGTCGGTCCCCGTGCCCATCGCGATACCCACATTCGCGCGCGCGAGCGCCGGCGCGTCGTTGATGCCGTCGCCGGCCATTGCGACAATCCGACACTCGGCCTGAAGTTTGCCGACGAGCTCATGCTTGTCGGCGGGCTTCACTTCGCCATAGACCTCGTCGATGCCCAGGCGGGCGCCGACCGCGCGCGCCGTGGTGAGGCCGTCACCCGTGGCCATGATGATCCTGAGCCCGCTCGCCCGCAGCGCATCGAGCGCTTCCGGGGTCGAAGCCTTGATCGGATCGGCAACGGCGATGAGGCCGACGAGCACGCCGTCTGCGGCGAGGTACATCACGCTTGCACCCTCCAGGCGCAGCGCCTCGGCGCGCTCCGCGAGCACGCGCCAATCGATCCGCTCATCCTCCATCAGGGCGGTGTTCCCCAGAACCACGCGTTGGCCATCGACCGTGCCGCGCACGCCGATGCCGGAAGAGGACTCGAATGTCTCCGGTGTGCTGAGCGCGAGACCGCGCTCGCGGGCCTCGGTCACGATGGCCTGGGCGAGTGGGTGCTCGCTGCCCTGATCGAGGCTGGCTGCGATGCGAAGCACGTTGGCCTCCGTAACGCCCGGCACCGCCACCACACGATGGAATGCGGGGCGCCCTTCGGTCAGCGTGCCGGTCTTGTCCACGATCAGGGTGTCGACCTTGCACAGCGACTCGATCGCCGCCGCATCGCGAAACAGCACGCCCTGGGTGGCGGCCTTGCCGGTCGCGACCATCACCGACATCGGCGTGGCCAGGCCGAGCGCACAGGGGCAGGCGATGATCAGCACCGCCACCGCGTTGATGAGGCCGTAGGCCCAGCTCGGCTGGGGTCCGAAGAGTCCCCACACCACGAACGTGGTGAGGGCGATGAGCACGACGACGATGACGAACCAGCCCGCGACGACATCCGCCAGGCGTTGCATCGGCGCGCGCGAGCGCTGGGCCTGCGCGACCATCTGCACGATCTGAGAGAGCATGGTCTGTGCGCCGATCTTCTCTGCGACCATGACCAGCGCCCCGCTGGTGTTGAGCGTGGCGCCGATCACCTTGTCGCCGGGGCGCTTGGTCACGGGGATCGGCTCGCCGGTCAGCATCGATTCATCGACCGCGCTTTCGCCTTCGGCAACGGAACCGTCGACCGGCACCTTTTCGCCCGGACGAATACGCAGCCGGTCGCCAGGATGGACGTGGGTCAGCGGGATATCCTCTTCGGTGCCATCCGCGCGAATGCGCCGCGCGGTCTTGGGCGCGAGGCCGAGCAGCGCCTTGATCGCGGCGCCGGTCTCCGATCGCGCCTTCAGCTCCAGCACCTGGCCGAGCAGCGTCAGCGAGATGATCACCGCTGCTGCCTCGAAATACACCGCCACGTGTTCGCCCATGCGGAAAGAGGCCGGAAACACTTCGGGCGCAACCGTAGCGACGACGCTATATAGATAGGCCGCCCCAACTCCCAGTCCAATCAGCGTCCACATGTTCGGGCTGCGGTTGCCGATCGACTGCGCGCAGCGCACGAAGAACGGCCAACCGGACCAGAGCACGACCGGTGTCGCCAGGGCCAGCTCGACCCAGGGGCGCGCCGCACCCAGCATCGGATCGAAGACGCCACCGGACATGGCGATCGCGGTGACGATCACCGTCAGCGGCAGCGTCCACCAGAAGCGGCGGCGGAAATCGACGAGCTCGGGATTGTCCTCATCCTCAAGACCCGGCATCACCGGCTCGAGTGTCATACCGCATTTCGGGCAGGTGCCCGGTCCAATCTGGCGGATCTCCGGATGCATCGGGCAGGTGTACTCCGTGCCGGGCACCGGTGCGGGTTCCGTTGAAGGCTGACTTGTCTCCGGTGCCAGATACCGCGCCGGATCAGTCTCGAACTTGCCTTGGCACTTCGCACTGCAGAACCGGTATTCGTGTCCGGCGTGAATGACCCGATACGGAGAGTCGGGCTTTACCGTCATGCCGCAGACCGGATCGGTGTCATTGCCTGTCGATGCATGATCGTGGCGATGAGTGTGGCCGGAATGGCCACCCTGCGAATGTTCGTGGGTCATGATGCTTCTCCCCGGCGTTTGTTGTTATCGAATGCCGACCTTGCGCTGTTCACCACGGATGAATGCCGTGACATGAGCGACCTCGTCCGACGTCAGGCCGGGAACAGGTGCCATGTCGCCGAACTGCCAGTGGTGGGCGCGCACACCGTTCGCTACCGCCAACTGAAAGGCGATATCGGCGTGATGACTGGGTTCGTAGACCTTATGGAGCATGGGCGGCCCCTTGTCCGAGCCCTTGAGGTCGGTCCCATGGCAAGCGGCACAGTGCTGTGCGTAGAGTCCCTTTCCTTGCGCCGGATTGGGCATCAGCCCCGGAGAGGGCTGCGGGATCTTCCAGCCTTGCGCCGCTGCGCTCGAAATCAAGACGCCCGAAAGCGCCGCGATGACGACGCCACGGCCAAGGCACGCCCCTGTCATCGACATCTCAGCGCTTCTCCGAATCGGTGTCGTTGCTGCGGTGCCCGCCGTGATGTCCTCCATGGCCAAACAGGTGCATCAGGGGACACAGCAACAGGATCAGATACACCCAATTGCCCGACACATGCGCCCAGTGTTCGCGCAACAGGAAGAACAGTGCGATCGCCGCCAGCATCAGGCCGGCGATGACGCCGGGGGAGCGATACCAGGCGACAGATCGAGGGAGTCCAGGATCATGAGCAGGCTTTGTGTTCATGGCTTCATACCTTGCGGGTCGGCGAATGGCGAACGGCTGCGGGCGGCTTCGAGCAGCACGGCGAGAGCGGGGCATCCCGGTGGGCTCGCTCGTTCTCGCGACACCAATTCCTGAAGGATTGCCAGAGGGATTTCAGCCAGGCAAGCATCGCAATGCTCCTCGTCACGTTCAGGGGCGGCCTCGGGAACGGGGCCTTGGAAACAGGCTACGCCCCCGGTGCTGTCGCGGCGCTGACCGGTGCATTACAAATTCGACACCGTGACCAGTGCCTGCGCGGGTGCTGTCTTAGCGCTGCGGCGCAACTCCCACTGCTTGACCAGCGCGTACAGCGCCGGAATCACCGCCAGCGTCAGCACGGTCGAGGACACCATGCCGCCCACCATCGGCGCGGCGATGCGGCTCATCACCTCGGCGCCGGTACCGGTGCTCCACATGATCGGCAACAGGCCGGCCATGATCGCGACCACGGTCATCATCTTCGGCCGCACGCGCTCGACTGCGCCTTCCATGATCGCCTCGTACAGATCGGCGACCCCGGCCTCGCGGCCTTCGGCGTGCCTGCGCTCACGAACCTCCTTCCATGCATGATCGAGGTAGATCAGCATGATGACGCCCGTCTCCGCCGCCACCCCAGCCAAGGCGATGAAACCCACCGCAACGGCGACGCTCATCTGGTAGCCCAGCCACCACATCAGCCACACCCCACCGACCAGCGCGAAAGGCACCGACAGCATCACGATCAGCGTCTCGGTCAGCCGCCGGAAGTTGAGGTAGAGCAGCACGAAGATCAGCGCCAACGTGACCGGCACCACGATCTTCATCTTCTCCTTGGCACGCTCCATGTTCTCGAACTGGCCGCTCCAGGTGGCGTAGTAGCCCTGCGGGAATTCGACCTCTTCGGCCACCGCCTGCTGCGCGCGCTTGACGAAGGCGCCGAGGTCGGCCTCGCGCGTGTCGACATACACATAGGCCGCCAGCAGCGCGTTCTCGGTGCGGATGCCCGGGGCGCCGCGCGTCAGCTTCACCTCGGCGAGCTGGCCGAGCGGAATGGGCCCATTCATGGTCGGCACGAGGACGTCGGACGCGAGCCGCGCCGGATCGTCGCGCAGGCCGCGCGCGTAGCGCACCGACACGCCGTAGCGCTCCAGGCCCTCGACCGTGGTCGTCACCATCTCGCCGCCGAGCGCGGTGGCGATCACGTCCTGCACCATGCCGATGGTGAGCCCGTAGCGCGCGAGCTGGTCGCGGCGCGGCACGATGTCCACGTAGTAGCCGCCGGCCACGCGCTCGGCGTAGGCGCTGCTTGCGCCCGGCACCTTGCGCACCGCCGCCTCCACCGCCTGCGCCACCTTCTCCAGCGTCTCCAGATCCTTGCCGAAGACCTTGACCCCCACCGGCGTGCGGATGCCGGTGCTGAGCATGTCGATGCGGGCCTTGATCGGCATCGTCCACGAGTTGGCCAGGCCGGGGAACTTGAGCGCGGCGTCCATCTCGGCAATGAGCTTGTCGGTGGTCATGCCCGGCCGCCACTGGTCCTGCGGCTTCAGGTTGATGACGGTCTCGAACATCTCGAGCGGCGCCGGATCGGTGGCGGTGTTGGCGCGGCCGGCCTTGCCGTACACCGACTCGACCTCGGGGAAGGCCTTGATGATGCGGTTGGTGGTCGCAAGCAGGCGCCCGGCCTCGGTCACCGACATGCCCGGCAGCGCCGCCGGCATGTAGAACAGCGTGCCTTCGTTGAGCGTCGGCATGAACTCCGAGCCGATCTGGCGCGCGGGCACGATGGTGGCAGCCATCGCCAGCACGGCGAGCACGAGCGTGAGGACCTTGAAGCGCAGCACGCCCTTGATGATCGGCCGGTACAGCCAGATCAGCAGCCGGTTCACCGGGTTCTTCGCCTCGGGCAGGATGCGCCCGCGCACGAAGAACAGCATCAGCACCGGCACCAGGGTCACCGACAGCAGCGCGGCGCCGGCCATGGCGAAGGTCTTGGTGAAGGCGAGCGGCGAGAACAGCCGGCCCTCCTGGCCTTCGAGCGCGAACACCGGCAGGAAGGACACGGTGATGATCAGCAGCGAGAAGAACAGCGCCGGCCCGACCTCCTTGCACGCCAGCACGATCGCGGCGCCGCGCGCCTTCTGGGTCGCCCCTGCGGGCAGGCGCTCGATGTGCTTGTGCGCGTTCTCGATCATCACGATCGCCGCGTCCACCATCGCCCCGATCGCGATCGCGATCCCGCCCAGGCTCATGATGTTGGAGCCCAGGCCGAGCGAACGCATGGCAATGAAGGCAAACAGGATGCCCAGCGGCAGCGTGATGATCGCCACCAGCGCGCTCCTCACATGGAGCAGGAAGATCACGCACACGGCAGCGACGATCAGGCTTTCCTCGAGCAGCGTCCATTGCAGGTTGCCGATCGCGCGCTCGATTAGTTCGGAGCGGTCGTACACCGGCACGATCTCCGCGCCTGCCGGCAGCCCGGGAGCGATCTCGGCAATCTTGGCCTTGACGTTGGCGATCACATCGAGCGCGTTCTGGCCGAAGCGGGCCATCACGATGCCGGAGGCCACCTCGCCCTCGCCGTTCAGCTCGGCGATGCCGCGCCGCTCGGCCGGCACCAGCTCGACGCGGGCCACGTCGCCCACGCGGACCGGCGTGCCGCGCTCGGCCTTGAGCACGATATCGGCGATGTCCTGCACGCTTTGCAGGTAGCCCCGACCGCGCACCATATATTCCTTCTCGGCGAGCTCCACCACCCGCCCGCCGACGTCGCGGTTGGAGGCGCGGATCGCCTGTGTCACCTGATCAAGGGTGATGCCGTAGCCCGCGAGGCGCAGCGGATCGACGGTGACCTGGTACTCGCGCACGAAGCCGCCCAGGCTCGCGACCTCGGACACGCCCTGCGCCTTGGTGAGCTGGTAGCGCACGTACCAGTCCTGCAGGCTGCGGGTGTCGGCCAGGCTCATGTCCTTGCCCAGCACCGCATATTGATAGACCCAGCCGACGCCGGTGGCGTCCGGGCCAATCTGCGGCGCCACGCCCTGCGGCAGGCGGCTGGCGGCGGTGCTCAGGTACTCGAGCACGCGCGAGCGCGCCCAGTAGATGTCGGTGCCGTCCTCGAAGATCACATACACATAGGACGCGCCGAACATCGAGAAGCCGCGCACCACCTTCGCGCGCGGCACCGCCAGCATCGAGGTGGTGAGCGGATAGGTGACCTGATCCTCCACCACCTGCGGCGCCTGGCCGGGGTAGTCGGTGTATACGATCACCTGCACGTCCGACAGGTCGGGCAACGCGTCGAGCGGGGTGTGCTTGACCGCGTAGAGGCCACCGCCGATCAGGAACAGCGTGGCGAGCAGCACCAGGAAGACGTTGTGCGCGGACCAGTCGATGATGCGATCGAGCAGGCCGGGTGCTGCCGGTCCAGCTGCAGCATCGGTCGGCACGGGGCCCGAAGTGTCCGTCACGGGGGCATGCATTTCAGTGTCCCCCGTGACCGGCGGCGGTCGCCGCAGGTGAAGGTGCAACACCTGCAACCGGCTCGATGCCTGTGACGATGTACTCGCCTGGCTCACCCGCCTCGAAGACGAAACGCACCGGCGAGCCCGGGGCGATACTCTTGACCAGCGCCGGATCGGCAATCATGAAGTCCATGGTCATCGCAGGCCACTGGAGGGCCGGGATCTCACCATGCGTCATCGTCACGTTGCCGGCTTCGGCATCGAGGGCATCGAACGTCCCTTGCGCTTCGTAACGCGTCGGGCTCGCTTGGGGCTGCTCGCCGGCATCGGGCTCGACGAGGTTGGAGAGTGCCGCCTTGAGCTGGCTCTCCGAGTCGATCAGGAAGTTGGCCGAAACCACCACGCGATCGCCCGCCGCCACGCCGTCGAGCACCTCGACCACATCACGTCCGCGCTGGCCGAGCTTCACTGCCTGCGGCTTGAAGCGGCCTTCAGCGAGGGCGAGGAGAACGACCCGGCGCTCGCCATCATCGATGATCGCCGAGGTCGGCACGGTAACCTTTGGAGTGGCATCACCTGTCGCCAGCGCGATCTGGGCGAACATGCCCGGGCGCAACAGGCCTTCCGTGTTGTCCATTGCCAGCCGCACGCGGGTGCTGCGCGTCGCGGCGTCCAACGTCGGATAGAGATAATCGACCCGCGCCGCGAAGCTGCGACCAGGATAGGCCTCGAGCGCCACCTGCGCAGTCTGACCAACCTGCACGCGAGCGAGGTCCTGTTCATACACATCAGCAATGATCCACACTTTCGACAGGTCGGCGATGCGGAACAGTGCGTCTCCCGGCATGAAGCGTCCGCCTTCGATTGCCTCCTTCTCCAGCACCACGCCGCTCGCCGGGGCGTGGAACACCTGGCGCGCCCCCGCCTGGCCGGCGACCTGCAGGTTGCGAAGGCGCGCACGCGTCGCCTCGGCCAGGCGGCGGGCGGATTCGCTCGCGACTGGATCTTGCGACTCACTCTGGCTCGCCAGGCGCTCGGCAATGCGCAGTTCCTCGCCGGTGGATTGCAGCTCGGGGCTGTAGGCGGTGAAAAGTGGCTGGCCCTTTTTCACCGGATCGCCGACCGCATTCACATGCAGGCGCTCGATCCAGCCCTCGAAGCGCGGTGCCACCACCACCTGCCTGCGCTCGTCGAGCTCGATCCGGCCGCTCGCGCGCACCGCCGCATCCACGGCGCGCAGTTCGGCCTCTGCGGTCTTCACCCCCAGGGTCTGGATGCGCGCCGGGCTCACCACCACCGCGCCACTGTCGTCCGGCTTGTCGTCGGCATAGACGGGGATGTAGTCCATGCCCATCGAGTCCTTCTTCGGCACCGGCGAGGTGTCGGGCAAGCCCATCGGGTTGCGGTAGTAGAGGATCTTGCGTTCGCCATCGGCCGGGACTGCGCTAACGCTTTGCGCCTGGCTTTCGCTGATCATGGGAGCTGCATTTCCAGTATTTTGCAGGTGCGCAATCCCGTACCCCGCACCTATGGCAATCGCCACGCCCACAGCGATCGCCGTCATTCGAACGGCTGAGCTCACTTCAGATCCCCTGTTAGTTTCTTGATTTCTGTCAGCGCCAGGCGCGTGTCGAGCTCTGTCTTCAATCGTTGAGTCCGGATGTCGATGAGCTGGCGCTCGGCTTCGATCACGCTGTCGAAGTCAACCTTGCCGCTGCTGAGCGCGGCCTGACTTGCATCCCGGGTGGCCTGAGCCTGCGGCAGCAGCGTATGTTCGAGCAGGCGCAAGGTTTCGCGACCCTGCGCGTACATCGACCAGGCGATACCAAGTTCGCCGGATGCGCGCGCCTTGGCATCCTCCCGTCGCGCCTCGGCCGCCATCAGCATGTATTCGGCTTCGCGCTCCCTGGCGCGACGGCTGGACTGCTGCAGCGGGATCATCACCTCGAACATCACGTCCCAGGACGACTTACCTTCATCCGGGCGGTTGTTGCGCACGCCGACGGCGAAGTCCGGCAGCCGGTCCTGATAGGTCCGTTCGCGCTCGGCACGCGCAACATCGATGCCGTAGGTGGCAGCATTCACTTCCGGGTTGGCGCTCGCCGCTGCCTCGAAAAGGGCACCAGCGTCCAGATGCTCGGGCAAGGGGGCGGGATCAGCTGGTGCAGCCAGCGGCGCGTCGTGCGACCGGCCGAGCAGGCCGTTCAGCCCTGCTGCCAGGCCCTTGCGCCGCTGTTCGATCTCGACGAGCGCGAGGCGCTGGGCACTGATCTCTCGCTGCATGCGCAACACCGCCTGCTGCGGCAGCAGACCCAACGCGTAACGGGCCAGGCTGAGTTCCTCCAGGCTCTTCAGCAAGGCCAAGCCGTCGCGGTTGAGGACGAGCTCGCGGTTGGCCGCGTAGTAGCGCAACCACAGCGCCTCAATCTTTGCCGCGAGCTCAGCCCAGGAGGTATCGCGCATCGCATCAGCCTGGATTGCCTGGGCCTCAGCGGCTTTCACCGCCAGCTCGCGCTTGCCCCACCCGGGCAGCGGCTGGGTGATACGGTAGCGCGTCTCGCCCACCTGGCCGGGCAGCAGGGAAGCCGAACGTCCGCTCATGGTGTTGGTGGCATCCATCAACTCGACCTCGAACGTCGGGTCGGGCAGCGCGCCGGCGGGCGTCACACGCTCCTGCGCTGCAGATGCTTCCGCGCGTGCAGCGGCAAAGCCGGGGTTGCTTTGGCGCGCATATTCAATCAGCGCATGGGGGCTCGCGCCGAGCGTTGGAGTGTCGGGTGAGCCCTGAGCCCAGGCACGACCACTTCCCAACGCGAGCGCGAACACAAGCGCAAGCGCTGCGGGGCGCGGCAGGAGCGATGAGGGTACTGCGAACGGGGATTTCATCGGGAAACGATTCCGGCAGGCGGTGAAGTGCATGCGCAGGCCCTTCGCTACCCGCCTCATCGTTCACCCACCGAGGGGCTCCCCCGGAGTGACTGGTCAGAGTGGAATACGACGCACCTGCGGGGTCGGCGTCACTGAGCAGCTTCGAGCGACGTCACGGTCAGCGCACCGCCGACCTTCTCGACCGCGAAGCGGATCTTGTCGCCCACCTTGACCTGATCGAGCAGGCCCGGCTCTGCCGCGCGGAACACCATGGTCATCGGCGGCATGCCGAGCGATTCGAGCGGGCCGTGCGCGATGGTGAGCTTGCCGGCCGCCTTGTCGATCTTCTTGACCGTGCCCTCGGCCAGCTTCGCGTCGGCTTCGGCCGGGGCACTCGCCCCGCCATGATGTGCATCGTGATCGGCCTGTGCGAACGCAAGCGGAGCACCGCCGCCGAGCAAGGCCAAGAGCGCAGTGGTAATTAGGGTCTTCTTCATGATGAGGTTCTCCAAAGGTTGAATTGCTGTGTCAGTTCGAGAGTGAGCACAATTATGCGAAGCACTCCCCGACAGGACGCTGACGCACGGATTACATTTCTGTCAGCCGACCTTGATCGTGCCGATCATGCCGGCCTGGAAGTGGCCGGGGATCAGGCAGGCGAACTGGAAGTCCCCCGCACGGTTGAAGTGCCAGATCATCTCGCCGCGCCCACCCGGAGCGACATGCGACATCCACGGTTCGTCATGCTCCATCTCCGGAAAGCGCTGCATCATCTCCGCGTGCTCGGCAAGCGTCTTGGGCGTACCGACCACCATCTCGTGCATCACCGCGCCTCGATTTTCGTGGGTGAATCGGATCGTCTCCCCCAGGCGCACCTCGATGCGGTCCGGCACGAAGCGCATTTCATCGGTCATCGCGATGGCGATCGTGCGCGAAACGGATTTCGCGTCCCCCGCAATCCCCCATTGCTGCTGCTCCTTGGGGGTATCGGACGATGCTTTGTCGGCATGCTCGGCATTTCCATGGGCGAACGTGCTGCGGTGAACGGCAAGCGCACCGGCGGCAAGGCTGGTGGCGAGAAATCGACGACGACTTTTCATGGGGATCTCCATCTCTCTCGTGGGTGAGGCTTCATTTGCGCCCGGGGTTTGCACCGATTGCACGGCGTTCGACGTCAATGACCTTGATGACCAGTGGGCTTGCGTACGGTCATCTCGACAGACTGTCGCCCCCCTGTACGCGGCATGCTCGAGGAGCCCGCTGCGTCGCTACGAGCGGGTTCAGGGAGGCCGGCGCCGGCCCACTCGTAGGCCACCGTGCCCTTCGGATGCTTGAACCAGCCCGGGTCGCGGTAGTCGCCCGGCTTCTGGTCACGGCGCACCTTGAGAACGGTGAACATGCCGCCCATCTCCACTGCGCCGAAGGGCCCCTGCCCGGTCATCATCGGCAGCGTGTTGTCGGGCAGCGGCATCTCCATCTCGCCCATGTCGGCCATGCCGCGCTCACCCATCAGCATGTAGTCGGGCACCAGCTTCTGGATGTCCTCGACCAGGCCGCGATGGTCGACGCCGATCATGGTCGGCACGTCGTGGCCCATCGCATTCATGGTGTGGTGCGACTTGTGACAGTGCATCGCCCAGTCGCCTTCCTCGTCGGCGATGAACTCGATCTGGCGCATCTGGCCCACCGCCACGTCGGTGGTGACCTCGGGCCAGCGCGACTCCGGCCGCGTCGGCCCGCCGTCCGTGCCGGTGACCTCGAACTCATGACCGTGGATGTGGATCGGGTGGTTGGTCATCGTCAGGTTGCCGATCCGCACTCGCACACGGTCGCCTTTCCGGACATTGAGCGTGTCGATGCCGGGGAAGGCGCGGCTGTTCCAGGTCCACAGGTTGAAGTCGAGCATGGTGTTGATCTTCGGCACGTAGCTGCCCGGCTCGATGTCGTAAGCGTTGAGCAGGAAGCAGAAGTCGCGGTCCACGCGCGCGATGTGCGGGTGTGCTTCGCGCGGGTGCGTGACCCAGAAGCCCATCATGCCCATCGCCATCTGCACCATCTCGTCGGCGTGCGGGTGGTACATGAAGGTACCAGGGCGACGGGCGATGAACTCATAGACGAAAGTCTTGCCGGGCGGGATCTGCGGCTGGTTGAGGCCGCCGACGCCGTCCATGCCGTTGGGCAGGCGCTGGCCGTGCCAATGGATGGTGGTGTGCTCGGGCAGGTGGTTGGTGACGAAGATACGCACGCGGTCGCCCTCAACGACCTCGATCGTCGGCCCGGGCGATTGGCCGTTGTAGCCCCACAGTCGCGCCACCATGCCGGGCGCGATCTCGCGCTCGACCGGCTCGGCGACGAGGTGGAATTCCTTCACGCCGTTGCGCATGCGCCAGGGCGCGGTCCAGCCGTTCAAGGTGACGACCGGGTCGTAGGGGCGGCCATTGGGTGGTGTCAGCGGCGCGGCCGTCGCGGCGCTGGTCTGAATCACGGGTTCGGGCAGCGCGGCGAGCGCGGTGCGGTTGACGGTTCCGGCAGCGGCCAGCAGGCCTGCCCCGGCGAGAAAGCTGCGTCGGGTGGTCATCAGCGTCTCCGGAAAGCTCAGTGGCCACCGCCGGCTTCTGCCGGCGATGCGCCCGATTGAAGGGTGAGCGGCACGATCGGCTGGCCGAGCAGGCTGGCCTTGAGCGCCGCCTCGGCACGCCAGAAGTCGCGTTCGGCCTCAATCGCCTGCACCACGCTGGCCGATTGGGAGCGGGCAGCGGCAAGCAGCTCGAACACGCCAATCAGCATGCCGTTGTACTGAAGCACCGACTCTTCGGTGATGTTCTGACGGAGTGGGACCACCTCGTTCCGGTAGTGACGCGCGAGATCGTACGCACTGCGGTAACCCTCGTAGGCCACCCGGACCTGCGAACTGGCGTTGTTGGCAAGCTCGAGCGTGCGATTGAAGGCTGAGAGATAGCGCGCCTCACTGCCGGCGCGCACCGCATCGCCGAAGTCGAACAGGGGCAGCGGCAGCTCGATCTCGAAGCCACGTTGCGTCGATTCACCTGTTTCGCTGTTGCGTACGCCCGCCACATGCAGGCCGTTCACCACGCTGGTCACCCGCGTGAGACCCAGGCTCTTCGCCGTCCGGTCGAGATCGGTGCGGGCGATGCGCACGTCGAGACGGTTCTCCAGCAGCGCCGCGCCGGTGGTCGCTTCATCCATTGGCGCCTCGGGCAAGGCCGGCAACTGATCTGGCAGGCGCAGCGCCTGCGCCTGGCTCGGGGTCAGGCCCAGGCGCTGGATCAGCGCCTCACGCGCGGCGGTGGCGTTCTGGCGCGCACGGATCAGGTTGGCCGTCTCCTCGGCGGCAAGGGCCTGCTCGCGTGCACGCTGCAGGCGGCTGAAGTTGCCCGTGGCCTGCATGCGACGCGCGAGCTCGGCAGCGGTACCAGCGGCCGTGGCCACTTCCTCGCGGTAGCGGGCGACCTGTCGCGCCGCGACCGCATCGACCCAGGCCTGACGCACCTCGGTGACGGTGCTCAACAGCGCAATGGAGGACTGCAGCCGGGTCTGCTGCTGGCGAAATTCGGCCTGCTCCAGCCGCGCGGGCAGGAACAGCAAGTCGAACAGCGAAATGCCGAGCGAACGGCCAATGTCGAGTTCGCGCCCCTCGGCACCCGAACGAAACAGGCGCTCGAAGGTGAACACCGGATTGCCGATGCGGGCCGACCCGGTCGCATCCGCCGAGACCAC
This sequence comes from Thauera humireducens, assembly GCF_001051995.2. Lineage (NCBI taxonomy): Bacteria > Pseudomonadati > Pseudomonadota > Betaproteobacteria > Rhodocyclales > Zoogloeaceae > Thauera > Thauera humireducens. Next base: position 3,818,738 of record NZ_CP014646.1, on the reverse strand, counting down.
GGCAGCCTCCGCCAGCAGGGACTGGAACGCCGGGCTGTAGCCGAGCGCGATGCGCACGGCGTCGTCGATCGCGAGCGGCTGGGCGAGCAGACGATCTACCTCGGCGCGCATCGCCTCGCGCTCGGCGTCCGAGCGCAGCCAGCGCACTTCGCTGCCAGCCTCGTCACGGGCAAAGCGTTCGACCTCAGCGAAGTTCTCATCAATCGCAACGCTGGCACACCCGGTTAGCACGGTGGCAGCCAGCAAGGATATGGGGAGGCTGGCTCTCATCGTTCGCCTCCTTCGGCAGACGGCGTAAGGTGACCCATGTGCCCGCCCAGGCGCCCGGCCTCGTCGTTGGCGTCCTTCCACGAGCGCAGGGGCTCGTCGACACGGTAGGAGCGATATTCGTTCAGGGGCGAGCGATAGACCGGAAGGACCTGGGGCTTGGATTGCTCACTCGGTGGCGCAGATTGGGTCGCGCCGAGCGCGGGGTGAGCGGGGCTCGATGGCGAGGAGGACTCGGCCTGTACGCCCGACACGAGCGTCACGGCGACGGCCAATCCTCCACCGAGGTGGATGAGTCGTCTCTGCATGGGGAATGTCTCTTTGTTGGTCTTGTGGTGAAGCGGACGCGGGGCGATCGACAACCGCCGCTCCGCGTCTCGATGCTCAGTTGGGCATTGCCGGCCTGGCGGCCGGATTCATCTTCATCATGTTCTGCATCATGCCCATGTGCTCTTGCATCAACTTCATGTGCTCCTGCATGAGCTTGGGATCCATCATCATGCCGCCCATAGGTCCAGCCCCGGGTCCAGGACCACTATCCTTCATCATCGGACCTGCCCTCATCTGCCCACCCATCATTGGGCAACCAGCGGGGGTGCCCTGCGATGCCGCGTCCAGGGCTTTGATCTGCTCTTCCATCAGAGCCATCCGCCGTTCCGGATCGGACTCGGCACGGATCGACTTCATCCGCGCCTGAAGCGCGGGGACACTCGCTGCGGGCGGCCAGGCTTGCGCCTGATCAGTCGTCTGAGCGACGACCGGACTGCCATGCAGGGCTGCGGCCAGAGCGACGACGGGCATGAGCCCGGCAAGTCGGAAATAACGCAGTTCCATGATCGTTCTCCCATCAGTTGCGGGGTTCCGTCGTGGTACGGAACGCTGTGCCACGCAGAGCATCTTGCGCCTGCCTGCCTGTCATTGGCCTGACCGGGAAATTACATTTCTGTAAACCCGGGCGCTATCCGGCACCCCGGGGCAAAATCGGTCACCGGCCGCACGAAGCGCGTAGGAGCGAAATAATGAAAATGCTGATCGTCGAAGATGAAGTGAAGACCGGCGACTATCTGCGCCAGGGGCTGACCGAGGCCGGGTTCGTCGTCGACCTCGCAAGAGATGGCCTCGATGGGCTTCACCTCGCGCTTGCTGGCGACTACGACCTCATCGTGCTGGATGTGATGCTGCCGTCGCTCGACGGCTGGGGCATCTTGCAGACGCTTCGGCGCGGCGGTCGTGAGACGCCCGTGCTGTTCCTGACTGCCCGTGACCAGGTTGAGGATCGGGTTCGTGGCCTCGAACTCGGCGCCGATGATTACCTGATCAAGCCCTTCGCGTTCTCGGAATTCCTCGCGCGAGTCCGCACCCTGCTGCGCAGGGGACGGGGTCATGAACCGGAGATCCTGCGCTCGGCAAACCTGGAACTCGATCTGCTTCGCCGCCGGGTGACGCGATGCGGGCAGCGCATCGATCTGACCGCCAAGGAGTTTGCCCTGCTGGAACTGCTGCTGCGCCGCAAAGGTGAAGTGTTGCCGCGCTCCCTGATCGCTTCGCAGGTGTGGGATATGAACTTCGACAGCGACACCAACGTGATCGAGGTCGCAGTGCGCAGGCTACGGGTGAAAGTCGACGACCCCTTCGAGCCCAAGCTGATCCGCACCGTGCGCGGCATGGGCTACGTGCTCGAAGCGATGGAGCCGAGCTAACGATGATCCGTATTCACTCGCTGACGGCGCGATTGGCAACGCTCTTTGCCGTCCTCGCTGCGAGCCTGCTTGTCCTGGTGGCGGTACTCTTTGGGCGCATGCTGGACGCGCATTTCCAGGAGCTAGACCTGCACGAATTGCAGGGCAAGGCCGCACTCATACGCAACGCGCTGCAGGATGACACTGCGACTGGGGGGCGATCGGAACGCATCCAGGCACTCGCTCGCTCTTTCGTTGGACACGAGAGTGTGGGTGTCCTGCTTCGCGACGTCGAGGGACGCGTCATCCACGTTATCCACCCCGAGCACTTCACCGCTGCCCAGCGGGCTGGAGAACGACTTTCGGGCGGGCTGACTGACTGGACGGTCGACGGGCATCCACATCGAGGGGTTGAGGTCAGCATCACGCTACCGCCCCTCGCATCGAGGGACCAGTCGATCGAGGCGCTGGTCGCACTCGATCTGTCGCATCACGTCCATTTCCTCGCGTCGGTGCGAAATGCGACGTGGGCGGGCGTCGTCGTCGCAGCATTGGCGGCGGCGCTCTTCGGCTGGTTTGCTGCGCACCGCGGCCTCGCCCCGCTGCGCCAGGTCACCGAAACCGCCCGCAAGCTGTCTGCACGGCAACTGGCCGAGCGTCTCGCCATCGATGATGCACCGCTGGAGGTACGCGACCACATCGAAGCCTTCAATGGCATGCTCGCCCGGCTCGAGGCTGCTTTCCAGCGCCTCGGTGACTATTCGGCGGACATCGCCCACGAACTGCGTACGCCGATCTCGAACCTGATGACGCAGACCCAGGTGGCGCTGTCGCGGCCACGCACGAATGACGAATATCAGGACATCCTGGCGTCGAACCTCGAGGAATACGAGCGCATCGCACGCATGGTCAGCGACATGTTGTTTCTCGCCAAGGCCGAGGAGAACACCCTCGCGCATGCCGGCGAACCTGTCGACCTTGCCCTCGAGGCGGATGCGCTGATCGATTTCTACGAAGCTTTGGCCGAAGAGGGCCAAGTCCGTATCGTGCGCCAAGGCCAGGCGAGCGTTCAGGGTGATCGCCTGATGCTGCGGCGCGCCTTGTCGAACCTGATTTCGAATGCGCTTCGTCACACACCGAAAGAGGGACAGATCACGATCAGGATCGACGCGGACGCAGCCGGCGTAGGTCTCGCCGTTTGCAATGTCGGCGACCCCATCCCCGCCGATCAGATCGAGCGGATCTTCGAACGCTTCCATCGTGGTAGCGCTCAGCGCGAGTCTCGCGGTGAAGGCGCCGGGCTCGGGCTTGCGATCACGCGTTCCATCGTCCAGGCCCACGGGGGGCAAATCACTGCGCACTCCGCTGAAGGTGTCACCTGCTTCGCGATCACCTTGCCTCGCCTCGAAGCCTCATCGCCTTCCTGATCCGGCAAAGTCGACTGGTGTTCAGGCTGTCTGACGGAAATGTAATTTTGAAGTCAGCTTCCTGTTGGGCTCGAAGTGCCAAACTCTGTCTCGACGCCATCAACCGGAAGATGAACATGAAGACGAAGACTTTGCTCGGCGGACTCCTGGCAAGCCTGATGATCATGGGAAGCGCAGCGTCTGCGCAGGGACCCATTCGTGTAGAGGTCTACAAGAGCGCTTACTGCGGGTGCTGCGGGAAATGGGTCGAGCACCTGAGAAAGAACGGGTTCGATGTCGTGACGAAGGACGTCGACAATGTCCCCGCAGCCCGCAAGGCACTGGGTATGCCGGAAAAATACGGCTCGTGTCACACGGCTAAGGTCGGGTCCTACTCCGTCGAGGGGCACGTCCCTGCGGACGACATCCGACGTCTTCTCTCGGGGTCCCCAAAGGCAATCGGACTGGCTACGCCCGGCATGCCACAGGGATCTCCGGGAATGGAGACCTCGACCCCGCAACCCTACGAGACGCTTCTGGTTGGGCTTGACGGAAGCGCGACGGTTTTTGCCCGACACTGACGGCAGCGCTGACGAACATCGGCTTTAAAAGCGCAGTGCCGGCCCACTTACGGACCACGCTGGTCTCAACTCGTCATATGGCTCGTTTCGGATCTCACCGTTCGCTCGAATGACGACTCTGCCACTACCATGTGTGGCAGCAAATGGCCGATAGTACGCTCTCAGCATCACCGCCGTAAGCAGCCGCCCGCCGGTACAGGGTGCTCGGCGGGAAGCCGCTCCGGGTTCAGATCTCAATCTGCTCGGAGATCTCCAAGGCGTCATCGACCTCGATGCCCAGGTATCGCACCGTCGACTCAAGTTTGGAGTGGCCGAGCAAGAGCTGAACGGCGCGCAGGTTTTTCGTGCGTTTGTAGATCAAGGTCGCCTTCGTCCTCCGCATGGAGTGCGTACCGTAGGCGGACGGATCGAGGCCGGCGGCCACCACCCAGTGCTCGACGATCCTCGCGTATTGCCGGGTAGAGACATGCGGAGAGTCGTGCAGGCGGCTCGGAAAGAGGAAGTCTTCCGCCCTCAAGGCCGCCTTTTCGATCCAGGCAGCCACGGCCGTGCGCGTGGGCTCGGTCAGTTCAAACTGCACAGGCCGCTGCGTCTTCCGCTGCACGACCATGGCACGTGAGAGAACCTGGTTTCCATGCGTCACGTCACGCACCCGCAGGCTGACGAGGTCACAGCCTCGGAGCTTGCTGTCAATTGCGAGGTTGAACATGGCGAGATCGCGCACCTTATGCGCGTTCTGCAGATGGATACGGATGGCCCAGATGTCCTTGGGTTTGAGCGGCGCCTTCTGGCCAACCAGCTTCCCCTTGTTCCAGGCTTCCCGATGCGGATGTTCTCGGGTTTCCATGACAGACTCCTTGGTGTTGATCGGAGTCTGATTCTTGAACCCGTGGCTTGCGGCGGCTATGGGGAAACATGCCCACAGATTTGCCGGGAGCAGTGCAACTGGACGGAGGACCTTCAGTTGATTGAACTCGAGTCTTCGACCGTTATACAAAGCGTCCCTGAGGAATGATCTATGCCAAAGGTGTTCCACTGCTTTACAGCTAAGATCCGCGTATGGGCCTCTACCATGATTATGCCGACCGGACCGCGAAGCTGATCGCTGAGGGCGTCTTGCGCCCCGGCGAGAAGCTGCTTTCCGTCCGCCAGGCCTGCAAGACCCATGGCATCAGCCCGATCACGGTCACTCAGGCCTACCACCTGCTCGAGAGCCGAGGCCTGATCGAGGCGCGGCCGAAGTCTGGCTACTTCGTGCGCGCGCGGCTTGGCAGCAAGCTGCCCGAGCCGGAGATGACCCATCCCGTGGGCGGGTCGACGGCACTCGAGGTCAGCGACTTCATCTTCCAGATTCTCGACAGCGTGCGCGATCCCGCCATCGTTCCGTTGGGGTCGAGCTTTCCCGATGCGCGGCTTTATCCGCTCGACAAGCTCGGCCGCTTCCTCGCTGCGGCGGCGCGTCATCTGGATCCGCTGGCCACGGTGACCGACCTGCCGCCGGGCAACGACGAACTGCGCCGGCAACTCGCGTTGCGTTACCTCGCCCATGGCGCCTCGGTATCGCCGCAGGAAATCGTCGTCACGTCAGGCGCATTGGAAGGGCTCAACCTCTGCCTGCAAGCATTGACCCGACCCGGCGATCTGATCGCTATCGAATCGCCCACCTTCTATGCGGGGCTGCAGGCCAGCGAGCGCCTAGGACTCAAGGTCATCGAGATCCCGAGCCACCCACGCGAAGGGGTCAGCCTGGATGCGCTGGCCGATGCGCTGTGCCATCATCCGATCAAGGCCTGCCTGTTCATGCTGAATTTCGCCAACCCGACCGGCAGTTGCGTCTCGGACGAGAACAAGCGTGCGCTGGTGGCGCTGCTGCACAGGCACCAGGTACCGCTGATCGAGGATGACGTCTATGCTGAGTTGTATTTTGGGCGAGAGGCGCCCTTGTGCAGCAAGGCGATGGACACCGATGGACTGGTGCTGCACGTGTCGTCGTTCTCGAAGTGCCTCGCCCCGGGGTACCGGGTGGGCTGGGTTGCGGCCGGGCGTTTCGCCAAGCAGGTGCAGCGGCAGAAATACTCGACCAGCCTGGCCACCGCCGTCCCGCTGCAGATCGCGCTGGCCGACTACCTGAAGCATGGTGGCTTCGACAATCACCTGCGTCAGTTGCGCAGGCAGCTTGCCGCCCAGGAAGTGCAACTCCTGGCCGGCATCGAAGGGCACTTTCCTGGCGGTATCCGCCTGGCCCGGCCGGATGGCGGATACTTCCTGTGGCTGGAACTGCCCGGTCAGGTCGATACGCTGCGCTTGCACGAAGAAGCACTCGCACACGGCATCAGCATCGCACCCGGCCCGATCTTTTCGGCGAAGCGGGAGTTTACAAACTACCTGCGGCTCAACTTCGGTCATCCCACGACGCCCTGCCAGGATCAGGCTCTGGCGACGCTCGGCAGGCTGATCAAGCGCCAGCTATAGAGTCGCAAAACGGGCGAAGCGGTCGCCGAAGAAGGTCGTCACCACGATCGCGATCGGCGCAAAGGCGATGAAGAAGCGCAGTACGTTGCGCAGGAAGGGATGCGCCAGTTCCGCCTCGATGAAGTGGCGTGCGACCAGGTGACCCTTGATCCAGATGATCGCGGCCACGATCAACTGCATGACCTCCTGCCCCCCGAGACCGTCGCCGAGTTGCGGGCTGACGAGGGTCAGCGCGACCAGGGCCAGCCAGGTCAGGACCAGGGGCCGGAGTGAAGTGACGGGTTTGCGCTCGATGGATTCCATGATCAGGCCAGGACGTAGAAGAAGGGGAAGATGACCAGCCAGATGATGTCGGTCGCGTGCCAGTAGCTCGCGAGCGCCTCCAGACCGCTGTGCTCGTCGGCCGTATAGATCCCGAATGAATGACGCGTCAGAACCCACAGGATGCCGAGGATGCCCCAAAATGCATGCACCATATGGGTGAAGGTCAGGTAGTAGTAGACGGTGAAGAAGATCCCCGACTCGCCGTCGATACCGTGCGCGAGGTTCCATTGGATCTCGAGGTATTTCGCCACCGGATAGCCCAGCGCCGCGACTAGGCCCGCGATCAGCCAGGCGATCGATTCACGTCCGCGCCCGGCACGCAGGCTCGTCACCGAGCAGGCGATGAAGAAACTGCTGCTCACCATCAGCAAGGTGATCGCCACGCCTGCGGTCTGAGAGAGCCGCTCCGCCCCGCTATGGAAGGCGTCGGGAAAGTGCGCGCGGGCGACGAAATACACGATGAACAGCACTAGAAACTCGACGAACTCGCAGCAGATCCCGACCCAGATTCCTTTGTTGCCGGGCACCCGACCGGTGGCTGGGGGGGCGTCGCCCAACGTGGTGGGCAAACTCATCGTATTGGCGATCACGGTGTTCCACTCCTGACTCGATACCGTGATTGTGGGCGCCTGCCGAGGCGTGGACAGGAACACTCGGGCGGATAGTCAGCAGGCACAGCAAGACGCCCAGTCCGAATCTGTACCTGTTCAAAATCAACCGATCTGAATCTGCACCTGTTTCGCCCAGGGTGATGTACTCCCAGCCATCCTCAGAGCCGGAGCACATTCATGAACCCAGCCGTCAGCAAGGTGCGCGAAGCTAAGCTGGAGTTTTATCGCAAGAAGGGAAAGATCCACGCCAAAGCGGTGCAGGGCCGTTTCAACAGCCTGCGCTGGGCCATGGTGTGGCTCACCCAGATCGTGTTTTACGGCGCCTGCTGGTTGCCGTGGACGACGGAAGCCGGCGCGCGGCAGGCGATCCTGTTCGACATCGTCGACGAGAAGCTCTACCTTTTCGATCTGGTGCTGTGGCCGCAGGATGCGCTGCTGCTCGCCATCGTCCTGATCCTTGCCGCGACCGCGCTGTTCTTCACCACCGCCATCGCAGGGCGCCTGTTCTGCGGCTTTGCCTGTCCGCAGACGGTCTATACGTCCATCTTCGTGTGGATCGAAGGCAAGATCGAGGGCGATCACCTCGCGCGCCTGCGCCTCGACCAGCGCCCCATGTCGGCGCGCAAGCTGCTGATCAAGTCGGTCAAGCACGGCATTTGGGCGCTGGTGGCTGCGTGGACCGCGATCACCTTCGTCGGCTACTTCACACCGATGCGGGAACTGCTGCCGGCAATCGCCAGTTTCCAGACCGGGCCGTGGGAAACCTTCTGGCTGATCTTCTACGCGACCTTCACCTACCTGCAGGCCGGGCTGGCGCGCGAGGCCGTATGCCAACACATGTGTCCGTACTCGCGCTTCCAGGGCGTGATGATCGATCCGGAGACGGCAAACGTCAGCTACGACGCCAAGCGCGGGGAGCCCCGCGGCGCTTTGCGCCAGGCCGGTGCCGTCAACAAGGGCGACTGCATCGACTGTGGCATCTGCGTGCAGGTGTGTCCGACCGGCATCGACATCCGCGACGGCCTGCAATACCAGTGCATCAACTGCGGTCTGTGTATCGACGGTTGCGACGAAGTCATGGACAAAATCGGCGCACCGCGCGGCCTGATCCGCTTCACGAGCGAGCGCGAGCTTGCCGGCCAGCCCAAGGTCGCCGGGGCCTGGTCCCGGCCACGGACCCTGGTCTATGTCGGCCTGCTGCTCGTGTTCACGGCGCTGGGTACGTGGACGCTGACCGAGCGTGTGCTGCTGCGGGTGGAGGTGCACCGGGATCGCGGCACCCTAATGCAGGAGACCATCGACGGCAGGATCGAGAACAGCTACACACTCAAGCTCATCAACATGGAAGAGGCGACTCGTCGGTTCCGCATCGGCGTGAGCGGCCTGCCGGGGCTGCGGATCGAGGGGGCCACCGAGTTCGTGGTCGAGCCGGGGCGCGTCCACAGCGTCACGCTCACCCTGTCATCCCCAGTCGGAGGCATGCCCACCGGCGTACAGCCGATCGCGTTCGAGACGGTCGCGCTGCACGATCCCGGTCTTGCCGTGCGCGAAAAGAGCACCTTCATCCTGCCCACTCACTGAACAGTCAAACAACATGTAGCGCCACAAGGAGATCGATCACCGCCAGGTCGATGACCGGGTCCGCCAGTTCCGCCACGAGATGCAGCGTCACTCCCACAGCGGGTTCGGCCAAGAGGACTTCCGACCCCTTCGACAGCAGAACCCGGAAGTGTTAAAGCGCATGACACCTCCGCTTCACTGCCCGTAGAGGAGGCCGACCGGCGCACCGGGAAGCGGGCGGGCGTTTGCCAGCGGCGTAAAGTCGCTGGCAAACGGCGGGTTCGCTCAGGAATGAGCCACCTGACTGTCGCATTAGCGACCGCCGGGTCTGGGTCGATAGCTCCAGCACGCAGAGTGTGGAAGCTGTCGTTCGCGGTCGCGTCACGGACGAATGGCAGGTGACCGGCGCTTTGCGGCCTGACTTCCTCCAGCAGGCCACCGACTGCAAAGGCCGATCACCAGCCACTCACCGATGTCGCACACAGCCGAAGGCTCCCCGCTCGGCGATCCGTGCGCAAATCGGTGGTCAGAGACCTACAAATCCACGCAAACGAAAACGCCCGGACGAGATGCCCGGGCGTTTTCAACTTTATTGCCACGTTTTCGACTTTAATGGCAAGGAACAACGGCCGGACGCGGCCTTCCGCTCACTCCACGGTGACCGACTTGGCCAGATTGCGGGGCTTATCCACATCGGTCCCCTTCACCAGCGCCGCGTGGTACGACAGCAGCTGCAGCGGAATCACGTGCAGGACCGGCGACAGCATGCCGTAGTGCTCGGGCATGTGCAGGATGTGCACACCTTCCGACTCGGGGATCTCGCTGCCAGCATCGGCGAACACGTACAGTTCGCCGCCGCGGGCGCGGACTTCCTGAAGGTTGGACTTGAGCTTTTCCAGCAGTTGGTCGTGCGGCGACACGGCGATGACCGGCATGTCCTTGTCCACGAGTGCCAGCGGACCGTGCTTGAGCTCGCCGGCCGCGTAGGCTTCGGCGTGGATGTAGGAGATTTCCTTGAGCTTCAGCGCACCTTCCATCGCGATCGGCCAGTGGCTGCCGCGGCCGAGGAAGAGCGCGTGCTCCTTGCCGGCGAAGCGCTGCGCCCACTTCTCGATCTCGGGCTCGAGCTCGAGCACCTTCTGCACCGCAACCGGCAGGTGACGCAGCGCGGCGAGGTGGCGTTCCTCGTCGGCGGCCGGCAGGCGGCCGTTGATCTTGGCCAGCGCCAGCGTGAGCAGCGCGAAGGCGGCGAGCTGGGTGGTGAAGGCCTTGGTCGAGGCGACGCCGATCTCGGGGCCGGCGCGGGTGATGAAGCGCAGCGCGGTCTCGCGCACGATGGCGGACTCGGGCACGTTGCAGATGGCCAGCGTGCGCGCCATGCCGAGCGATTTCGCGTGCTTGAGCGCGGCCAGGGTGTCGGCGGTCTCGCCCGACTGCGAGATGACCACGACCAGGGTGTCGGGGTCGGGCACCGATTCGCGGTAGCGGTATTCGCTGGCGATCTCGACCGTGACCGGCAGCTTGGCGATGGCCTCGATCCAGTAACGCGCGACCAGGCCGGCGTGGTAGCTGGTGCCGCAGGCCAGCACGAGCACGCGGCGCACACCCTCGAACACTTCGCCCGCACGGGCGCCGAAGTGTTGCGGGCTGATGCCGCCGCCGCCGGCGATGAGTTCCAGCGTATTGGCCAGCGCCTGCGGCTGCTCGAAGATTTCCTTCTGCATGTAGTGGCGGAACTTGCCCAGTTCGACCGCATCGGCCGACAGGCTGGACAGGTGCACCTCGCGCTCGACCGGCGTGCCGTCGGCCAGCACGATGCGGTAGCTGTCGCGGCGCAGCTCGGCGAGATCGCCATCTTCCAGATACACCACCTTGCGCGTCACCTGCAGCAGCGCCGCGGTGTCGGACGCGGCGTACACGCCGTCCTCGCCCACGCCCAGCAGCAAGGGGGAGCCGCGGCGCGCAACGATGGCGCGGAAGGGATCGGCCTCGGCGAGCACGCCGATGGCGTAGGCGCCGACCAGCTCGTTGGTGGCCAGGCGGACCGCCTCGAACAGGTCGGGCGTGCCCTGCAGCTTGCTGTGGATGAGATGGGCGATGGCCTCGGTGTCGGTCTCGGAGGTGAACACGTAACCGCGCGCCTGCAGGCTGGTCTTGATCGCCTCGAAGTTCTCGATGATGCCGTTATGCACCACCGCCAGTCCGTCCGAGATGTGCGGGTGGGCGTTGCGCTCCGACGGCACGCCATGCGTGGCCCAGCGCGTGTGCGCGATGCCGATGCTGGCCGACAGCTGGCGCGCATCGGCCAGCGCGGCGAGTTCGGCGACACGGCCGGCGGAGCGCAGGCGGGTCAGCTCGCCCGACAGCACGGCCAGGCCGGCCGAGTCATAGCCGCGGTACTCGAGCTTGCGCAGCCCTTCGAGCAGCATGGGGACGACGTTGTTCGTTGCGATTGCAGTGACGATGCCACACATGGCGAAGCTTCCTTGAAGGCGTGATTCGTGGGGTTCGGCAACAGGGCGCGCTCAACGCGGCTGCTTGACCGGACGCTTCCAGTTTTCGAGGCTGATCTGCTTGCTGCGCGACACGGTGAGCTGACCGGCGGGCGCGTCCTTGGTCAGCGTGGTGCCGGCGCCCAGCGTGGCGCCGCGTCCCACGCGCACCGGCGCGACGAGCTGAGTGTCCGAGCCGATGAAGACCTCGTCCTCGATGATGGTGCGGTGCTTGTTGGCGCCATCGTAGTTGCAGGTGATGGTGCCGGCGCCGATATTGACCTTGCTGCCGACGTCCGCGTCGCCCACGTAGGCCAGGTGGTTGGCCTTGGAGTGGTCGGCGATGACGCTGTTCTTGATCTCGACGAAGTTGCCCAGATGCACGTCGCTGCCCAGCACGGTGCCCGGCCGGGTGCGGGCGTAGGGCCCGATCACGCAGGCCTGGCCCATGGTGGTGCTGTCGACGTGGCAGAAGGGCTCGATACGCGTGCCGGCACCGATGCGGGCATTGCGGATGACACAGTGGGCGCCGATGCGCACGTTGTCGCCGAGTTCGACCTCGCCCTCGAACACGCAGCCGACATCGATCTCGACGTCGCGGCCGACGGTGAGGCTGCCGCGCACGTCGATGCGCGCCGGGTCGATCAGGGTGACGCCCTCTTCCATCAGGCGGCGGGCGATGTTGCCCTGGTGGATGCGCTCGAGCTCGGCGAGCTGCAGCTTGTTGTTGACACCCAGGGTCTCGGCGAAGGCGTCGGGCTGCACGGTGGCGACCTCGACGCCGTCGGCGACCGCGAGGCCGATGATGTCGGTCAGGTAGTACTCGCCCTGGGCGTTGTCGTTGCCGATGCGGCCGAGCCAGTCGCGCAGGCGGGCGACCGGGGCGACCAGGATGCCGGTGTTCACCTCCCGCACCTTGCGCTCGTCGTCGGTCGCGTCCTTTTCCTCGACGATGCGGGTGACGTCGCCCGCGGCATTGCGCAGGATGCGGCCGTAGCCGGTCGGGTCGTCCATCTCGACGGTCAGCAGCCCAAGGCGCTCACCGCCGGCGGCGGCGATCAGGCGACGCAGTGTCGGCACACCGATCAGCGGCACGTCGCCGTACAGCACCAGCGCCATTTCGCCGTCGGTGAGGTGCAGCAGCGCCTGCTGCACCGCATGACCGGTGCCAAGTTGCGGTGCCTGGCGTGCCCAGGCGAGATCGGGGGCATCGAGGCGTTCACGCACCACTTCGCCGCCATGGCCGTAGACCACGCAGATGCGCTGCGCATCGAGCGTGCGCGCCGTATCCAGCACGTGGGCCAACATCGGCTTGCCCGCGATGGGCTGCAGCACCTTGGGCAGGACCGAACGCATGCGCTTGCCCTGGCCGGCAGCGAGAACGACGACTTCCATGGATGTATTTCCAGCGGTTTGGCGAATGGGGCCGGAGTTTATCATCGTGACGGGCGAGGCTCCGTGAACGAACGCATGGCGAATGCGTGAAAACCACAATGCCGGCGCAGCAAATTGCACCTAGATTGACGCATTGCACAATCGCCACCGTTTAGCGCTTATATTGGTCATGGACCGCATCTAGAATCCCATGCTGCAAAGCACATCCAAGAGATCCGCCATGGAACATTCCTCCACCACCCAGTTCATCCAGAACCGCACCTTCGACGAGATCCAGGTTGGCGACTTCGCCCAGTTGATACGCACCCTGCGTCCCGAAGACATCCACCTGTTCGCCGCGATGTCCGGCGACGTCAACCCGACCCACGTCGACGTCGAGTACGCACGATCGAGCCAGTTCCGCGAAGTGGTCGGCCACAGCATGTGGGGCAGCACGCTGATCTCGACCATCCTCGGCACGGAGTTTCCCGGCCCCGGCACCGTCTATGTGTCGCAGGGACTGAACTTCTGGCGCCCGATCACGATCGGCGACACGCTGACGATCACGGTGACCTGCAAGGCCAAGTACGAGCACAACCATCACATCGTGTTCGACTGCCAGGCGCTCAACCAGGACGGTCTCAAGGTCATCGACGGCGTTGCCGAAGTGATGGCCCCGACGCAGAAGATCAAGCGCGAGCGCGTGGTGCTTCCGGCAGTCACCATCAACGACCGCGAACTGCGCTACCGCCACCTGCTGTCAGTGTCGGCTGGCCTGTCGCCGATTCCGATCGCCGTGGCGCATCCGTGCGACAAGGAGTCCCTGTCCGGTCCCGTGCAGGCGGCCAAGGCCGGCCTGGTCGACCCGATTCTGGTCGGGCCGGAGAGCAAGATCCGCGCGGTGGCCGAGGAGCACGGCATCGACATCAAGGGCTTCCGCATCGTCAATGCCGAGCACAGCCACAATTCGGCCGAGATCGCGGTGGGCCTGTGCCGTGACGGCGGCGCCGAAGCGCTGATGAAGGGCTCGCTGCACACCGACGAGATGATGAGCCAGGTCATCAAGCACCTGCGCACCGGCCGCCGCATCAGCCATGTCTTCCTCGCCGATGTGCCGACCTACCCGCACCCGCTGATGATCACCGACGCCGCGATCATGATCGAGCCGACGCTTGAAGATAAGGTCGACATCATCCAGAACGCGATCGAACTCGCCCACATCCTCGGCCTGCCCGAGCCCAAGGTGGCGATCCTGTCGGCGGTCGAGACGGTCACCTCCAAGATCCGCTCCACCATCGAAGCGGCGGCGCTGTGCAAGATGGCCGACCGCGGCCAGATCAAGGGCGGCCTGCTCGACGGCCCGCTGGCCTTCGACAACGCGGTGTCGCTGGTCGCCGCCAAGACCAAGGGCATCAAGTCGGTGGTGGCCGGCAATGCCGACATCCTCGTCGTGCCCGATCTCGAATCCGGCAACATGGTCGCCAAGCAGCTCGAGTACCTGGCCAACGCGCTGATGGCCGGCGTGGTGCTGGGCGCACGCGTGCCCATCGTGCTGACCAGCCGTGCCGACACCGCCGAAACCCGCGCCGCCTCGTGCGCCGTGGTGCAACTGATGGCGCACAAGAAGCGGGAGATGTTGAAGCGATGAAAGCCGTCCTCGTCCTCAACGCAGGCTCCAGCAGCCTGAAGTTCGCGCTGTACCCGATCAACGGCGAACTCGCTGCCGAGCCGGCTTTCTCCGGTCAGGTCGAGGGCATCGGTGCGACGCCCGAAATCACCCTCAAGACCGCGTCCGGCGCCCGCATACAGGAAGCCGTACGCACCTCCGGTAGCCAGAGCGAGCAGCACCGCGACGCGCTGAACCACGTGTTCGGCCTGCTGACGCAGCACAATCCCGACCTCGAGATCGTGGCTGCCGGCCACCGCGTCGTGCACGGCGGCGACCATTACAGTGCGCCGACCCGGCTCGACGAGGCGGTGCTGCGCACGCTGGACACCTTCGTGCCGCTGGCGCCCCTGCACCAGCCGCACAACCTGCGCGCAGTGCGCGCGGTCGGAACGCTGATGCCGGATGTGCCACAGGTCGGCTGCTTCGACACCGCCTTCCACCGCACCCAGCCCGCCGTCGCCCAGGCCTTCGCGCTGCCGCGCCGCATCTCGGCCGAAGGCGTCAAGCGCTACGGCTTCCACGGCCTGTCCTACGACTATGTCGCGCGCCAGCTGCCCGACATCATCGGCGAGCGTGCGAAGGGGGCGGTGGTCATCGCCCACCTCGGCAACGGCGCGTCGATGTGTGCGCTGCGTGACGGCAAGAGCGTGGCCTCCACGATGGGCTTCACCGCGGTCGAGGGCCTGATGATGGGCACCCGCACCGGCAGCCTCGATCCCGGCGTGATGCTCTACCTGATGGAGCAGAAAGCGATGGACGCCAAGGCGCTGACCAACCTGCTGTACAAGGAATCGGGTCTGCTCGGCGTATCGGGCATCAGCCAGGACATGCGTACGCTGCTTGCATCCGGCGCCCCTGAGGCGAAGGAAGCGGTCGACCTGTTCTGCTATCGCATTGCGCGCGAACTCGGCTCGCTGGCAGCGGCTGCCGGCGGGCTCGATGCACTGGTGTTCACCGGCGGCATCGGCGAGCACGCCGCAGCGGTGCGCGAGAAGGTGGCCGAACTGTCGGCCTGGCTGGGCGTGAAGATCGACGCGGCCGCCAATGCCGACCACGCCCGCCGCATCGACGCCGCGGACAGCCGGGTCGCCGTCGCCGTCGTGCCGACCAACGAGGAGCGCATGATCGCGCGCTACACGGTCGAGACGCTCGGCCTGTAATCCGCACCGGGCGCAGTCCGCCGGACTGCGCCCATCCGCCCCCTCCCCTCCCAGGCGCTCTGCCGGGTTATCCCTGCTTGAGGCCCCTCCCCCGCAGTGCTAACGTCATGCTCCCCGCATGACGGAGCACGACATGAAAACGCGCAGCCTACTCGCCACCGCCCTGCTGATGGCCGCCTTCGGCGCCTGGGCAAAACAGGCGGTCGACACCGGCCACGGCGGCGCCGTCGCCACCATCTCGCACGAAGCCAGCCTGGCGGCGATGGAGATCCTCGACGCCGGCGGCAATGCCATCGACGCGGCGGTCGCCGCGGCTGCAACGCTGGGCGTCACCGACCCCTTCAGTTGCGGCATCGGCGGCGGTGGCTTCATGCTGATCTACTCGGCGAAGGACCGGCGTGTGATCGCACTCGATCACCGCGAGGTGGCGCCCGCGACCTTCCACCCCAGCATCTTCCGCAACGCGGACGGCAGTGAGATGGAATGGAAGGCCGCCGTCCCCAACGGTCTCTCGGTCGGCGTGCCCGGCACGGTGCGCGGCTGGCACGAGGCGCTGGCGCGCTACGGCACGATGGGGTTCGAGCGGGTCCTGGCCCCGGCGATCCGCGTCGCCGAACAGGGCTTTGCGGTCGGCCCCAACTTCCACCGCATCAACACCGCCAACGAGGCCAAGTTCGCCCGCTTCTCCACCGCGTCGGCGCTCTACCTGAAAGATGGCAAGGCGCTGCCGGTCGGCACGCACTTCCGCAACCCGGACATGGCGCAGACCTACCGCGACATCGCCCGCGGCGGGGTCAAGGCCTTCTACGAGGGCCCGATCGCGGCCAGCATCGTCGCCGCGGTCAACCACCCGCCAGCCAACCCCGGTGTCGCGGTCCTAGCCGGCGACATGACGATGGCCGACCTCAAGGACTACGAGGCGCGCATCCGCCAGCCCATCCGCTCGACCTACCGCGGCTACGAGATCCACGGCATGCCCACGCCTTCCAGCGGCGGCATCGCGATCGCACAGGCGCTGAACATGCTGGAGACCTTCGACCTGTCGGGCCGATCGCGCGCCGAGATCGAGCATCTTTACCTCGAGGCTGCGCGCCTGGCCTTCGCCGACCGCAACGCCTACGTGGCCGACGAGGCGTTCGTCGATGTCCCGAAGGCCGGCCTGCTGTCGAAGGAATACGCGCGCGAACGTGCCCGGCAGATCGGCCCGCGCGCCGCGCCGGGCAAGGTCGACGCGGGGGACCCCTACCCCTTCGAGGACGATCTGTCGGTACCGCTGCGGCCGCAACCGAAGCCACTGGCACGGGAGTCGATGCACACCACCCACCTGGCGGTGTCCGACCGCGAAGGCAACGTCGTCGCCTACACCTTCACCATCGAGGACTGGGGCGGCAGCGGCATCGTCGTGCCGGGACGCGGCTTCCTGCTCAACAACGAGCTTACCGACTTCGACTTCAGCGGTCCGCACCCCAACGTGCCCGAGGCCTTCAAGCGGCCACGCTCCAGCATGAGCCCGACCATCGTGCTCAAGGACGGTGCGCCGGCCTTCACGATCGGCTCGCCCGGCGGCTCGACCATCATCACCACCGCACTGCAGACCCTCGTGAACCACATCGACCTCGGCATGAGCCTGGCCGATGCCCTTGCCGCACCCCGCATGAGCCAGCGCAACGGCGACACCACGCTGGTCGAGACGCTGCTCGGCTTCCCCGGCAGCGAACAGGCGAAGGCGCTCGAAGCACTGGGCCACCGATGGCGTGAGACGGACCAGATCGGCGCTGCCAACGGCATCCGCTTCAACACCGACGGCACGGTGACCGCCGTCAGCGAACCGCTGCGTCACGGCGGCGGCAGCGCGATCGTGCAGAAGCAGTAGACGGTTCAGGCCAGCACGCCTGCGGGCAACTCATCGACGAGGATCCACACGGCGGTGGCGCCCAGCAGCGCCGCCATCGTGAGGTTGAACGTCCGCAGCGCAGCCGGCCGTTCCAGCAGGCTGCGCATGCGGTCACCGATACCGGCCCACAATGCGATGCACGGCAGGTTGATGACGGCACATGACAGGCCGAGCAGCGCAACCGCAGCCCAGCCGGCTCCCTGGGGCAGGAACAGGATCGCGACGTTGAGCACCATCATCCAGGCCTTGGGATTGACCCACTGGAACAGCGCCGCCCCGACGAAACCGAGCGGTCGCGCCCGCCCAGCGTTGCCCGGGCGCCCGGCCTGCGCCTGTCGCCACGCCAGCCACAGCAGGTAGCTGCAGCCCAGCAGCACCAGCGGCAGGCGCAGGGCCTCGATCCAGTTCATCGCCCAGGCCACCGTCCCGCCTACCAGCACGACCTGCACGCCATGCCCGACGCTGATGCCCAGCATGTGCGGCAGGGTGCGGCGGAAGCCGAAATTGACCCCGCTCGCGGCGAGCATGATGTTGTTCGGTCCGGGCGTGACGGACATCGTGGCCACGTAGGTCATGAGGGGCAGGTCGAGCATGGCGGTCTCCTTGCATGGCGGGTCCGGACGACCCGCTGCAGAACCACTCTATGCGCACGGCAAATACAGATACAGAGCCAGAGCTTGTCGTCTATATTGGGTACAGCCTGCAGAAATGCAGCTCTGTATCCGCCGCCAGCTCACCGATCTGTATCCATGTCCATCACCGAAGCCCTGCCGCTGTATCAGTCACTGGCCGACGAACTGCGCGACGCGATGCGCGACGGCCGCCTGCCTGCCGGCGCCCGCCTGCCCTCGGTACGGGAGGCGGCCTCCAGCCGCAGTTTGAGCATCAACACCGTACTGGCCGCCTACCGTCAGCTGGAAGCCGCGGGCCTCGTCGAGGCCCGCCCGCAGTCGGGCTATTTCGTGCGCTCGCGCCTGCCCTCGCCGCCCCCTGCGCCAGCCGGGCAACTGCCGGAGGAAGGGCGCCCGGCCGATGGCGCCGTGCTGAGTCGCATCGCGACCGTGCTGGCGGCCCAGACCCGCCCCGACACCATCGACCTTTCGCTCGCCTGCCCGAAGGGCGGTGACTTCTATCCCGGCGAACGCCTCGCGCGCATCGTCGCCGACCTGTCGCGGCGCCGGCCCGCCCTGCTCACCGACTATTCGCTGCCACCGGGCTCCGCCTTGCTGCGCGAACAGATCTACCTCCATGCCGCTGCGCTGGGCATGAACCTGTCCCCCGACGCCATCCTGATCACCAACGGCTGCATGGAAGCGCTGCAACTCGCGCTGCGCGCCGTCACCCGCCCGGGCGATACGGTGGGCCTGGAGTCGCCGACCTACTTCAACCTGATTCCGCTGATCGACCGCCTCGGACTGAAGACCATCGAGTTGCCCACGCACCCGGACACCGGACTTTCGCTCGACGCGCTCGAGCTCTTGCTGTCCGAGGGGCGCCTGCAGGCTGTGGTGGCGATGCCCAACGTCCACAACCCGCTCGGCACCGGCATGCCGCTGGCCGCCAAGCGCCGGCTCGCCGCCCTGGCCGCGCAGTACCGGGTGCCGGTGATCGAGGACGCCCTGTACGCGGAACTGCAGTTCGCCACGCCCCTGCAGCCGACGGCCAAGGCCTTCGACCGCGACGGCTGGATCATCGTCTGCGCCTCCTATACCAAGACGCTGGCACCGGGCTTTCGGATCGGCTGGATGGAGGGCGGCCGCTTCGGCCGGGCGCTGGCGGAACTGAAGTTCTGCTCCTCGGTGGCGCAGCCGGCGCTGCTGGCCGAGGCCGTCGGCAGGTTCCTGGAAAATGGCGGCTACGCCCAACACCTGCGCCGGCTGCGGCGGGTGTATGCGGGCCAGATCGAACGCCTGCGCGGCCTGATCGATGCGTCCTTTCCACGCGGCACCCTCGCCACGCAGCCCAGCGGCGGCTTCCTGCTCTGGGTCGAACTGCCCGAGGGCTGCAACACCAACGCGCTGTTCGACGCGGCCTTGCCGCTTGGCATCGGCATCACGCCCGGCAAGCTCTACGCCCCCAGCGGTCGCTACAGCCGGCACCTTCGCCTGTCAGGCTGCTATCCGTTCACCGAACGCCATGTGCAGGCACTGGGCACGCTCGGCGCCCTTGCCAGCGCGCAACTGACCGAGGGCTGAGCATGCGCCAGCGCGACACCAGTCCGGCATCCGACGGCTGCCGTGTCAGACGTCGTTGTCGGTTTCGTTGGCGATGCCGTCGTCCAGCCCGTCGCTGCCGAGTTCCTCGACCTCGAGCTCCACGGTCTGCAGACGACGCAGGCGGTCGGGCGCCTGCAAGGCGTGCTGTCCGCCGTTGAACAGATCGCGCTTGAGTACCGATATGGCTTCAACCCAGGCGGAAGAAGCCTCGCAGCCGATCTGCGCTTCGCCGTCGCGGCACACGGTCAGCGCCTTCCCTTCCACGGTGAAGTGCACGCCGGGCAAGGGGCGCACGCGCACCACGTCATCGGCATGCGCGGCAAAACGCAACATGGTCTCGCGTTCATCGCCCAGCAGGTCGAGGACCAATGCCGGCAAGGCGTAGATCGGCAGGTCGCCGGTGCGGACCGGGCCGCGCCGGCCGTCGATGACGATCAGCGGGGTGGCGACGAGGGTACGGAACATTGCATCGTCAAACTCGCTGCGGCTCGCGGCGAGGAGCCCGGATTCGGCATAGCCACCATGGTTCCAGCCCAGCGACGGCAGGTGGTCACCGAACAGCACGACGATCGCGTCGGGATCGCGCCTTCGCAGCTCGGCCAGGAAGTGCATCAACTCTCGCGACTTGTAATACACGGTGTTCGCGTAGGCGCTCACCAGGCCGTTGTCGGTCGCGGCGGTGATCACCGGCGGGCGTGCTTCGTTGAGCGGGTAGTCCAGATGCCCGAAGTAGGTCAGCACGTAATTGAACAGCGGCCGACCACCGTCGAGCTCGGGACCGATGCGCTCGAGCACCTGGCGATACAGGGAGGCATCGCTGAGGAACTCGCCATTCATGTCGTCGAGCACGAAGTTGCGGTCGGACCAGTACTGCTCGAAGCCGACACGGCGATAGGCGTTGATGCGGTTCCAGAACGGCGCGGCGTTGGGATGCGAGGCCACGCTGCGATACCCTGCCTCGCCCAGGTGACGGGGCAGGCAGGGCACATCGCGGCGCAAGCGGCCTTCGAAGAACACCGCGTCGGTCTGCACCGGGAAGCCGCACAGCGCCTCGAACTCGGCGTTGGCGGTGTAGCCTCCGAACACGGGCGATAGCGCCCGCGCATTGCCCGCGGCCTTCCATAGCTTGCGGAAGGCCGGATCAAGCGGATCGGCGGACAGTCCGGCAGCCTTGAGCGGCAGGGGGTCCCAGAAGGATTCGAGCACGAACATGTGCACGTTGCGCCCGGCGCGGTCAGGGTGTTGCAGCGCAGCCTTGAAGAGCCTGCCCGGGGGCTTCGCGCCGAGCAGGCTCAAGGCCTGATCGACCTCGGCCATCTGCGGTGGCTGCGCGCGGCGCGAGAGATTGCGCGCCGTCTCCTGCACGAGGTGCAGGGGCAGGCCCCGCATTTCATAGTTGCCACGCTGATTCCAGACCCAGTCGCCAAAACGCGCGTCCATCCAGCCGACCACCGGCGCCGGATGCGACACCACGGCCGTCACCGCCAGGACCGCGCCTCCGAGTGCGACCCAGGCCCTGGGTTGCCGCCATGCGAACATCCACAGCAAACTGGCCACCGGCAGGGCGAGCATCGCGACGCTGCCCCACAGCTGCCAGCCTTCGAGCAACAGGAAAAGGTTTTTCGCGGCAACGAAGTCGTCGGGCATCACCGGGCCACCGAGCACCGCGAGCTTGATTGCGTTGGAAACGGTGAAGGCCGAGAACAGCACCCCCATTGCCAGCGCAAAACGCATCACGCTGCGCGCCATCATGAACAGCAGCCCGCCCACGAACAGGTGTGCGCCAAGATCGCGCGGCCATGCACCCGCTTCCGGCGACACGCCCAGGGCAAATGCGATACCTATCTGCGCGAGCAGGTACCACAGCGTGACCAGACCCAGCGCCCACATCCACTCGCGCACCCGCGCGGTCGCGGCCCCCGTTCCACCCGGACAGTTCGACGACGAGGAATGAATGAATCGATGCACGGCGGATTTCCGGAGCCATTCTGGGGCTCCGATAATACCGCTGTAACACAAGCGTGAGTCGGAATGCATGTTACCGGATGCGGCGCTGTCGCCACGGGATCACAGCGGTGCCCTGCACCGGCATCGATGCGCCGCCCAGCCGTGCTCGACGCCCCCGCGGCGCGAACTCAGGCGCCGACGATCCCGTCCCACAGCAGCTTCAGCCCCGACAGGCCGAGTGCCAACGTGGCGAAAAGGTAGAACGGGCGCTCCGGGATGCGGCGAATCAGCCTCAAGCCGAGCCAGACCCCGATGGGGACCAGCGGCAGCAGCATTGCCGACATGATCAACCCGTCGCGCGAGAACAGTCCGATCGACAGGTAGAACGGCAGTTTTGCGAGGTTGATGACGGTGAAGAAGAACACGGACGTGGCAACGAAGGTGTCCTTCGGCAGCCGACGGCTGAGCAGGTAGGCCATGATCGGCGGCCCACCGGCATGTGCGAGCGTGCTGGTAAAGCCTGAGCCAGCTCCGCACAGCCAGGCGAAGCGACGCGATGCGGGAAGCTCGCCGGTGCCATCGGCCCGCCCGGTGCGCAGCAGACGGTCGGCCGCGAACCCGATCGCGATCAGACCCAGCACGATCTTGACCATGCGGTCCGACAGGACGCCGAACGCGAGCGTTCCGACGCCAATGCCGAGCAGGGCGGCGGGGATCAGCATGCGCAGGTCGCGCCAGTCGGCCTTGCCACGCCAGGCGCGGATACCGGCCATGTCCATCACGATCAGGACCGGCAACACCACCGCCACCGCGTCGCGCGGCGGGATCCACATCGACATGAAGGGAACGGCAAGTCCGCCCAGTGCGCCGCCGAGGCCCGCCTTGGAAATGCCGGTGAGCAGGATCGCGATCGCGGTCACCACCCAGCCTGCGACATCCATGCTCATCGGACCTCCCCATCCGGATCCACGTTCAGGACTGCCTGGTCCCGCCCGAGCCGCTTGGCTTCATACAATGCCGCGTCCGCCTGCTCGAAAAGCTCACGCATGAGCGGCCACTCGAGTCCACCCTCGGGCCCGCCCTCGGGCGCGACCCGATGCGTCCGTGCGTACTCGACCGTGACGGCGTCGGCTTTCAACCAGGCTACGCCGATGCTGACGGTCGCATGCGACGCCACCGTCGATGCAGCATGCGGAATCTGCAGCCTGCGTACGGCCTCGCACATGCGTTGGGCCAGGTCGAGCGCGGCCTTCCCGTCCGTGAGCGGCAGCAGGACCGCGAACTCCTCACCGCCATAGCGCGCCACCAGTTCGCCGGCACGACCGACGTGAGCCTGAAGCGCGGCGGCAAGGGTCTTCAGGCACTGATCACCCGCCGGGTGGCCATAGTGGTCGTTATAGAGCTTGAAGTGATCGACATCGATCATCAGCAGCGCGAGCGGGGTTTCGCCGCGCACGGCGAGCGCCAGTTGGAAGCTCGCGGCTTCGTCGAGCGCCCGGCGGTTCGCCACGCCGGTCAGCGGGTCGACCCGCAGTTGCGCCTCCAGTCCCCCAAGACTGCGCTGCAGGGCCTGGGTCAACACCCGTTCGCGCTGCCAGGCACGCCGCAACACGATGCCGAACACGCCGGCCGAAGCCAGCAGCAACAGGCTGACCGGCAAGGCCAACGCCAGAATCTCCCGCCTGCGCACGTCGGCAAACACCTCGGCCACCTCGACCGAGGACAGCAGCAGCCAGCGCGTACCGAACACCGGACTGGCCATCGCCATCACTGCGCGGCCCTGTTCATCGCTTGCGTAGAACACGCCCCGCACGCCCCCCAGCGCCTGCACGACCGCGGCCGGATTGCCGTCAAGCGGGTAGCGATACTGCAGCACCGCCGCTTTGACCCCGCGCGGCGCATTGAGATAGCGCGCCTGCTCACCGTCGCGCCAGACAACGCCGGAACGCGCCGTCTGGCTCGGCGTCGGCCAGGGCTCGAGCAGCGGCAAGAGCACCGAACGCAGGTCCTGCACCAGCCACACCGCGCCGATTGCCACCTCGTCGTCGTAAAGCGGCGCGAACACACTGATGAAGGGAAAGGCAAAAGCCCGATCGGACACCGGCTCCGCCATCACGGCCTTGGCCGATGAAAGCGCCGACCGCAAGGCGCCCAGATCGGCCAAGGGGACCCGCGTCCCTTCCCGACCGTCGTCCGCACGATTGCTCAGCAGGACGGTGCCCGCGGAATCGACGAAATGCACCGCGGTGTAGTGCCCGAGCTCATTGAGCGCCCGCAAGCGGCGACGCACGCCTTCGCGAGCGCTGACCTCGCCGTCGCCCAACCAGCGGCCGAGAGCGGCCGACAGCAGGGTGTCCTCGACCAGCATCTCCGCATCGCGCAATGATTGCTGCTGCCAGCCGACGACCGCCTGCAACTGCAACTGGTTGATAGACTGCAGTTCTCTCTCGGCCTGATGGCGGTGGCGGTTCTCGCGCTCGACATACACCCTGTGAAGCCATGCAGTCAGGCAGATCACCAGCAGCACGAGCAACGCGGCGGCGGCAAAAGCCCCCTTGCGGCGCTTCAGGGCAGAATCGGATGCGGGTGGGGGTACGCTAGGCAAGGCCGGCTCGAGAGAATTCGGGAATCAACGAGGAAATCGCATGACAAGGACTGCATGCTCCAACGCGTGGCGAGTGCTCGCACGCTGCCTGCTGGCTGGATTGGTCAGCGGGATGGCAATTGTTTCAGGATACGCTGCTGCGAAAGACCAGGTCGTGTTCGGGATCACGCTGGAACCCGACCGGCTCGATCCGACCAGCGCGCCTGCAGCGGCAATCGGCGAAGTCGTGCACTACAACGTGCTGGAGGGGCTTGTAAAGATCGAAGAGAACGGCCAGACAAGCCCGATGCTTGCGGAATCCTGGGACATGTCGGTCGACGGCAGGACCTACACCTTCCGGTTGCGGCCCGGCGTGCGCTTTCACGACGGACAGGCGTTCGATTCGGCCGCAGTGAAGTTCTCGTTCGAGCGCGCCCGACGACCCGATTCCGGCAACAAGTCGCGAAAAAAACTGTTCGACAAGATCGAGCGCATCAGCACTCCCGACCCGCTCACGGTCGTGCTGGTGCTGCGTCATCCCGATCCTCACCTGCTGTATCGCCTCGGCGAGAGCCCCGCGGTGATCCTGCATCCCGCCAGCGCCGATCGCGCCATGGCCGCCCCGATCGGCACCGGGCCCTTCCGCTTCGAGCGATGGGACAAGGGGCACTCGATCACGCTCGTCAAATGGCCTGACTACCGCGACGCCGATGCCGTCCGCCTGCAGCGCGCGGTGTTCCGCTTCACCAACTCCTTCGTCGACAAAGTCGAGCTGCCACCCGAAGTGGATGTGTTCTTCAACTTCGCCACAAAAACGGTTCTGCGCAACCGGCTGAACGAACGCTATCAGGTACTCATCGGCGGCTCGAGCAGCAAGGCACTGCTCGCGATCAACAACCGCCACAAACCGCTCGACGACGTCCGCGTACGCCGCGCGATCAACCATGCCATCGATCGTGCCGCCGTGATCCAGCACATCCTCGATGGTCGCGGCAGCGCGATCGGAAGCCACTTCTCACCCACCGAAATCGGCTATCTGCATCTGGCCGACCGCTACCCCCACGACCCCGGTCGCGCCAGGGCATTGCTGGCGGAGGCCGGCATCGAGGGTCGCCTCAGGCTCAAGCTGAGCTTGCCGCCCACCCCTTACGCGCGGGACGGCGGGCAACTGCTCGTGCAACAACTCGCCGCAATCGGCATCGACACGGACGTGGAACTGGTCAGCTGGGCCGAATGGCTGAACGGCGCATTCAAGGGCGACTTCGAGCTGACGCTGATCAACCACGTCGAGCCGCTCGACTACGACATCTACACCGACCCGTCCTACTACTTCGGCTACGACAGCGCCGATTTCCGCGCGCTGGTCGAGGCCCACCGCAACGCCGACAACCCCCGCCAGCGCAACCGCCTGCTTGCCGACATCCAGCGCAAGTTGGCGGACGATGCCGTCAATGCCTGGATCTATGCGCCGCAGGTGTCCACCGTGGCACGCAAGGGGCTGGAAGGGCTGTGGGTGAACTATCCGATCTACGTCCATGATCTCGCCGCACTGCGGTGGCGCTGAAGGGGCGCCCTTGAGGACGGGTTCTTAGCCAGGCGGTATGCGGCACACCCTGCCGCCGTGAACGGACGGAGGGGGCGGATCACTTACCCGATCCGCCCCCTCCGGGCTCGACGCCTGCTCTCCGCCTTACCTCGGCAACAGGCTCTCGCCCATCAGGAACTCATCCACCGCGCGGGCGCACTGGCGCCCCTCCCTGATCGCCCACACCACCAGTGACTGGCCGCGACGCATGTCACCCGCAGCAAACACCTTCGGCACGTTGGTGGCGTAGCAGCCTTCGCCATCGGTCGTCGCCCTGGCATTGCCACGCGCGTCCTTGCCGACGCCAAAGGCCTCGAGCACGCCGCCCACCGGCTGGGTGAAGCCCATCGCGAACAGGACCAGGTCGGCCTTGATCTCGAACTCGGAACCCGGCACCTCGGACATCCTGCCGTCCTTCCACTCCAGGCGACAGGCCTTGAGCGCCTTGACCTTGCCATTCTTGCCGATGAACTCCTTGGTGGCGACGGCGAAGTCGCGCTCGCAGCCTTCCTCGTGCGAGGACGAGGTGCGCAGCTTGGTCGGCCAGTAAGGCCAGGTCAGCGGCTTGTTCTCCTCCTCGGGCGGCATCGGCATCAGTTCGAACTGGGTCACGCTCGCCGCGCCGTGGCGGTTGGACGTGCCGACGCAGTCGGAGCCGGTGTCGCCACCGCCAATCACCACCACGTGCTTGCCCTTGGCCGAGATCGGATTGGGTTTGTCACCGGCGACCTGCTTGTTCTGCGGGATCAGGAACTCGAGCGCGAAATGCACGCCCCCGAGTTCGCGGCCCGGCACCGGCAGGTCGCGCGGTACTTCGGCGCCGCCCGCCAGCACCACGGCATCGAAGTCCTTCTGCAGTTGCTCGGCGCTGACCACTTCCCTGGCGTCACTGACAATGCCGGCCGGCATTTCCTTGGCCGCCACCAGCACACCGGTACGGAACACGACGCCTTCGGCCTGCATCTGCTCGACGCGGCGATCGATCAGCCACTTCTCCATCTTGAAGTCGGGGATGCCGTAGCGCAGCAGCCCACCGATGCGGTCGTTCTTCTCGAACACCGTCACGTCATGGCCGGCACGGGCCAGTTGCTGCGCGGCCGCGAGGCCCGCCGGGCCAGAGCCGACCACGGCGACCTTCCTGCCGGTCCTGACATCCGCAACCTGCGGCACCACCCAGCCTTCTTCCCAGGCCTTGTCGATGATCGCGTGCTCGATCGACTTGATGCCCACCGCCTCGGTGTTGATGTTCAGCGTGCACGCTGCCTCGCAGGGCGCGGGGCAGATGCGGCCGGTGAACTCCGGGAAGTTGTTGGTGGAGTGCAGCACCTCGATCGCTTCGCGCCAGTGGCCGCGATACACGAGGTCGTTCCAGTCCGGAATGATGTTGTTGACCGGGCAGCCGTTGTTGCAGAACGGGATACCGCAGTCCATGCAACGCGCGCCCTGGATCGACGCCTGCTCGTCGCTCAGGCGAACGACGAATTCCTTGTAGTTCTTCAGGCGCTTGCCGACCGGCTCGTAGGCCTCCGACAGGCGCTGATACTCCATGAAACCAGTTGGTTTGCCCATTTATGCGGCCTCCTTCTGTGCTTCGCGCTGCTGCGCCATCTCGGCCAGCGCGCGGCGGTACTCGTGCGGGAACACCTTGACGAACTTCTTGCGCCAGGTCGCCCAGTTGTTGAGGATCTCGCGGGCGCGAACGCTGCCGGCGAAACGGACATGGCGCTCGATCAGACCCTTGAGGATGAGCTCGTCGCCCATGGTCAGGTGGTCGATGTCGACACGGCCGTGGGACTCGAGCTCGTCGCCCGACTCCGAGCCCTTGCGCGCGGCGATCTCGTCGGGCAGGGGCTCGAGCGCGACCTGCGCCATGTTGCAGCGCTGCTCGAAGGTGCCGTCCTCGTCGAGCACGTAGGCCACGCCACCCGACATGCCAGCCGCGAAGTTGCGGCCGGTCTGGCCGAGCACGACGACGGTGCCACCGGTCATGTACTCGCAACCATGGTCGCCCACGCCTTCCACCACTGCGGTGGCACCGGAGTTGCGCACCGCGAAACGCTCGCCGGCGACACCGGCGAAATACACCTCGCCCTCGGTCGCGCCATAGAGCACGGTGTTGCCGACGATGATGTTCTCGGGCGTATCACCGCGGAACTCGGCCTTCGGACGCACGACGATGCGCCCGCCCGACAGCCCCTTGCCGACGTAGTCGTTGCCCTCGCCCACCAGCTCCAGCGTGATGCCGCGCGCCAGGAAGGCACCGAAGCTCTGGCCGGCGGTGCCGTTCAGGCGGATGTGGATGGTGTCGGACGGCAGGCCGGCGTGGCCGTAGCGCGTCGCCACCTGGCCCGACAGCATGGCGCCGACGGTGCGGTTGATGTTGCGCACCGGCAGGTCGATATTGACCTTCTCGCCCTTTTCCAGCGCCGGCTTGGCGAGCGCGATGAGCTGGTTGTCGAGCGCACCTTCCAGGCCATGGTCCTGGACCTCGGTGTGCAGACGCGGCACTTCGACCGGCACGTTCGGCAGGTAGAAGATGCGCGAATAGTCCAGCCCCTGCGCCTTCCAGTGCGAGATGCCCTGCTTCATGTCGAGCAGGTCGGCGCGGCCGATGAGGTCGTCGAACTTGCGGATGCCCAGCTGGGCCATCAACTCGCGCACTTCCTCGGCGACGAAGAAGAAGTAGTTCACCACATGCTCGGGCTGCCCCTGGAAGCGCGCACGCAGCACCGGATCCTGGGTGGCGACGCCCACCGGGCAGGTGTTGAGGTGACACTTGCGCATCATGATGCAGCCTTCGACGACCAGCGGCGCGGTGGCGAAGCCGAACTCGTCGGCGCCGAGCAAGGCGCCGATGATGACGTCGCGGCCGGTCTTGATCTGGCCGTCGACCTGCAGCCGCACACGCGAGCGCAGGCGGTTGAGCACCAGGGTCTGCTGGGTTTCGGCCAGGCCGAGCTCCCACGGCGAGCCCGCGTGCTTGATCGAGCTCCACGGCGAGGCGCCGGTGCCGCCGTCATGGCCGGCGACGACGATGTGGTCTGCCTTGGCCTTGGCCACACCCGCCGCCACCGTGCCGATGCCGATCTCGGACACCAGCTTGACCGAGATGCTGGCCACCGGGTTGGTGTTCTTCAGGTCGTGGATCAGCTGGGCCAGATCCTCGATCGAGTAGATGTCATGGTGCGGCGGCGGCGAAATCAGGCCGACACCCGGCACCGAGTGGCGCAGGAAGCCGATGTATTCCGACACCTTGTGGCCGGGCAGCTGGCCGCCTTCGCCCGGCTTGGCGCCCTGGGCCATCTTGATCTGGATCTGGTCGGCGTTGACCAGGTACTCGGTGGTGACGCCGAAGCGACCCGAGGCCACCTGCTTGATCGCCGAGCGCAGCGAATCGCCGGCGTTCAGCTCGAGGTCGCGGGCGATGCGGTTCTCGCCGATCACCTGCGACAGCTTGATCGCCTGCGTCAGCGGCTTGAAGCGCATCGGATCCTCGCCGCCCTCGCCGGTGTTCGACTTGCCGCCGATGCGGTTCATCGCCACGGCCAGCGTGGTGTGCGCCTCGGTCGAGATCGAACCGAGCGACATCGCACCGGTGGCGAAGCGTTTGACGATCTCCTTGGCGGGCTCGACCTCGTCCAGCGGCACGGGCGTGACCGCTGCCTTGAGCTCGAACAGGCCGCGCAGCGTCATGTGGCGCCTGCTCTGGTCGTTGATGATCTTGGCGTATTCCTTGTAGGTGTCGGCCTTGCCCGAGCGTGTGGCGTGCTGCAGCTTGGCGATCGCATCCGGCGTCCACATGTGCTCTTCGCCCCGGACGCGGAAGGCGTACTCGCCACCAGCCTCCAGCATGTCGTGCAGCACCGGGTCGGCGCTGAAGGCCGCCTTGTGCTGGCGGATCGACTCCTCCATCACCTCGAACACGCCGATGCCTTCGACCTGGCTGGTGGTGCCGGTGAAGTACTTGTCGAGCAGCGCCTGCTGCAGACCGACGGCTTCGAAGATCTGCGCGCCGGTGTAGGACATGTAGGTCGAGATGCCCATCTTGGACATGACCTTCATCAGCCCCTTGCCGATGGCCTTGACGAAGTGCTTGACGTACTTGGCCGCCGAT
This sequence comes from Thauera humireducens, assembly GCF_001051995.2. Taxonomy (NCBI): domain Bacteria; kingdom Pseudomonadati; phylum Pseudomonadota; class Betaproteobacteria; order Rhodocyclales; family Zoogloeaceae; genus Thauera; species Thauera humireducens. The sequence continues at coordinate 3,788,803 of NZ_CP014646.1, read as the reverse complement.
TCGGCGTCGCCCGCGAGGTGCTGCAGCGTCTCGAGGGCGAGGTAGGGGTGAACCGCCTCGGCGCCGTAACCGGCGAGCACGGCGAAGTGATGCACTTCGCGCGCCGAGCCGGTCTCGACCACCAGGCCGGCGCGGGTACGCAGGCCCTTGGCCACCAGATGCTGGTGGATGGCGGACAACGCCAGCAGTGCGGGGATCGCCACGCGATCGGCCGCAAGCTTGCGGTCGGACACGATCAGGATGTTGTAACCACCCAGCACCGCGTTCTCGGCATCGGCACAGAGCGAGGCCAGGCGCGCTTCGACGCCTTCCTTGCCCCATTCGGCCGGATAGCAGATGTCCAGCTCGGCCGAGCGGAACTTGTTCTGCGTGTAGCGCGCGATGTTGCGGATCTTGGCCATGCCTTCGAAGTCCAGCACCGGCTGGCTCACCTCGAGGCGGAACGGCGGATTGATCTCGTTGATCTCGAGCAGGTTCGGCTTCGGCCCGATGAAGGACACGAGCGACATCACCATCTGCTCGCGGATCGGGTCGATCGGCGGGTTGGTGACCTGCGCGAAGAGCTGGCGGAAGTAGTTGTAGAGCGGCTTGTTCTTGGACGACAGCACCGCCAGCGGCGAGTCGTTGCCCATCGAGCCCGTGGCTTCCTCGCCCGCCTTGCCCATCGGCTCGAGGATGAACTTGATGTCTTCCTGGGTGAAGCCGAAGGCCTGCTGGCGGTCGAGCAGCGGCGCGACGCGCTCGTCGGCTGCAGCGGTGTCGAGCACAGCCGGCGCCTCGAGGGTGTCGAGCTTGATGTTGATGCGGCGCAGCCAGTCGGCGTAAGGCTTGGCGTTGGCCAGCGACTCCTTGAGCTCCTGGTCGCCGATGATGCGGCCCTGTTCCATGTCGATCAGGAACATCTTGCCCGGCTGCAGGCGCCACTTCTTGACGATCTTGCTGTCGGGAATCGGCAGCACGCCCGACTCGGAGGCCATCACGACGAGGTCGTCGTCGGTGACGAGATAGCGCGCCGGACGCAGGCCGTTACGGTCGAGCGTGGCGCCGATCTGGCGACCGTCGGTGAAAGCCACCGCGGCGGGGCCGTCCCACGGCTCCATCATCGCCGCATGGTATTCGTAGAAGGCGCGGCGCTTCTCGTCCATCTGCGTGTGCGACTCCCAGGCCTCCGGGATCATCATCATCATCGCGTGGGCAAGCGAGTAGCCGCTCATCACCAGCAGTTCGAGCGCGTTGTCGAAGGACGCCGAGTCGGACTGGCCGGGATAGATCAGCGGCCAGATCTTCTGCAGATCTTCGCCCAACAGCGGCGAATGCACGCCCTTCTCGCGCGCGCGCATCCAGTTGTAGTTGCCGCGGAGCGTGTTGATCTCGCCGTTGTGGGCGATGTAGCGGAACGGGTGGGCGAGGTCCCACTTCGGGAAGGTGTTGGTCGAGAAGCGCTGGTGCACCAGCGACAGCGCGGACACCGCACGCGGATCGAGCAGGTCGGGATAGTACTCGCCGACCTGGTTGGCCAGCAGCAGGCCCTTGTAGTTCACCGTGCGTGCCGACATCGACACCATGTAGAACTCTTTGCCGTGCTTGAGGTTGAGCGCGCCGATGGCGTTCGCGGCGCGGCGACGCACGACGTAGAGCTTGCGCTCGAGCGCCTCGGTCACCATCACGTCGGCACCGCGGCCGATGAAGATCTGGCGGATCACCGGCTCCTTGGCCTTCACGGTCGGCGACATCGGCATGTCGTGGTTGACCGGGACGTCGCGCCAGCCGAGCACGACCTGGCCTTCGGCCACGACCGCACGCTCGATCTCTTCTTCACAGGCCAGGCGCGAAGCGGCTTCCTTGGGCATGAACACCATGCCCACGCCGTACTCACCGGGCAGCGGAAGGCTCACGCCCAGCTTCGCCATCTCCTCCCGGTAGAGCTGGTCCGGGATCTGGATCAGGATGCCTGCGCCATCGCCCTGCAACGGGTCGGCACCGACCGCACCGCGGTGATCCAGGTTCTTCAGGATCTCGAGGCCCTGCAGCACGATGTCGTGGGTTTTCCTGCCCTTGATGTGGGCGATGAAACCCACGCCGCAGGCATCATGTTCATTGGCGGGGTCGTAAAGACCCTGCTTTTGGGGCAGATCCATCTTCTATTCCTCAAACGACAACGGAGTTCACGCGTCAGGGGTCGGGCATCCCCAAAAAACGAACGCGCACAAAAAAGCCGGGCGCGCGCGCACCGGCTTTGTGGTTTGCACCAAAGTGGTGCATATAACGCTTTTTGATGACCGTTTCAGCGAAATTGTGCTGCTGCATGCACCATTTCGGTAACCGCCACCAAAGATCTTCTTGACAAAAAACTATACGCCCGTGAAACCACAGGTTCAAGATTTTTTTTGCACTGCGGCACGCCATTTCGGCAAATTGTTCCACGACATGAAACACGACGGCGGCGTCAGTGGATCTCACCGACCGCAAACAGCCGACGATGCTCCTTCATCGCATAGCGGTCGGTCATGCCTGCAATGTAGTCGGCGATCGCCCGCGGCTTGTCGTCGCGCGCCCTGGACTGATACTGCGGCGGCAGGATGTGCGGATCGTCCATGAATGCGACGAACAGGTCACTGATGATGCGGCGCGCCTTGTTGGTCATCCGCAGCACCTGATAGTGGCGATACAGGCTCTCGCGCAGGAAGAGCTTGAGCTCGCGCAGGCGCGGCAACAGGCTGTCCGAGTAAGCCACGAGGCGCGGCGCGGCGCGGACGTCGTCGAGCGTGAGCACGCCTGCGGCGGCGATGTTGGCGCGCGTCTGCTCGAGCAGGTCGATCACCATCAGGTGAATCATGCGCCGCACGGTTTCGTTGATCAGCTTGCGCCCTGCAAGACCCGGCCAGCGTGCCTCGACCGCGCGCCGCTGGGTCGCGAAGAGCGCCACCTCCTCGAGTTGCTCGAGCGTGATCAGCCCCGAACGCAGCCCATCGTCGATGTCATGATTGTTATAGGCGATCTCGTCGGCAAGGTTCGCGAGCTGCGCTTCAAGCGAGGGCTGGAAGCCATCGAGGAAGCGTCGTCCAACGTCACCGAGCAGTTCGGCGTTGGCGCGGGAGCAGTGCTTGAGGATACCCTCCCGCGTCTCGAACATCAGATTCAGGCCGTCGAAGGCGGCATAGCGATCCTCGAGCAGATCAACCGTGCGCAAGGACTGCAGGTTGTGCTCGAAACCGCCGTAGTCCTTCATGCATGCATTCAGCGCTTCCTGTCCCGCATGACCGAAAGGCGTGTGCCCGAGGTCGTGCGCCAGCGCGATCGACTCGGCGAGGTCCTCGTTGAGATTGAGCTGGCGGGCGATACCGCGGGTGATCTGCGCGACTTCGATGCTGTGGGTGAGCCGGGTACGGAACAGGTCGCCTTCGTGATTGACGAACACCTGCGTCTTGTACTCGAGCCGTCGAAACGCTGTGGAATGAACGATACGATCGCGGTCGCGCTGAAACTCCCCCCTCGCGACCGGAGCTGGCTCGTCGTGGGCCCGCCCACGTGAATTCGATTCGGAGACGGCATAGGGGGCGAGTTGCAGCATCGTTTCGTCCTCGATTCAGGAAGGAGCGGGTTTGAGGGCGGCGCATCTGCACGCCGGCCCTGTCGGCGTCACCTCAGCGACAGCGCGCCTCGATGGCCCTGCCAATCTCGGCTGGCACCGCGTCGCCATGGATCACGCCCTGCCCCAATGAGCGCAGGAGGATCAGCCGCAGCCTGCCCGCCTCAACCTTCTTGTCGTGGGCCATCAAGTCGAGGTAACGCTCGACCCCCAGCCTCGGACCATACACCGGCAAGCCTGCGCGCTCGAAAAGCGCTGCGACACGGGCAACGTCGGCCTCTGTCAGCCAGCCCAGGTGTCGCGAAAGCTCGACCGCCATCATCGTACCGGCTGCGACCGCCTCGCCGTGCAGCCATTCGCCATAACCGAGTCCGGTCTCGATGGCATGACCAAACGTATGACCGAGATTGAGCAAGGCGCGCTCGCCCTGCTCGGTCTCGTCGGCCGCCACCACCTCCGCCTTGTTGCGGCACGAGCGCTCGATCGCGTACGCCAGCGCATCCGGCTCACAAGCCACGAGGCGCTCGAGGTTGCGTTCGAGCCAGCCCAGGAACTCGGCATCCCGTATCAGGCCGTACTTGATGACTTCTGCAAGTCCTGCCGAAAGCTCGCGTGCAGGAAGAGTGCTCAACGTGTCGATGTCGGCCAGCACCAGCCTCGGCTGGTAGAAAGCGCCAATCATGTTCTTGCCCAGCGGATGATTGATCGCGGTCTTGCCACCCACCGACGAGTCCACCTGGGCCAGCAGGGTGGTCGGGATCTGGATGAAGGGCATGCCACGCTGATAGCACGACGCGGCAAAACCGCCCATGTCTCCAACGACCCCGCCTCCGAGCGCGATGAGCGTGGTCGAGCGTTCGCAACGCTCAGCCAGCAGCATGTCGAAGATGCGGTTCAGCGTCGGCCAGTCCTTGTGCGCCTCGCCATCGGGCAGGCTGACTGCGCTCACCTGCACCCCCGCAGCGTCGAGCGCAGCACGCAGGCGGTCGAGATAGAGCGGCCCGACCACGTCGTTGGTCACGACGGCCACCCGCCGGGTCCGGAGGTGCGGCAGGATCAGGTCGGCGCGATCGAGCAGGCCGCGGCCGATGTGGATCGGATAGGCGCGATCGCCCAGGGCAACGTTCAACGTACGCATGGCGTCTTCTTCACTTTCTGCAGCGCATTTTCGATCATCCGCACCATCGCCCCCGGATTGCCGCGCCCGCCCTCCACGATGAGGTCCGCGACCTCACGATAGAGCGGATCACGCGCGAGGTAGAGTTCCTCGATGCGCTGGCGTGGATTCTCGACCTGCAACAACGGACGGTTACGGTCGTGGCGGGTGCGCTCGAACAGGACCTGAGGGGGAACGTTGAGGTAGATGACGACACCCCGCTCCCGCATCAGATCACGATTCTCGGGCGTCGTCACGACACCCCCACCCGTGGCGATAACGATGTCGGGCTCCCGGGTAAGCTCGTCCATCATCAGCGTCTCGCGGCGACGGAACCCAGTCTCGCCTTCGATCTCGAAGATCGTCGGCACGCTCACGCCGGTCCGCGCCACGATCTCATGGTCGCAGTCGGCGAACCGGACATTGCGCCTGCGCGCAAGCTCCTTGCCAACGGTGGTCTTGCCGGCCCCCATCATGCCGATCAGTATCAAGCAGGTCACGCGCGAATCGCCGGAAGTCCAGATGAAAAAGGGCGGGCACCCTCTCGGGATGCCCGCCGCGGCATTGTATCAGCAGCGTGAAGGACTTACCGCAGGGTCAGCGCATCAGCGACGATACGCGGCGTGATGAAGACCAGCATTTCACGGCGTTCGGAGTTCTTCATGTTGGTCTTGAACAGATGGCCCAGCACAGGGATGTCGCCCAGCAGAGGAACCTGCTCCGTCGTGCTGGTATCAGTCTCCTCGTAGATGCCACCGATCACGACGGTGCCACCGTTCTCGATCAAGACCTCGCTCTTGACCTTCTTGGTATCGATCGCCGGGCCTGCGCTTGTATCTTCGCCACGCGAATCCTTGTTCACCTCGATCGACAGTTGCAGACGACCGTCCGGGGTAATCTGCGGCTTGACCTTCAGCGACAGCACGGCCTTCTTGAACGAAGTACTCGTAGCACCCGAACTGCTGGCCTCCTGGTACGGAATCTCCGTACCCTGCTCGATCAGTGCCTCCACTTGATTAGCAGTCAGCACCCGCGGACTGGAGACCAGGCGGATACGCCCGTCGGTCTCCTGAGCCACCAGTTCAAGGTTCAGGAAACGGGTCAGGCTGCTGTTGAAAAGCGTCAGATTCAGATTGCCATAGCCGCTGGTCAACGCGCTCGAACCACTGGTCGCACTCTCACCGACACGACGGATGACCGTGTTGATCGGGGCGTTCGGGCCCGTCACGATATTGCCGGACGAATCGACAGATCCGAACTCCGAGCTACCGAAACCGAGCCGACCTCCGTTCCCGATATGTCGGTTGGTGCGATCACCATACCCAAGGCGAACACCGAGGTCACGCGAGAAGGTCTTGTTGGCCTCGACAATCCGAGCCTCGATCAGCACTTGCCGCGGTGCAATGTCGATTTCCTGCACGAGCCGCCGCAGGGATTGCAACCGCGACGCCACGTCGGTGACGAACACCTTGTTGCTGCGCTCATCGACGACCACACTACCGCGCTTGGACAGGATTGTCTGGTCCTTGCTCTTGAGGAAATCAAAGATCTCCTTGGCCTTGTGGTAGTTGATCTGAAAGCTTTCGGTCGCCAGCGGCTCCAGATCATTGATCTGCTGCTTCGCCTCGAGCTGGAGCTTTTCGCGGGCAGCAAGCTCATCGCCCGGCGCGATCCAGATCACGTTACCGTTCTTGCGCATATCCAGGCCCTTGGCCTGCAGGATGATGTCGAGCGCCTGATCCCAGGGCACATCCTTCAGCCGCAGGGTAAGGCTGCCCTGCACTGAATCGGACGTGATGATGTTGAAATTGGTGAAGTCGGCAATAACCTGCAAAACCGAGCGGACATCGATATTCTGGAAGTTGAGCGAGAGCTTTTCACCCTGATACTGCCCGCGCGTGCCCTGCACGAGCTTGTTCGGATCCTCGACGACGCGCTTGACCTCAAGCACGAACCGGTTGTCGCTCTGATAGGCATTGTGCTCCCACAAGCCATTGGGCGTCACCGTCAGGCGAACCTTGTCGCCCATCTGCTGCGCGGACATCGACGTGACCGGCGTACCGAAATCAGTGACATCGCTGCGACGACGCAAATGCTCGGGAAGCGAGGCGCCCAGGAAGTCCACCACGATGTTTCCACCCTGCTGGCGAATATCGATACCGGTATCGGGGCTGCCAAGATCAACAACGACCCGCCCCTCGCCGTCCTTGCCGCGGCGGAAATTTACGTCGCGCACCCCTTGTCCGACCGCGGCTGTCGAGCGCGATTCGGCGAAATTGCCCTGTGCCTGCGCCACGACACTGCCCTGCATCTCCTGCACGCTGGCGGGGCGGATTGCGATCACCACGCTGCGACCATCGATACGAACGTCATGGGGGTTCATCTTGACCATGTTCAGCACGACGCGCGTCCGGTCGCCCGCCTGGACAATGTTGGCGCTGCGCAGATCGCCCTGTTCGATTGTCTGGGTCGTGCGCCCCAATGCATTGCCGGTCGCCGGGAAATCGAATGCGATACGCGCCGGGTTCGCCACGCTGAAACTCGGCGGCGGAGCACTCAACGGCTCTTTCATCGTCAGGCGGACATAGAGCGTACCCCCCTGTTCGGCGACTTCGAATCCTTCAATCTGGTTGGCAAAAGCCTGCACCTGCGCGGCATCCTGCGCGAGTACGGCGGGAGCGGGCGCAATGCCCGCGCAAGCGGCTGCCAGCAGCAGCATTCCGATGCGGTGTTTCATTTTCCGGCCTCCTGCCGCTCCTGCAATGTCAGCGCACTGGTCCGCTCGACCCAATCGCCATGCACGTCTTCGACGAGTTCCTTCAGTGTCACTTCGTTCTCGCTGATCTTGGTCACGACACCGAAGTCCTGCCCCATGTGATTCCCCACCTTCACCTGATGGAGGTTCTTGCCGGCCAACACCAATGCGTGGGAATTCTGCCCTTGCATCAGTACGCCCACCATGCGCAACGACTCGAGCGGGTATGCCTCAAGGGGCTCCTTTCGCCGCTCCATGTCAGGGCGCAACGCAGTGTTCGCCGCACGCTTCTCGACTTCCATCCGCCCCGTACGGAACGGGTCATCTCCTGTCGTGCCCTGGTAGGAAACGACCGGAAAAGGCTTGATCTCAGGTAAAGGCTTGACCGAACCACGCATGGCTCGTGCCTGCTCGCCCATCCAGGCCTGAATGTCCTGCTGTTCGCCACCAGAGCAGCCGGCGACGAGGACGGCGCAAGCGACGAATGCCGCCTTGTTCATCGTTTCTTCCCCTTCGCAGCCTTGGCAGCCTGTCGTTGTTGCGCCAACTCATCCTCGTCGAGATAGCGATAGGTGACTGCCTTGGCCTCCAGCTTCAGACGCCCATCCTTCTCCGTACTCATCGCGATGTTGTTGAGAGTGACGATCCGCGGCAGCCCGGCGACATCGCTCGCGAACTCACCCAACTCGTGGTAACCCCCGGTCACGCGGATGTCGATGGGCATCTCGGCGTAGAACTCCTTCACGAGATTCGCACCCGGCTTGAACAGTTCGAACTGCAAGCCACGCCCCAGACCTGCCTGGTTGATGTCGGCAAGCAGCGAATCCATTTCTGCCCGGTTGGGCAACTGTTTTAGCAAGGCCCCGAACTGTCGGTCGATCTCCGCGAGTTGCCGCTTGTGCTCTTCCAGGTTAACGGCCTGCCGCTTCTTGCTTACCCAGCTATCGCGCAACTGCCGCTCCTCCGCTTCGCGCTGAGTGAGCGTGTCAGCTTGATGCTGCCAATCGAACCACCAGAACGCGCCCAGCGTGGCCGCGAACAATGCCAGCATGACCGCAACGCGCGGAGCCAGCGGCCACAAGCCGGGATCACTCGAGTCGAGCCCCTTGAAATCCCTGGCCAGACGCTGAAAGTCGAACTTTCGCACCGTCTTCTGTGTGTCCAACATCTTCATTTTCGCGCCCCCTTGCCCTTGGCCGCAGGCGCGGGCTTCTGCTGGACCGGCTCTTCGGTCTTGGGTCGCTCGATGTTGATCCCGAGCGTGAACTCACTGACCCGCCGCCCCTCGACAGTCGATGCCTTAACCTCCACCAGCGTAGGCCGCTCGAGGAATGGAGACTCCTCCAGGTTCCGCATCAGGTGCGACACCCGGGCATTGGATTGCGCGTAGCCAACCAGCGTCACCCGCGCTCCCGCCTGCTTGACGGACTTCAGATAAACGCCTTCAGGCATTCCTCTGGCGAGTTCGTTGAATATATGCACAGCCTCTGAGCGCGTCCCCTGCAGCGACTCGATGACCTGCTTGCGCGCAAGCAAGGAATCAATCTGTTCCTGAAGACGACGAATTTCGGCGATTTCCTGGTCGAGCTTGGCGATTTCGGCCTTGAGGAAGGCGTTGCGAGCCTCCTGCCGCTCGATATAGCCCGAATAGACAGAATGGACGATGAAGCCGATGAGTGCGCCAATGACGACCATCGCCACCGAGAAGCCATAAAACCGCTGCTTGCGCAGCTTTCGCTTCTCGGCGCGGTGCGGAAGCAGGTTGATCCGTATCATGCGTCGAACCTCCGCAGGGCGAGACCGCAGGCCACCATCAGCGAAGGCGCATCAGCCAGCAGATTCTTCGGCCGCACCTTCGATGAGACGGTCATGCCGACGAAAGGATTGCCGATGATGGTCTCGACCTGGGTGCGAGCGGCCACCACCTCGGCCAGCCCTGGCATGACGGCGCACCCCCCGGCCAGAACAAGGTGGTCGACCTGGTTGTATTGGGTGGAGGTGAAGAAGAACTGCAGCGCCCGGGATACCTCGAGGGCAAGACTGTCCATGAAGGGGCGCATCAACTCGCGCGAGTAGGTATCGGGCAGCGCCCCCGCGCGCTTGGCCACCTCGGCCTCATCGATGCTCATTCCGTACTGCCGGGCGATATCCTGGGTCAGCTGATTGCCACCGAACGCCTGCTCCCGCGCATACACCTGCTGCCGATTGCGGAAGACCGTGACATTCATGACGTTGGCGCCAACATCGACCAGACCGATGACCTTGTCTTCACCGCCATTGGGCAACTGGCGGCTGACGAGCTCAAGCGCGGACTCGGTCGCCAGCGACTCTACATCGACCACGGTCGCCTTCAGGCCCGCCGCTTGCGCCACCGCAACGCGGTCCTCGACCTTGTCCTTGCGGGAAGCGGCGATCAGCACCTCGAGTTCGTCGGGGCTGCCCGGCGCCGGACCGATGACCTGGAAATCCAGGTTGACCTCGTCGAGCGCGAAGGGGATGTACTGATTCGCCTCGGACTCCACCGAGAGCTCCATTTCCTGCTCTCGCAATCCCGTCGGAAGGATGATCTTCTTGGTGATGACTGACGAAGCGGGCAGCGCCATTGCGACATTGCGCACCCCAGGGCCGAAGCGACGCAAGGCACGCCTGACGGCATCGCTCACCGCCTCGAGATTGGCAATATTGCCGTCTGTGACCGCATCACGCGGCAAGGGCTCAATGGCATAGCGCTCGACTTTGTAACCTTCCTTGTCCCCCCCGGCGAGCTCAACCAGCTTGACCGATGAAGATGAGATATCGAGCCCAGCAAGCTGATTTGCAGCAGAGCCGAAAAAGGGGAGTTCAATCACAAAGAAAGTCCTTACATTTCTTTATGTTACGAGTCAAAGCTGACTTTTGTCATGAAATGCTATCAACAAGACCCGATACATGTAAAGGGAACTGTTTCACAACTAACGACTGGAAACAGCATCTCTGAAGGGCATCCCGTATAATGCGCGCCCTATTGACATCAATGTGGACTGCTGATGCGCTGGGTCCTTTATCCGGTCGCGGCGCTGCTGGCGCTTGCAATTCTCGGCCTGGCGACACTCGCGGCAGTGTCGCTCTTCGCCTGGCCGAACCTCCCCTCCCTTGACTCGCTGACCGATTACCGTCCGCGTGTCCCATTGCGAGTATATACGGCAGATGGGCATTTGCTTGGAGAGTTTGGCGAGGAGCGGCGCGATGTCGTTCGCATAGCCGAGGTTCCCTCGGTGCTCAAGCACGCAATCCTTGCAGCCGAAGACGAGCGCTTCTACGAACACGCCGGCGTGGATCCCGTTGGGATTGCGCGAGCGGCACTGGCAAACCTGACGTCGGGCGGCCGCGGGCAGGGCGCATCCACCATCACCATGCAGGTTGCGCGAAATTTCTTCCTTACGCGCGAAAAAACCTACAATCGCAAGCTTTACGAAATTCTACTCGCGCTCAAGATCGAGCATGAGCTCAGCAAGGATCAGATCCTCGAGCTCTACATCAACCAGATCTACCTGGGACAGCGCGCCTACGGCTTCGCCGCCGCCGCCCGCGCCTACTACGCAAAGACGCTGGACGCACTCACGCTGCCCGAAGCCGCGATGCTTGCGGGGCTTCCCAAGGCACCATCGGCCTTCAACCCGATCGTCAACCCGGCGCGCGCGACCGTGCGACAACAGTATGTATTGCGCCGCATGCTCGAGGCCGGATTCATCGGACGCGACGCCTTCGAGGAGGCACTTGCGGTCGCAACGCCAACGCGCAGTCAACGCGACACGCATGTTGCGCGCGCACAACAAGACAACGGCATCCACGGCGAGTATGTGGCCGAGATGGCTCGTCAGATCGCGGTCGAGCAGTTTGGCGACCAGGCCTATGAGCTGGGCATCCGGATCGTGACGACCATCACGCGCAAGGATCAGGAAGCGGCCTACGCGGCACTGCGCAAGGGTGTGCTCGATTACGACAGGCGACATGGCTATCGTGGCCCGGAGGCATTCGTCGACCTGCCACAGAGCGGCGTCAGCGATGAACGTCTGGATGAGGCACTGTCGGACATCAACGATCACGATGACCTGCTGGCCGCGCTGGTGTTGCAGGCCTCCCCGAAAGCCGTGACGGTCTACCGCCGCGGCGAAGAAATCACGATCAGCGGCAACGGCCTGCGCTTTGCCGCGCCGATGCTCGCAGAAAAAGCCCCACAGACAAGGCGAATCCGCCGCGGCGCGATCATCCGGATCCGCGATACGGGTGACAAGACCTGGGAGATCGCGCAACTGCCGGAAGTGCAGGCCGCACTGGTTTCCGTCGACCCGAAGGATGGCGCGGTGCGCGCCCTGGTCGGCGGCTTCGACTTCGCCCGCACGAAGTTCAACCACGCCACCCAGGGGCAGCGCCAGCCAGGGTCGAGCTTCAAGCCGTTCATCTACTCGGCCGCACTCGAACGCGGCTACGGCCCCGGACATGTGGTCGCCGACGATCCGCTCTACTTCCCTGCCGGCGTGACGGGCAGCCAGGCCTGGGAGCCCAAGAACTACGATGGCAAGTTCGCGGGGCAGATGACTGTGCGCGACGCTCTCACACGCTCGCGCAACCTGGTGTCGATCCGACTGCTGCAGGACATCACGCCGGTCTTCGCCCAGGATTATGTTGGACGCTTCGGGTTCGACCCAGCCAAGCACCCGCCTTACCTGACGATGGCGCTGGGCGCCGGTAGCGTCACGCCGTGGGAAATGGCCTCGGGCTACGCCGTGTTCGCCAACGGCGGATTCCGCATCGACCCCTATGTCGTGAAGGAGATCTACGACGGCAACGGCCGCCTGGTCGCGCGCACCGACCCTCCCGTGGCGGGACAGAGTGCACCACGCGTGCTTGATCCGAGAAATGCCTGGTTGATGGACTCGATGATGCAGGACGTGATGCGGCGAGGAACGGCTGCGCGCTCGCGCAGCCTCAAGCGCAACGACCTGGCTGGCAAGACAGGCACGACCAACGACTATCTGGACGCCTGGTTCTGCGGCTACAACCCTGACGTCGTCGCCATCACCTGGGTCGGCTACAGTCAGCCGCGCAATCTCGGCCGTGGCGAAACCGGTGGCGCGGCGGCATTGCCGATCTGGATCAATTACATGAGCAAGGCGCTGGAAGGCAGCCCGGAGGCCCAGCGCCCGCGTCCCGACGGCCTGGTCCAGATTCAGGCCGGAGACGGCAGCCGGATGGATTACCAGTACGCCGAATACGAGCCGCCGGAACCTCCGCTTGCTCCCGACTGGCTGCGGAACATGTTTGCATCCGACGATCAGGGCCCTGCGCTCGAGGCGCCTGAAGAAGCCATTCCGCCGACGCCCATCCCCCTCAGTCGCCCGATTCCAGCCGCGCAAGCACCTGCACCGGTCGAAGACCGCATGCCGGTGCCCATCCGGCGCTGACGGATCAGTCCGGACGGACCAGGCTGACGGCCTCGCCAGCCTGGTCGCTCACCAGCGCAGCCAGCATTGCCCACAGCTCGTCGCCTCCGCGCGTATTGGCCCAGCGACCCTGCTCATGGCGAAAGTGGAATCCGCCGGACCGGGCAGCCACCCAGATCTCGCGCGCGGCGCTATGGCGGTTGATGATCATCTTGCTGCCGTTGTCGAACTCGATCTCCAGGATGCCGCCGGGCTTGGGTTCGATGTCGATATCGGCGCCGCACGCCTCCAGTGCGTTCTCGATACGCTCGAGCTCAGCCTCGGCCAGCGCGTTGAATGCAGCCTCTTCCATGCGGATCCCTTCTGTTAGCATTCCAGTTTTTCGTGAATGACGGCGATGCGAGCCAAAATTACCGCAATCGCGCTTTCCTGCGCGCTCCTTTCGGCCTGCGGCATCAAGGGCCCGCTCTACCTGCCTGCCCCCAAGACCGGCACGTCCGGCCCGGCGGCACCGGGCGCCGATCATAGCAAACCCGTCCTGCACCCGGACCCGTTCTCAGACCGCGAGCTCCAATGACTGACCAGAACAACATCGCCGCCCCGCTGCCGACACCGACCCTGCATGCCGAGAACGGCGTGCTGACCCTCGAAAGCCTGTCGCTGCCCCAGATCGCCGAGCAGTACGGCACGCCCACCTACGTCTACTCCAGGGCCGCACTGACGTCTGCCTTCGACGCCTGGAAGCAGGCCCTGAGCGGCCGCAAGGCGCTCGTCTGCTACGCGGTCAAGGCCAACTCGAATCTCGGCGTCCTGTCCGTGTTCGCCCAGTTGGGTGCGGGCTTCGATATCGTCTCGGGCGGCGAACTGGCCCGCGTGCTGGCGGCCGGAGGCCGCGCCGACCGGGTCGTATTCTCGGGCGTGGGCAAGACCCGGAGCGAAATGCGCCAGGCCCTACTGGCCGGCATCCGCTGCTTCAACGTCGAATCCGCGACCGAGCTGGAGCGCCTCGACGCAGTCGCCGCTGAACTTGGCAAGACCGCACCGATCGCCCTGCGCGTGAATCCCAACGTTGATCCCAAGACGCACCCGTACATCTCCACCGGACTCAAGGACAACAAGTTCGGCGTCGCCTTTGCCGATGCCCAATCGCTCTACCGCCGCGCAGCGACGCTGCCCAACCTGCACATCGCGGGCATCGCCTGCCACATCGGCTCTCAACTGCTCGACCCGGCACCCGTCGCCGAGGCCGCACAGAAGGTGGCGGACCTGGTGGATCGGCTCGCCGCCGACGGCATCGTGCTCGAGCACATCGACCTTGGCGGTGGACTCGGCATCCGCTACCGCGACGAAGCCCCGCCAAGCGTGGCGCAGTATCTCGCACCGCTGCTGAAGGTGTTCGAAGGCCGCAAGGAAGAGCTCTGCTTCGAGCCCGGCCGGTCGCTGGTCGGTAACGCAGGGCTGCTGCTGACCCGTATCGAATACCTCAAGCCCGGCGAGACGAAGAACTTCGCCATCGTCGACGCTGCCATGAACGATCTCGCGCGTCCGGCTCTCTACGATGCGTGGCACGAGGTGGTCGAGGTCGTCGAGCGCGATGTAGCCACGCAGACCTACGACATCGTCGGCCCGATCTGCGAGAGCGGCGACTTCCTCGCCCGCGGACGCGAACTGGCCGCGGCCGAAGGCGACCTGCTGGCGATCCTGTCCGCAGGCGCTTACGGCATGACCATGAGCTCCAACTACAACACCCGCCCACGCGCCGCCGAAGTGATCGTCGATGGCAAGCAGTCGCATCTGGTCCGCGAGCGCGAATCCGTTTCGGCGCTGTTCGCCGACGAAAAACCGCTGAGCTGAATCCAGCTCCGGGGCGGGTCGCCTCAGGCGCCCGCCTCCTCCAGACTCTCGGACTCCTGGTACAAGGCGCGACCGAAGGCTTTCCACGCCCTGCCGCCGCTGGTATGCACCCCGATCTGCGCGCTCTGTCGCATCGTATTGAGCATCAACTCGGACAATGCAAACAGTTCCCCGGTCAGCTTGTCCTGCCGGATCGGGCTGCGCAGCAGTCGCATGACGTTGCCCGGTTCGCTGCTCAGGGCCTGCCGCGCGAGCTCCCGCAGCCGCACCTGATCGTCCCAGTCGATCCCCAAGGCCAGTCCCCGCTTATAGATTTCGCGCTCCAGCTCGTCGGCCGTGCGCGCATAATGCCCAAATCCACTCATTCCCAAGCCCCCGCAACCACGCCGGAAAGTACCGCTCCGACGACCGCACCCATGCATTCAGACGGGCAGTTTTCTTCTTCACAGCCTGCATTCTACAGACCCAAGAGGGTGAATTTGTCGCACTGCATCAAACGACTGTGTCGTAGTACCCTACCGCGCGACATTCAGTTCGGATTTAGAGCCACCTTCTGCAGCCTCGTGCTGCTTGCCCTCCCGGCCGCCGCGCACGACGCACTGCCTCCCGCCGTGCAGCTGGCCCTGGCATCGGCGCAGATTCCCGACAGTGCGGTGTCGGTGTGGGTGCAACCCGTCGACGCAGCAGCGCCAAGCCTTCGCCATAACGCGGACACCGAGATGAATCCAGCCTCGGTGATGAAGCTGGTGACGGCCTTCGTTGCCTTCGACCAGCTCGGCCCGGCCCATACCTGGAGTACCCGTATCGCCAGCGACGCCGGCATGTCGCAAGGCGTCCTCAGCGGAAACCTGTACATCGTCGGCAGCGGCGACCCGGCACTGGACAAGGACCGGATCGGCAAGCTCCTGCGCCGCCTGCGGGGACTCGGCATCGATCGCATCGCGGGCGACATCGTACTCGACGGCTCGGTGCTGCAACTGCCCCCCCACGACCCCGATGCCTTCGACGGGCGCGGCCTGCGGCCCTACAACAGCGGCCCTCACGGTCTGCTGATGCATTACAACACCCTGGAGCTGGCGCTCTTTCCCGGTCGCCAGCCCAATCAGGCGGTGACCGTCCTCGCCGAGCCGCCCCTGGCGGGCGTGGTGGTCGACAATCGCATCGTCACCTCGGCAGCAGGCTGCGACGTGTGGTATCGCGACCTCGAGGCACGCATCGAACCGGGCCGCCGCCTCGTGCTGAGCGGCAGCCTGCCGGCTGCCTGCGGCCCGCGTACCTGGAGCGCGGCGCCGCTGCCGCCGGCAGAGTTCGGTGCGGCGATGGTCGCGACCCTCTGGGCCGAAGCCGGCGGACGCCTGGACGGCCAGATCCGGTCCGGACTGATGCCACCCGATGCACAGGTCCTGCTCACGCACGAGTCGCCGCCGCTTGCCGACATCGTGCGCGACATGAACAAGTGGTCGAGCAACGTCATCGCGCGCCAGTTGCTTGCTAGTCTGGGCGCGAGGTCTCCAGCGGAAGCGCCCGAGGCGCCGGACGCGGTTGCGCGCGGCGCGCACGCAGCAGCCGAGGGGCTCGCTGCGGCAGGGCTGAGTGTGGATGGCCTGGTCATCGAGAACGGCGCAGGGCTATCGCGCATCGAACGGATCCGCGCCGGCACCCTAGGCCAGATGCTGATGCTCGCGTGGCAGCGACCGTGGATGCCGGAATACATCTCGGCCCTGCCCGTCGCAGGGCTCGACGGTACCGCTCGCCGCCGGCTGCGCAACAGTCCGGCCAGCGGTCAGGCACACATCAAGACCGGAACGCTCAACGGCGTGCGCGCGATCGCCGGCTACGTCCTCGACCGCAACAGCCGCCGCCACGTGGTGGTCATGATGGTGAACCACCCGGAGGCCGGCGCCAGCGCATCAGCACAGGACGCCCTGCTCGAATGGGTGTGGAGCGCGCAGCCCTGAGGGCCGCAACGGCTCAATCCATCGGCAGCGCACGCCGCCCGATCAGGGCGAGCCAGCCCCGCACCACGCGATACAGCACCCACAGCCCGGCCACGCCGATCAGCAGCAGCGCGAACGGAATGCCGATCACGGTCAGCGCCAGCAGGACGGCGACAGCGATCCACAGCACGGCAAACCAGAACGTACGGATCTGCCAGCGGAAGTGACTCTCGACCCACGTGCCGCGCACCGCGGCCTGATTCCAGTAGTTCAGGATGATCGCGGCGATCGACGGCAGGCTGGCGACGAAACTGCCGATGATGGTCGCGGAGCCGACGACACCGGTGAACACTGCGAAGGCATGCAGCGCATAGATCAGGTGCGTGACCGTGACCATGTTCTCGGAGGGCTGGCCGGCCTGCAGCGGCGCGGGAACGGGGTTGCTCATCGTTTTTCCTCAGGACAGGGGGCGGTCGACCCAAGCGGCGACCTCCCTGATGACGAACGCTTCGACCTGCAGGGTGCCACGTCGTTCCGCCGCAGCGCAACATGAACGGCGCGCACCCAAGCCCTGCCGGCCGGGTCAAAGTCCCAGTTCGTCCCACATTGCATCGACTTTCGCCTTCACCGCCGCGTCCATGACGATCGGCGTGCCCCACTCCCGGCTCGTCTCGCCCGGCCACTTGTTGGTGGCGTCCAGCCCCATCTTGCTGCCGAGGCCGGCCACCGGGCTGGCGAAATCGAGGTAGTCGATCGGGGTGTTGTCGACCAGCGTGGTGTCGCGGGTGGCGTCCATGCGCGTGGTCAGCGCCCAGATCACCTCCTTCCAGTCGCGGATGTTCACGTCCTCATCCACCACGATGATGAACTTGGTGTACATGAACTGGCGCAGGAAGCTCCAGATGCCGAACATCACGCGCTTGGCGTGGCCCGGGTACTGCTTGCGGATGCTGACCACCGCCAGGCGGTAGGAGCAGCCCTCGGGCGGCAGGTAGAAATCGACGATCTCGGTGAACTGCTTCTGCAGTAGCGGCACGAAGACTTCGTTGAGCGCCACGCCCAGCATCGCCGGCTCGTCGGGCGGCTTGCCGGTGTAGGTGCTGTGGTAGATCGGGTCGCGGCGCATGGTGATGCGCTCGATGGTGAAGACGGGAAAGTCGGAGACCTCGTTGTAGTAGCCCGTGTGGTCGCCGTAGGGCCCCTCGGGCGCCATGTCATTCGGGTGGATCGCGCCTTCGAGCACGATCTCGGCCGAGGCGGGCACCTGCAGATCGTTGCCCAGGCACTTCACCAGTTCGGTCTTGGCGCCGCGCAAGAGGCCCGCGAACTGATACTCCGAGATCGAATCCGGCACCGGCGTCACCGCGCCGAGGATGGTCGCCGGGTCGCAACCCAGCACCACCGAGACCGGGAAGGGCTCACAGGGATGCGCGCGCTGGTGCTCGAGGAAGTCCAGGGCGCCGCCGCGGTGCGCCAGCCAGCGCATGATCACGCGGTTGCGGCCGATCACCTGCTGGCGGTAGATGCCCAGGTTCTGCCGCTTCTTGTGCGGCCCGCGCGTCACCACCAGGCCCCAGGTGATCAGCGGCGCGGCGTCGCCGGGCCAGCAGTGCTGGATCGGCAGCTTCGCCAGATCGACCGCCTCGCCCTCCCACACCACCTGCTGGCAGGGCGCGGAGCGGACTTCCTTCGGCGCCATGTTAAGCACCTGCTTCAGCACCGGCAGCTTCTCCCAGGCGTCCTTCAGCCCCTTGGGCGGCTCGGGCTCCTTCAGGTAGGCGAGCAGTTTCCCGACTTCGCGCAGCGGTGTGCTCCAGTTGCCGTCGGCCACATCCTCGCCCATGCCCATCGCCACCCGCTGCGGGGTGCCGAAGAGGTTGGCGAGGACGGGAATCGCCTGCGGCACCCCCTTGGTCATCGGGCGCTCGAACAGCAGCGCCGGGCCGCCGGCGCGCAGCACGCGGTCGGCGATCTCGGTCATCTCCAGGTGGGTATCGACCGGCACGGCGATGCGCTTCAGTTCGCCGCGCGCCTCGAGTTGGGTGATGAAGTCGCGCAGGTCGTCGTATTTCATGCGGGCGTCTCTTGAAAGGTGCAGTGCGCACGTGGCGCGGGTCTGACGACAGACTCCGCCGTCGACCTCAAGTTGCAGCCGGGATCAGCGATGGGCGTTGATCGCGTCGCGGGTGTCGAGCGCCACCTTGCGCGCGGCCTCGGCGAAATCCTCGTCCCTGCCCGCATACAGCACTGCGCGCGAGGAGTTGATCATCAGTCCGGCCCCCTTCGCGGTCCGCCCGGCCGCCATGGTCGCGACGATGTCGCCGCCCTGCGCGCCGATGCCGGGCACCAGCAGCGGCATGTCGCCCGTCAGTTCGCGTACGCGCGCGATCTCGCCCGGGAAGGTGGCGCCGACCACCAGGCCGCAGTTGCCGCTGGCGTTCCAGTCCTCTGCCACCGTGCGGGCGACGTGCTCGTAGAGCTTCATGCGCCCCCGCGGCGTGTCGACGTCGAGGAACTGCAGGTCCGACCCGCCCTGATTGGACGTGCGGCACAGCAGGATCACCCCCTTCTCGGGGTAGGCCAGGTAGGGATCGACCGAGTCGCGGCCCATGTAGGGGTTGACCGTGATCGCGTCGGCCTTGAAGCGCTCGAAGGCTTCGATGGCGTACTGCTCGGCAGTGCTGCCGATGTCGCCACGCTTGGCGTCGAGGATCACCGGCGTGTCGGGATGGGCGAGGTGGATGTGCTCGATCAGCGCTTCGAGCTGGTCTTCGGCGCGCTGGGCGGCGAAATAGGCGATCTGCGGCTTGAAGCAGCACACCAGGTCGGCTGTGGCGTCGACGACGGCCTTGCAGAACTCGAGGATGGCATCCGGCCTGCCCTGCAGGTGCGCGGGAAACTTGGCGGGATCGGGGTCGAGGCCGACGCACAGCAGGCTGTTACGCTGGTGCCAGGCGGCTTCGAGGGCGGTCATGAAGTGCATGTCAGGGTCCAGAGAATACGCAGTGAGGCCGACGCCGCGCTCAGGCCCGGCGCAGCAGGTCGTCGATGAAGAGACCCGCGAAGATCGCGGCACCCAGCCAGTTGTTATGGCGGAAGGCCTTGAAGCAACCGGCGCGGTCGCGCTCGCGGATCAGGGTGTAGTGGTAGCCGGCAATGCCTGCCGCGACGAGCAGGCCGGCGAACCAGGCCACGCCGCGCTCCGCTGCCACGCCCACCGCGGCGAGCAGGCCAAGCGTGATCGCGTAGCACAGCATCACCGCCGCGACGTCGAAGCGCCCGAAGGTGATCGCCGATGTCTTGATGCCGATCTTGAGATCGTCAGGTCGGTCAACCATGGCGTACTCGGTGTCGTAGGCGATCGCCCAGAAAACGTTGGCCAGCAGCATCACCCAGCCCACCAGCGGCACCTCGCCGAGGATGGCGGCGAAGCCCATCGGGATGCCGAAGCCGAAGGCGATTCCCAGGTAGCCCTGCGGGATGGCAAGGAAGCGCTTGGTGAACGGGTAGCTTCCCGCCAGGAAGAGGGCCGGCAGCGACAGCCAGAGCACGGTCGCATTGAGCGGAAGGATGAGCAGAAACGCCAGCAGCGAGAGGCCGGCGGCCAGCAGCAAGGCCTCGCGCGGACTCACCGCCCGAGTGGCCAGCGGACGGTTGCGGGTGCGTTCGACATGACCGTCGAAGTCGCGGTCGGCATAGTCGTTGATGACACAGCCGGCAGAGCGCATCAGGAAGGTGCCGACGACGAAGATCACCAGCACCTGCAGCGGCGGCCAGCCATCGGCGGCGAACCACAGCGCCCACAGCGTCGGCCACAGCAACAGCAGCGTGCCGATGGGCTTGTCGATCCGCATCAGGCGGGCGTAGTGCGGCAGCTTGTCGGTGAGGCTCATCGTGTCGGGCATCGGGGCAGATCGAAAATCGCGGGCAGGAAGAACTCGCTGACCATCAGCGCGCGGTGGTGACGATGGAACAGCGAACGACGCCCCCACACTTCGCGCGGCACAAGCTCCGAGGGCGCGTGCGCGGCCAGGGCAGCGCGGACGCGATGATAACGCGCATCGCGTGCATCGAGCCGGGCACAGGCGAGCGGTGCGCGCGCGATGGCCCGATCTGCGAACAAGGCGGCCCCCAGGGGACGGGCGCCGAAGCCGTGGAAGAGGTTCCAGGCGCCACGCACATGTCCACGGGGCAACAGCGTGCGGGCGAACACCACCGGACGGCCGTCGGCGAGCAGCAGGACTTCCCTCACCCACACCCGCTCGCCAGGGCGCAGGCCGAGCAGCGTCGCCTCGTCGGGCACGGCCGAGGCGAGTCCCTGGGACAGCAGGTTCACGCTGACGCGCTCGCAGCGCGCGCGGATCCGCGCGGTCAGCGACGACGGGTCGGTGAGCCAGGGAATGAGGTGAGACGGCGCGCGGGTGCGCGGCGGGGCGGCCAGCCAGGTTTCGCTAGGAGGACGGATCAGCATGCTTGGTCGTCAGGACGAGGCCGGATTGTACTAGCGGAGCGCAGCAACCGAGAGCGTCTACCACCGTCGGGAGGGGTGGGCATTCGTTCCGAAGACTGCGGAACTCGCTGCGCTCGGACAGTCCTCGCCTTCTCCACGAACGCCCACCCCTCCCGACTACCTCGTTACGGCGATGCACGCTCACGCGCGCAGCAAGGCTTCCCGCCCGCCCAGCCAGCGCTGCATCAGGCGCTCGCTCGCCTCGGGCATGTCGCGCAGCATGCGCTCGGCCCACTCGCGTGCCGGATCGATGAGGGCGGTGTCGTCCTCGAGACTCGCATAGCGCAACAAGGGCAGTCCGCTCTGGCGCGCGCCGACGAACTCGCCGGGGCCGCGGATACGCAGGTCGGCGCGGGCGATCTCGAAACCGTCGGTGTTCTCGTAGATCACCTTCAGGCGCTCACGGCCCGTCTGCGACAGGGGCTGGGCGTAGATCAGGATGCAGACCGACTCGGCGCTGCCACGGCCGACTCGGCCGCGCAGCTGATGCAACTGGGCGAGGCCGAAACGCTCGGCGTGTTCGATGACCATCAGGCTGGCGTTCGGGACATCCACGCCCACCTCGATGACGGTGGTCGCCACCAGCACGTCGAGTTCGCCAGCGGAGAAGGCCTTCATTGTGGCGGACTTCTCGTCGGCCTTGAGGCGCCCATGCACCAGGCCCACCTTGAGCTCGGGCAGCGCTGCGACCAGCGTCTCGAAGGTCTCGACTGCAGTCTGCAACTGCAGCGCCTCCGACTCCTCGATCAGCGGGCACACCCAGTAGGCCTGGCGGCCGCCGAGGCAGGCCTGCCGCACCCGCTCGACGACCTCGTCGCGGCGGGCGTCGGACACCAGCTTGGTGCGGATCGGCGTGCGCCCCGGCGGCAACTCGTCGAGCACCGAGACATCGAGGTCGGCGTAGTGGGTCATCGCCAGGGTGCGCGGGATCGGGGTGGCCGACATCATCAGCATGTGCGGGCGCCGGCCCGCCTCGCCCTTCTCGCGCAGCGCAAGACGCTGGCGCACGCCGAAGCGGTGCTGCTCGTCGACCACCGCCAGCGCCAGCCGCGGCAAGGTCACCGGATCCTCGATCAGCGCATGGGTGCCCACGGCCAGCAGCAGCTCGCCGCTGCGCAGGCGTTCGAGCTCGGCCTCGCGCTCGCGCTTCCTGCGGCTGCCCGACAGCCAGGCCACCCCGATGCCGAGCGGCGCGAGCCAGTCGGACAGCTTGCGCCAGTGCTGCTCGGCGAGGATCTCGGTCGGCGCCATCATCGCCGCCTGCCAGCCGTTCTCTGCGGCCTGGAGCATCGCCAACGCCGCAACCAGGGTCTTGCCACTGCCAACATCGCCTTGCAGCAGGCGCTGCATCGGGTGCGGCGCAGCGAGGTCGAGGGCGATCTCGGCCACCGCGCGCGACTGGGCGCGGGTGGGCTGGAAAGGCAGGGTGTCAAGCAAGGCCGCGGTCAGCTGGCCGCGAGCGGGCAGCGACACGGCCTGGCGGGCGCGGCGGGCGTTGTAGGCACGGCGCAGCGACATCTGCTGCACCAGCAATTCCTCGAACTTGACGCGGCGCCAGGCCGGATGCTCGCGCAGCTCGAGCGCGGCCGGGTCGGCATCGGGCGCCGGATGATGCAAGGCGCGCAAGGCCTCGCCAAAGCCCGGCAACCCCAGGCCGCGACACGCCGCCGCGGGCAGCGGATCGTCCAGCATCTCGCTGGCGAGCGCGCGATCGATGAGCTTGCGCAGCGTGGCCTGCCCCACGCCCGCGGTGGTCGGATACACCGGTGTCAGTGCGTTCGGCAGGGCCTCCCCCGCCTCCACTGCGCGCACGCGGGGATGGACCATCTCGTCGCCGAAGAAGCCGCCCCGCACCTCCCCGAACAGGCGCACGCGACGCCCGGCCGCAAGCTGCTTCTGCTGCGAGGGATAGAAATTGAGCCAGCGGGCGACAAGTGTTCCGGAATCGTCGGCAATGCGCACGACGAGTTGCCTGCGCGGACGCAGCACGACCTCGCTCGACCGAACCTCGCCTTCCACCTGCACGGCAAACCCCGGGCGCGCGGCGGCGATGGGGGTCAGCCGCGTCTCGTCCTCGTAGCGCAGCGGCAGGTGAAGCAGCAGGTCCTGCGGCCCGCGGATGTCGAGCTTCGCCAGTTGTCCGGCAAGCTGCGGGCCGACACCGGGCCAGCCACGCAGGCGCAGCGCGGCCTCACGCACAGCAGCGGTGGCGACGGGCTCCGCGGGCGTCGAAGCGATCGATTTCGGGGAACGGGGCACGGAAACGCATGGGATGCTGCTGGCGCAGCACCCCTGGTGCACGCAGACAGTGCGGACTCAGCCGAGCACGATGGTGAGGTCGGCCTCGACCAGCGCACCACGCGGCAGTTCGCGGACGCCCACGGTGGCACGGGCCGGATAGGGCTCGGCGAAGTAGCGCGCCATCACCTCATTGACCACACCGAAGTTAGACAGGTCGGTGAGGTAGATCGTGATCTTGACGACGTCGGCGAACGACGCGCCAGCGGCCTCGGCGACCGCCTTCAGGTTGCAGAACACCCGCACGGCCTGCGCCTCGACGCCGTCTACGAGTTGCATGCTGGCAGGATCGAGGCCGATCTGGCCGGACAGGTAGACCTGGTTGCCGACCTTGACTGCCTGCGAATACGGGCCGATCGCGGCCGGTGCGTTGGGCGTGGAGATGATGGTGCGGGCCATGGCGAAAACCTCTGCGTTCGAAAGGTCCGCATTGTAAACCGCGACTGCCCGCCTGCGGCCGACTGGCGACCGCGCGGCGGGATTCAGTCCTGCTGGCGCAGCGTGATGTCGCAGCCCATGCGGCCGATGACCTTCTGCAGACCAAGGCGTGCGCGGGTGTTGATCACCAGCGGCGCCATGAAGTTGGCGCTCAGGCCGGCGGAGGCCGGATTCGCGTTCGTACCGTCCTGTGCCCGCACGATCACCGCGACCGCCAGATCCTCCTGGTTCTGGAGCTGCAGCAATTCGGTCTCGGCGTCGGTCAGGACGAACTCGAGATTGACACCGAGGCGGGCCGGCGGCGTGACCGAAAAGCCGACCTCGGGGTCCTCCGCACTCTGCAGCAGGAAGACCTCAGGCTCACGCCCCTCCTCATGCACCAGCGCAAAGCGGCGGCAACTTTCGAATCCGGGCAGCCCCTCGGGAAACTCGATGATGAGATCGTCGGCAATCTCTGCGCTGCCGAACTCGGGGCTCTTGATCTTCATGGTGCGACTCCTCTGGATGGAAGGTTTCTACGCCCGGTTCAGGGCTTCTTGCGTACAGGTGGCAACAGCATACCGGCTTCATGGCCCGCCTTGCGCAAGGCGGCCTGCGCCTTCTCCGCCGCTGCACGGTCGGTGAAGGGGCCCAGCACGACCCGGCTCTGGATCGTCGCGGGCAAGCCCTTGGCGGTGAGCTCGCGCTGCAGGGTGAGGGCATTCGCCGGATCGCCGAACACGCCGAGCTGGATACGAAAGCCGTCGGCCGGTGCCGGCGGAATGACGGGCAGGGCGGACG
The DNA here is from genome assembly GCF_001051995.2 of Thauera humireducens. Classification (NCBI taxonomy): domain Bacteria; kingdom Pseudomonadati; phylum Pseudomonadota; class Betaproteobacteria; order Rhodocyclales; family Zoogloeaceae; genus Thauera; species Thauera humireducens. Next base: position 3,764,063 of record NZ_CP014646.1, on the reverse strand, counting down.
GCGGCGCGATGGGCGCTGCCTGCACTTCGGGTGCCGCATCAGCGGCAGGCGTGACGGGTTGCACCGGGGCCGCGCCCGACACGGGCGTCGGCAAGGGCGCGGCCCGCGCAACTGGCGTCACGGCATCGGCCGGAGCAGGCAGCGCGCCCTGCGCGTCCCGGGTCGCACCCGGTTCCGGCTGCACGGGGGCCTCCGGGGTACGGATCGCGATCACCGGCGCGGCCGGCGGCACGCCGATCTGCCCATCTCCAGCGACAGCGCGCTCCGGCACGGTCCCCTGCTGTTCCAGCATCAGTGCCACGACGAGCAGCAAGCCCGCCGCGGCCAGGGCCAGACCTGCGCGCTTGAGGGCCCGGTTGCGCTGACCGAGTTGAGGATCGCTCGTCGCGTTCATCGCGGGGCGCCTCGGCTGCGCGCGAGCGAGAGCACGAGTTCGGCCTCGGCCACGGTAATGCCGCAGCGCGCAGCGATCTCCTCGGCAGCCATGCCCTGCTCGGCAAGGCGCAGCGACTCGCTGTATTCGGGCGACACGCCGCTCGCACTCGCGCCTGCATCCTCGAGCTGCGTACGCAGGCCAGCGACCTCGAGCTGCAGGGCATCGATCTCGGCATGCTGGCGCGACACGAGCGCCCGCAGCTCGGCTACCTCCCGCCGCAGGTGACGGGATTCGAGTTCGAGCTGGAAGGTATCCGCAGAGCGCTCCACTACGGCGTCGGAAGCAGCTTGGGGCGCCGCGGGAGCCGGCGTCACAGGACGTGGTCGAAGCGCGGGGGCGTAATCGAAGCCGTCGTCCTCAGCGCCCTCCTCGTCGACCACCGTCACCGCTGGCGCGCTCGTGGCACGCGGTGGTGTGCGCCGCGCGACGATCAGCGCGCGCAGCAACTGCCAGGCAGCAAAGCCCACGCACACGACTACAAGCAGCCACACGAGCTGACGCAGGCTCACTCCGCCCTCCCCCCCGACAAACGCCGACCGAGGTCCGACTGCCGGAGCGCCACGGTCATCTGCGTTGAAAAAGGAAGGGTCATGGACACGGGTGGGGACGAGTGAATTGGCCCGATAATACTGGCCGCCCCTGCCGACGACAAACCAAGATGGATTTTTCGCTCCCTGCCCTGCTGTTCTGGCTGAAGAAGCTGCTCGCCGCGCTCGTGCTGCCGCCGCTGCTGCCCCTGCTGCCGGTCATCGCCGGCCTGCTCCTGCTGGGCCGCCGCCCACGCCTCGGGCGGGTGCTGGCGTGGGGCGGCGTGGCGCTCAACCTCTTGCTGACCCTGCCGGCCAGCGTCGGCTGGCTGGCGAAGCAGCTCGAAGACCCGAGACCGCTGTCCCTCGAGGCGAGCCGCGGCGCACAGGCCATCGTGGTTCTCGGCGCCGGGCGGCGCGACTATGCGCCGGAATATGGCGGGGAGACCCTTAACCGGCTCGCGCTCGAGCGGGTGCGCTACGGCGCCCGGCTCGCGCGCACGACGGGTCTGCCGCTGCTCGTCAGCGGCGGCGGCATCGGGGACGAGACCGCCGAGGCCGTCCTGATGAAATCCGCGCTTGAGGAAGACTTCGGCCTTACGGTGCGCTGGGCCGAGGCGCGCTCGCGGGACACGCGCGAGAACGCGCTGTTCTCGGCGCAGATCCTGCGCGAGGCTGACGTACGGCACGTCCTGCTCGTCACCCATGCCATGCACATGCCGCGTGCGCAGGCGGCATTCGAGTCAGCGGGACTGATCGTGACGCCGGCGCCGACGGGATGGCTCGCTGACCACGGCGCCCCCTCCGAAGCGCGCTTCCTGCCCGGCCAGCTCCCCAATGCGAACAGTGCCTATGCCGGCTGGTTCGCGGTGCACGAGGCGATCGGGCGACTGGTCTACCGCCTGTCGCAATGACCGCCCGTGCGAACGGCCTTCGTGATCGAGTCGCTGACCGACTTCAGTGACTGACTTCAGTGACCGCCGAACGACGGCGCGCGTTTTGCCAGGAAGGCGGTGACACCCTCGGCAAAATCGTCGGTGGCGGCACAACGCGCGAAGGCTTCCGCCTCGCTCTGCAGCTGCGACTCGAGCTGGTTGTCGTGCGAAGCCGTGAGCAGACGCTTGATCTCGCCGTAGGCGTGCTGCGGCCCCGACAGCAAGCGACGCGCCAGCGCCGAGACCTCGTCGTCGAGCCGGTCGGCGGGCACGACGCGGTTCGCCACCCCCAGGCGCAGCGCCTCGGCGGCGTCGAAGCGCTCGGCCAGCAGCAGCAGCTCGGCCGCCTTGCGCCGGCCGACGATGCGGGGCAGGAAGTACGATGCGCCGCCGTCGCCCGACAGCGCGATCGAGGCGTAGGCGGTGGTGAACTTCGCGTTGTCGGCGCAGACCGCAAGATCGCAGCCCAGCATCAGCGACAGGCCGAAACCGGCGCAGGCACCACGCACCTTTGCGATCACCGGCTGCGGCAGGTTCTGCAGGATCTCCACGGTGGGGTTGATGTGCTGCACGATCAGCGCCTTGAATTCCGCCAGACGCGCCTCACGCGACAGGTGCAGCTGGCCCGCGAAGTCCTTCAGGTCGCCGCCCGCCATGAAATGGTCTCCCGCCCCCTGAACGACGACCACGCCGTAGTCCTTGCGCGCCGCGAGCGCGCGTGCGGCCGCGGCCAGGTCGGGCATCATCGCGATCGACAGGGCATTGAGCGCCTGCGGCCGGTTCAGGGTCAAGGTCGCGATGCCATCGGTGACATCGAGCAGAACGGTATCCGCCATCGGGAAATCCTCCAGAAAAAAATGCCCGCTATGCGCACGGGCGCAACAGCGGGCATTCTGACACGGAGCGCCGCGCGCCCGCGCTTCTGCAGGACTCCGGCGCTCAGCCGCCGAAGTCGTCGAGCATGATGTTCTCGCGCTCGACACCGAGATCCAGCAGCATCTTGATGACTGCCGCGTTCATCATCGGGGGGCCGCACATGTAGAACTCGCAGTCCTCGGGGGCCGGATGGTCCTTGAGGTAGTTCTCGTACAGCACGTTGTGGATGAAACCGGTGTAGCCGGTCCAGTTGTCCTCGGGCAGCGGATCCGACAGCGCCAGGTGCCACTTGAAGTTCGGATTCTCCTCCTGCAGCTTGTCGAACTCCTCCACATAGAAGGCCTCGCGCATCGAGCGCGCGCCGTACCAGAAGGTGATCTTGCGCTTGCTGCTCAGGCGCTTGAGCTGGTCGAAGATGTGCGAACGCATCGGCGCCATGCCCGCCCCGCCGCCGATGAAGACCATCTCGTGGTCCGTGTCGCGGGCGAAGAACTCGCCGAACGGACCATACACCGTGACCTTATCGCCCTTCTTGAGGTTGAACACCCACGACGACATCTTGCCCGGCGGAATGTCGTCGCGCCCCGGCGGCGGCGAGGCGACGCGGATGTTGAACTTCACCACGCCCTTCTCGTCCGGATAGTTCGCCATCGAGTAGGCGCGGATCACGGTCTCGTCCACCTTGGAGACGAAGCGCCACATGTTGAACTTGTCCCAGTCGCCGCGATACTCGTCCTGGATGTCGAAGTCCTTGTAGTTCACGACGTGCGGCGGGCACTCGAGCTGCACGTAGCCGCCAGCTCGGAAGGCCACTTCCTCGCCCTCGGGCAGGCGCAGCGTCAGTTCCTTGATGAAGGTGGCCACGTTGGGGTTGGACTCCACCGTGCATTCCCACTTCTTCACGCCGAAGACCTCTTCCGGCACCTCGACCTTCATGTCCTGCTTGACCGGGGTCTGGCAGGACAGGCGCCAGCCTTCCTTGGCGTCGCGCTTGGTGAAGTGGGACTCCTCGGTCGGCAGCATGGAGCCGCCGCCTTCCTTGACCACGCACTTGCACTGCGCGCAGGTGCCGCCACCGCCGCAGGCAGAGGGCAGGAAGAGCCCGCTTTCGGCCAGGGTCTGCAGCAGCTTGCCACCGGCCGGGACGGTGATCTTCTTTTCGCCATTGATGTCGATGGTGACGTCGCCGCTGGCCACCAGCTTGGAGCGGGCAACGATGATGAACACGGCCAACGCAAGCACGATGGCGGTGAACATCCCGATGCCGAGTACGATTTCGGTATTCATGTGTTCATCCCGTCCTTAGAGCTGCACGCCGGAGAAGGACATGAAGCCCAGCGACATCAGCCCGATGGTGATGAAGGTGATGCCCAGGCCCTGCAGGCCCTCGGGCACGTCGCTGTACTTCAGCTTCTCGCGGATGCCCGCAAGCAGCGCGATCGCCAGCGCCCACGAGGCGCCCGAGCCAATGCCATACACCGTGCTTTCAGCGAGGTTGTAGTCGCGCTCGACCATGAACAGCGAGCCCGCCATGATCGCGCAGTTCACCGTGATCAGCGGCAGGAACACGCCCAGCGCGTTGTAGAGGCTGGGCACGTACTTGTCGAGCAGCATCTCGAGGATCTGCACGATGGCCGCAATCACGCCGATGTAGGACAGCAGGCCAAGGAAGGACAGGTCGACGTCCGGCAGCCCCGCCCACGCCAGCGCGCCTTCGCGCAGCAGGTAGGTGTAGATCAGGTTGTTGGCCGGGACCGTGATGGTCTGCACCACGATCACCGCGACGCCGAGGCCGATCGCGGTCTCGACCTTCTTCGAGATGGCGATGAAGGTGCACATCCCGAGGAAGAAGGCGAGCGCCATGTTCTCGATGAACACGGCCCGCACGAAGAGGCTGAGATAGTGTTCCATTTCAGTAGGCCTCCTTGGTCACGACCTGCGGAGCCATCTTGAAGGCCGGCTTCTCGACCTGATCCTTCTTCCACGAACGCAGCGCCCAGATCAGCAGACCGATCAGGAAGAACGCGGATGGCGGCAGCAGCAGCAGGCCGTTGGGCACGTACCAGCCACCATCCTTGGCGAGCGCGATGATCTCGACCCCGAACAGCTTGCCGGCGCCGAACAGCTCGCGGATCACGCCCAGCGTCAGCAGCACGACGCTGTAGCCGAGGCCGTTGCCGATCCCGTCCATGAAGGACAGCAGCGGCGGATTCTGCATGGCGAACGCTTCGGCGCGACCCATCACGATGCAGTTGGTGATGATCAGGCCGACGAACACCGACAGCTGCTTGGCGAGGCTGAAGGCATAGGCCCGCAGGATCTGATCGACCACGATCACGAGCGAGGCGATGATCACCATCTGCACGATCATGCGGATCGAAGCCGGAATCTGGCTGCGAATCATCGAGATGAACATGCTCGAGAACCCCGTCACCAGCGTCAGGGCGATGGACATCACGAGCGCCGTCTTCAGGTTGGACGTCACCGCGAGCGCCGAACAGATGCCGAGGATCTGCAACCCGATCGGGTTGTTGGCAAAGATCGGGTTGAGCAGGACTTCCTTTATGGTGGGCTTGGACATGATCAGACCCCCTGGGTACGAAGTTTGGCGAGGAAGGGACCGAAGCCCTGCTCGCCCAGCCAGAATTGCAGCAGCTTGTCGACACCGTTACTGGTCAACGTGGCGCCAGCAAGTGCATCGACCTGATGCGTCGCCTCGGGGTTCGCCGGATCCACGCCCCCCTTGACGATGCGGATCGCCGGTTTGCCCTGTTCGTCGAACAGGGTCTTGCCCGGCCACAGCGCCTTCCACTTCGGATTGTCGACTTCGCCGCCAAGGCCCGGCGTCTCGGCATGCTGATAGAAACCGAGGCCGACCACCGTGTTGAGGTCGCTCTTCACCGCGACGAAACCATGCAGTGTCGACCACAGGCCGTAACCGCGCACCGGCAGGATCAGCGAATCGAGCCGGCCGTCCTGCTCGACCATGTACACGGTCGTGAAGCGCTCCCGTCGCTTGATCAGCGCGATGTCCTGCTCGCCGGCCAGAGCCTCGGACAGCTTCGGGTCCTTGGCCGCCTTGAGCGGATCGAACACGTTGGGATCGTAGGCGTCGGTGTACTCGCCGGTTTCGAGATCCACGACGCGGGCCTTGATCCGGCTGCTGAACAGATCCTTGATCTCGCGCGAGGACATCGAGGCTTCGCCGAGACCGGCGATTGCAAGGATGCTGCGCTGCTTGTCGAGCTGGCGGTTCTCGATCTGCACCGGCTTCAGCGAAACCGCTGCACCGGCGACGAAGACCGAGCTGACGAGGCTGACCGCCAGCGCCACCAGCAGCGTGCGGCTCGTCGATTCTTTCTTAGACATTGCGCGCAAGCCTCCGCTTGATGTTGGCCGCGATCACGAAATGGTCGATCAGCGGCGCACACAGGTTGGCGAACAGGATGGCCAGCATGATGCCCTCGGGGAAAGCCGGGTTAACCACGCGCACCAGCACGGTCATGACACCGACCAGGGCACCGAAGATCCACTTGCCGGTGTTGGTCATCGACGCCGACACGGGGTCGGTCGCCATGAACATCATGCCGAAGGCGAAACCGCCCATGACCAGGTGCCAGTGCCAGGGCACGGAGAACATCGGATTGGTGTCCGAGCCGATGGCGTTGAACAGCAGGCTCATGCCGACCATGCCCAGCATCACGCCGGCGACGATGCGCCAGGAGGCGATCTTCATGATCAGCAGCACCGCGCCGCCGATCAGGATGGCCAGCGTGCTGGTCTCGCCGATCGATCCGTGCACCGTGCCGAGGAAGGCGCTCATCCAGTCGATGCCATTGCCCACCACCGCCTCGATGCCGCCGGCCGCGCCGAGCGACAGCATGGTCGCGCCGGTGTAGCCGTCGACTGCGGTCCACACGGCGTCGCCCGAAATCTGTGCCGGATAGGCGAAGTACAGGAAGGCACGGCCGGTCAGCGCCGGGTTGAGGAAGTTCTTTCCGGTGCCGCCGAAGACTTCCTTGCCGATCACCACGCCGAAGCTGATGCCCAGCGCCACTTGCCAGAGCGGGATGTCCGGCGGGCAGGTCAGCGCGAACAGCACCGAGGTGACGAAGAAGCCTTCATTCACCTCATGACGGCGGATCGCGGCAAACAGCACTTCCCAGAAGCCACCGACGATGAAGGTCGTCAGGTAGATCGGCAGGAAGTAGGTCGCCCCATGCAGGAAGTTGGCCCACAGGCTGGCCGGGTCCAGCCCCGCCAGCGCGCTGGTCAGCGCGATGCGCCAGCCGTCCTGCGCCGCCATCAGCTCGGCGCTGCCGGCGAGGATGGTGTTGGCCTGGTAGCCGACGTTCCACATGCCGAAGAACATCGCCGGGAAGGTGCACAGCCACACCGTGATCATCATGCGCTTGAGGTCGAGACCGTCGCGCACATGGGACGTGGTGCGGGTGACACTGCCAGGCTTGAACAGGGCGGTGTCGATGGCTTCGTACAAGGCGTAGAACTTCTCGTACTTGCCGCCTTTTTCGAAATGATGCTCGATGCTGTCGAGCCAGGAGCGCAGACCCATTCTCAACCCTCCTTCTCGATGCGTGTGAGGTTATCCCGCAGGATGGGACCGTATTCGTACTTGCCGGCGCACACGTAGGTGCACAGCGCCAGGTCTTCCTCGTCCAGCTCCAGGCAGCCCAGCTTCTGCGCCATCTCGGTATCGCCGACGATGAGCGAGCGCAGCAGCTGCGTCGGCAGGATGTCGAGCGGCATGACTTCCTCGTAGTTGCCGATCGGCACCATCGCGCGCGCGCTGCCGTTGGTGGAAGTGGTGAAGTTGAACAGCCTGCCGGGCGAGAGCTTGGAGATGTAGAGGTTCATCACCGAGTGCTTGTCGACGCCCGCGCGCAGGTAGTGCAGCATCTCGCGCTCGGTGCCTTCCTCCAGGCAGGACACCTGCAGGTGGTAGCGCCCCAGGTAGGCGCAGGCGCCGCGCGAGCTGCGGCCGCCAAACACCGAACCGGAGATCACCCGTACCTTCTTGCCGGGCAGCAGCTCGCCGGCGGTGAGCTCGTCGAGATTTGCACCCAGACGCGCACGCACCAGGCGCGGCTTGTCGACCATCGGCCCGGCGATGGACACGACGCGCTCGGTCCACAGGCGACCGGTGGAGAACAGCTTGCCGATCGCGATCACGTCCTGGTAGTTCAGGTGCCACACCGATTTGTGCGCATTGACCGGATCGAGGAAATGGATGTGGGTGCCTGCCAGGCCTGCCGGGTGCGGGCCGGCGAAGGTCTCGGCGCTGACGTTGGCCAAGCCGGAACAGGGCATCTTCGTGCCCTCCGCGTGACACACGACCACGCGGGCGATGCGGGCCAGCGCCTTGAGACCGCGCGCGAAGTCGGCGGCGTGTTCGGCAATGACGATGGTCGGATCGACGGCGAGCGGATGGGAGTCCATCGCGGTGACGAAGATCGAGCTCGGCGTGCCATCCAACGCCGGCACCTTGCTGTAGGGGCGTGTGCGCAAGGCGGTCCACAGACCCGAGTCGATCAGGTTCTGGCGCACCTTGTCCTGTGCCAGCGTCTCGAGTTCGGCATCGGTGTAGCGAGCGAACTCGACCGCTTCCTCGCCTTCGAGGTCGATCACCACCGACTGCAGCACGCGCTGCTCGCCGCGATGGATTGCACTGATCGTGCCCGCGCCCGGCGCGGTGTAGACCACGCCCGGCGTCTTCTTGTCGGAGAAAAGGACCTGGCCCAGCTTCACCCGGTCACCGACCTGGACTGACATCGTCGGCTTCATGCCGTGATAGTCGAAGCCGATGACGGCCACGCTGCGCACAGGCCGACCGGCCTCGACACGCTGCGCCGGGGCGCCGGTGATGGGCAGGTCCAGTCCGCGTTTGATTCTAATCATGCGTCTCTCGCCCAAACTGTCGTGACTATGGGCGGGAGGCGAGCGACCTCCGGGCAGGACTGCCATCCGAAGGCTGCCGACGCGCTCCCGCATCAAACAAACCCACGGATTATAAAAGATTGTTACCAACCGATCACGGTGATCGATCAGGTGACGTGCACGTTATCCGTAATATCCGAAGGGTGGAAACGGCGGATGGCAGTCCTCGACCGCCATCCGCTCGATCCCTCACGGGACAACGGCCAGCCCAAGCCAGAGCACCCGTCAGACGCGCTCGAACACCCCTGCGGCGCCCATGCCGGTGCCGATGCACATGCTGATCATGCCGTAGCGCAGACCGGGATCGCGCTGCATCGCGGCCATCAGCGTCGCGGTGCGGATTGCGCCGGTCGCGCCCAGGGGATGGCCCAGCGCAATCGCCCCGCCCAGTGGATTGACCTTGGCCGGGTCCATCGCGAGCTGACGCATCACTGCCAGCGCCTGGGCGGCGAAGGCCTCGTTGAGTTCCGTCCAGCCGATGTCGCCCATGCCCACCCCTGCACGCTGCAGGGCGCGCGGAATGGCCTCGATCGGACCGATGCCCATGACCTCGGGCGGCACGCCGGCCACCGCAAAGCTGGCGAAGCGCGCGATCGGCCTGACGCCGTAGCGCTTGACCGCCGCCTCGCTCATCAACAGCACCGCGGCCGCGCCATCGGACATCTGCGAACTGTTGCCCGCCGTCACCGAGCCGCGCGCAGCGAACACCGGCTTGAGCCTGGCGAGCTTGTCCGTGGCCGAATCCGACCGCGGCCCCTCATCCTGCGTCAGCACGCGCTCGACGATGCGCACCGTGCCGCCTTCGCCCGGCACATGCGACTTCACCGCATACGGCACGATCTCGGCCGCGAACTGCCCGGCGGCGATCGCCGCACAGGCGCGCCGGTGAGATTCGACCGCGAAGGCGTCCTGGTCCTCGCGGCTCACGCCCCACTGCTGCGCCACCCGCTCCGCCGTCAGCCCCATGCCGTAGGCGATGGCGACGTTCTCGGCGTGCGCGAATATCTCCGGGTTGAGGCTGACCTTGTTGCCCATCATCTGCGGCATGGCGCTCATGCTCTCGGTGCCCGCGGCGATCATCACGTCGGCCTCGCCGAGCCGGATGCGGTTGGCGGCGTCGGCCACCGCCTGCAGCCCCGAAGCGCAGAATCGATTGATCGTGATCCCCGGCACGCTGTCAGGCAGTCCCGCCAGCAGCAGGCCGATGCGCGAGACGTTCATGCCCTGCTCGGCTTCCGGCATCGCGCAACCGGTAATGACGTCGCCGATCTCGTTGCCGTCGAGGTTGGGCACCTTCGCGACCACCTCGCGCAGTACCTTCGCCAGCATGTCGTCCGGCCGCACGTTGCGGAAAGCGCCGTTGCGCTTCGCCACCGGCGTGCGCACTGCGGCGACGATGTAGGCGTCCTGAATCTGTTTGCTCATTCTTCGAGTCTCCTCAGTTGCGCAGCGGCTTGCCCGTCTCGAGCATGTGCGCGATGCGCTGCTGGGTCTTTTCGGTCTTCAGCAGTTCCACGAACTGTGCGCGCTCGACGTCCAGGATCCACTGCTCGCTGACGCGGCTGTTGGTCTCGACCTCGCCGCCGCACAAGGCAATGGCCGCCGCCTTGGCGACGCGGTAGTCGTGCGCCGAGATGAAACCGCCCTCGGCCATGTTCACCAGCATCATTTCGCAGGTCGCGATGCCGTTGCGCCCCGCCACGGTGGCCGCCGGATTGACCAGCGCCGGCCGCCACGCCGATTCGGCCATCGCCCGTGCGCGCCGGATCGCGGCGTAGAGGATCTCGTTGGCGTTGAACACCACGTCGTCCCCCGCCCGCCCGAAACCAAGCTGGATCGCCTCCAGCGCGCTCTTGGCGACCGTCGCCATCGCGATCGTCTGGAAGGCGTTCTGGATGTAGGGAAAGACGTCGCCACCCGCCGCACGCTGCGCCATCGCATGGGCCTGCAAGGCGAACTCCTTGCTGCCCCCGCCTGCCGGGATCAGGCCAACGCCGGCCTCGACCAGGCCGACGTAGCTCTCGAGCGCGAACACGCGGTGCGCGGCATGCATCACGAACTCGCAGCCGCCGCCCAGCGCCATGCCCTGCACTGCCGCGACAACTGGCACCTGCGCATGCTTGATGCTCATCGACGCGCGCTGGAACTTCGCCACCATCTTCTCGAGCAGGTCGAACTGCCCGGCGCGGCAGGCCTCGCCCACCTGCTGCAGGTTGGCACCGACCGCAAACGGCGCCGGCTGCCAGACCACCAGGCCGTCGAGGTCGACCTCGGCGCGCGCGATCGCCTCGAGCAGACCGTCCATCACCTCGTCGCCGATCGCGTGCATCTTCGACACGATCGACACGATGCCGATGCGCGCGTCCAGGTCGGCGCGCCGCCACAGGCGGACGCCGGCGTTCTCCCACAGCGTCTCGCCGCGGTCGTCCGGCGCTTCGCCCAGAACCCGATCCGGATAGAGCTGGCGCTGATACGCGGGCAGCGCCGCGCGTGGCTTCAGCGCGTTCTCCGCGGCACTGAAGGAACCCGCAGCCGCATGCACGCCGTCGCGCTCGAACACCCAGGGCGGCAATGGCACGCTCGACATCGCTCGGCCGTGCTCGATGTCCTCCTGGATCATCGTCGCCACCTCACGCCAGCCCGCCGCCTGCCAGGTCTCGAACGGCCCCTGCGCCCAGCCGAAGCCCCAGCGCATCGCCAGATCGACATCGCGCGCGTTGTCGGCGATGTCCCCCAGATGCACCGCGCAGTAGTGGAACACGTCACGGAAGATCGACCACAGGAACTGCGCCTGCGGATGGGGGTGCGCCGCGAGCTGGGCGAACTTCTCCGTCGGGTCCTTCAGCTTCAGGATCGCCTCGACCTCCGGAAAGACCTCGCCGCCGCTGTCGCGGTAGTCCTGCAGGTGCAGGTCGAGCACCTGGATCTGCTTGCCCTGCTTGCGGTAGATACCGCACCGGGTCTTCTGCCCCAGCGCCCCCTTGGCGATCAATGCCTGCAACCACGCGGGCGTGCTGAAGTGCGCATGCCAGGGGTCGTTGGGTAGCGTCGCCTGCATCGTGCCGACGACGTGCGCCAGCGTATCGAGCCCCACGACGTCGCCGGTGCGGAAGGTGGCGCTCTTGGGCCGGCCGATGCGCGGGCCGGTCAGCAGGTCGACTTCGTCGAAGGCAAGACCCAGGCGCTGGGTGTGGTGCAGTACGGCGAGGATCGAGAACACGCCGACGCGGTTGGCCACGAAGTTGGGCGTGTCCTTGGCGCGCACGATGCTCTTGCCCAGACACGTCGTCAGCCAGGCCTCGAGCGCGTCGAGCATTCCCGGATCGGTTTCGGCGGTGGGGATCAGCTCCACCAGCGGCATGTAGCGCGGCGGGTTGAAGAAATGGATGCCGCAGAAGCGGTTGCGCGCCCCGGCCGGCATGCCGGCGGAGAGCGCATTGATCGACAGGCCGGAGGTATTCGATGCGAACACGGCGCCGGGCTTGAGGTGCGGGGCGACCTTGGCGTAGAGGTCGAGCTTCCACTCCATCTTCTCGGCGATGGCCTCGATGACGAGATCGCATTCGCCCAGCCGGGCGAGGTCGCTACCGTAGTTGGCGGCCTCGACGTACTGCGCGCGATCCTTCGCCGCGAACGGCGCCGGATCGAGCTTCTTCATGCCGGCGACGGCCTTGTCGACGATGCCGTTGGCCGGGCCTTCCCTGGCCGGCAGGTCGAAGAGGATCACCGGCACGTCGGCATTGGCGCAATGGGCGGCAATCTGCGCGCCCATGACGCCGGCGCCGAGCACGGCAACCTTGCGGATGATGAGACGACTCATGCGGTTCTCCGGATGCGAAGCGGCCGGACCACCGGGCCCGGCCGCGGCCCGCTGGCGGGGTTAGAAAGCGTGGTTGAGCTGGACCGAGAAGATGTTCACCGAGGTATCGAACGAGCCACGGACGAACTGCGCGGTCTGGTTGGTTCCGAGCACCGTACGGCGGTCGATCTTCTCCTTGTCGAAGAACAGGTGCGCATAGCCGGCATCGACCGAGGTCTGCTTGCTCAGCTTGTAGTTGAAACCGACGGCCAGCCAGGTGCGGTCGGAGTCCGGCAGGCGCACGGTGCGGTCCGCGGCATTGCGCACGGGCGACTGGTCATAGGCGACGCCCGCGCGCAGGCGCAGCGCGTCGGTGTACTGGTACTGCATGCCGAGGCCGACGCGGTAGCTATCCTTGAAGCCAAGGTACTCGTCGGTGAGCGTCACCCCCGCGGTGCCGTGCTGGACCTTCAGACGCGGGATCGAGCTCCAGCCCGTCCAGGTGTAGTCCGCGAGGATCTGCAACTTGTCGGTGGCCTGGTGGGAGATCGCCAGCGAGGCGGTATCCGGCAGCTCGATCGACACCTTCGCGGGCGTCGAACCCGGCCCTGCCTCGACCTTGCCATTGACGTCCAGATCGATGGTGGAACGGTAGGTTAGACCCACGCGCGTCGCCGGCGTCAGCTGGAACATCGCACCTGCGTTCCAGCCCCAACCGGAGTCGTCGCCCGACAGCTTGCTCTCGACGTCAACCGTGCGCGGCAACAGTGCAGTCACCGGCTGCATGCCACGCAAGTCGGCCTCGAACTTCACGTAATTGACGCCAAAGCCCAGCGAAACCATGTCGTTGACCCGGAACGCGATGCTCGGGTTGATGTTGATCGCCTTGATCTCCGAGTAGTTGCCCTGGTAGCGCCCGATGAAGGTGTCGTCCCATTCGGTGGCGTTACCGAACGTCGGTGAGATTCCCAAGCCGAGGCGCAGATCCTTGTTCACCGACATGGCCCAGTATGCGGCGGGCACCAGCGAGTTGCCGCCCGCATCGCCACCGTCGGTGCCGAGCGGATAGGCGGGTACCGGCGGCGCAGCAACACGCAGGGCATTCGTTCCCTTGTCCGAGAACTCGAGCGAGCGATGCAGCACGGTCAGCGCGCCCGACACATGGTGGCCCTCGCTCAGGTAGAGCATCCCTGCCGGATTGAAGTAGATCGTGCTCGCATCCTCGGCCACCGCCGCCGAACCGGCATAGGCATAACCCGTCCCCGCCCCGTTCTGGTTCTGCAGCGCAAAACCCGCAGCCATTGCGTTGCCCGTCGCCAGCGCGGCGGTTGCCGCCGCCACATTCATTGCCAGACGCTTCAGTTGCATGTGATGTCCCCTCACTTTGTCATGACTTGCGGGTTTGTCCCGCTCTACTGAAAAAACGCACTACTCACCAACAAAACTCATCCGGCTGGCAGCGGACGCTTGCGTCCCTTGTCGTCGAGGGCGACATAGGTCAGTCGCGCCTCGGTCACCTTGACCACAACGGGGTTCTCGGGATCGCGCTCGGCGAACACCTCGACATCGACCGTGATCGACGTACGCCCGATCGAACTGACCTCCGCATAGAAGCTCACGAGATCGCCGACCGATACCGGCTGCTTGAAGACGAAGGAATTGACCGCGACCGTCGTCACGCGCGAACGCGCACGGCGCACGGCGGGAATCGCACCGGCGATGTCGACCATCGACATCACCCAACCGCCGAATACATCACCTGCCGGGTTGAGGTCCGCAGGCATCGGCATGACCCTCAGCGCGGGCTGCTTGTCATGGGGTAGCTCAGAGACAGGTACGGATGGCTCGCTCATGGTTCACTCCTGGGTGACGGTTTGCGGCGCACCTTCCGCCTGGCCCGGGAAACCGCCAATCCGGGTTTTCCCGCGGCTGCGGTCGTAGTGCAGCGGCCCACCGGTGTGCGGGGCAAAGCCCGCGCCGAAGATCACCCCCGCATCGGCCAGATCGGCATCGGCGACCACGCCCCCTCGCACGCAGCGCTCGGTGGCGGCCAGCAGCGGCGCAAGGATGCGTTCGGCCAGTTCGGGCCCGGCTGCGCCGGCCTCGCCCTTCTGCGCCTTGCCATCGACCCAGCGGTAGTAGCCTTCGCCGCTCTTGCGTCCGAGCTTGCCTTCCTCGACCAGGCGCAACAGGCGCTGCGGCGGCCGCGCGCCCTCGCCGGCCAACGCCTTGCCGGCGGCAACCGCGATGTCCAGCCCGACGGTATCGACCAGCTCGACCGGGCCGATCGGCATGCCGAAGCGCACCAGCGCGGCATCGACGGTTTCCGGCGAGCGCCCCTCCTCGACGCAGCGCAGCGCCTCGAGCATGTAGGGCCCGAGCACCGCATTGACGAGGAAGCCGGGCGCGCTCTTCACCGGCAACGGCAGCTTGTCGATGGCACGCACGAAACCGGTCGCACGACGCAGCGCTTCGGCATCGGTACTTTCCCCCTGCACCACCTCGACCAGGGGCAGCATCGGAACCGGATTGAAGAAGTGGATGCCGACGAGGCGCGACGGGTCCTGCAGCGCCGTGGCGATGTCCTCCAGCCGCAGGCTGGAGGTGTTGGTGGCGAGCACCGCGTCGGGCTTCGCGCGACGCTCGAGATCGGCGAACAGGCTGCGCTTGACCTCGAGATTCTCGAAGATAGCTTCGATGATGAGATCGGCGCGCGCGACACCCTGCCCCTGTGGATCGGGAATCAGCCGGTCCAGCGCGAAGCGGACCTGACGCGCGTCGCCCTTGTAGCGGCGCTCGAACAGCTTCGCCGCGCGCTGGACGGCCGGCGCGATGCGCTCGACCGACTGGTCCTGCAGTGTCACCCGCATGCCGCGCAGCGCGCACACCGCGGCAATGTCGCCACCCATCACGCCGGCGCCGACCACATGCACATGCTTCGGTGCGAAATCGTTGTCCTTGCCGAAGGCCTTCAGGCGCTCCTGCAGGAAGAACACGCGTACCAGGTTCTTGGTCGTCGGCGAGGCGAAGATCGCCTCGAGCGAGGACGGATCGCCCGCCGGCACTGCAAGCGCGTTGCCCTCGTGCTTCTCCCAGATGTCGACGATGGCGAAGGGCGCAGGATAGTGGTCGCGGCTGACCTTCACGGCGGCCTGCTTGCGCGCCTTGTCCGCCACCTTGACGCGCAGCGGGCCGTTCATCGCATAGCGCAGCACGCGCTCCTGCAACGGCAGCTTGTGCGGCGGGGCATCGGACAGCGCCATGATGCGCGCGGCGGACTCCATCACGCGCACGGGAACGCAGTCATCCACCAGCCCGAGGCGCCTGGCTTTGTCCGCATCGACGCTCTTGCCGGTCAGCATCATGTCGAGCGCGGCCGCCGGGCCGATCATGGCCGGCAGGCGCAGCATGCCGCCCCAGCCCGGGACGATGCCGAGCATCACTTCCGGCAGGGCGAGCCTGGTGCCGGGCTCGTCCACCGCGATGCGGTAACGGCACGCGAGCGCCAGTTCCAGGCCGCCGCCCAGGCAATGCCCGCGGATCAGCGCGAGCGTCGGGTATCGCACCGCGGCGAGACGGTTGAAGAGGCTCCAGCCGCGCTCGACCAGGGCGCGCGCGGCAGCGGGCGAATCGAGCTGCGTGAATTCCTCGATGTCGGCACCGGCGATGAAGCCGGCGGACTTGCCCGAGGCGATCACCAGCGCGTTCGGCGAGCGCGCATCCAGCGCATCGAGCACCTGCGCGAACTCGGCCATGACCTCGACCGACAGGGTGTTGGCTGCGGCATCGGCGCAGTCGATCTCCAGCCAGGCCAGACCGTCGTCCTCCCGGCGCAGTCGCCAGTGCTTCCAGGTCTGTTGCGTGAATTGCGTCATTGCACGGCCTCCACCAGCATCGCGCCACCCTGCCCCCCGCCGATGCAGATCGACGCCAGCCCGCGCCTGCCGCCGGTGCAGCGCAGCACGTGCAGCAGGTGCAGGACAATGCGTGCGCCGCTCGCACCGACCGGATGCCCCAGCGCCACCGCACCGCCATCGACGTTCAACCGTGCCGAATCGGGCGCACCCGGTGCGGCATCCACTCCGAGATGGGTGCGGCAATATTCGTCATCATCGAACGCGCGCAGGCACGCGATCACCTGCGCAGCAAACGCCTCGTTCAGCTCCCATGCGTCGAGATCGTTCGGTGCCAACCCGTGGCGCTGCAGGATCGGCATCGCCGCATGCACTGGCCCCAGCCCCATCTGATCCGGTGCGAGCCCGGCCCATTGGCTATCGACGATGCGTCCGATCGGTCGCAGGCCATGACGCTCGACCGCTTCGGCCGACGCCAGCAGCAGCCAGGCCGCGCCGTCGGTAATCTGCGAACTGTTGCCAGGCGTGACGCGGCCGTACCTCTTGTCGAAGAAGGGCTTGAGCTTCGCCAGCCCGGCCATCGACGAATCGCGCCGCACGCCGTCATCGGCACCATACACGGTGCCGTCCCGGTCGATCAGCGGCACGATTTCGTCCGCGTAGTGGCCGGCGTCCTGCCCGGCGACCACGCGCCGGTGGCTCTCCACCGCATAGGCGTCCATCTCCTCGCGCGTGATGCCGAACTTGAATGCGAGATTCTCGGCGGTCTGCCCCATCAACTGGCCGACGATGGGGTCGGTCAGCCCCTTCATGATGCCGATGACCGGTGCGAGGTAAGCCAGACGCAGGGACTTGAGCGCCACCAGCTTCTGGCCGACCGTCTTGGTTGCGTACCAGTTCGCCAGCCAGCGCACCATCTTCTCGGAGAACAGCAGCGGGGCGTGGGACAGGGCATCCACACCGCCGGCCAGCACCAGCCCCGAACGGCCGCACTGGATGTTGGCGATCGCAGAATCCAGCGCCTGCATGCCCGAAGCGCAATTGCGCATCACCGTCCACCCGGGCACGGCATTGCCGCACCCCATCCGCAGCGCCACCACGCGACCGATGTTCACTTCATCCGCCGCCGGACTGGCGCAGCCCAGGATCACCTCGTCGAGCTGGTCGGGCGCGAAGGACTGGCGCATCAGCAGCGCCGTACCCGCCGCGGTGGCCATGTCGGCCGCGGTGAAGGGACCGGGGCCGGTACGCGCCTTCAGGAAGGGCGTACGTGCGCCATCGACGATGAACACATCACGACTCATGCCGCCTCCTTCAGGGCCGGCGCGACCGTCGGCGCCTCGTCCAGTGCCGCCTTGAGGCCGAAGTCATAGGGGAAGTCATCGACACGGATGACCTTGTCGCGCAGCAGGTTGCGGCGCTCGACGATGAGATACTCGTCCTCGCTGATCACGCCGGCATCGCGCGCCTGGCGCCACATTTCGTCCGCGTCGCCAGTGGTGAGCAGACCGGGCTTGAAGCGGCCGTCGCGCTGCGCCTGCTTGAGCTTGTCCTCGATCGGTTCCGCCGCGATCGTCGCCGCCAGCGCCGCTTCGAGCGCGCCGACGGGCTCCTCGATATCCGTCGGCAGATAGACGTCGGACGTCAGCCGGTCGCGGGTGGCCGATGGCGTGATCAGCAGCGTCGCGACCTCATGCCCCAGCTTGTCGGACGGCACCACGTAGGGCCGGCCGAGCGGGAACACCACGAGACGGCGCAGCACGAGGGCGAAGAGCCTGTTCGGGAAGTTCGCGATCACGCCCTCAAAAGCCTGCTGGATGCGGAACATGCAGTCCCAGATCGCCCAGTGCATCAGCGGCGCATCGGCAGCCGGCCGGCCGTCGGCCTCGTAGCGCCTGAGCGTTGCCGTGGCCAGGTACATCAGAGACAGGATGTCGCCCAGGCGGGCCGACAGCTTCTCCTTACGCTTGAGCGCGCCGCCCATCGTCCCCATCGAGATGTCGGCGATGAAGGCGAAGGCGGCCGAGAAGCGCGTGAGCTGCTGGTAGTAGCGGCGCGTCTCGGGCGCGACGTCCGACGGCACCTTGACGAAGTGCGAGCCGGTCAGGCCCATCACCACCGCACGCGCCGCGTTCGACACCGTGAAGCCGACATGCCCCCACAAGGCCTTGTCGAAGGCGCGCGCGTCATTGCGCTGCGCGGCGCCCATCTCCTCGAGCACGAACGGATGGCAACGGATTGCGCCCTGACCGAACAGGATCAGGCTGCGCGTCAGGATGTTGGCCCCCTCCACCGTAATACCGACCGGAATCTGCTGGTAGGCACGGCCGAGGAAGTTCTGCGGCCCCAGGCAGATGCCCTTGCCGCCGATCACGTCCATGCCGTCATTGACTACCTGGCGCGCGCGCTCGGTGACGTGATACTTGACGATCGCCGACACCACCGACGGCTTCTCGCCCAGATCGATCGCGCCCGCGGTCATCACGCGCGCCGCGTCACACAGGTAAGTGTTGGCGCCAATGCGCGTCAGCGCCTCCTCGACGCCTTCGAAACGGCCGATCTGGGTCTTGAACTGGTAGCGCACGCGGGCGTAGGCACCCACGGCGCGCGCGGTCAGCTTCTGCATGCCGGCATTCGAGCCCGGCAGCGAGATCGAGCGCCCGGCCGCCAGGCACTCCATGAGCATGCGCCAGCCCTGGCCGGCCATCTTCGGTCCGCCGATGATGAAATCGAGCGGCATGAAGACCTCCTTGCCACGCACCGGTCCGTTCATCCACACCGCGTTCAGCGGAAAGTGGCGGCGACCGATGTCCACGCCGGGATGGTCGTGTGGCACCAGCGCGCAGGTGATGCCGATATCCTTGTCGCCGCCGAGCAGCCCGTCGGGGTCGTAAAGACGGAAAGCCAGGCCGAATACGGTGCACACCGGGGCGAGCGTGATGTAGCGCTTGTCAAAGTTCACACGCACCCCCAGCACTTCCTCGCCGTTCCACATGCCCTTGCACACCACGCCGGCATCGGGAATGGAGGCGGCGTCCGACCCTGCCCACGGGCTGGTCAGCGCGAACGCCGGAATCTCGCGGCCGCAGGCCAGTCCGGGCAGGTAATGCTGTTTTTGCTCGGGCGTACCGTAATGCAGCAGCAGTTCCGCCGGGCCAAGGGAGTTCGGCACCATCACCGTCACCGCCGGGGCAGACGAGCGGGTCGACAGCTTGGTGATGACCTGCGAGTGGGCATAGGCTGAGAAGCCCTTGCCGCCGTATTCCTTCGGGATGATCATCCCGAGGAAACCCTTGTCCTTGATGTACCGCCACACCTCGGCCGGCATGTCCTGCTGCTGGGTGCACGCCCAGTCGTTGGTCAGGCGGCACAGCTCCTCGACCTCGTTGTCGAGAAAGGATTGTTCCTCGGCCGTGAGACGCGGCCAGGGGTAGTTCTGGAGCTTCTTCCAGTCGGGCTCGCCACGGAACAGCTCACCCTCCCACCACACCGTACCGGCTTCCAGCGCATCCCGTTCGGTCTGCGACATCGTCGGCAACGCCTTGCGGAAGGCCTTGAAGATTGGCGCCGTCACCCATTGTCGGCGCAGTGCGTCGACGAGGAACAGGCTCATCGTGCCGCCATATGCGACAAGCGCGAGCAGCGTCACCGCCACCGGCCAGTCGGCCGCCCAGCCCATTGCCGCGAGCCACACCAGGCCCGCCAGCAACCAGGCAAAAAGTGGCGCTCGCCCGTAGGCGAGCGCACCTGCCAAGGGAGGGAGGGAAACCAGCAACAACCAGATCATCACGTTCTCCTCTTGCCGGGCGCTCGGTTTCGATTCGGCGCCCTGTCGTTGAAATCAGTCGGTATCGCTCGCCCCGAAGTCGGGCAACGGCGCGCGCAGGCCCCCGAGCAGGAAGCTCATCAGGCGCGGCAGGAGCTTCGCCGGGTCATCGGTCTCGTAGGGCATGCCCGCCATCGCATGCACGCTTTCGATGCCGGCAATGGCGAAGGACATCGCCCCCATCATGAAATGGAAGCGCCACATCACCTCGGTGCGCGGCACACCCGGCAGCGCGCGGAAAAGCGCCCCGAGGAAGCGATCCATGACTTCGGCGTACTCCTCGGCGAGGAACTGACGGACGAAGGCGTTCGGCTCGTTGTAGGTGCGACTGAGCAGGCGCATGAAGAGGTTGCCGCCATGCTCGGTGTCGGCAGCCAGCGCCAGCGCCGTCCCGAAGAAGGCCTCGACGATGCGGCTCGGCTTCAGGGGCGCCTCGCCCGCCTCGGCCTCCAGCCGGTCGAGCGCGGCAAGCCGTGTCTCGTTCAGCGCCGTCAGCCTGCGGCGAAAAACCGCCTGGATCAGCGCGTCCTTGCTGCCGAAGTGGTAATTGACCGCAGCAAGATTGGCATTCGCCGCCCCGGTGATCATGCGCATCGAGGTGCCTTCGAAGCCATGCTCGACGAACAGCCGCTCGGCCGCATCGAGGATGCGGTCACGCGTTTCGGGCGGTGAATTACGGTGCTCGGCGGACATCGGCAATCTCTTTCAAACGTTTGTTTGAATAATACATTCTCTTTATTCACTGTCAAGCGCCGTTTATGGAACGGCGCTCCGGAAGGCACGGGTTTGACTCCCGCCCGGCCGGGCAACAGAATCGGGCGCTTCCGCCGCCCCACCCCGGACTGCCTCAATGAGACGCGCCCCCTCCGCCGCCCTGCCCGCCACCGAGCCGACCGAACGTCACGACTGGCAGACCCTGAAAAGCCTGTTTCCCTTCATCTGGGCCTACAAGGGCCGGGTGATCTTCGCGCTCGCCTGCCTCGTTGCGGCAAAGGGCGCGAACGTGACGGTGCCCATCGTTTTCAAGCACCTGATCGACGACCTCACGATCACGCGCGAACAGGCCTTCATCGTCGTGCCCGCGGCGCTGCTCCTTGCCTACGGCGCCTTCCGCTTCTCGACCTCACTGCTCACCGAGCTGCGCGAGGTCGTCTTCGCCCGTGTCACGCAGCAGGCGGTGCGCGAGATCTCGCTGCGCGTGTTCCGCCACCTGCATGCGCTGTCGTTGCGATTCCACCTGGAACGCCAGACCGGCGGCCTGACGCGCGACATCGAGCGCGGCACGCGCTCGATCGGCTCGCTGATCAGCTACACGCTGTATTCGATCCTGCCGACACTGATCGAAATCGGACTGGTGATCGGCATCCTGCTGGTGCAGTACGACGCGGTGTTCGCGTTGATCACCCTCACCGCACTCGTGATCTACATCGTGTTTACGGTCAAGGTCACCAACTGGCGCACCGCGCTGCGCCGCCAGGCAAACGAACTGGATTCCGCCGCCAATGCGCGCGCCATCGACAGCCTCATCAACTTCGAGACGGTGAAGTACTTCAACAACGAGGCGTTCGAGGCGCGGCGCTACGACGAACAGCTGCAGAAATGGACCAAGGCACAGGTGACCAACCAGTACTCGCTGTCTGCGCTCAACGTCGGCCAGGCGGCGATCATCGCGGTGGCCGTCACCGCGATGATGTGGCAGGCGGCGATCCGGGTCGCCTCCGGCGAAATGACGATCGGCGACATCGTGCTGGTCAATGCCTTCCTGATCCAGCTCTACATCCCGCTGAACTTCCTCGGCGTGCTGTACCGCGAGATCCGGCAGTCGCTCACCGACATCGAACGCATGTTCGGCCTGATGCACCAGCACCGCGAGATCGCCGACGCAGCCGACGCCCTCACCCTGCCGGCCGGCCCGGCCAGCGTGCGCTTCGAGAAGGTCAGCTTCGCCTATGACGCCAAGCGCCCGATCCTGTTCGACGTCGATTTCGAGGTTCCGACCGGCAGCACGGTGGCGGTCGTGGGCCACTCAGGCTCGGGAAAGTCGACGCTCGCCCGCCTGCTCTACCGCTTCTACGACGTGCAGGGCGGCGCCATCCGCCTCAACGGCCACGACATCCGTCGGCTCACGCAGGACAGCCTGCGCGCAGCCATCGGCATCGTTCCGCAGGACACTGTGCTGTTCAACGACACCCTGTTCTACAACATCCAGTACGGTCGCCCCACCGCCAGCCGCGAGGAAGTGGAAGCTGCGGCGCGCGCCGCCCAGCTCGAGGACTTCATCCGCCAGTTGCCAGACGGCTACGAGACGCGTGTCGGCGAGCGCGGCCTGAAACTGTCGGGCGGCGAGAAGCAGCGCGTGGCGATCGCCCGCGCCCTGCTGAAGAACCCCGCCATCCTGATCTTCGACGAGGCCACTTCGGCCCTCGACTCCAAGACCGAGAAGGCGATCCAGGCGCAGATCGAGCGCGCCGCGCAGGGCCGCACCGCGCTGGTCATCGCGCACCGGCTGTCGACGATCATGGATGCGGACGAGATCATCGTGCTCGACGGCGGACGCATCGTCGAGCGTGGCCGCCACACCCCGCTGCTGGCGAAAGGCGGCGCATACGCGCAGATGTGGCTGCTGCAGCAGCAGGAAGAGGCCGCGGCAGGTGCGCCCGAGGTGCACTGAGCGCCGGAGCGACGGCGGGAGCGTCGCGTAAAATTAAACACTGAATCCACTTTCCGCCCTCATGGATGCCCACGACTCGGTTCCTTTCCTGAAGGAGATCATCCTCTTCCTCACCCTCGCCGGGGTGCTGATGCCCCTGCTCGGCCGGCTGAAGGTCAACCCCGTGCTCGGTTTCCTGACAGTGGGCACGCTGCTGGGCCCTTATGGCCTGGCTTCGTTCGCGGCGGACCTGCCCTGGCTGGCGTGGCTGACCTTCGGCCGGCCGGAAGACGTGGAGTTTCTCGCCGAACTGGGCGTGATCTTCCTGATGTTCATGATCGGCCTCGACATGTCGGTCGAACGCCTGTGGTCAATGCGGCGGCTCGTCTTTGGCCTCGGCGGCTTGCAGGTGCTGCTGACGGCCGCAGCGATCGGCCTCGTCGCCGCGCAGTTCGGCAATCCGGTCGAGGCTTCGGTGATCCTCGGTACGGTGCTCGCTTTTTCGTCAACGGCGATCGTGATGCAGCTGCTGATCCAGCGCCGCGAACTCGGCACCCCACTGGGCCAGTCCTCGTTCGCCATCCTCCTGTTCCAGGATCTCGCGGTCGTTCCGCTGCTCGTGCTGATCAGCATTCTCGGCGCGACCAGCGGCGAGAGCAGCTTCGGATTCCTGCTCGCATCGGCGGCGCTCAAGGGCGTGCTCACGGTGGTGGTGCTGTACCTGGTGGGGCGTCGCGTCATCCGTCCGCTCTTTCACCAGATCGCATCCGACCGCCAACCCGACACCTTCACAGCGCTCACGCTGCTGACGACGCTGGGGGTCGCCGCCCTGACCTGGTCGGCGGGTTTGTCGATGGCGCTCGGCGCCCTGCTGGCGGGCCTGATCATTGCCGAGACCGAGTTCCGCCACGAGGTCGAGATCACCATCGAGCCCTTCAAGGGACTGCTGATGGGGCTGTTCTTCCTGTCGGTGGGCATGGGCATCGACCTGCGGGCCCTCGCCGAGCAACCGGTGTGGATTCCGCTGTCTGTCCTCGGCCTGCTGGCCCTCAAAGGGCTCATCGTCGCCGGGCTGCTGCGCGTGTTCGGCATGTCCTGGGGGCGTTCGGTCGAGGGCGGCCTGCTGCTCGGCCAGGGGGGTGAGTTCGCCTTCATCGTGATCGGCCTCGCCCTCGGGTTCGAGCTGATTTCACGACCGATCGGCCAGTTCATGCTGATCGTCGTCGGCGTATCGATGCTGGCAGCGCCGCTCGTCGCCCGCCTTGGCCAGATGCTGGGCGACGCACTGGACCGCAAGATCACGCCCGACGCCCCGCCGCCCGATGAGGAACTGGGCGAACTGCACGAGCACGTGATCGTCGCGGGCTACGGACGGGTCGGCCAGATGGTGGGGCAGATGCTCTCCGAGCAGGGGGTCTCCTTCATCGCGATCGAGCACGACACCAAGCTCATCGACCGCCACCGCGGCGTGGGCACGCCGGTGGTGTTCGGGGACGCGAGCCGGCCAGAGCTGTTGCGCAAGCTGCACATCGAGCGCGCTCGCGCGGTGGTGCTGACCATGGACAACACCGCCGCGGCCACGCACGCGACGCAGGGCATTCGACGCATCGTCCCGGAGATGCGTATCATCGCGCGCTCACGCGACGAGAAGCACGCGCTGATCCTGCGCGAGGCCGGCGCATCGGTCGTCGTGCCCGAGACGCTGGAGTCTGCCCTCAAGCTGGCAGGTGCCGCACTCGAAGCGCTTGGCGTGCCCTCCGATGCGGCGACGCGGCTCCTCGAACAGGAGCGTGAGCGGCGCATCATGGCCTTGCGTGAATGAGCGCCGTACCGCGTCCTTGCCCGCCACTACACCCCCTGAGCCAAACCTTCAACTGCGGACCACGATACCTTGAGCACGCGCAAGCCTCGCATCGCCCTGCTCGCCACCGGCGGCACCATTGCCGGTGTCGCCAGCTCGCCAATCGAAACGAAGGGCTACACCGCCGGTCAGCTTGGCGCGGACGACCTGCTCGCGGCCGTGCCGCAGTTGGCGACGCTGGCCGACGTCCGCGGCGAGGCGCTGTTCGCCATCGACAGCAAGGACATGGGTCCGGCGCACTGGCTGATCCTGCTGCGACGCGTGCAGGCCCTGGCCGACGATCCCGAGATCGACGGCATCGTGATCACGCACGGCACCGATACGCTCGAAGAGACCGCCTACTTCCTGCACATCACGCTCGCCACCGCCAAGCCGGTGGTGATGACCGCCGCGATGCGCCCGGCCACCGCGCTGTCGGCCGACGGCCCGCTGAACCTGTACCAGGCGGTGCAGCTGGCCTGCCGCCCCGCCGCCGGCCGCGCCGGCGTGCTCGCCGTGCTGGGCGACCGCATCCTGCCGGCCGCCCTCGTCACCAAGCGCCACCCCAGCGCGGTCGATGCGTTCAGCACGCCGGAGGCGCTCACCGTCAGCGCGACGGACGCCCAACTGCAGGCCCTCGCGCCCTACCGCTACAGCCGCATCAGTCTGCCCGACAGCGTGCAGGTGCTGCCGCCCGTCGAACTGCTCACCGTCGGCGCCGGCAGTTCCGCCGCACTGGCGTCGGCCGTCGTGCGTGCGCTGGCCCGTGCCAGCCTGCTGACCGGCGCGGCCGGGCTCGTGCTCGGACTGCCGGGCAACGCCAGCCTGCCGCAGAGCTGGGAGGCTGCCATCGAAGAAGAACTACCCGCGTCGGTGCCGGTGGTGCTGGCCAGCCGTTGCGGCGGTGGCGTGACCGCAGACCTGGCGGGCCGTCCCAACAACTGGCTGCAATGCGTGGCACTGGACCCGCTGAAGGCCCGTGTGCGCCTCATCGTGGGTCTTGGCGCCGGCCTGCGCGGGGTGCGCCTGAAACGCTGGTTCGAGCGCGGCTGACGCAGCACCGACCCGCCTACAGGCCGGCGTCCGTGCCGCCGCCGGCGAGCGCCGCATCCACGATGCGCCGCGTCAGGTGCGGCGCGAAGCCCTCGATGAAGGCATAGATATAGGCGCGCAGCCAGGCGCGCTTGCGCAGTCCGATGCGCGTCGTGCTCGATTCGAACAGGTGCGATGCCTCCACCATGCCCAGGCGCCGGTCCTCCTCCGGGTTGTAGGCCATGCGCGCGAGGATGCCGATGCCAAGATCCATCTCCACGTACTTCTTGATCACGTCCGAGTCGATCGCCGACAGCACCACGTTGGGCTTCAGCCCACGGCCGAGGAAGGCCTTGTTGATCAGGCTGCGGCCGGTGAAGGCGTCGTCGTAGGTGATCAGCGGATAGCGCGCGATCGCCTCCAGCGTGAGCGGTGCCTCGCGCAGGATGGGATGGCGCGGCGTGGCGACGATGCAGCGGTTCCACTGGTAGCAGGGCAGCATCACCAGGTCGTCGTAGTCGGCGATGGCCTCGGTGGCGATCGCGATGTCCGCGGTGCCGTCGAGCACCATCTCGCACACCTGCCGTGGGCTGCCCTGGTGCAGCGACAGCTTGACCTGCGGGTAGCGCCGCATGAAGTCGCGGATCACCGACGGCAGCACGTAGCGCGCCTGCGTGTGGGTGGTGGCGATCGACAGGCTGCCCACGCCTTCGTTGGCGAATTCGTCACCCACCTGCTGCAGGTTGTCGAGGTCGCGCAGCACGCGCTCGGCGATCGCCAGCACCGCACGCCCGGGCTGGGTCACGGCGACAAGGCGCTTGCCGTGGCGCTCGAAGATCTCGATGCCAAGCTCGGTCTCGAGCTGGCGGATCTGCTTCGACACCCCCGGCTGCGAAGTGAACAAGGCGTCGGCCGCCTCCGAGACATTCAGCCCGCGACGGGCGACTTCGTGGATGTAGCGCAGTTGCTGCAGGTTCATGGCCGGACTTTATAACTTTCAATTCTTAGAGTTTAACCCCGAACACCTTCTGAGCCCTAAGGCAAGCCTCTACGATCGCGGCACTCCCAGGGATCGGTGCCCCGTCACGGCGCACCGGCTCAAAGAATTGCAATCCGGCGCCTCCGCGGCTCCCCTCGACGAGAGACAGAACATGTACCAGTACGACGAATACGATCAACGCATCGTCGATGAGCGCGTTGCCCAGTTCGCCGACCAGACCCGCCGCTACCTCGCCGGCGAGCTGACCGAGGACGAGTTCCGTCCGCTGCGCCTGCAGAACGGACTCTACATCCAGCGCCACGCGCCGATGCTGCGCATCGCCGTGCCCTACGGCAACCTGAACTCGAAGCAGCTGCGCACGCTCGGGCACATCGCCCGCACCTACGACCGCGGCTATGGCCACATCACCACGCGTCAGAACGTCCAGTTCAACTGGCCGCGCCTGGAAGATGTGCCCGAGATCCTCGACCAGCTGGCCAAGGTGCAGATGCACGCGATCCAGACCTCGGGCAACTGCATCCGCAACGTCACCTCCGACCCGTTCGCCGGCGTGGCCGCGGACGAGATCGTCGATCCGCGCCCGTGGTGCGAGATCCTGCGCCAGTGGAGCACCTTCCACCCCGAGTTCGCCTTCCTGCCGCGCAAGTTCAAGATCGCGGTCAACGGCGCGAAGGAAGACCGCGCGGTGATCCGGGTGCACGACATCGGGCTGGACATCGTGCACAACGCCGCTGGCGAACTGGGCTTTCGCGTGCTGGTGGGCGGCGGTCTGGGGCGCACGCCGATCATCGGCGAGGAAGTCGCCGCCTTCGTGCCGTGGCAGCAGATCCTCAACTACTGCGAGGCGATCCTGCGCGTCTACAACCTGCACGGTCGTCGCGACAACGCCTACAAGGCGCGGATCAAGATCCTGGTGAAGGCGCTCGGCGTGCCCGAGTTCGCGCGCCAGGTCGAGGAAGAATTCGCCCACCTCAAGGACGGCCCGTCGACGCTGACCCAGGCCGAGATCGACCGCGTCGCCGGCCGCTTCAACGATCCGGTGCTGAGCGCGCTGGCGCAGGATGCCGGCTATCGCGCGCGGCTCGCCGAGGACAAGGCCTTCGCCGCCTGGGCGCGGCGCAACGTGCGCAACCACCGCGTGCAGGGCTACGCCAGCGTCGTGCTGTCGCTCAAGCCCTACGGCGTGGCGCCGGGCGATCTCACGGCAGACCAGTTCGACGCCGTCGCCGAACTCGCCGACCGCTACGCCTTCGGCGAAGTGCGCAGCACCCATGAACAGAACATCGTGCTCGCCAGCGTGCGCGAGGCCGACCTCTTCGCGCTGTGGCAGGAGGCCCGCGCGATCGGCCTGGCGACGCCGAACATCGGCCTGCTCACCGACATCATTTCCTGCCCGGGCGGCGACTTCTGCGCGCTCGCCAACGCCAAGTCGATCCCGATCGCCAACGCCATCCAGGACCGCTTCGACAACCTCGACTACCTGTTCGACATCGGCGAACTCGAGATCAACATCTCGGGCTGCATGAACGCCTGTGGCCACCACCACGTCGGCCACATCGGCATCCTCGGCGTCGACAAGAACGGCGAGGAGTTCTACCAGGTGACGATCGGTGGCGACCAGGGCAACCAGACCACGCTGGGCAAGGTCATCGGCCCGTCCTTCGCCGCCGCAGAGATGCCCGACGTGATCAGCTCGCTGATCAACAACTTCATCGACAACCGCCAGGACGACGAGCGCTTCATCGACACCGTCCGCCGCATCGGCGTGGAGTCCTTCAAGACCCGCGTCTATGCCGAGCGCACCGCGCGCCTCGAAGCCAAGGAGATCGCCCATGTCTGACATCATCAAGAACGGTCGCGTGCATGCGGACGAGTGGACCGTGCTGCGCCTTGCCGAAGGGGACGAGGCTGCCACCATCGCCCTGCCCGCCGGCCGCGTGATCGTGCCGCTGGCGGTGTGGCAGGCGCGCCGCGAGGAACTGCTGCCCAAGGCCGAGGCGGGCGTGCTCGGCGTCTGGCTGGCGGGCAACGAGAATCCGGCCGCGCTGACGGCGGACCTGTCGGCACTGCCGCTGGTTGCGGTCGACTTCCCCAAGTTCGCAGACGGTCGCGGCTACTCGATCGCCACCCTGCTGCGCACCCGCCTGGGCTACGGCGGAGAGTTGCGTGCGATCGGCAACGTGCTGCGCGACCAGTTCTTCTTCCTGCTGCGCTGCGGCTTCAGCGTGCTGCAGCCGCAGGAGGGCAAGTACACGCCGGCCCAGCTCGACGCCGCACTCGCCAGCCTGAACGACTTCTCCGAGCCCTACCAGGCTGCGGTCGACCGACCCGAACCGCTGTTCCGCCGCCAATCGCGCCGCCCGCTGCAGGGGGAGGCCGCCTGATGAACGCGAGCGTCTCGATCCTGCGCCCAGCCACCCGCAACCCGGCGACCCGCCCTGCCCTGACCGACGCGCTGCGTGCCACCGTCGGCGCCAAGGCCGCGGCCGCGCTGGCCCTGCTGCGCGAGGCGGTGGCCGAGTTCGGTGGCAAGGGCGAGCTCGCCTTCGCCAACAGTTTCGGCGCCGAGGACATGGTGCTGACCGACCTGATCCTGTCGAACGGCCTGCCGATCGAGATCTTCTCGCTCGACACCGGACGCCTGCCGGCCGAGACCTACACGCTGATCGGCGAGGTCGAGCAACGCTACGGCACCACGCTGAAGATCTACTTCCCGGATGCGACCGCAGTGGAGACCTTCGTGCGCAGCCACGGCATCAACGCCTTCTACGACTCGGTCGAACTGCGCAAGGCGTGCTGCGGCGTGCGCAAGATGGAGCCGCTGCGCCGTGCACTGGCGGGCAAGCAGGCCTGGATCACCGGCCTGCGCGCCGCCCAGTCGGTCACCCGCAGCGGTCTGCCGCTGCGCGAGTTCGACGGCGCCAACGGGCTGGAAAAGCTCAACCCCTTGTCGGACTGGAGCGAGACAGAAGTCTGGGCCTACATCCGCCTGCATGAGGTGCCCTACAACGCGCTGCACGACCAGTTCTACCCCAGCATCGGCTGTGCGCCCTGCACACGGGCCATTGCCGTGGGCGAGGACGTGCGCGCCGGCCGCTGGTGGTGGGAAGACCCCGCCTCCAAGGAGTGCGGCCTCCACGTCAAGAAGGGGTAAAACGATGAACGCCAAGCACCCGGCGCAGGCCCCGCACACGCCCGTGGTCGGCGCCGGCCGCCGCAGCCTGCAACACCGCCTGGGCGCGCTACGCGCCGGCCTCAAGGCGGCCCTGCGCGCCTTCCGCACACACCCGAACAAGCATCCGCAACGGTAAATTGATCATGTCGACGCTGACCAAACAGACGCTGTCCCACCTCGACTGGCTCGAGGCCGAAGCCATCCACATCCTGCGCGAAGTCGCTGGCCAGTGCGCCAACCCGGTGCTGCTGTTCTCCGGCGGCAAGGATTCGATCTGCCTGCTGCGCCTGGCCGAGAAGGCCTTCCGCCCTGGCCGCTTCCCCTTCCCGCTGATGCACATCGACACCGGCCACAACTACAAGGAAGTGACCGACTTCCGCGACAAGCGCGCCGCCGAGCTGGGCGAACGCCTGATCGTGCGCTCGGTGGAAGACTCGATGGCGCGCGGCACCGTGGTGCTGAAGCACCCGGGCGAGTCGCGCAACAAGCACCAGTCGGTGACCCTGCTGGAGGCGATCGAGGAGTTCGGCTTCGACGCCTGCATCGGCGGCGCGCGGCGCGACGAGGAGAAGGCGCGCGCCAAGGAACGCATCATGAGCTTCCGCGACGAGTTCGGGCAGTGGGATCCGAAGAACCAGCGCCCCGAGCTGTGGAACCTGTACAACGCGCGCAGCCACAAGGGCGAGAACATCCGCGCCTTCCCGATCAGCAACTGGACCGAGCTCGACGTGTGGCAGTACATCCAGCGCGAGCAGCTGGAACTGCCGTCGATCTACTTCGCCCACCCCCGCCCGGTAGTGCGCAAGAACGGCCTGCTGCAGCCGGTGACCGAGCTGACCCCGGCGAAGGACGGCGACGTCGTCGAGGACGTACTGGTGCGCTTCCGCACCGTGGGCGACATCACCTGCACGGCGCCTGTGGAATCCGACGCGGACACGGTGGAGAAGATCCTCGCAGAGACGGCAACGACGACGATCACCGAGCGAGGTGCGACGCGGATGGACGACCAGACTTCGGAGGCGTCGATGGAGCAGCGGAAGAAGGAAGGGTATTTCTGAGCGTTGTTTTCTTGCTTGAGTGTCTGTGCTGAAAGGTTCGTTGCGGGGACGCGCACGGGGTGTTCCCTCCGGGGCTGCGGAACTCGCTGCGCTCGGACAGTCCTCGCCCCTTCAGGAACACCCCGTGCGCATCCAGGCATCGTGAGAGCAGCCCAACGCGAGACCAGAACCCGCGGACGTAGAGGGTTCTGTGCCTTCGCGCAGCAAGCACGTAGCTGGGGATGTGTGGGGTATGCGTGAAGAGGCGAGGACTGTCTGAGCCCGAAGGGCGAGTTCCGCAGCCTCGGAAGGAATACCCCGCGCGGCCCCAGCGGCAAGCAAGGCAAACGGCGCCGATCAGCAACTGAATTTGACAGAAAGATTGAAGGAATCATGACCATGTCCGCCCTTGAACACCTGCCCGAGATCGATAACGGCCTGCTGCGCTTCCTCACCTGCGGCAGCGTCGATGACGGCAAGAGCACCCTGATCGGCCGCCTGCTGTTCGACACCAAGACCATCCTCGCCGACACCCTCAACGCCATCGAGAAGACCTCGGCCAAGCGCGGCATGAGCGCGGTCGACCTCTCCCTGCTCACCGACGGCCTGCAGGCCGAGCGCGAGCAGGGCATCACCATCGACGTCGCCTACCGCTACTTCTCCACCGGCCGGCGCAAGTACATCATCGCCGACGCCCCCGGCCACGAGCAGTACACCCGCAACATGGTGACCGCAGCCTCCACGGCCAACCTGGCGATCATCCTCATCGATGCGCGCAAAGGCGTGCTGACGCAGACCCGCCGCCACTCCTACCTCGCCAGCCTGGTCGGCATTCCCCACCTGGTGGTCGCGGTCAACAAGATGGACCTGGTCGACTACGACCAGGCGGTGTTCGAGCGCATCAAGGCGGAGTACCTCGCCTTCGCCGGCAAGCTCGGCATCAATGACGTGCGCTTCATCCCGATCTCGGCGCTGGAAGGCGACATGATCGTCGATCGCGGCGAGCGCCTCGGCTGGTACGACGGCCCGACCCTGCTCGACATCCTCGAGAACGCCCCCGCCGCCCACACCGAACAGGCCGAGAACTTCCGCCTGCCCGTGCAGTTCGTGTGCCGCCCGCAGGATTCCGCCAACCCCGAGCTGCACGACTACCGCGGCTTCATGGGCCGGGTCGAATCGGGCGAGATCGCCGTCGGCGAGGCTGTCACCGTGCTGCCTTCGGGAGTCACCAGCCGCGTCAAGCGCATCGAACTCGGAGGCGCCAGCCTGCCGCGCGCGATCCACGAGCAATCGGTGACCCTGCTGCTGGAAGACGAGATCGACATCTCGCGCGGCGACCTCATCGTGAAGTCGAGCGAGGCGCCAGAACCCGTCAAGCAAGTCGACGCCACCGTGTGCTGGCTGTCGGAAACCCCGTTGAATCCGGCCCGAACCTATCTGGTGCGGCACACCACTCGCGAGGTGAAGGCCAAGGTCGCGACCATCGATTACCGGCTCGATGTGAACACCCTGGAGCGAGAAGCGAGCACCGGCCTCGCCATGAACGACATCGCCCGTGTCACGCTCAAGCTCGCACAGCCGATCGTCGCCGACCGCTACAAGGACAACCGCGCCACCGGCGCCTTCATCATCATCGACGAGAGCACCAACAACACGGTGGGTGCGGGCATGATCGGCTGAAACCGCCCTCATCGCGAAAGCCTGCAGGCCCCCTGCCCCTTGAGGGCGCCGGGGGCCTGTGCATTTAATCCGCGACCAACGTAAGCGCCAAAGCTCAGCACCACATGCAAGTGTTCGGCCACCCTGCTCGCCGGGCAAAGAGGGCATTACATAGGAGAAAGGCTGTCGACGTTTTTTACAATCTCATCTTCCCACGCCAGCTGCAAGAAAACAATTCACTGTTTTATAAACACTTTCATGTCATGGCCCCAATATTGCTATGAGCTCTTTGACGGGAGACCGACCCAAGAAGCTCCCAGTCGATCCCGGCACTGCAATCAAAGCGCTCATTCCTGCGAGGAGCCCAAAACATGAAACGCTTCATCATCACCGCCGCCATCACCGCGGCCTTCACCGTCCCGGCCGCAGCTATCGCCGGATCGATTAGCCCCGCCACCTTCGAGGCAACTATTGCGGTCGGTGGCTCGGTCACCGTCAGCAAAACGGTCACCACCGACGCCATCGGCGCCAGCAAGGTAGACGTCTTCTTCCTCACCGACGACACCGGCAGCATGGGCGGCCCCATCAACAACGTGAAGACCACGGCGGCAGCCCTCCTGACCGCACTGCAGGACACGTATACCGATATCGCCTTCGGCGTCGGCAGCTACGATGGCGACCCCCGCGAAGGTGTTCCGATCGCGAGCCCGCCCGCTGCCAACCTGACGGCGGCATACTCCCGCCAATCGATGATCACCACCGACACCACGCAGGTGGAAGCTGCGATCAACACCTGGGCGGCTGGCGGCGGCGGCGACAGCCCGGAAGCCAACTTCTTTGCGCTGCACCAGGTGGCCACCTCGGGCGGCTTCACGGACGGGCTTGGCACCACCGATAACGGCGGTGCAGGCTACAGCACCGGTCTGGCGACTGGCTGGCGTGAAGGCGCGGCGCGCGTGATCGTATGGTTCGGCGATATCGTTTCGCACACGACCACTGTCAGCCAGGATGAGGCCATTGCGGCACTGACGGCGAACGGCGTCACCGTGGTCGCGATGAATAGCAGCGGCGACAACAGCGGCATCGACGGCAGCAACCAGGCCGACTCGATCGTGGCCGCGACCGGCGGCGTGATCGTCAATAACTTCGCCTCCGTGCCCATCGCCAACATCGTCGATTCGATCGTCGGTGCTATCGGTGACGCCACCTCCACCCTCGACCTGTCCCTGGCCGTGCAGGGTGGCGTGCCCGCCGGATTGAATATCAGCTTCGTGTGCACCAGCACGGAAGGCTGCGACGACGTTGCCGGCGGCGAGTCGCGGACCTTCGACATGACGATCACCGGGTTGACGCCGGGCGACTATGATTTCACCGTTATCGCCCCGGGTGTCGCCGGCGCGTCCGAGCGTGACCTCATCACCGTGACCGCTGATGGTGGCGGGACGGTCCCTGAGCCCGGCACGCTCGGCCTGCTTGCCGCGAGCCTGCTCGGGGCCGGTTTCGCGCGCCGTCGCAAGCACTAAGCAGCACCTGCCTTGGCAGCGAACGGCGGCTCTTCGGAGCCGCCGTTCGTTTGTCATCGTGTGGAACAGGTCCTTGCGCGATCGATCGCGCACAGGTGGAATACCGGTTCCAACTCAAATGCTGGAGACACCATGACCGGGACACGCCCTCATAGCGCTACGCTTCTCGCGCGCAACTTTCTCGCCGCAAGCACGGTGCTGTGGGCGGGGGTCGCACCCGCCGCGCTGATGGTCGAGGATGAACGTCGGGCGGCAGAGCTGACCGAGTCCCTGTCCAGCACGCTGCCCGAACTCGGATTCGAACGCGGCCAGGCCGCCCCCTCGTTGGATGCAGTGGTCAAGCGACTGCGCGCCGGAGACCTGGAAGGTGCAGAGCAACTCGCCCGCGAAACGGTCAAGATCCATCCGCGCGACGCCGCCGCGCACGAGTTGCTCGGTGTCACGCTCGGCCTGCGGGCACAACCGAAGGAGGCACTGGCAGCCCTGCAGACGGCCATCAAACTCGCCCCCACGCGCAGCTCGGCCATCACAAAGGCGGGCTCGCTGCTGCTGGCGATGGACCGCAACGACGAGGCAATCGAGCATTTCGAGCGTGCCCTGCGCATCGACCCGGCCGATCGCTTTGCCCATCAGCGCATGGGCCTGATCCGCGAGGCGCGCAACGAGATTCCTGCCGCCATCAGTCATTTCGAGAAGGGCCTCACCGGCACGCCGCCGGGCTACATCGGGGTCAAGATCAACCTCGGTCGGCTTTACAACCTCAGCGGACGTTTCGAGGACACCGTGGCGCTGCTCGACGGACTGGCCGAGCAGGCGCGCGGTGCCGAACTCAACGCCAACGTGGTGCTCGGCACCGCCTACCTGCGCCTGGGCAAGACTCAGGAGGCCCTGGCCCGCTTCAACAAGGCCGCGACGGCCGAACCCGGCAATGCAGGCTACCAGCTCGCGCGCGGAATCGCGCTGCGCGACACCGGGGATGGCGCAGGCTCTCTCGCCGCGCTGGAGCGCGCCCTCAAGCTCGCCCCAGACAATATCGAGGCGCAATTCCAACGTATTGAAACGCTCATTGCCCTTGATCGCCGCCCGCAGGCGATCGATGCATTGCACGCGCTCGCCGCCGCAAACCACCAGCCGCTGCGCGCCAAGTCACGGCTGGCCGAGCTGCTGCTCGACGCCCAGGACGCAGCTGCCGCCGCCGCCATGCTGCGCGAACTTGCTGCCGAAACCGGTGCCCCGCGCCCGATCGTGACGCGCTGGCTAGCCGCTGCGCAGGCCAGCGGTGACCTCGCCGCGGCCACCACGGCCGCAGAGTTGCTACAGCAGCGCTATCCCACCGATCCTGTGGCGCACTTCGAGGCTGGACGCTACTTCGCGTTTGCTACCCAATACGAGCGTGCCGAGGCGGCCTCACGCGCCGCCCTGAAGCTGAAGCCGGACGATGCCGAAACCCTATACCTGCTCGCGGCGATCGAGTCGCGCCAAGGCAAACTCAAGGCCTCGATCGACACCGCACGCCGGTTGGTGAAGCTGAGCCCCGACAGCATTCGCAATCGCTTCCTGCTAGCCAGCCTGCTGCAGGCGAACGATCAGGCCAAGGCCGCGGAAGCCGAGTACCGCAACATCCTCGAACGCGCACCAGAGCACGGGCTGGCGCTCAACAACCTCGCGCACATGCTTGCTGAACGCGGTCGCACGGACGAGGCCCTGCCGTTAGCCGAACAGGCGCGCAAAGCCTTGCCCGACAACGGCATGGTGCTCGACACCCTGGGCTGGATCCAGCACAAGCTCGGCCGGCACGGCGATGCGGTCGCCACTCTGACAACCGCAAGCACACTCGCCCCGACGCAGGGGGCGGTGTTCTACCACCTTGGGCTCGCTCAGCAGGCCGCCGGCCGACACCCCGACGCGCGTCTAGCGCTGCAGAAGGCGCTCGAACTCGCCCCGCAGGAAGACTGGGCGAGCGACGCCCGAACTCGGCTCGACAAGGCGCCGCAATGACGAGTGAGACACCCGTCACGCGAGGACGAGGGGCTGTGGAGAAGGAGTCTGCGCACGGTGTCTCTTCGGTGGTAGACGCAGCGGCCTCCCCCAGCAGCGTGCGCACCCGTCTCGATAAATGGCTGTGGGCAGCCCGCTTCTTCAAGCATCGTACTGCTGCCACCGAGGCCGTCGATGGCGGCAAGGTCAAGCTCAATGGCGCAGCGGTGAAGCCCGCCCGCGAGGTCAAGGCTGGAGACCGGATCGACGTCACCATCGGCGAGGAAACCCGCTCGGTCGTCGTGCGCGCGATTGCCGAAAAACGCGGATCGGCGACGGTCGCGCAAACGCTTTACGAAGAAACGACCGAAAGCATCGAACAGCGTGAGCGCGCGCGCGAGCTGCGCAGGTTCGCCGCACCGCCGGGCGCCGACCTGCATGGCCGCCCGACCAAGCGTGATCGCCGTCGGATCGACCGCTTCGGCGGATACTGAAATCGGCCCGCGGCGGGCGGGCACATCGCAGTCAGGCCCGCCCTTCAACGGCACCATCGCCACCCATGCAGCCGAAGCGCTGAACTTCGGCCACCCTCCGACACTCCGATCATCAGGGTTCGCCACACTGATGCCGCGACCGCCCGAGGAGAGTGTCGATGTCGACCCGCCATGGGATTGTCTTCCGCCATGTCGTCGCCCTGCTGTTTCTCTTGCTCAGCAGTGCCGGCTTGACCCTCCTTGCCGCCAACGGCAGTTCCGGCTTCGCGCTTGTGCTGCGGATCGATGGCGTCATCGGTCCGGCCAGCGCCGACTACATCCACAAGGGACTGGCTCAGGCCACCGCGCGCGGCGCGCAACTGGTCGTGATCGAGATGGATACCCCCGGCGGGCTCGACACCTCGATGCGCAGCATCATCAAGGACATCCTCGCCTCGCCCGTACCGGTCGCAGGCTTCGTCGCCCCGGAGGGCGCCAGAGCGGCGAGTGCGGGCACCTACATCCTCTACGCCAGCCATATCGCCGCGATGGCGCCGGCGACCAACCTCGGTGCCGCGACGCCCGTCGCCATCGGCCTCGGCGGCCCCCAACCCGGCAGCACTGCGCCGCGGGAAGAGGAGACGGACACCCCCGCCGCCACGTCCGATGAGCGGACGACAGAGCAGGCGCCTGCAAGCCCCACGACCTCACGCCCTGCAACCGCCCGCAGCCCGGCCGATGCCATGGCCGCCAAGTCCATGTCCGACGCCACGGCCTACATCCGCAGCCTTGCGCAACTGCGCGGTCGCGATGTCGATTTCGCCGAACGCGCGGTGCGCGAGGCGGCCAGCCTGTCCGCCGAGGAAGCGCTGACGGAGGGGGTGATCGACATCATAGCCATGGACACCGCCGACCTGCTGCACAAACTCGACGGCCGGGAGATCGCGGTCCTCGACGGCAAGCGCACGCTCGCCACGGCGGACCTGGCCATCGAGCGTCTGGAACCGGACTGGCGCAACCGTATCCTCGCCGTACTCGCCAACCCGCAGGTGGCGCTGATCCTGATGATGATCGGCATCTATGGCCTGTTCTTCGAGTTCACCTCACCCGGCTTCGGCGTACCGGGCATCGCCGGGGCGATCTCGCTGCTGGTCGCGCTCTATGCCTTCCAGCTGCTGCCGGTCAATTGGGCCGGCGTGCTGCTGCTGGCGGTCGGCGCCGGCCTGATGCTGGCCGAGGCCTTCCTGCCCAGCTTCGGCGCACTCGGCATCGGCGGCATCATCGCCTTCGTCGTCGGCGGCCTGTTCCTGATGGACGCCGAGGTGCCGGGATTCGGCATCCCGCTGGCGCTGATCGTGGGCCTGGCCCTGGCCAGCGCCGCGATCCTGCTCGCCATCGGCAACCTCGCGGCACGCAGCCTGCGCCGCGCAGTCGTCAGTGGGCGCGAGGCGATGCTCGGCACGCGCGGCACGGTGATCGGCCCTGCACCGGACGGCACCTGGTGGATCGCGGTGCACGGCGAGAACTGGCGCGCCCGGGCCGATCGTCCGCTCGTACCCGGCGCGCCCGTCCGCGTCGAGCGCATGGATGGCCTCGTCCTCCACGTTTCCCCCACCGATCCCCCCCACCCTCCCGGGAGTCCGCCATGATGCTCGATCTTCAGTTCGGTCTCGCGCCCTTGCTGGTGCTGCTGATCTTCCTCGTCGTCGCCTCGGTCAAGATCCTGCGCGAGTACGAGCGCGGCGTGATCTTCCTGCTCGGCCGCTTCTGGCGCGTGAAGGGGCCGGGCCTGGTCATCGTGATCCCCGGCGTGCAACAGATGGTGAAGGTCGACCTGCGGGTGGTGACAATGGACGTGCCGCCGCAGGACGTGATCTCGAAGGA
The DNA here is from genome assembly GCF_001051995.2 of Thauera humireducens. Taxonomy (NCBI): domain Bacteria; kingdom Pseudomonadati; phylum Pseudomonadota; class Betaproteobacteria; order Rhodocyclales; family Zoogloeaceae; genus Thauera; species Thauera humireducens. Next base: position 3,725,605 of record NZ_CP014646.1, on the reverse strand, counting down.
CAACGTCTCGGTGAAGGTCAATGCGGTGGTGTATTTTCGCGTCGTCGATCCGCAAAAGGCCATCATCCAGGTGGAAAACTACCTGATGGCGACCAGCCAGCTCGCACAGACGACACTCCGTGCGGTGCTCGGCAAGCACGAACTCGACGAGATGTTGGCCGAGCGCGAGAAGCTCAACCTCGACGTGCAGCAGATTCTCGACGCCCAGACCGACGCCTGGGGGATCAAGGTGGCAAACGTCGAGATCAAGCATGTCGATCTCAACGAGAGCATGGTTCGCGCCATTGCGCGCCAAGCCGAGGCGGAGCGTGAACGCCGCGCCAAGGTGATCCACGCGGAAGGCGAAAAGCAGGCTGCGCAATCGCTGCTCGAAGCCGCCGAAATGCTGTCGCGCGAGCCTGCGGCGATGCAGTTGCGCTACCTGCAGACCTTGACCCAGGTGGCAGGCGACAGGACCTCGACGCTGGTGTTTCCGGTGCCCGTCGACCTGATCGGGCAACTGATGGGGCAGGCGGACAAGTACCGGGGCGCAGGCATGAGGGCGGAACCCTGACCGCCCTCCGACTCAGGCGGGCGCTGCCCCCGAACGCGAACCATGCACGGCCAGCCACACCGTGGCCAGGGCCGTCGACAGCACGCGGTGCCTGCAGCCGGCGGGAATCTCCACCCAGTCGCCGGGCGTCAGCGCAATCCGCCCGCCATCGTCAAAACCCAACTCCGCCGCCCCCTGCAGCAGCACGACCCACTCGTCCTCGGCCTGCTCGTACCAGAAGCCCGGCGGACTGGCATGGCGGTGCGACACGATGCGCTCGACCCGGCAAGCGGTTCCCGCGAAGAGCGTCTGGAAGTGCTCTTCGACGCCCGCCTCGGGCAACGGTACGTAGAGGTTGCCTCGCCGCAGCCGGCTCGCCTCCGACATGTCAGTCCAGCACGAGCGCGAGTGCCAGCGGCAGGAACACCACCGCCGCAAGGTTGCCGATGAGCACCATCGAGGCCACCTTGCCCGGCTCCTGCTGGTAACGCTCGGCGAACATGAAGTTGAGCACCGCCGGCGGCAGGGCGCCGAACACCAGCACCAGGGCCTGTTCGCGCTGCGGCAGTTCGATGACCTGCAGCACGGCCCACGCCAGCGCGAGCCCGATCAGCGGACGCGCCAACCCGCCGCCCAAGACCCCGACACCAAGCGCACTGATGCGCGAATCCGCGAGCCGCACGCCCAGGCCGAACAGCATCAGCGGGATGGAGATCTCGCCAAGCATGCGGATCGCCGTCAGCAAGGGGGGCCAGACCTCGAAGTGCGTCAGGCTGACGGCAAGACCGAGGACGGTCGCCACCACCGACGGCACTTTCCACACCGTCAGCAGCCGGACCCGGTGATCGAGCAGCCAGGCGCCGAATGAAAAGTGGATGAGGTTCGACACCATGAACAGCACCACCATCGGCGCCAGTGCCGCCTCGCCGAAGGCCAGCACGGCCAAGGGCAAGCCCAGATTGCCGCAGTTGTTGAACATGATCGGCGGCACCAGCGTCTTGGGATCGATGCCGACCGCACGCGCCAGCACCCACGCTGCGAGACCGGTCCCGACCACCATCAGCGTCGCGGCGCAGATCAGCGGCAGGAAGGCACCAACATCGAAAGCCTTGTTCGCCAGCGCAGCGAACACCAGTGCCGGCACGAAAACATCCATGTTCAGCTTGTTGGCGTGGGACAGATCCGGCTTGACGCGGCGTCCGACGAAATAGCCGAGCGCGGTGATCGAGAACAGCGGGAAGAGGATTTCGACGATTCGGATCAGCATGACAGGGATCGGTGGAGGGAATGGAGCTGCGCCCCCGGGGCGCACAGCGCATGCCTTGCCTAGAAAAGCCTGCGCCCCGGCCGCGACAACCCGCCGCCGGGGCGCATCTGGGCAGGAAACGGCACCCCGCCGCTCAGAGCACGTAACGCGCCAGGTCCTCGCGTTGCGCCAGCATGTCCAGACGCGAGTCGACGTAAGCGGCATCGACCATCACCGTGTCGAGCCCGCCCTTGCCGGCCTCGAAAGAGACCTCCTCGAGCAGCTTTTCCATCACCGTGTACAGACGACGGGCGCCGATGTTCTCCGTCTTCTCGTTGACCCGGTAGGCGATCTCGGCCAGACGGCGGACGCCATCGGGCGCGAAGCGCAGCGTGACGCCATCGGTGGCCAGCAGCGCCTCGTACTGGCGGGTCAGGCAGGCGTCGGTGCTGGTCAGGATGCGCTCGAAATCCTCGACCGACAGCGACTCGAGCTCGACCCGGATCGGGAAGCGGCCCTGCAGTTCCGGGATCAGGTCCGACGGCTTCGACAGGTGGAAGGCACCGCTGGCGATGAACAGGATGTGATCGGTCTTGATCATGCCGTACTTGGTGGAGATCGTCGTGCCCTCGACCAGGGGCAGCAGGTCGCGCTGGACCCCCTGGCGCGACACGTCGGCGCCATGCACGTCGCTGCGCGCGGCAATCTTGTCCACCTCGTCGAGGAAGACGATGCCGTTCTGTTCCACGGCACGGACCGCCTCGAGCTTGACCTCCTCGTCGTTGATCAGCCGTGCGGCTTCCTCGTCGGCGAGCAGCTTCAGCGCCTCGCGGATCTGCAGCTTGCGCTGCTTGCGCTTGCCGCCGCCCAGGTTCTGGAACATGCCCTGGATCTGCTGCGTGAGCTCCTCCATGCCCGGCGGGGCGAAGATCTCGGCGCTCATCGACGGCGCGGCGACCTCGATCTCGATCTCCTTGTCGTCGAGTTCGCCTTCGCGCAGCTTCTTGCGGAATTTCTGCCGGGTCGCCGAATCTGGCGCAGGCTCCGGTTCCGCGTTGAACGCCACGGGGCGGGCCGGCGGCAGCAGGGCGTCGAGAACGCGGTCCTCGGCGGCATCGAGCGCGCGGTCGCGTACCGACTTCATCGCGCGTTCGCGCCCATCCTTGATCGCGATCTCGATCAGGTCGCGGATGATGGTGTCCACGTCGCGGCCGACGTAGCCCACTTCGGTGAACTTGGTCGCCTCGATCTTGATGAAGGGTGCGTTGGCAAGCCGCGCCAGGCGACGGGCGATCTCGGTCTTGCCGACGCCGGTGGGCCCGATCATCAGGATGTTCTTGGGCGTGATCTCGCTGCGCAGCGGCTCGGCGACCTGGGCGCGGCGCCACCGGTTGCGCAGCGCGATCGCGACCGCCTTCTTGGCCTTGTCCTGCCCGACGATGTGCTTGTCGAGTTCGGAGACGATCTCCGGCGGGGTCATCTGGGTCATGCGTTCAACCTCAATCCAGCACTTCGATGGTGTGGTGGTGATTGGTGTAGATGCAGAGGTCGGCGGCGATGCCAAGCGCCTTCGACACGACCTCCTTGGGCTCAAGCGCCGTGTTCTCGATGAGCGCCCGCGCTGCCGACTGGGCATAAGCGCCGCCGCTGCCGATGGCCACGATCCCCTGCTCCGGCTCGAGCACGTCGCCATTACCGGTGATCACCAACGAGTGCTCGCGATCGGCCACGGCGAGCATGGCCTCGAGCCGGCGCAGCATGCGGTCGGTACGCCAGTCCTTGGCCAGTTCCACCGCGCTGCGCAGCAGGTTGCCCTGATGCTTGTCGAGCTTGGCCTCGAAGCGCTCGAAGAGCGTGAACGCGTCGGCCGTGCCGCCCGCAAACCCCGCGAGGATATTGCCGTCATAGAGCGTGCGGACCTTGCGCGCCGACGCCTTGATGACGATGTTGCCCAGGGTGACCTGGCCGTCCCCGCCGAGCGCAACGCGATTGCCGCGCCGCACCGACAGGATGGTGGTGCCGCGATATTGTTCCATGCCGATTCCTCGCCGGCTGAAGGCCGGCGTCGATGATGCAATGAGTTCTAACTGCGCAGCGTGACGTGCGCGACCTGGTCGACGCTCATGACCCGCAGCAGTGCGGCAACCATGGCATTGACGTTGCGTAGGCCCACAAGTTTACCCTGAGCCTGGAGCGTCGCGAGGATGTTGAACAACTGCCCCGCGCAGACGAAATCCAGCCGGCGCAACTGCGTACAGTTCACCGTCACCTCGCGCCGGTCGGCCACGTAGGCAGCAAAACGCTTGAGCGCGTCGTTCGATGCGCCACAGAGCTCTCCTTCCAGCGCAAACCCGTCCTGCTCCGGTGTCGTGGCGGGATCGGGTGTCGTCACCGGCTTCATTCCTGAAATGGCCGCTGCCGGGGGCGGCAGGCCTTTCCATGAGGGCGGCGACTCCTCGAACGTGATCGCATAGTCGATGGCAAGGTTCTCGAAGCGCTCCTCGTCGCCCGAGTGCTGCAACAGTTCGAGCAACAGCAGCCAGGTGTCGCGATCTTCCGCGCGCCCGGCCTCGACGCGTTTGCCGAGTTCATCGACCAGCGGCCCTACATTGACCAGAGAGACCTTGATCCGTTCGGCTGCAAGCTCGTCGAGCACCGCGCGCAGCTGCCCGCAAGCGCCGTCACCCAAGCCCTTGAGCCGGCCGACGTCGATGCGGGCAGAGCCCGTCCGACGCGCGGCGACCGCGATCTGTCGCAACTGCGCCTCGGCCTGTGCCGACAAGCTTCCTGCCAGGCTGACCGTCGAGGGGCGCGGCTGGGCCGGCTTTGCGACGCCGACCGACAGATCGACCCAAGGTGGTGGCGAACGCTCGAAGCGCGTCGCGTAGTCGAGCACCCGCGACTCGAACTGCTGGCGCTTCCCCGTCAAGCGGTAGAGGTCGAGCAGCATCATCCACAAGCCCTCGCCGGGATTCGACGACGGCTCGTCCAAGGTGGCGACCAGCACCTGCTCGGCTTCGGCCACATTGCCGTTTGCGTAGAGAACCGCAGCTTCCTCGTAGGCGGCGCCGATCCCCGCACCGACCTCCTGAACCTCGACCTCGGCCAGACCGCGCCCCGCATCGGTCGCGGCGAAATCGAGTTCGGACAGTTCCGTAGGCGGGGGCGGGAGGGTGAAGCTGTCGCCTTTCACGGACGGCTCTTTCCCCGCGGGCGCAGCGCTACCCGTTGGTTTCCGACCGAAAAAAGGAATTGCCACGCCGCCGTCCGTCCTGAATGATCGATGCAGTCCCGAAAGATTCTCGGTCAAGGATAGCACTTCCTGCAGCGCGGCTGGGTTGGCGCCCACCGCGGCCCATTACGTTTTGCAAAACTCGGCATCACCGCCCCCCTTCCCTTGCACCGGGGCTCGGATAGAATGCTGCAATGCAACTGAACTCCCCCGCCACAGCGGCTGCGTCAGACGAGACATCGCCTGCGCAGCCGTCTTTTGTGCTGCCCGTCCGTGTCTATTACGAGGACACTGACGCGGCCGGTGTCGTCTACTACGCCAACTATCTGCGCTTCTGCGAGCGGGCCCGCACCGAATGGCTACGGGCGCTCGGTTTCGAGCAGCAGGCGATGATGACATCTGCCGGCACGGCCTTCGTCGTGCGATCGGTGCAAGCCGACTACCTTGCCCCCGCTCGCCTCGACGACGCACTCGAGGTCGTCACGCGCATCGCAACACTGCGCCGCGCCAGCCTCCTGTTCGACCAGGCGATCCGTCGCCAGGGGCAACTTCTGTTTACCGCGCAGGTCCTAGTGGCCTGCATCGACACCCGCCGCCAGAAACCGGCATCCATTCCGGCCGACCTGCATTCCCTCTTCGAAAGAAGCTTCGCATGACCGTCACTCACGACCTCTCCATTCTCAGCCTGATCAGCCAGGCCAGCGTCCTCGTCCAACTGGTGATGGCGCTGCTCGCCACGCTCTCACTGGTCTCCTGGTACTGGATCTTCCGCAAGTGGTTCCAGATCCGCGCCGCACGTGCCCAGACCGACGAATTCGAACGTGACTTCTGGAGCGGCGGTGATCTCAATACCCTGTTCGAGGCCGCCACGCGTCACGAGACCGGCGGCATGGAGCGTATCTTCGAAGCCGGTTACCGCGAGTTCACCAAGCTGCGCGCCAAGGGCCACGATCATTCGGCCATCCTCGACGGCGCCCGCCGCGCGATGCGCGCCACCTATCAGCGCGAGGTCGACGACCTTGAGGCACACCTCGCCTTCCTCGCCTCGGTCGGCTCGGTGTCGCCCTACATCGGCCTGCTCGGCACCGTGTGGGGGATCATGAACTCGTTCCGCGGCCTGTCCAGCGTCGGCTCGGCCACACTGGCCCAAGTCGCCCCCGGCATCGCCGAAGCGCTCGTCGCCACTGCCATCGGCCTGTTCGCCGCGATCCCGGCCGTCGTCGCCTACAACCGCTTCGCGCACGACATCGACCGCCTCGGCATCCGCTTCGAGAGCTTCATGGAAGAGTTCTCCAACATCCTGCAGCGTAACCTGCGCTGACGGCCCCGGAGACCTGTGATGCGCCAACGCCGTCTCATGAACCAGATCAACGTCGTGCCCTACATCGACGTGATGCTGGTGCTGCTCGTGATCTTCATGGTCACCGCGCCGATGATCCAGACCGGCACGATCAACGTACCCTCGGCCGGCCAGGTGTCTGCCACGCCGACCGAGGCGATCGTCATCGAGGTCAAGGCCGACGGCGCGCTGGCTCTTCGCGCAGCGACCAGCGGCGCCTCCCGCCCGGTGAGCAACACCGAGTTCCAGCGCGCGGTCAGCGAAGCTTTAGCCAAGAACGCGGCGCAACCCTTTCTCGTCGCGGCGGACAGCAAGCTGCCTTACCAGAAGGTGATCGACGTGCTCGAAGCCGCCCGTAACGCAGGCGTGCAGAAGATCAGCCTTCAGACTCAGACGAGTTCTGCAAGTCGATGAGGGAACGCGCAGCAACGCCCCGCGAAGCGCCGGGCAAATGGCAATCCCTCGGGTTGACCGTCGCGGTCCACCTGGGCCTGTTCCTGTTCCTGTTCTTCGGGATACGCTGGCAGAGCGCGCCCCCCGCCGCACTGGAGGTCAGCCTTGCCAGCGCGCCGCGCGTCGCCGCACCCGCGCCCGCGCCCAAGCCGGAACCGACTCCGCCCCCCAAGCCGGAGCCGAAACCCGAGCCCAAGCCGGAACCCAAGCCCGAAGTGAAGCCGGAGCCGAAGCCGGAACCCAAACCGCAGCCCGAGCCACCCAAGCCCGCACCCAAACCCGAGATCGCCACAAAGGCGCCGGAGAAGAAGCCGGAGCCGCCCAAGCCTGCGCCCAAGCCGGAGCCGAAACCCGAGCCCAAGCCCCAACCCAAACCGGAGCCCAAGCCCGAACCGCCCAAGCCGCAACCCAAGCCGGAGCCGAAACCAGTACCCAAGCCGGAGGCCAAGCCCGAGCCCAAGCCGGTGCAGGACGACTACATGAAGCAACTGCTCGCGCAGGAAACACAGGCCGCACAGAACGCGCGCCTGGAGGGCCTGCTCAAGCAGGAATCCGCACGCGCCGGCGCCCAGGGCGACATGGACAAGTACAAGCTCGCCATCGCCACCAAGGTGCGCGGCAATCTGCTGCGTCCGCCGGGCCTCAGCGGAAACCCCGAGGCGACGTTCGAGGTCGATCAGCTGCCTTCGGGCGAGGTGCTCAACATCCGGCTCAAGCGCTCGTCGGGCGTCCCTGCGCTGGATGAGGCCATCGAGCGTGCGATCCGCCGCTCGAGCCCGCTGCCGCTACCCGCCAACCAGAGCCTTTTCCAGCGCACGATCGAGTTCAAGTTCCGCCCGTTGGCAGACGAGTAAGTCTGCCTTATCTACTTAATTTGTCTATATAATCCGCGGCTGGAGTACGCCCACATGATCCGATTCCTCACCGCCTTCCGCCTCCTGCTGATTCTCGCGCTCGCCAGCCTCGCCTTTGGCGCCCGCGCCCAACTGTCCATCGAGATCACCGGTGCAGGCGCATCGCGCTTCCCGGTGATCATTCCGATCTTCGAGAATGAAGGCCAGCTGCCGAACAGCGTCACCGACGTCGTCCGCGCGGACCTCGATCGCAGCGGCCTGTTCAGCCTCGTCGACCTCGGTCCGCTCGCGCTGCCCGAGTCGGCCATGCCCGATCTGCCCGCCATGCGCGGCCGCGGTGCCGATGCCGTCCTGACCGGCAGCGTCATTCCGCTCGGCGGCGGACGCTACGACGTGCGTTTCCGCCTGTTCGACACGCAGAAGCAGCTCGAACTCGGCGCCATGGCCATGCCGATGATGGCCTCGCAGAACCGCCTGATCGGGCATCGCATCGCCGATTTCGTGTACGAGAAGCTCACCGGGCAGCCGGGCTACTTCTCGACCCGCATTGCCTACGTCATCAAGAGCGGCCCCAACTTCGAGCTGCAGGTCGCCGACGCCGACGGCATGAACGCCGCAACGGCACTGCGCTCGCGCGAGCCCATCATCTCGCCTACCTGGTCGCCGGACGGCCAGCGCCTGGCCTACGTCTCCTTCGAGCAGAAGAAGCCGATCATCTACGTACATACGCTCGCCACCGGTCAGCGCCGCGTGGTCGCCAACTTCAAGGGCTCGAACTCCGCACCCACCTGGTCACCGGACGGCAACCAGCTCGCCGTCGTGCTGACCAAGGACGGCCAGTCCCAGCTCTACGTGCTCAACGCCGACGGCTCAGGCGTGCGCCGCCTGGCCAGTTCCTCGGGCATCGACACCGAACCCTTCTGGGGCAACGACAGCAACATCTACTTCACCTCCGATCGCGGCGGCAGCCCGCAGATCTACCGTATCTCCGCTGGCGGCGGCAGTGCCCAGCGGGTGACCTTCGACGGCAGCTACAACGTGACTCCGCGCCTCTCGGCGGATGGCACGCTGCTGGCCTTCATCACCCGCAATGCCGGCCGCTTCCAGGTGGCCGTGCAAGACCTTGCCACCCGCCAGACGACGATCCTCACCGATTCGGCGCGTGACGAATCCCCCAGCTTCGCTCCCAACGGCCGCATGATCCTCTACGCCACCGAAAGCGGTGGTCGGGGCGTGCTGTCCGCGGTGTCGTCGGATGGACGGGTGAAGCAACGCCTGACGGTGCAGGCAGCCGATGTGCGCGAGCCCGCCTGGGGTCCGCAGCCGCGGCAATAAAAAAGCTGTAATCACTGCTGTCTTCAACTCAAGCAACCGGAGCATCACCCATGAAGAAACTTGCACTCCCCGCCCTGCTGTCGCTCGTCCTCGCCGCGTGCTCGAGCACCGGCACCGACACCGCCGCCACCAAGGTCGAAGACCGTTCCGGCGCCGGCGTCACCACCGTCACCGCCGGCAGCCCGTCGGGTTCTGGCATTGCCGCCCTGACCGATCCGAACAACATCCTGTCCAAGCGCAGCGTGTTCTTCGACTTCGACAGCTACGTCATCAAGTCGGAAGCCAAGCCGCTGGTCGAAGCGCACGCCCGCTTCCTGGTGCAGAACCCGCAGATGAAGATGCTCATCCAGGGCAACACCGACGAGCGCGGCAGCCGCGAGTACAACCTGGCGCTGGGCCAGAAGCGTGCCGACGTCGTCAAGCAGGCACTGATGCTGCTGGGCGCCAAGGAAGCGCAGATCGAGTCCGTCAGCCTGGGTGAAGAGAAGCCGCGTTGCGACGACGCCTCCGAAGCCTGCTACGCCGAGAACCGTCGCGGCGACATGCTGTACTCGGGCGAGTTCTGAGATGAAGCGCCTGCTGCCGCTGGCGGCGCTGCTCGCACTGTCATCGGCCGGACCCGCGCAAGCGGGTCTGTTCGATGACGCCGAGGCCCGTCGCCAGATCACCGAAATGCGCCAGGATCTCGAAAGCCGGCTCGAAACCACCAGCCGTGGCCAACTCGAGCTCGCCAACCAGAACGAACAGCTGCGTGCCGAAGTGGCGCGCCTGAACGGCCAGATCGAACTGCTGGTGAACGAGGTTGAAACCCTCAAGCAGCGGCAGCGGGACTTCTATGTCGATCTCGACACCCGTCTGCGCCAGATCGAAAGCGCCGGCCCGGGCGCGGGTGCAGCCAATGCCGATCCGGCCGCGGAGTCCGGCGAGTACGAAGCCGCCCTCAACCTGCTCAAGGACGGCAAGCACAGCGAGGCGCTCGCCGCCTTCGACGCCTTCCTCGCCAAATACCCGTCGGGCAGTTTCAGCGCCGGCGCGCATTTCTGGGCCGGCAATGCCGCCCTGCAGGCCAAGGACGTCAACGCTGCCAACAAGCATTTCAACACCGTGCTGACGCGCTGGCCGAATGAGAACGTCGCACCCGACGCCATGCTTGGCCTGGCCAACAGCCAGCAGGCACTGGGCGATGCCCCCACGTCCCGCCGCACCCTGCAGGCGCTGGTCGAGCGCTACCCGCAGAGCAACGCCGCACAAGTCGCCAGGCAGCGCCTGGGCCAGCGCTGAGGCGTAGTCGTGACGAAAGCGACGATGACGGCACCCGCCGTCAAGCTGCGCATTACCGAAATCTTTGCCTCGATTCAGGGCGAGTCGACGTGGGTCGGCCTGCCGACCGTGTTTGTCCGTCTCACCGGCTGTCCGCTGCGCTGCAGCTGGTGTGACACTGCCTACGCCTTCACTGGCGGCGAAAACCGGTCGCTCGACGAGGTTCTCGCCGAGGTAGCGCGTCACGGCCTCAAGCACGTGTGCGTCACCGGCGGCGAACCGCTGTCGCAGAAAGGCTGCCTGCCGCTGCTGAGCGCCCTGTGCGACGCCGGCTACGCAGTCTCGCTCGAAACCAGCGGTGCACTCGACATCGGCGCGGCAGACCCACGCGTGTCGCGCATCATGGATCTCAAGGCGCCGGGGTCGGGCGAGGTGGAGCGCAACCTTTACGACAACATCGCCCAGCTGAAGGCCGACGACGAGGTCAAGATCGTGCTCGCCAACGCGGACGATTACGCGTGGGCGAAGCAGCAGATCGCCACTCATCGGCTCGCCGAACGCTGTACTGTGCTGCTTTCCCCGGTCGCCGGCGAACTCGATCCGGCGCAGCTGGCCGAATGGATCGTGCGCGACCGCCTGCCCGTGCGCTTTCAGCTGCAACTCCACAAGATCCTCTGGAACGACGCGCGCGGACGCTGATCCGGACCGCGCTGCGCACATCCTCGCCGGAACCCGCTTCGATGAACCACGCCAAACGCGCCGTCGTCCTGCTTTCGGGCGGCCTCGACTCCGCCACCTGCCTCGCCATCGCGCGCGACATGGGTTTCGAGACCTATGCGCTGTCGGTTGCCTATGGCCAGCGCCATGCTGCCGAACTGACCGCATCCGCCCGGGTCGCGCAGGCCCTCGGTGCGAAGGAGCATCGCCTTGCCCGCGTCAATCTCGGCCAGTTCGGCGGCTCCGCGCTGACCGACCCTGGCATCGCCGTGCCCGAGAACGAGGACAACGGCGGCATCCCGGTCACCTACGTACCTGCCCGCAACACGGTGATGCTGTCGATCGCGATGGCGTGGGCGGAGGTGCTGGGCGCGCAGGACATCTTCGTCGGCGTCAATGCCGTGGACTACTCCGGCTACCCCGACTGCCGCCCCGAGTTCATCCAGGCCTTCGAAACCATGGCGAACCTGGCAACCAAGGCTGGGGTCGAAGGCGCGAGGCTGCACATCCATGCGCCGCTGATCGAACTCAGCAAGGCCGACATCATCCGCCGCGGCGTCGCGCTCGGGGTCGACTACGGCATCACGGTGACCTGCTACCAGGCCGACGACGACGGCCGCGCCTGCGGCCGCTGCGAAGCCTGCCGCCTGCGCGCCGCCGGCTTCGAGGCGGCAGGCATCCCCGACCCGACCCCGTATCAGTTGCGCACGGACTGATTACGCACGCATCCCGCGGCGCGGGATGTCCGGCGGTGCGTCGAGCATTTTTCAACGATGCCGGCCTTTTAACCTAGAATGGCCGGCCATTTCGCCGCTGATCGCATCATGGAAGAAACGCTCGTATCCGCCTCCACCATCGTGTGGCTCGCCTTCGTCATCGGCACGGTGTTCGGACTGGTCGCCAGCCGTACGAACTTCTGCACGATGGGCGCCGTCTCCGACATCGTCAACATGGGTGACTGGAGCCGCATGCGCATGTGGGCGCTGGCCGTCGCCGTCGCCATTCTCGGCACCGCGGCGCTGCAGTACGCCGGTGTGTTCGACGCATCCAAATCCATCTACACCGGCAGCCGACTGGCTTGGCTGTCGCACATCGTGGGCGGCCTCGCCTTCGGCGTGGGCATGACGCTCGCCTCGGGCTGTGGCAGCAAGACACTGATCCGCATCGGCGGCGGCAATCTGAAGTCGCTTATCGTGTTCGTCTTCCTCGGCATCAGTGCATACATGACGCTGCGCGGCCTGTTCGGTGTCTGGCGCGTGCGCTATCTCGACAGCGTCGCCACCGACCTGACGCACGGGCAGGACATCCCGTCGTTCATCTCGGCGGCCGGCGTTGATGCGCCGACCGCGCTGGCGCTTGCAGCGGGCGTCATCGGCGGCGCCCTGCTGATCTGGGCGCTCGCCAATCGCGAGGCGCGCCAGGCCGACGTACTGCTGGGCGGGGCGGTGATCGGTGCGACGGTGGTGGCTGCGTGGTACGTCTCCGGGCACATCGGCTATGTCGCCGAACATCCCGAGACGCTGGAGGAAGCCTTCATCGGCACCAACAGCGGGCGCGCCGAATCGCTCACGTTCGTCGCGCCGATGGCGTTCACGCTCGAATTGCTGATGCTGTGGAGCGACAGCAGCCGGGTCGTCACCTTCGGCATCGCGAGCGCGCTCGGTGTCATCGCCGGCGCCGCACTGCATGCAGTCGTCACGCGCAGCTTCCGCATCGAAGGCTTCCGCGACGCGCCCGACCTCGTCCGCCACATGATCGGCGGCATCCTGATGGGCTTCGGTGGCGTCACCGCCCTGGGCTGCACCATCGGCCAGGGCATTACCGGTTTGTCCACCCTGGCACTTGGCTCGATCATCACGACCGCCGCCATCATCGCCGGTTCGGCGGTGACGATGAAGATCCAGTACTGGATGATGATGCGAGAGGCCTGATCAGCGCCTGCGCTGCAGTCCCGGCCAGCCCCGCGCGCCGGCCTGCAATTTGCACCTTGACGCGCGTCGACTGGCACCCTAAAATTCCGCCTCACTTTTGGGTCGTTAGCTCAGTTGGTAGAGCAGCGGACTTTTAATCCGTTGGTCGCAGGTTCGAGTCCCGCACGGCCTACCAGAATCAGGGAAATGCCTCGGCTTCGGTCGGGGCATTTTCTTTTTCAAGGACGCTCGCGCCATGCATATCTGGGTCGATGCCGACGCCTGCCCCGTCGTCGTCAAGGAGATTCTCTTCCGCGCGGCCGAGCGCACACGACGCACCCTGACCCTGGTCGCGAATCAGTACCTGCGGGTGCCGGCCTCGCCGCATATCCGCATGGTCCAGGTTCCAGGAGGGTTCGACGAGGCCGACAAGTACATTGCCGCTCACGTCTCCGCGGGCGACCTCGTGATCACCGCCGATATTCCGCTGGCAGCCGATGTTGTCGCCAAGGATGCCCAGGCTCTTTCGCCGAGAGGTGAACTCTTCGGCAAGGAAAACATCCGCGAGCTACTGGACATGCGCAACTTCATGGATACGCTGCGGAGCACCGGCGTCGACACCGGCGGGCCCGCGGCCTTCAGTGCCGGTGACAGCAAGGCGTTCGCCAGCCGGTTGGACAGCTTCCTGCACAAGCGCCCTCAAGGCTGAACCAGCGGTCGAGCTGCACTGGTCGATTGGACAGACCCGCCTCGTGGCAGGTAGAATGCCGGGTGCAGAGAACTGGCTTTTGACCTATTGATCCCGGCAACGGGCTACATCGGCGCCAAAGTCGCAACGGCATCGTGCGCGCGTGGTCTGGATGACATCACGCGACCTGCGAAGGCGTTCCCCTCCTCCCGCAAACCCTTGCCGTGTCATCCGGCGTTCCCTTGCGGTACCGCCCGGTTTCTCCGAGACACCTCCTGCGCCCAAGCGTCGCAGGACAGACGCGATCTCCCTTCGCAGACGGGGTCGTCCGTAATGCAGCGCGCCACCGGTATCAAACGCGCCGCTCACGCCTGTGCCTTGTGGCGCGCGCGTGCAATCGTTCCAGATTTTCGCGCGGCCTGCCCCTTTTTCGCAGGCCCGGCCGGTCCGCCTGCTGCGCCACTCGCGCAGCCCTCCGGCCTCATGCTCGCCCCGGCGGAGACGAGCGCCTAGCCGCCGCACTCTTCAGGCATGCGCCGGCACAACGACAAGGAGCCCAAACATGGCCAAGGAAGAACTCATTGAAATGCACGGATCGGTTACCGAAGTCCTGCCCGACGGACGCTATCGCGTTACGCTGGACAACGGCCACAACCTGATCGCCTACTCCGGCGGCAAGATGCGCAAGCACCATATCCGCATCATCGCCGGTGACAACGTCTCGCTCGAGATGTCGCCCTATGATCTGACCAAGGGGCGGATCACCTTCCGCCACCTGCCCGGCCGCCCGGCCGGCTCGGCCTCGGCACCGCCGCCGCGCCGCCGCTGAAACGCTCAGCCCCGCAGACCCCTGCCGATTCGCAGGGGTCTTTTTTTGTCAGTCTGCCGGGCGAGCAGGAGCGTCGGAGCACCGTGATGCGGAACATTGCGTCGCGGGTGCTGTCACGATGGGGCTTGTGCCCGCACACACGGCTCAGCGCCCTCTGACCGCCATCGCCAAATGGCTCAGCCCCCCTGGAAAACGGAGAACAACATGAGTGAACGCAGCACCGAACTCGACCAGGCCGCCTTCGACAGCCTGCTGCCTACCGCACAGATGAACCGCCGCGGCTTCGTGACGACCCTCGCCGCAGCAGGATTCGCGCTTGCGGTCCAGCCCGTGCAGGCCAGTACCGTGATCACGACCGACGCCAGCGGCCTCGACGCCGGCAGCGCCACGGTCAAGGCGAGCGGCAGCGAACTGCCGGTCTACTATGCCCGCCCTGCCCAGGGCGAAAAGCTGCCGGTCGTGCTCGTCGTGCAGGAGATCTTCGGCGTCCACGAGCACATCCGCGACGTCTGCCGCCGCCTGGCCAAGCAGGGCTACCTGGCGATCGCGCCGGAGCTGTTCTTCCGCCAGGGCGACCCGACCAAGCTCGAGAATGTCGCCGACATCCTGTCGTCGATCGTGTCGAAGGTACCGGACGCGCAGGTCATGGCCGACCTCGACGCCTGCGCCGAGTGGGCCGTCACCCGCGGCGGCGATGCTGCGCGCCTGGCCATCACCGGCTTCTGCTGGGGTGGACGCATCACCTGGCTGTACGCTGCGCACAACCCGAAGCTCAAGGCGGGTGTCGCCTGGTATGGCCGGCTCGACGGCGCCCCCTCGGACAACCAGCCGAAGCAGCCGATCGACGTCGCCGCAAACCTGAACGCACCGGTGCTCGGCCTCTACGGCGGCCAGGACCAGGGCATTCCGCTCGACGATGTCGAGGCCATGCGCGAGGCGATCAAGGCTGCCGGCAAGCCGGGCGACATCATCGTCTATCCCGACGCCCCGCATGCCTTCCACGCCGACTACCGCCCGAGCTTCCGCAAGACCGAAGCCGAGGATGGCTGGAAGCGCCTGCTGGAGTGGTTCTCCAAGAACGTCTGATCGGCGCGCATCGCACCGACAACCCGGGCGGCGGGCGCGCTCGCCGCCACGGGAGGCGAGTCCGCGCGCGCCACGCCGGTGCCCGCCACCCAGCCGAATGCAACCCCGCACATTGCCGCGATCGCAGCGGACAACCAGCGCCACCAGCCACGCTTCATCCGTGCCTCCATCCTTGCTTGCACCCCGAAGTGCCAGGTTGGACGCGCGTGTGCCGTCAGTGTTCCGGCGTTGTGGCGGAAGCTTTCGAAACGGCGCGTGCCGCGCCGTGCAGTTCCTCGAGCAGGCGCGCCGCGACGAGACCGTTGACCAGCCCGAAGACCACGGCAGCCAAGGCGAAGACCGGCAGCAGATAGAACACGCCGTCGTGCGGCACCAGCCACAGGCGGGCCACGACCAGTTGCGCACCGATATGCGCAAACGCGGCCAGGATGCTGTGGCTGACCGGACCGAACCAGCGCCGGGGCAAGTGCATTGCCAAGCCCAGCACCACGAGGCTGGCAATGGCGCCCGACAGGCTCAGGAAGAAGCCTGGCGCCAGGAACTGGCCCAGCAGCAGACTGCCCGCCAGCACGCGCAGCAATGCCACCCACACCGCCTCGCGCCATCCCCAGCGCGCCAGCACGATCAGGGTAACGATGTTCGCCAAGCCCGGCTTGACCCCCGGCAGCGGCAGCGGGATGGCTGCCTCGGCCACCGTCAGGACGATCGCCGCCGCCGCATGACGGGCAATGCGGCGGTCTTTCTCCGTGGGGACGAGTTCAATAGTTGAGGGAGTCATAATCGGTGCCGCGCCCGCTCAGGCTCAGGCTGACCTCGTTCGGCGCACAGATCGCCACAGCGCCGGCCTGGGTCAGCCACCCCTGACGCACGCAGTACTGGCGCGGACCGGGGTCCGCCGCAACGCGGGCGCGACCGGGCTGGATCTCGATGCGGGTGGTGCCGATCGGGCCGGGCACGTCGATGATGCGGGCGGACTTGAGATCGACCTCGGCGACGACCTTGCCGCCCGCGCGGACAATGGCGGCATCCGGCCGCCCTCCCTGCCACAGCGCGACCAGCGAATACCCGCACACCAGCACGCCGCCCAGCACAACCAACACGTCGCCCGGGCGGAGCAAGGCTCGCCAGGCGGCAGGCTCCGGACTCACGACGCAGACGAGACCACCGGCCGGGCAGACTGTGCAGCGGCCGCTTCACGGTCGGCGGCGCGTCGCGCGGCGGACCGATGGCGGACGATCACCCGAACCTGGTCACGGAAGCGGGCCGCCAGCCATTCGGCCAGATAGACCGAGCGGTGCTGCCCGCCGGTGCAGCCGATTGCAACCGTCAGATAGCTGCGGTTGTCGCGCACATAGGCCGGCAGCCAGTTGCCGATGAACTTGCGGATATCCTCCGCCATCTTTCCGACTTCGGGCAGCTTCTGCAGGAACTCGATCACCGGCTCATCACGACCGGTCAGGGGACGCAGGGCCGGGTCGTAATGGGGATTGGGCAGGCAGCGGACATCGAACACCAGGTCGGCATCGAGCGGAATGCCATACTTGAAGCCGAAGGACTGGAACATCAGCGTCAGCCCGTCGCTCGCCTCGATCTCGATGAAATCCTTCACCCACGCACGCAGCGTATTGGGATGCAGGTCGCTGGTGTCGATGCGGTGGCCGAGTTCGGCAATCTGGGCCAGCGCATCGCGCTCGCGCTGGATGGCCTCCGCGACCGTGACGCCCTCGCCTGCCATCGGGTGGCGCCGCCGCGTCTCCGAGAAGCGCGCAAGCAGCGCATCATCGCGCGCTTCGAGGAAGATGAAACGCAGATCGTGCCCCGCTTCGCGCAAGGCATCGACCTGGTTCGGGAGAGCCGCGATGCTCGCACCCGAGCGCATGTCGACCGCCACCGCCACACGCCGCCAGCCCGCCCCTCGCAGATGCGTCACAAGTTGCGGCAGCAACACCGCCGGCAGGTTATCCACGACGTAATAGGCGGCGTCCTCGAGCACGTTGAGGGCGATGCTCTTGCCGGATCCCGACAGGCCGCTGATGAGTACGATCTGCATGCTTCTCCTTCAATGACGAAAGATACGCCAGCGGACACGACCGCCAGCGCATTCGACACCGTTCAAGCGCGACCGTCGCGCTTGTCTGCGCGTTTGACCCACAAGTCGGCGTTTTCGATCCCGAGCGCACGCGGATCGAACACAGGCTGGATCCGGCCCTTTGCCTGCTGCGCCTCATAGTCCCTCAGCGCCAGCATCGCCGGCTTCTGCAGCACCAGGATGGCTACGATGTTGAGCCACGCCATGATACCCACGCCGATGTCGCCCAGCCCCCAGGCGAGGTCGCTGGTCCGTACGCAGCCGTAGAGGGCAGAACCGATCAGCGCGATCCGCAACACGAACATCAGCGCATCGGAACGGATGTTGCGGGTCAGGTAAGCGAGGTTCGTCTCGGCAATGTAGTAGTAGGCCAGCACCGTCGTGAAGGCGAAGAAGAACAGCGCGATGGCCACGAACACGGCGCCGAAGCCCGGCAGCACCGACTCCATCGCAGCCTGGGTGAAGCCCGTACCCGCGGCGATGTTGGCCAGGCCGGTGAATACCTGCGTCCCGTCCGCGCCGGTCACGTTGTAGGTGCCGGTGATCAGGATCATGAAGGCAGTCGCGGTGCACACGAAGAGCGTATCGACATAGATCGAGAAGGCCTGCACCAGGCCCTGCGCCGCGGGGTGGCTCACCTCGGCCGCGGCGGCTGCATGGGGGCCGGTGCCCTGGCCCGCTTCGTTCGAATACACGCCACGCTTCACACCCCACTGGATCGCCAGTCCGATCATCGCGCCGAAACCCGCCTCGACACCGAAGGCCGACGAAACGATCAGGGAAATCACGCCCGGCAGCTTCTCGATGTTGAGCAGCACGACCACGGCCGCGGCGAGGATGTAGCCCAGCGCCATGAAGGGCACCACGATCTGCGTCACCTGTGCGATGCGACGCACGCCACCGAAGATGATCAGGCCCAGCAGGATCACGATGAGGGTGCCGGTCACCGCCGGCGCAATCCCGAAGGCATTCTGCATGCCCGCGGCGATGCTGTTCGTCTGCACGCCCGGCAGCAGCACGCCGCACGCGATCAGCGTCGCCACTGCGAACACGATCGCGTACGCGCGCCAGCCCAGGCCCTTTTCAATGAAGTAGGCCGGGCCGCCACGATACAGGCCATGGTGCTCGGTCTTGTAGATCTGCCCCAGCGTCGATTCGATGTAGGCCGTTGCCGCCCCGAGGAAGGCGACCATCCACATCCAGAAGATCGCACCCGGACCGCCGAAGCCGATCGCAGTCGCGACTCCCGCGATGTTGCCGGTGCCCACGCGCCCGGAAAGGGCGATGGTCAGCGCCTGAAAGGAGGACACACCGGCCGACGAACTCTTGCCGGAGAACATCTGCCTCACCATCTCGCCAATATGGCGAACCTGCAGGAAGCGGGTGCGAACCGAGAAGTACAGGCCCACGGCGAGGCACAGGTAAACGAGTGCGGGACTCCACACCCAACCGTTGATCCAATCCACTGCTGCTTGCATGTTCTTGATTCCGAATGCACAGAAAGCAGGATTGTATCCGCTTGTTGCAGAACGCTGAGTTGATGCGTGGCCCGCCGTGCTCCGACCGCGGCCGGCGCATCAACTCGTCGCGCCGCGCCGCCCCCGACGCACGCCGCGCGCGCCGGACAAGGCCAGCCACGCGCTGCCGAACAGGAGCAGCAGCAGGCCGATCCACAACAAGGACATGAAGGGGAACACCTTCACCACCACGATCGCAGGTCCGCCGCCTGACCCATCGAGGGCCCCGACGACAGCGGCCGGCGACACCCAGAACTGCACCGAGCGCGCCCAGCCCTGGTCGATCAGCGGCTGCAGCAGATAACCCGGCGTGCCGACATGACGTGCGTAGCGATAGTCGAGCAGCTCGCACACCTGCCGCAGCGGCCCATCGAAGCGCTCGGACGGCGCCCTCGCATCCCGGTACAGGGTCTGCCCGTCGAGCCGTTCACCGTCCGGGCCGCGCACCTCGATCGTCGTCAAGGCCTGCACCACGGACTGCGCGCCGACCGCACCATCGTTCGCCGCCCCGACACGGATCTCCGCAAGCCGGAGCGCATAGCCATGGCGATCCGTCGCCCAGGCGCTCGGGCCGCCGTCGAAGGCAATCTCGTGCTGGGTATAGCTGTTGAGCGCCGTCGCCAACAAGCCCCCCCACAAGGCCAGCGCGACGCCGGCGTGAATCGCTGCCAACGGCACGACGCTCGCCACCGCCTTGCGACCCTGCCGGCGCAGGACGTGCGCCGCCCACGCAATGCCGCCGAGGGCAAGGTAGGCACCACCGATCAAGCTCGCATCGAGCCACGGCAACACGGCCACGATCTGCTGCGACAGGATGCCCTCACCCGCATACGACCGCGTCACCACGCCGCCCCACGCCGCGTTGCCCCCGATCGCCACCACCGCCAGCAGCAGGGACAGGCGCCCAGCCACCACCGAGATCCGCCGGAAGAAGTACCAGCCGCCAACCAGCCCGAACCCGGCCAGCGGCAACAGGAGGTGAGCGGCGAGCACATAGCCGTCCACGTCCCACTGCTCGAAGGCCGCGCGCAGGGCTGCCAGCTCGCTGCCGGTCGTCAGGTTGCTCAGCATCGCGAGAAACGGCTTGTACGCCTCGGGCCGGGGCAGCTGCAGCACACCGGCACCAAACGCAGACAGCAACTGCACGGCGGCGACCGCCGCAGCGCCCAGGAAGCACAGCTGGGCCAGCCACAACCCGGAGGGCGCGCGCAGCCCCATGAACCGGGCCCGCCGGTCCACATCGTTTCGCGTTGCCCTACCCGCGCCCCGGCCCGCCACCGCGCACCCCGTGGCGATCAGCAAGAGTGCAGCACCGAGCGCAAGATGCGCCATCCAGGAATCGGCGCCCACATAGCGATGCGAACTTGCGAGTACCGGATTACGCGTTACTGCCATCGCCAGTGGGACGGCCGCCGCAGCGAGCACGCCGGCCCACGGCATCGCCCGCCAATGCGGGCGGCCCACGCCCCAGCCGGCCACGCCGTGCAGATGGGCACCCAGCAGGCACCACAGGCAGAAGACCGCAGTCTGTACCGGATCCCAATGCCACACCTGCCCGTACATCGCATCCTCGAACGCCCACAGCATGCCAAAGCCGATGCCCGCGGTGAGCACCAGCCAGGCACGGCGCGCATGCTCTTGCGCAAGCGCGGACCACCGCGCCGACACGCCGCGCAGGGCATCGAGCGCCGGTGCCGCGAGCGCCAGTGTCCACGCATAGGCTGCCAGCACCAGCGGCGCATGGAACAGCATCCAGGGCTTCATCAGGTGGGCGTTCATGCCCTGCGACGGCGACTGCGCCAGCCACTCGGCCGGCGTCGTGGCAAAAGGCGCCAGCCACAGTGCCGTCAGCCCCAACCACGCGGCGATCGCGGCGCTGAGCGAAAAACGGGCTGGATCGGCGCCAACGCCAGCCCGGCGCGCTGCAAGGCCGAGACAGCAGGCGGCGAGCATCAGCGTCGTGCCCTCGTCGCCGCCCCACAGGTTGGCGACCTTCAGGTGCAAGGGCAACTCGGCGCTGCTGTAGAGCCAGACGTAGCGCAGCTCGAACCGGTCGGCGCCGAAGTGCCAGGCGAGTGCGACCACACACGCCCACGCCAGCTTCGCCGCAAGCGCCAATGCGGGCACCCGCCCGGTCGGGCGTAGCGCGGCGTGCAGGGCCAGTCCCACCGCCACCGCGAGAAGCAACGGGCCGAATGCAGGCCATAGCGCCACCAGCACAACGGCCGCCCCCATCGGCGCCCCACGGGACAAGGCGCCCATCTCAGCAGCCCTTCGCCTTGAAGACATCGAGGAGGCCGGGCAAGCAACCGGTTGCCCCAGCTGCTTCCGCAAGCCGCCCGATCACGAACGCACGCACTGACGTCGCCGCCAGTTCAGGGGGGTTCATTCCGATTCCTCCTCGCTGCCCGTCAGGATCCTGAGCCGCCGACCCGCAAGCGCCTTACTGCGCGCCGCCGCATGGAGGCGGCGCGCAGGATGCTCACAGGGCCATGATCACCGACTTGCTCTCGGTATACAGATCGAGCACCGCACGCCCCATCTCGCGCCCGATGCCCGACTGCTTGTAGCCACCGAAGGGCATCGAGGCATCGAGGATGTTGTGGCAGTTGACCCAGACCGTACCGGCCTTGATCTTCGGCACCAGTCGATGCACCCGCGACAGGTCGTTGGACCAGATGCTCGCACCCAGCCCGTAGGGCGTGTCGTTGGCGCGGCGGGCGACCTCGTCGAGATCGTCGTAGGGCATCGCGACCACCACCGGGCCGAAGATCTCCTCGCGCACCACCTTCATGTCATCACGGGTGTTGACCAGCACGGTGGGCTTGACGAAGTAGCCCTCCCCCTCGCCCGCCGTACCGCCCGCCAGTGCCCGCGCCCCCTGGTCGAAACCGCTGCGGATGTAGCCGAGCACGCGCTGCTGCTGGGCGGCCGAGACCAGCGGGCCGATCTGGGTCGCGGGGTCGATGCCGGCGCCGAGCTTCATGCCGGCGGCGATCTCGGACAGGCCCTCGACCACACGCTCGAAGCGGCTCTTGTGCACATACAGGCGCGAACCCGCGCAGCACACCTGACCCTGGTTGAAGAAGATCGCCTGCGCCGCACCGGCCGCCGCCACCGCCGGATCGGCGTCATCGAGCACGATCACCGGACTCTTGCCGCCAAGCTCCAGCGACACCCGCGTCATGTTGTCGAGCGCCGCCTTGCCGACGAGCTTGCCGATCTCGGTCGAGCCGGTGAAGGCGACCTTCTCGATGCCGGTGTGAGAGGCCAGCGCAGCGCCCGCGGTGTGGCCGTGGCCGGTGACCACGTTGAACACCCCGGCCGGGTAGCCGGCTTCCAGCACCAGTTCGGCAAAGCGCAGCGCCGACAAGGGCGTCTCTTCGGCCGGCTTGAGCACCATGGTGCAGCCCGAGGCCAGCGCCGGACCGGCCTTCCACGCCGCCATCAGGAGCGGGAAGTTCCACGGAATGATCGCGCCGACCACGCCCACCGGCTCGCGCCGGGTGAAACCGAAGAACTCGCGGTCCCGCACCAGCGGCACCGACACGTCCATCGTCGCACCCTCGATCTTGGTCGCCCAACCCGCCATGTAGCGCAGGAAGTCCACCATCAGCGCGAGGTCGACCGCGCGCGCCATGGTCACCGGCTTGCCGTTGTCGAGCGCCTCGATCTCGGCCAGCTCCTGTGCGTTCGCCTCCACCAGGTCGGCCAGGCGCAGCAGCAGGCGCTCGCGGTCGACCGGGCGCATTTTCGGCCACTCGCCCTGCTCGAAGGCCTTGCGCGCCGCCGCGACCGCTCGATCGATGTCGGCCGCCTCGCCCGCCGGCACGCGGGCAAACACCTGCGTGCTGGCGGGGTCGACCACGTCCAGCGTGCCGCCGCCGGCGGCATCCAGCCATTCGCCGCCGATCAGCATGCGCTTTGGCTGGGCCAGGAAGCGGCGCGTGTTGGCACTGAGCAATTCACCCTTGTATCGATCCATCGTTCGTCTCCGTATGTGTATGTGTTCTGCCAGGTCGATCGGTAAAGTTTGGGCGCGAAGTCCGCGCGCTTCAGAAGTTGAACAGCATCACCGCCTGCAGATAGACGTTGCGCCGGTCGTTGCCCTGCAGCGTCTTCACGTCTGCGCCGCGTGGCTCATAGATGCCGATCAACGGCACGAAGGTGAAGTTGTCGTTGATCTGCCAGAAGGCGAACAGGTCAATCTCGCGCCCATCGACGTCGGCATCGCCGATCGACTTGATGTCCCAGTACTGCAGGCTCACCGACAGATCCGCGCGCGGCGCAAGCGTCAGCTCGAGGCGGTCCACCTTGTTGCCGCTGTTGGCCGGGCCGGCGTAGTTGGCGGCGACTTCGCCCTGGAACCAGGTACCGAGGCCACGGCTCAGGCCGAAGAACAGCGGGTCGAAAGCCTCGTTGCGGGCGGTTCCGGCCTTGTCGGCCGAGAAGCGGGCGTGGCGGTAGTTCAGCGTCGGACTCCACGGCAGATCGGCGAAGGTCCAGCCGCCCTCGACCGTCCACGCGTCGGCGTCGTTCTTCACCGCGGCGTTGCCACCGCGCTGGTCGACGTACTCGAGGGACAGGAACAGGTTCTCCACCCCCAGGCTGCCCTGGCCGCGAACGCTGGTGATGCGCATGCCGTCGCGGCGGTCGAAGATGCCCAGCCCGGCGCCCTTGTCCACGTCGAGCACCTTCATCCAGCTCAGGCCCAGAGTGCCGTGCGTCTCGGACACGTATTCCACATTCAACCCGCCGAGCTCGGTGTCCTGCTGGTAGGGGTTGTCCGACTGCAGCCAGAAGGCATCGCCACGCAGCGGGCCGTCGGGGTCCACACGCAGGATGGCCGTGTTGCGGAAGCTCTTCTTCGCCGCCAGGTAGTAGGCGCCGCCACGGTCGACATCAACACCCAAGGCGTCAAGCCCCCTGCCGAGGTTGATGCGGTCGCCCGCAATCAGGAAGCCGTCTCCGAGCTGGAACTGCTGGCGACCGAACGAGAAATCGAGCAGGCCGCCAGCGCTGCGCCAGCCGAGGTAGGCGTCCTCCAGATCGACATCGCGCTCGCGTCCGTTGGTGTAGCCGCCGGCGTCGCCGTCGCCCCAGGTGCCCTGCGCGATCGCGCCCAGCCCGCCATACAGTTCGCCTTCGCCGGCGCGGGTCTTGCCGACCAGCACGCCATGCACGAAGGCTTCGCGCCACTTCTTGCCGCCCTCGGCAAGGTAGTCCTCGCTCGTCGAAAAGGCACCGGCCATGCCGTCCACGTTGAACCCCAGGGTGGTGCCATCGCGTTCGTAGAAATCTGCGGCCTGCGCGCTGCCCAGCGTGGCCAGCCCCGCGAGCAGGGCGGCCACGGTCGTGTGAATGCGCATGATGTTCGTCTCCTGATTGATTTTTTTTGGCGTGCGCGGGGCTCTCGGGGACGTTGAGGCCCCGATGAACGCCCCGCGACGCGGGTCAGCGGATCAGTACGTGTGCGTGCGGATTCAGCGCACGAAGACCTGCCCGGTGCCGAGCGACATGTCCCCGCCCGGCAGCTTCACCTGGCCGACCTTGCCCAGGGTGTCGGCGTCATGGATGGAGATGTCGTTGAAGGTGCCGGTGAGATAGAGCCGGCTACCTGACTGGTTGGTCAGCACCGTGTAGTAGGTGTGATCAAGCTCGGCGGCCTGCAGCAGCTTCTGCTGGGCGATGTCGTACTTGGTCAGGCGATGCAGCAGGCCGTAGATGATGTTGCGGTCCTTCGGCGAGCGGATGCCGGTGAAGTAGATCTCGGTCAGCGGTCCGAACTCGCGCGCCTCGGTCTCGCCATTCTTCAGGTTGACGTTCAGGAAACCGTACTGGTACTCGGCCGTCGCCATGTCCTGCTTGTCGTCCTGGAACTTCGCCGTGGTGTACAGGATGGTGAAGTCCCGGGTGGGCGTCTGCACCGGCCACAGGTAGAGCACGTCGAGCGGGGCATGCGTCGAACGCTGCCAGTCCCGGATCGGCAGCGCCACCGTCATGGCACCGGTCTTCACATCCACCTTGTAGATGTTCGGGCCCGCCAGGTAGACCGCGCCGTCGTCGCCCGACTGCATGATGTTGGCCTGGCGCGGGGCCGGGAAGGTGCGCACCGGCCTGGCCTCCAGGCCGGCACCGGTGTCGTAGACCGCGAAACGTGGCTCGCCGACACGATAGTGGTCGCGGTTGATCGTGGTCGGGTTCTGCACCGCATACAGTTCCTTGCCATCGGGGCTGATGGTAAAGGAGGCGATCGATTTGGCGCGCTCGTTATCGCCCTGCGACATCTCGGCGCGGAACGTGAGCTTGCAGGTATCGAGGTCGACGCCGTAGATCGTGCCGAAGCGGTTGTTGAGGATGTAGGCGGTGCGGCGGTCGGGGGCAATCTGCGTGACGCCCGGCCCGAACGCGTCGGGCAACGCGCAGGTCTTGTAGACCGTCTCGCTGGCCAGGTCGACCACGTTCAGGTTGTTCGGATAGTTGGCCACCATCAGGTACTCGCTGCCGGGCTTGAGCGCCAGCGACTCGTTGGCGGCGGCGTGCAAGGTGCCGGCGGCCAGGCAGGCGAGCGCGGCCGCGGTGCGGCGCAGGGCGCAGCCGATCATCGTTTTCTTCATGTCCGCCCCCTTCACAGCTTGTCGCCCGGGAAGACCGAGCCGAGATTGCGCCAGTCCTCGCGGGTGTTGGCAGCGTCCTTGTTCCAGTCCGGGTAGGTGTTCATCACGTCCGGCACCTGGGCCGGCCACCAGCACGGATCGGCGCAGCCATAGAGATCCGACTCCATCGGCTGGCACAGCGAAGCCACGCCGCCGAAGGCGTCCACTTCCCAGCCCGGGTCCACCGTCGCCGTGCAGCCGGCGATGGCGCTCATCGCCACCACTTCCTCGACCCGGTCCTCTGCGACCGCCTTGTCCAGCAGTCGCGCCTTGTTGTTGATCGCCTTGAGATGCTTCATGACGCCCTCCTCGGGGAAATGTGCTGTTCGATGAAGGCCGGGTTGCCGGCCATGATGCGGCTGTAGACCTCGATGCCGAAGTCCACCCAGTCCCGCATCAGATCGCAGTAGTGATAGGTGGGATGTGCCGGATCGCCGTAGCGCGCGTAGCTCTCGTGGTAGCAGCCGCCCGAGCACAGGTTGCGGATGCGGCAGCTCGCGCAGCCGGTATCCGTGCGGTCCAGGCGCTGGGACAGGAAGTCGCCGAGCTGCTCGCGCTTGATGCCGTTCTTCACGTCGCCGAAGGTCGGCAGCGTGGAGCCGGTGAAGCGGTGGCACAGGTTCAGTTCGCCCTTGTGATCGACCGCCAGCATCTTCAGCCCGGCACCGCAGGGCAGCGCCTTCTTGTGGCCTTCATGCAGGTCGGTGATCAGCTGGTGCATGTTGGAGAAGCCGATGTTGCGCCCCTCCAGCGCCGCCTCCAGGTAACGCTGACCAAGCCGCTTGAGTCCGGCGAAGACCTCGACCAGCTCCTCACCCGTCAGGTTGAAGGTGCTGATGTCGCCGGAGGTCACCGGCGCGAAGCCGACTTCGGCAAAGCCGAGCTCGTTGAACAGGTGGTCCCAGATGCGCTCGACCTCGGTGGTGCCGTGGGTCAGCGTGACGCGCGCACCCACCGGCCGCGCGCTGTAGCGCGACAGCAGGCGCTCGGCCTTGCGCCGCACGGTCTCGTAGGTGCCCTGACCGCCGACCGTGAGCCGGTTGCGGTCATGGATCGCCTTGGGACCGTCGATGCTGATCGACAGGCCGAAGCGGTGGGCGTTGAGCCAGTCGATCGTGTCGTCTGCAAGCAGCGTGGCGTTCGTCGTCATGACGAAATCGACCTGCTTGCCGAGCTCGGGGAAGCGCGTCTCGCAGTACGCCACCACGTCCTTGATCAGCGGCAGGTTGCTGAGCGGCTCGCCGCCGAAGAAGACGACGGTGTAGCGCGGTTCGTCGGGCGACTCGCGCAGCATCATCTCGATCGCGTCGCGTGCGGTCTCGAAGGCCATCTTGCGGCCCGCCGAGGGCTTGTCGAGATCTTCCTTGTAGCAGTAGGTGCAGCTCAGGTTGCAGCCCGTGTTGACGTTGAGCACCACCGTGGTGAGCGGGAAACGCTCGAAGGTGTGCGCGAGCGCAGTGGCGCCGGCCGGACGACCGTCGTCGACCAGTTCGAGGGCCACCAGCTCGCGAATCGCCTCGGCCACCTCGTCGGCGTCGAACTCGGTGCGCAGGCCGTCGATCAGCGCCTCGGCGGTCAGGCTCTGACGACGGATGCGATCGATCAGCGCCGCAGTCAGCGGGTCGAGCGCGAACAGCGAACTGCTCGGGATGTGGAACAGCATGCGCGTTTCATCGACGCGCAGCTCGTGCAGGTTGTTCTGCACCAGATTCAAGACGGCACCCATGGGAGCCTCCTTCGGTGTCGGGATTGCGGAGGGCAGGCCGCGCCTGCCGGAACGAAGCGCACCACCGATCAGGGCAGCGGCGGGTTGTTCCAGCGCGGCGGCGCCACGATGACCTGGCCTTCGCCCCGCAGCCTTTCGCCCCCCTGCTCCACCTCGGCCACCACCTTGAGGTTGCCCACGTTGCTCGCCGACATGCGGCGTGCCGGGTTGGGACCAGCGTCTCCGGGCACGAATACGCCGCTCGCGGCATCCATCAGGCCGGCGAACTTGACGTCCTGATCATGTGCCGCCACCTCGTTGAAGGGCTCCACCGACCACTTCGCCGGCATCACGCCGATGCGGAAATCGTCCTCGGTGCCGGCCTTGCCGTCGGCGCCAGCCGCCCACGCCTCGGCATCGAAGCGCGCCTCGACCTTGGCCGTCGGCGTCCCGTTGCCGCCAATGCGGGCGACCGCGAACGCGGGCAGCACCTTCACCGCGGCCACGCTGTCGTACAGCGCCAGCGCGCCACCCGAAACCTTGCCGACCGCCACCGGGTGCACGCCGCGCGCCGCGCCATCGGCCTGCACGCGAACCACCACCTCGGTCGCGGAGCGCTTGACCGTGTCGATCAGCTTCACGCCCGCGGGCAGCGTCACGTCGCCCGCCAGGCCGGAACCGACGATGCGCAGCTCGGCGCTCTCGCCCGCCTTCAGGTACGAAGGATGCACCGCCAGCACGCGGCTGTTGCCGGCCCCTTGCAGGCTGGCGACCACGTCGGCGCCGACCTCATCCTGATCACGCATGAACATGCGGCCGCGCATCACACCGTCTTCCACTGCGAATACCTGGCGCATTGGCGTGCCATCCACCACCAGGTCACCGCGCCACTCGTAGCCGGTGTAGATCAGCGCCTGTCCCTTGCCCTGCATCGGCCTGCCGTCGTCCCAGCGACCGTCAAAGGCAAGCGTGTAGCGGTCCTTGCCCTTGCCCGCCGCGACCTTCATCACGCCCGAGAAGCCGCCACGGCCGCTCATGTGGCCGCTCATGCTCCACTCGCCCTTCACCGCCTGCGGCGCGTGCGCCTGCCACTGCTTCCAGGCTTCCGACTCCAGCGGCAGCTTGCTCGCCAGCTCCGGCACCATCTCCTTCAACGCGATGCCCAGCCAGTCGCGGTCGCGCCCCAGGGCCTGATACTCCGCGGTGGGGTACTGGCCGAGGTGAAAATGCACCAGATGCTCCCACTCGGATGCGGGGCGGCGCTGCAGGAGCACGCGCGCGCCGGTATGGCAGCGCGCGCACATCTGGGTGAACTGCTCGGACTCGAAGGCCTCCATGGTGTTGAGGCGGCGTTCCATCGCATAACGCGCACCGGCGGTCTCCGACGGCGCCAGGCCCCGGGTGTCGGCCAGATACTTGACCACCGTACGGCGCTCCTCGTCGGTGATCTTCAGGCCATGGACGATCTGCATGCGCGCCACCGACATCAGCCAGCCTTCAGGCGTCTTGCGCTGTTGGCTGATACGGCTGATGCCGTCGTCGCTTTCGGTGTGACAGGGCAAGCACTTTGCGCGGATCAGCGCTTCAGCCGAGGCGTGCGCCTGGGGGGGCGCCAGCGAGATGCCAATCACAGCCATGCTGCTCAGGGCAGTGGCAAGGGTTCTGATTTTCAAGACCGGATCTCCTCTTCATATCCTTTGATGAAGCATCCCCCCGGCGGGCCGGCCAAGCCGACCCGTTTGAGGAGAACACCGCAGCGCTGCGCAGTCCGAGGGCGACAACGGACACCGTTCGCAACGGGCGATCCGATCCTGTCTCCTCCTCACGCCACCGCAAGGTCACGCGAGTCCGCTACCAGCCCTTCTGCGAGGGCCTGCACAGCTGCTGGCTTTGCCTCCACACGCCGGGTCTGTTCCCGGCTGATGCAGGAGGCGGACAAATCGTAGGAGCACAGGTGACGCAAGCGTTATCCGAAAACGGCAAGCGGCGGCGATGCACGAAGCGGCACCCAAGGTTGCAGAACCGCCCGGCACCGTGCCATCCTTTAAAGCGACTGCTTCAGCGGACGGCGCAACAGATGCACCGCGAACGCAGGCAGGAACACACATAACGACAAGCACGATCGCTCGACGGTCGAGAGAGGAAGAGACATGTTCGCCAACGCCAACCGGCACGCGCCGAGGAGGTGCGGGCAATGAGCACGGATGCTCAGGATTCGCGACGCGCTCCGTATGCTTACACCTTGCGTGACACGCTCGATGCCGACGAGCACGCCGCCTGCCTGACCAACTGGCAGCAGCGTTACGACCAGCTCAGCGCAGGGGTATTCGCCGGCGTGTTCGAGGAGTTCTGCTTCGGCAAGGTGCAACTGTTCCGCGAGGGGCTGAACCAGTCGGTGCATCAGGCGGGCGAGGCGTGGCGTGGCTCGCGCACCTTCGCCGTCCCGGTCATGATCGAGGGGACGGGCTGGTTCGGCGGCGAGGTTTATGACGCGCACTCCATGCTGACGCTGGGTAGCGACGACGAGCTCGACTTCCGTACCCCGCGCCGCCTGGAGATCGTCGCCTGCACCGCCGACGCCGTGGCGCTCGACGCGTACGCGCAGCAGGTGGACCACCGCAACATCGAGACCGAACTCGCCGGGCGCAAGATGGCGCCCGCCACGCCGGAACGGCTTGCAGCGCTCGGCCAGCTGCTGGCGACCATGATGTCCAGCCTGCGGGCCACGCCCGAGCTGCTTGTGCACCCGCAGATGCGCAAGGCGATGGAGCAGGCGCTGTTCGCCACGCTGCTCGATACGCTGTCCTCAGGGAGCGTGCAGGCTACCGCACCCTCGTGCAGTGCCCGCCAGCTGGTGGTGGCACGAGCCCGCGCCTACATGGAAGCCCATATCGACGAACCGATCACGGTCGCGGACCTGTGCATCGAGCTCGGCGTCTCGCGCCGCACCCTGCAGTACAGCTTTCAGGACGTGCTCGATCTCAACCCGGTCAAGTTCCTGCGTGCGATCCGCCTGAATGCGGTGCGCCGCGCGCTGAAGGCGCCCCCCCCCAACGGCCGCAGCACCGTCGCCGACGTCGCCGCGCGCTGGGGCTTCTGGCACCTGTCGCACTTTTCCGCCGAGTACAAGACGATGTTCGGCGAGCTACCGTCGGACACGCTCAGGCGTGCGGGCTGAACGGGCCCACCACTCGCTTAAATAAATTTTTTTGCTGGAACCATTAGCCGAAATCGGCAACACGCCCGCTGCTTCGAAGACAAGAATCGCGCAGGCAGCGCTCAAATCAGCCAGTTCTGAGCCCGCATCCAGGCCAGCAAGCCCGCTGCACGCGCAGGCTCGAGTCCGAAACGCGCGCAGAGCACCGCCTCGCCCCGGACCTTGTCGCGCGCAGAGCCTTCCTCCGCGCGCAAGGCGGCAAGTATGGGCGCCACCGCCAGACCGTCGACCTGCCACACACCAAGCGGCTGATCGGGCGTCACCACCACATCTGCCTCGACGATCCGCCCCTCGCACACCACGGGCCCGCGCGCGACGCGAACGGTCTCGGGCGTCACCGTGGCGTGAAGAGGCTGGGCGTCCGGCCAGCCGCGGCGCGCGGCCCAGAACGGCGCCTGCGGCCAGCGCAGTTCCTGCGCGTAGAAGTCGCGCCCGATGCGGGCAAAGCGATGGAACAGGTGCTCGATCCGCCGACTGTGGAACTGCCGCGCGAGCGCGGCGCGGTGCGGGTCGTGGCGCAGGGTGGCGACCACCGCTGGCGCCTGCAGCGCGGACGACAAAGCCTGAAAGATGCCGTTGCCCGACAGCGGATCGACCGCCATTGCCGCATCGCCGACGCGAATCCAGTCATCGCCCGCCACCACTTCATTGAGCACCGCGGTGCTGGTGCGGGCGTACGGCTCGCCGACCGGCTCCGCGTCGCGCAGGAAGGGCGTCGCCGCCTCGACCGCGCGAAACCGCGCGCTGCAATAATCGCCCAGCGCACGCTTGGGCGGCAGGGAGGCGCTGGCAACATCGATGGTCAGCTGCAGGTAACGCCGGCCGTCGGCCAGCGCAGCCATCCACATCCAGCCGTCCTCGACGCCCGTCACGGCCGAACCCGCCTCGCCCGCCGGCCCCCGCCAGTACTGCAGCAGGGACACCGTTTCCACACCCCGCAGCCGCGGCGCACCGCCCCCGGGCGCCGCGCGCCCGCGTGCCTCGACCAGGAAGTCCGCCGCCAGCGTACGCCGGCCAGCGTCGGTGTCGATCTCGAGTTCGTGCAGACCGGGGGCGGAATGCAGCGCCGTCACCCGGCCACGCACGAGTTTCACGCCGAGGCGTTCGAGATCGTCGAGCAGGCCGCGATCGAAGCGCTCGCGGTCCACCAGACTTTCCTGGTTGGCCTCGGTATAGCGGCCGTTCCAGACCGCCCGTCGCGGCGAGGGTGGCGCCAAGGCCTGAAGCGCCTGCCGCAGGCCCAAGCCGCGCAGCGCATCGATGACACGCACCGACGTGCCCTCGACCGCGGCAAAGCGGCGCGGCTCACCCACCAGCACCACGGGTTCGCCCATCCGCGCCAGTCCGATCGCGGCAGCCGCGCCGGCAGGCCCGGCGCCGATGATGACGATGCCTTCAGTCGCCATGCTGTCTTCTCCTCGGGTCGTCCACGCCGCGGTGGCACGCCTTTTCCTCCAGCCAGTCGCGCAGCGTTTCCACGCCACCGCCACTGGCCAGGTACTGCGCCGCAAGACCGCTGAGCCAGGCGCAGGCCATGCTCGCGCCTGCGCCGGTGAGGCTGCCACCGAGCGGCCGCACATGAGCACCGAAATCGATCTCGGCAGAGCCGATCGCTGCGAGCTCGCCGGGTGCGCAACGCGCATCGCCGCTCACCCGCAGAACGCCCGCGAAAGCCGCCGGATACACCGCCTGGCCGCGCGCGGGCGCCGCCGCGCACAGTACGACGCCGGCCGCCACGGCACGCGCGCAGGCCTCGGCCAGCGCCGGCCGGGGTTCGCGCAGGCCCAGGCTGAGGTTGACGAGCTGGGCACCGTTCGCCACCGCCCAGTCGATCGCCGCCGCCACCTGCGCCGCGGTCGTCGTCAGGCGTTCGCGGAACACCTGGGCAACCAGCAGCTCGGCCTGCGGCGCACCGTGCAGCAGGATGTCCGCCACGCGGCTGCCATGGCCGAGCACATCCTCGATGACCGGCACCTCGTCCAGGCCGCCATCACCGATGACGAAGGCAGCAGCCGCCCGCACCCGCGGCGCATGCACCGCCGAGCAGCCGCTGTCGACCACCGCGACCCGCAGCGCCATCGCTACATCATCTCCGCGGGCAGCGGCAGCACCTCGAGCCGTCCGCTCGCGAGCCGCACGCGCACATCACAGCCCGCGAGCGTCGCCGCGCGATGGCTGATCAGAATGCGGGTCCGCCCGGCGAAGAGCGCATCGACCTCGGCAATGATCGCCGCCTCGGTCGCCTCGTCGACCGCCGAGGTCGCCTCGTCCATCACCAGCACGCAGGGGTCCTGCAACAACGCACGCGCAATCGCGATGCGCTGGCGCTGGCCGCCGGAGAGCTGCTGCCCGCGCTCGCCCAGCGGCGTATCCAGGCCCTGCGGCAGGCTGGCAACGAGCGCATCCAGATGTGCCCGCCGCGCCGCCGCACGCACCGCCTCGTCGTCCGCCTGCGGCGCGGCGTAGCGGATGTTCTCGGCGAGCGTGCCGCGGAACAGCACGATGTCCTGGCTCACGACGGCCACCGCGCGGCGCAGTTCGCCGAGCGGGATCTCGCGCAGGTCGGTGCCGTCGAGACGGATGCTGCCGGCCTGAGGGTCGTAATGGCGGTGCAGGAGGTCGATCAGCGTGGACTTGCCGACGCCCGACGCACCGGTGAGCGCCAGCTTGCTGCCGGCCGGGATCGTCAGCCGGGCGCCGTCGAGTACCGCCTCGCCGCGCCCCTGGTGGAGGAAGACGACACCCTCGAGCTCGATCTGCCCTCGCCACGCCGGCACGGCCGACTGCGCCAAGGCCGGATCGGCGCGCTCCACGACATCCGCCGCGGCCTCGCGCAGCTCGCTGACCCGCATCAGGCTCACGCTCATGCGCTGGATCGCGACGTAGAGCCCCAGCAGGCTGTTGACCGGCCCGGTGGCCATGCCCAGGTAGGTCGAGAATGCGATGAGGGCACCGAGTTGCCAGCTGCCTTCGATGACCCACAAGCCGCCGATCATGAACGCGGCAGCACGCGTCAGCGAGGTCAGCGTGGACGGGATCGCATGGGTCATGAACTCGGTGCGCTGCAGGCGCAGCAGGTCGTCGAGGTAACGCGCGCCGAGCCCGTCGAGGCGGCTGCGCTCGTCGGCCTCGCGCCGCGAGGCCTGGATGAACTTCATCGCCGGCAGGGTCTCGACCAGGAAGCTCGACACGTCTGCCGCGCGTTCGCGAACGGTGCGCGTACGCGTCTCGACCTTGCGCCGCATCCAGCGCAGCCAAAGGGTTTCGAGCGGCACCAGCACCAGCACCAGCAGCGACAGCTTCCACGACAGGCTCAACATCAGCGCCACCGCCCCAATCAGCCCGATGACGCTGCTCACCGCTGCGAACAGGCTGTCGACCGCAAAACGCTGGATCTCGGCGACGTCGCCGTCAAGGCGCGACAGCAGATCGCCCATGCGCTGGCGGCCGTAGAAGGCGGGCGACAGCGTCTGCAGGTGACGGTAGAGGTCGCTGCGCAGCGCAAAAAGGATCGTGCCGGAAAGCCGCGTGTGCAGTTGGCGGTTGACCCCGCCGAGCACGGTGCTCGCGATGCCGGCAACGATCATGGCGCCGGCGACCAGCAGCAGCGTGCGGTAGTCGCGCGCCAGCAGACCGTCGTCGATCAGCAGCTTCGTCAGCCAGGGCTGCAGCAGCACCAGCAGGGTGGCGGCGAACGACAGCAGCAGCAGGCCGGCGATGCGGCGTCGCTGCGGGCGCACGAAGCTGTAAAGCCAGCGCAGGCCGCACTGCAACGCTTCGGGGCGTTCGGCGTGAATCAGGCGTGCAAGCATGACCGGGCCCGCAACGACCGCCTGTGTGCCGGACGCACCGAGCACCGCCGCCCGCGCACCCCGAAAAACCGACTCTGCGGGCGCATCACCCGACTCAGCTCGCGACCAGCAGGCCATGCTCGCGCCGCGCCACCCCGGCGCGTTCGAGCTCCTTCACCAGCCAGCCCGCCAGCGCGTCGGCGTCGAGGCCGAGGAAGCGGCGGTTCGCCTCGCGGTACAGCGGCGTCTCGTCGAGATGGCGCGGCAGGTCGTCCAGCGCGATGCTGCGCACATCCAGCAGCTTGAAGGTGATGCAGGCGCGGATGGCATTGCGCGCCATCCGGGCGCCGTCGGCCTCGAAGGCCTGCAGGCGGGCGAAGGCACGCTCGAGGGCGTCGTCGAACTCGGTGAAGGGCGCGCCGTGGCCCGGTATGACCCTATCCACCGCGAGCCGGCCGATGCCTTCCAGCGTACGCCGTGCCTCGCCCAGACCATCGCCGGTGCCGAGCACATCGGCGAAGAGGATGCCGAAGCCGTCGCGCCACAGCGCATCGCCGGACATCAGGATGCGGTGCTCGGCGTTGTAATAGGCGAGCGCGTCCATGTCGTGGCCGGGCGCGGCGATGGCCTGCCATTCGAGTTCGCCGGCGACGAAGCGGTCGCCGGGGGCAAGCGTGCCGTCGGCCTCGAAGCGTTCGCCATGCTGCGCGGCGGTGGACAGCAGCAGCGCCGCCTCGTCCCAATGCCGCACGGCCTGTGCCATGCCGGCCGGCACCGTGATCGTGCAGCCGAAGGCGCGCTGCACGCTGGCGTTGCCGCCGATGTGGTCGGAATGCGAGTGGGTGTTGATCAGCCGGCCGAGCCTGCGACCGTCGAGCGCGGCACCGACCAGCGCCACCGTCTGCCCCGCATGCGTGACATAGCCGCTGTCGACCAGCGTCGCCTCGCCGCCGTCGAACAGCAGCACGTTGTTGGCCGACAGCCAGCCACGTTCGAAGACCTGCACGGTATCGGGCAGGCGGGGACGCGCTGTCAATCGCTGCCCTCCCCGACCTGCGCGGCGACATTGGGCGGCAGCACGGCGGACTGCCCGGCGGTGGGCAGCAAGGCGTCGGACGGCGGCGCCACCGGCACACCGTTGATCTCGTCAGCCGTGCGTCCGCAGCCCAGGCACACGCCCGAATCCCAGTCGATCATGCACACGCCGACACACAGCGCATCACCGCTCATGCCCGCGTCTCCGCGCCGCTGGCTTCGGCCAGCCATTCGCGACGCTCGGCGACCGCGGCCAGGATGGTGCGACGGTCGTCGTCGTTGGTCTGGCTCCAGCGCGTGATCTCCTCGATCGTGCGTTGGCAGCCCTCGCACCAGCCCGTGTCCGGGCTCATGCGGCAGATGTTGGTACAGGGGGAAGGAATACTCATTGCGACAGTCTCTGCAGGGGCGTGGACGGCACATCCGTGCGCACCGTCTCGATTGCGAAGCCCCGATTATGAACGAGTCCGCCGCGAGGCGGCCCATTCAGGCGCTGGCGGCCTTGGCGCGCTTGGCCAATACCGCGCGCGCCACGCGTGAGGCGGGTTCGCGGTCGAGCTGGGCGCTGATCCAGGCCGCGGTGTCGACCAGGGCATCGAGATCGATGCCCGTCTCGATGCCGAGCCCGTTGAGCAACCAGACCACGTCCTCGGTGGCAACGTTCCCCGATGCCCCGGCGGCGTAGGGACAGCCGCCCAGACCACCGACCGAGGCATCGAACACCGCCACGCCCATCTGCAGCGAAGCAAAGACGTTGGCCACCGCCATGCCGTAGGTGTCGTGGTAGTGACCGGCGAGCTTCTCCACCGGCACGCGCTTCGCCACCGCCTCCAGCATGCGGACGATGCCTGCCGGGGTGCCGACGCCGATGGTGTCGCCCAGCGAGACCTCGTAGCAGCCCATCTCCATCAGCGTCGCCGCCACGTCCGCCACCGCCTGTGGCGCCACCGCCCCCTCGTAGGGGCAGCCGACCACGCAGGAGACATAGCCGCGCACCTTCACGCCCGCCGCGTGCGCCGCCTCGGTGACGGGGCGGAAGCGCTCGAGCGACTCGGCGATCGAGCAGTTGATGTTCTTCTGGCTGAAGGACTCGGAGGCGGCGCCAAACACCGCGACCTCCCGTGCCCCGGCCGCCAGCGCGGCCTCGAAGCCCTTCAGGTTGGGCGTCAGCACCGGATAGGCGACGCCGGGTGCGGCAGCCGCAAGCACGCGGGTCAGCACCTCGCTGTTGTCGCCCATCTGCGGCACCCACTTGGGCGACACGAAGGACGTGGTCTCGATCGCCTTCAGCCCGGCGCGCTCGAGGCGGCGCACGAGCTCGACCTTGGTGTCGGTGGAAACGAGCTGCTTCTCGTTCTGCAGGCCATCGCGCGGCCCCATCTCGACGATGCGGACGGCGGCGGGCAACTTGGATGTGGTCATGGATGCGTCCTCGATGTCAGGCGGTCTGCGCCTCGTCCAGCCCCAGCTCTTCCTTCATTTTCTGGCGGATCTGGAACTTCTGGATCTTGCCGGTCACGGTCATCGGGAAGCTGTCGACGAAGCGGATGTAGCGCGGAATCTTGTAGTGCGCGATTTGCCCCTGGCAATAGGCACGCACCTCGTCTTCAGAAAGGCCCTCGCCCTCGCGCACGATGATCCAGGCGCACAGCTCCTCGCCGAACTTCTGGTCGGGGATACCGACCACCTGGACGTCGAGCACCTTGGGATGGGCGTAGAGGAACTCCTCGATCTCGCGCGGATAGATGTTCTCGCCGCCGCGGATCACCATGTCCTTGATGCGGCCGACGATGTTGCAGTAGCCCTCGTCGTCGATCACCGCGAGGTCGCCCGTATGCATCCAGCCGCCGGCGTCGATCGCCTCCCGGGTCTTGGTCTCGTCGTTCCAGTAGCCGAGCATCACCGAGTAGCCGCGGGTGCACAGCTCGCCCGCCTGACCGCGGGGCACGATGCGGCCCTCGTTGTCGACGATCTTCACTTCCAGATGCGGCTGGACGCGGCCGACCGTCGACACACGGCGGTCGATGGGGTCGTCGGTGCCGCTCTGGAAGCTCACCGGCGAGGTCTCGGTCATGCCGTAGGCGATCGTCACCTCGGCCATGTTCATCTTGCCGATCACCCGCTTCATGACCTCGATCGGGCACGGGCTGCCGGCCATGATGCCGGTGCGCAGGCTGGAAAGATCGAAGTCGGCGAAACGCGGATGGTCGAGCGCAGCGATGAACATGGTCGGCACGCCGTAGAGGCCGGTGCATTTTTCCTGCGCCACCGTCTCCAGCACCGCCAGCGGCTCGAAGGCCTCGGCCGGGTAGACCATGGTGGCGCCGTGGGTCAGGCAGCCGAGGTTGCCCATCACCATGCCGAAGCAGTGATAGAGCGGTACCGGGATGCACAGGCGGTCGCCCGGCACCAGCTTGATCGCCTCGCCGACGAAGTAGCCGTTGTTGAGGATGTTGTGGTGCGAGAGCGTCGCGCCCTTGGGGTGACCGGTGGTGCCGGAGGTGAACTGGATGTTGATCGGATCGTCGAACTGCAGCCTGTCGGACCGCGCCTCGAGCGCAGCCAGTTCGTCGCGCGTCGGCGCCTGCAGCAGTTCTTCGAAGCTGAGCATGCCGGGCGAGGCGCCCGCCCCCATGCGGATCACCATCTCGAGCGATGGCAGGCGGTGGCTGCGCAACAGGCCGGGTTCGCAGTGGCCGAGCTCGGGCGCGAGGTCGGCGATCATCTCGAGGTAGTTGCTGGTCTTGAACGCCGGCGACAGCACCAGCGCGCGACAGCCGACCTTGTTGAGCGCGTATTCGAGCTCGGAGCGGCGATAGGCGGGGTTGATGTTCACCAGCACCAGGCCGGCCTTGGCGGTGGCGAACTGGGTCAGCGCCCACTCCATGGTGTTCTGCGACCAGATGCCGATGCGCTCGCCCGGTTCCAGGCCGAGACGCATCAACCCGCAGGCGAGCGCGTCGACCTTGCTCTTCAGCTGCGCATAGGTCAGGCGCACGTTCTGGTGGCGCACGACCAGCGCCTCGCGCTCGGCGTGACGGGCGCAGGCCTCGTCGAAGAAGCGGCCGATGGTCTGGCCGATCAGTTGTTTCTCGGATGCGCCGTGGACATAGCTCTGCGTACTGCTCATCGGTGTGTCTCTCTTCTCCATGCAGGGCGCGCCGGCTCTTGCGGCCGGATCGCGCCCTCGGGCTCAAGCCCCTTTCAGCGTGTTCATTCGTGACTTTCGGACTGCTCAGGCGGCGACTTCGAACTCCACCAGCTCGGCCCCGTCGCCCACCTGGTCGCCGACCCCGAAGCGGAAGGCCTTGACCGTACCAGCCGACGGCGCGGTGATGGTGTGCTCCATCTTCATCGCCTCCAGGATCAGCAGCGGCGCGCCCTTCTCCACCTTGGCGCCCTCGGCGGCGACCAGGGCGATGACCTTGCCCGGCATCGGCGCCAGCAGCCCGCCCTCAGCGCCGCCGCCCTCGCCGCCGTGGTGCAGCGGATCGACCGCGGCGAGTTGCCAGGCCCGGCCCTTGGCGAAGACATGGCGGCGACCCGCTGCGGCGATCACGGTGGCGTCCATGCGCGTGCCGTCGAGCTCCACGCGCAGCAGGCCACGCGGGTTGAGCTCGCCGCGCGCCTCGACGCTGCGGCCTTCGACCGTCAGCCGGTACGCGCCGGGCAGGTAGGCGACCTCGACCGTGCGGTCGGTCTCGCCGTGGCGGAACAACAGCGTGCGGCGCGCGGTGGCGTTCATGCGCCAGCCGTCGCGCGCATGCCAGGGCGAGCGTGCATCGGCCGTGCGCTGGGCGCGCTTGTCGGCGAGCGCCGCCTCACGCAACAGCTCGGCAAGCGCGGCAATCTGCAGCACCTCGTCGGGCACGCCTTCCTCGGCCGGGAAGAGGTAGGTCTTCTCGCGCTCGATCAGGCCGGTGTCGAGGTCGGCGCCGGAGAACGCCGGGCAGGCGGTCAGGCGCGACAGGAACTCGATGTTGTTGGCGACACCCACCACGCGGTAGTCCGCCAGCGCCTGCAGCATGCGGGCAAGCGCGCGGTCGCGGTTGATGTCCCACACGATCAGCTTGGCGATCATCGGGTCGTAGTGCGGGCTGATCTCGTCGCCCTCCTCCACACCGGTATCGACGCGCACGTGCAGGCTCTCGGCCGGCGGCGCCAGGTGCACCAGCCTGCCGGTGGAGGGCAGGAAGCCCTTGGCCGGGTCCTCGGCGTAGATGCGCGCTTCCAGCGCATGACCGCGGATCTGCAACTGCTCCTGCGCCAGCGGCAGCTTCTCGCCCGAGGCCACGCGCAGCTGCCACTCCACCAGGTCCAGCCCGGTGATCATCTCGGTGACCGGATGCTCGACCTGCAGGCGGGTGTTCATCTCCATGAAGTAGAAGGAGCCGTCCTGATTGGCGATGAACTCGACCGTGCCGGCACCGACGTAACCCACCGCCCTGGCCGCATCGACCGCGGCCTTGCCCATCGCCGCGCGGCGCTCGGGCGTCATGCCCGGCGCGGGCGCCTCTTCCAGTACCTTCTGGTGGCGGCGCTGCACCGAGCAGTCGCGCTCGAACAGATACACCACGTTGCCGTGGGTGTCGCCGAAGACCTGGATCTCGATGTGGCGCGGCTTGGTGATGTACTTCTCGATCAGCACGTGGTCGTCGCCAAAGCTGGAGATGGCCTCGCGCTTGCACGAGGCGAGCAGGTCGATGAAGTCTTCGGAGCGTTCCACCAGGCGCATGCCCTTGCCACCGCCGCCGGCCGCGGCCTTGATCAGCACCGGGTAGCCGATGGCGTCGGCCTGTTGATGCAGATACGCAGGATTCTGGTCGTCGCCGTGGTAGCCGGGCGTGAGCGGCACGCCGGCCGCTTCCATCAGCTTCTTGGCCTCGGACTTCGAGCCCATGGCGCGGATCGCCGCCACCGGCGGGCCGATGAAGACGATGCCTTCGCGCTCGCAGGCGTGGCAGAAGTCCTCGTTCTCCGACAGGAAGCCGTAGCCGGGGTGAATGGCCTGGGCGCCGGTCTGCTTCGCGGCGGCGATGATCTTGTCGATGACGAGGTAGGACTCACGCGCCGCCGCCGGTCCGATCAGCACGGCTTCGTCGGCCAGGCGCACGTGGCGGGCATTGGCGTCGGCCTCGGAATACACCGCGACGGTCTTGATGCCCATGCGGCGGGCGGTCTTGATCACCCTGCAGGCGATCTCTCCACGATTGGCAATCAGGATCTTGTCGAACATGTTGTCTCCAGCGTGTCTTGTGTCGGTTCGGCGCGAGGCTGGGTGCAATCTCGGCCCAATTCCGGCGTTCAGCCCTGCGCGATCCAGGCTGCGGGGCGTTTGTCGAGGAAGGCGGCAAGCCCCTCCCTGGCCTCGGGCGTGGCGCGCAGGCCGGCGATACGGCGCGCGGTGTCTTCCACCAGCGCGTCACTCACCGGCTGGTTGGCCACCGCGCGGATCAGATCCTTGGCCGCGGCCTGCGACTTCGGCCCGCCCTGCAGCAGGGCCTCGACCACTTCCTTCACCTTGGCGTCCAGTTCCTCGGCGGCCACCGCTTCGTGCGCCAGACCGAGTTCGGCCGCGCGCGTGGCGTTGATGCGCTCGGCGGTCTGGAAGTAGCGGTAGGCCTGGCGCTCGCCGATGGCACGGATCACATAAGGGCTGATTGCCGACGGGATGATCCCGAACTTGACCTCGGAGGTCGCGAACACCGCACGGTCAGAGGCGATGCAGATGTCGCAGGCGCTCGCCAGCCCCATGCCGCCGCCCAGCGCCGCGCCATGCACGCGCGCGATGGTGGGCTTCCTCATCTCGGCGAGCGTGCGCATCATGCCGGCGAGCTTCATCGCGTCGGCGAAGTTCTCCGCCTCGCTCGCCTCGCCTGCCGCCTTCATCCAGTTGAGGTCGGCCCCCGCCGAGAAACTCTTGCCCCGCCCGGCCAGCACCACCGCCCGCACCGTGTCGTCGGCATCCAGCGCCCTGCACGCCGCGGTGAGGTCGGCGATCAGCTGCGCGTTGAAGGCGTTGTGTACGTCCGGACGGTTCATCCACACCGTCGCGACGCCACCGTCGCGGACGATTTCCAGGGTCTCGTAGCTCATCGGTGTCCTCCGCCCCACTTACATCCGGAACACGCCGAACTTGGTCGGCTGGATCGGCGCATTGAGGGCCGCCGAGAGCGAAAGGCCTAGGATGCGCCGCGACTGCGCCGGATCGACCACGCCGTCGTCCCACATGCGCGCGGTGGCGTAATAGGGGTGGCCCTGGAACTCGTACTGCTCGCGGATCGGCGCCTTGAAGGCCTCTTCCTCTTCCTTGCTCCAGCTGCCGCCCTTGGCCTCGATGCCGTCGCGGCGCACGGTGGACAGCACGCTCGCGGCCTGCTCGCCACCCATCACGCTGATGCGCGAATTCGGCCACATCCACAGGAAGCGCGGGCTGTAGGCGCGGCCACACATGCCGTAGTTGCCGGCGCCGAAGCTGCCGCCGATCAGCATCGTGATCTTGGGCACCTGTACGGTGGCCACGGCGGTCACCATCTTGGCGCCGTCCTTGGCGATGCCGCCGTTCTCGTACTTGCGGCCGACCATGAAGCCGGTGATGTTCTGCAGGAACAGCAGCGGGATGCCGCGCTGGCCGCACAGTTCGATGAAGTGCGCGCCCTTCTGCGCCGACTCGCCGAACAGGATGCCGTTGTTGGCGACGATGCCCACCGGGTAGCCGTGGAGCTGGGCGAAGCCGCACACCAGGGTCGTGCCGTAGCGTGCCTTGAACTCGTCGAAGCGCGAGCCATCGACCACGCGGGCGATGATCTCGCGCACGTCGAAGGGCTTGCGGGTGTCGGTGGGGATGATGCCGTAGATCTCTTCCGGGTCGTACAGCGGCTCCTCGCCCTGGCCCAGCGCGAGGTTGATCGGCTTGGTCCGGTTGAGGTTGGAGACGATGCGGCGCGCGATGTAGAGCGCGTGGGCGTCGTTCTCGGCCAGGTGGTCGGCCACACCCGAGAGCCGCGTATGCACGTCGCCGCCGCCAAGGTCCTCGGCGCTCACCACCTCGCCGGTCGCCGCCTTCACCAGCGGCGGGCCGCCGAGGAAGATGGTGCCCTGGTTCTTGACGATGACGGTCTCGTCCGACATCGCCGGCACGTAGGCGCCGCCCGCGGTGCACGAGCCCATCACCACCGCGATCTGCGGGATGCCCTGGGCCGACATGTTGGCCTGGTTGTAGAAGATGCGGCCGAAGTGGTCGCGGTCAGGGAAAACCTCGTCCTGCCTGGGCAGGAAGGCGCCACCGGAGTCG
The DNA here is from genome assembly GCF_001051995.2 of Thauera humireducens. Classification (NCBI taxonomy): domain Bacteria; kingdom Pseudomonadati; phylum Pseudomonadota; class Betaproteobacteria; order Rhodocyclales; family Zoogloeaceae; genus Thauera; species Thauera humireducens. The sequence continues at coordinate 3,682,820 of NZ_CP014646.1, read as the reverse complement.
ACCAGGTAGATGCAGGGCAGATTGTTCTGCTCGGCGATCTCCTGCGCGCGCAGGTGCTTCTTGACCGTCATCGGGTAGTAGGTGCCGCCCTTCACCGTGGCGTCGTTGGCCACGATCATGCACTCCACGCCCTGCACACGGCCGATGCCGGTGATGACGCCGGCGCTCGGCGCCTCGTCGTCGTACATGCCGTAGGCCGCCATCTGGCCGACCTCGAGGAAGGGGGTGCCGGGGTCGAGCAGGTGACCGACGCGGTCGCGCGGCAACAGCTTGCCGCGCGCGGTGTGCTTGGCGCGGGCCGACTCGCCGCCGCCGAGGCTGACCTGCGCCGCCCTGGCGCGCAGGTCCTCGACCTGGGCGCGCAGGCTGGCGGCGTTGGCCTGGAAGTCCTCGCTGCGCGTATTGATGGCAGATTTGATCGTGCTCATGTCTCCTCGTCCTCGTGTCTTGCCCTGCGGGGCCGTCGGTCGGCGTTGTCCATCCCCTGCCACGGCCTTGCGGCCGCTTCGCGCAACAAACATGCGCATCCAGCCCAAGCAGGTCGGGTCATGGCGAAAGACTAGCGGCCACGGCCATGCGCCGAGTGCCAAGATGGTCGCAATTCATGCCATCGGACGACGCAATGCGCTCCACCGGTCCGGCCCTGACCCGCTCGCTGCATCCTACACGCAAGCCCGCTTCGATGCGGCTTGCCATTGCGGCCCCGCCTTCTCGCGGCCAGGGCCGGCCAGGAATGGATCCGGCCAGGCACGCCGCTGCGAAGATGCAGGCTCAGCCACCGCTCAGTGCCTGCACGATGGCGAGCTCATCCGTGTCATCGAGCCGCACCGCCACGTCGTGCACCGCCCGGCCGTTGATGAAGAAGCGGACGTGCGGACGCATGCGGTCCTGCTCGTCGATCATGCGGAAGCGGATGCCGGGGAAGCGCGCCTCGAGATCGGCGAGCACCTCGGCCAGCGTCGTGCCACTGCCCGCGACGCAATGCGCGCCGGTGTAGGTCCGCAGCGGCGTGGGGATCAGCACCTTCATCACCCACCGGCCTCCACGGCACGCTGTGCGACCTCGACGGCATAGATCTCGGGCAGGTGGCGGGCAACGCAGGTCCAGCTGCCGCCCTCGTCGGCACTCATCCACAGCTCGCCGCTCGTGGTGCCGAAGTACAGACCGACCGGGTCGAGCGCATCGGCGCTCATGGCCTGGCGCTTCACGGTCCACCACGCCTGCGCGCGCGGCAGGCCGGCATCGAGGCGCTGCCAGGTCGCGCCCGCGTCGCGGGTGCCGTAAACGGCGGGCTTGCCGTCCGGGCTGGTGCGCGGCCATACGGTCTGGCCATCCATCGGGAAGACCCAGGCACGGTCGGGGTCGCGCGGATGCACCACCATCGGGAAACCAATGTCGCCGACCTCCGGCGGCATCGTCCGGCCGATCCGCACCCAGGTGTCGCCCGGGCGGTCGAGCCGGTAGATGCCGCAGTGGTTCTGCTGGTACAGGCGATCGGGGTCGGCCGGTGACAGGCGCAGGCAGTGCGGATCGTGGAAGGTGGGATCGGCGACGTCGAAGCCCTCGACGACTTCCAGCCCGTTCAGCAGCGGCGCGAAGGTCTTGCCAGCGTCGCGCGACTCATGGACCCCGCCGCCCGACATGCCGAAGTAGAGGTGCGCCGGATCGCGCGGGTCGACAAGGATGGAGTGCAGTTTCGGACCATCGGGCGTGCCGTCCTGCACCGTGCCCATCCAGCGCAGGTAGTCGGGATCGTCATTGATCGACGAGAAGGGCACCCAGGTGTCGCCGCCGTCCTCGGAGCGGAACAGGCCTTGCGGCGAGGTGCCGGCGTACCAGCAGCCGGGCTCGGACGGATGGCCCGGGGTCAACCAGAAGGTATGGTCGACCGCGCGCCCCTTGCCATCGGCGCTTTTCGCGAAGGCGGGTGGCCGCGCAGCCTCGCGCCAGGTGGCGCCCAGGTCCATCGAACGGAACACCGTGGGGCCGAGGTGGCCGGTCTTGGCCGCGGCCAGCAGGGTGCGCCCGTCGCGCGGATCGAGCATCAGGTGACTGACGATGTGGCCGAGGAAATGCGGCCCGTCCAGGCGCCATCGGCTGCGTCCGGCATCGCCATGGACGAGCCATGCCCCCTTGCGCGTGGCGACCAGAATCAGCGGGACCAGGGTAGTGGATGTAGCGGTATCGCCCGGCATGTTGCGCACCTCCTCGGCAAACGCCCCGTCCGCAGGACAGGGGCGTAGTCGGCCTTCGATCCTCTTCAGGATAGTCAAGGCGAGCGGAAGCGTGCGGACAGATCGAGCGGCGATACACGATCACCGCAGGCGGACACGCGGTACCGAAGAGTGGGACGTGGCGCTAGAAGCCGCCCGTCTGCAGCCAGCGCTCGATCTGCGGGATGCGGTCCACGCCCCAGAAGGGTTCGCCGTCGACGAGGACGAAGGGCGAGCCGAACACGCCGCGTGCGATGGCCTGGGCGCATTCGTCCTTGAGACGGTTGCGGATCGCCTCGCCGGCGAGCGCTTCGGCCAAGCCGGCACGGTCGGCGCCGTGGGCCGCGGCGAGGTCCAGCACCGCCGCCTCCTGCGAGATGTCGCGCCCCTCGCCGAAGTAGGCACGGTAGGCGGCCAGCGCGAAGGCGCGTGCTGCGACCGGATCGCGCTCGTCCAGCCAGTAGAAGGCGCGCGCCGCGACCTGGGTGCCGATCGGGAAGGCCTCGGGCATGCGGCAGCGCAGGCCGAGGAAACGCGCCGAGCGCTCGAAATCGCGCTTCGAGTAGTCCCCCTTGAGCGGTTTCGAGGGCAGCGGGACCTCGCCCGTCACCTTGTACACCGCCCCCAGCAGGAAGGGACGCCAGCGCACGCTGCGGCCGTGGGCGGCCGCCAGCACGTCGATCTTCTCCGCCATGAAGTAGCCGTAGGGCGAGGAGAAGTCGAAGTAGAAATCGATCGGCTCGGCCATCTTTCCGCTCCGCCGGCGACTCAGCGCGTCTCGGAGAACAGTTCTCGGCCGATCAGCATGCGGCGGATCTCGCTGGTGCCGGCACCGATCTCGTACAGCTTGGCATCGCGCCACAGGCGGCCGGTCGGATACTCGTTGGTATAGCCCACGCCACCCAGCGCCTGAATCGCCTCGCCCGCCATCCAGGTCGCCTTCTCGGCGGTGTAGAGGATCACGCCGGCAGCGTCCTTGCGCAGCGCGCGCGCGTGGTCGGCGCGGTCGCAGGCCTGGCCCACGGCGTAGGCATAGGCGCGGCAGGCGCTCCAGGTGGAGTACATGTCGGCGATCTTGCCCTGCATGAGCTGGAACTCGCCGATCGGGGTGTCGAACTGCTTGCGCTCGTGCATGTAGGGCACGACCACGTCCATGCACGCGGCCATGATGCCGAGCGGACCGCCGGACAGCACCGCGCGCTCGTAGTCCAGGCCGCTCATCAGCACCTGCACGCCGCGGCCGATGTTGGCCTCACCGCCGAGCACGTTCTCCAGCGGCACCTCGACGTCGTCGAAGAACAGCGGGAAGGTGTTGGAGCCGCGCATGCCCAGCTTGTCGAGGTGGGTACCGCAGGAGAAGCCCTTCATGCCCTTCTCGATGATGAAGGCGGTGATGCCCTTGGGGCCGGCGGCGAGGTCGGTCTTGGCATAGACCACCAGGGTGTCGGCGTCGCCGCCGTTGGTGATCCACATCTTGCTGCCGTTGAGCACGAAATGGTCGCCCTTGCGGTCAGCGCGCAGCTTCATCGACACCACGTCGGAACCGGCGTTGGGCTCGGACATCGCCAGCGCGCCGACGTGGTCGCCCGAGATCAGCTTGGGCAGGTACTTCTGCTTCTGCGCCTCGGTGCCGTTGCGGCGGATCTGGTTGATGCACAGGTTGGAGTGCGCGCCGTAGGACAGGCCGACCGAGGCCGACGCGCGCGAGATCTCTTCCATCGCCACGATGTGGGCCAGATAGCCCATGTCGGTGCCGCCGTACTCCTCGCTCACCGTCATGCCGTGCACGCCGAGGTCGCCCAGCTTCTTCCACAGGTCGGCGGGGAATTCGTTGACGCGATCGATCTCGGCCGCGCGCGGCGCGATCTCCGCGGCACAGAAGGCCTGCAGCGTGTCGCGCAAGGCGTCGATGGTCTCGCCGAGGTTGAAGTTCAGGCTGGGCACGTTCATGGGGTGTCTCCTTCTCGAGGTTGTCCTGGCGCGCCGGGCTTCCTGCGCGAATCCATTATGGACGGCGCATGCCCGAGGATGGATCGAGATTAGCCGCGCACGGTGGCCCATGAGTGCCATCATGGTTGCAATTCATGCCACGCCAGATAGCATTCCGGCACATGAAGATCCTCACGCCGTCGCCCACCGAGCTGACCATCGGCCGCGCCGCCACGCCGATCGCATTCATCCGCGCGATCGTCACCGGCTACCGCCGACTGGGCATGGATCCCGCCAACGCGCTCGCCCAGGCGCAGATCCCGCCCGCGCTGCTCGAGACCCCCGACGCGCGCGTCACCGCGGCGCAGATGGAAGTGATGTCGGGCGTGGCCATGCAGGAACTCGACGACGAAACCCTGGGCTGGTTCTCGCGGCGGCTGCCCTGGGGCAGCTACGGCATGCTCTGTCGCGCCTCGCTCACCTCGCCGACGCTCGAAGTGGCGCTCAAGCGCTGGTGCCGGCACCACCGCCTGCTCACCGAAGACATCGTGCTGGACTTCAGCCAGCCGCGCGGCAGCGCCACCATCCGCATCGTCGAGCACACCGGACTGGGCGAGCTGCGCGAGTTCTGCCTCGTCTCCACCCTCCGCTACCTGCTGGGCTACGCCTGCTGGCTGGTGGATTCGCGCATCGCGCTCGCCGAGACGACCTTTCCCTTCCCCGCCCCGCACCACGCCGACGCCTACCACTACCTGTTTCCCGGCCCGGTGCGTTTCGACGCCGACACCGCGAGCCTGTCGTTCGATGCACGCTATCTCGAACTGCCCGTGCGGCGCGACGAGAAGGCGCTGCAGACCATGCTGCAGCGCGCGCTGCCGCTCACCGTGCTGCAATACCGCCGCGACCGCCTGCTGGTGCACAGCGTCGCCCAGATCCTGGCCACCGACCCCGCTGCCGCGCACACCGCCGAGGACGTCGCCGCCCAGCTCAACACCTCGGTCCGCACCCTGCACCGCCAGCTCAAGGAAGAAGGCGTGTCCCTGCAGCGGCTGAAGAACGAGGCCCGCCGCGAACGTGCGATCAAGCTGCTGCTGCAGACCCGCAAACCGGTGAAACAGATCGCGGCCGCGGTGGGCTTCGACAGCGAGAAGAGCTTCGCGCGGGCGTTCCGGGAGTGGACGGGGGTGGCGCCGAGTGCGTACCGGATCGGCGCTTCAGCGGAAACGCCGCAGCCCGCTTCACCGCGCTGAGTCCCCCGGGATCAACCCACCGAGGGACTCAACACCGCCTCGATTGCCCTCACCACCGCCGCGCTCACCGCCTGCCAGTTGGCGTTGTCGATGCGCGGGGTCTGGTAGCGCAGCAAGGGCCTGAGCGCCTCGGGCAAGGCGTCCTCCGCAGGCAACGGGGCATCGTCCACCAGCAAGGGCAGGATGCGTTTCTGCCCTGCAAGCAGGGACGCGAGTTCGAATCGCAACACGTCGCCCTCGTCCCACAGCCGCGGACGCCCCTGTGCATCGCCCGCCATGAAGCCGTGCCCGATCAGCACCACGCCGACCTTGCAGGCCGCGATCGCCGCGCCGATCGTCTCGCGCCAATCCGCGCTCGGGTCGATGCCGTGCAGGTCCATGAACACGCGGCGCGCGCCGAAATGCTCGATCAGGTCGTCGCGCAGGCGGCCGGCGGCCATGCCGGTATCCGCACGACGGTAGGAGATGAAGATGTCGGCCTGCGCGGCGAGCGTGCCCAGCAACAGCCGCGCAAGCAGTCCGGTGCTGTTGATCCAGGGCACGGCCAGGCTCAGGAACTGCGTCTGGCTCAACCCCGGCACGGGCGCCTCGCCCCAGGTCCGCAGGATCTCGTGGAACACCTCGCGCGATTCGCCGCCGGCGAAGGGAATCGGCAACACCGGCTTGCCGGCGTCGATGAAGCGGCGCGCAATCGCAAGCGAGCCACTGCGCCCGCCGATCATCACCGCCGCGCCGGCACGGCCGATCGCCTGCTCGATCCACTCGTCGTAGTCGGACAGACGTACCGTGCACTCGACCGGCGCCGCAAAGCCTTCGCCCGGCAGGAAATAGCCACGCTGGAAGTGCGGCAGCCACAGTTGCTGATAGCCCGCCTCCGGCGCCAGGCCCCGGCGCAGGCATTCCGCCCAGAAAGCACGCGCCGCGACCTTGTCGACCCCCGGCGTGTTGCCGGTGAGCAGCCCGAATCCGCTGCGCGCCAGCTCGCGGCCCACCATGTCGGCGAGGCGCCGGAACGGCCGATACCAGGGCAGCGGAACGGTGAACGTGGTGCCAACGACGAGGATGTGCGGGTAGGCGGGCATGGAGGCATCCCCTCGGTGGCTCGTGCGCCTTTCATCCAGGTCCTAGAGCAGATTGCTCGGGTTGCTGCACACCGAACGCGACGCGAGCGGCGCGGGCGCCCGCCCGGAGAGGTCGATCGTCACCCCGTAGTAGGAATTGGAATTCGCAAAGGGCGCGGTGCGCTGGCCCAGCTCCAGCCGGAAGGGCGCGCGTCCCGGCGCGCTGCCGGAGAACACCCGCTGCCACTCGCCGGCACCGAACTCCTCGCAGGCGATCTCGGTCAGCGTGACGCCACGCACCCGCATCGCGCCGACGATGTCGTAGGGCGGCTCGGCGCCCACCTCCATCCAGTTCATGCCCAGCGTCTTCGCCGCGGGCGCGCCGGTCACCGAGACATCCAGGTTGCCCAGGCGACCGCTCGCCGACAGCTCGCGCGAGCGGGGCTTGGCCGCCCAGCGCACGCCGGCCAGGCGCTGGCGCAGACTCGCCAGCGGCACCGCCTCGCCTGCCACCGCCGGCAGGGCTGCCAGCAAGGCGTCGGTGGCCGCAGCGCTCGCGGTGACCTTGCCCCAGTCCGCCACGCACTGCTCGTCGGCCCAGCGCGCGGCATCGGCACTGCGCGACACATAGGCCTGGCGGCATTCGGCCAGGAAACGCGGACGCGCCTCGGCCGGCACCGCCAGAGGCGTCGGTGCCACCGCCCCCGCCGCGGCGTCGACAGCCGGCGTGGCCACCGCCGGCGACCGGGCTGCGGGCGCCGCACCCCCCGGCGCCCGCGCGTCGCTCACCGCGACCGCCTCGCCAAAACCCTGCCCGTTCCACGCCAGCTGCGCCGCACACTGGGTACGGGCGTCGCTGCCGGGGCCGCAGGCCGTGCCCTGGCGCGCGATCTGGACCTTGGCCGGCTTGCCGGCGAGCACCCGGTAGGCGATGAGCTGGTCGGAATAGACCCGGCGCGCCGCGTTGCGCGCGTCGACGACGAAGATATCCACCCGCCCCACGCCGCCCTGGCGGAACAGCCCCGGGCGCCCGACACAGTTGTAATCGCCCTCCGACAGCAGGTAGTCGAGCCGGCCATCGCCGGTGAAATCCTGCGCCACGACGAAGCGCCCTTCCCCCGCGCGCCCGCCGGCCGCGGCACAGCGGCGGTCGAGATCGTTCATGTGATCGAGCACCACGCTCGGAATGGGCGGACGTGCCTGCGCGAACGCGACCGAAGACACCCAGACGCCAAGGACGAACGACAACAGTTTTCTGGACATGGCGGCGACCTCCGGGGCTGCTTCTGCAGCCTAGACGCCGCACCGGGTACGGGCAAGGCGCCCGCCCGGGCGCGCCTCAGCGCATCTCGCCACGCTTCACGAACACATAGTGCTTCGTCACCGGTTCCAGCACCTCGAACACGCCCCTGAAGCCCGCCGGAATCACGCAGGCCTCGCCCGGCCCGAAGATGCGCGCCAGCCCGGCTTCGTCGGTGATGCGGATGCGGCCGGACAGCACGTGGAAGAACTCGTCGGTGTCGTCGGCAAAGGCGATGCGCCACGCCCCCGGCGTGCAGGACCACAGGCCGGCGGACATGCCGTCGCGCTCGAAGTGGTTCCAGGTCGTGCGCAGCGGGTTGCCGTCGACCAGGCGCTCGGGGCGCGGGTGGTCGACGCTGGCGGGGGTGTCGGCGTGGGCGAAGGCGGTGAGGGTCTTGTGCATGGCTGCGGAAGGACTGGATCGGGAGCCGAATTCTAGCCTTGCGCCACACCGCGTCAGGGGCGACACTGCGTCGCCCTCATCGACCCCCCAAGCCAGAGACACCGCAATGGACCTGCCCGCCCACCAGCTCACCATGACCGTCCTGATGACGCCCGACACCGCGAACTTCTCGGGCAAGGTGCACGGCGGCGCCATCCTCAAGCTGCTCGACCAGGTCGCCTACGCCTGCGCCGCACGCTACGCCGGCCACTACGTCGTCACGCTCAGCGTCGATCAGGTGATGTTCCGCCAGCCCATCCAGGTCGGCGAACTCGTCACCTTCCTCGCCTCGGTCAACCACACCGGCAACTCGTCGATGGAAGTGGGCATCAAGGTCATCGCCGAGGACATCCGCGGCAAGGTCGTGCGCCACGTCAATAGCTGCTTCTTCACCATGATTGCGGTCGACGACGATGGCCGCCCGACCAAGGTGCCGCCGCTGGAACCCCACACCCCGGACGAACGCCGCCGCTTCGCCGAAGCCGAAGTGCGCCGCGCGATGCGGCGCGAGATGGAGCGCAAGTTCGCCGAGGTGCACGGCGGGGAGTGAGCGCCGATGACTGAAAGCCGAGCGGGTTACGGAACGCAGGACTGAGCACCGCGCTGCGCGCCGTCGGCCGGCTCACTCACCCGCCGCAACCGGCTTGCGCCCGCGCCGCGTCTTGGGCGCCTCGGCACGGCGGGCAGCCAGGCGCTTGAGCAGTTCGGTAGCGGGTTCGTCGGCCGGGTCCTGCGGCACCAGTTCGCCGCGGAAGGCCTTGGCAAGCAGGGCCGGCGTCAGCTGCCCAGCCTGCTTGCGTGCGGCGGCGCAGCGGGCTTCGAGGCGGTCCGCGAAGGCGAACAGGGTTTCGACGCGGCGGACGATTTCGTGTTGTTCTTCCACTGGTGGCACAGGAAATATGAAATTCCTGCATTGAGACAGGGAGATATTGACCTGCCCCGCTGAGCCCTTTGTCTCATGGACAATGTCGGCAATGTTCTCGCCACTACAGAGGACGTAGAAAAGCCACCCCGTCGTGATCCGCTCGCTCGGCCTGAAGAGGGTTATCGCTTGGTTGATATTCCACTCATCGCGGCTATTCGGCACAACCGCGACTTTGCCAAGTGGAGGTCCAACGATGTTCATCAGCACATCGCCCGGTAGGACTCGCGACTTCGACATTGACCCAGAGTGCAGTTCCTGAGCGATATATTGCGGCTTGTAGTCGAAGGCGACTTTCTGGTCGACGAGGTTGTAGACCTTAAGGAAAGGGACACCAAATTCAGCAAACCCCTCCTTCGGCGTTCCCCCACTCTGAACCTTCCCGCAAACCGAACCAGCGCGTTCGAACGTCCAGCCTGTCGGTTCGGACAGTGACAGGTCGAGAGATGAAACAGGCGCCGCGGTCTCGTGGTCCTTCGATGCACGCATCTCGCAGCGGCGCGTTCGCCAATCAGCGGACAACCGACCGGACGTCGCTTCCGCGAGCACGGACTGCCGGAAGCGTTTGAGCAAGCTCGGGATGCGGTCGAGGCGATCGCGGCAGGCATCCACCCGCGCCAGCACGCTGTCGAGTTTGTCGGCGATGCGTTTTTGTTCGGCGAGCGGTGCGAGCGGAAACGGCGCCTCTCCAAAACGCCCCTTGTTCAGTATGGCGATTGTCGTTGCGGATGCTTCGCTCTCCATCCAAGGCTTAAACGTTCGGCAGACGTAATAGCCGTAACGGTCATCGGTGACATTCGGACGAAACTCAGCCGCATTGATCTGCTGATTCGACGCAAGCTCTACGCCAGCGATACCGACCTTTCCGAGAGTCCCGATACAAGAAACAAGTACCGCGCCAGCCCGCAGCAGCCTTGCTTGCTCGGCCCCCTCCCCTGTCAGACTCTGATCAGTGCACTGAATCGGAGCGCGTCGGTCCAGGTCGCCAGGTTTGACGAAAGGGATATCGCCTCCATAGAAGCCTTCGTTCTTCGTTGACGGGGTACTCCCGGTTGTCAGAACGGCAACGCTTTCCAGCGTCGTCCACGCCCAACCTTCCGGCAGCCCGCTCATCCCCCCCCCTCCCCCAACTCCCCCATCAGCGCCCGCAACTCCGCCAGCGCCGCTTCCAGTTCCCCCATCGCCTCGCGCGCCAGTTCCATCGGCTCGGGCAGGTCGGCGGCGTCTTCGGCGCTGTGGTCCTTCAGCCAGGCGATGTCCAGGCTGTCGCCGCGCTCGCGGATCCAGTCGCGGGTGAAACGGCGAAAGCGCCCCTGTTCGCCCTGGTCGACGCGCGGGGTCGCGGCATACGCGGCTTCGAAATCGGCGAAGTGGGCGCGGGTAAGCGGCGTGCGCTTGCCGAAGCGCGGCATGTTGGCGCGCAGGTCGTACACCCAGACTTCCTGCGTGCCGCCTTCGGCGTGCTGGCCGACCTTGTCGAAGAACAGCACGTTGGTCTTGACGCCCTGGGCGTAGAAGATGCCGGTGGGCAGGCGCAGGATCGTGTGCAGGTTGCACTTGTCCATGAGGTCGCGGCGGATCTCGGTGCCGACGCCGGATTCGAACAGCACGTTGTCGGGCAGCACCACCGCGGCGCGGCCGCCATCCTTGAGGTGGCGGACGATGTGTTGCACGAAGGCGAGCTGCTTGTTGCTGGTGGCAAAGGTGAAGTCGTCGCGGGTAGGGCCGCCGCCGCCCCGGGCAGTACCGAAGGGCGGATTGCTGAGGATGATGTCGCTATGGGGCAGGTCGGCGCCGGCGCCGCCCAGCGTGTTGCCCAGGTGCACCACGCCTTCGGCATCGCCCTCCATGCCGTGCAGCAGGCAGTTCATCAGCGCCAGGCGGCGGGTGCCGGGCACCAGCTCCATGCCGATGAAGGCCTTGTTGCGCTGGAAGCTGCGCTGCTTCTCGTCGAGGTCGTAGAGCTCGTCGGTACGCGCCTTGATGTGCGCGTCGGCGGCGATGAGGAAGCCGGCCGTGCCCGCCGCCGGGTCCTGGATGGTTTCGCCCGGCCTGGGGTCGATGAGGGCGACGATGGTGTCGATGAGCGGGCGCGGGGTGAAGTACTGGCCGGCGCCGGACTTGGTCTCGGTGGCGTTCTTTTCCAGCAGGCCCTCGTAGAGGTCGCCGAGGCCGTCGCGGCGGGCGGAGAACCAGTCGATGGCGTCGATGCTCTTGACCAGTTGCTCGAGGTGGCGGGGTTCCTTGAGCCGGGTCTGGGCGTCGGCGTAGATGGCGGCGAGCAGCGGGTCGGTGCTCTTCGACAGCTCGAGCAGCGTGGCGCGGTAGTGGTTGAGCAGGTTGAGCCCGGAGAGCCGGGCGATGTCGGGCCAGCGCGCGCCCGCGGGCAGCTTGTGGCCGGACAGCACGCCGCTCTGGGTGTTCTCGTGCTCCATCTTGATGAACAGCAGCAGCACCAGCTCGGTGACGTAGTCGGAGTAGTTGATGCCGTCGTCGCGCAGCACGTCACACAGGTTCCAGAGCTTCTGGACGATCTCGTTGTTGCTCATGTTTTTACTTAAGACATTGATTTTAAATGGCTAGACATCGCCCGCCGCCGGCCAGCGGATCTGATAGCGGGTCGAGCGACCGCCGCCGGGCAGCTTTTGCAGGCAGCCCTTGGCGACGAGATCGGCCAGATGACGGGTGGCGGTGGCCTTGGAGACCTTGGCGACCGCCTGATATTGCGCGGCGCTGATGCCGTGCTCGAATCCGCCCCGCCCGCGCTGGTCGCCGTCGAGCAGGCGGTTGAGGACCTTGACCTGCTCCGGGCTCGCGACCTGCTCGCGGTGGCGATGCCAGAAGCGGCTCTTGGCGAGCACGCGGTCGATCTGCGCCGATGCCGACTCGATGGCGTGCAGCAGCGTGGCGAGGAACCAGTGCAGCCACGGTGTCAGATCGAGCGGCGCAGGCGCTGCATGCATCTTCTGGGCGGTTTCGAGTTGGGCGTAATAGCCCTTGCGGTCGGCAAGGATCGCGGCCGACATGGCGTAGAAACGGATGCTCTGCCGCTCGCTCTGCGCCAGCGCGAGATCGGTGAGCGCGCGGGTGATGCGGCCGTTGCCGTCGTCGAAGGGGTGGAGGGTGACGAACCAGAAGTGCGCCAGCGCCGCGCGCAGCAAGGGGTCGAGCGTGATATCAGCCTGGCTGGCGTTGAACCAGGCGACGAACCCGGCGACCCGGGCTTCCAGACCTTCGCGCGGCGGCGCCTCGAAATGCACGGTCGGGCGGTCGATGCGGCCAGAGACCACCTGCATGACGTCTGCTCCGCGCCAGTCGCCAATACGGATGCGGCGACCGAGAAAGCCTTCGAGCGAGCCCTCCTCGCCGGCGAAAAGCCAGGCGTGCCATTGCAGCAGGCGCGATTCGGTCAGTGGCGCATCGAGGTTGGTCGTGGCGTCCAGCATGATCTGCGCGAGGCCCTCCGCGCGCGGCTCCGCCGGAGCGCTGTCGCTGTCCGCCAGGCCCAGCCGGCGGGCGATGCTGGAGCGCACCGAGCCGACATTGAGCGTTTCGCCTTCGATGGCGCTGGAGTCGATGATGTTCTGCAGCAGCGCATCGAGCGTGAATTCCGCGCGCAGTTCCGGCTCGGAGCCCAGGGCGCGACCGAGCAGCGCCCCTTGGGCGAGCGTGACCTGGCGCAGCAGCGGTGCCAGTGCCTCGGCCTGCCAGGTGAAGTGCGGCCAGTCAGGGTATTGCCAGATCCAGCGCGGCATCAGGGCCTTGCAAAGAAGAAGGGTGAGCCGAATGCTAGCACCATTCGGCTCACTTAATACCTATTAATGAGCCGAATAAGAGGTCGATTCGGCTCATGTGCGCAGACGAGCGCCGCGCTTCACGCCGCCGACGGCCATAGCGCATCGGCGAGCGTTTCGAGCACGGCCTCCAGCCGGCCGCCGAGGCGGACGTCGAGCTGGTGCGCGCCGCCGTCCTGGGCGAAGGCGCGATTGACGAAGTCGGCGTCGATGACGACCTCGTGGCCGAGCTGCCTGGCGAGGCGGTCGAGCCACTTGCGCTGCATCGGCGTCCACGGGGCAATCGCGTGGATGCGCGCCATGGCCTGGGCGACGCGCTGCTCGAAGGGGATGAGCGCCTCGCCAAGCGCGGCCTGGCGGATGTAGCCGACGATGCTGGCGGCGAGATCAACGTTGGTCTTGTTGCGCCAGGCGGTCTGCAGCCGGGCTTCGGCGTAGCCGTGGCGGTCGAGCAGCAGGCGGACTTCCTTCAGTTGTTCGCGGGTGAGGTCGCGCGGACGCCTGACCACCACCGCCAGCGCCACCGATTCGTTGAGCTGTTCGCGGACGAAGCGGCCGAAGGCGTCGAGGTAGTCCTCGGGCTTCTGGTAAGTGCCGTAGCTCTGCTCGCGCGCGACCAGTTCGTCGCGGTGCAGCGAGAGTAGCGGGCGGTAGCGGCTGCCGACCAGCACCTGCACGTCCTCGATCTGCTCGAGCAGGCCGGCCTGCGCGCGGAGGAAATCGGCGGCGCCCTGCGGGCCGAGCTGCTTCAGGTGCCGGTGCAGGGCGGCGGGCGGCACGCCCCAGTGCTGCTCGAGTTCGTCCAGGCGGGCCTTGAGCGCAGGCTTCTTCTCCGCCTTGTGCGTGGCGTCGCGCAGCACGCGCATCAGCTTCTGCGCGAGGGCGTCGAGTACGTCGTGGGCGTGAGTTCGTTCGTGCGCCAGATGCTCCCCGCTACCCGGCGCGGCGTGGCTGGCCGGATCGGCGAGCTCGGACACGAGCTGCGCCAGCGTGATGGCCGGATCCTTGACCAGCGGCTTCATGCTGCTGACGTCCTGCAGGTCGCGGTAGAGGTCGACCGGGTCGTAGATGCGGAACACGGTCTTGCCGATCTCGTCACAGCGTCGGGTGGCGCGGCCGATCATCTGCTCGTAGAGGATGCGCGAGCGCACCTTGCGCAGGAAGACGAGGTGGCAGATGCGCGGCACGTCGATGCCGGTGGTGAGCAGGTCGACGGTGATGGCGATGTTGGGATAGCGCTCGTTCTTGTAGCGCTTGATGAGCTCGGCCACGCGGTCGGACTTGCCGGTGATCTTGCGCACCGCGGCTTCGGCGTAGGCCTCGCCATGCACCGCCTTGAAGGCGTCGTCGAGCAGGCGCTTGACCATGTCGGCGTGCAGGTCGGAGGCGCAGAAGATCATCGCCTTCTCCTCGCCGAAGGGGTCAAGCTCCTGTGCGAGCTGTTCGCAGATGACGCGGTTGAAGTCCTCGTTGATGACGCGGCGGTTGAAGGCGTCGACGTCGAAGGCGAGCTCGTCCTCGAGTTCGGACTGCTCGATTTCGCCGCTGCCGAGGTCGATGGCGCTGACCGTCTCGCCCCGTTCGAAGCGGATGCCGTTGCGGGTGAGCAGGGTCTCGTAGCGGATCGGCGGTTCGTGGTCGATCAGCCAGTCGTCGGCGACGGCTTCGCGGTACGAGTAGGTATAGACCGGTTTGCCGAAGATCTCGGTGGTGTGCCTGGCCGGCGTGGCGGTGAGGCCGATGCGGACCGCGTCGAAGTAGTCGAGCACGCGGCGGTAGGTGGACAGATATTGCGCCTGGTCGCGCACCGCCAGCTCGCCTTCGGTCATGTCCTGGTCGAGCGTGTAGCCGCGGTGGGCTTCGTCGACGATGACGCAGTCGAAGGCGTCGATGGGCGGGGGCGCGGTGGCCGCGTCGTCCGCCTGGAAGAGGCGCCGGACCATGGCCTGCACGGTGGCGACCTGCACGCGGGTCTCGGCCTCGACCGCCATGTCGCCGAGCGCGGCGACGTTGTAGATCTTCGACAGCGGCTGGTTCTGCTCCAGCAGGGCGTCGTCGAAGGCTTCCAGCGCCTGGTCGCCGAGCGCCGTGCGGTCGACCAGGAACAGGATGCGGCGGAAGCGCTCGGCCTTGAGCAGGCGGTACATCAGCCCGATGATGGTGCGCGTCTTGCCGGTGCCGGTGGCCATCGCCACCAGACAGCGCAAGCGGCCAGCGGCCAGGGCGTCCTCGACCGCCTGGATGGCGAGCTCCTGATAGGGGCGCAGGCGCAGGTAGGCGAAGCCTTCGTCGCGCAAGCTTTGTTCAGCCTTCTCGCGGCTGCGCGTGAGCTGGTCGAGGAGGCCTTGCGGCGAATGGAAGTCGACCAGCGGCCGGGCAAGGTTGGCCGGGCTGCGCAGGTCGCGGAACCAGGTGCCGCTGTGCTCGGCGAGCTGCGGCAGGTAGGGCCGGCTGTTGCTGGAGTAGGCGAAGGGCACTTCGAAGGCGCCGCCCTGCGCATCGGGCCAGCCCGCGCTGCGGCCTTCGAGCCGCCAGGCGGGCTCGAAGCCTTCGCGCTGTTCGAAGCCCGCGGCGTAGCGTTCGGCCTGCGGGATCTTGCCGGCGACGTGTTCGTTCTCGCGCTTGGCTTCGACCACCGCCAGCGGGGTGAGCCCGGCGAACAGCACGTAATCCGCCGCCTGCCGGCCGGTGGTGGGCCATTCGGCAATGGCGCGGTTGCGACCCTTGACCGGGCGGGCGCCGCGGGCATGGTGCAGGCGCTGGGTGTCGGCCTCCCAGCCGGCATCGACGAGCTGTTGGTCGATGAGGATGCGGGTGAGCTCTTCGCTGAGTTCGAGGTTGCGGGACGCGCGCTGGGTGCGGGTGGCGACCTGGCGCAGGGCTTCGGCACCGGCCTGGCGCGAGGCTGCGCGCGTGGCTTCGAGTTCGGCCTGCAGCGCGCGGAGGCGCGCGTCGAACTCGGCCTCGAGCCTGTCGACGAGCGCGCTCTGTTCCTCGGCCAGCGCGAAGGCTGCGGCAGCGTCGGCCTGCATGCGCTCGGCCAGCGCGGCGTATTGCGCCTTCTCCTGCCGCATCAGCTCGGCGAGCTGCTGGTTGCTGTCGAGCGCCTGGTGCTGACTCGCGAGATCGGCGCGCAGGCGCTCGATCTCGGCCTGCAGCGCGCGCAGCTGCGCACTGGGGTCTTCGGGCGGCACGAAGGGGCCGGGTTTGAAGCGCTCGCCCTGCGGGCCAAAGCTCTGGTGGAACCACACCGCCAGCGCCCGCGCCACGCGCAGGCCGTCCATCGCCTCCTTGTGCAGGGTGCGGAACTGGTGGGTGGCCTTGTTGCCCTCGATGCGCAGCGTGTGGAACAGGCCGCGGATGGCGGGATCGAGGTTGATCTCGCGGCCGAGGCGGAACAGCAGGTCGGCCTGCGTGGTCGTGTCGTCGAACACGATGCCGACGCGGGCGGCAAGGTCCTGCGCGATGGCCTCGCCGAGCTGGCGCAGCTTGATCAGCGTGGTGTTGGGGTCGGCGGCAAAGACCTGCTCGGCGGTGGACGCCAGTTGCAGGAAGACCGGATCGTGCTCGGCAAGAAAGGAGAAGTTGCGCGAAGTGGCCATGCCCCGGGGTGTGGCGCCACCGGGGTGGCGCTTGCATACAGCATTGAGGCGAATGTAACCGAAAAGCCGCAACGGAGCGACGTGGCGCAGACGAGTAGCGCAGAGGGGGTGGGAAACAACGGATTGAGGCCACATCCGCGCGGACGCAGAATGATTCATCGACGTCGACTCGTTCCCGGAATCGCCCATGTCCATCAGCGTCCTCGACCTGTTCAAGATCGGCATCGGTCCGTCCAGCTCGCACACGGTCGGACCGATGCGTGCCGCACATGACTTCGCCGCGACGCTGGCGCAGCAGGGCCTGCTCGACCGCGTCTGCCGCATCGAGGTGAAGCTCTATGGGTCGCTGTCGGCGACGGGCATCGGCCACGGCACCGACCGTGCCGTCGTGGCCGGCTTGATGGGCGCGCGCCCGGACGAGGTCGAGCCGGACTTCCTCATCACCGCCGTCGACCGGGTGCGGCACGACGGCGAGCTCGCGCTGATGGGCGCGCGCGCGCTGCCTTTCGACTGGGCGCGCGACATGCGGCTGTTGCCGGTGAGCCTGCCCTACCACCCGAATGCGCTGCGCCTCACCGCGTTCGATGGCGATGCACGCGCGATCCACGAGAACACCTACTACTCGGTCGGCGGCGGCTTCGTCGTCGACGAGGCGCAGGCGCAGGCCGGCAGCGGGACCGAGACCGACGTCGTGCTGCCCTACCCCTTCGACACCGGCGCCGAAATGCTCGCGCAATGCCACCGCCACGGCTTGCGCATCAGCGAGTTGATGCTGGCCAACGAAAGCGCCTGGCGCAGCGAGGCCGACACGCGCGCCGCGCTGCAACGCATCTGGGCCGCGATGCGAAGTTGCGTGGCGCGCGGCATCGCGCAGGAAGGCGTGCTACCCGGCGGCCTCAAGGTTCGCCGTCGTGCCGCGGCCCTGCACCGCAAGCTCGCCGAGCGCGACACCGGTCACAACCTGATCAGCGACACCATGGTGGCGCTCGACTGGATCGACCTCTACGCACTGGCCGTCAATGAAGAGAACGCCGGCGGCGGCCGGGTCGTGACCGCGCCCACCAACGGCGCGGCCGGCATCATTCCGGCGGTGCTGCACTACTACATGGATTTCATGCCCGGCAGCGGCGAGCGCGACGTCGAGACCTTCCTGCTCGCGGCCGCGGCCGTGGGCGCGCTGTGCAAGAAGAACGCGTCGATCTCCGGCGCCGAGGTCGGCTGCCAGGGCGAGGTGGGCTCGGCCTGCGCGATGGCGGCCGCGGGCCTGGCCGAGGTACTGGGTGGCACGCCCGAGCAGGTCGAAAACGCCGCCGAGATCGGCCTCGAGCACAACCTGGGGCTGACCTGCGACCCGGTCGGTGGCCTGGTGCAGATTCCCTGCATCGAACGCAACGCGATGGCCGCGGTCAAGGCGATCAACGCCGCCCAGCTCGCCCTGCGCGGCGACGGGGCACACGCGATCTCGCTCGACCAGGTGATCCTGACGATGCGTGACACCGGTCGCGACATGCTGGACAAGTACAAGGAAACCTCGCGCGGCGGCCTGGCCGTCAGCTTCCCGGCGTGCTGAGTCATTCCCGGACGACGATCCGGCAACAGGACACCCGACGATGGAACTGAAGTGGCTGGAAGACTTCCTCAGCCTTGCCGAGAGCGGCAGCTTCTCGCGCTCGGCCGAGCAGCGCCACGTGTCGCAGCCGGCCTTCTCGCGCCGCATCCGCGCACTCGAGGCCTGGCTGGGCGTGGCCCTGGTCGACCGCAGCACCTATCCGACCCGGCTGACCGAAGCCGGCGAGGCCTTCAAGGGGCCGGCGATCGACCTGCTCAACCGCCTGCATGCGGCGCGGGCACAGGTACGCGGCCACCAGGCCATCGCCAGCGATGCGCTGGTGGTTGCCGTGCCGCACACCCTCGCCTTCGCCTTCTTCCCGGCCTGGCTGGGACGGCTGAAACAGAGCTTCGGCGAGGTGCCCACGCGCCTGGTGGCGGGAAATGTCCATGATGTGGTGATGATGCTGGCCGAAGGCGGCTGCGACCTGCTGCTGTGCTACCACCATCCGGCCCACCCGGTGTGGCTGGACCCGGCACGCTTCGAGGGGCTGTCCCTCGGCGTCGAGCACGTCCGCCCCTACCTGCCGCGCCAGCACGCGGGCAATGCGAACTGGCAGCTGCCCGGCACGGCCAGGGCGCCGATCCCCTTCCTGCGCTACGGACCGAACACCTACCTGCGGCGCATGGTCGACACCATCCTCGACCGTGCCAGCCAGCCCGCGCACCTCGCCCTGCAGTACGAGTCGGACATGGCCGAGAGCCTGAAGGCGATGCTTCTGGCCGGCCACGGCCTCGCCTTCCTGCCGGCAAGCGCGGTGAGCCGCGAGCTGGCGCGCGGCGAGGTCGTGAGTGCGGGCGGACCGGAGTGGAGCCTGGACATGGAGGTACGCCTGTACCGCGATCGCGCGAACCGGCGGCCCGAGCTGAACCGCCTGTGGAACCACCTTGCGACGCAGGCCGGCCATCCGGATCGGCCGGCCGACCCGTACAAGGGCGTCGCACCGCAAGGTCATGCATGAAACGCATGACCCGATGAGGCAACGGCATGTGCCTGCACGATCGCAAGGCACAGAATTCGTGCATCACCCAACCCCCGGAGGGACGAACATGAGCGCGACACCCCAGACTCAGCAAGACCTTGACCGCATTGCCGGCCTGTCCTACCTGAACCCGGCGGCACCGGAACCGTGGGCCAGCTTCGTCGAACAGATCGAGCGCGTGCGCCCCTACCTGGGTTCGCTGGAACGCTGGATCGAGACGCTCAAGCATCCGAAGCGCACCCTGATCGTCGATGTGCCGATCGAGCGCGACGACGGCACCGTGGCCCACTACGAGGGCTACCGCGTGCAGCACAACCTGTCGCGCGGGCCGGGCAAGGGCGGCGTGCGCTTCCACCCGGACGTGACCCTGAACGAAGTGATGGCACTGGCCGGCTGGATGACGATCAAGAACGCCGCGGTCGGCCTGCCCTTCGGCGGCGCCAAGGGCGGCATCCGCGTCGATCCGGGCAGCGTCAGCAAGGGCGAACTGCAGCGCATCACGCGCCGCTACACCTCCGAGATCGGCATCATCATCGGCCCCGACAAGGACATTCCCGCACCTGACGTCGGCACCAACGCGATGACGATGGCGGTGATGATGGACACCTTCTCGATGAATCGTGGCGGCACCGCTACCGGCGTCGTCACCGGCAAGCCGATCGCACTGGGCGGCAGCCTCGGGCGGCAGGAAGCGACCGGGCGCGGGGTGTTCATCACCGCGCGCGAGGCAGGCCGCCAGATGGGTGTGCCGATCGAAGGCGCGCGGGTGGTGGTGCAAGGCTTCGGCAACGTCGGCGGCATCGGTGCGCGACTGTTCCACGCGGCCGGCGCGCGCGTGATCGCAGTCGCCGATCACACCGCAACGCTGGTGAACGAAGCTGGCATCGACATCCCGGCGGCGATGGCACACGCCGCGGAAAACGGCGGCCTGAAGGGCTTTGCAGGCGCCTCGCCGATCGACATCGAGGATTTCTGGCGGCTCGAGTGCGAGTTCCTGGTTCCGGCCGCGCTCGAAGGGCAGCTCACCGTCGAGCGCGCCGCCGGCGTGCGTGCCCGCATCGTGGTCGAAGGCGCCAACGGCCCGACGACCCCGGCAGCGGACGACGTGCTGCGCGAGCGCGGCACCCTCGTCGTGCCCGACGTGCTCGCCAACGCGGGCGGCGTGACCGTGTCGTATTTCGAGTGGGTGCAGGACTTCTCGAGCTTCTTCTGGACCGAGGACGAGATCAACGAGCGCCTCGAACGCATCATGGTCGGCGCCTTCTCTGCGATCTGGAAGCTCGCGCAGGAAAAGCACGTTTCGCTGCGGACCGCTGCCTTCATCATCGCCTGCCAGCGCGTGCTGGAAGCGCGCGCCGAGCGCGGGCTTTACCCCTGATCGGACGTACGCAGTCCAGCAAAAGAGGAACGGGGCCGCAAGGCCCCGTTCCTCTTTTGCTGGACTAGAAGGACAGAGACATCAGCCGCGCAACAAGCTGGGGGCCTGCTGGCCCGGCGGCATGGCGGCATCACGAGCGACGGCAACCTGTTCGACGTCGCGGTAGGCCTCTACGGCGCGCTGCGCCGTGTAGCTGACCTGCCCATCCTCAGCCGGCGCCCCCTGCACGGCCGCAGCCGCGCGGGCTTCGGGCGTGTTCTGGTCGGGCTGCGCGGGACGACTGGCCTGGCTGCGCGCAGCATCGCTGAGCGTGACGACGGCACTGGCTGGTTCCGAAGCAGCAGGCGAAGCCGGCGCGTCGGGCCGCGTCGGCGCCTGCAAGGCGCGGGGATCGGTGATCCGCGCCTCGGACTGGCGCATCAGCTCGCGCGGCTGCATCGCGGCACTGCTCGAGATTCCGTCCATGGCTACACCTCGTCGGGTTCGTTACGACTGACAGTTTAGACCTGCCGGTCACCGGATACGACAACAAACCGCACACATCGATCCAGGATGCGCCCAGCCAGCGCGAGGCGTCCTGTCACGACATCGAAGCGCCCGAGCGACGCAAGCCCCTCTAGAATGAAGCATGCATGTCACCAGGAACGGGAAACGACGATGAATGCGACGATCCGCTTCGCCAGCCTGCTGCTCGGCACGACCCTGTTGTCCCTCCCCGCTTACGCGGACGAGGTCGACTGCAGCGGCAGCATGGGCGCCGTCTCCATCGACGGCGACATCCGCGTGCCCTCGGGCCGCACCTGCACGCTGAACGGCACGCGCGTCGACGGCAACGTCAGGGTTGCCCGCGCAGCCACCCTGCTGGCCCGCGACGTGAAGGTCGAAGGCAACATCCAGGCCGAGGGCGCACGCCAGGTGTCCTTGCTTGGCGGCTCCTACGTGGGCGGCAATGTCCAGCTCGAACAGGGCAGTTCGGTGAAGGTGGATACCGCCGAGGTCGACGGCGACATCCAGCTGTTCTCGAACAGCGGTGCGGTGCATGTGAATCGCAACCGGGTGGATGGCAACCTGCAGTGCAAGTCGAACCAGCACCCGATCACCGGCGGCGGCAACCGCGTGCGCGGCAACAAGGAGGATCAGTGCGCCGGGCTGTGACGCGCGCTGTTCAGGGTGCCGTGCCCGACGGCGCTGCAGGGGAGAACGCCTGCCGGAACTCGGTGGGCGTGAGCCCCTGGTGCCGCGCGAAGAAGCGCGAAAAGTAGGCCGGATCGCGAAAGCCGAGGGAGTAGCCGATGCCGGTCACGTCGAGATCGGAATACGCGAGCAAGCGTCGCGCCTCCAGCAGCAGGCGTTCGTGGATCAGGTTCTGCGCATTGGTGCCGGCCTCGCGCCGGCAGCTCTCGTTGAGCTGCTGGGGCGACACGCCCAGGCGCTGCGCGTAGAAGCTCACCGGCTGCCAGTCGCGGAAGTGCTGCTCGATGAGCATGTGGAAGCGCTCCACGCGCTGCCGGATGCGGTCCTGCGACGCGCGCTCGGCGGTTGCCCCGCCGGCGCGGGCAAGCTCCACCACCACCAGTCCGAGGATCGCCATCAGCATGCTGATGCGCCCGGGCTGATGGCCCGCGTACTCCCGTCCGAACTGCTCGAAGCGCAGTCGCATGCGTTCGACACTTTCCTCGCCCTCGGCCAGCGGCAGGTAGCGCAGCGAGTCGAATGCCACCCGCAGATCAGGCGAAAGTACAAGCAATTCGCCCAGCAGCGCCTGCGGCAGCGTCACGATGTGCCCCACCATGTCGGGCGAAAAGCGAAAGCCATGGATGTGACGCGCCGGCACCATGACCAGGCACGGCGTCTGCAGCTCGAAGCTGCGCGTCTCGAAGGTCATGCGCGCCTCGCCCGATAGCAGAAACACGATCTGTATCAAGCCGTCATGGCTGTGGGGGGTGATTTCCCAGTCATGCAGCGCGCTGCGCGCGGCAATCGTCTCGTAGTGCACCGGCTCGGGCGTCGGCCACAGTTCCTTCTCGCCGAACAGCTTGTAGGTAGGCACGCCGGGCAGGGCCATCGCTTCGTCCTTGATCCGTGTAAATGGGCGCACAGTCAGCATGCCACGACTTTCTAAAAGTACAAGCATTCACGATGTGGAGTTCAAGCGGGGCGGCATTCCGATACCTATAGTTCAGTCCGTCCCCGCGACAACAATCCCACAAACGGAGAGAGACTCATGCAAACACAAGTCGGCATCATCGGCGGCGGCCCATCGGGCCTGTGCCTCGCCCGCCTGCTCAGCCTGTCGGGCATCAAGAGCGTCATCCTCGAGCGCCAGGACCGCGCCTACGTCGAAGCCCGCATCCGCGCCGGCATCCTCGAGCAGGGCATGATCGACCTGATGCGCCGCGCCAAGGTGAGCGAGCGCATGGACAAGGAAGGCCTGGTCCACGACGGCATCGTGCTGACCTTCAATGACCGCGAAGAGCGCATCGACATGAAGTCGCTCACCGGCGGCCAGCAGGTCATGGTGTATGGCCAGACCGAGCTGACCAAGGACCTGTACGACGCGGTGCTGAAGGACGAGAACATCACCGTCATCTTCAACGCCGGCGACGTGCGCCCGATCAACTTCCTCGAAGGCAAGCCTCAGCTGCAGTTCTTCAAGGACGGCCAGCAGATCACGGTCGACTGCGACTACATCGCCGGCTGCGACGGCTACCACGGTGCCTCGCGCGCCTCGGTGCCGCGCGACATGATCACCGAGTACGAGCGCATCTACCCCTTCGGCTGGCTGGGCCTGCTGTCCGACACCCCGCCGGTGCACGAAGAGCTGATCTATGCCAACCACAAGCGTGGCTTCGCACTGTGCTCGCAGCGTTCGCACACCCGCAGCCGCTACTACCTGCAGGTCGGCCTGGACGAGAAGGTCGAGGACTGGTCCGACCAGCGCTTCTGGGAAGAGCTGAAGAAGCGCCTGCCCGAGCACATCGCCGCCAAGCTCGTCACCGGCCCCTCGCTCGAGAAGAGCATCGCCCCGCTGCGCTCCTTCGTCACCGAGCCGATGCGCTTCGGCAACATGTTCCTGGTCGGCGACGCCGCCCACATCGTGCCGCCGACCGGTGCCAAGGGCCTGAACCTGGCCGCGTCCGACATGTACTACCTGTCGACCGCACTGATCGCCCACTACACCGAAGGCCGCGACGACCTGCTCGACCGCTACTCGGAGACTGCGCTGCGCCGCGTCTGGGCCGCCGTGCGCTTCTCGTGGTGGTTCACCTCGATCATGCACAAGTTCAACGACGACCCGATCGAGCACAAGATCCAGATCGCCGAGCTGGACTACCTGATGAGCTCGACCGCCGGCAAGACGACCATCGCCGAGAACTACGTCGGCCTGCCGTTCGACCCGACCTTCAAGTAAGCCTCATCGCGCGCCGGAAAGCGGCGCCGCATGCCAGAACGGGCGTCACCCACAAGGTGTCGCCCGTTCTGTTCTTTCGCCCTGATAGGGTTCAGCTGCACATCGTGTCAGCCTGCGAGGCGCTCGAGAGTGTGACGGAGCACGAGCATCCTTCCGGGAATATCGGGTATCCGCAGGCACTTGACTGCAACGACGGGCGTTTGATTCGAGACACCGGATGGGGTGGAGCTGACGGAGGTGCCGCTCATGTTCGCGGCGCCCTGCCCTCAGAGCAAAGCCTGAAGGTCGCTCAGCTCATCGATCCGGGTAACTCGCCCCACTAGCGCCCCGAGCTGCAGATCGCTCATCCGGTAGGCGACGACCCGCGCGCCCGCAGTTAGTCCAGCCTGCACACCGGGCAGGCTGTCCTCGACCAGCAGGCACCGATCGATCGCCACGCCCATGCGCTGCGCAGCCACCTCGATCAGGCGCGGGTCCGGTTTCCACGCCTCAACTTCGAAGGCACTGACGATCCGCCCTTCGAAATGCGGCAGCAGCCCGGTCACCGCCAAGCAGGTCTCGATCTTGCTGACGGGCCCGTTCGACGCCACACATTTCTCGATCTCCAGGCCACTCACCAACGCCAGCGCACCAGGCATGGCCTTGAGCCGCTGACGGAACACCACCGGGGTACGTGCGCGAAAGTGCGCCGTCAGAGCCTGCGCATCCAGCACCGGAAACGCCTGACACAGTTCGTCGACCACTGTCGCAAAGCGCCGGCCGTGAAAGCGTGGCATCAGCTCAGCCGCGCTCAGCCTCACGCCGGCTTCCGCCAGCAGTTCCAACACGATCTCGACGGCCAGCCCTTCACTGTCAACCAGCGTGCCGTCGCAATCGAATATCACCCCATCGATCTTCATTCGTCCTCCTGAAGGCCGCTACCGACCTCGTTGATCTTGCCACTGCGCAGCCCTGTTACACCCCAGACATCATGCACGCGTTGCAGTTATTTCTGAAATATGTTTTCATTTTGGAACTGCATTTCAATTTTTACAAAAACGGGCTTCACGGAGACGATACATGAGCCACCCCCTTCAGTCCCTCAGCGGCGAAACCCGTGTCCTCGCGATCATGGGTGACCCGATTGCACAGGTGAAATCGCCCGCAGGCGTTACCGCGACCTTGCACGAACGGGGCGTGAATGCAGTCATGGTGCCGGTCCATGTCAGCCCGGCCGACCTCGCCACGCTGGTGAGCGGCATCAGCCTTGCCAAGAACTTCGACGGCATCAGCATGACCGTGCCGCACAAGTTCGCCGCCCACGCGCTGTGTGCCACCGCCACCGATCGTGCGAATTTCCTGAGCGCCTGCAACATCATGCGCCGCAACCCTGACGGCAGCTGGCATGGCGACATGTGTGATGGCGAAGGCTTCGTTGCCGCGGCGCGCGCGGTGGGCTGTCAGCCCGAAGGCAAGCGCGCTCTGTTGGTCGGCGCCGGTGGCGCAGGCTCGGCCATCGCCCTGGCTCTGCTCGACGCCGGCGTCTCCGAACTGGCCGTGCATGACGGTGACACCCAACGTTGCGATGCCTTGATCACCCGCCTGCGCAGCGTGCATGGCGACAAGGTCATCGCCGGCAGCAATGACCCGAGCGGCTTCGACGTCATCGTCAACGCCACGCCCGCCGGCATGCGCGCCGATGACCCACTGCCGGTTCAGGCCGACAAGTTCGTCGCGGGCATGTTCGTCGGCGACGTGATCACCGTACCTGCCGTCACACCGATGATCCAGGCCGCGCGGGACAAGGGCTGCCTGACGCAGATCGGCACCGGCATGTTCGCTGCCGTGCGCGATCGGATGATCGACTTCCTGCTCGAAGCCGGTCCACTGGCCCGCTGAGCGTCTACCGCGTCCCTTCGGGGCGGGCGCCCTAGCCAAGCCGGCAGGCCACAGAACACCTCCGCCCGCCCCATCTTTTTGCTCGAACCGGATCAATCCGATGAACGCTGCGACTGCCTCTGCCTCACCCGTTTCCAACGCGCCCATCGAAGTCGACCTGCTGGTGGTCGGCTCCGGAGCAGGCGGCCTGTCGAGCGCAGTGGTCGCCGCCGAGCTCGGCCTGAAAGTCCTGGTGGTCGAGAAGGAATCCGTCTATGGCGGCACCTCGGCCTGGTCGGGCGGCTGGCTATGGATTCCGCGCAATCCGCTGGCTGTAGAAGCCGGTATCGTCGAAGACATCGAGGTGCCACGCACCTATCTGCGCAATGAACTGGGCGAGCACTACGACGCCGACCGCGTCGATGCTTTCCTGACGCATGGCCCGCGCATGGTGGACTTCTTCCGCAAGAAAACCACCGTGCAGTTCATCGACGGCAACCTGATCCCCGACTTCCACGGCAAGCAGCCAGGCGCGGCTACCGGCGGACGCTCGGTGTGCGCGGCACCGTTCGACGCACGCGAACTTGGGGCGCACGTCAAGCGTCTGCGTCCGCCGCTGGACCTCATCGCACCCTGGGGCATGGGCATCGCATCGGGGGCCGACCTGCGTCATTTCATGAACAGCCTGCGATCGTGGGAATCCTTCCGCCACGTTACCCGCCGCGTACTGGTGCATTTCATGGATCTGCTCCTCCACCGCCGCGGCATGAGGCTGGTCAACGGCAACGCCCTAGTCGCGCGGCTGGCCAAGTCCGCATTCGATCGCGACGTGCAGATCTGGACCGATAGTCCGGTGCGCGAGTTGATCGTCGAGAACGGCAAGGTGCATGGCGCCTTGGTGAGCACGGCATTCAGCGGTGCCCCACGCGGCGACATCGAAGTTCGCGCCCGTTGTGGCGTAGTGCTGGCCGCTGGCGGCTTTCCGCACGATCCCAAACGGGCTCAACGTTTGTTTCCACATACGCCGACAGGACGCGAGCACTGGTCCGCCGCGCCTTTCAGCAACACCGGCGACGGTCTGCGCCTGGGCGAAAGCGCGGGCGGCACGGTCCCGGACACACTGCCGGCGGCCGGCGCCTGGGCGCCCGTGTCTCGCGTGGAACGCAAGGACGGCAGCGTCGGTCATTTCCCGCATCTGATCGAGCGTGCCAAGCCGGGCATCATCGCCGTGCGCCGCGACGGCAACCGCTTCGTGAATGAAGCCGGGTCCTACTACGACTTCATTTCTGCGCTATTCGCCACCACACATCAAGGCGACGCGGCAGAAGCCTGGTTGCTGTGCGACCACCGCTTCATCCGTCGCTACGGGCTGGGCCGTGTGCGTCCCGCACCTTTTCCGCTCGGCCCCATGCTGCGCTCGGGCTACCTGAAACGCGGCGACAGCATCGAAGCGCTGGCACATGCCTGCGGCATCGACGCAGCCGGCCTGGCTGCGACCGTGGCGCAATACAACCGCTACGCCCAGCGCGGCGAAGACCCCGCCTTTGGTCGTGGCGACACCCCATACAACCGCATCAATGGCGACGCAGGCCATCAACCGAACCCCTGCGTCGCCCCGATCGAAAGCGGCCCCTACTACGCGGTTCACGTGCTGCCCGGCAGCCTGGGCACCTTTGCCGGCCTGCGCACCGACGCCGCGGCCCGCGTGCTGGATGCCGACGGCCAGCCCATCGACGGCCTGTACGCCTGCGGTGCGGACATGTCGAGCGTGATGGGCGGGCGCTATCCAAGCGGTGGCATCACGTTGGGTCCGGCAATGACCTTCGGCTACATCGCAGCTCACCACGCAGCAGGTGTCGCGCTGGAAGGTGCCCCCGCATCTACGCAAGGCCATGCCATGACGGGCAGCGCTCCGCACATCCCGCACGAAACCGTTGCCGTCTGGAGGCCTGACGAAAGCAGCGAACGCCGCCGCGCATGACACCCCCTAATAACCACAACACGGAAGAGACAATGATCCCCACCCCCGCCCTACCGCCGTTTTCCCCGTCGCAGCTCACCGCGTTGGACCACAAACCGCCACAACTTGTCGAGCTGGCGGCACGCTGCGGCTACAGCCACGCCGGCATCCGGCTGCTGCCCGCGGCGCCTGGCGGCGCCGCCTATCCGCTGATGGACGACGAAGCGCTGCTGCGGGAAACACTTGCGCGTATTGCCGATACCGGCGTGAAGATCTTCGACCTGGAGATGATCCGTCTGAATGCCGACTTCGATCCGGCGCAGTACACGCGCTTCTTCGAGGTGGGCCAACGCTTGGGAGCGCAATGCATATTGGTCGCCTGCGACGACGCCGACCGCGCGCGTCTGATCGACTCCTACGCCCGGCTGTGCGAAGCCGCAAAGCCCTACGGGTTGTCGGGCGACCTCGAGTTCATGCCCTGGACCGCCGCGCCGGGTATCCACGACGCCATCGAAATCATCTCCGCAGCCCGGCCGGACAACGGCGGCATCCTCATCGACGCACTACATTTCGACCGCTCCGGCGGCACGCTGGCCGACCTCGACGGGCTCCCGCGCGAATGGTTGCACTACGCACAGATCTGCGACGGTCCCGCCGAACGGCCGACCACCACGGAGGGCCTGATCCATGCCGCACGCTGCGAGCGGCTACTGCCGGGCGAAGGCGCGATCAACCTCGCCGGCATCTGGAAGTCGTTGCCGGCGGATCTGCCGGTGGGCGTCGAGATTCCGAACGACGCACGCGTTCCCCTGGTCGGTGTCGAGCACTGGGCCCGCAGTGCGCTCGAAGCCGCCAAGGCCATCGTGATCCACGCCAGAACCGCTGCCTGACACACCGAGGAGACACCCCATGCGCGCACTCATTACCGGCGCCAGCCGTGGCATCGGCGCCGCCATCGCCCTTCAGCTGACACGTGACGCCCGGGCCGCCGGACAGACCGTGCGCCTGGCCATCGGCGCAACCCACCCGGGCGAGCACCTCGCCAATCTGTTGTCCGAGCTGAAAAGCTTGGGCGCCGACGCCGCGGCCGTGCTGGGCGACCTGTCCGACCCAGCCGTGCCGGCACGCCTGGTGTCCGAGGCGGAAGAATTCTGCGGGGGGCTCGACGCCCTGGTCTGCAACGCCGGCATCCTCGGCCCCAGCTCACTCGCCCAGCTCGACATCGACAGCTGGGACCGCCTGTTCGCCGTCAACACCCGCGCCACCTGGCTTCTGGCCCAGGCCGCCTACCCGGCACTGAAGAACAGCTGCGGTGCAATGGTCGCCGTGGCCTCGATGGCCGGCATGCAAGCCCACCCCAACAGCGGCGCGTACTCCTCATCCAAGGCGGCGATGATCATGCTGTGCCAGCAACTGGCGCTGGAGTGGGCTGCCGACGGGATCCGCGTCAACAGCCTGTCGCCCGGCATGGTGCATACCACCCTGACCGACCGTCTGTACCAGAACGCCGACGTCGCCGCGCGCCGCAAGGCCATCGTCCCGCTGCATCGCATCGGCCAACCGGAGGACATCGCCCACACCGTCGCCTTCCTGCTCAGTCCGGGCGCGACCTACATCACCGGGCAGAACATCTGCGTCGATGGCGGATTCACCCATTCGTTGATGAGCACCATCCCCGGCATGCCCAAGACGGACTGAGCGACGCAATGCACACCTCCCATTCCACGCCGCTGCGTATCGCCCTGATCGGCGCAGGCATCATGGGTCGCCAGCACGTCGGCACAATGAAACGCGTGCCCGACGTCGAACTGGTCGCAGTGGTCGACCCCTTCACTCGCAGCCTGGCTGACGAAGAAGGCGTCGCCGCCTTCACCGACGCCCGGACGATGCTCTCCGTGGTGAAGCCGGACGCCGCGCTGATCGTCAATCCCAACGACCTCCATGTGCCGACCGCACTCGACTGCATCGCCGCGGGCGTACCTGCCCTGCTCGAGAAGCCGGTCGCGACCTCGCTGGATGACGCACGTCGTCTGATCGCCGCACTGCGCGACAGCCCGACCCCCATCCTCGTCGGTCACCATCGCCGCCACAATCCGGTGATTGCGCGCGCCAAAGAGGTCATCGACTCTGGCGCGCTCGGCCGCCCCAGCCTGGCGACCGCACTGTGGCAAACGAAGAAGCCCGACGCCTATTACGACATGACCTGGCGCCGCGAAGCGGGCGCCGGAGTCATCCTGATCAACCTGGTGCACGAAACCGACCTGCTCCGCCACCTCTACGGCGAAGTGGTCGAGGTGCAGGCCTTCACAAGCAATGCGCTACGCGGCTTCGCGGTGGAAGACACGGCGACGATCAACTTCCGTTTCGAGAGCGGCGCACTGGCCAGCATCGTCGGCTCGGATGCCGTCGCCTCTCCCTGGGGCTGGGAAAAGAACCTCAACGAGGTCCCCAAGTTCGCCAAGGAATACGATCAACCCTGCCTGTTGCTGTCGGGTACCGAGGGCGCACTGTCCATTCCGCAGCTCAAGCTGTGGCGCTACGACGAGCGCGCCGACTGGGAGGCGCCCCTGTCGCAGCAGCAGATCGGCTACCAGGCCGATGACCCGCAAGTGCTTCAGTTGCGTCACTTCGTGCGCGTGGCACGCGGTGAAGTCGCCCCGCTGATCAGTGTTGCAGACGCGGCACGCACCATCGCCGTGGTCGACGCCATCCACCAGGCAGCGCGAGAACGCCGCGCGGTGACGCCGACTTACCCCTGAACCTCGCCTCAGCCCCTCCCCTTTTCTCACCGAAGGAAACCGACATGAAAAAATATGAAGTCGCCCTCATCGACATCCCGATGTTCTCCAATGCCAAGGTCTATCCGCTGATCGAGGCCTACGCCACCGCGCCACAGGCTCTCGGTCGCCTGCTCGCGATCTGGTATTCGGACATCGGCGAACTGAACCAGGTCATGGTGCTGCGCGAATTCGAGACCGCCTCCGATCTCGACGCCGAGCGCGAACGCATGATGCTGGGCGGCAAGCCCTTTGGCCTCGACAACGAATTGATGCTGGGCCTGAATCTGTCGACCTACGCGGCGTTCCCTTTCCTGCCGCCCGTCGAGACCGGTGCGCGCGGCCCGGTATACGAAGTGCGGACCTACGGCATCAAACCCGAAGGCGTCGCCGCCACCATCGAAGCCTGGAAGGGCGCCTACGCCGCACGCCACGCGGTGTCACCCCTGCTGATCGCGATGTACGCACTGGACGGCCAAGGCCCGCGCTTCATGAACATCTGGCCGTACGCCAGCACCGACGCCCGCGCCAAGGCTCGTGCCGACTCCGTGGCACAAGGTGTGTGGCCGCCGAAGGGCGGCCCTGCCCACCTGACCACGCTGCACAGCGCCATCTTCCTGCCGGCGCCGAATTCGCCGCTGCGCTGAGAGGCCAGACCCGATGAATCGCCCGCTCTCGCTCGCAGCACTCACCGTGCTGGACCTCTCCCCCGCCGACATGGTGAGCTGCGCCGCGTGGGCGGGCTATTCCCACGTCGGCCTGCGCCTCAACCCGGCGACGCCGACGGAGGCCCATTACCCCACCATCGGCGATACACCCGTGATCCGCGACGTGCTTGCGCGCCTGCAGGATACCGGGGTCAAGGTGCTGGACATCGAGATCCTGCGCCTGAAACCCGACACACGGGTCACCGATTTCGAAGCCTTCTTCGAAACCGGCGCCCGCCTGGGTGCCCAGCACGTCTTGCTCGCGGGCAACGACCCCGATCACGCACGCCTGGTCGACAACTTTGGCGCCACCTGCGACCTCGCAGCGCGCTACGGTCTGGCAGCCCACCTCGAACCGATGCCGTGGACCGACGTGCGCAACGTCGCCGAAGCCGACACGATCATCCGCGCCGCCGGACGCGACAATGCCGGCATCATTGTCGATCCGATCCATTTCGACCGCAGCGGCGACACCATTGAGGGGCTTGCCGCCATCCCGCCATCGCGCTTCCGCTACATGCAGTTCTGCGATGCGCCGGCCGCACGCCCGACCAGCACCGAGGAAATCCTGTTTCAGGCCCGTGCCGAACGTTTGCCTCCGGCTGAAGGCGGACTGCCACTGCGCGAACTGCTCGGGGCATTGCCGGCAGGCATCGCGCTGTCCATCGAGGTGCCGCAGATGGCATTGGCCCGCACCGTGGGCCCATTCCAACGCGCACGCCGTCTGCGCGAGGCGTGCCAACATCTGCTAGCAAGCTGCTGAGATGCAGCCCTGACGGGTGAACGACGTTGATGCAAAAAAGGGAGGGGATATCCCCTCCCTTTTTGCGTCAACGCCCTTGGCGTTGCAGCCCTGCCAGGCAGGGCTGGTGTGGCGTACTCAGCGCCGTGCCCGGGCTACGGCGTCCCGCGCCGCCAGGTAGGCAAACACCACCCCCGGCCCAAGGGTGATCCCCGGCCCCGGATAGGTGCCTCCCATGATCGACTGCTGGTCGTTGCCGACGGCATACAGCCCGGGAATCGACTGGTCAGCGGCATCGAGCGCGCGTGCGTTCTCATCGGTCTGAAAGCCTTTGGCCGCGCCGATATCGCCCGGGTAGAGGCGCACCGCATAGAACGGCGCGGTCTCGATCGGACCCAGGCTGGGGTTGGGGCCGCTCCAGGTCGCATCGCCGTTGGCCCGCTGATACAACGTCGTACCGCGCTGGAAATGTTCATCCACGCCGGTTTTGGCGAAGCGCCCGATATCGGCCGCGGCCTGCTCGAGATTGGCGGCCTCCACGCCGAGCTTGCGCGCCAGTTCCGCAAGCGTATTGCCGGAAACGACATAGCCATCGGCCAGCGCCTCGGCCAACCCCATCTTGTTCGGCCGCACCATGCCCATGCCGTACTTGCGCATCCCGTCTGCATCGGTGACGAGGAAGGACGGGACCGACGGCGTGGTCTTGTTCGCCGCCTGCATGGTGATGCCGGTGAGGTGATAGGAAATCGACTCGTTGTAGTAACGCTTGCCGTGCTGATTGACGATCATCATGCCCGGCTTGGCACGATCGAAAACGAAGTGCGGAAACACCGCCTGACTGCCATCCTTGCGCTTGCGGATCGACACCGGCGCCCAGAAGCACGGGCTGAGTTCACCCTCGCCATAGCGCGCACCCACCGCTTCGGCCAGCTCATGCAAGGCCCCGGTGTG
Source organism: Thauera humireducens (assembly GCF_001051995.2). Taxonomy (NCBI): domain Bacteria; kingdom Pseudomonadati; phylum Pseudomonadota; class Betaproteobacteria; order Rhodocyclales; family Zoogloeaceae; genus Thauera; species Thauera humireducens. The sequence continues at coordinate 3,649,930 of NZ_CP014646.1, read as the reverse complement.
ACCTGGACCGCCCGGACACCAATTGACGTCGGCGCCCGGCATCAGTTGCGCACGGCGCTGCGGGTGGCGATTGAAGCCGCCGGTCGCCATGATCACCCCGCCCGTCACCTCGATACGACGCGACACGCCGCGCTGACTCAAGACCAGCGCATCGACCCCTTCGGCGCCACGCCTCAACTCCGTGACACGCGTTTCCGTCATCAGGCTCACGCCACGCTCGCGGATGGACAACAACAGACGTCCGATCAGCGCGTTACCCATCACCAATCGTGTGCCACGCGGGTAGCGCAGTCGGTCGCCGGCGTGGCGCAACATGATGCGGGTGACGTACTTGAAAGTGTCCCATGAGCCCCACCACTGCTTGATGAAGGCCATCAACCGCAAGATGTCGTCACGGTCGACCATCATGCCCTTCAGCACGGTGAACTCCGGAATGGGCGGGCGGATAAGGTTGAAGTGTTCGCCCAACAAGCGGCCATCAAACGGATAGGGCTCCAGCGCGCGGCCACACGTGGTCGATCCTTCGAGCTCGGACAGGTAGTCGGGGTGAAAGTCGCGCGGGCGGTACTTGACGTGCGAATTGTCCTCGATCTTCGCCACCGCATCTGCGCCGTTGTCGAGGAAAGCCTGCCGGACACGCGGATCCGAGCGCTCGCCCACCGCCAGATCAAGGAATCGCTTGGCATCCTGCAATGAATCCTTCGGATTCACTTTGGGGGCATGCCGCGTCCCCACGATCCAGGTGGTCGCGCCCGAATAGGCCGTCGTGCCGCCCACATATTCGGTCGACTCGACCAATAGGACCTTGGCACCGTCGATGGCGGCATACAGCGCTGCGGACATGCCAGCGCCACCGGCGCCGACGACAACGACGTCGTAGCGCTCACCGTCCTGGATGTCTTCGATACGTTTCAGCATGAGGCTCCTCGTTCTTCTCGATGATGTACTGGATGTTATTTTTAGAACTGTATTCCACTTTAAAAGGTTGTACCAGTATTTTTTGAGCATGCCTGGTTGCGCTTTTTCGGCGCCGTTTCTCACGCATGCTGGTGTCCAGCCAGGAGGAGGCGTATGGTTCCGAAGTGGAACCAAATCCCGTTTCCATCGACCCGAAGCCAGCGTTCAAGATTTCCCTTTTACTTGAATAAAAATTTTTCTTGAACACTATTCCATTCTAGAACCTCATTCTCTATTATCGAACCCATGGCCGGATCACTTCTCTCGCGCGCCTTTGGCGCCCTCGAACTGCTTGCGAACCACCCACAGGGCATTGCCCTGCAGGATGTCGCCGATTCGCTGAACATTCCCAAGAGCGCCGCGCACCGCCTGCTGGCCTCACTGGTGGAGTACGGCTACGTGCGACAGGACACCGCAAGCGCCCACTACATGTTGACGATGCGTCTGCTGACGGTCGCACTGGGCTTCCTCGCCCGCAGCGGCATCAACGACATCGCCCAACCGCTGATGGATCGACTTGCCACCTCGACCGGTGAGTTGGTACGCCTGAGTGTCATCGAAGGCGATCCACCCAACCAGAGCCAGGTCTGGGTCGGCAAGGCACAGGGGGCGCAGCAAGGCCTGCGCTACGACCCCGACATGGGGCGCGCAGCCCCCCTGTCGTGCACGTCGACCGGGTTTGCCTGGCTGGCCTGCCTGAGTGACGAAGACGCGCTGCAACTGGTGTCGCGTCAGGGCATCGCACTGGGGCCAGAGCTCGGTCGCAATGCACCGCGGACACTGAAGGAAGTGCTGTCCTGCATCGAACTCGCGCGCGAACGAGGCTACGCCATGGTCACGGACTGCTCAGAACCAGGACTCGCGGCCATTGCGACGGCAGTCAAGCACCCGGTGACGAAAGCCGTGATCGGTGTGTTGAGCGTCTCGGGCCCGAGCGCCCGCCTGACCGAGGAGCGGATGCAGGCCCTGGCGCCTGAACTCCTGAAGACCGCAGAAGAGCTGGGACTGGGCTACCAGAACTCGAGCTTGTTCGGCGGCCGTGCGCGTAGCCATTGAGGCGCATCGTTCGCGTGGCCTCTGCTGGAGTTTGTTCGCTGTGCGCACAAACACGTATCACAGGGGACACTACGATGCCCAACCCTGAACTAGATTGGACGCACGTCGCGACAACAGCAGAACGCATCGGGAAAAGGAGACCAGCGGGCACCCGCTGGAAGCACGGCGCGAGATCCGCGAGCGTAATCGTGCACTACGGTTTGCGGCCTGATCAGGTGCGCCGCACACAAGTCACCTGAAGCACCTTGCACACCACATCCTAACCAGAGGAGACAACCATGATGAATTACCGCAAGCTGGCGGGCGTCGCTGCCCTGTCACTGCTCAGCAGCCTGGCAGCAGCACAGAGTTTTCCCGAACGTGAAGTTTCGGGGGTGATCCAGTGGGGTCCGGGTGGTGCGACCGACGTTGCTGTGCGCGGCATGGCAGCCCAAGCTGAACAGGCCCTCGGCAAGAAGCTCGTGTTACAGAACAAGGCTGGGGGCGTTGGCGTGATTGGCGCCAATTTCGTGTTGCAGCAGCCTTCAGACGGCTACACCCTGCTGATGGGGGCCGAGAACCCGGCCCTGTACAAGGTAATGGGTCTCGCCGACTTTGACTACAACGCCTTCTACCCGGTCAACATCATCTCGCGCGGCAACGTGCTGCTGGTGGCAAACAAGGACAAGTCCTGGAACAGCTTCAAGGATCTGTTGACGGACGTCCAGGCCAACCCGGGCAAGATCAAGATGTACACCGCCGGAATTGGCACCGTGCCCTTCACTTCAAGCGCCATGATCGCGTCGCTGACTAAGTTCCCGGTCAATCCGGTCCCGTTCGATGGCGATGGTCCGGGCATTACTGCGATGCTGGGCGGCCACGTCGACTTCGGCTTCATCGCAGCGGGCGCCGTGCAGGAACACATCAAGGCGGGTCGCCTGAAAGTGCTCGGCGTGCTCGATTCCAAGCCCTACATGGACATTCCGCCGATGACCGAAGCGCTACCGGATCTCAAGAAATACGTGCCATGGGGCTCCTTCTTCGGCGTCTTCGCCAAGAAGGATATTCCGGACGAGGCCAAGCAGAAGCTGGCTGCGGCGTTCAAGACTGCGGTCGACACCCCGGAATACCGGGCCATGATGGAAAGCCGCGGAAACGTCATGCTGAACATCTCCGGTGACGAAGCCAAGCAGTTCATCGACCGTTGGCAGTCTGTGACTGCATGGGTCTATCAGGACGCGGGGGTCGCCAAGAAGAACCCCGCCGAACTGGGCATTCCGAAGCCCTGATCCGCACCGGATACGCTACCGCTCTGTCTGCCCGCCACGGCGCCCGACGCCGTGGCGCGGCGCAACACACAAAACAAGAACATCACCACTGGAGGCCATCATGCACATCCAACGCCGCCGCCTGGCCGGTGAGGTCGTTTTCGCGCTGCTGTTGCTCGCAGCCAGCCTCTTCCTGTTCTGGCATTCATACAAGATCTCCGGCTTCTCATCCTTTACCTCGGCCGGCGCCTACCCGATGGTGACGACGGCGGTGATGAGCATCAGCGCGATCATCATCCTGTTCCAGACCCTGCGCGTCGGCCGCGTCGAAGGCGAACCCGGACAATCATTGATCTTTCAGTTCTATGCCCACGTGACGCCAACCCTCATCGTTGCCTTCACCGCGGCGATCATCGGTTACATGCTGGCGCTGGAGCAACTGGGTTTCATCCTCAGTTCCTACGTTTTCCTCGTTATCTCGATGTGGCTGCTGGGCAGCCGCAAGCTGATGATCAACTTGCTCGTCAGCGCTGCCATGATCGGCTTCATCTACGTCGTGTTTCAAACCATCTTTTCGGTCGTCGTACCCAAGGGCACGCTGATCCAAGGACTGTTCAAATGAACGAAGCGCTCGGCTACTTCCTCATTTCGTGGATGGATCCAGGCCTGATCGGGCTGGTTGCCGCGGGCACGCTCGCAGGCATCTATATCGGCGCCATCCCCGGGCTGTCAGTGACGATGGCCGTATCGATCCTGATCTCCTTCACTTTCAAATGGCAGGTCAACGAGGCGCTGGCGTTGATGTGCGGCATCTACCTCGGTGGAGTCTATGGCGGCTCGCGCACGGCGATCCTACTCAACATCCCGGGCGCGCCATCAGCCATCGCCACCGCTTTCGACGGCTATCCAATGGCCAAGCGCGGCGAGGCAGGCGCAGCAATCGGACTGACCACGATCGTGTCGGTCATCGGCGGCTTCGTCGGCATTGGCGCTCTGGCCCTGGCCGCTCCAGCAATGTCGGACTTCGCACTGCAGTTCCATTCACGCGACTACCTACTGCTGGCGATCTGGGGCATCCTGCTGGTCGGCAGCCTGTCCGGCGAGTCCTTGTACAAGGGCATCTTCGCGGGTGCACTCGGTGTCACCATCGGCACGGTAGGCCTCGATCCGCTGACCGCGGAACCCCGTCTGACCTTCGGCTCCATGCAGTTATCGGCCGGCATCTCCTATGTCGCCGCGATGATCGGCTTCTTCGGTGTCGCCGAGGTACTGTCTCAGGTGCACGACATCAAGCTCAAGGCCGTCCGACAGGACGTATCCAAGATCCTTCCGTCGTGGGCCATGGTGAAGAAATACCTGCCCCTGTCGATGCGGACATCGGGGATCGGCGTCGTTGTCGGCGCGCTTCCGGGTGCTGGCGGCGACATCGCTGCACTGCTCGCCTATGACCACGCCAAACGCAGCGTAAAGAATCCGTCGCGCCCCTTCGGCGAGGGCGCCTACGAGGGACTGGTTGCGCCCGAATCGGCCAACAACGCAGCGGTCGGCGGCGCCCATGTGCCTATGCTGACGCTGGGCATCCCGGGCGACGCAGTCACTGCGGTGATCATCGGTGCGCTCTACATCCACGGGCTCAACCCCGGACCGATGCTGATGATCCAGACGCCGCATCTGTTCTGGTTCCTCGTCGGCGCCTTGTGCCTCGCCAACGTCTTCCTCCTTATCTTCGGGCTCACCGGCATCAAGGTGTTCTGCAAGATCATGGAGATTCCCAAGCCCATCCTGCTGCCCCTCATCCTCGTGCTGTCGACGATCGGCGCCTATGCGATCAACAATAACGTGGTCGATGTCTATTGGATGCTTGGCTTTGGGTTGTTCGGCTACCTCATGAAAATGTACGGCTTCCAGGTCGCGCCAATCATCCTCGGCATCATCCTTGGCCCACTCATGGATCGCAGCTACCGCCAGGCGATGATTTCGGCCGAAGGCGACCTGATCACCTACTTCGCGAGCTTCTTCACCTCGCCGATCTCGCTCACGATCGCGTTGGCGATGGCCTTGACGCTGATCAGCCAAACGCCTTGGTGGCAACGCTGGCGCAAGGATAAGGCGGCCTGAACGACCGACTGTCGGAGCCCTGTCCGATGCCCCGTGGAAAGCATCCACGGGGCATTTTTTATCTTCCGTTCAGATACGCAGCGCCTCCGCCGCCTCCCGCAGCAGCGGCAGGAAGCGCGTGCGCATGTGTTCGATGCCCATGCGCGAGGTCGGGCCGATGATGTTGATGCCGCTGACGACCGTGCCGGCCTTGTCGCGGACCGGCACTGCGATCGAGCGCAGGCCGATCTCCATCTGCTGGTTGGCAATGGCGTAGCCTTGCGTCCTCACCTGCTGCAGCACCTTGCCCAGCTCGGCGGGCGAGACGATGGTGTTCTGGGTGAAAGGCAGGAAGCTCGTGCGCGCCAGGCAGGCGTCGAGCTCGGCCTCGGGGAGGTGGGCCAGCAGCACCATGCCGATCGAGGTCGCATAGGCGGGCAGGCGGTTGCCGACGTTCAGCGACGGCGACATGATCCGCGACGCCGCCGCGCGGGCGATATAGACGATGTCCGTGCCGTCGAGCACCGCCATCGAGCAGGCTTCGCCCACCGTCTCGCTGAGCTTGTCCAGCACCGGCTGCCCCTTGCCCGACAGCGGCGTGCCCGAGAGATAGGCATTGCCCAGTGACACGGTCTTGGGCGTCAGCGAGAAGCGGGTGCCGTCGTGGCAGCGCGCGTAGCCCAGTGCGGTGAGCGTGTGCAGGTAGCGCCGCACCGCCGCGCGCGTGATGCCCGTGCGGTAGCTGATCTGCGAGATCGACATCTGCCGGCCCTGGTTGGTGAAGGCCTGGATCACCGCCAGCCCGCGTGCCAGTGCGGTCACGAAGTTGCGATCGGTGGCGTAGTCCGCGAGGTCATCGCCCTCGGGCACCTCGGCATCCGGCTCGCCCGGCAGCGCGCCGCCGGTTGGCGCGTCGGCACTCCTGTTCGGCACATGCTTCATGTCGCTGCCCCCTCTGTTGGCGCCACCCGATATTTGTGCGCACTGCGCACAATAGGGACAATGCAGCCTTTCACGCAAGTCTCCCGAAGACTAGAGTTCGGGCACATCCAGGCGGGACTCCGCCACCCAGGAGGAACAATGAAAACACTCGTCGATGGCTACTTCCGGCTGCTCAAGCTGCTGATGTTCCTGTGCATGGTCGGCATGGTCGTCATGGTGTTCGGCAACGTGGTGATGCGCTATGCCTTCAACTCGGGCCTGACCATGTCCGAAGAGCTGGCCCGCTTCCTGTTCGTGTGGATGACCTTCCTCGGTGCCATCGTGGCGTTGCGCGAACATGCCCACCTCGGCGTCGACACGCTGATCCGCCGCCTGCCGCCACTGGGCCGCCGCTTCGCCCTGCTGCTCGGCCACATGCTGATGCTGTATGTCTGCTGGCTGATCACCACCGGCAGCTGGCAGCAGACGCAGATCAACCTTTCCGTCCCCGCGCCCGCAACCGGCCTGTCCATGGGCGCGTTCTATGGCGTGGGCGTGCTGTTCGGCATCTCGGCCGCGGCCGTCCTGCTCTACGAGGCGGTGCGCATTGCCTTCGGCCGTACCGGCGATCACGAACTGGTCATGGTCGCCAGCAACGACGCAGCCGAGGAAGTCGAGCGCCTGCAGCACGAACAGCAACACGCGGGCAAAAGCAGTGCGCCCGGCGCCAAGGCCTGAGGAGACACGACATGGCCGTCACCATTTTCATCACCTCGCTGATCGGCACCATCGCCCTCGGCCTGCCCATCGCCTTTGCCCTGCTGCTGGTAGGCGTGGCGATGATGATGCACCTCGACATGTTCGACGCCCAGATCGTGGCGCAGAACCTGATCAACGGCGCCAATAGCTTCCCCTTGCTGGCCGTGCCCTTCTTCATGCTGGCGGGCGAGATCATGAACGCCGGCGGGCTGTCGAAGCGCATCGTCAACATCGCGCTCGCCACCGTCGGCCACGTCAAAGGCGGCCTGGGCTACGTCGCCATCCTCGCGTCCTGCATCCTCGCCTCGCTGTCCGGCTCCGCGGTGGCCGACGCCGCTGCGCTGTCTGCGCTGCTGGTGCCGATGATGGTCGCCGCCGGCCACGACAGGAAGCGCTCCGCAGGCCTGATTGCCGCCGGTGGCATCATCGGCCCGGTGATCCCGCCCTCGATCGGCTTCATCGTGTTCGGCGTCGCCACCGGCGTGTCGATCTCCAAGCTCTTCCTCGCCGGCATCTTCCCCGGCCTGATGATGGGCCTGGCGCTGGCGGCAGCGTGGTGGATCTACTCCCGCAGCGAAGACGTGCAACCCCAGCCGAAGAAATCCGCACGAGAAATCCGCCGTGCGGTCATCGAGGGCAGCTGGGCGCTGGGCCTGCCGCTGATCATTATCCTCGGCCTCAAGTTCGGCATCTTCACGCCGACCGAGGCGGCCGTGGTCGCGGCTGTCTATGCGCTGTTCGTTGCCATCGTCATCTACCGCGAGCTCAAGCTGTCGCAGATCTACGACGTCGTGGTGTCGGCCGCCAAGACCACCTCGGTGGTGATGCTGCTGGTCGCCGCGGCGATGGTGTCGTCGTGGATGGTGACGGTGGCCGAGCTGCCTTTCCTGCTGGTCGAGCTGCTCGAGCCCTTGCTCGACAGCCCGACGCTGCTGCTGCTGGCGATCATGATCACCATCATCCTCGTCGGCACCAGCATGGACATGACGCCCACCATTCTGATCCTCGCACCGGTGCTGATGCCGGTGGTGAAGGCTGCGGGCATCGACCCGGTGTATTTCGGCGTGCTGTTCATCATCAACACCTCGATCGGTCTCATCACCCCGCCGGTCGGCACCGTACTCAACGTCGTGGCCGGGACCGGAAAGATGAGCATGGACGAGATCGTGCGCGGCGTGTGGCCCTTCCTGCTCGCCCAGTTCGCGGTGCTGTTCCTGCTCGTGCTTTTCCCCGAGCTGATCCTGACCCCGCTGCGCTGGCTGACCTAAGCACGCACCCCCAACACCTCTCCAAGGAAACACCCGATGAGCAATACGCCGAACACGCCATCGCTTCCCTCCATGGTCTGCGGCCTGATCGGCTCGGGCATCCAGGCCTCGCTGACGCCGGCAATGCACGAGCAGGAGGGCGAAGCCCAGGGCTTCCGCTACGTCTACAAGAAGATCGATCTCGACCCGCTGGGCCTGACGGCCGACGACCTGCCCGAGCTGCTGACCGCCGCCCGGCGCATGGGCTTCTCGGGACTGAACATCACCTTCCCGTGCAAGCAGGCGATCGTGCCGCTGCTCGATGAATTGTCGGACGAGGCGCGTGCACTCAACGCGGTGAACACCGTGGTGATCAGGGACGGCCGCCTGATCGGACACAACACCGACTGCTCGGGCTTTGCCGAGGGTTTCCGCCGCGGCCTGCCGGGCGCGAAGATGGGCAGGGTGGTGCAGCTCGGTGCCGGCGGCGCCGGTGCCGCGGTGGCGCATGCGGCGCTCGGCCTGGGCGCGCGGCAACTGACGGTGTTCGACATCGACCCGGCGCGCGCACGCGAGCTTGCGGACAGCCTGTGTGCGCGCTTCGGCGCCGGGCGCTGCATCGCGGGCAACGACCTCGCGACCGCAATGGCCGAGACCGACGGCCTGATCCACTGCACCCCCACCGGCATGGCCAAGCTGCCTGGCCTGCCGCTGCCGGCCGAGCTGATCGACGGCCGCATCTGGGTGGCGGAGATCGTCTACTTCCCGCTCGAGACCGAACTGCTGCGCGTGTCCCGCGCCAAGGGCTGCCGCACGCTCGACGGCGGCGGCATGGCGGTGTTCCAGGCCGTCGGCGCCTTCCGCCACTTCACCGGCCTCGAACCCGACGCCGAACGCATGCGCGCGCACTTCCTGTCGATGGTCGCGAACAAGAAGGACTGAACACCATGTACAAGCACATCCTGATTCCGATCGACGGCTCCGACATGTCGACCGACGCCGCCAGGCGCGCACTCGAATTGGCCAAGATCCACGGAGCCCGCGCCACCGTGCTCTACGTGCTGACCGACAGCGCCGTGGCGGCCGGCCTGGGCAAGTCCACCCGCGACGAGGCCGCCCGCACGGAGATGGCGCAGGGCTTCCTGCGCCCGATCGGCGCGCTGGCCAGGCAGGCCGGAGTCGAGGCCGAGTGCTTCTACGTCGAGAGCGACTCGCCCGCCGACGAGATCGTCGAAACCGCACGCAAGCGCGGCTGCGACCTGATCCACATGGCCTCACACGCCCGCCGCGGCGTCGTCGAGCTGTTGCTCGGCAGCGTCACCGCCGACGTCCTCAAGCGCACCAGCGTACCGGTGCTGGTGGTGCGCTGACGCGGCCTTCCGCCCCGACCCAGGAAACCCGACCGATGCGTCGTTCCATCGCCACCGTGTGCCTCAGCGGCACGCTCGAGGAAAAGCTCGAGGCCATCGCCTCGGCGCGTTTCGACGCAGTCGAGATCTTCGAGAACGACTTCATCAACTACCACGGCACCGCGGCCGACGTGCGCCGCCTGTGTCACGACCTCGGCCTCGGGATCGACCTCTACCAGCCCTTCCGCGACTTCGAAGGCGTCAGCGACGCCCAGTTCAGGCGCAACCTCGATCGCGTCGAGCGCAAGTTCGACATCATGGAAGCACTGGGCGCCCCGCAACTCCTGGTGTGCTCGAGTTGCGCGCCGGACGCCATCGCCGACGATGCGCGCTCGGCTGCCCAGCTCTACGAACTGGCCGAGCGCGCTGCCCGCCGCAACATCACGATCGGCTTCGAGGCGCTGGCGTGGTCGCGCCACATCCGGCACTACCAGCACGCCTGGAAGATCGTGAAGGAGGCCAACCACCCGCACCTCGGCATCCTGCTCGACAGCTTCCACATCCTGTCGCTGGGCGACGACCCCGCCGCCATCGCGGACATTCCGGGCGACAAGATCGCCTTCCTGCAACTGGCCGACGCCCCCTACAAGGTCATGGACGTGCTGCAGTGGAGCCGGCATTTCCGCTGCTTCCCGGGACAGGGCAATTTCGACCTGGTCACTTTCCTGGAGAAGGTCCTGCTCGCCGGCTACACCGGGCCGCTGTCGCTCGAGGTGTTCAACGACCATTTCCGCGCGGCGCCGACCCGCCCGACCGCAATCGACGCCTACCGCTCCCTGCTGTACTTGGAGGAAGCCGTGGAACGCCGGCTCGCCGCCCCCGGCGATGACGTCTTACTGAACCAGGCACGCGAGGCCGCCGCCGCGCGCGTCGAACTGTTCAGCCCGCCCCGCATCCCGGCACTGGACGGCCTGGCCTTCATCGAGTTCGCGGTCGACACCGAATCCGAACGCGCCCTGGCCCAGGTGCTGGGCGCGCTGGGCTTTCGCCGCGCCGGCGAGCACCGCTCGAAGGCCGTCACGCTGTACCGCCAGGGCGACATCGACATCATCCTGAATGCGGAGCCCGGTTCCTTCGCGCGCAGCCATTTCATGCAGCACGGGCCCTCGATCTGCGCACTGGGCATCGCCACCGAAGACAGCCTGCGCGCCCTGAACCGCGCCACCGCCTTCGGCTGCCCCCGCTTCGAAGGCCGCATCGGCCCGAACGAGTTGAAGATTCCAGCGATTCGCGCGCCCGACGGCAGCCTGATCTATTTCGTACCGTCCACTCAAGGCTCGAAGCGGCTGTTCGAGATCGACTTCCTGCTCGAGGACGAGACCGCAAGCGCGCCCTCGCCCACCGACCTCCAGGCGGTCGACCACATCGCGCAGGGCCTGCCGCAGCTGCGCCAGGATGCCTGGACCCTGTTCTATCGTGCCATCCTCGGCGGCGAGCCCGGTGAAAGCATGGACCTCGTCGATCCCTACGGCCTGATCAGCACCCGCGGGGTCGCAACGGCAGACCGCAAGCTGCGCTTCGTGCTCGACGTGTCGGACAGCGACACCACCGCGACCGCGCGCACCATCACGCAACTGGCGGGCGCCAGCGTGCACCACGTGTCCTTCAGCTGCGCCGACATCTTCGCCACGGTGGAGCGGCTGCGTGCCAACGGCGTCAGCTTCATCCCGGTGTCGCCGAACTACTACGACGACCTGCCGACCCGCTTCGTGCTGGACGACGCGCTCGTCGCCCGCATGGCTGCACTCGGCATCCTGTATGACGCGACGGCCGAGGGCGAGTACTTCCATGTCTACACCCAGGTGTTCGCCGAACGCTTCTTCTTCGAGATCGTGCAGCGCAACGGCGCCTATGACGGGTACGGCGCAGCGAACGCGCCGGCGCGCATGATGGCCCACCTGCGTACGAACCGCTGAGCGCGACGCTCACTGCCCGGGATCGCCCGCGCGGCGCGGCGTACTCAGTCCTTCGGCAGTGAGGGGCGCGGCGTCCGGCGGCGTGGCAGATCGATGTGACGCAGGCGGGCGAGCAGCCAGTGCAGTGAGTCGCGGGCCTGTTCGGCCACGAAGGCGGCCGGCAGCTGGGCATGGTCGGCATTCGCGGCGTTGAGGCAGAAGCCGCCGTGGAAGCCGATCAGCCGCAGACGGCGAATCAGTTCCAGCAGGGCTTCGGCACTGCTGCCGTCGCCGGGGAACACGCGCACGTAGTCCCGCGTCCGCTCCCCTGCGGCGGGTGATGCGGCGTCGCCCGCGCGCATCGCGATCGTGTCGCTCAGGCCGACCAGGAACAGGCGGTCTGCATAGCAGCGATCGAGCGCATCGAGCCCGCCATCGCCAGTGAAGAGATGGCCGGTGTCGATGGCCATGCCGAGGTTGGCGCGATCGGCCGCATTCACGCAGGCCTCGGCACTCACCACGTCCGCCGCGACGCGCGAGCCGGGCTGCGCCTGATAGGCGATGTCGATACCCTTGGGCACGGCCAGCGTGGCGAGCTTGGCCAGGTCGCGCGCCACGTGCTCGGCGTCTTCGCCGGCCTCCGCGACGGTGCTGGCCGTGACCAGCAGTAGCGGCGCCCCGACGGCACGGCACAGGTTGAGCAGCCCCTTGGCGATGTTCACCTTGTACTGGTGCAACGGCCCCGACAGTCCTTCGTAGTCCTGCAGTTGGCGCAAGGCCTGCACCCGGACGCCACTGTGGCGCACCAGCGCCACCGCCTCGTCCACCCCGCGCGGATGGCTCACCAGATCCGCAGCCGACACCACGACCTGCCGGAAGCCGCTGGCCATGGCCGCTCCCAGGCGTACCTCGAGCGGGCCGGCCATGGCGCTGGTGTCGAGCGCGACAGAATCGAAATCCAAGACGTCCTCCGCAGGAAATGACGACCGTCGCCGGGCTCAGCCCGCGGCGAGCCGGCTGGCGACGAGTTCGAAGGTGACGCTGCCGAGATAGACCTGCGTCAGCGCGCCCTTCTCGCCCGGATGCAGTGCCCCCTCGTCGATGAACACCACGCCGCGCTCGCGCAACACCCGCATCGCCTCCAGCACGTCGGGCGCCCCCAGGCCGATGCGTACCAGGCCATCGTCCCAATGGATGTCTTCGGCCCCTTCCGGTGGCTCGATAAGCTGCAGGTAGAACCGGCCACAGGGGCTCTGCAGAAGCGTGCCCTTGGGCAGGATGCCGACAAAGTCCGCCTCGGTCAGCTGCCGGAAGCCCAGCATCTGACGGTAGAAATCCACCCACTCGCTGCTGCGGAAGGCACCCACCGCCTGCACCAGGCCGAAGTAATGCAGCCCGGCAAGGGCAGGCGGGTTCGAGTCCGTGCCGGGCAGCGGCACGAAGTCGACGTCGTAGATCGAGAAGTCCTTGTAGCGGTCGACGAAATAGATCGCGCTTTCGCCGCTGCCGAGGATGCCCGGAATGTTCAGCTCCATCGCTGCGGCGCGGCGCGGCACCTCCCATGCTCCGGCATCGAGCGAATGACGCATGGCGTAGGCGGCGTCACGCACGCGGAAGGCGACCGCAGAGACGAAGGTGGCTGACGGATCGGCCCCGCCGGGTTCGGCATTGACGATGAGATTCATCGCCCCCTGGCGGTAGAGCACGACCTCGCGCGAGCGGTGGCGCGCGATCGGCGCGAAGCCGAGCCGCTGCAGCACGCCGCCCAGCGCCTGTGGCCGGCCGGTGACGAATTCGATGAATTCCACCCCGTCGATACCGAGGGGGTTGAGCGGTTCTGGAACCAGGTCTCGCGCAGTCATGGGCTCGCTTTGAAATGGAAGAACACAGCGTGGGTGGCACCACCTCGGGGCACCGCACCGGAGAACGCCCCGAGCCTAGCCGATGGCGCCTCGTGCTGCAAATGCGTCGGCCGGTCCTGCCCCTCCAAGGAGGCCCGGACCGGCCGACGCGTCAGACATCATGGATGCTCAGCTCAGGATACGGCCCACAGCGCCACCAGCGAGATGCTCGGGAAGAACACCAGCAGGAAGATGCGGATGATGTCCGAGGCGAGGAAAGGCAGCACGCCGCGGAAGATCGTCGCCATCGGCACGTCCTTCGCCACCCCGTTGATGATGTAGACGTTCATCCCCACCGGCGGCGTGATCAGGCCCACCTCCATCACCACCAGCGCGACCATGCCGAACCAGATCGCCTTCTCTTCCATGCCCAAGCCCCAGTAGTCCAGGCCCAGGATGATCGGCAGGAAGATGGGCACCGTCAGCAGGATCATCGACAGGCTGTCCATCACGCAGCCCAGCACCAGGTAGATGAGGATGATCGCGAACAGCACCGTGAAGGGACCGAAGCCCATCTCCTGCACCCAGGCCGCGGCCTCGGCCGGCAGCTGCGACAGCGCCATGAACGAGTTCAGCGTATCGGCCCCGAGCAGGATCAGGAACATCATGCCGGTGCCGGTGGCGGTGCCATAGATGCACTCCATGAAGCCGCGCCCTTTCAGGCCGCCCGACCGCCACGCAGCGATCCCGGTCGCCAGCGCACCGACGGCCGCGGCTTCGGTCGGGGTGAAGAGACCGCCGTAGATACCGCCGATCACCACCAGGAAGATCAGCAGCACCGGCCAGGTATCGATCACCGTCCTGAGGCGCTCGGCCCAGCTGTGCTTGGGCGAGCCCGGACCGCCTGCAGCGGCATCGACGCGGCACACGATGGCAATCACCAGCATGTAGCCGATCGCCGCCAGGATGCCCGGGACGAAGGCGGCCAGGAACAGCTTGGCGATGTTCTGCTCGGCCAGGATGGCGTAGATCACCAGCGGCACCGACGGCGGGATCAGGATGCCGAGCGTGCCGCCCGCAGCCAGCGAACCCGTCGCCAGGCTGGGCTTGTACTGGTGGCGCTTGAGCTCGGGCAGCACCACGTGCGACATCGTCGCGGCGGTTGCCAGCGAGGAGCCGCAGATCGCGCCAAAGCCGGCGCAAGAGGCCACGCCCGCCATGGCCATGCCACCCTTCCAGTGGCCGATGAAGGCATTGCCCGCCTTGAACAGCGCACGCGACAACCCGCCGTGGGTGGCGAACTGCCCCATCAGCAGGAAGAGCGGCACCACCGACAGGTCGTACAGCGAGAAACGGCCATAGGGCGCGTTCTTCAGATAGGCGAGCAGCGGGTCCAGCCCCGACACCCAGATGTAGCCGATGGCGCCGGTGAGGAACATCGCGATGCCGATCTGCACGCGCAGCGCCAGCATCGACATCATCACCACGCCCATGATCAGGCCGATCGTCGTTCCACTCATGCTGCCGCTCCCGAGCGCAGTTCCTGGACAAAGGTGTACAGCGCCGCGATGCCGAGCAGCACGAAGGCCGGCACCACCGGGACATAGCCCCACCACACCGGCAGCGAGATCACCATCGAGGTCTCGCCGTATTCACGCATCTCCAGCATGCCTTCCCAGATCCGCCAGGCCAGCACGAAGGCGCAGAACGCCATGAGCAACGCCGCGATCGAATCGAGGAGACGCTTCAGGCCGGCCGGGGCCCACAGGGTGAAGAAATCCACGAACACATGACCCTTCTTCAGCTGGCAGTAGGGCAGGCACATCGCAATCCCCATCGCCGAGAGCATCTGCACCAGTTCGTAGTCGCCCGGCACCGGCTCTCCGATCGTGGCACGTCCGACCACGCTCACAACCGACATCACCGACTCGATGCAGAACATCACGCCGGCGAGAATCGCCATCGCCGCGCAGGCCCATTCGATACTCTTGCCAACCGGCCCTGTCGGGGCCACATACGGTTGGTCCATCGCCTCCGCCATCACACGTCTCCTTCCGGCATTCTTCAGGCTCTGATCAACAAGGCCGGCCGCGCCGTCGAGGCGCAGGGGCCGGCCTTCGTCGGGTTGCTTGGATTACTTGGAGTACTGGGTCACGAGCGCATTGGCGTCGTCGAACAGCTTCTGGCCATCGACGCCCTTGGAGGAAATCTCCTTGATCCACTCCTCGGCGACCGGCTTGGAAGCCGCCTGCCACTTGGCCATCTCTTCGGCCGGCAGGGCATAGACGGTGTTGCCGCGACCGACGGCAGCCTCGCGGCCACCCGCGTCCGCATCCTTGAACTGAGCCGACACCCAAGCCGAGGTCTCGCGGCCGCTGTTGTCGTCGATGACCTTCTTCAGTTCAGGCGACAGGCTGTCGTACTTCTTCTGGTTCATGACGAAGATCATCGTCGCGGTGGTCATCGCATGCGACCCGCCCGCTTCGGCATGGAACTTGGTCAGTTCGTGCGTCTTGGTCGCGGGGACGACTTCCCACGGGATCAGCGCGCCTTCGATCACGCCCTTGGACAGACTCTCCGCCATCTGCGGCACCGGCATGCCGACCGGAGTCGCGCCGAGCGCGGCCAGCAGCTTGGTGCCGAGGCGCGACGGCGCACGCACCTTCATGCCCTTGAGGTCTTCCAGCGTCTTCACTTCCTTGTCGCGGAAGTGCAGCACGTTCGGACCGTTCACCCAGGTCGCGATCGGCTTCATGCCGGCGAATTCCTTCATCGAGTGCGCCTGCACGAAGTCCCACATGGCGCGCGACGAGGCCTCATGGGTGGTGGTGATGAAGGGCAGCTCGAAGACTTCGGAGGTCGGGAAACGGCCCGGGGTGTAGCCCGGCAGCGTCCACACGATGTCGGCCACGCCGTCGCGGACCTGGTTCAGCAACTGCGGCGGCGTGCCACCGAGACTCATTGCCGGATAGATCTGGCACTTCATCTTGCCCTGCGACTCGGCAGCGATCTTGTCGCACCACGGGCTGATGAACTTGGTATGGGCGGGAGAAACCGGCGGCAGGAAATGCGCCACCTTCAGGATGACTTCCTCGGCCTGGGCAACGGTCGGGACCAGAGCGGCGGCAGCAAGACCCAGCGCCAGCGAACGAATCTTCATAGATGTCTCCTCGTGATGTTCTTGCAACAAGGAAGTCTGCGGCACGGAACACCACAAGTCTTCCAGACATCACGAGTCTCGCGCGTTGGCCCGGCAGAAAAAAGTCCGGATAAACACTATCAGTTATAAAATTTTGAAATAGCTGAATACCCGCTATTGCAATACGTATCCCCATTGGGTGACTCAGGCCGGCCGTCGTCCCTCTGCGCACGCACCCGCACGGCCTGAAGACCTCACGCCCGCCCGGATCAGGCCGCAACCTCCATCACCATCAAGCCTGCGGCCGTGTTGGAAATGGGGATGTGGTAGTTCGAATGCACCAGCCCCACCCTGCCCGGCAGGGCGGCCCGGGCCGCCACCCACATCAGCAACTCGACGCCCTGCGTGCCGGTCTTCTCCACGATCTGCTCGTTGCTGAACTGGGTCACCCACTCCGGGTCCGAGACGAGGCTGTCCATGAAGGCCTTGTCGAACTCCGGATTGACGAAACCCGCACGTTCGCCGTCGAGCTGGTGCGACAGCCCACCGGTACCGATCACGAGGACGCGCAGATCCTTGTCCCACGACCCGATCGCTTCGCCGAGCGCCTTGCCCAGCTTGTAGCAGCGCTTCGCGCTCGGCAGCGGATACTGCACGGTGTTGATGCACACCGGCACGGTCGGCACCGGGCACTTCTCGTCGTTCGGCCACAGCAGCTTCAGCGGCAGCGAGTAGGCATGATCCACGAGCATTTCCTGGCAGGTGGTGAGGTCGAACTCCCTTGCCACCAGCTCGTTGATGACATGCCACGAAAGCTCCGGATGCCCCTTGAACGGCGGCAGGGTCGGGATGCCCCAGCCCTCGTCGGCGTTGTGGTACTCGGGTGCCGCGCCAACGGCGAAGGTCGGCATCTTGTCGAGGAAAAAGTTGAGCCCGTGGTCGTTGTAGAGCACGACCGCAACGTCGGGCCTGACCTTGTCGAGCCAGGCATGAACCGGCGGGAAGCCGTCGAAGAAAGGCTTCCAGTACGGGTCGTCCTGCAGCTTGCCGGCGATGGCGCGGCCGATGGCCGGGACGTGCGAAGTGGTGATTGCGCCTACGATCTTTGCCATGTGTCGGTTTCCTTCCTCAGATGCCTTTGCCCGCGGCCAGCAGCATGGCCTTGAACTCGTCCTTGCTCATCCCGGTCTGCGCGGCCCCCAGATCCTGCACATCGAGCCCGAGGATGCCGGCGAACTTCGCGAGGTAATACACGTTGCCGCCCGCCGCCAGCAGGCCCAGCACGTTGCGCGTACGGATCGCTTCGTACTGTTCCGCATTGAGTCCGAACTGCCTGCAATAGCCCGCCTCGTCCTGGCGGAAGGCCTCGCGGTTCTCGGCATTGTTGAAGGAGAAACACATCTTGTTGAGCGCATAGCCCTTCTGCGCGAGTTCGCCGTCGAACACCCGGGTGCCCGGAATCTCCAGCTTCTGCGATGCCGCGTTCATTCGAATCTCCTCTCCATCCTCATGCGGGAAATGGCAGTATCACGGAGTCGAATGCATCGATAAACACATTAACACTCATCAAATTCATGAGCGATTTCGATTATTCACACCTCGACGGCCGACTGCTGCAGCTGCTCGTCGCCGTGGTGGAAGAAGGCTCGATCACCCGCGCCGCCGAGCGCCTCGGCGTCACCCAGTCGGCGGTGTCGCACCTGCTCGGCAAGCTGCGCGCCATCGTGGACGACCCGCTGGTGGTCAAGTCCGGGCGTGGCATCGTCGCCACCGCCCGCGCCGAACTGCTGGCGCGCGAGGCCCGCGTGCTGCTGGAGGACATGCGCCGCTTCGCCACGGCCGAGAACTTCGACCCGGCAAGCCTGCGCACCACCTTCACCATCGCCGCCAACGACTTCCAGCGCGACCTGCTGCTGCCGCGCCTGCTGGCGAGGCTACGCGCGCGCGCACCCCAGGTGTCGCTGCGCGTGATTCCCTCGGACATCCCCGACGCGGACATGCTGCGCGAGGAGCGCTGCCAGCTCGTGATCTCACCGCGCCCGCCGGATGCCAGCGACATCCTGCACAAGCGCCTGTTCGACGACGGCTACCGCGTGTTCTACGACGCCAGCCAGCGCAAGGCGCCCGCGACACTGGCGGATTACCTCGCCGCCGACCACGTCACCGTGCTCTACATGCCCCGCCGCACGCTGGATCTCGACGACGAGCTCGCCGAACGCGGCATCCGCCGCAGCTTCGCCGTCATGGTGCCGGGCTTCTCCGGCATCCCGGCCTTCATCCGCGGCAGCACCTTGCTCGCCACCGTCCCCGGCGCGCTGGAATCCGGTGCGATGCAGGGGCTGGCGCACTGCGCCCCGCCGTTCGACGCGCCGCGCATGCCGATGTACATGATCTGGCACCTGCGCCACCGCCACGATCCCGCGCACAGCTGGCTGCGCGCGGAACTGGAGGCGCTGGTGTAGCGTGTGACGCCTGCCGGCTCAGCGCAGCTTGCTGGCGACGAACTGCAACGCGAGGTTGTAGCCCAGGGTGCCGAAGCCGGCCATCACCGCCTCAGCGATGT
This sequence comes from Thauera humireducens, assembly GCF_001051995.2. Lineage (NCBI taxonomy): Bacteria > Pseudomonadati > Pseudomonadota > Betaproteobacteria > Rhodocyclales > Zoogloeaceae > Thauera > Thauera humireducens. The sequence continues at coordinate 3,630,799 of NZ_CP014646.1, read as the reverse complement.
CGGACAGGTAGGAGTGGTGGCGGAAAGCCTCGCGCTTGTGCACGTTGGAGATGTGCACCTCGACGAAGGGAATCGCCACGCCGCCGAAGGCATCGCGAATGGCCACGCTGGTGTGCGTGTAAGCGCCCGGGTTGATGATGACGAACTTCACACCCTCGGTGCGCGCCTCGTGGATGCGGTCGACGATCCCGCCTTCGTGGTTGCTCTGGAAGCACTCCAGTTCCAGGCCAAGCTCCTTGGCCTGGGCACGCAGGCCGTTTTCGACGTCGGCCAGCGTGGTCGAGCCGTAGATGTGCGGCTCGCGCGTGCCAAGCAGGTTGAGGTTAGGACCGTTGATGACGAGGACTTTGCTCATGCGGGCAGGCTCCGTTGCAGGGGTTCTTGAATGCAAAAGGGGCCGCGCAGCGGGCGCATGCGCCCCACCCGCGGCCCTCGATGCCAGCGGCGCTTACTTGCGCAGCTTGGCCAGTTCGGCGTTGATCGCGTCGACCGTCTCCTGCCCCACCGCAGCCGCATGCGCGGCAAGGACCGGCTTCATCTTCTCGCGCAGCTTGGCCACCTCCTCGGGCGGCAATTCGGTCACCTGCATGCCCGCCTTCTTCAGCGCCTCGATCGCGGTCGACGCCTGCTCGCGCGACACCTTGCGCTGATGCGCGATCGCCTCGGCGGCGGCATCCTGGAAAGCCTTCTTCTCGTCGGCGCTGAAGGTGTCCCACACCTTCTTGCTGATGATCATCGACTGCGGGTTATACACATGGTTGGTCAGCGCCAGGTGCTTCTGCACCTCGTTGAACCGGTTGGCGTGGATCACGGTGACCGGGTTCTCCTGGCCGTCGATCGCCTTCTGCTCCAGCGCGGTATACACCTCCGGCCAGGCCAGCGGCACCGGGTTGGCGCCGAGCGCCTTCACCCAGTCGAGGTTGATCGGGTTGGGGATCACGCGCAGCTTGAGACCGGCGATGTCCTCGACCTTGTTGATCGGGCGTACGCCGTTGGTGATGTTGCGGAACCCCAGGTCCCAGTAGCCGAGGCCGACGATGCCCTTCTCTTCCAGCTTCTTGTGCAGGCTCTGCCCGAACGGGCCATCGACGACGGCGTCGACTTCCTGCGCGTTGCCGAACAGGAAGGGGAAATCGTAGATCGCCATTTCCTTGACATGCGAGGCCAGGATGCCGGAGTTCAGCGCGGTCATCTCGATGGTGCCGCCCTGCAGCGCCGAGACGGTCTGCTGGTCACCGCCCAGCACCCCACCAGCGAACACCCGGACCTTGATCTTGCCGCCGGACTTCTCGGCGATGAGTTCGGCGAACTTCTGCGCGCCGATTTCCGCCGGATGGCCCTTCGGGTTCTGCACCCCGAACTTGAGCGAACGCTCGGAAAAGTCCGCGGCATGGACCGCCGTGCCGAAGCTGACGGCAGCCAGCGCTGCGAGGGCGGTCTTCATCATCAGACGACGCTTCATGAATGTCTCCTGTTTGGCTCGTATGCGGCACGCAATCGATGGGTGCAGGATGCGGCGTGCCGTCACACTCTACAGAAACCGGAACTCGGGCACGCAGCCCTGCGACGAACAGCTCCATCTGATTGCCGCATCACTGCAATCTATGCCCCGGACCTGCCCACGCCAAGGCGGGAGGCGCGCTACTGTTCGCCTGGCGCACAATTTACCCGACACGCAGGCTGCTGTCTCCCCATCCCGACGCACCCGGCCCGCATCGTCCGTCCGAGCTCGAGTGCCGGTTTTGTCCTATTCATCGAGCGATTTGTGGTTTTTATCCGCAAACCGTCCGACCTACCATGTCCTCACTTCATAACGGTTGCCGAATGCAGCCAGAACCCATGAAAACAGGAGACACGCCCATGAAGGCCCGCCAATTCGCCCTCGGTATCGCTGCCGCAGCACTCGTTCCGGGCGCCGCCCAGGCACAGGAAGTCGTGCTCAAGGTCGCCCACTTCCTGACGCCCACGACGCCGGCCCACGTCAAGTTCATCGAGCCGTGGTGCGGCAAGATCGAAGCGCAGTCGCAGGGCCGGATGAAATGCCAGCTTTATCCGGCAATGAGCCTCGGTGGCACGCCGCCGCAACTGCTCAACCAGGTGCGCGACGGCGTCGCCGACATCGTGTGGACGCTGCCGGGCTACACGCCGGGCCGCTTCCCGATCACCGAGGTGTTCGAGCTGCCGTTCTTCAGCACGAGCTACGAAGCCACCTCGCGTGCGCTGTGGGATTTCATCGAAGGCAGCGCGGCAAGCGAGTTCGCCGGCCTGCGCCCGATCGCCACCTGGTCGGCCGGTCCCTACCTGCTCCACTTCCGCAACAAGCAGGTCAATGCGCTGGAGGACCTGAAGGGGCTGAAGGTGCGCACGCCCTCGCGCTTGGGCAACAAGATGCTCGCCGCACTCGGCGCCACCCCGGTCGGCATGCCGGCACCGCAGATGACCGAAGGTCTTGCCAAGGGTGTGATCGACGGCGCCCTGCTGCCGTGGGAAGTCGTGCCCGCCCTGAAGATCCAGGAACTGACCAAGTACCACGCCGAGCCGACCGGCAAGATCGCGCTCAGCACGGCAACGACGATCTTCGTCATGAGCCAGAAGAAGTACGACAGCCTGCCGGCCGACCTGAAGAAGGTCATCGACGACAACCGCGGCCGCGAAGTCTCCGCTTTCGCTGCGGGCCAGCTGGCCGAGGCCGGCAATGCGAGCCGTGACATCACGCTGAAGAACGGCAACACGGTCTACCAGCTCGCACCGGAAGAGCTCAAGCGCTGGAAGCAGACCACCGCCCCGGTCGCCCAGGAATGGATCAAGGACATGGACGCCAAGGGCCTCGACGGCCGCAAGCTGCACGACGAAGCCGCTGCGCTGGTGCAGAAGTACTCGAACTGAGCGCCCCCCAACGTCCTCAGGAGACCGCCATGAAGATTCGCCGCATCGCCCTCGGCCTCGCCACTGCGGCGCTGGCCCCGGCCGCCGCGCAAGCGCAGGAAGTGACGCTGAAGTTCGCCCACTTCATGCCCACCACCAACCCCTATCACGTGCATGTCATCGTGCCCTGGTGCGACCGGATCGCCGCCGAATCGAAGGGCCGCATGGTGTGCCAGATCTACCCCGCCATGCAGCTGGGCGGCACGCCGACGCAGTTGCTGACGCAGGTACGCGACGGCGTGGCCGACGTGATCTGGACCATGCCGGGCTACAACGCCGGCCGCTTCCCCAAGCTCGAAGTGTTCGAACTGCCCTTCTTCACCACCACGCCCGAGGCGACGGCCCGCGCAATGTGGGACTTCGTGCAGAAGAACGCGCTCGACGAGTTTCCCGGCATGAAGCCGCTCGCCACCTGGACGCCCGGCGCCTACGCCTTCCACATGAACGGCAAGGAAGTGACCCGGCTCGAGGACCTCAAGGGCGCGAAGGTGCGCACACCCTCGCGCCTGGGCAACAAGCTGCTTGCCGCGCTCGGCACCACGCCGGTCGGCATGCCGGCACCGCAGATGTCCGAGGGCATCGCCAAGGGCGTGATCGACGGCGCGCTGTATCCGTGGGAGTCCGTGCCCTCGGCCAAGCTGCACGAGCTGACCCGGTTCAGCTTCGATGCCAACGCCGAGTACCGCATGTCGGCCGCGACGACCATCATCGCAATGAACCGGAAGAAGTACGACAGCCTGCCTGACGACCTGAAGAAGATCATCGACGACAGCACCGGCCGCGAGTTCTCGGCCCAGGCCGCGGCGGTGCTGCATGCGCAGGCCACCGTCGGTCGCGACCAGACCATTGCCAACGGCAACAAGGTCTATGTGCTGCCCTCCGCCGAGGTCGAGCGCTGGAAGGCGGCGACGGCCGGCATCGCTGGCGACTGGATCAAGGAGACGAACGAGAAGGGGCTCGACGGTCAGCGCCTGCATGACGAGGCCGCCGCATTGATGGCCAGCTACTCGAAGTAATTCGCGGCCGGCACGCCTCGATCCCGCGCCGAACACCCGGTCACGCCGCCGGGGTTCGGCGCTTTTTCGTACTCCACCGGCTCGTGTTATGCATGAAGCGTTCTAGCTGCTATCGCGTTTCATGAGCGCGGGCGCCGTTGGGCTCCTCTACCATCAGCCGCCCGCGCGGATGCGGCTGCACACGCGCCTGCGCCGGAATCTCGAACAATAAACAGGGGAGACTCATGAAGAGCACGCATACGTCCGCCCGCAGCGGCAGCCTTTCCGTACGCAATCTGCTGTACATCGCCATCGCCTTCCAGATCGTGCTGGCGGTTGCGCTCGGCTTGCTCGGCCTGCGCGGCATGTACTCGACGCTGAACGGACTCAACGAGGTCTACAACGACCGCGTGATCCCCCTGCGCGACCTCAAGGTCATCTCCGACGAATACGCGGTGGCCATCGTCGACGCGACGCAGAAGGTGCGCGACGGCACCATCCAGGCCGACACGGCCGCCGCGACGATGGCCCGGGCGCGCAGCCTGATCGACGACAAATGGAAGGCCTATACCGCCAGTACCCATCTGTCGGAGGCGGAGCGCGCCCTGATCGCCAAGGCCGAGCCCGCGATGGAAAAGGGCAACGCCCTGGTCGACCTGATGGTCGAGCGCCTGAAGCTCAACGCCTTGTTCGAGATCCACGGCATCGCCGAACAGACCCTCTATCCGACGCTGGACCCGATCACCGAGGTCCTGCGCCAGCTGATCGAAACCCAGCTGGAGCAGGCGCGCAGCGACTACGAGGCCGAGCAGGCGAACTTCCACGATGCGCTCACGCTGATGATCCTGATGATCGTCGCCGCCGCGACGCTGTCGGGCATCGGCGGCGTGATCTTCGCGCGCAACTTCATGATGCGTCCGCTGGACGACGCCCGCCGCTTCGCCAACGACATTGCCTCCGGCAACCTCGGCAGCCGCATCGAGGTGCAGCGCGACGACGAGATCGGCAGCCTCACCGCAGCCCTGCAGACGATGCAGTTGGAACTGCGCAACATGGTGCAGCTGATCCAGAACAACGCCGAACAGATCGCCTCGGCAAGCGAGAACCTGGCCAGCAGCACCGGTACGATCTCGGCCGCGACCGTCCAGCAGTCCAGCGCCGCCGAGTCGATCGCCGCCGCGATCGACCAGATGAGCGGCTCGATCGGCCAGGTCTCGAACTTCACCGCCGAGGCCAAGGACATCGCAACCGACTCGGGCGCGGCGTCGCGCACCGGGGCCGAGGTGATCCGTCGCGTGGTCGGCGACATCGAGCGCATCGCCGACTCGGTGAACCAGGCGTCTGCTGCCGTGCGTGATCTCGGCCAGCACAGCCAGGCCATCGCCTCGGTGGTCACCGTGATCAAGGAAGTGGCAGACCAGACCAACCTGCTCGCGCTCAACGCCGCGATCGAAGCCGCTCGCGCCGGGGAACAGGGGCGCGGTTTCGCCGTCGTCGCCGACGAGGTGCGCAAGCTCGCAGAGCGCACGGCCGCATCGACCCAGGACATCGCCCGCATCGTCGGCCAGATCACCGCGGGCACCGACTCGGCGGTGAAAGCGATGGACACCCAGGTGCGCAGCGTGGAAGCGAGCGTCGCGCTGGCGGGCGAAGCCGGCGAGGCCATCGCCCGCATCAACGCCGCATCGGAAAAGGTGGTGGAGACTGTCAGCGACGTCTCCAGCGCTCTCCAGGAACAGTCGCAGACCAGCAGCGACATCGCCCGCGGCATCGCCGAGATCGCGGACATGAGCGGCCGCAACAGCACCTCGGCACGCGACGTGGACAAGGCCACGCGCCAACTCGCCGTGCTCTCGGCGCAACTGCGCGAAACCGTACGCCGCTTCCGCCTGCAGGGCTGAACCGCCGACCACTGCCACCCTCGCCGGCACGCCTGCCGACGAGGGCGCGTCAGCGCTCGTCGGCCAGCTGCCGTCGGGCCAGCTCGCGGAATGCCGTAGGCGTACGGCCGGCGTGCTTCTTGAAGAAGCGACCGAAGTAAGCCTCGTCCTCGAAGCCGAGAAAGCCGGCGATCTGCTTGACGGCGAGGGTCGAATACACCAGTTCGCGCTGTGCCTCGTGCATCAGGCGCGCGTTGATGACATCCAGCGGCGACATGCCGAGCGATTCGCGACACAGGCGTGCGAGCTGCCCCGCCGACACCCCCAGTGCCGCCGCATAGTGCTCGACCGGCAGATGCTCGGAAAAGTGGCGGTCGACCATCGCACGGAAGCGCTCGATACGCGCCGCGCGGCGTGAGCGCTCAACGCCGGCGCCCGCCTCGCGGTTCTCGCCGATGCGCGCAATCTGCACGAACAGCGCCAACAGCAGTGCGCTGCCTGCGGCGATCTGCCCCGGCGCATAGGCGCGCGACTCCTGCTCCAGCGCAAGGAAAAGCGGCATCAGCGCATCCGCATGGCGCGCCTCCTCCGCCACCGGGATCACCGCCGGCGTGCGCAGCACCGACAACAGTTCCGGCCGCCCGACGGCGGCAAGCGCCTCGAGCGGCCGCTGCGGCGCCGTCACCACAGGCCCGTCCATCTCGGGCGAGAAATGAAAGCCATGCACCACGTGCGCCGGGATCACGATCAGGCACGGGGGCTCGATTGCCCATTTCGTCCCGTCGATCAGCGCCTCACCGCTCCCCCTGCAGACATACAGCAGCTGCATCATCGCGTCGTGGGTGTGAGCGTCGATTTCCCAGTTATTGGGCGCGGAACGCTCGGGAATCCACTCGAAACTGAAGGAATCCAGCCACGCGGGCTTGGCCTCCGTGCCATACAGATCGTAATTTGGGAGGGTCTTCACGCCATCGAACTCCTTTCCGCCGATGCACGAATTATCCGGCTCACCGAAGCATTTGTCGATTTGATCGGACGATAGACCTCCCTAACATGGCCTCACACCAAGACCCCCATGGGAGACACCAACATGATCGACAACTGGCTCGGCCTCGAAGGCAAGGTCTGCGTCGTGACCGGCGCGGCCAGCGGCATCGGCGCCGCCATCGCCGAGACCCTTGCCGCTGCAGGCGCACGCGTCGTCCTGCTCGACCTCAATGCCGAAGGCGTGTCGCGCCTGTCGGCGCAACTCAACGCTGCCGGTGCCACGACCCTCGGCCTCGCCCTCGACACCGCGGACGAAGCGGCGGTGCAGGCTGCCGCTCAGCGCGTGCAAGGCGAACTGGGCCCCTGCCAGGCGCTGATCAACAATGCCGGCCTGCTGCGCGCCGCGCCGCTGGCCGACGTCAGCCTCGCCGACTGGAACCAGGTGCTGGCCGTGAACCTGACGGGCTATCTGCTGTGCGCGCGCAGTTTCGCCGCGCACATGCGCGAACGCGGCGGCGGCAGCATCGTCAACGTCGCCTCGATCTCGGCGCTCAATCCGCAGACCAATAGCGGCGCCTACAGCGCGAGCAAGGCCGGCGTGCTGCTGATGTCGCGCCAGATGGCGGCCGAATGGGGCCCGCAGGGCATCCGCAGCAATGCGGTATGCCCCGGCATGATCCGTACCGCACTGTCGGCGAAGTTCTACGAGGAACCGGGCTTCGAGCAGAAGCGCGCGGCCGTCACTGCCAGCCGCCGCATCGGCGAGCCGGTCGATATCGCCAACGTCGCCGCCTTCCTCGCCAGCGATCGTGCCGCATACGTCAATGGCGCCGAGATCCTGGTCGATGGCGGCATGGACTGCATGCTGATGGATCTGGTGCCGCGCCCCGGCTACAACCAGACCGGCAAGGCAGCCTGAACGGCACCCGCCCCCCATATCAAGGAAGAGACCATGAACCACCCCGTTCCCCCGAGCCGGATCAGCTGCGATCTGCTCGTCGTCGGCTCCGGCGCCGGCGGCCTGTCCACTGCCATCACCGCGAAGAAGCACGGCCTCGATGTGGTCGTGATCGAGAAGGAAGACGTCTTCGGCGGCACCACCGCCTTCTCCGGTGGCGTGCTCTGGATTCCCGGCAACCCGCATGCGAAGAAGGCCGGCATCCCGGATAGCCGCGAGGCCGCCGTCGAATACATGAAGAACGAGACCGGCGCCTTCTACGACGCCGTCGCGGCCGAGGCCTTTCTCGACGCCGGCCCGGAGATGGTCGAGTTCTTCGAGCGCGAGACCGCGGTGAAATTCGTCCCCACCCTCTATCCCGACTACCACCCCACCGTGCCGGGCGGGGTCGACATCGGCCGCTCGATCCTCGCCGCGCCCTTCGACATTCGCGTGCTGGGCGAGCACATGGGTCGCCTGCGTCCGCCGCTGGAAACGATCACCTTCATCGGCATGATGTTCAATTCGTCCAATGCCGACCTGAAGCACTTCTTCAACGCCACCAAGTCGCTGAAATCCTTCACCTACGTCGCCCGGCGACTGGCCACCCACGTCAAGGAACTGGCGCTGTACCGACGCGGCATCAACGTCACCAGCGGCAATGCGCTGGCCGCGCGGCTGGCCAAGTCCTGCCTCGACCTGGGCATTCCCATCTACACGCGCACCGGCGCCAAGGAGCTGGCGCTGCACGACGGCCGCATCGTGGGCGCCCTGGCCGACGGTCCGGACGGCAATACCGTGCACATCACCGCCAGGCGCGGCGTGGTGCTGGCCTGCGGCGGTTTCTCACACGATGTCGCACGCATCAGGAAGGCCTATCCGCACCTGCAGCGCGGCGGCGAACACCTGTCGCCCGTGCCGGCCGGCAACACCGGTGACGGCGCGCGCATGGCCGAGCAGGTCGGCGGCGTGGTCGAGATCCGCTACCCCAACGCCTCGGCCTGGATGCCGGTGTCGCGGGTGCCGCTGGGCAAGGGCCGCTTCGGCGTCTTTCCCCACCTGCTCGACCGCTACAAGCCGGGCATCATCGGTGTGACGCGCAAGGGCAAGCGCTTCTGCAACGAGTCCGAGTCCTACCACGACGTCGGCGCCGCCATGATCGAGGCCTGCAAGGACGAGAAGGAAACCGCGATGTGGCTGGTGTGCGATCAGGCCACGCTGAGCAAGTATGGCCTGGGCTATGTCAAGCCCGCGCCGATGCCGGTCGGCAAGTTCCTCCGCAACGGCTACCTGATCAAGGGCGACACGCTGGCCGAACTGGCACGCAACGCCGGCATCGATGCCGAGGGCCTGGAAAAGACCGTCGCCGCCTACAACCAGGGCGCGGCCGGCGGCCACGACCTGCAGTTCGGCCGCGGCACCACCGCCTTCAACCGCTACCTGGCCGACCCGGAAAACAAGCCCAACCCCTGCGTCGCACCGGTCGGCAAGGGGCCGTACTACGCGGTCAAGGTGGTGATGGGCGATCTCGGCACCTTCGACGGCATCCGCACCAGCGTGGTCGGCGAAGTGCTGGACGACACCGGCGCCCCCATCCCCGGCCTGTTCTCGGTGGGCAACGACCGCGCCAGCGTGATGGGCGGCAACTACCCCGGCGCCGGCATCACGCTCGGGCCGATCATGACCTTCGGCTACATCACGGGCCGTCACATCGCCGGTGCGCTGGAAACGGTGCAGATCCCCGCCATGCAGATCGAGCGCAAGGAGATGGTCCATGTTGCCTGAGGCCCTGCCCCGCCCGCTCGACAAGCCGCTGGTGGATCACCGCATCTACACCATCCAGCTGCGCAAGATGAACGAGTTCATCGAGGTCTTCGACCGTCTCGCGATGCCGATCCTGCTCGAGACCCTCGGTCACCCGGTCGGTTTCTACACCAGCCTCGTCGGCGCACAGAACCAGTTCATCCATCTGTGGGCCTACGACAGCATGGCGGACTACGAGGCGCGTTGCCGGGCGCGCGACACGCACCCCGACTTCCCGAAGTACCTTGCTGCCTCCGGCCACCTGATCACCGCCCAGGAAACGCGGCTGATCCGCATGGTCGACATGCCCAGCCTGCGGAGGACCTGAAGCATGAGCTCACCGACGAAGGGCAAGGTGGCGATCGTCACCGGCGGCGCCGACGGCATCGGCTGGGCCACGGCCCAGCGCCTGGCCCAGGAAGTCGAACATGTGGTCGTCGCCGACCTGCGTGCGGATGCGGCGCAGGCACGTGCGGCCGCGCTGGGCGAACGCCACTGTGGCCTGGGTGCCGACGTGACCGGGCAGGAGGATGTCGCGGCGCTGGTCGACACTGTCGTGGACCGCTTCGGCCGCATCGACATGCTGGTGAACAACGCCGGCGTCCCCGAGCAGGTCGCCGCCACGGTCGATCAGCAACTCGCCGCCTTCGACCGGGTGATCGGCGTGCACCTGCGCGGCACCTTCCTGATGTCGCAGGCGGTGGGTCGGGTGATGCTTGCGCAGGGCTGCGGCAGCATCGTCAACCTGTCCTCCATCGCGGGCTTCGCCGGCATTCCCCAGCGCAACGCCTATGCAGCGGCGAAGGCGGGCATCGTCGGCATGACGCGTTCGATGGCCTGCGAATGGGCTCGCCACGGCGTGCGCGTCAACGCCGTCGCGCCGGGCTATGTGCGCACCGCGCTGGTGGCCGAACTGGAAGCGAAGGGTGCGCTGAACGCTCGCAGCCTGCTGTCCCGCACGCCGATGGGCCGGATGGCGCGCCCGGAAGAGATCGCCGAGGTCATCGCCTTCCTCGCCTCCGAGCGTGCCAGCTTCGTCACCGGCAGCACCCTGGTCGCCGACGGCGGCTGGCTCGCCTGGGGCGCGCCCGAGGACAGCCTGCCCGGGCTGTGAGGCGGTACCCGGGGCTCAGCCCAGCCCCGGGATCACCCCGCCGACCTTCACCAGCCAGATGAACGCGCTGATGGTGATGAAGGAGACCACGGTCGCCATCACCAGCACCGCGGAGCACAGGCCTTCCAGGCCGTACTTCTGGCCGAGGATGGCGTAGATGCTGAACATCGGTACGCAGGCGAAGAACACCGCTGCGGCCTGCAGCTCGGCGGAAATGCCCGGGATCAGAAACACCGCCAGCAACACCGCCAGCGGGTGCAGCAGGAGCTTGCCGCCAGTCACAAGGGCGACCTCGCGCCCCATCCCCTTCACCGTGCTGCCGGCGAGGTTGCCGCCGATGACGAACAGCGCGATCGCGGCCGAGGCCAGCGACAGCATGTCGATCGCCTTGAACAGCGGCTGCGGCAGGCGGATGCCGGTGAGCGCGAAGCTGAAGCCGATGGCGATCGCGATGATCATCGGGTTCTTCAGCAGGTTGAGCGCGATGTCGCGCAGGATGCGCAGGATGCTCGCGCCCCTGTTGCCGGCGCTGTCGGCCAGGATCAGCACCAGCGGCAGCATCAGCAGGTTCTCGACCAGCATGGTCAGCGCCATCGCCACGGTGGCGATCGGGCCCAGCACCTGCAGCGCCACCGGCAGGCCGATGAACGCGCTGTTCGACAGCGACGCCCCCATGCCGAACACGACGCTGTCGCGGAAGCTGCGCTTGAACACCCAGCGCGCCAGCAGCACCGTCGCCGCCATCGCCGCGAGCGAGCCCAGCGCATAGGCGAGCAGATAACCGGAGTTCATCACCTCACGGAAAGGCCGCTGCGACAGGGCCTGGAACAGCATCGCCGGCAACGCGAAGCGGATGACGAAGGTGCCGAGCACGCGCATGTCGGGCTTGGAGAACAGGCCCAGGCGCACGGCGCCGAAGCCGAGGCCGATCAGGATGAAGACCGGGGTGGTGATGGCGAGGATGTCGAGCACGTCAGGCTCCGGCGGCCGGGCTTGCGACCGGCACGCAGGTCAGGGATTCAAAAAGAACCCCCGGCCGCGGGGAGGCGGCGCGGGGGTCGAGGGAACCGGCTCCGCATCCGGGTGGATGACGGAACCGTAGAGGGAGTCGTTGTCCGCGGCACCGCTCACGCAGCGAATTCTTCGGTATCGATCTCGACCTGCGTGGCGGCCGGGTAGCGCGGGCCGGAGACGGTCCGGGCGTTGATCAGGGCCTCGAGCCGCGCGACGAGGTCGGGCGCCAGCGCGACGTCGGCGGCCTTCAGGTTCTCTTCCAGGTGCGCGAGGCTGGTCGTGCCGGGAATCGGCAGGATGTCCGTACCCTTGGCCAGCAACCAGGCCAGCGCCAGTTGCGCGGGCGTGCAGCCGGCCTCGCGCGCGAGCCCGAGGTAGCCGTCGAGCAGTCGCAGGTTGGCAGCGAAATGCGCGCTCTGGAAGCGCGGCATCGCGCGGCGGATGTCCTTGGCCTCGAAGGCGGCGACCTGCGCCGGATCGGTCAGCGCGCCGGCGAGGAAACCGCGCGCCACCGGACTGAAGGCGACAAAGGAGACGCCCAGTTCGCGGCAGGCGTCGAGCACCGCGATCTCGGGGTTGCGCGTCCACAGCGAATATTCGGTCTGCAGCGCCGCGACCGGGTGCACCGCATGCGCGCGGCGCAGGGTATCGGCCGACACCTCGGACAGGCCGATACTGCGGATCTTGCCCTCGCGCACCAGGTCGGCCATCGCGCCCATGCTGTCCTCGATCGGCACCACCTTGTCCCAGCGGTGCAGGTAGTACAGGTCGATGACGTCGGTCTGCAGGCGCTGCAGCGCCTCTTCGCAGGTGCGCTTGATGGTCGCGGGACGGCCGTCGATGACGCGCTTGCCATCCACGCCGGTCATGCCGCACTTGCTCGCCAGCGTGTAGCGCGAACGGTGCTTGCCCAGCACACGGCCCACCAGCGTCTCGTTGGCGCCGAAGCCGTACAGCGCGGCGGTGTCGAAGTGCGTCACGCCCAGTTCCAGCGCCCGCAGCAACACGGCTTCGCCCACTTCGGGCGAAGGCGGCACGCCATAGGCGTGGCTCAGGTTCATGCAGCCCAGGCCGATGGCGCCGACCTGGAAGGGACCGAGTTTGCGTTGTTGCATGCGGGGCTCCTGCAGAAAATGACAACGGCTCCAGCCGTGAGGATGGAGCCGGAAAGCCTGATCGGGACGGATCAGGCGCGATGCATCGGGCTCAGGCGGCGTTCAGTTGCTGCTCGAGCTGGTGCAGCACCTGGTAGCACGGCAGCACCTTGTGCACGCTCGAGTTCGGCTCGCGGCCTTCGCGGATGGCGGCAAAGAACTCGCGGTCCTGCAGCTCGATGCCGTTCATCGACACGTCGACCTTGGAGACGTCGATCTTCTCTTCCTTGCCGTTGAACAGGTCGTCGTAGCGGGCGATGTAGGTGCCGGTGTCGCCGATGTAGCGGAAGAAGGTGCCGAGCGGGCCGTCATTGTTGAAGGACAGCGACAGCGTGCAGATGGCGCCGTTCGCGGCCTTGAGCTGGATGGACATGTCCATCGCGATGCCCAGCGTCGGGTGGATCGGGCCCTGGATGGCATTGGCCTGCACGATCGGGCTGTTGGCCTGATAGGCGAACAGATCGACGGTGTGGGCCGCATGGTGCCACAGCAGGTGGTCGGTCCAGCTGCGCGGCTGGCCCAGCGCGTTCATGTTGGTGCGGCGGAAGAAATAGGTCTGCACGTCCATCTGCTGGACATTGAACTCACCCGCCTTGACCTTGTTGTGCACCCACTGGTGGCTGGGGTTGAAGCGGCGCGTGTGGCCGACCATGGCGACCAGGCCGGTTTCCTTCTGCAGGCGCGCGACTTCCTCGGCGCCCTTCAGCGTGTCGGCGAGCGGGATCTCGACCTGCACGTGCTTGCCGGCCTTCAGGCACTGGATCGACTGGTCGGCGTGCATCTGCGTCGGAGTGCACAGGATCACCGCATCGACCTCGGGCAGCGCCAGGGTCTCGGCGAGGTCATTGGTGACGTGGCCGACCTTGTACTGCGTGGCGACTTCGCGGGTCTTTTCCAGGTCACGGCCGATCAGCGAAACCACTTCGACGCCGTCGATGTTCTTGATGCCGTCCAGGTGCTTGATGCCGAATGCGCCGGCACCGGCGAGTGCGACCTTGATCGTCTTGCTCATCAGTTGTTCTCCAGGATCAGGTGGCCCACGGCCGTGTTGGACGCGGGAATGTGATAGAAGCGGTGCTTGACCGTGGGCGCCGGACCGCCCTGGATGTCGCTCATCGCGCCGCGTGCGATCAGCCACATCACCAGCTCGATGCCTTCGGAGCCGGCCTCGCGAACGTACTCGATGTGCGGCACTTCGGACAGCCCCGCCGGGTCGGCGATCAGGCGATCCAGGAAGGCATTGTCCCACTCGCGGTTGAGCAGGCCGGCACGCGCGCCCTGAAGCTGGTGGCTCATGCCGCCCGTGCCCCAGATCTGCACCTTGATGTCGTCGTCGAAACACGCCACCGCCTTGCGGATGGCCTGGCCGAGCTGGAAGCAGCGGCGGCCCGACGGCACCGGATACTGCACGACGTTGACCGCGAAGGGGATGACCTTGCATGGCCAGGCCTCGGGCTCGCCGAACATCAGCGACAGCGGCACGGTGAGGCCGTGGTCGACTTCCATCTTGTTGACGATGGTGAGGTCGAAATCGTCCTGGATCACGCTCTGCGCGATGTGCGAGGCGAGCTCCGGATGGCCGATGACCTTGGGCACCGGACGCGGGCCGTAGCCTTCGTCGGCCGGGATGAACTCGGCGGCGGTGCCGATGGCGAAGGTCGGGATCATGTCCAGGCTGAAGGCCGTGGCGTGGTCGTTGTAGACGAGGAAGATCACGTCGGGCGTGTTCTCCTTCATCCATTCCTTCGAGTACTCGTAGCCGGCGAACAGCGGCTGCCAGTAGGCCTCGCCGGTCTTCTTGAGGTCGATGGCGGCACCGATGGCCGGCACGTGCGAGGTGTAAACCGATGCGGAAATCTTGGCCATGCTGTCAGGCTCCCTTGTTCTTGCCCGCCGCACCTTGCGGCTGGTGCTGCGGCTGGGCGTCACCGTCTTCGCCCAGGTAGCGGTTGCCCTCGGGCGAACGGCCGCCCTTGATCATCATGTCGCGGTATTCCTCTTCGGTCATGCCGGTCATGCTGCCCGCCATCTGCTGGAAGCTCAGGCCGTCGGTGGCACCGATCTTGGCGAGGAAGTAGATGTTGCCGCCGGTGCGCATGCACCAGTTGAGGTCGCGCGCCAGCACGGCCTGCTTCTGCTCCTCGGTCATGGGCCATTCGTCGAGATAGGCGCGCTCGTCCGCCTTGAAGCGGGCGCGGTTGTCGGCCTTCATCAGCGACATGCAGAACTGGTTGAGCCAGTAGCCCTTGCGCGACTGCTCGGCATCGAAAATGATCGTGCCGGGAATGTCCAGGTAAGGTTTGTCCAAAGCCATGATCAGCACTCCTCCGGCCAGTAGAGACGCATCGGGTTATCGACCAGCAGCTTGCGCTGCAGTTCGGCGGTCGGCGCGATGTGCGGGATGAAGTCGACCAGCAGGCCGTCGTCGGGCATGTGGTCCTTCAGGTTGGGGTGCGGCCAGTCGGTACCCCACAGCACGCGGTCGGGGAACTGCTCGACGATGCGGCGGGCGAAGGGCACGACGTCCCGGTAGGCATTCTGCTCGTCGTCCAGCGCCTTGGGGCCGGTGACGGACAGGCGCTCGGGGCAGCTGACCTTGGACCAGACGTTGGAGTTCTCGCGCATGAACTTCACGAACAGCTCGAACTCCGGACCGTCGATCGGCTTGGAGACGTCCGGGCGGCCCATGTGGTCGACGACCACGGTGGTGGGCAGCGCGGTGAAGAAGTCCCACAGCTCGGGCAGGTCGACCGCCTCGAAGTAGATCACCACGTGCCAGCCCAGCGGGGCGATGCGGTTGGCGATCTCGAGCAGTTCGTCCTTGGGCGTGAAGTCCACCAGGCGCTTGACGAAGTTGAAGCGCACGCCGCGCACGCCGGCGGCGTGCAGGTCCTGCAGTTCCTGGTCGGTGATGCTGCGACGCACCGTGGCGACCCCGCGCGCCCTGCCGCTCGAAGCCTTGCACGCATCGACCATGGCGCGGTTGTCGGCGCCGTGGCAGGTGGCCTGCACGACCACGTTACGGGCGAAGCCGAGGTGGTCGCGCAGCGCGAAGAGCTGCGCCTTGCTCGCGTCGCAGGGGGTGTACTTGCGTTCGGGGGCGTAGGGAAACTCCGCGCCGGGGCCGAACACATGGCAGTGCGCATCCACCGCGCCGGCCGGCAGCGTGAAGCGGGGCTTGCTCGGGCCGGCGTACCAATCGAGCCAGCCGGGGGTCTTTTCGAATTGCATGCGTGTCCTCTGGTGTTCTCTCTGTTGTGGCTGGGGGTGGGGCCCGCCGGTGCGCTGCAGCCGGCGCCGGTCGGACCGTCCCTTTTTGTAGTCGGCGGCTGAACCTCAGTCGATGTACTTGAGGCCGGCCTTTTCCAGCGGCTCGCGCATCTTGTAGAGGTCGAGGCCGAGCACGCCGGCAGCGAACTTCTCGCGCTTCTCGCCTTCGAAGGACTCGCGCTTCTCGGCGGCATCGGCCACCTGCTGGGCGATGGCGGCGGGCACGACGACCACGCCGTCGACGTCGGCAATGACGACGTCACCCGGATTGACCAGCGCACCGGCGCACACCACCGGCACGTTCACCGAGCCGAGCGTGGCCTTGATGGTGCCCTTGGCGTGGATGGCCTTGGCGAACACCGGGAAGCCCATCTGCTCGAGATCGGCCACGTCGCGCACGCCGCCATCGATGATCAGGCCGCGCGCGCCGCGCGCCTTGAACGAGGTGGCGAGCAGGTCGCCGAAGAAGCCGTCGGCGTTGTCGGTGGTGCACGCGGCGACGGCGACGTCGCCTTCCTGCAGCTGTTCGGCGGCGACGTGCATCATCCAGTTGTCGCCCGGCTGCAGCAGGATGGTGACGGCGGTGCCGCACATCCTGGCGCCGGTGTAGACCGGACGCATGTAGGGCTTCATCAGGCCGACGCGGCCCATGGCCTCGTGGATGGTGGCGACGCCGAAGCGCGACAGCTTTTCGACCGCTGCCTTGTCGGCGCGGACGATGTTGCGCTTGACGATGCCGAGCTGGTTCAGTTGCGTCATCTTCCCCTCTCCTCTTACAGGCCCTTGGCCTTCAGCGCGGCATCCAGGCGCGAATACACGCGGCGGGCGTTGCCTTCGTAGATCATGTGGCGCTCTTCGGCGGTCAGGTTGGCGCTCTCGATGTAGCGCTTGGTGTCGTCGTAGTAGTGGCCGGTCTCGGGGTCGATGCCACGCACCGCACCGATCATCTCGGAGGCGAACAGCACGTTCTTGACCGGGATGACCTTCGTCAGCAGGTCGATGCCGGGCTGGTGGTACACGCAGGTGTCGAAGTAGATGTTGTTCAGCAGGTGCTCGGTGAGCAGCGGCTTCTTCAGTTCCTGCGCCAGGCCGCGGAAACGGCCCCAGTGGTAGGGCGCCGCGCCGCCGCCGTGCGGAATCACGAACTTCAGCGTCGGGAAGTCCTTGAACAGGTCGCTGGTCAGGCACTGCATGAAGGCGGTCGTATCCGCGTTGAGGTAGTGCGCGCCGGTGGTGTGGAAGCAGGCGTTGCAGCTGGTCGACACGTGCACCATGGCCGGGATGTCGAGCTCGACCATCTTCTCGTAGATGGGGTACCAGTGACGGTCGTGCAGCGGCGGGCTGGTCCAGTGGCCGCCGGAGGGGTCCGGGTTCAGGTTGATGCCGACGAAACCGTATTCATTGACGCACTTCTCGATCTCGGGGATGCAGGTCTTCGGGTCGACACCGGGCGACTGCGGCAGCATGGCGGCGCCGATGAAGTGGTCCGGAAACAGCTGCGAGACGCGATAGCACAGCTCGTTGCAGATCGCCGACCAGGTCGCGCTGGTGTTGAAGTCGCCGATGTGGTGGGCCATGAAGCTGGCGCGCGGCGAGAAGATCGTCAGGTCCGAGCCGCGCTCCTTCATCAGGCGCAGCTGGTTCTTCTCGATGGTCTCGCGCAGTTCGTCATCGCTGATCTTCAGGTCGGAGACCTTGGGTGCGACCGAGGGGTCCTTCAGGCCGGCGATCTGCTGGTTGCGCCAGTCTTCCAGCGCCTTCGGCGCCGTCGTGTAGTGACCGTGGATGTCGATGATCATTGCTTGTCTCCTTTCCAGATGGATGCCGGCACCATGACTTCGCCGCGCATGATGAGGCGCGCGGTGCGCAACAGCGCAGCGCGGGTAACGTTTTGCGGATCGGCCGGATCCAGTTCCAGCTCGACCGAGAACTCGCCGGTCGGGTGCTCCACAGACACGGTGCGCGCCAGGCCTTCGGGCACCACGGCGATGCCTTCGGTGATCGAGCCGCGCAGCACACAGGCCGTGCCGACGGTCACCGCGGCAAGCACGCCAATGGCGTCGTGGCAAACATGCGGGATGAAGCTGCGCGTGGTCAGGCTGCCGCCGTCGCGCGGCGGCGCAACCAGTGTCATCTTGGGGTAGTTCTTGGCGCTCACGTCGCCCAGGCCCATCGCATGGCCGCAGGCAATGCGCAGGCGTTCGATGCGCGCCTTGAGTTCGGTGTCGGCGTTCAGCTCGGCCACGCTCTCGTAGCCGGTACGGCCGACGTCGGCGGCACGAAAGATCACCAACGGCATGCCGTTGTCGATGCAGGTCACCTCGACGCCATCGATGACGTCGCGCACCTTGCCGGTGGGCAGCAGACCGGAACAGACCGAACCTGCGGTATCAAGAAAATTGATCTTGATCGGCGCCGAGCTACCCGGTACACCGTCGATGCGGGCGTCACCCTCGTAGCTCACCCGGCCACCGGGGGTCTGCACGGTGATGTCGCAAGCCATGCCGGTATTGAGGGTCAGCACGCGGAAAGTGGATTCCTCGCCCTGCGCGCGGACCATGCCCGTCTCGAGCGCGAAGGGCACGACGGCCGCCAGCATGTTGCCGCAGTTGGGCGTGGTGTCGACCGTGTCCTTCTCGGGCTGCAACTGCGCGAACAGGAAGTCCAGATCCACGCCCGGCCGGGAGCCGGGGCGCACGATGCCGACCTTGCTCGTCAGCGGATTGGCGCCGCCCAGACCGTCGATCTGACGGCGGTCGGGCGACCCCATCACGGCAAGCAGGACTCGATCGCGCGTCGCAACATCCGCAGGCAGATCGCTTTCCCGGAAGAACGGGCCTCGCGAAGTGCCGCCGCGCATGAACAGGGTGGGAATGGGTGTTTGCATGCCGCCAATTCTGGAACCACCCCCCTCTGTTCAATAGGATGGACTGACTCTATCTGCTATCGCATTTTGATATAGAATCATAGAAGGGATAATAAATAGCGTCGATCGGAAATGGATATCAAGCAGATCGAGTACTTCGTCCACGTCGCCGAACTGGGCAGCTTCACCCGTGCCTCCATCGCGCTGGACATCGCACAGCCGGCACTCAGCCGGCAGATCCGCCAGCTCGAGATCGAACTGCGCCAACCGCTGCTGCTGCGCAATGGACGCGGCGTGACGACCACCGAGGCCGGCAAGATCCTGCTCGAACACGGCCGCGGCGTGCTGCACCAGATCGAGCGTGTCCGCGAGGAGCTGGCGCGCGCGCGCGGCGGGGAGGTCGGGCGGGTGGCGGTGGGCATGCCCCCCAGCGTCTCGCGCGTACTCACGGTGCCGCTGACGCATGCCTTCCGCGAACTGATGCCCGACGCCATCCTGTCGATCAACGAGGGCCTGTCCTTCACGATGCAGGAATCGGTGATCCAGGGCCGCCTCGACATCGCGCTGCTCTATCAGGCCCGGCCTTCGCCCGACCTCGAAATCCATCCCCTGCTGTCGCAATCGCTCCACCTGTTGCAGGCCAGGCGGCAGACCAGCGAAACCGGCCCGGTGAGCCTGCGCGAGGTGGCCAGGCTGCCGCTCATCCTGCCTGGCCGCCCGAATGCGATCAGGATGATCGTTGAGACCGAGATGCAGCGACTCGGCCTGCAGCCTCACATCACCATCGAGGCGGAAGCCACGCCGGCCATCCTCGACCTGGTTGCGGACGGACTCGGCTCCGGCATACTCCCTGCCAGCGCATTCGACGCTCATTCGCCGCGACTGCAGAACGATCTCGTGCTGCGGTCGATCCGCGACCCCGGCCTGCTGACACACCTGTCATGGGCCGTCAGCGCACGGCGCCCGATGACCCAGGTGCAGCGCAATCTGATCGAGCTCATCGAGTCGAAGGTCAGGGAGCTGATCACGCCGGCGTGAGAACCGCGCCGCGCGCCGCCTTGGGCCAGCCCGCATCACGACGGCCCACGACCAACCCATCCCGCAACCCGAAGAACGCTGGCGACACCGGCCTGGCGCGCATGCACCAGGCCAGACCACGTCATGGACACACCCCCACATGACCGACACACGACACCCCACCCCGCGCAACGCCCGTCTGCTCCTGATCCTCGCCGGCATCCTGCTGATCGCCGCCAACCTGCGCGCACCGATCACCGGACTGCCGCCGCTGCTGCCGATCCTGCAGCCCGCCCTCGACCTCGACACCACCCTGGCCGGCCTGCTCACCACGCTGCCGCTGCTTGCCTTCGCGTTCTTCTCGCCGCTGGCACCGCGCCTTGCGCGCCGCACCGGCCTCGAAGCCGTGCTGTTCGCCGCACTGGTACTGATCGCGGGCGGCATCGCCCTGCGTTCACTCGGGCCGCAGTGGAGTCTCTTCGCCGGCACGGCGGCGATCGGCATCGGCATCGCGCTCGGCAACGTCTTGCTGCCGAGCCTGATCAAGCGCGACTTCCCCACCCGCATCCCCAGCATGACGAGCGCCTATGCGTTGACGATGGGCGTGGCGGCGGCCCTGGCCTCGGCGACGATGACACCGCTGGCGACCCGTTTCGGACTCGGCTGGGACGGCGCGCTGGCGACGATGATCGTGCTGCCGCTCGCGGCGCTCGCCGTCTGGTGGACGCGCCTGTCCGGCCGGCACCATCCGGCCGCGATGACGACTGCCGGGACTCGCGCCGCGCCGGTATGGACGTCGGCGCTCGCCTGGCAGGTCACCCTGTTCATGGGCTTGAATTCCTTCGTGTACTACGTGATCGTCGGCTGGCTGCCCACGATCCTGCTCGCGCACGGCCATTCGGCCACCGGCGCCGGATCGCTGCACGGCCTGATGCAACTCGCATCGGCCGTACCAGGCCTGCTGCTTGGCCCGCTGATCCAGCGCAGCCGCAATCAGAAGGCGATCGCGGTCGCGGTGTCGCTGCTGATCGTGCTGGCGCTCGGCGGGCTGTTGGCGCACCCGTCACTGGCAACGCTGTGGGTGGTCTGCTTCGGCTTTGGCGCGGGCGCCGGCGTGACGCTGAGCCTGATGTTCATGGGCCTGCGCACGCGCAGCCCCGAGCAGGCCGCCGCACTTTCAGGCATGGCGCAGTGCATCGGTTATCTGCTGGCGGCCAGTGGCCCGCCACTGATCGGCTGGATGCACGACGCCGCCGGCAGCTGGGACGTACCGCTGGCCGGCTGCCTCGCGCTCGCCCTCGTCATGGCCGTATTCGGCTTTCTGTCGGGCCGCGACCGGCAGATCCACGACACCAAGCCCGTCTGACGATCGCGCTGCAGGACGGGCGGGGCGCCATGCCGCCGCGCCCGTCCCTCGGCATCAAGCTGCCAGCGCGCGCCCGATGACCAGCTTCTGGATGTCGCTGGCGCCTTCGTAGATCTGGCACACGCGCACGTCACGGTAGATGCGCTCGACCGGGAAGTCGGTGACGTAGCCATAGCCGCCGTGCACCTGGATGGCATCCGAACACACGCGCTCGGCCATCTCGGAGGCAAACAGCTTGGCCATCGAGGCCTCCTTCAGGCACGGACGGCCCGCATCCTTCAGGCTGGCGGCGTGCCACACGAGCTGGCGCGCGGCCTCGAGCTGCGTGGCCATGTCGGCGAGGCGGAAGTTCACCGCCTGGTGCTCGAAGATCGGCTTGCCGAAGCTCTCGCGCTCCTGCGCATACTTCACCGCCGCCTCCAGCGCGGCGCGGGCCATGCCCAGGCACTGCGCGGCAATGCCGATGCGGCCGGCTTCGAGGTTCGACAGCGCGATCCTGTAGCCCTCGCCTTCCGCACCAACCACCGAGTCCGCCGGGATGCGGCAGTTCTCGAACAGGATCTGCGTGGTATCGGAGGCCTTCTGCCCCATCTTCTCCTCGATGCGACCGACCTGGTAGCCCGGTGCAGTGGCAGGCACCAGGAAGCAGGTGATGCCCTTCTTGCCGGCAGCCTTGTCGGTCACCGCGAACACGATGGCGACGTCGGCGTGCTTGCCGGTGGTGATGAACTGCTTGACGCCGTTCAGCACCCACTCGTCACCGTCGCGCACCGCGGAAGTGCGGATGGCCGAGGCGTCCGAGCCCACGTGCGGCTCGGTGAGGCAGAAGCAGCCGAGCTTCTCGCCGCGGGCGAGCGGCTTCAGCCAGGCTTCCTTCTGCGCATCGGTGCCGAAGCGGTTGAGGATGCCGCAGGGCAGCGAGTTCTGCACGCTGACGATGGTCGAGGTGGCGCCGTCGCCAGCCGCGATCTCTTCCAGCGTCAGCACCAGGCTCATGTAGTCCATGCCGGCCCCGCCCCACTCCTCGGGCACCACCATGCCGAGCGCGCCGAGTTCGGCGAGCTCGTTCAGTGCCTCGCGCGGGAAGGTATGGTTGCGGTCCCATTCGGCGGCGAAGGGCGCGAGGCGCTCCTGCGCGAAGGCGCGCATCGAGTCGCGGATGAGTTCCTGTTCCTGGGTCAGAATCATGATGAAACCTCTGATGGAACGGACGCACCGTTCCATTGCTCGTCAATATGCGACACGGCCAAGCCGGCCGTGTCGGGGGTTGGTGAAGCCGCCGAGGACTGCCCGAGCCCGCAGGGTTCGTTCCGCAGGCTGCGGAACGAACCCCCGGCGCGGCTGGCGGTTCGAAGCACAGGCAATCAGCCGCCGCAGCCCACCGAGGCATCCACCTCGATCGCCATCGCCGTCGCCTCGCCGCCGCCGATGCACAGGCTGGCGACACCGCGCTTGAGGCCGCGCTTGCGCAGCGCGCCGATCAGCGAGACCAGGATGCGCGCACCCGAGGCGCCGATCGGATGGCCCAGCGCGCAGGCGCCGCCATTGACGTTGACCTTGTCGTGCGCCAGCTTCATCTCGTGCATCGCCGCCATGGTGACGACCGCGAAGGCCTCGTTGATCTCCCACAGATCGACGTCGTCGGTCGACCAGCCGGCCTTGGCCAGCACCTTCTGCATCGCGCCCACCGGGGCCGTCGTGAACCAGGCCGGCTCCTGCGCATGGGTGGCATGGCCGACGATGGTCGCGACCGGCTTCAGGCCCAGCTTGTCGGCGGTCGACTTGCGCATCAGCACCAGCGCCGCGGCGCCGTCCGAGATCGAGCTCGAGTTGGCCGGCGTGACCGTGCCGTCCTTCTTGAACGCGGGCTTGAGGCCCGGGATCTTGTCGATCTGCGCCTTCAGCGGCTGCTCGTCCTTGTCGACGACGACGTCGCCCTTGCGACCCGACACGGTGACCGGCACCACTTCCCAGGTGAAGTCGCCGTTGTTGATCGCGGCCTGGGCACGGGTGGTCGAGGCGATGGCGAACTCGTCCTGCGCCTGGCGGCTGAAGCTGAAGTGGCTCGCGCATTCCTCGGCGAAGGTGCCCATCAGGCGACCCTTGTTCTCCTTGGAGTAGCTGTCTTCCAGGCCGTCGAGGAACATGTGGTCGAACATCTGGCCGTGGCCGAGGCGGTAGCCGCCGCGCGCCTTGGGCAGCAGGTAGGGCGCGTTGGACATCGACTCCATGCCGCCGGCGACCATCACCTCGTTGGTACCGGCGAGGATCAGGTCGTGGGCCAGCATGGTGGCCTTCATGCCCGAACCGCACACCTTGTTGATGGTGGTGCAGCCGGCCGACAGCGGCAGGCCGGCGCCGAGCGCAGCCTGGCGGGCGGGCGCCTGGCCCAGACCGGCGGGCAGCACGCAGCCCATGATGACCTCTTCGACCTGCTCGGGCTTGAGGCCGGCGCGCTCGACCGCCGACTTGATGGCGATGGCGCCGAGCTGCGGCGTGGTCAGGCTGGAAAGCTCGCCCTGGAAACCGCCCAGCGGTGTGCGGGCGACGGAAACGATGACGACGGGATCGGACATGCGGTTCTCCTGTTGAATCGGTGTTGTGGGTTGCGCTCAGGGCTGGAGCGCTTCGAGCGCAGCGGCATAGCGCGGCATCAGGTCCTCGCTGCGGCTGACATTCAGGCCCAGGTCGCGGATCAGCCCATCCTTCAGGCCATAGATCCAGCCATGCACGGTGAGGCGCTGGCCGCGCTGCCAGGCGTCCTGCACGACGACGGTCTGCGCGACGTTGGCCACCTGCTCGATGACGTTGAGTTCGCACAGGCGGTCATGGCGCAGTTCGGGCGGCAAGTCATCCACCGCCCGCAGGTGGCGCACATGCACGTCCTGCACATGGCGCAGCCACAGGTCGACCAGTCCGACGCGGGCGCGATCCAGCGCTGCCTTGACGCCGCCGCAACCGTAGTGACCGACGACCATGATGTGCTTCACCTTCAGCACATCCACTGCGTACTGGATGACGGCGAGGCAGTTGAGGTCGGTGTGCACGACGACGTTGGCGACGTTGCGATGCACGAAGACTTCGCCCGGCAGCAAGCCGACGATCTGGTTGGCCGGCACGCGCGAATCGGAACAGCCGATCCACAGGTACTCCGGGCTCTGCAGGTGCGACAGCTTCTCGAAGAAGCCCGCATCGAGCTGCTGCATCTGGCGCGACCAGGCCTGGTTGTAGTCGAACAGGTGGAAGAGGTTCTCGTTGCGCACCTCGTCCTCGGACCATTGCGACAGGTCCAGCGTAAGAAAGACCGTGCCTTCGATCGGGCTCGGGTAATAGGCCGGCGCCTCGGTGAAGCCCAGTTCGCGGTAGAGCTTCATCGCGATGCGCATCGCCGGCTGGGTGTCGAGCAGGATGCGGCGGTAGCCCAGTTCCTGCGCCGCCCTAATGGCGGCCAGCGCAAGCTGGCGTCCCAGGCCATGGCCGCGCGCATCGGGGTCGACGTACAGCCGCTTCATCTCGCACACGCCTTCCGAGAAGCGGCGCACGCCGACGCAGCCGGCGGGGCGCCCCTCGTACTCGGCGAAGAACAGGCGACCATCCGCCTCGCCGTAGGCCCCGGGCAGGTTCGCGACCTCGTCGGCAAACCCTTGGTAGCTCAGATCCACCCCGAGCCACGCGGCGTAGTTGCGGAAGAACTGGCGCACGTAGTCCAGTTCGGTCGTGTCGGATGCCGTCAGCACGCGCAGGCGGACAGTCATGTCAGTTCCTCCGGTCAGTCGGCGCGCGCAATGAAG
Organism: Thauera humireducens; assembly: GCF_001051995.2. NCBI lineage: Bacteria > Pseudomonadati > Pseudomonadota > Betaproteobacteria > Rhodocyclales > Zoogloeaceae > Thauera > Thauera humireducens. The sequence continues at coordinate 3,605,680 of NZ_CP014646.1, read as the reverse complement.
AACCGGTTCGCATCAGCCCCCGCGCTCGCTCTTGCCCTGCATGGCCATGATGGTCTGCTGCATGATCGCGCACAAGGTCCAGCGCTCGTCGCGGATCGCGAACACTTCGGCGCGGGTGATGATCAGCGTGCGCCCCGGCTTGATGACCTCGCCGCGCGCCACCAGGCGCTGGCCATCGGCCGGCGCGACGAGGTTGAGCTTGTACTCCACCGTCAGCACGCTGGTGTCCGAGGGCGTCAGGGTATTGGCCGCATAGCCTGCCGCCGAGTCGGCGATCATGCCCACCACACCACCATGGATGTAGCCGTGCTGCTGGGTGATCTCCGTCTTGTGCGGCAGATGGATCTCGACGAAGCCCGGCTCGACCACGGCAAGCCGCGCCCCGATCAAGGCCATCGCGTGCTGCAGGTCGAAGCTGGCGCGGACGCGACCGGCGTAGTCTGGGTCCTTGGGCTGGAACTGCGGCATCTCCGGGCGCATGGTCGGTGTCTCCGTGGGTGTCCTTATCGCTGTGACGGTATTTTCGTTGTTTTTACGTTTACGTCAACGTAAGCTTAAGGTCAAAAAAACGGGGCAAAGCCCCGCGTTTCAACCGATGCCCGCCTCGTCGATGTGCCGCGCCAGTTCGGCCTGGGCTGCAGCCGCCCCTTCGGCGTTGTGACCGAGCAAGGCATGGCACTGCTGCTCCAGCATGTCGATCTCGAGGAGCACGGCCTCGATATCCAGGCGTTGCTGCTCGAGCGCGGCGCGGCGCTCGGCCAGCACCTTGAGGAAGCTTTCGAGCTGCTGCGCCGAATTGCGCACGCCGCCGTACATGTCGAGCAACTCGCGGATCTCGGCCAGCGACAGGCCGAGGCGCTTGCCGCGCAGCGTGAGTTTCAGCCGCGTGCGATCGGCCTTGGTGTAGACCCGGGCCCGTCCCGCGCGCGCCGGAGTGAGCAAGCCCTGGTCTTCGTAGAAACGGATGGCGCGCGGCGTGATGTCGAATTCGCGCGCCAGTTCGGTGATGGTGTAGGTTTGTTCGTCGCCCATTGCAATCCGCGGCAGGTCGATTGCGCGGGAGAATTCCCGCGCAATCGACAAGATACTGTTTTATATAAGAAAACTTACAAATACTGGCAAAAGTTAAGCAGATTTCAACGATTTGAGCAACGCAAATCGACGAGTCGCGTGCCCCATGACACCGGGAGTCCCATGTCCGTACTGCACTATCCCTTCCCCGACCTGCCCGCCGAGGGGCAGACGCTCGAAGTCGCGCCCGGTGTCCATTGGGTGCGCATGGCCCTGCCCTTCGCACTGGACCATATCAACCTGTGGCTGCTGGACGACGGCGACGAACGCGTCATCGTCGACTGCGGCTATGGATCAGACAGTTCGCGCGCGGGGTGGACGCCGATCCTCGACGCGAGGCCCCAGCCCGTCGGCCGCATCATTGTCACCCATCACCACCCGGACCACCTCGGGCTGGCGACCTGGCTGGCCGCGCGCGACGGCGCCAGCCTGCACATGACGCTGGGCGAGTACCTCGCCGGCCACGCGATCTGGCACCAGCTGCCGGGCTACGCGGTACCCGACATGGTCGCCCAGTTCCGCGCTCACGGCCTCGACACCGCACGCGCCGACGCGCTGGCCGCGCGCGGCAACGCCTATCGCCGGGGCGTCCCCGAGATGCCCTCGCGCTACCACCGCCTGCGCAACGACGACACGCTGTCGATCGGCGGGCGCAGCTGGCGCGTCATCATCGGCTACGGCCACGCACCGGAACACGCCAGCCTGTACTGCGCCGAACTCGGACTGCTCATTTCGGGCGACATGCTGCTGCCCCGCATCTCGACCAATGTCAGCGTCTATGCTGCAACGCCGCACGACGACGCACTCGGCTACTTTCTTGACTCCATTCGGGAACTCTGCAACTTGCCCGACGACACGCTCGTGCTACCATCCCACGGCAAACCTTTCAAGGGTATCCGGACAAGAGTGGAACAACTCGTCGCCCACCACCGCGAGCGTTGCGACGCGCTGCTGGCTGAGTGCAGTGCAGCAAAAGCGGCTGGAGAACTGCTGGCGACACTGTTTCCGCGCGAGCTCGATACCCATCAGGTCATGTTCGCCATGGGGGAGGCGATTGCTCACCTCAACCATCTGGAGAAGCGGGGCGCGCTTCGCCGGGAGGTCGGCGCGGATGGTCTGACCCGTTTCGTCAATATCAATTGAGAGAGACCCACCGGTCGCCAACCAGGAGTTCAAACAACATGGCTGCACCCTCGAACGAAACCCCTCACGCCGAACTGCCCGATCCGCAGGAAGTCGCCAAGACCTACGCGGAAGTCGCGCGCCGCGCCTCGCACCTGATCAGCGATCACGTCAATCGCCAGCTGAAGAAGGGCATCGCCGCCCCGGCCGACGAACTGGGCATCGCCCAGGCTTTCATGGACATGATGGCCAAGCTGCTGTCCAACCCCTACAAGCTCGCCCAGGCGCAGATGAACCTGGTGTGGGACTACTTCTCGCTGTGGCAGCACTCGATGATGCGTTTTGCCGGCCTCAACGCCGCGCCGATCGCCGCCCCCGAGAAGTCCGACAAGCGTTTCAAGGACGAGGAGTGGGAACAGCACTTCCTGTTCGACTTCATCAAGCAGTCCTACCTGATCGCCGCGCGCCACATCCATGACACCGTGTGCTGCGTGGACGGCCTGGACGAGCAGACGCAGAAGAAGGTCAACTTCTACACGCGCCAGTACATCGACGCCCTGTCGCCGTCCAACTTCGCCATGACCAACCCCGAGGTCTTCCGCGAAACGGTCAAGAGCCACGGCCAGAACCTGCTGAAGGGCCTCAACAACCTGTTGCGCGACGTCGAGGACGGCGGCGGCAACCTGCGCGTCAAGATGACCGACACCACGGCCTTCGAGCTGGGCAAGAACGTCGCCACGACGCCGGGCAAGGTCGTGTTCCAGACCGACATGATGCAGCTGCTGCAGTACACGCCCAGCACCGACAAGGTGCTGAAGAAGCCGCTGCTGATCGTGCCGCCCTGGATCAACAAGTTCTACATCCTCGACCTGCGCGAAAAGAACTCCTACATCAAGTGGTGCGTGGACCAGGGTCACACCGTGTTCGTGATCTCGTGGGTGAACCCCGACGAGCGTCACGCCGAGAAGACCTTCGAATCCTACGTGCAGGAAGGCATCATCGCCGCGCTGGACGCCATCGAGCAGCAGACCGGCGAGAAGTCGGTCAATGCCGCCGGCTACTGCCTGGGCGGCACCCTGCTCGCCACCACGCTGGCTTACCTGGCCGGCAAGCGCCAGGCCAACCGCATCTCGGCCGCCACCTTCTTCACCACGATGACCGACTTCACCGACCCGGGCGAACTCGGTGTGTTCATCGACGAAGGGCAGGTGTCCAGCCTCGAGAAGAAGATGTTCGAGCGCGGCTACCTCGAAGGCTCGGAAATGGCCGGCACCTTCAATATGCTGCGTGCCAACGACCTGATCTGGTCCTTCGTGGTCAACAACTACCTGCTCGGCAAGGACCCGTTCCCGTTCGACCTGCTGTACTGGAACTCGGACTCCACCCGCATGCCGGCGAAGATGCACAGCTTCTACCTGCGCAAGCTGTACATGGAGAACCGCCTCGTCGAGCCGGGCGGCATCACCATCGACGGTGTTGCGATCGACCTGGGCAAGATCAAGACCCCGTGCTACTTCATCTCGACCATCGAAGACCACATCGCGCCGTGGAAGAGCACCTACGCAGGTGCCCGCAACTTCGGCGGCCCGGTCCGCTTCGTGCTCGGTGGCTCTGGCCACATCGCTGGCATCGTCAACCCGCCGGCGGCCAATAAGTACGGCTTCTGGATCAACCCGGCCGCCAAGCTGCCCGCCACGCCCGACGACTGGCTGGCCGGCGCGCAGCAGAACGCCGGCTCGTGGTGGACTGACTGGCAGGCCTGGCTGACCGCCATGGACAGCGAGCAGACCGAGCCGCGCGATCCGGCGAAGGGCAAGCTCAAGGTGCTGGAAGACGCGCCGGGCACCTTCGTCAAGATCCGCATCGACGCCAAGAAAGCCGCTGCCTGACAGGCGCCGGCTCTACAGGCAGGGGAGGGGTGACCCTCCCCTTTTTCTTGGTTCATCGCGCCTTTCCGGGGAAGGCGGCCTTGATCTTCAGGAAGAAATAGGCTGAATCCCGGAACCCGTAGGCCATACGCTTGATGACCTTAATGCGGTTGTTGACGCCCTCGAGAATGCTGGTGTTCAAGGGAAAGATGGCTGAGGCGAGGATGCCACGCCGGTACTTTCGGAGTCGCTTTGCAAAGGCGATCGCCGGCGCGATGCCGCTTTCGATCGCCAAGCGGTACCAGTCTTTCCATCTTCGGGCGCCGTCTCTGACCGATGGCGCAAACCAGATTTCCTTGATGGCGGTCTTCAGCAGATAGACGGTAGCCAGCGGTGCGTTGGCCGCCAGCAGTTCCTCGAGCTTGACCGCCTGCTCGTTGCCCAGGTTGTCGCGGTTGCGCAGCAGCAACCAGCGCGAGCGCTTGATGACCTGACGTTGTGCGGGCGCACTGCGCAAGGCATTGGCCTGATCGACGCGCACCCGGTCGACGACCTCCCGACCAAAGCGGGCGACGACATGGAACAAGTCATAGACGACTTCGGCGTTCGGGCAATGGGCGCGCACCTCCAGATCGAAGGCGGTGTTCATGTCCATTGCGACCGCCTCGATGTGCTGACAGCCCTCTTTGCCCAGCAATTCGAAGAAGGGCCGGATCGCCTCGCGGCTGTTGCCTTCGCCGACCCACAACACGCGCATACGTTCAGCATCCATGATCACCGTCGCGTAGCGGTGCCCCTTGTGCAGCGCGAACTCGTCCATCACCAACCGACGCACGCCCTGCGCATCGAAAGCGCCATACCGGGTCTGCAGACGCCGATGGTCGATGCGCTTGATGGTGTGCCAGTGCAAGCCCGTGAGTTGGGCGACGTGGGCGATCGGCAGGATCTGCACCAGCGCCTCGATCCAGGCGCGTAATCGGTGTGTGATGCGCTCACCCGTGTCGAGCCAGCTCAGGCGCTCGGCCGCCCGTGCGCCACACTGGTAACAGTCGAGGCGGCGAATCGGCACATCCAGCCAGACGCGTCGATCGAACCAGTCTCGATCGCGCACCCGGCGTCGCCGGCGCTCGTGGAGCAGAACACCGTCGCTACCGCAGCGCCCACATCGCGGGCGGTGTGAGGGGTCTTCAGAGAGGGTGAGAAGCAGCGAACCGTCGGCTCGCTCCTGGCATGAATCGACGAGGCGGCCTTCCCAGAAGACCACGCCCAACATAGCATCGCACATGACGGGGAAGAGGAAGGGGATCGGTTTGTTTGGCGACTGCCAATCTACCAACCTCAGAACCGTCAACCACTACTACCCCCAGATCGCGCGAAGAACCTTTTTCTTTTTTTCCCACCTCCGCCGACATGACCGCCAGGCTCGTCCTCGACACCAACACCGTCCTCGCGCTGTGGATGTTCTGCGATCCGCGCCTGGCCCCGCTGCGCGCGTTCATCGAGGACGGCCGTTGCTCCTTGCACGGCCGGGCGGATGCGCTCGACGAACTGCGCATCGTGCTCGGCTACCCGCAGTTTCGCCTCGAGCCTGCCACCCAGGCGCTATTGCACGAAACCTATCGCGTACGCCTGAGCCTGCTACCGGACACACCGCCGGCCGATGCCGCAGCACTGCCCGCCTGCCGGGACGGCGACGACCAGAAGTTCCTCGAGATCGCCCGTGACGCCGGCGCGAGCCATCTCGTCACGCGCGACAAGGCCCTGCTGAAACTGGCCCGACACCGACTCGTGCGCGACCGCTTCACTGTCCTGACGCCCGAACGCCTCGTCGCGCAGCTGGCGGACGACTAGCGCGCGAAATCGACCAACTGCCGACGCAGCCCCGCCAGATAGCGCAAGCCGGCAACCACCCGGCTGCCATACCACGACACCATCTCGCCGTCGATCAATGTCGCCGGACGGCCACTCAGCGCCGTCACCTCGTCGGCATGACGCAACTGGAAGTGATAGGGCTCGCTCGACAGGAACACGCGCTCCACGTCGCCGAGCCAGCCCGCCGACCAATCGAAGGCCGGATAGCGCCCGGCACCACTGACACCGCCGTGTACACCGGGCAAGGTGGTCCAGCCGACCTCCGCGAGCATGGCCGACACATAGGTGTCGCGCGCGACCGTCATCCATGGCTCGCGCCAGATGAGATACAGCACACGCTCCGCCGGCAGCGCTGCCCTCACTGCTTCCGCCTCGCCCAGCGCAGCACGCAGATCGGCCGCGAGCGCCTGCGCGGCGCGTTCGCGCCCGAACAGCCCGCCAAAGAGGTCGAACAACGCGAGGTTGTCGCGCGGCCCACAGGGATGCGTGACCACGATATTGGGCACGAAGGCCGCAAGCTCATCGATGGTTTCGCGCCGGTTCTCGTCGATGTTCGCGATCACATGCGTGGGCGCCAGTTCGCGGATGCGGTCCATCTTCACGTCCTTCGTTCCACCGACCTTGGGCACGGCACGCAGGGCTTCGCGCGGATGGATGCAGAATCCCGTGCGTCCCACCACCTGTGCCCCGAGATCCAGCTCGAACAGGAGTTCCGTGAGCGAGGGCACGAGCGAGACGATGCGCGCAGACGAGCCCGCAGACTGATGCAGGGTACCCAGCGCGTCGCGCAACACGGGCGCAGCGGGATCGGTGAAGCGGGGATCGGCGAGATGCATGGCGTTCAGGCAATCGAGGGGCGGACGGCGCGGCCCATGCTCCGCCCGCACCGGGGCGCGGAAAGCAGTGCCGCGATCACGCGGGCACGACGACCCGCAGCGATCGACCTTACCGCCTGATCGGCACTGCGTCCACCCGGCCTGGGCTCTCCTTTGCCCGGACTCCGCACTTATTGCGGACTACCCGAAGCTGACAAATCCAGTCGACCTATGCAATCCTCCGCCTGTCGTCCAGCCACGGAACCGCCTCCACACGCCAAAGCGCGCTCACAGGCGGCTGCGCAGGCGCGACGCGACAACTCAGACACTTCCTTTCCGAGGATGAACAGATGAAGAAAATCACCGCTCTGGCCGCCGCCTTCGCCCTTTTCGGAACGCTCGGCGCCACGCCCGCGCAGGCCCAACAAAAGTTCGTCACGATCGGTACCGGTGGCGTCACCGGCGTCTACTACGCGGCGGGCGGAGCCATCTGCCGCCTCATGAACAAGGATCGCGCCCAGCACGGCATCCGCTGCTCGGTCGAGAGCACCGGCGGCTCGGTCTACAACGTCAATACCATCAAGGCCGGCGAGCTCGACTTCGGCGTGTCGCAGTCCGACATCCAGTACAACGCACTGAAGGGCGAAGTCCAGTTCAAGGACGGCGGCGCCTTCCCCGACCTGCGCTCGGTGTTCTCGCTGCATGCCGAGCCGCTGACCGTGCTGTCGCGCAAGGAAGCCAACATCACCAAGATGGAGGACTTCAAGGGCAAGCGCTTCAACATCGGCAACCCGGGTTCGGGCCAGCGCGCCACGCTCGAAGTGCTGCTGCCGGCGATGGGCATGAGCTTCGCCGACTTCTCGCTCGCCTCGGAACTGAAGCCCGACGAGCACGGCGCCGCCCTGTGCGACAACAAGATCGACGGCTTCGCCTTCGTCGTCGGCCACCCGGCCGCCAACATCCAGGACCCCACGACCACCTGCGGCGCGAAGCTGGTGTCGATCACCGGCCCGGGCGTGGACAAGATCCTGGCCCAGTACCCCTACTTCGCACCCGCGACCATCCCGGCCGGCATGTACGCCAACAACCCCGAAGCCACCAAGACCTTCGGCGTCGTGGCGAGCATCGTGACCTCGTCCAAGGTGCCGGCCGACACGGTCTATACCCTGGTGAAGGCGGTGTTCGAGAACTTCGAGGACTTCAAGAAGCTGCACCCGGCCTTCGCCAACCTCGAGCCGAAGGACATGATCAAGAACGGCATGTCCGCCCCGCTGCACGATGGCGCGGTGAAGTACTACAAGGAAAAGGGCTGGATGTAATTCCGCCGCGCGCCGCCCGCGACACGGGCGGCGCGACTTTCTGTGAAACGGCGGCGGGCCATCAGCCCTTCGCCGTTTTTCGTGTTCGACCCAGCAACACACAATGAGGGAGGTGGCGCATGGCCGGCCCTGACAACAAAGATACGCGCAGCATCGAGCTGACCGACGAACAACTCAAGCAGATCGTGGCTGAAGCGGACACAGGGGGTCGCAAGCCCACCGGCTTCACCGCCCAGTTGCTGCTGGTCGTTGCCCTGGCCTGGTCCCTGTTCCAGCTCTGGATCGCCTCGCCCCTGCCCTTCTCGCTCGGCGTGTTCGTGTTCAACGACACCGAATCACGCGCGATCCACCTCGGCTTTGCCGTCTTCCTCGCCTTCGCGGCCTATCCGGCCTTCAAGCGCTCGCCGCGTGACCGCATTCCCGTCGTCGACTGGCTGTTCGCCGCGGCCGGCGCCTTCTGCGCGGCCTACCTGTTCATCTTCTACAAGGAACTCGCGGGCCGTCCGGGCATGCCGACCACCACCGACCTGGTGGCATCCGTCGTCGGCCTGACCCTGCTGCTGGAGGCCGCCCGCCGCGCGCTCGGCCTGCCGATGGTGATCCTCGCCGTGGTCTTCCTCGGCTACATCTTCTTCGGCCCGTACATGCCCGAGGTCATTGCCCACCGCGGTGCCTCGCTCGCCAAGGGCATGAGCCACCTGTGGCTGACGACCGAAGGCGTGTTCGGCGTGGCGCTGGGCGTGTCAACCAGCTTCATCTTCCTGTTCGTACTGTTCGGCGCCCTGCTCGAGACGGCGGGGGCGGGCAACTACTTCATCAAGTCGGCCATCGCCCTGCTCGGCCACATGCGCGGCGGCCCGGCCAAGGCCGCCGTCGTCGCCTCGGCCAGCACCGGCCTCATCTCCGGTTCGTCGATCGCCAACGTCGTCACAACCGGCACCTTCACCATCCCGCTGATGAAGAGTGTCGGCTACCGCGCGGACAAGGCCGCCTCGGTCGAGGTGGCCTCCTCGGTCAACGGCCAGATCATGCCGCCGGTGATGGGCGCAGCCGCGTTCCTGATGGTGGAGTACGTGGGCATCACCTACGTGCAGGTGATGAAGCACGCGATCGTGCCGGCGCTGATCTCCTACATCGCGCTGTACTACATCGTGCACCTCGAGGCGCTGAAGATGAACCTGCAGGGCCTGCCGCGGCGTGAGCCCCTGCCCTGGCAGCGGGTCGCGGTGACGACGACGATGACCGTGTCCGGCCTGGTGATCCTTTCCGCGGCCATCTACTGGGGCCTGGGATGGGCCAAGACCGTGCTCGGCGAGAGTGCCTTCCTGGTGATGGGCGCGCTGATGCTTGGCGCCTATGTCGCCATCGTGCGCTTCGCGGCAAAGTATCCCGAGCTGCACATGGACAAGCCTGGCGAGACCATGGAGTACCTGCCGGAGATCGGCCCGACCCTGAAGTCCGGCCTGCACTTCCTGCTGCCCGTCGCGGCGCTGATCTGGAACCTGATGGTCGAGCAACTCTCGCCCGCGCTGTCGGCGTTCTGGGCCACGCTGTTCCTGATCTTCATCCTCGTCACCCAGCGCCCGCTGTTCGCCTTCTTCCGCGGCACCGGCAACTTCGGTGCCACGCTGAAGCACGGCTTCAAGGACCTGTTCGACGGTCTCGTCACCGGTGCGCGCAACATGATCGGCATCGGCATCGCCACGGCAACCGCCGGCGTCATCGTCGGCACCGTCACGCTGACCGGCATCGGCCTCGCGATGACGGAGTTGGTCGAGATCCTGTCGGGCGGCAACCTGATGGTGATGCTGATCCTGGTCGCGGTGATCTGCCTGATCCTCGGCATGGGCCTGCCGACCACGGCGAACTACATCGTGGTGTCGACGCTCATGGCGCCGGTGATCGTCGAGCTCGGCGCCCAGACCGGCCTGCTCGTGCCCCTGATCGCGGTCCACATGTTCGTGTTCTATTTCGGCCTGATGGCCGACGTGACGCCGCCGGTGGGTCTGGCCTCGTACGCGGCCGCAGGCATCGCCAAGAGCGACCCGATCAAGACCGGTTTCACCGCCTTCGGCTACAGCGGCCGGACGGCGATCCTGCCCTTCATGTTCATCTTCAACACCCAGCTGCTGCTGATCGACATCACCGACGCCTTCCACCTGATCCTGACCATCGTCAGCGCAACGCTCGCCAGCATGATGTTCGCCGCTGCGACTCAGGGCTGGTTCGTAACCAAGAGCCGTGTGCACGAATCGCTGCTGCTGCTGCTGGTCACCTTCACCCTGTTCCGCCCGGGCTTCTGGATGGACATGTTGTACCCACCCTTCGAGGAGGTGCCGCCCACCGAGCTCACCCGCCTGGTCGAGCAGGCGCCGCGCAATGCCAACCTGCGCGTCTGGGTCGAAGGCATCAGCCTGGAGGGCCGCGACATCTCCAAGGGCGTACTGCTGCCGCTCGGCGAACCCGCGGCGAACGCCCGCGAGCGCCTGAATCAGATGGGCCTGACGGTGATGGCACTGGGCGAGGACGTGCAGGTCGCCGCGGTGCGCTTCGGCAGCCAGGCCGAAAAGCTCGGCCTCGAACAGGGCTTCACCATCAAGACGATCGAACTGCCCGCAAGCAACCGTCCGGACAAGGAGTGGATGTTCATCCCCGCCTTCGCCTTGCTGGGGCTGGTGTGGTTCGTGCAGAAACGTCGCGCACGACGCGAACCGGCGCCACGCGTCGCTGCCTGATCACAATACGGCGCCCGCAAAAAAGCCGCTGCACCCCAAGGGGTCAGCGGCTTTTTTCTTCTACCCGATGCGAGCCCGACGCCGCTTCAGATCAGCGACCGACCACTGACGATGGCAGCGGCGTCTTTCTCCGTAATGCGCACCGTGGCGCTCATGATCACATGGGCGATCAGCCAGTCCCGCAGGCGTTCGGTGCCGTCCCCCTCCAAGGCCACGAACCGGCAGCCGATCTGCGCCGCCCCGTCCAGGTAGTTCATGCGACGCGCCCGCCCGTGAATCTCGTCGGGCACGCCGTCGCGCAGCAGCACGAACTCGAGCTCCTCGCCGAAGGCCTGCGGATCGTCGGCCTGGAACGAAAAACCCTCGGGCGAGATGTCGTTGAGGGCGATGCGCTCACCCCCGATCATGACCCAGAAGCACGGCTCGCCACGGCGCCGCGCCACGAAGCGCTGGCTACCGCGCCGATCGCCTCCCAGCGCCTCCGCGAGCATCGTCTGCGCGGGCCGCACTTCGCTCATTTGCCGCCGCGCTCCTTGCGGATGCGCTCGATAAGCTCGTCGGTGACCTTCAGCGCATTCTGGTGGCTGCCCGCCATCGAGGCGGACGTCACGAAGCGGCCATCGACGACGACGGTCGGCACGCCCTGGATGCGCATCGCGCGGGCGAGCTGGTCGGCGCGCTGCAGCATCGAATTGACGCCGAAGGACTTGTACGCGTCCATGAACTTGCCCGTGTCGGCGACCTTGCCAGTGATCCACTCGCGCACGCCTTCCTCGGAATGGAGCGGGCGCTTTTCCTCCTGCACCGCCACGAACACCTTGCCGTGGATCGCGTGCAGCTCGCCCGACACCTGGGCGGCATAGAACAGGCGGGCCAGCCCGGCCAGCTGCGGGTTGTTCCAGATCGCGGGCACCTGGCGGAAGCTCACGTCGGCGGGCAGCTTCTTGCTCCAGGCCTCGACCAGCGGATCGAAATCGCGGCAGTGGGGGCAACCGTAATGGAAGAACTCGACGACCTCGATCTTCGACGGATCGTCGGTCTTCTGCGCAGGATTCAGGACGGTAAACGCATCCCGCGCCCACGCGGCGTTGGCGACGGGCAGGGCTGCGGCAAAGGCGGCAAGCTGTTTCAGGGCATCACGACGGTTCATGCAGGGCTCCAGGTTCGATGACGGCATTCAGACGCCGGAACTCGCGGGGCGTTCCCGGCAGGGAGGTCAGGGATTGCTGCGACTCACCGAGGCATTGAATCCGGCGGCGGCCAGGCGGGCGCGCGTCGGGTTCATGTCCTCCGGACTCGAGAACGGGCCGATGCGCACACGGTGCACCACCCGACCATCGGCCAGTTGGGCGCGCTGGGCGCTCGCCTCGATACCGGCCAGCGCCAGACGGGCCTTGAGGTTGTCCGCCTCGCCCGGGTTCTCGAAGGCCCCGACCTGCAGGTAAAGGCGTTCGACCGGCTTGGCCGCGGCTTCCTGTACCGGCGCCGGGGCCTGCTGGGCTGGCGTCTTGGGGGGCTGCGCGGCTGGCGTGCCGGGCTTTGCGGCCGGGTCGACGACCGCCGGCACGTTGTCGCCTTGCGGCAGGATCTTGTAGAACTCGAAGTCCTGCTTCACCACCGGGCGGTCGCCCGGCTTGCCCGGCAGGGCCGCCGGCGGCTGGTCGGCCGACGGGATACGCGGCGCCACCGGCGCGGCCTGGAAGGGATTGGAACGGGTGAAGTACCACGCCGCCCCAGCGGCGATCAGCGCCCCGAACACCAGGCCGATGAAGATGCCGATCAGCGTGCCGCCCCCACTGCGCGACGGCGCGCGCGCGGGCTTGCGAACAGGCTTGCGATCACGACTCACATGCGTCTCCGTGGATTACATCGATTCCGGCGCGGACACGCCGAGCAGGGCGAGCCCGCTGGCGAGCACCTGGCGTACCGCCGCCGCGAGCGCCAGCCGGGCGAGCTTGACCGCCTCATCCTCCACCAGCATGCGCTCGGCGTTGTACCAGCTGTGGAAATCGGCAGCGAGGTCCTTCAGGTAGAAGGCCACCTGGTGCGGCGCGTAATCGGCCGCGGCGTTCTGCACCAGCTCGGGGAAGATCGACAGGCGGGCGCACAGCGCCAGCTCACGCTCGTTCTGCAGCAGGCCGAGGTCGGCGTCTGCGAGTTCCGACGCTTCGCCACTCCACTGGTTCAACACCGAGCACACGCGGGCGTGGGCGTACTGCACGTAGTAGACCGGGTTCTCGTTGCTCTGGCTCTTGGCGAGGTCGAGATCGAAATCGAGATGCTGGTCGGACTTGCGCAGCACGTAGAAGAAACGGCAGGCGTCGTTGCCGACTTCCTTGCGCAGCTCGCGCAGGGTGACGAATTCGCCCGAGCGGGTGGACATCGAGGTCTTCTGGCCGTTGCGGTACAGCACCGCGAACTGCACCAGCGCCACCTCGAGCTTCTCCGGCGGCAGGCCAAGGGCGGCGATGGCGCCCTTCACGCGCGGGATGTAGCCGTGGTGGTCGGCGCCCCAGATGTCGATGACGCGGTCGAAGCCGCGCTCGTACTTGTTGAGGTGGTAGGCGATGTCGGAGGCGAAGTAGGTGTACAGGCCGTTCTCGCGCTGCACGACGCGGTCCTTCTCGTCGCCGAAGGCAGTGGAACGGAACCACTTGGCGCCATCCTGCACGTAGATGTGGCCCTGCTTCTCGAGCTGGGTCACCGCACGCTCGACCAGGCCGGTGTCGAACAGGCTCTGCTCCGAGAACCACTTGTCGAAGCGCACGCCGAACTCGCCGAGGTCGTCGCGGCCGTCGCCGAGCTGTTCGTTCAGCGCAAACCCGTGCACCCAACCGTAGTCGTCGCCGAGCAGCTGCTTGGCGTTGGCGATCAGCGCATCGAGGTGTTCCTCGCGCTGCTGCTTGGACTCGTCGTCCTTGCGCTCTGCGGGCGGCAGACCGGGCGTGCCGGCGAGCACCTGCTGGGCCGTGACCTTGGCGAAGCGATCTTGGTGGGCGTCGCGCATGTCGCGGCCCATGTCGATCACGTAATCGCCCTGGTAGGCGTTGGGCGGGAAGGGAATCTCGATGCCGAAGAATGCGAGGTAGCGCAGCCAGGTCGACAGCGCCAGGATGTCCATCTGGCGGCCGGCATCATTGACGTAATACTCGCGGGTGACATCGTAGCCAGCGAAAGCCAGCACGTCCGACAGCGAGGCACCATAGGCCGCGCCGCGACCGTGGCCGACGTGCAGCGGGCCGGTGGGGTTGGCGGAGACGAACTCCACCTGCACCTTGACGCCCTTGGCCGCGCCGCGGCCGAAGTCCGCGCCTTTGGCCAGCACGTCGCGCACGACCGCGGTCTTGGCATCGGACGCGAGCGTGAAGTTGATGAATCCCGCGCCGGCGACCTCGGCCTTGGCGACGAGGCCGGTGGCCGGCAGTTCGGCCAGCAGCAGTGCAGCCAGGTCGCGCGGATTGCGCTTGAGCGGCTTGGCCAGCTGCAGCGCGAGGTTGGTGGCGAAGTCGCCGTGGCTCGCCTGTTTCGGGCGCTCCAGCAGGATGGCGGTATCGGCGTGATCCGGCGCCACGCTCTTCAGCGCGGTCTTCAGCAGATCGGTCAGCAGGACTTTCGGGTCGGCGCTCATGGCACTCGGTAGGCAAACTAAACGCGCGATTATAGCGGATCGCGTCGCCCTCCCCGGCCCGGCTTGTGAGCGGGCATTTCGATGCGGCCCGGGCGCACAGCACCGGGCGCGACTTCCACCGTTTCGGGCTTTCGGGCTAAAGTCCGGCCTTTCCGGCTGCCTGGCTCTGCAAAGTGCGTCTCTTCCGCCTCACCAAGATCGTTTCCGTCGGCCTGCGCTTCGGCCTCGACCGCATGATCCTCGACGCCGACAGCAGCGGCAGGCTGGCGCGCATCTGGCACACCGTGTTCTTCTGGCGCCGCTTTTCCGAATCGCGCGCGGTGCGCCTGCGCAAGGCGCTCGAATCGCTCGGCCCGATCTTCGTCAAGTTCGGCCAGATGCTGTCGACGCGGCGCGACCTGCTGCCGCCCGACCTCGCCGACGAGCTCGCGCTGCTGCAGGATCGCGTACCGCCCTTCCCCACCGAGCAGGCGCTCGGCGTGCTGGAAGGTTTCTATGGCCGGCCGATCGACGAGGTGTTCGACGACTTCGAGCGCACCCCGGTGGCCTCGGCCTCGGTCGCACAGGTGCATTTCGCCCGCCTGCCCGACGGCACCGAGGTCGCGGTCAAGGTGCTGCGCCCGGGCATCGAGCGCGTGATCGAACATGACCTCGCGCTGATGGAAGTGGCTGCGATCCTGCTCGAGAAGATCTGGCCCGAAGGCCGGCGCCTGAAGCCGCGCGAGGTCGTCGCCGAGTTCAGCAAGTACCTGCACGACGAGCTCGACCTGATGCGCGAGGCGGCCAACTGCTCGCAGTTGCGGCGCAACTTCAAGGACTCGTCGCTGCTGATCGTGCCCGAGGTCTACTGGGACTGGTGCGGCAGCAAGGTCATGGTGATGGAGCGCATGCGCGGCGTGCCGATCTCGCAGACGCCGGCGCTGCTCGCCCAGGGCACCGACCTGAAGGCGCTGTCGCGCGCGGGCGTGGAGATCTTCTTCACCCAGGTGTTCCGCGACGGTTTCTTCCACGCCGACATGCACCCGGGCAACATCTTCGTGCATCAGGACGGGCGCTACATCGCGCTCGACTTCGGCATCATGGGCACGCTCAACGAGGTGGACAAGAACTACCTCGCGCAGAACTTCCTCGCCTTCTTCAAGCGCGACTACCGCCGCGTCGCGCTCGCCCACATCGAGGCCGGCTGGGTGCCGGCGAAGACGCGCGTGGATGAGTTCGAGGCCGCGATCCGCACCGTGTGCGAGCCGATCTTCGACAAGCCGCTGAAGGACATCTCGTTCGGCAAGACCCTGCTGCGCCTGTTCCAGACCGCGCGCCGCTTCGAGATGGAAGTGCAGCCGCAGCTCGTGCTGCTGCAGAAGACGCTGCTCAACATCGAGGGCCTGGGTCGCCAGCTCGACCCCGAGCTCGACCTGTGGAAAACCGCCAAGCCCTTCCTTCAGCGCTGGATGGACGAACAGATGGGCTGGCGCGCACTGATGCGCGGCGTCAAGGAAGAGGTGCCGGCCTGGGCCGGCACCCTGCCGCAACTGCCGCGCCTGGTGCATCACGCCCTGTCCGAGTCCGGCCGCCACCAGAGCGCACAACAGCAGCGCCTCGACGAACTCGCCGCCAGTCAGCGTGGGCAGGGCAGGCTGCTGCTCGCCGTCGGCGCAATCGCGATGGCGCTGCTCGGCCTGGAGCTGTACCGCTTCTTCGGCTGAGTCCGCCGGGCACAGCGCCGTGCCCGACCGGGACCGGCTGAACGATTCCCACCCCCCTGCGTCGAATCGCTTGAAGGCGAGCGGCCCAGCCATGGCCGCGAACGGGAGGTGTGCGATGACGACGAATCCCGGCGCACTGCGGGCGCCCCACGCTCTGGTCAGCATCATCGGTGCCGCATCGGCCCTGGGCGCACCGCATGCGGGCACGGCTGCCGCCCCCGCTGCCCTGCAGGACAGCCCGCTACGGCAGCGCCTCGCCGGCCTCGGGCCGGCGGCGGAATGGGCTGCCATCCTGAGCCCGGGCGTTCCGCCCGCCCACGTGACCAGCGCCCGCGCGCGCGCCGGCAAGGAAGACCACATTGCCGGGAGCGACATGGCTGCCCGCATTGCGGCCAACGCCGACTTCGCGCGCTGCCTTGCCGACCGCATCGCCACCCTGCCCGCGGACCGCTTCCCGCTGGTGCTCGGCGGCGACCACGCGGTTGCGGCCGGCACCTGGCGCGGCATCGGCCGACGGCGCGCGCGCGCGCCCGGCCTGATCTGGATCGACGCGCACCTCGACAGCCACACCGACGCCACCACCCACTCCGGCAACATCCACGGCATGCCGCTCGCCGCGCTGCTGGGCACAGGCCATGCCGCGCTCACCGGCATCCCCGGCCCCGCACTCGACCCTGCACGCACCTGCATCATTGGCGCGCGCGCCTGGGAGCCCGAAGAGCTGGCGCTGCTGACGCGGCTGGGGGTGCGCGTCTTCACGATGAGCGAGGTGCGCGCCCGCGGGCTGTCCGCGGTATTCGCCGACGCGCTCCGCCTCGCGCGCGCCGATCCGGACGCCGGCTTCGGCCTCAGCCTCGACCTCGACGCGCTCGATCCGCAGGCCTTCCCCGCGGTCACCTGCCCGGAGCCGGGCGGCATCGAGCCGCGCACGCTCGCCGACGCCCTGCTCGGACTGCGCGCCTGCGCCGACCTGGTCGGACTCGAGATCGTCGAGTACCGGCCCGATCTCGATGCCGACCACCGGGGTGCGGACTGGATCGCCGAGTTCGTGCTCGCCGCGCTCGGTCCTTCCACCGACTGGCTGCGCGCGGCGGAGCGCCGCTTCGGTGCCACCAACTACGCACCGCTGCCGGCGGTATTCCAGCGCGGCGAGGGCGTGTGGCTCTGGGACACGGACGGCCGCCGCTATCTCGACATGATGAGCGCCTACTCGGCGATGAGTTTCGGCCACGGCCACCCGCGCCTCGTCAGGGCGCTGGTGGATCAGGCCCAGCGCCTCGCGCTGACCTCGCGCGCCTTCTCCAGCGACCGTCTGCCGGTCTTCCTCGAGCGCCTGTGCGCCACCTTCGGCTACGAATGCGCACTGCCGGTCAATACCGGGCTCGAGGCGGTGGAAACCGCGCTCAAGGCGGCACGCAAATGGGGCTACAAGGTCAAGGGCATCGCTCCCGAGCGCGCCCGCATCCTCGCCTGCGACGGCAACTTCCACGGCCGCTCCATCGCCATCGTCGGCCTGTCCGCCAATGCGCAGTACCGTAACGGCTTCGGCCCCTTCCCGCCCGGGTTCGAGCGCGTGCCGTTCGGCAACGTGGACGCCCTCGAGGCGGCGATCACGCCCGATACCGCAGCCTTCCTGGTCGAGCCGATCCAGGGCGAAGGTGGCATCGTCGTGCCGCCACCGGGCTACCTGTCACGCTGCGCGGAGATCTGCCGCCGCCACGACGTGCTGCTGATCGCCGATGAAGTACAGACCGGCCTCGGTCGCACCGGACGCCTGCTCGCATGCGAACACGACGGCGTGCGTCCCGACGGGCTGATCCTCGGCAAGGCACTCGGCGGCGGACTGCTGCCGGTATCGGCCTTTCTCGCCGACCGTCGCGTGATGGATGTCTTCGGCCCCGGCGACCACGGCTCGACCTTCGGCGGCAATCCGCTCGCCGCCGCAGTCGGCACCGAGGTGCTCGCCCTGCTCGCCGAGACCCGACCCTGGGAGCGCGCGGCACGCCTGGGCACGCAGCTGATGGAAACGCTGCGCGCCGCCGCACTGCCGTGCGTGCGCGAAGTGCGCGGTCGCGGCCTGCTCGTCGGGCTTGCGCTCGACCCCGCCCTCGCCGACGCCAGCGAGGTCGCCACGCAGCTGCTCGCGCGCGGCATCGCCACCCGCGACACCCATGGCAACGTGATCCGGCTGGCGCCGCCGCTGACGATCGACGAAGCCACGCTCGACGAGGCCGCGCGCCGCATCCTCGACACCCTGCGGATGCTCACACCCGCCGGGGTCGACGCGGACGTTGTACGCATGCAATAACCTGCGAACGATCAAGCCCTTGGAACGCAGATCACCCCCCCTGCGCGGGCGTTCTGTTGATAAACTCGCGCCTCATTTTTTCGCTCACCACGCGCGGATGCGCCATCACGAAGGGCCCAACCATGCTGCTCTGGCTTGTCGTCGCCTACCTCGTCGTTTCCATCGGCATCGGCCTGTATGCCGCTACCCGCGTACACAACGCGCGTGACTACATCACCGCCGGCCGCAACCTGCCGATGGTGGTGGTGCTGGCCATGGTGTTCGCCACCTGGTTCGGTGCCGAAACCGTGCTCGGCATCTCCGCCACCTTCATCGACGAAGGTTTTCGCGGCCTGATCTCCGACCCGCTCGGCGCCTCGGTGTGCTTGGTGCTGTTCGGCCTGATCTTTGCGCGCCCGCTGTACCGCATGAACCTGCTGACGCTGGGTGACTTCTTCCGCATGCGCTACAACCGCACGACCGAGCTGATCCTGTCGATCTGCATCGTGCTGTCCTACCTCGGCTGGGTGGCGGCGCAGATCACCGCACTGGGCCTGGTGTTCAACGTGCTGTCGGCCGACGTGGTGTCGATGAACGAGGGCATGCTGATCGGTTCCGCCGTGGTGCTGGTCTACACCCTGTTCGGCGGCATGTGGTCGGTGGCGATGACGACCTTCGTGCAGATGATCGTGATCGTGCTCGGCCTGCTTTACGTCACCACGCTGGCGGGCGACATGGCAGGCGGCTTCGATGTCGTCGTCGCCAAGGCAGCAGCGGACGGCAAGCTCGACTGGCTGCCCACGCTCGACATGGTCGACATGATCGCGTGGATCGCCGCCTTCGCCACCATGGCGCTGGGTTCGATTCCACAGCAGGACGTGTTCCAGCGCGTCAACTCGTCGAAGAACGAGACCGTCGCCGTGTGGGGCACCACGCTCGGCGGCGTCAGCTACTTCTTCTTCGCCGCCGTGCCGCTGTTCCTCGCCTACACCGCGACGATCATCGACCCGGACATGGTGGGCAGGCTGATGGAACAGGACTCGCAACTGATCCTGCCGACGCTGATCCTGCAGTACATGCCCTTCACCGCGCAGGTCGTGTTCTTCGGCGCCCTGCTGTCGGTGATCATGAGCACCGCCTCGGGCACGCTGCTGGCGCCCTCGGTCACCTTCTCCGAGAACGTGCTGCGCGGTTTCTTCCCCGCGATGCGCGACCGCCAGTTCCTGTGGTCGACCCGCGTCACCGTCGTCATCTTCACCGTGCTCGTCACCTGGTACGCCACCAGCACCGAATCGAGCATCCACCAGATGGTGGAGAACGCCTACCGCATCACCCTGGCGGGCGCCTTCGTGCCGCTGGCGGCGGGCCTGTTCTGGAAACGTGCCAACAACCTCGGTGCCGCGCTCGCCATCGTCTGCGGCCTGACGACCTGGATCCTGTTCGAGTTGTTCGTGCAGGAGGGCGACATCGAGCCGCAACTCTTCGGCCTCGCGGCCAGCGCGCTCGGCATGCTGGTCGGCGGACTGATCGGCAAGCCCTCGCACCACCGGCCGCATGCGAGCCACCATCACGCCGCCGCGGGGACGCACCACACGGCGCGCTGAACCCGGTCGGGCAGCATCCAATGCAGGGGCTTTGACACGAGTCAAAGCCCCTTTTGTTTTGCGGCATTAAGGTTGCGGGGCATTTTTCCCCTGCCTTGGTCCCGCCTCAATGACTTCTTCCCCGATCGAGCTCGTCTGTCCCGCCGGCAGCCTGCCGGCCCTCAAGACCGCCATCGACCACGGTGCCGACTGCGTCTATCTCGGCTTCAAGGACGCCACCAACGCACGCAACTTCTCCGGGCTGAACTTCGACCCGGCACAGGTGCGCGAGGGCGTCGCCTATGCCCACGCACGCAAGCGCAAGGTGCTGCTGGCGCTCAACACCTACCCGCAGACCGACAACTGGTCGAGCTGGACGCAGGCCATCGACCGCGCCGCCGAATACGGCGTCGACGCGCTGATCCTCGCCGACCCCGGCCTGATGGCCTACGCCACCAGGACCCATCCGCAGCTGCGCCTGCACCTTTCGGTGCAGGGTTCGGCCACCAGCTACGAAGCGATCAACTGGTACCACGAACACTTCGGCATCCAGCGCGCGGTGCTGCCGCGGGTGCTGTCGATGGCGCAGGTCGAGAGCGTCGTCGCCCACACCCCGGTCGAGATCGAGGTCTTCGGCTTCGGCGGCCTGTGCGTGATGGTCGAGGGACGCTGCGCGCTGTCGGCCTACGCCACCGGCGAGTCGCCCAACTGCAACGGTGCCTGCTCGCCGGGCAAGCACGTGCGCTGGGAAGACACGCCGCGCGGCATGGAGACGCGGCTCAACGGCATCCTCATCGACCGCTTCGCCGACGGCGAGCGCGCCGGTTACCCGACGCTGTGCAAGGGCCGCTTCGAGGTCAACGACGAGACCTACTACGCACTCGAGGAGCCGACCAGCCTCAACACGCTCGAGCTGCTGCCCGAACTCGCCCGCATCGGCATCCGCGCGATCAAGATCGAGGGTCGCCAGCGCAGCCCGGCCTACGTCGCCCAGGTCACCAAGGTCTGGCGCGCTGCGCTCGACAAGCTCAAGTCCGGCGGCGCCGAAGGCTTCAGCGTGCTGCCGGCGTGGATGGCCGAACTCAACAAGGTCTCCGAAGGCCAGAGCCACACGCTGGGCGCCTACTACCGCCCGTGGAAGTGAGCCCCGCGCACGCTGCATCGCACCGCATCATCCGAACGAACTGAGACGCCCCCGATGAAACTCGCCCTCGGCCCCCTGCTCTATTACTGGCCGCGCCAAAGCGTGCTCGATTTCTACGCCGACATCGCCGAAAGCCCGGTCGACAGCGTCTATCTCGGCGAGACGGTCTGCTCGCGCCGTCACGAACTGCGCCTCGACGACTGGCTCGAGGTCGGCCAGATGCTCGCCGCCGCAGGCAAGGAAGTGGTGATGAGCACCCAGGGCCTGATCGAGTCCGAGTCCGACCTCAAGGTGCTGCGCCGCATCGTGCGCCAGAGCGCAAGCGGCGAGCCCGGCTTTCGCGTCGAGGCCAACGACATGGGCGCGGTGCGCCTGTTGACCGACGCTGGCGTGAAGAACTGGATCGCCGGCCCGACGCTGAACATCTTCAATCCGGCGACGCTGCAGCTGATGGTCGATTCCGGCGCCACGCGCTGGGCCGTCGCTCCCGAGATGTCGGGCGCGGCGCTGGCCGAGGTGCGCGCAGCGCTCGCAACGCCGATCGAGACCGAGGTCTTCGCCTACGGCCGGCTGCCGCTGGCGCATTCGGCGCGCTGCTTCACCGCCCGCCACTTCAACCTGCAGAAGGACACCTGCGAGTTCCGCTGTCTGTCGATCATGGACGGCATCACGCTGCGCACGCGCGAAGGCGAACCCTTCCTCACCCTGAACGGCGTGCAGACCCAGTCGGCGCGCGTGCACAACCTGCTCGCCGACCTCCCGGCCGTGCAAGGCAAGGCCGAGATGCTGCGCATCAGCCCGCAGGGCGCCAGCACGCGTGGCATCGTCGAACTCTTCCGCGCCGCGCTCGACGGTGCCCACACGCCGGCCGACGCGCTCGCCGCCAGCCGCGCGCTGATGGTCGAGGCGCCGTGCAACGGCTTCTGGCACGGTCGCGCCGGCGTGGAGCAGTACATCGCCGCCTGACCGGCAGGGACCGCCCGCCCCTGCCGGTCAGCGTCCCCGCCCAGAACCCCGTCTTCGCCCCCCGCTCTCGTCGCCCGCCCGCCTCACCCCCGGAGACCGAACATGCCTGCCCTTCCCGCGCTTCCAGCCCTGCCTCGCCCGCCGCTGCCCGCCGACCTGCTGCCCGGCAGCCTGCGCCGACGCATCGGCGAACGCCTGGAGAACCTTCGCATTCCCGACTTCACCGTGCCGGCACCGGTGGCGAAGCTGGTGTCGCGTCTGCCGCAGCAACCGCCCACGCAGGTGCTGACACTGGCGCTGAACCTCGCGCTCGATCGCATCCTGCCGCGCGACACGCTCGCGCCGCTCACCGGCCATCACCTGCAGATGCGCGTGCTCGATGCCGGCCTCACGCTCGACTTCACCCTCACCGAAAAGGGCTTTCGCCGCGCCACGCCGGCGGCGGACAGGAAACCGGACCTGATCATCTCCGCGACCACCCGCGACTTCATGGCGCTGGCACTGCGCGAGGAAGACCCCGACACCCTGTTCTTCAGCCGTCGCCTGCGCATGGAAGGCGACACCGACCTCGGCTTGCTGGTCAAGAACACGCTCGACGCGGTCGACTGGGACGCACTGAAGGCTCGCCTCACCGGCCGCCGCGGCTGAGACCTCCGACACGTCCGACCTCAGGCATCCGCCCGGCTCGCGCACCCGGCCGGAGGTGCGGAGCCTGACGGCCGGCGGCGTGACCTGCGCCACCCGCACGCGCCATCTGCGTTAAGCTTGCACCCCCTCGATACCGTGCTGGCCCCGACGCGCGATGCCTTCCGAATTCGACCTGATCCGGCGTCATTTCAGCCGGCCCCCGCGACATACCGACCTCGCTGTCGGGGACGATGCCGCGCTGCTGAGCCCACGCGCCGGCATGCAGCTGGCGGTCTCGACCGACATGCTGGTCAGCGGCACCCACTTCTTTCCCGACACCGATCCGGAAGATCTCGGCTGGAAGACACTCGCGGTCAACGTCTCCGACCTGGCAGCGATGGGGGCTGAGCCGCGCTGGGCCTTCCTCGCCCTTGCCCTGCCGGCAGCCGACGATGCCTGGATCGCGGCCTTCGCGCGCGGCCTGTTCGCCTGCGCCGAAGCCTTCGGCGTAGACCTTGCAGGTGGCGACACCACCCGCGGCCCGCTGAACCTGTCGGTCACCATCATCGGCGAGGTCCCCGCAGGAAAGGCGATCACCCGTGCCGGCGCCCGCGCCGGAGACGAGCTGTGGATCTCGGGCCAGCCCGGGTTGGCTGCGCTTGGACTGGCTGCGCTGCGCGGCGAGGTCGCACTGGACGCGGCCGGGCACGCCCGCTGCGTGGACGCCCTGCAGCGTCCGCTGCCGCGCGTCGAACTGGGCCTGCAACTGCGGAGCCTGGCGACGGCGATGCTCGACGTATCCGACGGCCTGCTCGGCGATCTCGCCCACATTCTGGAGCGTTCCGGGGTTGGTGCCATCGTGGAGGTCAACGCCCTGCCGCTCTGCGCGCTGCGCGCGACCGGCGCGGACGCGGCGACGGCCAGACGCTGCCTGCTGTCCGGCGGTGACGACTACGAGCTGCTGTTCACCGCACCGGTCGGCGCACGCCCGGCGCTACGCGAACTGTCCACCAGACTGGGTCTGCCGCTGCACCGCATCGGCCAGATCACCGGCCAGACAGGCGACTGCCTGCTGCGCGAATCCGACGGCATGCTGGCTCCCGCCAGCGCCTCGGGCTACGATCATTTCGCCTGAGTAGTCATTTCGCCTGAGTAGTCATTTCGCCTGAGTAGTCATTTCGCCTGAGCGTGCGCACGCGAGCCGCCACGCCCACATACCGCAGAACCCCGATCAGGACCCCTCAATGCGCCCAACCCCGCGCCTGCTGCTGAGCCACCCGACCCACTTCATCTCCCTCGGCTTCGGTGCCGGACTGTCGCCGTGGGCGCCGGGCACGGTCGGCACCTTGCTGGCGTGGGCGCTGTACCCGTTGATCCGCACCCCGCTGTCGGAATTCGTCTTCCTCGCCCTGCTCGCCAGCCTGTTCGTTGCCGGGGTGATCGCCGCCGAACGGACCGGACAGGCACTGGGCGTGCCGGACCATGGCGGCATCGTATGGGACGAGATGGTCGCCACCTGGCTGGTGCTCGCATTCGCCCCCAAGACGCTGCTGTGGCAGGCCATCGCAGTGGCGCTGTTCCGCTTCTTCGACATCGTCAAGCCGCCGCCGGTGCGCTGGGCGGACCGCAGCTTCAAAGGCGGCTTCGGGGTCATGTTCGACGACCTCGTTGCGGCGGGCTACACCTTGCTGGCACTGGCGGTACTGGTCACACTGTTCGGCATCTGATCCGAAGGGGAGGAGAGGCATGGACACCGAACTCGACGCGCTCTCGGTCGCGGTCGGCGAGGCGCTGGCCGCGCGCGGCTGGATGCTGGCCACCGCGGAGTCCTGCACCGGCGGCTGGATCGCACAGGTCGTCACCGCCACCAGCGGCAGTTCGGCCTGGTTCGACCGCGGCTTCGTCACCTACTCGAATGCGGCCAAGACCGACATGCTCGGCGTCTCTGCGCACACGCTCGACAGCCACGGTGCGGTGAGCGAAGCCACGGTCGCCGAAATGGCGGAAGGCGCCCTGGCACGCAGCACCGCGGACCTGGCCGTCGCGGTATCCGGCGTCGCCGGCCCGACCGGCGGCAGCGCGCAGAAACCCGTCGGCATGGTGTGCGTGGCCTGGGCGCAACGCGGGGTGCCGACACGGGTCCGTACGCTTCAGCTGCCCGGGGATCGCACGGCCGTGCGCCGTCAGACCGTGATCCACGCGCTCAGCGAAGTGATCGAACTCGCTCGCTGAAGCGGCTGGCGGGCGCCGACCCGCGGCATTGCTGTATTCATTTACAGGTCTTACACTGTCGCCGTCAGAGATGCCCGACAGCATCACAGCAAGCTCTGTGCCATAATTCGCCAATCACTCAGGAACGACTTTCATGGACGACAACAAGGCCAAGGCGCTCGCCGCTGCGCTCTCGCAGATCGAAAAGCAGTTCGGCAAGGGCTCGATCATGCGCATGGGCGACGGCAACGTCGAACGCGACATCCAGACCGTGTCCACCGGCTCGCTCGGGCTCGACATCGCACTCGGCCTCGGCGGCCTGCCGCGCGGTCGTGTGGTCGAGATCTACGGCCCGGAATCATCCGGCAAGACCACGCTGACGCTGCAGGTCATCGCCGAGATGCAGAAGCTCGGCGGCACCGCCGCGTTCATCGACGCCGAACATGCGCTCGACGTCGGCTATGCCGAAAAGCTCGGCGTCAACATCCAGGACCTGCTGATCTCCCAGCCCGACACCGGCGAACAGGCGCTCGAGATCGCCGACATGCTGGTGCGCTCGGGCGGCGTGGACGTGGTCGTGGTCGACTCGGTCGCCGCGCTGACGCCCAAGGCCGAAATTGAAGGCGAGATGGGCGACCAGCTGCCCGGCCTGCAGGCCCGCCTGATGTCGCAGGCGCTGCGCAAGCTCACCGCCAACATCAAGCGCACCAACACGCTGGTCATCTTCATCAACCAGATCCGCATGAAGATCGGCGTGATGTTCGGCAGCCCGGAGACCACCACCGGCGGCAACGCGCTCAAGTTCTACGCCTCGGTGCGCATGGACATCCGCCGCACCGGCACGATCAAGAAGGGCGACGAGGTCGTCGGGTCCGAGACCCGCGTCAAGGTGGTGAAGAACAAGGTCTCGCCCCCGTTCAAGGAAGCGCACTTCGACATCCTGTACGGCGAGGGCATCTCGCGCGAAGGCGAGATCATCGATCTCGGCGTCGACCACAAGATCGTCGACAAGTCCGGCGCCTGGTACGCCTACAAGGGCGACAAGATCGGCCAGGGCAAGGACAACTCGCGCGAGTTCCTGCGCAACAACCCTGCGCTGGCGCGCGAGATCGAGAACAGGGTCCGCGTCGCGGTCGGTCTGCCTGAAATGCCGCCGGCGACGCCCGCTGCGGCAGCCGCCGAGGCCTGAGCGCCCGACGCCATGGCCGAGCCCAGCCTGCGCGAGCGCGCCCTTCGCCACCTCGCCCGCCGCGATCATTCGCGCGCCGAGCTGGCGCGCAAGCTCGCCGCGCATGGCGAGGCCGACGAGGTCGAGGCCGTCATCGCACGCATGGGCGAACTCGGGTTGCAGTCCGACAGCCGCTTCGCGGAAGCCTTCGTGCGCGGCAAGGCCGCGCGTTTCGGCGCGAGCCGGCTGCGCAACGAGCTGGCCCGTCGCGGCATCGAGCGCGAGCTGATCGACGAGGCCATCGCCGGCGAATGTACCGAGTCCGAGATCGAGCGTGCCCGCAGCGTGCTGCATGGCCGCTTCCGCGAGCCGCCGACCGACCCCCGCGAGTGGGCCCGGCAGGCGCGCTTCCTGCAAACCCGCGGCTTTGCGCCCGACCTGATCCGCAAGCTGCTGAAAGAGCCCTACGATGAGTCTGCTTAAGGTCGCCGGTCTGCAGAAGCGCTACAAGGCGCGCACGGTGGTGCACGACGTCGGCTTCGAGGTCGGCTCGGGCGAGGTCGTCGGCCTGCTCGGCCCCAACGGGGCGGGCAAGACCACCTGCTTCTACATGATCGTCGGCCTGGTGCGTGCCGACGGCGGCCAGATCGGACTGGACGGCAAGGATCTCACCCACCTGCCGATTCACGCCCGCGCCCGCCTCGGCCTGTCCTACCTGCCGCAGGAAATGAGCGTGTTCCGCAAGCTCACGGTGGCCGAGAACATCCGCGCGGTGCTCGAACTGCAGGGGCTGGAGTCACGCCAGATCGACGAACGCCTGCAGGAACTGCTCGAGGAACTGGGCATCACCCACCTGCGCGACAACACCGCGATCTCCCTGTCGGGTGGCGAACGCCGCCGCTGCGAGATCGCCCGCGCGCTCGCCACCGATCCGCGCCTGATCCTGCTCGACGAGCCTTTCGCCGGCGTCGACCCGATCGCCGTGATCGATATCCAGAAGATCATCCGCTTCCTCAAGGAACGCGGCATCGGCGTGCTCATCACCGACCACAACGTGCGCGAGACGCTTGGCATCTGCGATCGCGCCTATATCATCAGCGAGGGTCGCGTGCTCGCCAGCGGCCAGCCTGACGAGATCATCGCCAACGAGAAGGTGCGCCAGGTCTACCTCGGCGAACATTTCCGCCTCTAGCGCCCGAATGAAACCCAGCCTCCAGCTCAAGCTCTCGCAGCACCTCACGCTGACGCCTCAGCTGCAGCAGTCGATCAAGCTGCTGCAGCTGTCCACGCTCGAGCTGAACCAGGAGATCGAGCGCTTCCTGCTCGAGAACCCGATGCTCGAGCGCGAGGAGATCGACGACTTCGTGCCGCAGCCCGGTCTCGCCACCAGCACCCCGCCTGCCGAACGTGAGCGCGAGCGCGAACGCGAAACCAGCGCCGAGGCCGCCAGCGACGGCGAAGCAGGAAAGGCGAACGATCGCGAGGACAACGAGGAAGGCATCGACTGGTCCAACGTCGGCAGTGGCGCCCAGGCCAAGCGCGACGATGACGACGACACCGACTTCCAGGAGTTCCAGGCGGCCGAGCTGTCGCTTCGCGACCACCTCGACGAACAGGTGGCGCTGTCGCCGCTCTCCGACCGCGACCGCGCGCTGGTGCGCTTCATCATCGAGGCGCTGGACGACGACGGCTACTTGCACCAGCCGCTCGAGGAATTGCTCGAGTTGCTACCACCCGAGCTCGACATCGACCTCGACGAGCTTTCCATCGCGCTGCGCCACGTGCAGCACCTCGACCCTGCCGGCATCGGCGCACGCAGCCCGCAGGAATGCCTGTCGCTCCAGTTGCGTGCGATGCCCGAGACGCCGACGCAGATGCTCGCGCTCGAGATCGTTGACCAGCATCTCGAACTGCTCGCCGAGCGCAACTTCGCGCGCCTCAAGAAACACACCGGTTGCGACGACGACCAGCTGCGCGCTGCCCACGCTCTGATCTGCAGCCTCGACCCGCATCCGGGCTCGCGCCACTCCGTCTCCGAGACGCGCTACGTGCTGCCTGACGTCATCGTGCGCAAGATCCGCGGGCGCTGGACCGTCAGCCTCAACCAGGACGCGATGCCGCGCCTGCGCGTCAACCGGCTCTACGCCAGCCTGCTGCAGCAGAACCGCGGCCAGGGCGGCGGCCTGACCGGCCAGTTACAGGAAGCACGCTGGCTGATCAAGAACGTCCAGCAGCGTTTCGACACCATCCTGCGGGTCTCCCAGGCCATCGTTGACCAGCAGCGGCAGTTCTTCGATCATGGAGACGTGGCGATGCGGCCACTCACTCTCCGGGAGATCGCGGACCAGCTCGAACTGCACGAATCCACCGTTTCGCGCGTCACAACGCAGAAATACATGGCGACGCCGCGCGGTGTGTTCGAACTCAAGTATTTCTTCGGCAGCCACGTCTCCACCGACACTGGCGGAGCGGCCTCTTCCACGGCGATTCGGGCACTGATTCGTCAACTGGTGGACGCCGAGGACAGCAAGAAGCCGCTGTCCGACGCACGGATTGCAGAAGTTTTGGGCCAGCAGGGTATCGTGGTCGCACGACGCACCATCGCGAAGTACCGCGAATCACTGAATATCCCGCCGGTCAGTCTGCGCAAATCGATCTGACAACAACAGGAGTTACCATGAATCTCAACATCACCGGGCGCCACGTCGAGGTCACCCCGGCCATCCGTGACTACGTGAGCACCAAGCTTGACCGCGTCATCCGCCACTTCGACAACGTCACCAGCGTGGCGGTGATCCTCTCCGTCGAAAAGCTGAAGCAGAAGGCCGAAGTCACGCTGCACGTGCGCGGCAAGGATCTCTTCGTCGAAAGCGACGACGCAGACATGTACGCCGCCATCGACTCGATGGCTGACAAGCTCGATCGTCAGGTGCAGAAATACAAGCAGAAGATGGCCGACCACAACCACGAAGCCCTGAAGCATCAGGAGCCGGAAGCCTGATTGCCAGGTTGCGGTTTTATGTCCGGGGTGTGGGTATAATGCGCGCGTTTTCAAGACGCGGCTTCAACGCATCCCGGTCCGTCCGATCGCCCAGCGCGGCGCCAGCGGCAACGGCGCTGCGCAAGCTCCACTGCGAATGAGCCTGATACCTCAACTCCTGCCACTGTCCAATGTGGTGGTCGATCTCGATGCAAGCAGCAAGAAGCGTGTCTTCGAACAGGCGGGGCTGCTTTTCGAGAACAACCAGGGCATCGCCCGCAGTCTCGTGTTCGACAGCCTGTTCGCTCGAGAACGGCTTGGCTCCACAGGCCTCGGCCAGGGCATCGCCATCCCGCATGGCCGCATCAAGGGCCTGAAGGAAGCGGCCGGCGCCTTCCTGCGCCTGGCTGCCCCGGTGCAGTTCGATGCGCCCGATGGCCGCCCGGTGAATCTCCTGTTCGTGCTGCTGGTGCCCGAGCAAGCCAACGAGACCCACCTGCAGCTCCTGTCCGAGCTCGCGCAGATGTTCAGCGACCGCGCCTTCCGCGAAGCACTACTGAACGCGCCCGACGCCGAACACATCCACCAGATGTTCCTCGACTGGGGTACCGATGCGGCAGACAAGCGTCGCGAGGCTGTTTGAGGCCCAGCGCGAGCGCCTTGAACTCACCCACGTCAGCGGACGGCTCGACGCCACGCTGGCCGTCGCTGAAGAGCGTATCTGGCCGGCCGACCTCGTCGGCCACCTCAACCTGATCCACCCCACGCGCCTGCAGATCATTGGCGCAGCCGAGCTGGCCTGGGCACGGCGCCAGACGACCGACAAGGTCGCCCATCACCTCAACGAGATCCTGTCGACCCGGCCACCGGCCATCATCATCGCCGACGGCTGTGCTGCCTCGAACATCATCCACGGCATCTGCGAGGCCCACGACGTCGCCCTGTTCACCACGCCGCAGCCCGCGGCCGGCGTGATCGACCAGCTGCGCCTTTACCTGTCACGGGAACTGGCCGAGAAGATCTCCTTGCACGGCGTCTTCATGGACGTGCTCGGTGTGGGCGTGCTGATCACCGGCGATTCGGGCGCAGGCAAGTCGGAACTCGCGCTGGAGCTGATCTCGCGTGGCCACGGCCTGGTGGCGGACGACGTCGTCGAGTTCTCGCGCGTCGCCCCCACCGTGCTCGAAGGACGCTGCCCGCCGATGCTGCAGGACTTCATCGAAGTCCGCGGCCTGGGCATCCTCAACATCCGCACCATCTTTGGCGAGACGGCCTGCCGGCGCAAGATGCGCTTGCGCCTGGTCTGCCACCTGGAGCGCCGTCAGCCGGGCGCGGGCGACCCCTCCCGCCTGCCCCTGCAGCAGGAGGTCAAGGACATCCTCGGCGTGAAGGTGGCGCGGGTCGTGCTGCCCGTCGCCGCGGGACGCAACCTCGCCGTGCTGCTCGAAGCGGCCGTGCGCTCGACGATCCTGCAGTTGCGCGGCGTCGACACGATGCAGGAACTCATCGACCGCCAGATGCGGTTGATGCAGGCCGAAGGCCACGACCCCAAGGCCTGACTCGCACCCCGTCGCGTTCCGCCGCGCGGCGTCGTGACAGCCCGCCTTGCCGCAGCGCCGCATCGGCTGCTACCCTCGACCCCTTTGCTGCTTCAGCTTCACCGCGAGCCCCCCTCATGAGCACCCCCACGGATTATCTCGAGCGCATCCTCAACGCGCAGGTCTACGACGTTGCCGTCGAGACGCCGCTCGACCTCGCCACCAATCTGTCCGCGCGCGCGCACAACCGCATCTTCCTCAAGCGCGAGGACATGCAGCCGGTGTTCAGCTTCAAGATCCGCGGGGCCTACAACAAGATGGCCAAGCTGTCTCCACAGGCTCTCAAGCGCGGGGTGATCTGCGCTTCCGCCGGCAACCACGCCCAGGGCGTGGCCTTGTCGGCGGCCAAGCTCGGTGTGCGCGCAGTGATCGTGATGCCGAGCACCACGCCGGCAATCAAGATCGACGCGGTCAAGGCGCGCGGCGGCGAGGTCGTGCTCGCCGGCGAGTCCTACTCCGACGCCTACGCGCACGCCCTCGAACTCGAGAAGGCAGAGAAGCTCACCTTCGTCCATCCCTTCGACGACCCGGACGTGATCGCCGGCCAGGGCACGGTGGGCATGGAGATCCTGCGCGCGCATCCGAAGCCGATCCACGCGGTGTTCTGCTGCGTCGGCGGTGGCGGCCTGATCGCCGGCGTGGCGGCCTACATCAAGCGCCTGCGTCCGGAGACGAAGATCATCGGCGTCGAGGCTGTCGACGCCGATGCGATGACCCAGTCGCTGGCGGCGGGCAAGCGTATCGCGCTCGATCAGGTCGGCATCTTCGCCGACGGCGCGGCTGTCAAGGAAGTGGGCGCGGAGACCTTTCGCCTGTGCCAGCAGTACGTCGACGAGATGATCGTGGTCGACAACGACGCGATCTGCGCGGCGATCAAGGACGTGTTCGAAGACACCCGCTCCATCCTGGAGCCTGCGGGCGCG
Source organism: Thauera humireducens (assembly GCF_001051995.2). Classification (NCBI taxonomy): domain Bacteria; kingdom Pseudomonadati; phylum Pseudomonadota; class Betaproteobacteria; order Rhodocyclales; family Zoogloeaceae; genus Thauera; species Thauera humireducens. The sequence continues at coordinate 3,574,060 of NZ_CP014646.1, read as the reverse complement.
CTGGCCGTGGCCGGCGCCAAGGAATACGCCAGGCGCCACAAGCTGCGCGACAAGAGCCTGGTCGCGGTGGCCTCGGGCGCGAACATGAACTTCGATCGCCTGCGCTTCGTCGCCGAACGCGCCGAACTGGGCGAACAGCGCGAGGCGGTGCTGGCGGTGACGATTCCGGAGAAACCGGGTTCGTTCCGCAAGTTCATCAGCGTGCTCGGCAACCGCAACATCACCGAGTTCAACTATCGCTACGCCGATGCCAGGCAGGCGCACATCTTCGTCGGCGTCACGGTTCACAACCGCAACGAGGCCGGCCGCCTGGTCGAGATGCTCGAGCGCCACGAGCTGCCCGCCCTCGATCTCACCGACGACGAGCTGGCCAAGACCCACGTGCGCTACATGGTGGGCGGCCACTCGCCGCAGGCCGAGAACGAGGTCGTCTATCGCTTCGTTTTTCCCGAGCGGCCCGGCGCGCTGATGAATTTCCTCTCCAACCTGCGCTCGGACTGGAACATCTCGCTGTTCCACTACCGCAACCACGGCTCGGACTTCGGCCGCGTGCTCGTCGGCATGCAGGTACCGCCGGCCGACAAGGCGGCGTTTGACGACTTCCTGCAGCGTCTGGGCTACGAATACGTCGCCGAGACGGACAATCCCGCCTACCGCCTGTTCCTCGCCAGCTGAACCCGCGGCAGCTCAGGCGGCCCGCGCTGCCCCGGCCTCGGTGACGATCCAGTTCATCGGCCGGTCGTGCGGTTGTGGCAGCACGCTGTCGACCCGTCCCAGCTCGAATCCGACCCCGATCGCGATCGTCCGCATCTGCACCAGCGTGCGGTCGAAATAGCCGCCGCCGTAGCCCAGGCGGTAGCCCGCTGCATCGAAGGCATTCAGCGGCACCAGCACTACCTCGGGCTGCACTTCCACTGCGTCAAGCGGATGCGGGATGCCATGCCGGTCGGGCACCATCGGCGCCCCCGGCACCCAGCGCCGGAAATGCATCGCGGTGTCCTTCTCGACCACCACCGGCAACGCCGCGACCCGCTCTTCCCCCTGCGTCAGCCAGTCCGCGACCCAGTCACGCAGATCCGGCTCCGCGCGATAGGGCCAGCAGAATCCGAGCGAGCTCGGCGCCAGTTCGCGGATCACCGCATCGAGATGAAACAGCAGCCGTCGGGTGAGCTCCTGCCGGTCCCCGGCACGCAGTTCCAGCCGCGCTTTCAGGGCCTTTTGCCGCATTCCGTTGCGGCGCTGCACAAGGTCCTCCCGGGGGTCGAAAACAGGCGTCATCACTGTGGTATGGTAGGTCGCAATGGAGAGCAAGAAGAGCATGAAGAAAGGCGTTACAGCCGCACTGCTGGCGGTCGGACTGCTTGCATCGACAGCAGCGCCGGGGCAGACGGTGTCCGAACCCGGCGACACCCGCATCGTCGCCGCTCGCGAAGCGCTGCGCAAGGGCGACCAGCGCATGCTGGAGCAGCTGGCCGCGACCACTGGACCCCATGTCCTCGATGTCTACGTCCGCTACTGGCGGCTGGTGAACGTGCTCGCGCGCCCGGAACCTGCGCCCGACGCCGAGCTTGATGCATTCCTGCACGCGGAAGCCGGTACTGTGCTCGCCGAGCGACTTCGCGCCGACTGGCTGCGCCGGCTGGCCAAGGACGGCGACTGGGCACGCTTCGTCACCCTCTACCCGGCGCTGCGCAATCCCGACTACGAGATGCGCTGCACCGCCTGGACCGCACGCCTGATGACCGGCGACCGCAGTGCGCTGGAAGAAGTCGCACAGCAGTGGCGCACCCTGGACGACGCCCCTGCCGCCTGCGACACCCCGCTGCGCGCCGCGTTCGAATCCGGCAGCGTCAGCGAGGACGCGGTGTGGCAACGCGCCCGCCGCCAGGTCGACACGCGCAAGCCGGACGACGCGCGCATCACCTGGCGCTGGCTGCCGGCCGAAGCAGCGCCCGCCGCCGCGCAGGTCGAGCACGCCCTGAAGTCGCCGGGCGCCTGGCTCGACCGCCTGCCCGCCAATTTTTCCGTCACCCGCGGCGGCCGCGAACTGGTGCTCGCCGCACTGACGCGTGTCGCGCGCGAGGACTCACGCGGCGCCTACGATCGTCTGTTGCGCCTGCAGGACCGCCTCGGCAGCGAGGAACGCGGCCACATGATGGCCGTCATCGCGATGCACGCGGCGCTGGACCAGTTCCCCGAGGCCCTGGGCCTGTACCGCGCGACGGCCGGCGTCGAGCTGACGCCGCTGCAGCGCGCCTGGCGGGTGCGTGCCGCCCTGCGCGCGCTCGACTGGAAGGGCGTGCGGGACGCGATCGAGGCGCTCCCGGACGGCGAGCGCGAAGCGCCCGAATGGACCTACTGGCTCGGGCGCGCGCATGCCGCCACCGGCAACCGGACCGAGGCCGAGACCCTGTTCGCCCGCATTGCCGGCGAACCGCACTTCTACGGCATCCTTGCCGGGGAGGAGCTTGGCCAGCCGTTCTCGCCGCCACCGTCAAATGGCCTGCTGCCTGCAGCACGGCTCGCCGAAGCGGAAAGCGATCCGGGCCTGCAGCGCGCGCTCGCCCTGTACCGACTGGACATGCGCACCGAGGCGATACGGGAATGGATCTGGGCGCTGCGGGACCGCGACGAGCCCTTCCGCCTCGCTGCCGCACATATCGCCCTGCGCAACGAACTCTACGACCGCGCGATCAATACCGCCGAGCTCGCCAACCCGCGTGCGAACTTCGAACTGCGTTTCCTGACCCCCTACCGCGACCTCATCGAACCGCAGGTGCGCAGCCAGGGGCTCGACCTGGCCTGGATATACGGCCTCATGCGCCAGGAAAGCCGCTTCGTCGTGCCGGCTCGCTCCAGCGCCGGCGCCCAGGGGCTGATGCAGGTCATGCCCGCCACCGGCAAATGGGTTGCCGGCCAGATCGGGCTGCGCAACTACAGCCAGAGCATGCTCGCCGACCCGGACACGAACGTCCTGCTCGGCACCAGCTACATGCGCCTGATCCTCGAGGGACTCGACAACCACCCGGTGCTGGCCAGCGCCGGCTACAACGCCGGGCCGGGGCGCGCACGCCGCTGGCGCGACGAAAAGCCGCTCGAAGGCGCCATCTATGCCGAGACCATCCCCTTCGACGAGACGCGCGACTACGTCCGCAAGGTGATGACCAATGCCGTGATCTACGGTGCCATGCTCGACCGCAGACCGCAGTCGCTCAAGGACCGGCTGGGCGTCGTCAGCCCCCGCCCGGCGCGCGAATGAACACGAACCTTTACGTAAACAGCAACAGCGAGATTCCACCATGCAAGTCAAACGCGTCGTTCTCGTAGGTGGCTCCGGCTTCGTCGGCCGGGCCATCGCCAACCGCCTGGCGAATGCCGGGGTGAGCGTGCTCGTTCCTACCCGCCGCCGCAGCAGGGCCGGCCACATCCTCCTGCTGCCCAACGTCGAGGCCGTCGAAGCCGACGTGCATGATCCGGCCACCCTCGCCCGCCTGTTCGCCGGCGCGGACGCGGTGGTAAGCCTCGTCGGCGTGCTGCATTCGCGCAGCGGCGAGCCCTACGGACCTGACTTTGCCCGCGCCCACGTCGAGCTGCCGAAGAAGATTGTCACCGCCTGTCGCGGCGCAGGCGTAAAGCGACTGGTGCACATCAGTGCGCTCGGGGCGAGCAGCGAAGGGCCGTCCGAGTACCAGCGCTCCAAGGCGGCCGGTGAAGCCGCGATCCGCAGCACGGGCGCCGACCTCGACTGGGTCATCCTGCGCCCCTCGGTCATCTTCGGTCGCGACGACCGCTTCCTGAACATGTTCGCGGAGTTGGCCGGCCTCTTTCCGGTGCTGCCGCTCGCCGGGGCGAACACGCGCTTCCAGCCCGTTCACGTCGAGGACATCGCCGAGATCGTGTGGCGCAGCCTCACGGCACCGGAGGCCGCGGGCCAGACCTACGAACTTGCCGGCCCGACCGTCTACACCTTGCGGCAGCTGGTCGAGTACGTTTCCGCCCTGGTCGGCAAGCCGCGCCCGGTCATCGCCCTGCCCGAAGGGCTGGCCATGCTGCAGGCGCGCCTGATGGAACTGGCACCGCAGCCGCTGATGAGCCGCGACAACGTGCGCTCGATGCGCGTCGACAACGTCGCCACGGGGGAGCCGCTGCCGTTCGGCGTGACGCCCACGGCGATCGAGGCGGTCGTGCCGGGCTGGCTTGGCAGGGATGCCATGCGCGCCAACTACTACCCCTTCCGTCGCCGCGCGCGCCGGTAAGGCCTCACCACCACGGAGCAAGCCATGAAACTCATCATCGGCAACAAGAACTACTCTTCCTGGTCGCTGCGTGCCTGGCTCGCAGCGCGCGAGAGCGGCATCGCCTTCGACGAGATCGACATCCCGCTGTTCATACCGGGCAGCCGCGAGCGCATCCTGTCGCATTCGCCCTCGGGCAAGGTGCCCTGCCTCAACGACCACGGCGTCGTGGTGTGGGATTCGCTGGCGATCGGCGAATACCTCGCCGAGAAGCAGCCGGCACTGCTGCCGACCGATCCGGTGGCGCGCGCCACGGCACGGGCCGTCACCGCCGAGATGCACTCCGGGTTCCAGCAGTTGCGCAGCAAGATGCCGATGAACATCCGCAAGGACTACCGCGGCTTCGGCCACACGCCGGAAGTCGACGCCGACATCGCGCGCATCGTCGCGATCTGGAACGACTGCCGCGCGCGCTTCGGCCAGGGCGGCCCCTACCTCTTCGGCCACTTCTCGCTGGCCGACGCGGCGTTCGCGCCAGTGTGCTTCCGCTTCCAGACCTACGGCGTGCAGCCGGAAGGCGCGGCCGGCGAGTACCTCGCGACCATGCTTGCCAATCCGCACATGCAGGACTGGGCGGCCGCCGCACGCACGGAGACCGAATCGATCCCTGCCGAGGACCTGTACGGCTGATGCAATGCTATGTGGTGGGCGGCGCCGTGCGCGACGCCCTGCTCGGACTGCCGGTCAAGGACCGCGACTGGGTCGTGGTCGGCAGTTCCCCCGAAGACATGCTGGCGCAGGGCTTCCGCCCGGTGGGCAAGGACTTCCCGGTCTTCCTGCATCCACAGACGCAGGAGGAGTACGCGCTCGCCCGCACCGAACGCAAGTCCGGCAACGGCTACACTGGCTTCGTCTGCTACGCGGCACCGGAGGTCACGCTCGAGGAAGACCTGCTGCGCCGCGACCTGACGATCAACGCCATCGCACGCGACGAGGACGGTCGCCTGATCGACCCGCATGGCGGCGTGCAGGATCTCGAGGCACGCATCTTCCGCCACGTGTCGCCCGCCTTCGCCGAAGATCCGTTGCGCATCCTGCGCGTGGCGCGCTTCGCTGCCCGCTTCGCCGACTTCAGCATCGCCCCTGAAACGCTCGCGCTGATGCGGCGCATGGTCGAGGCGGGCGAGGTCGACCACCTCGTGGCCGAGCGCGTGTGGCAGGAGTTCGCGCGCGGCCTGATGGAGGACACGCCCTCGCGCATGATCCGCGTGCTGCGCGAATGCGGTGCGCTCGCCCACATCCTGCCCGAACTCGAGCACCTCTTCGGCGTGCCGCAGATGGCCAGTCATCATCCGGAAATCGACACCGGCGAACATGTGCTGATGGTCATCGACTACGCCGCAGCCACGCACCAGCCGCTGGCGGTGCGCTGGGCCTGCCTGATGCACGACCTGGGCAAGGCCGACACCCCGGCCGGGATCCTGCCGCACCACTACCGCCACGAGGACGCCAGTGCCCGGCGCGCAAGGGAGGTCTCCACCCGGTTGAAGGCGCCGTCCGAATGCCGCGACCTGGCCGAGATGGTTGCCCGCGAACACGGCGTCTTCGGCGAGGCGCCGGTGCTGCGTCCGGAGACGATGGTGAAGGTCCTGGAGCGCTGCGACGCCCTGCGGCGCCCAGAGCGCTTCATCCTCGCGCTCGAGGCCACGGCCTGCGACCACCACGGCCGTGGCGGCGGCCCGCGCCCGGAGTGGGCGCCGCGAGCGCTGTGGCTGTCGGCACTGGCTGCGGTGCGCGGCATCGATGCCGGCGCCATCGCGCGCAGCTGCAGCGACAAGGCCCGCATCCCGCAAGCCGTGCACGAAGCCCGCGTGGCAGCCGTACGCGCGCTCAGACTGCGCGATGGCGCGCCTGCGCCGGACGCCGGCACACCTCCCCGAACGTGACCGAATGCCCTTCCCTCATGCCTAGAGCGATCGCAGAATCAGCCATGCCAGCACGGAAATCAGTACCGTGGTGGCAAACGGGAAATGATAGGACTGGCCCCGAAAGCGGAAGGCGAGATCCCCGGGCAGGCGGCCCAGGCGCAGCCGGCGAGCTGTGCCTGGCCGCAACAGTCCGGTGACCAGCACCAGCAGAACCACGACCAGCACCCACTTGAGCATCTGTGCCCCCGCAGCAAAAACCGGATTAGACCCGTGCCCACGGGGCGCGGCAAGCAAGGGGCTTCTCTACCCCCCGAAAACCCGATCGACGGACACCTCATGACGAAACGCCCTCACGCCGACTACGCCACCGCCTTCCCCGTACCCGCCCCAACGCCCGGCGTCCGCCACGGAGGTGTGCGATGAACGCGGGACGATTCGGCGACCTCGAGGTGCTGTGCCGCACCCCGTCCGGCCAACCCAAGCCTGCGCCTCTGCTGTTCGTCCATGGCGCCTACGTCTCGGCCTGGTGCTGGGAGGAACACTTCCTGCCCTGGTTCGCCGAACGTGGCTGGGCGGCCTATGCGTTGTCGCTGTCGGGCCATGGCCACAGCAGGCGCCGTGAGCACCTCGACTCGTATTCCATCGACGATTACGTGCGCGACGTCGCCGAGGTCGCGGCCCGACTGCCCGCACCCCCGGTCCTCATCGGCCATTCGATGGGCGGCATGGTGGTGCAGAAATACCTCGAACAGCATGACGCGCCCGCCGCCGTGCTGATGTCGTCCGTGCCGCCACAAGGGCTGATGGGCTCGGCCTTCGGCCTGATGCTGAAACGCCCGACGCTGCTCGCCGACCTCAACCGCATCATGGCGGGCGACGATGTCGATATCAGCAGCCTGCGCGAGGCGCTGTTCCACCAGCCGGTGGATGCCGCCGACCTGCAGCGCTACTACCGCCTCAGCCAGCCGGAGTCGCATCGCGCGATCTGGGACATGACCCTGTTCAACCTGCCCCATCCGGGCCGCATGCACCAGGTGCCGATGCTGATCCTCGGCGCCAGCCACGATGCGCTGATTCCGCCCGACCAGGTGCATATGACCGCGACCACCTACGCCCGCCGCGCGGAGATCTTTCCCGACATGGGCCATGGCCTGATGCTGGAGCGCGGCTGGGAAACGGTGGCTGCGCGCATCGCCGACTGGCTGGAAGAGCGCAACCTGTAAGCCCGCCGCCGGACGGGCTCAGAGCCCGTGCAGGCGGTCGCCGCGCACGAAGCCGAGCAGCGCTGCATCGATGCCGCGCCCGACCGCCAGCACCTTGAACAGCTCGCCCATCTCCTGTGGCGCCGTCAGGCGCTGTACCGCACGCGCGGCGCGAATGTAGTCGGCGCTTTCCTGCGGGCCGCGACGCGCCAGGCATTCGAGCACGCCGCAGTTAAACAGGAACTGCGCCTGGGTGGTGTAGCCATGCACGTCCAGCCCGGCATCGAAGGCGGCCTCGGCCACGGCGGTGAAGTCGACGAAGGCGGTGATGTCGTTGAGGCCCGGCCACAGGAAGGGGTCGCCGTGGGCATGGTGGCGGTAGTAGCACAGCAGCGTGCCGTTCGAACGCGACGGCAGGTAATACTCGGCGCGCGGATAACCGTAGTCGATCAGCAGCATCGCGCCCCGTTCCAGCCGCTCCGCCCAGGCCGACACCCAGGCGCGACCGGCAAGGTTGAGCTCGGTGACGTACTCGCCGCCCGCCGGCGCGGGCAGGTCCAGCGCGCGCGCGGCGTCACGGACGACGCCCTCGGCCGGCACGTCGGCCCAGCACAGGCGGCGCCCGCCGGCGCCGTCCTCCGCCAGACTGACGCCGCGCTCGAGCAAGCCGTCCGCACGCGATACGAGCAGGTGCACCGGCATCACGTCCAGCACCTCGTTGGCCACCACCGCACCGCTGAACTGCGCAGGCAGTGCATCGAGCCAGCGCACGCGGGCGGCGAGGTGGGGCGCCTTCTGCGCCAGCGTCTCCAGCTGGCGCGCACGCAATTCGCCCGACAGCTCGAGAATGCCGTACGCGTCGGGGAGGCAGCCACGGCGCTCGAGTTCGAGCAGCAGGTCGGTCGCGAGCAGGCCGGTGCCGGCGCCGACCTCGATCAACTGCGGTGCGCTCGCCCGCATCACCTGCTCGACCTGGACGGCGAGCGCCTGGCCGAACAGTGGCGTAAGCTCGGGTGCGGTGATGAAATCACCGCCGGGGCCGAACTTTCGCGCGCCACCGCTGTAATACCCGAGGCCCGGCGCATAGAGCACGCGCTCCATGTAGCGGGCGAACGAGATCCAGCCGCCAGCGGCATCGATGTCGGCCTCGACGAGCGCACGCAGACGCGCGCTCTGGGCGAGCGCATCGGTGGAGGGCTGGGGTAGCGAAGTCATGGCGCAGGCTCGCGGCAGGAAGAAGCCCGCGATTGTAACGGCAAGCCGAATCCGCGATGCTCGCGCCGCAACCACGACGATCAATGACACCTGCAGCGACGATGATGACTCCCGACCCGAACGACGCCCCCGTCATTCTCGTAACCGGCGCCGCACGGCGCGTCGGCGCCGAGATTGCGCGCCAGCTCCACGCCAGCGGCGCACAGCTCGCGCTGCACTACCGCAACAGCGCGGGCGAAGCCGAATCACTGGCGGCAGCGCTCAATGCGCTCCGCGTCGACTCGGCCTTCACCGTCGGTGGCGACCTCGGCCATGCCGGCGTCGCCGAGGAAGTGGCCGCAGCCGCGCTGCGGCATTTCGGCCGCATCGACGGCCTGGTCAACAACGCCTCGAGCTTCTTCCCCACGCCGCTCGGCCGCATCGATCGCGCCGCGTGGGACGACCTGATGGGCTCGAACCTGATGGGCCCGCTCTTCCTGTCGCAGGCGCTCGCCCCCGCGATCCGACGGCAGCGCGGCGCGATCGTGAACATCGTCGACATCCACGCCGAGCGCCCGCTGCAGCGCTATCCGCTGTACAGCGCGGCCAAGGCCGGCCTGGCCGGACTCACCCGCGCCCTGGCGATCGAGCTCGCGCCCGAGGCGCGCGTCAATGGCGTGTCGCCCGGCCCCATCGACTGGCCGGAGGACGAGCAGTTCTCGGCCGAGGAGCGCCAGCAGATCATCGATCACACCCTGCTCAAGCGCGTCGGCTCGGCGGCCGACATCGCACGCACCGTGCGCTTCCTGATGTTCGATGCGCCCTACATCACTGGCCAGATCATCGCCGTGGACGGCGGCCGCAGCGCCCATCTCTGAGCCCGGCGGGACGGCGCTAAGTGTATAATTCGGCGCTTTTTTCGCCGACCGAGCCGATCCCGTGAGTGCAGCCACCGCCCCGCTTGACCCCCTCGCCTCCGCCGCGGATGCCGAGGCCGAAGTCCGTCACTCCAACACCTTCCTGCGCCTGAAGAAGAAGCTCGAGCGCAGCGTCGGCGAGGCCATCGGCGACTACAACATGATCGGCGACGGCGACACCGTGATGGTGTGCATCTCCGGCGGCAAGGACTCCTACACCCTGCTGTCCTGCCTGCTCGCGTTGCGCGAGCGCGCACCGGTGAACTTCCGCATCGTGGCGATGAACCTCGACCAGAAGCAGCCCGGCTTCCCCGACCACATCCTGCCGGCCTACTTCGAGTCGATCGGCGTCGAGTACCGCATCGTCACCGAGGACACCTACTCGATCGTCAAGGACAAGATTCCCGAGGGCAAGACCACCTGCTCGCTGTGCTCGCGCCTGCGTCGCGGCATCATCTACCGCACCGCGAAGGAGATCGGCGCCACCCGCATCGCGCTCGGCCACCATCGCGACGACATCCTCGAGACCCTGTTCCTGAACATGTTCTTCGGCGGCAAGATCAAGGCCATGCCGCCCAAGCTGGTCAGCGACGACGGCAACCACGTCGTCATCCGTCCGCTGGCCTACTGCACCGAAGCCGACATCGCTCGCTTCGCCCGCGCCATGGACTTCCCCATCATCCCGTGCAACCTGTGCGGCTCGCAGGAGAACGCACAGCGCAAGCAGATCAAGGCGATGCTGCAGAGCTGGTCGCGCGAATTCCCCGGGCGCATCGAGTCCCTGGCAACGTCGTTGAAGAACGTCGTACCGTCCCACCTGGCCGACGCCCGCCTGTTCGACTTCGTCGGACTGACACAGCAGACCCAGGTGGAAGAAGGCGATACGGCATTCGACCCGGTCGAGCTCCCCAAGCCCGCAGCCCAGGCCGTCCAGTTCCTGTCGTCGCTCAGCATCGACCGCCAGTAGGATGCGGCACGGAAGGGCTTGCGCGGCACCCTGCATTTGAACATCATGCGACGCTAGTCCTACCCGCTCTCGACCCGTACATGCCCAATGGCCGACCGTAAGAACATCTGCGTCCTCTTCGCCTCCGCTGTGGGTGACGACGGTTTCGTCACACGCCTGGGGGCCACCGAGGCCAAGCACGCGACCGAACGCTGCCTGAACCGCATCGAGCGCGCGGTTGCGGCGCACAGCGGCGAAGTCCTGGCCATGCAGGACGGTAGCCTCCTGGCGTGCTTCGAGCGCTGCGATGCCGGCGCGCTCGCGGCCAGCGAGATGCTCGACCGCATCCGCAGCCTGCCTGCGCTCAGCGGCATGCGGCAACCGGTGCGCGTCGGCCTGCATTACGGCATCGTCGATACGGCAGCGGCGGCGGGCGAAGGCATCGACATCGCGCGCCGCCTGGCCGGCGTGGCCGAATCCGAACAGGCGCTGGCAACCGGCACCGTCGTGATGCTGCTGACGCCGGCTGCGCGCCATGTCGCCGGCACCCAGCCGCTCAAGGGCCCGGGCGTCGAAGCACTGGCGTGGCCGGTGTTCGCGATTGGTCAGCGCGCCGGCGTGGTGACGTCCATTCCGCCCACCTCGCGCCTGTCTCAACGTCTGCGCCTGCGCCATCAGCAGGACATCCTCTTCGTCGAGGAGCAGCGCCCTGTGCTGCTGCTTGGGCGCGAACTCGGCAACGACGTCGTGATCATGGACCCGCGCGCGTCGCGCCAGCATGCCCGCATCGAACGCCGTCGCGAAGGCTTCACGCTCATCGACGAGAGCACCAATGGCACCTTTGTCTCGATCGAAGGCGGCGGCGAGCGCCTGGTCCGGCAGGAGCGCATGGTGCTGAGCGGCCCGGGCCGTCTGGGATGCGGCTTCTCCGCCGACGAGATCGAACGCGACCTGGTGTTCTTCGATCTCGTCTGACATCCGCCGATGGCCCGGCGCATGCGGCGCGGGCGCCATCGGCGGACATCTGGATCAGCCCTTCACACAATCAGCCACGAAGGCCTTGCGCTTCGCGCCGCTCAACGACTGCTCGACCGCGGCCTGATTGCAGGCCTTCGTCTTGTCCGACTTGTCGACCGTCGCCCCTGCCTGCACGACCGGGCTGCCCTTGCCTGCCTTGGCCTCCTTCACGCCAGCCTCGCCACCGGCCGCCGGCACCGGCGCTGTTGCCGCCTTGACCGGCTGTCCCGCGCCAGCAGGCGCAGCCGCCTGCTGGCCGGCGGCCGGGGCCGGGTCGTGCTTGCCCTTGAGACAGGTGCTCATGAACGCCTTGCGTTCATCGCCCTTCAGCGCCTGCTCCTTCGCATCGGCATTACAGCGCTTCATGCGCTCGTGCTGGGGATTGGCGAGGGCGTCGACCGGGTTCATGACCAGCAGGGCGAGGCCTGCGGCGAGGGCTGGAACGAGCTTCTTCATGGAAAATCTCCTTTGAGGTGCGCATGCGCGCGCCGCAATTATTCTTTTCGCATTTTTTGAAGTCAAATATTTATGCTTTCGGAATTCTCTAGATGACCTGCTCCGGCCTGCCGACCGATGCCTGAAGCGGACTTCATCCTCCTCGGCTCGCTGCTGGTTTCCGCCTTCCTCGCTGCGACCCTGCTCCCCGGCGGCTCGGAAGCCGCACTCGCCGGGCTGCTGCTGCTGCGCCCCGAGCTGACACTCCCTGCAATTCTGCTCGCCACGCTGGGCAACACGGCGGGCGGGATGAGCACCTACGCGCTGGGTCGCCTGCTGCCACGCAAGGAACTGCCGCCCCGCCTCGAGCTGGTGCGGCGCTATGGCAGCGTGTCGCTCGTGCTGTCGTGGCTACCCCTGCTCGGCGACGGCCTGTGCGCAGCCGCCGGACTGCTGCGCCTGAACGGGTTCGCTTGCCTGGTGTGGATGGCGATCGGCAAGGGCGCGCGCTATCTGGTCCTCGCCTGGGCGCTGACCTGAGCCGTAACGCGTGTCCGGCAGGGCTGGCCTATACTCCGGACTTGATCATCGAGGAACGCTCATGCCCGCAATCGAACGCCATGGCGTCAGCGCCCGCTACGCCGACACCGTCATCCACAACGGCGTGATCCATCTCGTCGAGGTCCCGGCCAGCGCCGACGGCGATATCACCCGTCAGACGCAGGAGGTGCTCGACAGCATCGCGCGCCAGCTCGAAGCGCACGGCAGTGACCGCTCCCGCATCCTGATGGCGACGATCTACCTCACCGACTTGGCCGACAGTGCCGGCATGAATGCGGCGTGGGAGGCCTGGTTGCCGCCCGGGTGTGCGCCGGCCCGGGCCTGCGTGAAGGTCGCCGGCTTGGTCGACCCCGGCTGGCGCATCGAGATTGCGCTGACGGCCGCCTGCTGACGGGCCCGAAAGGGCACCTTTCAGTTTCCGCGACACGCCGTCCCGACGGCGGCCCGCAACCTGGAAACCTAAGCCCCATGAGGCATAAGGTCTTGTTTTTGGTGCATGGTGCACTGCGGTCCGCTAAAATGGCATGTTCCCCTGCAGCTGTTAAACCGGTATCCCGATGACCCAACGTCTGCGCGAAATTCCGTACAACTACACCTCGTTCTCGGACCGCGAGATCGTCATGCGCCTGCTCGGCGACGAAGCCTGGGCGGTGCTGGACGAACTGCGCGAGGAGCGCGTCACCGGCCGCTCGGCCCGCATGCTTTACGAGGTGCTCGGCGACATCTGGGTCGTACGCCGCAACCCTTATCTCGAGGACGACCTGCTCGACAGCCGCGAGCGGCGCGAAGCGCTGATTGGCGCGCTCAATCACCGCCTGAACGAGATCGAGAAGCGCCGTCAGGGCAATGACCGCGTCGCGCTGCTGATCGCGCGGGCACGCGAGGCCGTATCGAGCTTCGAGGGCTGGTTCGACGCCACGGCCCGTCGGCGCAAGTCGGTGCTGAAGGCACTGTCGCGCCATACCCGCCGCGACAACATCTGCTTCGACGGCCACGCCCGCGTGTCGCACGTCACCGACGCCACCGACTGGCGCGTCGAGTACCCCTTCGTCGTGCTCTACCCCGACACCGAGGACGAGATGGCGCCGCTGGTGCGCGAATGCATCACCCTCGGGCTGACCATCATCCCGCGCGGCGGCGGCACCGGCTATACCGGCGGCGCCGTGCCGCTGGACGCCAACTCGGTGGTGATCAACACCGAGAAGCTGATCGACATCGGCGTGGTCGAGGAGCTGACCCTGCCGGACGCCGACGGCCAGCCGATGGCCACGCCCTACGCCACCATCCGCACCGGCGCCGGCGTCGTCACCGAACGCGTGTCCGAAGCCGCAGGGCTGGCCGGCCGCGTGTTCGCGGTCGACCCGACCTCGGCCAGCGCCTCCTGTGTCGGCGGCAACATCGCCATGAATGCCGGCGGCAAGAAGGCCGTGCTGTGGGGCACCGCGCTCGACAACCTGGCGTGGTGGAAGATGGTCACCCCTGACGGCAACTGGCTGGAAGTCGACCGTCTCGACCACAACTTCGGCAAGATCCACGAGCAGCACACCGCACGCTTCCGCCTGCGCCGCTTCGACGGCCTCACCTACAAGCCGCTGGGCGAGGAAGTCCTGTCCATGCCCGGCGCGCATTGCCGCAAGGACGGGCTGGGCAAGGACGTCACCGACAAGTTCCTCGGCGGCATTCCCGGCGTGCAGAAGGAAGGCACGGACGGCCTCATCGTCGCCGCGCGCTGGGTGCTGCACAAGATGCCGCCGGTCACCCGCACGGTGTGCCTGGAGTTCTTCGGCCAGGTGCGCGAGGCGGTACCGGCCATCGTCGAGATCACCGACTACTTCAAGCCGGGCGGCGCCGGCAACAGCGCCGGCGTGCTGCTGGCCGGCCTCGAGCACCTCGACGAGCGCTACGTCAAGGCGGTGGGCTACGCCACCAAGGCCAAGCGCCATGGCCGGCCGAAGATGGTGCTGATCGGCGACATCGTCGGCTTCGACGAGAACGCGGTGATGAGCGCCGCGTCCGAGGTCGTGCGCATGACCAACAGCCGCGGCGCCGAGGGCTTCATCGCGGTCAGCCCCGAGCAGCGCAAGCGCTTCTGGCTCGAGCGCAGCCGCACCGCGGCCATCTCGCGCCACACCAACGCGTTCAAGATCAACGAGGACGTGGTCATCCCGCTGCCGCGCATGGGCGAGTACTGCGACGGCATCGAGCGCATCAACATCGAGCTGTCGACGCAGAACAAGATCGCGCTGTGCGACGCGCTGACGACGTTCCTGCAAGGCGAGCTGCCGCTGGACGTCAAGGATGCCGTCGTCGACCGCGACACGCTGATCGCCGATCACCGCACCCAGGCGCTGGAGCAGGTCGCCAAGGTGCGCCGCCGCTGGCAGTGGCTGCTCGACAACCTCGACACGCCGCTGACCGACGCCGAGCAGCATTTCGCCGAGTACGGCATCGAGGCCGGCGAGCTCTCCAACCGCACCGCCAACCCGACGCTGTTCCATCGCCTTCAGGATTACTCGATCCGGGTTTCATGGAAGGAAGAACTGCGCCCGCTGCTGGAGCTGACTTTCGACGGCGCGCTGTTCGCCCGCATCATGGCGCGGATCACCGAGATCCATCGCGAAATCCTGCGCGGCCGGGTCTTCGTCGCCCTGCACATGCACGCGGGCGACGGCAACGTGCACACCAACTTGCCGGTCAACTCCGACCATTACGAGATGCTGCAGACCGCCAACCGCGCGGTTGATCGCATCATGGCGCTGGCACGCAGCCTGAACGGCGTCATCTCCGGCGAGCACGGCATCGGCATCACCAAGCTCGACTACCTCACCGACGAGGAGATGGCAGCGTTCTGGGACTACAAGGCCAGGGTCGACCCGGAGGGCCGCTTCAACCGCGGCAAGCTGATGCGCAAGGGCCCGATCAAGGGCAACCTCGACAACGCCTACACCCCCAGCTTCAACCTGATGGGCCACGAGTCCATCATCATGGAGCAGACCGACGTCGGCGACATCGCCCACGACATCAAGGACTGCCTGCGCTGCGGCAAGTGCAAGCCGGTGTGCTCGACGCACGTGCCGCGCGCCAACCTGCTCTACAGCCCGCGCAACAAGATCCTGTCCACCTCGCTGCTGATCGAGGCCTTCCTGTACGAGGAACAGACCCGGCGCGGCGTGTCGCTGGCGCACTGGGCCGAGTTCGAGGACGTGGCCGACCACTGCACCATCTGCCACAAGTGCGAGAAGCCCTGTCCGGTGGACATCGACTTCGGCGACGTGTCGATCAAGATGCGCAACCTGCTGCGCAAGCAGGGCAAGAAGTCATTCAACCCGGGTAAGGCCGCGGCGATGGCCTTCCTCACCATCAAGGACCCGGCGACGATCAAGGCGATGCGCGTCGGCATGATGGACTGGGGCTACAAGGCGCAGCGCTGGGCACACGAGATGGCGAAGAAGTTCGGCCTCGTGCAGCCGCAGGTGAAGGCGCCGCCGGCCACGCTCGGCAAGGCGCCGATCAAGGCGCAGGTGATCCACTTCATCAACAAGCCGATGCCCGGCAACCTGCCGAAGAAGACCAGCCGCGCGCTGCTCGACATCGAGGACGACAAGGTCATCCCGGTGATCCGCGACCCGCGCAAGGCCAACGGCGACTCGGAGGCGGTGTTCTACTTCCCGGGCTGCGGCTCGGAACGCCTGTTCAGCCAGGTCGGGCTGGCCACCCAGGCCATGCTCTACCACGTCGGCGCGCAGACCGTGCTGCCGCCGGGCTACCTGTGCTGCGGCTATCCGCAGACCGCCGCCGGCGAGGACGAAAAGGGCCAGAAGATCACCACCGACAACCGCGTGCTCTTCCACCGCGTCGCCAACACGCTGAACTACCTCGACATCAAGACCGTGATCGTGTCCTGCGGCACCTGCATGGACCAGCTGCAGAAGTACGAATTCGAGAAGATCTTCCCCGGCTGCCGCCTGCTCGACATCCACGAGTACCTGATGGAGAAAGGCGTCAGACTCGAGGGCGTGAATGGCGTGAAGTACATGTACCACGAGCCCTGCCACACGCCGATGAAGGTGCATTCGGGCATCAAGGTCGCCAACGAGCTGATGGGCACGCGCGTGGACCTGTCCGATCGCTGCTGCGGCGAGTCGGGCACGCTGGCGGTGGCCCGCCCGGACATCTCCACCCAGGTGCGTTTCCGCAAGCAGGAGGAGATCGAGAAAGGCGCGGCCAAGCTGCGCGAGGGCGACCCGAACGCCAAGGTCAAGATGCTCACGTCCTGCCCGAGCTGCCTGCAAGGCATGCATCGCTACGCCAACGACGCCGGCGGCATCGAGCCGGACTACATCGTGGTGGAGCTGGCGAAGCACCTGCTGGGCGAGAACTGGCTGCCGGACTACGTCAGCAAGGCGAACAGCGGCGGCATCGAACGCGTGCTGCTGTAAGCGGAAGGTAGGCACGATGCGGGCCGGAGCGGCGCAAGCCCTCCGGCCCGCGTCACATCCGGCGCCCGCTGCGAGCGGCGCTCAGTCCTCGGCCGGCTCGTGCGGATGGATGCGCTGCCACAGCTCCGCCATGGCCTCGGCGGCGCCCATGCGCAGGCGATGATCGACGAGGTGACTGACCTCGGTGTCGCCGGGATTGATCTCGACGCTCGGCACGCCCGCGCGCGCGGCCCACACGACCGGCCCCGCGATGTAGGGAAACACGCTGGTCGTACCGATCGACACGACCAGGTCGATACCCCCCTGCAGCACGTGCTCCAGACGCTCGATGGCCCGCGGCGGCAGCGCCTCGCCAAACAGCACGACGTCGGGACGCATGAAGCCCCCGCAGCGCGGACATTCGGGCGGAATCTGCAGACCGGCGTAGTCCGGCACCTTTCGCCCATGCGTGCACTCGTTGCAGCGCAGCCGGTGCACCGTGCCGTGGATCTCGATCAGGTTGCGCGAGCCCGCGTCGGCGTGCAGGCCATCGACGTTCTGCGTCAGCACGCAGACCATCGGTTTTTCCTGCTCGAGCGCGGCGATCAGGCGATGCGCGGCGTTGGGTCGGGCGCCGCGGCAGTTGGCCTCGATTTCGGCGATGTAACGCCAGGCGATGTCGGGGCGCAGCGCCATCATCTCGCCCGACAGTGCCTCCTCGATCGTCAGCCCCTCTGCCGTGAGCCGGTCGTGGTAGAGGCCGCCGATGCCACGATAGGTCGGCAGGCCCGAATCCGCGGAGATGCCCGCACCGGTGATGAACAAGATGCGTCGCGAACGCTCCAGCAGCGACGCCACGCGATCGAGCACCGGATCGCTGATCATCGGCAGCGCCTCTGGCGCGGGTGATGCAAGGACAGGCCCATGCCGCCCTCAGCGACCTACAGGTACGCTGAGGATCAGATAGCGCTTGCGGTCTTCCTCGAAGCGATCGAGCACCGCGCTGCGCTCTCGCAACTTGGCGTCGATGATGCTGCGCTGGGCAATGATCTCACCGTCAAGGCTGCGGATGTCGTCTTCAAGATCGGCCGGCATGCTGCCCTCGGGGTAGCCCGCCCCCTTCTCGATGAGCTCTTTCTGCTGCACCAGCAGCGCAGTCTCGCGTTCGCGCAGCGTATGGATGGTCCGGTCGAGATCCGCGACTTCGCGGTCGCGGCGGCGGTCGAGATCCTCGACGCTGCGGTAGGTTTCGAGCAGCGCCTCGTCCAGGCGCTGCTGCTTCATGCGCGCCACCTCGTCGAGGCGGCGCTGGCGATCCTCGGCATTACGGCGGGCGATCTCGTCGGCCGACAGCGGTGCAGGAACGACGCGCCGCACCAGCCCCGAAGGGCTCACCTCGCGGTAGGCACGGCCATAGCAGGCCTCGGGCAGGATGTCTCCGCACACCGGCTGGGCGCCGACATCGCAGCAATAGATCGTACGCGCGCGCGGCGCCTGGGCGAACGCTGCCTCGGGCGCCCACAGCGCCAGCAGCAGGACACCCGACAACGACCAGAGCTCAGCGCGACGCAATCCCATAACGCTCCCGATAGGCCCGCACCGCGTCGAGGTTGGCTGCGAGGTCCGGACTGTCTGCGAGGTAGGCGATCAGGTCTTCCAGGGTGGCGACCGCGATCACCGGAATGCCGTAATTCTCACGCACCTCCTGGACCGCGGACAACTCGCCCTTGCCGCGCTCCATGCGATCGAGCGCAATCACGACGCCGGCCGGGGTCGCGCCCGCCGCACGGATGATCTCGACCGACTCGCGCACCGAAGTGCCCGCCGAGATCACGTCGTCGAGGATCAGCACCCGGCCGCGAAGCGGCGCACCGATCAGCGTACCGCCCTCGCCGTGGTCCTTCGCTTCCTTGCGGTTGAAGGCGAACGGCAAGTCGACGCCCTCTTCGGCCATGCGGATCGCCGTGCCGGCGACCAGCGGGATACCCTTGTAGGCCGGCCCGAACAGCATGTCGCAGGCCACGCCCGAAGCCTGGATCGCACGCGCGTAGTAGCCGCACAGCTCGCGGAAGGAAGCGCCGTCATCGAACAGCCCCGCATTGAAAAAGTAGGGCGAATTGCGCCCCGCCTTGGTGACGAATGCGCCGAAGCGCAGCACACCCTTGCGGCAGGCGAGGGCGATGAAATCCCGGCTAAAATCCACGGCTCTCCGGCTGCAGCGCAGCATTCCTGGAAAACGCCCATGTTACGCATCATCTCCCTCAACCTCAACGGCATCCGCTCGGCCGTCAGCAAGGGGCTGCTGGACTGGCTGCCCGAACAGCAGGCCGACATCGTCTGCCTGCAGGAACTGAAGGCGCAGGCCGGCGACCTGAGTGCCGACATGCGCGAGCCCGCCGGCATGAAGGGCTGGTTCCACCACGCCGAGAAGAAGGGCTACAGCGGCGTCGGCATCTACAGCCGGCACACGCCGGACCGCGTGATCGAGGGTCTCGGCATCGCCGACATCGACGCCGAAGGCCGCTTCCTGCAGCTCGACTTCGGACGACTGTCGGTGGTGTCGCTGTACCTGCCGTCCGGCTCCAGCTCCGAGGAGCGCCTGCAGATCAAGTTCGGGTTCATGGCGCGTTTCCTGCCCCACATGGCCGCGCTGTTCGAGAGCGGCCAGGAGGTCGTCGTATGCGGCGACTGGAACATCGCGCACCGCGAGATCGACCTGAAGAACTGGAAATCGAACCAGAAGAACTCCGGCTTCCTCCCCGAGGAGCGCGCCTGGCTCAGCCGGCTGTTCGACGAACAGGGCTGGATCGACGTGTATCGCCGCCTGTACCCGGACGCGACCGATGAATGCTACACGTGGTGGTCGAACCGCGGCCAGGCCTGGGCCAAGAACGTCGGCTGGCGTCTCGACTATCAGATCGCCACGCCCGAGATCGCCAGCACGGCGACCGCCGCGGCCGTCTACAAGGCGCAGCGCTTCTCCGATCACGCGCCGCTGACGATCGACTACGACTGGAAGGTGTAGGGCGGCCGCCTCAGCGCCGGGTGGCGACGACAAGCTGGTACAGGCCGCCGAAGCGGGTTTCCTTGTGCCAGTCGAAATCACGCGCTTCGGTCGCGAGGCTCTCGAGCGGCACGTCCAGCAGCGATTCGGCGAAGGGCTCGAGCCAGCGGAACACCACCGCCATGACCGGCGCCAGCAGATGGCCGCGACGCGGGCGGTGGTAATCGACGAAGACGGCCCGGCCGCCCGGTTTCACTGCGGCGAGCAGATTGGCGACGATGCGGCGGCGCTCCGGCTCGGGCACTTCATGCAGCAGAAAGAAGCAGCACACCCCGTCATAGCGCCCGTCCAGGGGCGTCTCCAGATCGAAGACCTCGGCCCGCGCCTGAGGCATCCCCGCCAGCTTGCGGCGCACGTTCGCAATCTGGATAGGCGCCACATCCCGGACGTCGAGCCGCCCACCGACGCCGACACGGCAGGCCAGCATCGGCGACAGCGCGCCATACACGCACGCCGCCTGCAGCACACTCTCGCCCGGCGCAAACCGGTCGGCCGCCCAGCGCATCAACCGTCCCGCGTTGCCCCACAGGATCGCCGAGACGACGGGCATGCGGTCGAGCCAGGGCATCGTCCGCGGATTCAGGTACGCCCAGGCGTAGGTGCGGGACAGGTAGTCGGGCAGGAAGGCGGCAGACGGAGCGGTCGTTTCGTTGGGTGTCGTCATCGAGATCAGGGCGTGCGTTCGTCGGCCCGGCACACCTTGCCGCAGCCGCTTGCCTGCGGACGGCATTGATGACCTCCGGGTTTTACCGACTATACCGGGATTGCCTGACGGAAAATCACGCGCCCCTCGATCCTGTTCACTGCACTCGCACAGTGCGGCCTTGCGCCCCGCGAAGCCCGCTCTAGGCCGCGCTTTGTTACCGATCGTCGATTGCCTTCGGGAACACAGGGGGTTAGCCTTGTGTCAGTAGAGCAGTTGTCCATTTGTCATGACGGAAGAAGGAGACTCATCATGAGCACGACCACCACCCCTCCCAAGGACAAGCTCGTTGGCGACCTCAAGGCCATCATCGCCGACGCCGAGGAACTGCTGAAACTGACTGCCGGCCAGACGGGCGAGAAACTGGGCGATGTCCGCGGCCGGATGGGCGAACGCCTCGCAGCGGCCAAGGAACGCATCTCGGAAGCGGAAGCTGCGATTATCGACTCGGGCAAGAAGGCCGCGCGCGCCACCGACGACTACGTGCATGAACATCCGTGGCAGTCGCTGGGCGTCGCCGCCGGCGTCGCCTTCCTGCTCGGCCTGCTCGCCGGCCGTCGCTGATCCCGTAGATGGCTGCCGAACCGAAGCCGCGTCTGGCCGACAGTCTGCACGGCATCGTCGATGCCGGCCTGCAGACGGTGCAGACGCGGCTGGAGTTGCTGGCGCTCGAGCTTCAGGAAGAGAAGCTGCGCCTGTCCGGACTCGCGATCAACATCGTGCTGTGCGGGCTGCTGCTGGGCTTCGGCCTGGTCTTCCTGATGGTGTTCCTCACCGTGCTGTTCTGGGAGGAACATCGCCTGCTTGCGCTCGGCATCTCGACCGCGGTGTGTCTGGTCGGCGGCCTGCTCGCGGGCAGCAATGCGGCGCGCGAGTTCAAGCGCGGCAGTCGCCTGTTCGCCGCCAGTCTCGCCGAACTCGCGCGCGACCGCGACGCACTGAAACCGCGTGACTGAGCGCCACTGACCGGCCCGTCATGAACCCGCGCCTCGTCGAGATCGCCCTGCGCAAGCAGCGCCTTCAGCTTCGCGCCGAAGCGCAGCGCGACGACATGGTCCATCGCCTGAGGGGCATCGATGCGACCCTCGATCGCCTCGACGCCGCGCGCGAACACCTCGCCTGGGCAAAGGAAAAGGCGCCGCTGCTGTCGATCGGCGTGCTGACCGTGCTCGCGCTCAAACCCCGCCTCACCCTGCGCCTGGCCAGGCGCGCCTGGGTCGGCTGGCTGCTGCTGCGCCAGGCGCGGGGCCGCCCACTGGCGGCGCTGCTGCCCGTGGCCGCCCCGGTGCTGGGACGGCTGCTCGGCGCGCTCAGCCGCGCGATTTCGCAGCGGGCAGCACGAGGTTGAGCAGTACGGCGACCACGCCGCACAGGCTCACCCCCTGCAGGGTCATGCCGTCGAAGTTCAGCGCCAGGCCGCCGATCCCCATCACCAGCACTGCGGACACGATCACGAGGTTGCGTGGCTCGTCCAGATCGACTCGCGCCTTGATCAGGGTATTCAGGCCCACGCTGGCCACCGAGCCGAACATCAGCATCATGATGCCGCCCATCACCGGCGCGGGAATCGTCGCCAGCAGCGCGTTGAACTTGCCAAAGAAGGCCATGATGATCGCGAGCACCGCCGCCCAGGTCATGATCGCCGGGTTGAAATTCCGGGTCAGGGTCACCGCGCCGGTCACTTCCGAGTAGGTGGTGATCGGCGGCCCGCCGACCATGCCGGCGAACAGCACGCCCAGGCCGTCGCCCGCCAGCGTGCGGTGCAGGCCGGGCTTCTCGGTGTAGTCCTTGCCGGTGACGCCGCCGATGGCCAGCACGTCGCCCACGTGTTCGATCGCCGGCGCCAAGGCCGCCGGCAGCATGAACAGGATCGCGGCCAGCTCGAAGCTCGGCGCCACGAAAGTGGGCATCGAGAACCAGGGCGCCTCAGCTACCTTGCCGAAATCGACCAGCCCGAACAGGATCGCGGCGATGTAGCCCGCGCCCACGCCGGCCAGGATCGGCACCAGCCTGAAGAAGCCGCGCGCGAATACCGCCACCAGCACCGTGGTGCCGAAGGCGATCCCCGCCACCGTCAGCGCGGTCGCGTAGGGCACCAGCTCGAGCTTGCCGTCGCCGCTACGGCCCATCGCCATGTTGACGCCGACCGCAGCCAGCGACAGGCCGATGATCATGATGATCGGCCCCACCACGACCGGCGGCATGTAGCGATGGACGATCTCCGCGCCGTGCTTCCACACCAGGCCGGCGAACAGGAAATACATCAGCGAGACACAGGCCAGCGCGCCCATCGTGGCCGGCACGCCCCAGGTCTGGATGCTGAAGATGATCGGCGCGATGAAGGCGAAGCTGGAGCCGAGGAAGATCGGTACCTGGCGACCGGTGACGAGCTGGAACAACAGGGTGCCGACGCCGGCGCCGAGCAGGGCCAGGCTCGGATTGAGGCCGGTGAGCAGGGGCACCAGCACCAGCGCGCCGAAGGCGACGAACAGGATCTGGGCGCCGGAAATGGCCTGCCGCCACAACGGCTCGGGCGACTCGATCGGGACTTCACGCATGGTCGTTCTCCGCCCCTTGGCACCGGCGCCGGCCGGCGGGGCATTATCGTTTTGAGGGAAAGGGGGTGGCACGCCGCCGCGTGCCGCAAGTCAGTTGTGGCGGGTACCGAAGATCTTGTCGCCCGCGTCGCCCAGCCCGGGAATGATGTAGCCGTGCTCGTTGAGGTGGCTGTCGATGCTCGCGGTGAAGATCTCGACGTCGGGGTGCTTCTCGTTCATCAGCGCGATGCCTTCGGGCGCCGCCACCAGCACCAGCGCACGCACCTGGGTGCAGCCCTTGCGCTTGAGCATGTCGACCGTGGCCACCATCGAACCGCCGGTGGCCAGCATCGGGTCGATGATCAGGGCCATGCGTTCGCCCAGCTGGCCGACGAACTTCTCGAAATACGGCTCGGGCTGCAGGGTCTCCTCGTCACGGGCGATGCCCACCACGCTGACCTTGGCGCTCGGCATCATGTCGAGGACGCCGTCGAGCATGCCCAGCCCCGCGCGCAGGATCGGCACCACGGTGACCTTCTTGCCCTTGATCTGCTCGATCTGCACCGGCCCGGCCCAGCCCTGGATCTCGACCGTCTCCATCGGAAAATCCTTGCATGCCTCGTAGGCCAGCAGGCGCGCGATCTCGGCAGTCAGTTCGCGGAATTTCTTGGTGCTGATGTCGGCCTCGCGCATCAGGCCGATCTTGTGGCGCACGAGCGGATGGCGGATTTCGTGGATGGGCATGGCGGATTCCGGGCGAGGGGACGATGAGCGCCTCTTTTACCGCGCCGATGTCCCGCGCACAAGCGCACAAGCCGCAAATTCCGCGCCGCGTTAGGCGCTAAAATGGCGGGCCCGAACACGCGCAGGGCGCCCGGCCCGCGGCCATCGACATGTCCCAAGACCTCGAACAGATCAAACGCGCCATGGCCGAGGCCGACTGCCTCGCCGACGATGCCACCGTGGAGGCGGCGCTCGACCGCATGGCCGAAGCCATCACCGCCCGCCTGGCCGACCGCAACCCGCTGGTCTACGCGGTCATGAACGGCGGCCTGATCCTCGCCGGCCGCATCCTGCCGCGCCTGCCCTTCCCGCTCGAAGTCGCCTACCTGCACGCCACCCGCTACGGCCATGCGCTGCAGGGCACCCTGCTCGACTGGCGCGTGCGCCCCACGCAGGACCTGCGCGGCCGCACCGTGCTGGTGCTGGACGACATCCTCGACGAGGGTCACACGCTGAAGGCCATCATCGAGCACCTGAAGGACGAAGGCGCCGCCGAAGTGCTATCGGCCGTGCTGGTCCACAAGCTGCACGACCGCAAGGCCTCCCCGGGAATGCGGGCTGACTTCAGCGGCCTCGACATCGCCGACCGCTTCCTGTTCGGCTGCGGCATGGACTACAAGGGCTACTGGCGCAACGCGCCGGGCATCTACGCGGTCAAGGGCCTGTAAGCCCGCCGCCCGACAAGGAGACCTGCATGCTGTACACGTTCAAGTCCGCGGCCAGCGCCGACGTGCTGATGCTGGGCGAACCGGCGAAGAAGCTCATCGGGACGATCGGCAAGGATCCGGCCGACACCCAGGGCATCGTCACCGTCGACCAGCTGCCTGGCGCCATCGCCCGCCTGCGCGCGGCCATCGAGGAAGACCGCGCGCGTCAGGCCGAGCTGGAGCGCCAACGCTCGGCCGACGATGAGGCCGCCGACCGCGAGGCCGGCCGCAGCGGCATGGCGGCCCCGGTCGGGCTCGCCCAACGTGCCTGGCCGCTGCTGGACATGATGGAAGCTTCGCTGAAGGAAGAAACGCCGGTCATCTGGAGCACCTGAACGCAAGCGCGTCGCGGATGCGCGTCGGCGGGCGAGCGTCGCGCCACTTGATCCGCGCCACTTGATCCGCGCCAAGGCGGCGCATGGCGGGGCGAAGGACAATCGGCTTTCAGTCTTCGCCAGGAACGCCCGCCATGTCCGGCCGCCACCCCGACCTGCCGCTCGTCTATGCCTGCTCCGGTTGCTCCAGCGCCGCGCAGCTGGCCAACCACGTGGCGTTGCGGCTCGACCGCGAAGGTGAGGCCGAAATGTCCTGCATTGCCGGCGTCGGCGGCAACGTGCCGCACCTGGTGAAGATCGCGCAATCGGGCCGGCCGATCCTCGCCCTCGACGGCTGCGTGCTCGAATGCACCCGCAGCAGCCTGGCGCAGCGCGGCGTCAGCCCCACGCGACACGTGCTGCTCAACGAGCAGGGCGTCAGGAAGCGCTATGCGAGCGACTTCGAGCCCACCCAGGCGGAACAGGTGTTCGACCAGGCACGCGCGCTGGTGCGCGCCATGCGGGACGGACCGGGCAAGGCCGACTGAGGCGCCTCAACGACGCAGCCGTCGCGCGGTATCCACCAGCGCCTGCGCCAGCTTGTCGAGCGCTTCGCGCTGCGCCGGATCGCGCAGGCACCCATCGTCGCCGACCGCCTCGCCCGCCTTGCCGATCGCCAGCTGCTGCGGGATCACCTGCATGCCCAGATAGCCGAGGATGTCGCGCACGTGGAACAGCACGCGCATGCCGCCGAGCGCCCCCGGCGAGGTGCCGACCACCGCCGCGGCGCGCCCTGCATACACCGCACCGCCCGAGCGCGCACGGTCCGCCGGGTTCGGCCGCGAACACCAGTCGAGCGCATTCTTGAGCAGCGGGGTGATCGAGCCGTTGTATTCCGGATTCACCACCAGCAGCCCGTCAGCGGCCGCGAGGCGCTGCTGCAGGCTGACGATGCCCTCGGGCAACCCTGACTCCACCTCGAGATCGCCGTTGTAGAGCGGCGCAGGATGATCGGCCAGTTCCACCAGGTCGACGTCGGCGCCAGCTGCCGCCAGCGGCGCGATACACGCAGCGGCCACCTTGCGCGACAGCGCCTCGCGCCGGCTGCTGCCGGCCATCACGACAATGCGGGGAGAATTCATGGGCACGGGCTCCTGAAGGGTGACTGACGATTGGACATGGATCGGCCCCAAGGTTCGCACGGCCTCTTGAATCCGCGGCCGGCGGCCATACATGAGCAGAACCTGATCAAAGGAGCCCCGGCATGAGCGACGCTCTTCACCTCGTCTGCCCGCACTGCGATGCCGTCAATCGTATCCCCGCGGACCGCCTGACGGACGCGCCGGCCTGTGGCAAATGCAAGCAGCCGGTGTTCCGCGCCGAACCGCTGGAACTGACTGCCGCCAGCTTCGACCGCCATATCGGTCGCAACGACATTCCGGTGCTGGTGGACTTCTGGGCGCCGTGGTGCGGCCCTTGCCGGATGATGGCGCCCGCCTTCGCCGAGGCTGCCCGCCAGCTCGAGCCGCAGGTCCGGGTCGCAAAGCTCGACACCGAAGCCGAACAGGCCATCGCCGCACGCTTCGGTATCCGCAGCATCCCGACACTGTTGCTGTTCCGCGGCGGACGCGAGATCGCGCGCCAGGCCGGTGCGATGGGCACCACCGACATCGTGCGCTGGGTGCGCACCCGGGGCTGAGGGCAGAGACGCCGCCCATTCACCCAATAAACGGTCAAATTAACCCAAAAAACGATATTGTTTGGCTGAAAGGCCGCCGTTAGAGTCTTATCCCGGCAGGCCTCGTCAAAAGCATCCCCTGCCCTCAGGGACGTTCCACTGCAGCATCTGCAGTATCAGGACGCCGTGACGCGAGCGAAGCGTCGCGCAGTCTCGCTCGGCCCTGTCTTCGTTGCACTTCCGACGAAGTCATCCCATAACAAAAAAATCCCATTACGACCGCCTGGCCGGTTCGGCTTGTCGCGACCCCATGTCCGGCGGCCGCCAGCCATTGCCCCTGAACAGAGGACAAAAACTTGAACGCTTTCAAACCGCACTCTGCCCTGCGCGCGGCAGGTGGCGCCATCCTGCTCGCGCTCGGCTTCGCCGCCTCGGCACAGGCCGCCGGCACGGCAGCCGACCAGGACAAGGGACGCCGCTTCTACGAAAAGGTCTGTGCCCGTTGCCACGAGGCCGGCATCGGTCCCGTGCTGCTCGGCCGTGGCCTGCCCCCGGCCATCTTCACGACCATCGCGCGTTCGGGCCTGAACGCGATGCCAGCCTTTCGCGTGACCGACGTCGACGACGACACGCTGCAGGCGGTCGCGGAGTATCTGTCGAAGAGCGCCGCCAGGAATTGATGGAGATCAAAGCCATGAATGCCAAGCGACGCGAAGTACTGAAATCGATCGCAGCGGCAGGTGTCGCTGCCCCCATCGCAGCGGCGGCCCACGCCAGCGACGGTGCCCGGTCGGGCTCCTCCGGCGCGGCTTCCCCGCACAGGCAGCGCGTGCTGCCGGTCACCGCCGGACATCCTCTTGATGCCGCCTTCGTGCGTGGCGTCGAGCGCGCAACCGCCGGAACGACGGCGACCCTGCTGCCGCCCCACGCGATCGGCGACCGCAACCCGGCCGCACTCACCGCCCTGCGCGCTTCCGCGGCCGGCGAGGTAACGGCCATCGTCGGCCTGACCGACTCGGCCACCGCAATGCTGGTGCTCGACCGCATTCGCGACGCGGGAGGCAGCGTCCTCGCGATGAGCCATCACCGCCTCAGTGCCGAAGCCGGCGCCGCCGGCTGGGCCGCACGGATTGGCGAACTGGCGGTCGCGCAGGCACACAGCCAGCCCGCGCTGCTTGCTGGCGCCGCAGACGACGGCGCAGCCGGCGCCGCCTACGCGCCGGACGGCATCTCCTACATGTCCTTCACCTGCATCATCTGAACGGAGCCCTCATGAGCAAGTACAGCGTCCTGCCGCAAAACGTCTCCGAGCGTGATTTCGATGCGGCCATCCAGGAATTCACCGCCATCCTCGGTGCCGACAAGGTGCTGACCACCGCCGACAAGCTGCTGCCCTACGGCAAGATCATGATGGCGGTCGATACCGCCGAGCACGCCGCGTCGGCCGTGCTGCTGGCCACCACCGTCGAGCAGATCCAGGCCATCGTCCGCGTCTGCAACACCTACAAGGTGCCGATCTGGACGATCTCCACCGGCCGCAACTTCGGCTACGGCTCGGCCGCCCCGGTCGAGCGCGGCCAGGTCATCCTCGACCTGCGACTGATGAACAAGATCCTCCACGTCGACCCCGAGCTGTGCACTGCGCTGGTCGAACCCGGCGTCACCTACCAGCAGCTCTACGACTACATCGAGGAGAACAAGCTGCCGCTGATGCTGTCGTTCTCGGCACCGTCGGCGATTGCCGGCCCGCTCGGCAACACCATGGATCGCGGCGTGGGCTACACCCCGTATGGCGAGCACTTCCTGATGCAGTGCGGCATGGAAGTCGTGCTGCCCAACGGCGAAGTGCTGCGCACTGGCATGGGTTCGGTCAAGGGCGACAAGGCCTGGCAGGTGTTCAAGTGGGGCTACGGCCCGACCCTCGACGGCATGTTCACGCAGTCGAACTACGGCATCTGCACCAAGATGGGCTTCTGGCTGATGCCCAAGCCACCGGTGTTCAAGCCCTTCGAGATCCAGTTCGACGAAGAGTCCGACATCAGCGACATCGTCGAGATGCTGCGCCCGCTGCGCATCGCCCAGATCATTCCGAACTCGGTGGTGATCGCCGGCACGCTGTGGGAAGCCGCCACCTGCAATACCCGCCGCTCCGACTACATGAGCACCCCGGGCGCCACGCCGGATTCGGTGCTCAAGCAGATCCAGAAGGACAAGCACCTCGGGGCCTGGAACGTGTATGCCGCCCTGTACGGCACGCCCGAGCAGGTCGAGGTGAACTGGAAGATCGTCACCGACGTGATCAAGAAGGCCGGCAAGGGCCGCATCATCACCCAGGAGGACGCGGGCGACACCCAGCCCTTCAAGTACCGCGCGCAGCTGATGTCCGGCGTGCCCAACCTGCAGGAATTCGGCCTCTACAACTGGCGCGGAGGCGGTGGCTCGATGTGGTTCGCCCCCGTCAGCCAGGCGCGCGGCAGCGAGTGCGAGAAGCAGATGAAGCTCGCCAAGACCATCCTCAACAAGCACGGCCTCGACTACGTGGGTGAGTTCATCGTCGGCTGGCGCGACATGCACCACGTCATCGACGTGCTGTTCGACCGCAGCAACCCCGAAGAGACCGCGCGCGCCAACGCCTGCTTCAGCGAACTGCTCGACGAGTTCGAGAAGGAAGGCTACGCGGTGTACCGCGTCAACACGGCCTTCCAGGAGCGCGTGGCCCAGTCCTACGGCCCGGTCAAACGCGATCTCGAACGCACCCTCAAGCGCGCCCTCGACCCGAACGGCATCCTCGCCCCGGGCAAGTGCGGCATCAACATCTGAATACGGAGCGCAACCTCATGACGACCCAGAATCCCCCCGCCTACACCGGTTTCGACCTGCAGCCGATCGGCGGCCAATGGCGCGCCGGGCGCTCCGAGCGCCGCCTGGTCGACACCAACCCCTTCAACTGCGAACAGCTGGCCGACATCCGCCTGGCCAACGTCGCCGACGTGGATGACGCCTATGCCGCCGCCGCCCGCGCCCAGCGCGAATGGGCCGCACGCCTGCCCGAGGAGCGCGCAGACGTCATCCGCCGCGCTGCCGACCTCCTCGTCGCCCGCGCCGCCGAAGTGCAGGAATGGATCGTGCGCGAATCGGGCAGCACGCGCCTGAAGGCGCTGATCGAGTGGGACAGCGCACGCCGCATCACGATGGAGTCGGCGACCTTCCCCAGCCGCGTCGAGGGCCGCATCCTCGCCGCCGGCGTGCCGAACCAGGAAAGCCGCGTCTATCGCTCGCCGCTCGGCGTGGTGGGCGTCATTAGCCCGTGGAACTTCCCCTTCCACCTCACCGCCCGTTCGGTGGCGCCTGCGCTGGCGCTGGGCAATGCGGTCGTGGTGAAGCCGGCGAGCGACACGCCGGTCAGCGGCGGCCTGCTGCTGGCGAAGATCTACGAGGAGGCCGGCCTGCCCGCCGGGCTGTTCAACGTCGTCGTCGGCGCCGGTAGCGAGATCGGCGACCACTTCGTCGACCACGCGGTGCCGAGCCTGATCTCCTTCACCGGCTCGACCGAAGTCGGTCGCAGCGTCGGTCGCCTGGCCACCGGCGGTCGCCACATCAAGCGCGTCGCGCTGGAACTCGGTGGCAATGCGCCGCTGGTCGTGCTCGACGACGCCGACATCGCCGTCGCCGCCAACGCCGCCGTCGTCGGCCGCTTCCTGCACCAGGGTCAGATCTGCATGAGCACCAACCGCGTCATCGTCGACGCCAAGGTGTACGACGCCTTCGTGGCCGAGGTGAAGCAGCGCGTCGAGGGGCTGAAGTTCGGCGATCCGGCCGACCCCGCCACCGTCATCGGCCCGCTGATCAACGCGAAGCAGCGCGACGACGTGCTCGCCCGCATCGAGCGTGCCAAGCGCGATGGCGCCCGCCTGGTGGTGGGCGGCGAGGCCCAGGACAATGTCGTCCCGCCGCATGTTTTCGCCGATGTCGACCCGACGTGGTCCATCGCCATCGACGAGACCTTCGGCCCGGTGCTGCCGATCATCAAGGCGCGCGACGAAGCGCACGCGCTGGAACTGGCGAACCAGTCCGAATACGGCCTGTCGAGCGCGGTGTTCACCGCCAACCTCGAGCGCGGCGTGCGCTTTGCCCGTGGCATCGTGGTCGGCATGACGCACATCAACGACATGACCCTGGACGACCAGCCGAACGCGCCGTTCGGCGGCGAGAAAAACTCCGGCCTGGGCCGCTTCAACGGCGAATGGGCGATCGAGGAGTTCACCCGCGCGCAGTGGATCACGCTGCAGCACGCGCCGCGTCCCTACCCGTTCTGAGCGGAACGCGTGCTGCCGGGCCGGGCGGCGTCAATGTTGATGTTTGAGGGTATGATCCAAAACCCATCAACGACGACGCGCTCTGGCCCGTAACGAGCATGCCGCGGTAGCGGACGGGGCGTGCTGACCGTGCTGGGCGGTTGCCAGAACGGGAGACCCATGCAGCTCGCCCCTCTCCTCATCAACAACCGCGACCTTGCCGCCACCGGCGATGCGCAGTTCGACTGTCGTAACCCGGTCAGCGGCGAAGTCGTGACCCGTGCCGCGGCGGCCTCGGTCGCCGACGCCACCGCAGCGGTCGATGCCGCCGCCGCGGCTTTCGGTCCCTGGGGCGAAGTCCTGCCGGCGCAGCGCCAGCATCTGCTGTATGCGGCGGCCGATCTCCTGCTCGCGCGTTCGGATCGATTCGAGGCGGCCATCCTGGCCGAGACCGGCACCACCGCGGCGTGGGCCCGGTTCAACTGCCAGCTCGCTGCCGACATCCTGCGTGAAGCGGCCGCCATGGTCACCCATGTGCAGGGCGACATCATCCCCTCCAACCGGCCCGGCTCGATCGCCATGGTGCTGCGCCAGCCCGCAGGTGTCGTGCTGGCCTTCGCCCCCTGGAACGCGCCCGTGCTGCTCGGCGTGCGCGCCATCGCCATGCCGCTTGCCTGCGGCAACACCGTCGTGCTGAAAGGCTCGGAGCTGTCACCGCTCACCCACCGCCTGATCGGCGAAGTGCTGCGGGACGCGGGCTTCCCGCCGGGCGTGTGCAACGTCGTGCTCAACGCCCCGGAGGACTCCGGTCGGATCGTCGAGGCACTGATCGCCCACCCCGCCGTGCGCCGCGTCAGCTTCACCGGCTCGACGCGCGTCGGCCGGATGGTGGCCGAACGCTGCGCCCGCCACCTCAAACCCTGCCTGCTCGGCCTGGGAGGCAAGGCGCCGCTCCTGGTGCTCGACGACGCCGACGTTGACGAGGCGGTGAAGGCAGCGGCTTTCGGCGTGTTCTTCAACCAGGGCCAGATCTGCATGTCGACCGAGCGCATCCTCGTCGACCAGCGCATCGCCGACGATTTCATCGCACGCCTCACCGCCCACGCGCGCACGCTGACCGCCGGCGCCACGGATTGCCCGCTTGGCTCGATGATCAGCGCCGAAGCCGCGGAGCGCGTCCATCACCTGGTCGCGGACGCGATTCAGAAGGGCGCTTCGCTGCTGGTCGGCGGCGAGGTGAGCGGCAGCATCGCGCAGCCCACCCTGGTCGACCACGTGACGCCGACGATGCGGCTCTACCACGAGGAGACCTTCGCCCCGATCGCCGCGATCATCCGCTTCGACGACATCGAGGAAGCCATCTCGATCGCCAACGACAGCGAATACGGGCTGTCAGCGGCGATCTTCGGCCGCGACACCCTGCGCGCGCTGCAGGTCGCCAAACGCATCGAATCGGCCATCTGCCATATCAACGGCCCCACCGTGCAGGACGAGGCGCAGATCCCTTTCGGCGGACTGAAGGCCAGCGGCTGGGGGCGTTTCGGCGGCAAGCCGGCCATCGACGAGTTCACCGAGCTGCGCTGGATCAGCGTGCAGACGCAGCCGCAGGACTATCCGCTGTAACCCGCCGACGTGCACACCACGGCCACGATCGATACTGCCCACTACCGGCGCCACATCGAGGCGAACGTCGTGCTGCGCCGTTTCCCGAGCGCCCTCGGCCCGCGGCGGCATGCGCTGTGGAACGAACGCGGCGGGCCCGCGCGCGCCGCCATCCTGCTGCCCTCGGGCCACGCCATGCTGAGCGTCGGCGACGACAGCCGGGAGATCAACGGCCCCGCGTGCATCCTCGTCTCCGTCCAGCCCAGGCACTTCCTGCGCCTGGATGCCGGTACGCCGGCCCAGGTGCTGTTCTTCTCCGACCTGCTGCTCGTCGACGCCATCGGCAAGGGCGCGGAATCCGTACCCTTGCGCTACATGGCCGAACAGTCCCTGATCGTCAGCAGCGAGCCCGACGCCGCACTGTTCGATGATCTGGCCCACGCGTTCGGCGCGATCGAGCGCGAACTGGGGCGTGAGGGCGGCGCCTCCTGGCGCTTCCTGACGGCCCAGCTCGGCGTGATCCTGATCCAGTGCTGGCGCCTGTCCGGACTGGAAGCCGCGGGCCGCCAGTCGGCGAGTACGCAGGGCGCGCTGTTGATGCGCTTTCGTCACATGGTCGAGCTGCATTTCCGGGAGCACTGGCGCATCGGACGCTATGCCGAAGCGCTCGGGCTGTCGCACGACCGCCTGCACGACATCTGCGTGCGCACCCTCAAGCGTTCCCCGCTCGACCTGGTGCACGACCGTCTCGCCCACGAGGCCTGCCTGCAGCTCGTGCGCTCGGGCCTGAGCATCGAACAGGTTGCCGCCGACCTCGGCTTCCGCAACGCCACGCACTTCACGCGCTTCTTTCGCATCCGCACCGGCAGCACTCCTGCGCGCTACCGCAACCAGATCACCCGCCAGCACAGCGACCGGCGCGAGGACACGATCCGCAGCTTTGCGGACTGGCCCTGAGCGCCATTCCGCCACGCCGTAAGGCACGACTCAGACCGGCAGCGCGTCCAGCCGCTCGAACCAGGGCTGGCGCAGCGCTTCGGGCACGAAGCTCGCCTCCAGGCTGTTGCGCGCGATGCGCTTCAGCTCCACCCGGCTCAAGCCCAGCGCGCGCGCCGTGTCGACGTAGTTCTGCGCGATGTAGCCACCGAAATACGCAGGATCGTCGGAGTTGATCGTCACCTTCAGCCCGGCGTCGAGCAGCTGCTTCAGGTTGTGCTGTTCCAGCCGCTGGAACACGCACAGCTTCACGTTGGACAACGGACACACCGTCAGCGCCACCTGCTCGCGCGCCAGGCGCGCCATCAGCGCCGCATCCTCGGCCGCACGCACGCCGTGGTCGATGCGCTCGACGCCGAGCAGATCCAGCGCCTCGACGATGTAGGCCGGCGGCCCCTCCTCGCCGGCGTGGGCGACGATATGCAGGCCCAGTTCGCGACAGCGCGCGAAGAGGCGCAGGAACTTGCTCGGCGGATGCCCCTTCTCGGACGAATCCAGCCCGACGCCGTGGATGCGCGCCAGATGCGGCAGCGCCTGCTGCAGCGTGGCAAGGCCGTCCTCCTCGCTGAGGTGGCGCAGGAAGCACAGGATCAGGCGCGAGCTGATGCCCCAGCGCGCCTGGGCTTCGCCACACGCGCGCTCCAGGCCGTCGAGCACGGTCTCGAAGGCGATGCCGCGCGCGGTGTGGGTCTGCGGATCGAAGAACAGCTCGGCATGCACCACACCGTCGGCGTGCGCGCGCTCGAAGTAGGCCATCGCCAGGTCGAAGAAGTCGCGCTCCTGGATCAGCGCCGCCGCCCCCGCGTAATAAAGGTCGAGGAAGCTCTGCAGGTCGCTGAAGGCATAGGCCGCGCGCGTGGCCTCGACACTGTCCCATGGCAATGCGACGCCGTTGCGGCACGCCAGCTCGAACATCATCTCGGGCTCGAGGGAGCCCTCGATGTGCAGGTGCAGCTCCGCCTTGGGCAAGGCGCGAACGAAAGCGTCGAGGTCCATCACGATCTCCTGGGCGGGGGCATGCGCAAGATGATACGGCGCCGACGGCCAGGAAGGTCTGTCCCACCCGCCAACGAGCGCGCCTGCGTCACGAAGCTGCGTGCCGCCACCGGGCTGGCCGGACAGCATCAGTGGGAAAGTCGTCCGAATAGACGATTACTATAAGTTCCGACTTCGCATATAGTTCCTCGCCGAAATTAGAAAAAACCTTCAAAAAGGCGGTCCCGACTCCCCGAACGAGAGATGCAGGCCTTGCAATGCGAGGCCTGCATCACCAGCTGCCGACATCGCCGGCGGATGCTGTTCGTCCCTTTCGAGGAGCCGAAGGACGTGAAGATCGACGATGCGGGCCTGGATGCGAAGGCTGGAGAGCTAGAGTTCGGAGACGCCGAGATTCTCCGCCGCAAGGCATTTCTCGAATTCGGCGAATCCGATGCGCTCCTTCTGCGCCGCGTCCACGCCACGCTGAACCAGCACGCCGAAGACTTCATCCGTGGCTTCTACGCCCACCTGTATGCCTTCGAGGAGACGCGCCGCCTGTTGCCCGAGGCCGAGGGGCTGCTGCAGCTGCAGCGCACCCAGTCGGCCTATTTCCAGGGGCTCACCGCAGGCGACTATGGTCGCGACTACTTCGAGCATCGTCTGCGCGTGGGCTTTGTCCATCAGCGCGTCGGCCTCGCACCCGAGTGGTACCTGGGCGCCTACGCCAAGTATCTGAGCGGCCTGCTGCCGACCATCTCCGAGCACTTCGGCGACGACCGCGACGGCTTCATCGCGACGATGCGGGCCTTCATCAAGGTGGTCCTGCTGGACATGGGCCTGGCGATCGACGCCTACATCCAGGCCCGCGACAAGACCATCCTCGGCCTGAAGAACTACGCCGAACTCGTGTTCGACAGCATGCACGACGGCATCCTGGTGCTCTCGCCCGAGCTGCGCATCGAGTCGTGCAACCGCCGCTTTCTCGACCTGCTCGGCGAGGATTCCGCGGTGCCGCTCAATCGTCCGCTCGCCGAAGTGCTGCGGGCCGACGATCTGGACGCGGCGATTCGCGCCGTCCTCCGCGGCGGGACGGCGGTGCGCGACCGGATCTTCTCGCTGCAGCTCGTGCGCCGCCGGACCCAGAGCCGCGCCCGCATCACGCTCAAGCGGGTGTGCCTCGGCGACCAGGGCGACCGGGCACTGATGGTGATCGAGGAGATCAGCCATGAGGAATGGCTGCGCCTGCAGGCCGAGGAGCGGCTGGCCCGCAACGAGGCCTTGCTGCGTCAGGCCCAGGCCGTCGCCCGCATCGGCAGCTGGCGCATCGAGCCCGAAGGCCCCGACCCCGAGGCGCTCGAATGGTCGGAGGAAACCTACCGCCTGTTCGGGATCCCCGCAGGCACGCGCGTCACTTACGCCGACTTCCTCGCGCGCGTCCATCCCGAGGACCGCGAGCGTGTCGGGGCCGCCTGGGAGGCCGCCCTCGGGGGTCGGCCCTATGTGGTCGAGCACCGGATCGAGATCGACGGCGAGACGCGCTGGCTGGAGGAGCGCGCAGAGTTCTGCCGCGACGCCGAGGGCCAGCTGCACTGGGCGATCGGCACGGTGCAGGACATCACCGAGCGCAAGCACACCGACGGCCGCATCGAGCGGCTCGCGTACTACGACACCCTGACCGAGCTGCCGAACCGCAGCTACTTCGGCGAGAACCTGAAGAAGAAGCTTGCCCTCGCGCGCGCGCAGGGCCATCCCCTCGCGTTGCTGTTCATCGACCTCGACCGCTTCAAGGACATCAACGACACGCAAGGCCATCAGGCCGGCGACCGGGTGCTGGCCGAGGTCGCGCGTCGGTTCCGCGACACGATGCGCCAGGACGAGTTGCTCGCGCGGCTGGGGGGCGACGAATTCGTCGTGGTCGCCGAGGACACCAACCGCCAGGGCGCGGAAGCCATCGCCCTGCGCCTGCTGGCGGCGATGCGCAAACCCGTCGGCGTGCGCAGCACCGACTTCCAGCTCGGCGCGAGCATCGGCATCGCGGTCTATCCCGACGACGCGACGAATGCGCAGAACCTGATCAAGCATGCCGACATCGCCATGTACCGGGCCAAGGCCGGCGGCGGCGGCCACTGTTTCTACAATCCGGACATGGGCGAGCGCCTGCGTCGCGACCTCGAGCTGGTGCAGCGCTTCGGTCAGGCGCTGGGCAACAACCAGCTGCAGCTGCACTACCAGCCCAAGGTTCTGATCGGCGACGGCGCGCTCGCCGGTGCCGAGGCGCTGCTGCGCTGGCAGGACCCGGAATGGGGCTGGGTGTCACCCGCCGACTTCCTGCCCATCATCGAGGAGCGCGGCATGACGGTACGCCTCGGCGAATGGGTGCTGGCCGAGGCCTGTCGCCAGTTGTGCGCCTGGCGCGACGCCGGCTTGCCCCTGCCGCCCCGCGTCGCCATCAACGTTTCCGCGCGCCAGATCGACGAGAAGGATTTCGCCGCACGCGCGCTGGCAATCATCGACGCCGCCGGGCTGACCCCGTCGCACTTCGAGATCGAGCTCACCGAGTCGAGCATGATGCGCGATCCGCACTGCGCCATGGAGGTCACGCAGGCCCTGGTCGACGCCGGGTTCGCCTTCGCCATCGACGACTTCGGCACGGGCTATTCGTCCTTGTCCTACCTCAAGCGCTTCCCGGTGCATACGCTGAAGATCGACCGCTCCTTCGTGCGCGACATGCTGGAAGACGGCAATGACCACGGCATCGTGCGCACGATCATCGCCATGGCGCAGAACCTCGGACTCACCCCGCTGGCCGAGGGCGTGGAAGACGCCCGTCAGGCCGAATGCCTGCACGCACTGGGCTGCGTCGAGGCACAGGGTTTCCATTTCGGACACCCCCTCCCCGCAGTCGATTTCGCTGAAACATGGCTCCGGCCACCCTGCCCTGCCACCGCGTTGTAACCCCCCACAAGCACAATCGCGGGCCTCATCAACACCGGCCGCGTCGAGACACGCAAAGGAGACCCGACTCATGCGCATCAACATGCCCGTGACTCAAGGCAACTATCCGGTCCCGGAAGGCACGACGATCGTCACGCGCACCGACGCCAAGGGGCGCATCGAGTACGCCAACGACGCCTTCGTCAGCATCTCCGGATTCACGCGCGAGGAGTTGCTGGGCCAGCCGCACAACCTGGTGCGCCACCCCGACATGCCGGCCGAGGCGTTTCGCGACATTTGGGCCACGCTCAAGCGCGGCCGCCCGTGGAGCGGGCTGGTCAAGAACCGGCGCAAGGACGGCGACCACTACTGGGTGCGGGCCAACGCGAACCCGCTGCCGGGCGGCGGCTACCATTCGGTGCGCACCGCGCCGGCCGCACAGGAGATCGCTGCCGCCGAGGCGCTGTATGCGCGCATGCGCCAGGACGCCTCACTGGCGCTGCACGAAGGCAGCGTCATCCGCCGGGGAGCGCTGGCGACCCTGCGCCAGCAGTGGCGACGCGTGCGGATCTCGCACCGGTTCTGGGCCTGGGCCGGCTTCGCCACCGCCCTGTTCTACCTGTCGATCGCCCTCGGCGTGTACGGCCTGATGCAGGCTCGCGACAGCCAGGACCGTATCTACAGTGGCAACCTGATCCCCGCGCTCCAGCTCGGCACCCTGGCGGAACATCTGGACGGCGGCCACACCGCCTTGCTGCTGGCGATGCAGGCCCTGCCCGGCAACGCGCAGGCAAGCGCGCAGCCGCAGCTCGAGGCCGCACGCGCGAACCGCAGCGAACTCGAACGCGGGTGGGCCGAGTACGGCCGGATCGCGTCGGCACCGGACGAACAGGCGCTGGCCCGCGCGTTCGAAGAGCCCCTGCAGGCCTGGTGGCGACGGCTCGACGGTGTCGCCGAACGCATCCGAGCCGGCGACACCGGCCCGGCCGCGTTGCAGGCCCTGCTCGACGCCCGGCGCACCGAGGGCGCGGCCGCCCACGCCGGGCTCGCCGCGCTGCGCGAACACCACGCCGCGAAAGCCGCAGCCGAGATGCGACTGACGGAGGCCCAGCACGAGCGCGACTTCATCCTCTACGCGATCCTGTTCGGTCTCGGCATCAGCGTCGGCACCCTGATGGGCTGGAGCCTCCTGCACCGCCTGAGTCGCGGCTTTGCCGCCGCGGGCGAAGCGGCACAGGCCATCGCCGCCGGCAACCTCGCCCGACCGGTGGCGGTCGACGGCGAGGACGAGATCGGCCAGCTGCTGGCGCAGATGAGCATCATGCGCAACAACCTGCAGGAGGTCATCGGCGAGCTGCGCCACAACATGGAGGAACTGTCGCGGCAGTCGCGCGAGCTCGGCGCCGCCTCGGCCAACGTCTCGGGCACGGCCGAGCAGCAGGCGGCCGCCACCAACAGCATGGCGGCGGCGGTCGAGCAATTGTCGGTGTCGATCGACCAGGTCGAATCGAACGCCAGCGAAGCCCGCACCGTGACCCTGGATTCGGCGCGACGCTCGGAGGAAAGCACCCGCATCATCCGCGACACCATCGACGAGATGCACCGCATCGCCGCCTCGGTGTCCGAGACTGCGTCGAGCATCCGCGAGCTCGAAGGCCAGGTGGGCGAGATCTCGGCCATCGTGACGGTGATCCGCGAGATTGCCGACCAGACCAACCTGCTGGCGCTCAACGCCGCGATCGAGGCGGCACGAGCGGGCGAACAGGGTCGGGGCTTTGCCGTCGTCGCCGATGAGGTGCGCAAGCTCGCCGAGCGCACCAGCTCGGCCACCGTGCGGATCGCGTCGATGATCGGCCCCATCCAGGCCAAGGCCAGCGCCGCCGGCAGCAGCATGGATCATGGCGTGTCACGGGTTCAGGCCGGCGTGGCGCTCGCCTCGCGCGCGGGCGACGAACTGCACGAGATGCGCCAGGGCAGCACGCAGGTCACCGAGGCGGTGGACGCCATCACCCTCGCCCTTCAGGAACAGGCCGCCGCTGCACGCGAGATCGCCGGCCGCGTGGAACACGTTTCGCAAGGCACGGACGAGATGGTGGCCACGTCGCGCCAGACAGACGAAGCGGCTTTCGGCCTGCAGCGCCTGGCGATGGGACTGGCGGAACTGTCAGGCAAGTTCCGCACGGCGTAATGACGCAGACGGGGCCGAGCGCGCCCCGTCTGCTGCGCACTCAGGCGCCGAGCATCGCGCCGCCCACGCCCGCCACCACCAGACCGGCGACGCGCCTGATCGCATTGCCGACACGCGTCTGCGGCATCCAGCGCGCGATCGCGTAGCCTGCCCCGTGCAGCAGCGCAGTGGCGAGCGCGAAACCCGCCGCGTAGGTCACGAGGCTGGCGCCGCCCATCTCGGCGTGGTGAGCATGACCGTGGAACAGCGCGAAGGCCGCGACCAGCGGCAGGCTGGCCGCCAGCGGCAACCGCGCGGCGAGTGCGATCAACAGGCCGAGCACCAGCACCGAAGCCGCGATGCCGGCCTCCACCGCCGGCAGTGCGACGCCAAGCGCGCCCAGCCCCGCGCCGGCGAGCATCGCCAGCACGAAGCCGGCGGGCAGCATCCAACGCGTGGTGCCGGGCTGATGCGCGGCGTACAAGCCGACGGCGAGCATCGCCAGCAGGTGGTCGAGGCCGCCCAGCGGGTGAGTGAAGCCGGTGAAGAAGCTGGCCGATTCGTGGCCGGGGTGGGCGAACGCGGCGCCCGATGCGGTGGCGAGGGCGACGGCGGCGAGCGCGGAGCGGGTCTTCATGGTGTGTTCTCCTGCAGATGGATGTTGCGTGCGGCGACTCAGGCGGTAACCAGCATGCCCTGGCGCTCGATGAAGTCGATGATGTCGGCCAGCCCCTGCCCTGTCTTCTGGTTGGAGAAGATGAAGGGACGCGTGCCGCGCATCCTGCGCGCATCGCGGTCCATGACTTCGAGCGAGGCGCCCACCAGCGGCGCGAGGTCGATCTTGTTGATCACCAGCAGGTCGCTGCGGGTGATGCCGGGGCCGCCCTTGCGCGGGATCTTGTCGCCGGCCGACACGTCGATGACGTAGATCGTCAGGTCCGACAGCTCGGGCGAGAAGGTCGCCGCCAGGTTGTCGCCGCCGGACTCGACGAAGATGATGTCCAGCCCCGGGAAGCGCGCGTTGAGCCGGTCCACCGCCTCGAGGTTGATCGAGGCATCCTCACGGATCGCGGTGTGCGGGCAGCCGCCGGTCTCGACGCCGATGATGCGCTCGGGCGCGAGCGCCTCGTTGCGCACCAGGAACTGGGCGTCCTCGGCGGTGTAGATGTCGTTGGTGACGACGGCGATGTTGTACCTGTCGCGCAGCGCCAGGCACAGCGCCAGCGTCAGCGCGGTCTTGCCGGAACCGACCGGCCCGCCGATGCCGACGCGCAGCGGGCCGCGGTGATCGGGAATGCTCGTGCTCATGATCTGAACAACCTCGTGTATTGGGTTTCGTGCCGGCTGCTGGCGATCGCCAGCCCCGGGGTGTAGTTGCTCCACTGCGCCTCGGGCAGGCTGCACGCGGCCTCGACCAGTGGCGGGATGCGCTGGCCGATTGCCGCCAGCAGACGCTGGCCCGCGCTCTGGCCCAGCGGCACCGCCTTCACCGCCGCCATCACCTGGTTCTCGGCCCAGGCCCACAGGTAGGCCGCCAGCGCCTGGTCGCCCGGCACCTGCCAGGCGGCGGCCGCCGCCGACCAGGCGCAGGGAAAGCACGGCGTGTCGATCGCCAGCAGGCGCGCACGCCAGCCGGGCAACGCGGCAAAGGCGTCCAGCTCGCTCAGCAGGCGCACCAGCGACCAGCCCATCTGCACCGTCTCGGCGCGCAGTTCGGCCGTCTCGCGGCTGGCGAGGAAGTCGTCGTTCAGACGCGCCACCTCGGCGTCATCGCCTGCCGTCCAGGCAGCGAACTGGCTGGCCAGCAGCGGCGCCTCGAAGCGCGCCAGGCTCCACTGCAGCAGGTCGCCGATCCAGGCCGCAGCGTCCGCCTCCGTGCGCACCGCGCCGCTCTCCACCGCCCACTCCAAGCCCTGCGAATAAGTGTAGGCGCCTACCGGCAACGCCGGGCTGGCCAGTTGCAGCAGGCGCACCAGCGGCAGCAACCCGGCGCCGGCCGTGAGCGGGACGACCGCCGCAGGCATGTTCAATGGCCCGCCATGAGGTGGATGCGCGCGCCGCTGCCATCGCCCGGATGCTGGTGGCCATGCGCATAGGCGCCGGCCTCGGGCTCGAAGGGCGCGCGCAGGCTGCTGACCAGCGCCCCCAGCCCGACCAGCATGCCTTCGAGCACATGGTCGGCCTGGATGCGCAGCCAGTCGCCGCCGGCGTCGCGCCCGACCTGCACGGCGACGTGGCGGTTGCCGAGGTGGTAGGCGGCGCGCGCCAGCGCCAGCGAGGACGCGCAGCGCGCTTCGAGCAGGTCTTCCGGCGCCGAGCGCACCTCGACGATGCGGCCGTCGCGCGACTGCACCTTCTGACCGCCGCGCAGGATGGTGCCGCGCGGCAGGAACAGGCCGGCCTCGGCGCCGGAGGCGAGCCGTGCGCGCAGGCGGCTCTTGGTGCGCGTGCTGAAATCCAGCTCGAGCACCTCGGTCGCCGGCGCGTCGCCGTCGTAGAGGGCCTCGATCAGCAGCACCGTCGGCGCGGCGTCGGGCATGACGAAGTCTTCGAGCGATTCCTTGTTGATCGGCATGATGTGTCCGGGATTCGGTCAGAACAGGAAATAGCGCTGCGCCATCGGCAACTCCGGGGCGGGCTCGCAGGTGAGGTGCTCGCCGTCGGCCAGCACCACGTAGGTCTCGGGATCGACCTCGATCGCCGGCGTGGCGTCGTTGAGCACCATGTCGGCCTTCGTCACCGTGCGGCAGCCCTTCACCGCCACCAGCCGCTTCTGCAGGCCGAGCGCGGCGACCGCGGGGTTGCCCAGCGCAGCCTGCGACACGAAGGTCACCGAGGTCTTCAGCGCCTTGCCGAAGCTGCCGAACATCGGCCGGTAATGCACCGGCTGCGGTGTCGGGATCGAGGCATTGGGGTCGCCCATCGCCGCGGCGGCGATCATGCCGCCCTTCAGGATCAGGCTCGGCTTGACGCCGAAGAAGGCCGGCCGCCACAGCACCAGGTCGGCGAGCTTGCCCGGCTCGATCGAGCCCACCTCGTGCGCGATGCCGTGCGTGACCGCCGGGTTGATCGTGTACTTGGCGATGTAGCGCCGCACGCGGAAATTGTCGTTGCCGCTACCGGCGTCCTGCGGCAGCGGACCGCGCTGCAGCTTCATCTTGTGCGCGGTCTGCCAGGTGCGGATCACCACCTCGCCCACGCGGCCCATGGCCTGCGAGTCCGACGACATCATCGAGAACGCGCCGGTGTCGTGCAGGATGTCCTCGGCGGCGATGGTCTCGCGGCGGATGCGCGACTCGGCGAAGGCCACGTCCTCGGCAATGGCCGGATCGAGGTGGTGGCACACCATCAGCATGTCGAGATGCTCGTCGATGGTGTTGACCGTGTACGGCCGCGTCGGGTTGGTCGACGACGGCAGCACGTTGGGCCGGCTGATCGCCTTGATGATGTCCGGCGCATGGCCGCCGCCCGCACCTTCGGTGTGGAAGGTGTGGATGGTGCGCCCCTTGAAGGCCGCCAGCGTGGTCTCGACGAAGCCGGATTCGTTGAGCGTGTCGGAATGGATGGCGACCTGGATGTCCATCGCGTCCGCCACGGTCAGGCAGTTGTCGATCGCCGCCGGCGTCGTGCCCCAGTCCTCGTGCAGCTTCAGGCCGATCACCCCGGCCGCCACCTGCTCCTTCAGCGGCGCCGGCAGGCTGGCGTTGCCCTTGCCGAAGAAGCCCATGTTCATCGGAAACGCCTCGGCCGCCTCCAGCATGCGGTGGATGTGCCACGGCCCCGGCGTGCAGGTGGTGGCATAGGTGCCGGTCGCCGGCCCGGTGCCGCCGCCGAGCATGGTGGTAACGCCCGACATCAGCGCCTCCTCGATCTGCTGCGGGCAGATCCAGTGGATGTGGCTGTCGATGCCGCCCGCGGTCAGGATCATGCCCTCGCCGGCGATCACCTCGGTGCCGGCGCCGATGGGAATCGTCACCCCGGGCTGGATGTCCGGATTGCCGCCCTTGCCGACCTTCCAGATGCGGCCGTCCTTGAGGCCGACGTCGGCCTTCACGATGCCGGTTACCGCATCGACGATCAGCGCGTTGGTGATGAGGGTGTCCGCCACGTCGGCCGAGACGCCCTGCCCCTGCCCCATGCCGTCGCGGATCACCTTGCCGCCGCCGAACTTCACCTCCTCGCCGTAGATCGTGAAGTCCTTCTCGACCTCGATCACCAGCGCGGTGTCGGCCAGCCGGACCTTGTCGCCCACTGTGGGGCCGAACATCTCCGCGTACGCGCGGCGCGAGATCGTGCTCATTCCAGCGCTCCCATCACGAGACCGTTGAAGCCATAGACTTCGCGCTCCCCATCCAGCGCCACCAGCTCGACGGTGCGCGACTGCCCCGGCTCGAAGCGCACCGCGGTGCCGGCGGCAATGTTCAGCCGGAAGCCGCGCGCCGCCGCGCGATCGAAGGCCAGCGCCGTGT
This sequence comes from Thauera humireducens, assembly GCF_001051995.2. NCBI lineage: Bacteria > Pseudomonadati > Pseudomonadota > Betaproteobacteria > Rhodocyclales > Zoogloeaceae > Thauera > Thauera humireducens. The sequence continues at coordinate 3,529,980 of NZ_CP014646.1, read as the reverse complement.
TGGTCTCGGCGAAGTGGTAGTGCGAACCGACCTGGATCGGCCTGTCCCCCGTGTTGCTCACCACCAGCCTCAGCGTGGCGCGGCCGACGTTGAGTTCGATGTCGCCGTCGGCGACGAAATATTCTCCGGGAATCATTCACTCTTCTCCCAATGGCGAGGCAATGCAGATCGCAACAAGGTAGCGATCGTCATGTCGGGTGTTTGCGGCGCAGGCGAGGACTGTCCGAGCCCGCAGGGCGAGTTCCGCAGCCTGCAGAGCAAATACCCGGCGTGGCGGTCGCGGGCAGCACCGAAAAATTGCAGCCGCATCGCAGACTCAAACGATCGGGTTATGCACGGTCACCAGCTTCGTCCCGTCAGGAAACGTCGCCTCCACCTGGATGTCCGGAATCATCTCCGCCACCCCCTCCATCACCTCGTCTCGCGTCAGCAGGGTGGCGCCGTGGCTCATCAGCTCGGCCACCGTGCGGCCGTCCCGCGCGCCCTCCAGGATCGCGCAGCTGATGAAGGCCACCGCCTCCGGATAGTTGAGACGCAGGCCGCGCGCACGGCGACGCTCCGCCAGCAGGCCGGCGGTGAAGATCAGCAGCTTGTCCTTCTCGCGTGGGCTCAGTTCCATCGTGTCCTCCGCGGCGCCAGCGCGCCGCCAACGGGTTGATCAGGTGTTCCAGATGCGCGGCGTCTGCGCCGCCCGCCCGGCGACCGCCGGCCGCACGCTCGCCCACAGGCGGGCGAACCATTCGCGTCCGGGCTCGCAGGCCGGCCCCAGCCAGCGCGCCACCAGCAGGCCCGGCAGCAGGGTCACGCCGCCTTCGCCGGCCGCGGGCACGATGTCGCGCCACGCGGCCAGCAGGTCCGCATCGCAGCGCGGCGAAGCGACGATGAAGCTGCCGCTCACCGGCTGCCCCTGCAGCCCCACCGCCGCGCCCAGCAGCGCATCGCCGCCGCGCAGCACGCCGCGCTCCAGCCACTGCGGGCGACCATCGCGCTCGATGCGGATGCGCATCGCCATCTCACCGCGGCCGAAGCGCTCACCGGCGGCCGTGCGGCCAAAGCACACCATCTCGCTGCCGATGAAGCAGGCGTCGCCCTGCAGGCGCACCTCGGTCGCCAGCTCGCCGAGCGCACCGTCATAGACGATGCTCTCCTGCGGCAACCACTCGCACACGCCGCCCGCGGCCACCGCGATGCGCTGCACCAGGGCGCCGGCGGCGCCGGCGCTGCGGTACCACTTGCCCGCCCCCGGCGTGGTCAGCAAGGCATGGGCACCGTCATCGACCTGCACCGTCACCTGCAGGCGGTCGCCACCGGCAATGCCGGCCGGCGGATGCACCAGGACGGTGTGGCAGACCGTATCCCCTTCCGGATACAGCGGTCGCTGCACCACCAACGGCCCGACATGGCTGCGGCGGACCAGCACGCTCCGTTCTCCGCGGCGGGCGTAGGCCAGTGACAAGGCCGCTTGCCAGCCCTGCTGCCGCGGCGGCGCGACGAGGTTATCGGCGGGGAAGACGAGTGGGGCATTCATGCACCAAGCTCAGCAAATAGCGGGCCAGCCCGTGGAAAAGCCCGGCTGCCGGGCTGCCGCGGCCCGCCACGCCGCGGCAGCCCGGCGCGCGCACCATTGCAGTGCGACGAAACCATCCTCCGGCGCACCCGGATGGTGCGCATGCCCCCCGACCGGGGAGGCGGTCAGCCGCCCGGCTTGCGCATCAGCACCACGTCCTTGCACGGCACCTCGCACTGCCAGCCGAAGCGGCGGGCGAGCACACGGAAGGTGGCCTCGCGGTAGAACACCACGTGGGTCGGGTCGCGGCGGTAGTGCCAGTGTGCGAAGCGCACGTCGTCGGTCTGGAAGCAGGTCATGACCGCCAGCCAGCCGCCGGGCCGCAGCAGGCCGTCGAGGCGGGCAAACTCGCCGGCCGGGTCGTGAAAGTGCTCGGCCACCTCGGTGCAGGTGACGAAGTCGTAGGTCCGCGCGAGGGCGGCACGATCCGGCGCGAAGAAAGGGTCATACAGCGTCATCCGGTGGCCGGCCGCGCACAGCATGTCGGCCAGCGCCGGACCGGGCCCGCAGCCGTAGTCCAGGCCCGCGCTCGCCGGTGCCAGCCGCGTCAGCAAAGGTCCGGCAAGGCGGTCGAGAAAGCGGCGGTAGCCCGGATCGGACGGATCGTTGCGATGCAGTTCGTACTCCGCCCGCTCGACCGCCGCCGCAGGACGCTGCGCGGGCGGCACGAAGGTCGCCTCGCACGCCAGGCAGCGCAGGTAGGCCCGGCCGTCGACCTGCATGAAGGGACGCACATCGACCGCCCCGCACACCGGACAGACGGCGCAGCCGGAGACGCAGGAAGAGGTTTTGCGGAGACCCATGCGCGCGATTCTACGGGTATCGCATGAGCGTCACCGCCCCAGGCCTGGGCGCCGATGCATCCCCGGCCGCCGCGCAGCACGGACAGGGGTACCACGCGGACAAAGGCCGTCCGCGGCCGGCACGCTCGCTTAAATCGTTACCATACGGCCCTTTCAGCGTCACCAAGACTTTCCCTTCCTTCCGAATCCGCCCGATGTCATGAACCTCGAAATGCTGTGGGTCTTCGCCCTGCTGGCCGCCTGCGTGGCCGCTTTCATCGCCAACCGGCCCCGGATGGACGTGGTGGCCCTGGCTGCCATGCTCGCCCTGGTGATCAGCGGCACCCTGGAGGTCGACGAGGCGCTGTCCGGTTTCAGCGAGCCCAGCGTGATCCTCATCGCCGCATTCTTCGTCATCGGCGAGGGCCTGGTTCAAACCGGCATCGCCCACCGCGTGGGCGACTGGCTGGTACACACCACCCGCAGCAGCGAGACGCGCCTCCTGGTACTGCTGATGCTCGCGGTGGCGGGTCTTGGTTCGGTGATGAGTTCCACCGGCGTGGTGGCCATCTTCGTGCCGGTGGCCCTGAGCGTGGCCGCCCGGCTGGGCGCCAGTGCCGGTCGGCTGATGATGCCGCTTGCCTTCGCCGGGCTGATCAGCGGCATGCTGACACTGGTGGGCACGCCGCCGAACCTCGTGGTCAACAGCGAGTTGCAGCGGGCGGGGCTCAACGGCTTCGGATTCTTCGACTTCACCCCGGCCGGACTCATCGTCCTCGTCCTCGGCATCGCCTACATGATGTACGCGCGCCGCTGGCTGGGCGCCGAACCCGAGGCGCACGGCCGCAGTGCTCAGGGCCGCCGGCGCCTGCGGGAGCTGGCCAAGGACTACCATCTGCTCGACCGGGTGCGCCGCATGCAGGTCGCCGCGGGCTCGCCGATGATCGGACACACCCTGGGCGAACTGCAGTTGCGCGCCGGCTATGGCGCCAACGTGATCGCCATCGAGCGCATGCGCCAGTTCGGTCAGGTGATGCTCACCACCTCGGCCAACCGGGAGATCCTGGCCGGTGACATCCTGCTGGTGGATTTCGTCCGGGCCGAGCTCGACATCGAGCGCTTCTGCGCCGAGATGCATCTTCAGAAACGTGCCTTCAAGCAGGACTACTTCACCGACATGTCCCGCGAACTGGGGCTGGCGGAAGTCGTCATTCCGCCCGGCTCCACCCTCATCGGCCATTCCATCCTCGAACTGCGCATGCGCTCCCAGCGCGGCATCAACGTCATCGGCCTGCGCCGCGGCGGTCACGCCCAGGATGACACCCTGCTCCACGAGCGGCTGAGGATGGGCGACACGCTGCTGATCGCCGGCACCTGGAAGGCCATCCGCCTGCTCAACATGCAGCCGCAGAACTTTCTCGTGCTGAGCGTGCCGGCGGAGATGGACGAGGCCGCTCCCGCCGCGCGTCGCGCGCCTTTCGCCCTGCTCACCCTGGCCCTGACCGTCGGGCTGATGGTCTCGGGCCTGGTGCCCAGCGTGATCGCCGCCCTGCTGGGCTGCCTGCTGATGGGCGCCTTCCGCTGCATCGACCTGAACAGCGCCTACCGCTCCCTGCACTGGCAGAGCCTGATCCTCATCGTCGGCATGCTGCCCTTCGCCATCGCGCTGCAGAAGACCGGGGGCATCGACTTCATCGTCTCCTCGCTGCTGGGCCTGAGCGGCGAGGCCTCGCCCCGGGTGGTCATGGCCATGCTCTTCGTGCTCACGGCGGTGGTCGGCCTGTTCATCTCCAACACCGCCACGGCGGTGCTGATGGCCCCCATCGGCATCGCCCTGGCCCAGCAGCTGGGCCTCTCCCCCTATCCCTTCGCCATGACCGTGGCCTTGTCCGCCTCCGCGGCCTTCATGACGCCCGTCTCCTCGCCGGTCAACACCCTGGTGACCGGCCCTGGCCACTATCGCTTCATGGACTTCGTGCGCGTCGGCGTGCCCTTCACGGTGCTGGTGCTGCTGGTGTGCGTCACCGTGCTCCCCCTGCTGTTTCCCTTTGCACCGCAGCCGTAGGCGCGGAAACCACCCCGGCGGCGGCGTGGGCGTGTATGGTGCTGGGATCAGACCGCCATCCGACGCTCGAACCCCCGTTCGCCACGCCGCATGTCAGGAGGAGAAGCACCATGAACGCAACGGCCACCGTCCCCGACACCCTGCTGACCGAAGCCGAGATTCGCAAGGCGCCGCTGGATGACTACATGTCGCCCCGGCAACTGGCCTTTTTCCGCGCCAAGCTGATCGAGGAGCGCGACCAGTTGCTCGAATCCGCGCACCGCACCACGCTGCACCTGCAGGAGTTCGAGAGCACGCCCGACCCCTCGGACCGCGCCTCGCTCGAGGAAGACCACACCCTCGAACTGCGCGTGCGCGACCGCGAACGCAAGCTGCTGCACAAGATCGACGAGGCGCTGGTGCGCATCGACAACGGCAGCTACGGCTGGTGCGAGGATACCGGCGAGCCGATCGGCATCGCCCGCCTGCTCGCGCGGCCGACGGCCACCCTCAGCGTCGAGGCGCAGGAAATCCACGAAGCCCGACGCAAGATGCAGGGCGGCTGAGCGGCAAACCCGGCCGGCACCGCAGCCACGGTTCAGCCGCGCGCGAGCCGCGCGAACTGGGCCACGGCCGCGGTGCGGGTCTCCACCCCGAGCTTCTCGTAGATGTGCTCGAGGTGCTTGTTCACCGTGCGCGGACTCATGCCGAGGATCTCCGCCACGTCGCGGTTGGTCTTGCCGCGCGCGACCCATTCCAGCACGTCCATCTCGCGCTGCGTCAGCGGATTGGGCAGCAGCGCCGCCGAAGGCTCGGCGTCCTCGCTGCGCGCGCGCATCGCCGCATTCATGTCGCGCGCCACGCGCAGGTGCGCCTGCAGCCGCGCCACCAGTTCGTCCGGCACGACCGGCTTCACCAGATAGTCGATGCCCCCGGCGGACAAGCCCTCGACCAGGCGCTCGGTCTCCGCCAGCCCGGTCATGAAGATCACCGGCACGGTACGCATGCCCGGCGCCTGCTTGAGCCGGCGGCAGGTTTCGAAACCGTCCATGCCCGGCATGCAGGCGTCGAGCAGCACCGCGTCGGGGGTGATGCGCTCGAGCCGCTTCAGCGCGGTGGCGCCGTCGGTGGCGACCAGCACGGTGTAGCCGGCCTCGTCGAGTGCCTCGGCGATCATGCGCACCGTGTCCGGTGCGTCGTCGATCAGCAGGACGACTTCGCGCTCACGGAGCGACGGCATCGGGGCAGTCATCGGCGACTCCATCGAGCATGTGGATGAGGGTGTCAAAGCGCAGCTCCAGGGTCAGCGCGCGCAGGCTTTCCAGCGGGGCGCGGAGTTCGGGGTGCAGGGCTTCGAGTTCGTCGAGGCGACGCACCAGGCCCTGCAGGTGGCCGAGGTCGGCGAACTCGCGCAGCTCGGCGCGGAGGTGTCCGGACAGGGCGGACAGCCCCGCCGGCGCGTGTGACGCGGGACGGGCCGGAGGGGTGTGGTCGGCGGGCAGGGCCGGCGGCAGCGCCGCAAGCGCGCTCGCAGACACCGCCGTCGCCTCGCCGTTCTCGGCGTAGATCCACGCCAGTCCCAGCCAGGTGCTCAGGCGCGCGAACAGTTCCGTCTCCAGCACCGGCTTGACGATGAAGTCGTCGCAGCCCGCGGCCGTGCGCCGGTCCGGCAGGTTCTCGTAGGCGTTGGCCGACACCATGACGATCGGCCCGCTGTAGCCCGCATCGCGCAGCTGGCGGCTCAGCGTCCAGCCGTCGGTCACCGGCATCGACACGTCGAGGAACAGGATGTCCGGCGCAAACGCCTCCACCTGGCGCAGCGCCTCGTCCGGGCGCTCGCACTCCTCGACCAGGAAACCGCGCGGACGCAGCATGTCGGCGATCAGGTGGCTCTGCGCCGGCTGGTCGTCGACCACCAGCAGCTTGCGCCGCGAGCCGAAGTAGCCACGGATCTCGCGTTCCGGCCGCGTCGCCACCCGCGGATGCGCCACCCGCGGCAGATGCAGCTTGACGCGGAACACGCTGCCGCGCCCCGGCGTGCTGCTGACCGTGAGCTGGCCGCCGGCGAGCTCGATCAGCAGACGCGTGATGGTGAGCCCGAGGCCCGTACCCGGTGCGCTCGGCGGCTGGTTGCCGGTGCCGCGCTCGAAGGGCTCGAAGATGCGCTCCAGGTCGGCCGCGGGAATGCCGCAGCCGGTGTCGCGGATCTCGAACACCGCGATCTCGCTCTGGTAGGTGATCTTCAGCACCACCTCGCCGCGCTCGGTGTAGCGCACGGCGTTGGCGAGCAGGTTGATCAGGATCTGGCGCAGGCGGCTGGTGTCGCCCTGCACCACCTCGGGCATGCGCCCGGCGAACTCGGTGCGGAAGGCCAGCCCTTTCCGCCCGGCTTCGAGCGCGATCATCTTCTCGACGTGGGCGAGGAATTCGCCGAAGCGGAACTCCTGGCGGTTGAACTGCAGGCGCCCGGCCTCGATGCTGGCGATGTCGAGCAGGCCGTCGATCAGCGCCAGCAGGTGTTCGCCGCTGCGCTGGATGGTGGAGATCGCCTCGCGCCGGCGCCGCGGCAGGTCGGTGTCGCGCAACATGATCTGCGAGTAACCGAGGATGGTGTTGAGCGGCGTGCGCAGCTCGTGGCTGATGCCGCGCACGTAGCGGCTCTTGGCCGCGTTGGCGGCCTCGGCGTCCTCCTTGGCCTGCTGCAGCTTGGCGTCGGTGTCGCGGTGGGCCTCGATCTCGCGCAGCAGCAGCTGGTTCTGGCGCTCGGACTCTTCCTGCGCCACCCGCCGGCTCTCGTTGGCCAGCACCAGCCACCACACCCCCACCGCCGCCAGCAGCACGAGCACGGCGAAGATGCGCAGGAAAGCCAGCCCGAGGTCGGTCGCCCCCGCCTGCTCCGCCAGCAGCTCCTGCTGGTACACCAGGCCCACGACCGAGGCGATCACCAGGCTGCTGACGAAGAACACCATCACGAACTGGCTCACGCGGCGGGCCACCCGCGCCGACATCGACGACGGCATCCAGCCCGCCAGCAGCGGGGCGAAGCGCGAGAGCAGGCCGGCGTCGGGTTTGCAGCGGTCGCGGCAGCGCGCCTCCAGCGTGCAGCACAGCGAGCAGATGGCGCCGCCGTAGGCCGGGCACTGCGCCATGTCCTCGGCCTCGAAGTGGTTCTCGCACACCACGCAGCGCAGCGGCTCGGCCACGCGCCATTGCGTCTCACGCGGTCGCGCCAGGTAGAAGCGGCCGCGCGTGCCCCAGGCGATCAGCGGCGCCAGCGCAAAGGCTGTCAGCAGCGAGATGAAGGGCGCGAAGGCCTGCGCCACCGGCCCCAGGTGGCCGCCGAAGGCGATGATGCCCAGCACCGAACCCGCCAGCATCGCACCCACCCCCACCGGATTCACGTCGTAGAGGTAGGCGCGCTTGAACTCGATGTGGCGCGGCGACAGGCCGAGCGGCTTGTTCACCACCAGGTCGGCCACCACCGCGCCGATCCACGCCACCGCCACGTTGGCATACACGCCCAGCACGTGCTCCAGCGCCTCGAACACGCCCAGCAGCATCAGCATGAGCGCGATCAGCACATTGAAGATCAGCCACACCACCCGCCCCGGGTGGCTGTGGGTGAGGCGCGAGAAGAAGTTGGACCACGCCAGCGACCCCGCATAGGCGTTGGTCACGTTGATCTTGACCTGGCAGATGATGACGAAGATGCAGGCCAGCGCGATCGCCGCGCGCGGATCGTCGACCACGTGCTGGAAGCCGGCCAGGTACATCTGCGTGGGCTGCAGCGCCTTCTCCGGCGGCACCATCGCCTGCAGCGCGAGGAAGGCGAGGAAGGCGCCGCCGACCATCTTGAGTGCGCCGGGGATGATCCAGCCCGGCCCCGCCGCCACCACCGAGGCCCACCAGCGCCCGCGGTTGCGCCTGCCCGCCGGCGGCAGGAAGCGCAGGAAGTCCACCTGCTCGCCGATCTGCGCGATCAGTGCGAAAGCCACGGTGCAGCCCGCCCCCACCGCCAGCCAGTCGAAGTCGTTGCCGTGGCGGCCGCCGAACTCGGTGAAGGCGGCGTACAGCTCGGGCTCGCGCAGCAACACGACGAGAAAAGGTGTCAGCAGCAGCACCACGAACACCGGCTGGGTCCACGCCTGCAGCCGGCTGATCCAGGTGATGCCATGCGTCACCAGCGGGATCACCGCCAGCGAACTCAGCAGGTAGCCCCACTGCAGCGGCAGGCCGAACCACAGCTCCAGCGCCAGCGCCATGATCGCCGCCTCGATGGCGAAGAAGATGAAGGTGAAGGAGGCGTAGATCAGCGAGGTGATGGTCGAGCCGATGTAGCCGAAGCCGGCGCCGCGGGTCAGCAGGTCCATGTCCACCGCTTCGCGCGCGGCGTAGTAGCTGATCGGCAGGCCGGTGAGGAAGATCACCAGCGCCACCAGGCCAATCGCCCACACCGCGTTGGTGAAGCCCCAGTTCAGCGCGATGGTGCCGCCGATGGCCTCCATCGCCAGGAAGGACACGGCGCCGAGCGCGGTGTGGGCGATGCGCGAGAACGACCACTTGCGGAAACTGCGCGGCGCATAGCGCAAGGCGTAGTCCTCCAGCGTCTCGTCGGCGACCCAGCTGTTGTACTCGCGACGGATGTGGATGATGCGCTGGCTGGCAGGGGCGGTCACGGCAGTGGGCGATGAAGGGTGGTCAGGATCGATCCGGTGCTTCAGCAAGAAGCATTCCCACCCATCGCGGTGCATGCAGGGCCCGCAGCCGCCCCATCCGCAGCCCGCCGGCAGCGCGCGCGCACCACATCGGGGCGCCCCGGCCGGTGCATGCACCACGCCCGGCAACGGGCATGACGCGGCCCCGCCGCCTCTTGTGCGCCGCACAAGACGATAGCGACACCCCCTGCGTATCCCCATACGTCGTTTGACGTATTCGCTGTTTCGCCCCCGATGGATAGCTTGTGCACCGCAACGAGACGACAAATCGAGCCAGCCCGACCGGCCCGCCGCCTCGCCAGATCCGTGTTGCAGCCCACTCATCAAGGAGCGATCCATGTCAGACAAGCACCTGCCTTCCTCCTCGCGCCGCACGTTCATGCTCGGCGCCGCCGCTCTCCCGCTCGCACTGGCCATGTCCCGCATGGGCCACGCCGCCGCGCTGCCTACCGCCCAGGTCAACACCAGCGGCCTGGCCGTGACCGACACCGAAGTCATCGTCGGCCAGCTGCACTCGGCCACCGGCACCATGGCCATCTCCGAGACCGGCTCCATCCAGGCCGAACAGCTCGCCATCGACCAGATCAACGCCATGGGCGGCATCCTCGGCCGCAAGATCAAGGTGATCAAGGAAGACGGCGCCTCCGACTGGCCGACCTTCGCCGAGAAGTCGCGCAAGCTGCTGGTGAACGACAAGGTCGCCACCGTGTTCGGTTGCTGGACCTCGGCCTCGCGCAAGGCCGTGCTGCCGATCTTCGAGAAGGAAAACGGCCTGCTCTACTACCCCACCTTCTACGAAGGCCTGGAGCAGTCGAAGAACGTCATCTACACCGGCCAGGAAGCCACCCAGCAGATCCTCTACGGCCTCGACTGGGCGAAGAAGGAAAAGGGCGCACAGAAGGTCTTCCTGGTGGGCTCGGACTACATCTGGCCGCGCACCTCGATGAAGATCGCGCGCAAGCACATCGAGAACTTCCAGGGCGGCAAGGTCGTCGGCGAGGAGTACTACCCGCTCGGCAACACCAACTTCAACTCGCTGATCAACAAGATCAAGATCGCCAAGCCCGACTGCATCTTCGCGGCCGTGGTGGGCGGATCGAACGTCGCCTTCTACAAGCAGCTGAAGGCCGCCGGCATCACCGGCGCCAAGCAGTTCCTGCTCACGCTGTCGGTGACCGAGGACGAGATGCTGGGCATCGGCGGCGAGAACTTCGAGGGCTTCTACTCCTCGATGAAGTACTTCCAGACCCTCGACAACGCCAACAACAAGGCCTTCGTCGAGGCCTTCAAGAAAGCCTACGGACCCAAGGCGGTCATCGGCGACGTCACCCAGGCGGCCTACCTCGGCCCCTGGCTGTGGAAGGCGGCGGTCGAGAAGGCGGGCAGCTTCGATGTGGACAAGGTGGTCGCCGCCTCGCCGGGCATCGAGCTGCCGACCGCGCCCGAGGGCTACGTGAAGATCCACGAGAACCACCACCTGTACAGCAAGGCCCGCATCGCGCAGGGCCAGGCCGACGGCACCTTCAAGGTGGTGGCGGAATCGCCCGAGCTGATCGTTCCGGACCCCTTCCCCAAGGGCTACCAGTAAGCCACGCGGCCGCCGCGGCGCAGGCCGCGGCGGTTTCCGGCTGTTAACAGCCGTCTCCCGCCCACCCCTCCGGAGGTCCGTCATGTCGTTCGACGAAATCTACAACATCGCCCTGATGCAGGGTTTTGCCGGCCTGAGCCTGTTCGCGGTGCTGCTGCTGATGGGACTCGGCCTGGCGATCATCTTCGGCCAGATGGGCGTCATCAACATGGCGCATGGCGAGTTCATGACCATCGGCGCCTACACCATCTTCCTGCTTTCCAGCCTCACCGAAACCTACGCGCCGGGGCTGATCCAGGCCTACTTCCCGTTCGCCATCGTGTGCGCCTTCCTCGTCGCCTTCGCCTTCGGCTGGCTCGCGGAATGGGCGCTGATCCGGCACCTGTACAAGCGCCCGCTCGACACCCTGCTCGCCACCTGGGGTCTGTCGCTGGGCATGCAGCAGGCGTTCCGCACCATCATCGGGCCGAAGGAAGTCAGCCCCACCCTGCCCGACTGGCTGATGGGCTCGTGGTCGCCGGCCGAAGGGCTCGACATCCCGATCAACGGCATGTTCGTGCTCGGCCTCACCATCGTCGTCACCGGCGGCGTGCTGCTCGCGCTCTACAAGTCGCGCTGGGGCCTGCGGGTGCGCGCCACGGTCGCCAACCGCAGCATGGCCAACGCCATCGGCATCAACACCACGCGCACCGACCGCGTCACCTTCGCCATCGGCTGCGGCATCGCCGGCGTGGCGGGGGCGGCCTTCACCACCATCGGCTCGACCGGCCCGACCAGCGGCTCGCTTTACATCGTCGATGCCTTCCTGGTGGTGACCTTCGGCGGCGCAGCCAGCCTGTGGGGCACGGTGGTCTCGGCCTTCGGCATCGCACAGACGCAGTCGATCTCCGAGTTCTTCCTGTCCGGCTCGATGGCCAAGGTGCTCACCCTGCTGCTGATCGTGACCATCCTGATGCTGCGCCCGCAAGGCCTGTTCGCCTCCAAGGTGCGCCGCTGAGACCGCCGGCACCGACACGACCGAATCCCGAATCCAAGACCGGAGAGCCAACATGGATGCAATCAAAACCTGGCTGGGACGCAGCGGCCTTGCCAGCATCGCGATCCTCGCCGTCCTGCTGCTGGTGGTGTTCCCGCTGGCGATGGACACCTTCCGCCTGAACCTGGTGGGCAAGTACCTCACCTACGGCTTCGTCGCCATCGGCCTCGTCATGCTGTGGGGCTACGGCGGCGTGCTGAGCCTGGGCCAGGGGGTGTTCTTCGGCCTCGGCGGCTACGCCATGGCCATGTTCCTGAAGCTCGAGGCCTCCGACCCGGAGAGCACCAAAATCCAATCCACGCCGGGCATCCCCGACTTCATGGACTGGAACCAGCTCACCGAGCTGCCGCTGTGGTGGGAGCCCTTCAACTCCTTCGGCTTCACGCTGTTCGCGGTGGTCGCGGTGCCGGTGCTGCTGGCCTTCATCATCAGCTACGCCATGTTCAAGCGCCGCGTGGGCGGGGTGTACTTCGCCATCATCACCCAGGCGGTGGCGCTGATCCTGACCGTGCTCATCATCGGCCAGCAGGGCTACACCGGCGGCGTCAACGGCATGACCGACCTCAAGACGCTGATGGGCTGGGACATCCGCACCGACGAAGCCAAGACGCTGCTGTACTTCCTCACCGCCGCCCTGCTGCTCGGCGCCATCCTGCTGTGCCGCTGGATCCAGCTCAGCAAGCTCGGCACCCTGCTGCTGGCGATGCGCGACAAGGAAGACCGCGTGCGCTTCTCGGGCTACGACGTGTCGATGTTCAAGGTCTTCGCCTTCTGCCTGGCGGCCGCGCTGTCGGCCATCGGCGGCGCGATGTTCACGCTCCAGGTCGGCTTCATGTCGCCGTCCTTCGTCGGCATCGTGCCCTCGATCGAGATGGTGATCTTCGCCGCGGTGGGCGGGCGCATGAGCCTGGTGGGCGCGGTGTATGGCGCGCTGCTGGTGAATTTCGGCAAGACCTACTTCTCCGAGACCTTCCCCGACCTGTGGCTGTTCCTGATGGCGGCGCTCTTCATCGGCGTGGTCATGGCCTTCCCCAACGGTCTGGCCGGCCTGTACGAGAGCCACGTCAAGCCCTGGCTGGCGCGCCGCAAGCAGGCGCCGGCGCCGGCCGGCAGCGGGGGCGAGCCGCCCAGCGCGACCACGGCGCCGACGGTCCCGCACACCACCACCAGCAGCGCCGCTGCCCCGACCGCCGACATCCACCTCGGCGCCAAGGTCAGCAGCCAGTCAGCCTGACGGAACAGGGAGACCCACATCATGAGCAACACCGACTTCGTCCTCGCCGTGGAAGACCTCACGGTCTCCTTCGACGGCTTCAAGGCCATCGACAGCCTCAACCTCTACGTCGATCGCGGCGAGCTGCGCGTGGTCATCGGCCCCAACGGCGCCGGCAAGACCACCCTGCTCGACCTCATCTGCGGCAAGACCAAGGCCTCGGCCGGCAGCATCAAGTTCAAGAACCAGGAGATGACCCGGCTGCCCGAGCACATGATCGTGCGCGCCGGCATCGGGCGGAAGTTCCAGACCCCGTCCATCTACGAAAACCTCAGCGTGTTCAAGAACCTGGAGGTGTCCTTCCCGCGTGGCCGCGGCGTGTTCGGCGCGCTCGGCTTCAAGTGCGACGACGCGGTCAAGGCCAAGGTCGACGAGGTCGCCGGGATGATCGGTCTCGCCGACCGCCTCGACCTCGAGGCCGGCCTGCTGTCGCACGGCCAGAAGCAGTGGCTGGAGATCGGCATGCTGCTGATGCAGGACCCCGAGCTGCTGATGCTGGACGAGCCCATCGCCGGCATGAGCGCGCGCGAGCGCGAACTGACCGCCGACCTGCTCAACCGCATCTGCCAGAACCGGTCGGTGATCGTCATCGAGCACGACATGGATTTCGTCGCCCGCATCGCCCACAAGGTCACGGTGATGCACCAGGGAAAGATCCTCGCCGAAGGCTCGATGGACAAGGTCCAGTCCGACCCCAAGGTCATCGACGTCTATCTAGGCCACTAAGCCTCCTCGGAGAACACCATGCTCAAGGTATCCAACCTCGTCGTGAACTACGGCCAGAGCGAGGCGCTGCACGGCATCTCGTTCGCGGCCGAACGCAATGAAGCCGTCGCCATCATGGGCCGCAACGGCATGGGCAAGACCACGCTGTTCAAGTCGCTCATGGGTGTGCTGCCGCTCAAGTCCGGCAGCGTCGAGGTCGACGGCCTGGAAGTCGGCAAGGACGAGAGCTTCCGCCGCGTGGCCAAGGGCATCGCCTACGTGCCGCAGGGGCGGATGATCTTCCCCACCCTCACCGTCGAGGAAAACATCCACACCGGCCTCGAGAACGCCAAGGTCAAGAAGGTGCCCGACGAGATCTATGCCCTGTTCCCGGTGCTGTGGGACATGCGCCGGCGCAAGGGCGGCAACCTCTCCGGCGGCCAGCAGCAGCAGCTCGCGATTGCCCGCGCGCTCGTCACCGACCCCAAGGTGCTGCTGCTCGACGAACCCACCGAGGGCATCCAGCCCTCGATCATCAAGGACATCGCGAAGGCGCTCAACGAGATCCGCAAGATCCGCCAGATCACCATCGTCGTGTCCGAACAGGTCCTTTCCTTCGCGATGGACGTGGCCGACCGCCTGTTCGTCATCGAAGGCGGACGCCTCGTCCATGAAAGCGCGCGCGCCGACACCGACGAAGCCCACATCAAGCAGTTCCTCTCCGTGTAACCCACCAAAAAGAGGTGTGCCATGCCTGAAACGCTGATCAAGGTCGATCTGAAGCAGTCCCCGTATGAAAACGAGATGGTGCACAACCGCTGGCACCCGGACATCCCGATGGCGTGCTGGGTGAAGCCCGGCGACGACTTCGTCCTCGAGACCTACGACTGGACCGGCGGCGCCATCAAGAACGACGACGACGCCTCGGACGTGCGCGACGTGGATCTGTCCACCGTGCACTTCCTGTCCGGCCCGGTGGGCGTCGAAGGCGCCGAGCCCGGCGACCTGCTGGTGGTCGACCTGCTCGACATCGGCGCCAAGGACGAAAGCCTGTGGGGCTTCAACGGCTTCTTCTCCAAGAACAACGGCGGCGGCTTCCTCACCGAGCACTTCCCGCACGCACAGAAGTCCATCTGGGACTTCGAGGGCATGTTCACCAAGAGCCGCCACATCCCCGGCGTGCGCTTCGCCGGCCTCATCCACCCGGGCCTCATCGGTTGCCTGCCCGACCAGAAGATGCTCGACATGTGGAACGAGCGCGAGGTCGACTTCATCGCCACCCAGCCCGACCGCGTGCCGCCGCTGGCCAACCCGCCCGCACCCAAGACCGCGCACATGGGCAAGCTGAAGGGCGAGGCCCGCGACAAGGCCGCCGCCGAAGGCGCCCGCACCGTGCCGCCGCGCGAACACGGCGGCAACTGCGACATCAAGGATCTGTCGCGCGGCTCGCGCGTGTTCTTCCCTGTGTATGTGAAGGGCGCCGGCCTGTCGGTGGGCGACCTGCACTTCTCGCAGGGCGACGGCGAAATCACCTTCTGCGGCGCCATCGAGATGGCCGGCTGGGTGCACATGAAGGTCAGCCTCATCAAGGGCGGCATGGCCAAGTACGGCATCAAGAACCCGATCTTCAAGCCCAGCCCGATCACGCCCAACTACAAGGACTACGTGATCTTCGAAGGCATCTCGGTCGACGAACAGGGCAAGCAGCACTACCTGGACGTGCACGTCGCCTACCGCCAGGCCTGCCTCAACGCCATCGAATACCTGAAGAAGTTCGGCTACTCCGGCGCCCAGGCCTACTCCATCCTCGGCACGGCACCGGTGCAGGGCCACATCAGCGGCGTAGTCGACATCCCCAACGCCTGCGCCACGCTGTGGCTGCCCACCGAGATCTTCGACTTCGACATCAACCCCACCGCCGAAGGGCCGACGAAGTTCATCAGCGGCGGCGTCGACATGCCCATCGCCTACGACAAGACCTGATCCCGTTTCACTGCAGCCCCGCCCGCCGCCGCCCGCGCGGCGGGCACCGCCACCGGGAGCCCACCATGCCGACCTACGAATACTTCTGCGAAGACTGCGGCGACTTCTCCGCCCTGCGCCCCATGAGCGCCCGCAACGAACCCTGCGCCTGCCCCCACTGCGGCACGGAGGTCTACCGCGTCATGCTCAGCGCGCCCACGCTCGCCACGATGGACGGCGCCACCCGCAGCGCCCACGCTACCAACGAACGCGCGGCCAATGCGCCAATGACCAGCGCGGAATATGCGGCGCGGCACAAGCACGGGCCGGGGTGTGGGTGTTGCAGCGGGAAACCGTCGAAGTCGACGGTCAGGGCGGCCGATGGGTCGAAGGCGTTCCCGACGAAAAGGCCGTGGATGATTAGTCATTGAGGGGGGAAGGTGACGCGCCCGGCCGTACCCTGCACGGCAGGTTCGGCAGCCCCAACGCTTTCAGGAGGGCGTTGTGCTTGTCGAGCGCAGTTTTCCTCTTCTGAGATCGGTCATGAAGCTTTTCCTGTGCGGCGCTTGATCCTGCTTTCCAGTGCTCTCAATTCCGCCTCGTCCTGCGCATCGGCTGCCTGCGCCTCCAGGCTCTTGCGGCGTTGGTCGTAATCGACAAACAGCGTACCCACCTTCTGCTCCATGCGGGCATGACTGACCGAACCCGCGCCACTCAGCAAGGGAAAGCCATTCGCGGTAATGATCTGCCCCACGTTCTCCTGCCAGAAGGCCATGGGGGTGAGCGTCTGCCGCTTGGCGCGCAGTTCGGCGGTTTCGAGAAAGATCACCACCAGCCGGTTGAGCGTGTCGATCTCGTCCTCGGTCAGGTAATTCTTGGCGACGACGATGTCCTGCTTGCGCACCTGCCTGCCCTTCCAAGTCAGCAGGCCAAAATGGGGGTCGGCGGGGTTGGCCCGCGCCAGAATGAGTTCAGCAGCGGTCTGCTGCGTCACCGCGTACAGCAGCATGTTCTGCACGGTGGCGAAAAATTGCTGGGTGGCCGTGTCGGTCTTCTCGTAATCGCTGGAGAGGGCGAAGAGATCACGCACCTTCTGATAGAACCGTTTTTCCGAGGCGCGGATATCGCGGATGCGCGCCAGCATCTCGTCGAAATAGTCCGGGCGGCCATCCGGATTCTTCAGCCGCTCGTCGTCCATGACGAAGCCCTTGAGCAGGTACTCCTTCAGCACCGTACTCGCCCAGCGACGAAACTGCACCCCGCGCGGCGAGCGTACGCGGTAGCCCACGGCCAGGATGGCGTCGAGGTTGTACAGCGTAAGTGACCGGTTAACCCGACGTCTGCCCTCGGTTTGAACTGTCAAGGATTCCTTGACAGTTGCCGCCGGGTCCAACTCTCCCTCGGCAAAGACGTTCTTCAGGTGCAGCGAAATGTTCTGCTTGGTGGCACTAAACAGTTCCGCCATTTCCAACTGCGTGAGCCAGACCGTTTGCCCATCTGCGCGCAACTGAATTTGGCTCTTGCCGTCTTCGCTGGTGTAGAGAATCACTTGCGTCATGCTGACGCCTCCTCGTCCAACTCGCCGCTGGCGAAGATGTTCCTGAGGTGCTCGCTGACCGTGCGCACATCCACAGCAAACAGCTCGGCTATCAGCTTCTGCGTCAGCCAGACGGTTTCGTCCTCGTAGCGCGCCTCGATGCTCTGGTCGCCCGCCTGACTGGTGAAGATCAGTAACTCGGCGGTGCTGTTACGGATGAGCTTCTTGTCGTGTCCGGTCATGTGTCCCTCGTTCATGCAACGTCTCTTCGCGCTCGAGCCCTTGCGCGCGGCAGCGAGCGTAGACGATATCAGGGACGGTGGAGTCATCTATGCAATTCAGATTCTCCATCGAATGATCCAAGCAGCCCCGATACGTCAAACAACGTATTTGTGCAGCGCACCACCGTCCCGACAATGAGGCCACATCCTTTGCAACCCGCCTCACCGGGAGACCCGATCCATGAGACACGGAGATATTTCGAGCAGCGCCGATTGCGTGGGCGTTGCGGTGGTCAACTACAAGATGCCGCGCCTGCACACCAAGGCCGAGGTGCTGGACAACGCGCGCAAGATTGCCGACATGGTGGTGGGCATGAAGCAGGGCCTGCCGGGCATGGACCTGGTGATCTTCCCCGAGTATTCGACCCACGGGATCATGTACGACCCCAAGGAGATGTACGACACCGCCGCCACGGTGCCGGGCGAGGAGACCGAGATCTTCGCCGCCGCCTGCCGCAAGGCCAAGGTGTGGGGCGTGTTCTCGCTGACCGGCGAGCGCCATGAAGACCACCCGAACAAGGCGCCCTACAACACGCTGATCCTGATGAACGACCAGGGCGAGATCGTGCAGAAGTATCGCAAGATCATGCCCTGGGTGCCGATCGAGGGCTGGTATCCGGGCGACTGCACCTACGTGTCCGACGGCCCGAAGGGCATGAAGATCAGCCTCATCATCTGCGACGACGGCAACTACCCCGAGATCTGGCGCGACTGCGCGATGAAGGGCGCCGAGCTGATCGTGCGCTGCCAGGGCTACATGTACCCGGCCAAGGACCAGCAGGTGATGGTGGCCAAGGCGATGGCGTGGATGAACAACTGCTACGTGGCCGTCGCCAACGCCACCGGCTTCGACGGCGTGTATTCCTACTTCGGCCACTCGGCCATCGTCGGCTTCGACGGCCGCACGCTGGGCGAATGCGGCGAGGAGGAGATGGGCATCCAGTACGCCGAACTCTCCACCAGCCTGATCCGCGACTTCCGCAAGAACGCGCAGTCGCAGAACCACCTCTTCAAGCTGCTGCACCGCGGCTACACCGGCAAGATCAACTCCGGCGAGGAACCCACCGGCGTCGCCGCCTGCCCCTACAGCTTCTACGGCGAGTGGATCAACGACCCGGAAGGCACGCGCAAGAAGGTGGAAGCGATCACCCGTTCCACCGTGGGCACGCCGGAATGCCCGATCGAGGGCATCCCCAACCAGCCATCGGCCCATCGCTGATTGCCCCTTCGGCCGCCCGATGCCCCGCGGGGCGTCGGGCGCGCCCATCCGGACGAACGCCATGGACCTCACCCCTTACCGCCTCACCGCCGAGCCCTACTACCACCCCACCGGCCACGAGATCGCCCTCTACGAGCACGCCTACGCCCACCGCCTGCCGCTGGTGCTCAAGGGCCCGACCGGCTGCGGCAAGACGCGCTTCGTCGAATACATGGCCTGGCGCCTCGGCAAGCCGCTGATCACCCTGGCCTGCAACGAGGACATGACCGCCGCCGATCTAGTCGGCCGCTACCTGCTCGACGCCGAGGGCACGCGCTGGCACGACGGCCCGCTCACCACCGCCGTGCGCCACGGCGCCATCTGCTACCTGGACGAAGTGGTCGAGGCGCGCCAGGACACCACGGTGGTGATCCACCCGCTCACCGACAGCCGCCGCATCCTGCCGCTGGACAAGAAGGGCGAGATCGTCGCCGCGCATCCCGACTTCCAGCTCGTCGTCTCCTACAACCCCGGCTACCAGAGCCACAGCAAGAGCCTCAAGCAATCCACCCGCCAGCGCTTTGCCGCGCTCGAGTTCGACTACCCGGCGGCGGAGGCCGAGGCGGACATCGTCGCCCACGAGGCCGGCATCGAGCGCGCGCTGGCCGCGCGGCTGGTCGACATCGCCCACCAGTCGCGCCGCCTGCGCGAGCGCGGGCTGGACGAGGGCATCTCCACCCGCATGCTGATCTACGCCGGCGTGCTGATCCGCGACGGCCTGCCGCCGGTCGATAGCTGCCGCATGGCGATGACCGCCCCGATCACCGACGACCCCGACATGCAGCGTGCGCTGGGGGCCCTCCTTGAATCGGCCTTCTGACCTGCCTGCGGCGTGGTGGCCGGTGGCCGCTATCGACAGCCTCGCCCCGCGCCTGGCCACGCTCGGCCACGTGATGCACGCCTTCGGCATCGACGACGGCGACGTGCAGGCGCTGGAACGCCCACCGCAGGACGGCCCTGCGCCGCGCCCGGTGCTGCACGGCGCCACCCTGCTGCTGCCCGAGGCGCCGCCCGCGTGGGCGCTACCTGCCGACGAGCTCCACCTCGCCGCCACGCTGCACGCCATCGGCCACCTGCGCCATTCCCCGCGCCGCCAGGCGGCAGGCAAGCGCAAGCCGATGAGCCTGGCGCTGGCCGGCGCCATCGAGGACGTGCGCGTCGACCGCCTGCTGATGCGCCGCCACCCCGGCGTCGGACGTCTGTTCCGCCGCCTGCTGCGCGGCCAGCCGGAACTGCCGCAGGTGGGCTTCGAGGCGCTGGTTGCGCGCCTGCAGCGCGTGCTGCTCGACCCGCAGGCCGAAGACCACGACAAGGACGGCGGCGACGCCTGGGTGCGCAAGGGCCGTGCACTGTTCGAGGCGCAGACCGCACGCCTGGACGATGCCGAGGCCTTCCGCGAGCTGGTGTCGGTGCTGGCCAATGATCTCGGCCAGTTGCGTGTGCGCATGAACCTGCAGACCTACGCCCCGCCCCTGCCCTGGCACGACGACAATAGCCACCTGTGGGCGCACGGCGCAAACGCCGAGCAGGCCGAAACCCCGCTGCGACGCCCGCCCCCGAAGGGCGAACCCCAGCCGACACCGCCGCAGGCGCCGAAAGACGCCTCGGACCCGGCCCCCCTGCCCGAGCTCGGCCGCCACGACTACCCGGAATGGCACTATCGCCTGGAGCGTGCCCGCGACAACTGGTGCACCGTGATCGAGCGCGCCGTGCCGCCCGCCTTGGCCTCAGCACCGACACCGCCCGCCCGCGCGCCGCTGCGGCTGGCGCGCAGCCGCCGCATCGACCGTAGCCAACGCATCCGCCGCCAGTGGGAAGGCGACGAGCTGGATCTGGATGCGGCCACCGAGGTCTTCATCGACCGCCGGCTGGGGCTGGCGCCGGACCCGCGCCTGTTCCGCCGCAACGGCCGCGCGGTGCCGCGTACCAGCCTGCTGCTGTTGCTCGACCTGTCCGCCTCCACGGCGGACCTGCAGCCCTGCGGGCGCAGCGTGCTGGATCTGGAACGCGAGGCCGCCGCGCTGCTGATGGATGCGCTGCGCGATCGTGAGGACAGGCTGGAAGTCGCCGGCTTCGATTCGGATGGCCGGCAGGCGGTTAATTACCTGCGCTTGCTTGATTTCGGCCAGCCCGCGCCGGCGGACCCGGCGACAGTGCTGGGCGCCGCGCGGCCGGGCCTGTCCACCCGGCTGGGCGCGGCCCTGCGCCACGCCACGGCGCGGCTGGCGAAGGAGACCAGCGCGCAACGCACGCTGCTGGTGCTGTCCGACGGCACGCCGTCAGACATCGACGTGTTCGACGCCCGGCATCTGGTGGAAGACGCCGCGCGCGCGGTGGTGGAGGCGCGGCGCAAGGGCGTGCGCTGCTTCTGCCTCAGCCTGGACCGCGCGTCCGAAGCGGATGTGCGCCGCATCTTCGGCCACGCGGGCTACCGCATCGTCGACGATCCGGCACGGCTCGCCGCCGTGCTGGCGCGCAGCTACGCCGAACTGGCCGGCGGCTGAAGTTGCGCGCGCCCGCAGCGGCAGGCGCCGGCCAAAATCAGTGCAGGGCTTCGTAGCCCCTCACCACCGCTTCCATCATCTCCAGGATGCGTTCGCTGGTGGTCGCCACGTTGGTGGCGCGGGTCAGCGTGTCCTGCCCCTTTTCGTCGAGTGCGTTCTGGAAGAAGAACCACTGTTGCGACGCCAGCTTCAGGTCGCTCTTGAGCTTGTCGGTGTTGATCGGCGCGGCTTCAAGCTCGGCCATCGCGGCGGCGAACTCCTTGCGTGCCGCGGCCAGATCTTCGCGCATGGTGCCTGCCGGCAGGTTCCAGTTGAGCGCCTGGTGCAGCTTGGCCATGCGCTGCGACAACATGCGCTGGCGGCCCGAGATGTTCACCAGACGGCCGGCCTGTGTGCCGGACAGCGCTTCGAACTGGCCGGTGAGCTGGTGCGCGAGGCCGAGCACCTCGTCGGACAGCTTCAGCACCTCGGGCGCACGCTCGCGCGAGGGCGCAGCGCCGACCAGCACATCCTTGTAGGCGATCCAGGCCTTCTCCAGCTTGAGGCTGGTCTCGCGGGTCTGGGCATTGGGGGCGTAGTTCTTCAGCTCGACGAGCTGGCGGTCGAACAGCGCGATCGACGCGTCGAGCACACGCTGCGAACGGGCCGTGTCGATGCCCTGGCCAAGCTGGAAGTAGGCCTTGGCCATGCGCTGCGACAGCATGCGCTCGCGACCGGCCTTGTTGATCGCCGAGTTGATGTCGGTAACCTGCGCGGTGGCCAGCAGCGGCTGCATGAACAGCACCATCAGCAGGGCGACGAACGCGGCCCGCAGGCCAGAGTGCGGCTGGATCATGTAAAACTCCTTGGGCATGTTGCAGTGTTCGGACAGGGAGCGGAGTCTAGGCGTCCGTCAAACCGGGCGTCATGATCGCGCTCAAGTTCCGTGCACATGCACCGGCGCCGCCGTGGAGGATTTCACGCTCGGCTGCAAGTCAGATCATGCGGCCGGGGTTGAGGATGCCCTGCGGGTCCAACGCGGTCTTGAGCGTGCGCATCAGCGCGATTTCCGCCTCGCTACGCGAGTAGTGCAGCCAGTCCTTCTTCAGCCGGCCGATGCCGTGCTCGGCCGACACCGAGCCGCCCTGCTCGCGCACGACGCTGTACACCGCATCCTCGATACGGTGCAGGCTGTCGGCGTCCTGCGGCACCCGGCACACCACGACGTGCAGGTTGCCGTCGCCGACGTGGCCGAAGAACAGCGCCCTGAGTTGCGGCCAGTCGCGTTCGAGGTTGGCGCGCACGCGGACGGCGCAGTCGCCGATGTCGGCCACCGGCACCGAGACGTCGAAGTTGAGCGTCGGCGCGTAGTCACGCAGCACCTCGGCGATGCCGTCGCGGATGGCCCAGAAGGCCTCGGCGTCCGCCACCGATTGCGCGATTGCCGCGTCGAGAATCCAGCCCGCCTCGATGGCCTGCTCCAGCATTGCCTCGAAACGCTGGCCGTCGGTTTCGGGCTGGCCGCAGTGCATGTCGATCAGCACATACACCGGGTAGTCGCCCGCCAGCGGCCAGCGCAGGCGGTTGGCCTCGACCGCGGTTTCCAGATAGTCACGCCACATGATCTCGAAGGCGCTGACCTGGCCCGACAGGCTCTGCTGCGCGTGGCGCAGGAAGCGCAGCGCCGCCGTGTAGTCCTGCAGCGCGACCAGCGCCGTGCTGGTGCCGCGCGGCAGCGGCTGCAGGCGCAGCACCACGCGAGTGACGATGCCGAGCACGCCTTCGCTGCCGATGAAGAGGTGCTTGAGGTCCATGCCTGCATTGTTCTTGGCCATGCGGTTCATCATCGACAGCACGGTGCCGTCGGCGAGTACGACCTCGAGCCCGAGCACCGACTCGCGCGTGTTGCCGTAGCGGATCACGCGGTTGCCACCGGCATTGGTCGCCACGTTGCCGCCGATCTGGCACGAGCCGCGCGCGCCGAGATCCACCGTCAGCAGCGCGCCGGCGTCGCGGCAGGCGTCCTGCACGGCCTGCAGCACGGCGCCGGCCTGCACCGTCGCCGTGCCCGAATCGACGTCGATGGATTCGATGCGGTTCATGCGCTCGAGCGACACCACCACCTCGCCCTCGCCCGGCACCGCGCCGCCGACCAGGCCGGTGAGGCCGCCCTGCACCACCACCCGCTGGCCGTGCGCGTGGCAGATCGCCACCATGCGCGACAGCTCGTCGGTGTTGCGCGGACGCAGGATGGCCAGCGGCACGCCACCGGCCACGCCGCTCCAGTCCTTCAGGTGGCGCGGGCTGGCGTCGCCGGCCAGCACCTCGTCGGCACCGAAGGCGGCGACGAGCGCATCGATTACAGGGGATGCAGCAGCATTGGCGTGGGACATGGCGGCTCGCGGATCGGATCGGGACAGGGCCGCCATGCTGCCATGCCCGGCGCTTTCGCGCAGCCCGCGACCGGTCAGACGAAGACCGGCTCGGGCTCCAGACGCACGCCGAAGCGCGCCTCGACATCGGCCATGATGGCCTGCGCAATGCGCGCCACGTCCGCCCCGCAGGCACCGCCGCGATTGACCAGCACCAGCGCCTGGCGCTCGAAGCTGCCCACCGGGCCGAGGCTGCGCCCCTTCCAGCCGGCCTGCTCGATGAGCCAGCCGGCCGCCAGCTTCTCGCCGCCGTCGGCCTGCGGGTAGTGCGGCATGGCGGGATGGTCGGCCAGCAGCCGCGCGCAGTGTGCAGCGTCGACCACCGGGTTCTTGAAGAAGCTGCCGGCGTTGCCGATCTCGGCGGGATCGGGCAGCTTGCGGCGGCGGATGGCGATGACCGCGTCGGAAACGTCGAGGGGTGTGGGCGCGGTGACGCCGCGCGCTTCCATCTCGCGCGCGACGTCGGCGTAGCGCGTCACCGGCTGCCAGGGGCGCGGCAGGCGGAAGCGCACCGCCGTCACCAGCCAGCGCCCCGGCTGGCGCTTGAACACGCTGTCGCGGTAGCCGAAGCCACAGTCGTCGAGCGCGAAGCTGCGGCAGGCGCCGGTCTCGAGGTCCACCGCGTCGAGCGAATCGAAGCGGTCGACGACTTCCAGCCCGTAGGCGCCGATGTTCTGGATGGGCGCGGCGCCGACCGTGCCGGGAATCAGCGACAGGTTCTCCAGCCCGGGCCAGCCCTGCATCAGCGTCCAGCGCACAAAGTCGTGCCAGTTCTCGCCGGCGCCGGCCTCGACGATCCAGGCGTCGGCCTCCTCGCGCATCAGTCGGCGGCCGGCGATCTCGACCTTCAGCACGGTGCCGGCGAAGTCGCCGGTGAGCACCAGGTTGCTGCCGCCGCCCAGCACCAGCCGGGGCGCATCCGCCCAGCCGGGCGCGTGCACCGCGGCGACAGCCTCCTCGGCCGAGCGCAGGCGCAGCAGGCGCGCCGCGCGCGCCTTCAGGCCGAAGGTGTTGAGGCCGGACAGGTCGGCGTCGTACTCGACGTGCGCGGGCTCAGCCATGCCCGCGCTCCAGGATCACCGCATCGCCGGTAGCGCGCGCGGCGTCCTGCGGAATCGGGAACAGGCGGTCGTAGCCGAGGTTGAACAGCAGCGCGTACACCGTGTAGGTGATGGCCAGCAGAACGTCGGCCACGGCGGCCTCGATCCAGCCCATGCCGGTCCACCACACGATGATGGGCAGCGTCATCGTAAACAGGCCGGCCTCGAAACCGACGGCATGAATGCAACGCAGGCGGAACGGCCGGCGGTCGGCGGTGCGGCCGGTGAGCCGGCCTTCGACCCAGTCGAAACTGGTGTTGTAGCAGCCGTTCCAGATCGCGGCCACGAGCGCGAGCAGCGCCAGCAGGCCGATGGACTCGGCGATCGGCACGCCGCTGGCCCAGGCGAAGGGCGGGGTGATCAGCAACAGGCCGCCGATCTCGAACATCGCGATCTGGCGCAGCCGATCGCTGAAAGAGCGAAGCTTGGGTTTGGATGACACGATGAAGTCCTGCAACGAAAGCGACCCCGGGGCGGGGTTCCATCAGCACGGGTCGTCCCGTGTAAAACCGACGGTCGCTGCGTCGTTGCGCATGGCGGGCGGGGTCGTCCCCGCGTCGGAACCAGATCGGCCGCATCGGGCCGCCCTCCTTTTTAGCAAATCGGCCGGCTGCCTGGCAAGCCGTGCCCACTGCTAACATCTGCGCACCTCAACCCCCCTCCCCCAGGACGACACCATGAAGACAGCCCAGGACCTCGTTGCCGCAGCCAAGGCCCGCACCCACGAGATCGGCATCGACGCCGCCGAAGCCGCGATCCGCGACGCGGATGTCGTGATCGACGTACGCGAACCCGACGAATTCAGCGCCGGCCACATCCCCGGCGCAGTCAACATTCCGCGCGGACTGCTGGAATTCAAGCTCGGCAGCCTGCCCGAGTACGACTCGCGCGACCTGAAGGTGGTGCTGTACTGCAAGACCAGCGGCCGCGCCGCGCTGTCGGCCTGCGCGATGCAGGACATGGGCTACGCGCAGGTGAAGTCCATCCTCGGCGGCTTCGACGCCTGGGCCGCGGCGGGCAAGCCGGTGGCCAAACCGAGCCTGCCGTCCTTCGGCTGACGGTCTTCCGCGATTGGGCGGGCGGCGCAAGGCCGATTAAACTATTTGGCCAAATAGTTATCGGACCGTGATCCATGCGCCGCACCCGCCGGGCTGCGGCCGGCTCACAAGGTTTCGCCCATGCTCCCTACCCTGCTGCCGATCGGCGCCCTGCTCGCCGGTATCGCCCTCCTGCTGCTCGGCTCCGGCCTGCTCAATACCGTCGTCGCCCTGCGCGGCAGCTTGGAAGGCTTCTCCGACACCACGCTGGGCCTGATCGGCTCCACCTACTTCTTCGGCTTCTTCCTCGGCACCTTCGTGGCGCCGCGCCTGATCCGGCGCATGGGCCACGTGCGCGCCTTCGCCTTCTTCGGCGCGGCGGTTGCGGCCTGCATGCTGCTGCACGCGCTGGTGGTGCAGCCGGCGTTCTGGATGCTGCTGCGCGTGATCACCGGCGTCGCGCTGGTCGGCTTCTACGCGGTGATCGAGAGCTGGCTCAACGAACAGACGGCCGCCGAACGGCGCGGCCAGGTGTTCGCGGTGTACATGGCGGTCAACCTGCTGGCGCTGGCCGGCGCGCAGCAACTGCTGCGCCTGGACGGCCCCGAGACCTTCACGCTGTTCGCCGTGGCGGCGATCTTCGTCTGCCTGTCGCTGCTGCCGGTGACGATGACCCGCCTGCCCCAACCCCAGCTCGGCCATACGCCCAGGCTGGACCTGCGCATGGTGTGGCGCGCCGCGCCGGCCGCCTTCGTCGGCGCGCTGTCGTCGGGCGTGGCGATGGGCGCGTTCTGGAGCCTGGGGCCGATCTACGGCGAGCGCGTCGGACTGGATGCGGCCGGCGTCGCCACCCTGATGACCAGCGCGATCCTGGGTGGCGCGCTGCTGCAGTGGCCGATCGGCCGCTTCTCCGACAGCGGCGACCGCCGCCGCGCGCTGGGTCTGGTCGCCGCCGTGGCCGCGGCCAGCGGCGCGGTGATGGTGGCGCTGGGCAGCTTCGCCTCGGTCGCGCTGGCAGGCTTCTTCGTGTTCGGCGCGGCGGCCTTCGCGGTCTATCCGATCGTGGTCGCGCACCTCATCGACCACCTCCACCAGCAGGACATCCTCGCCGGCAACACCGGCGTGCTGTTCCTGCATGGCGCGGGCGCGGCGTTGGGGCCGATGCTGGCCGGCGTGCTGCTGGGCTGGGTCGGCTCGGTCGGCCTGCCGCTGCATTTCGCGCTGGCCTTCGCGCCGCTGGCCGTATTCGCGATGCTGCAGGCCCGGCGCGGGGCCGACGAGATTGTGGATGAGGCGGCGCAGTTCGCACCGATGCTGCGCACCTCGCCGACGGTGCTGGAGATGGTCGCGCCCGAGTCGGGCATCGTAACCGCGCAGCAGGCCGACGCGGTTCAGACCGACGCCGAGCCGCCGCTCACACCCCCGCCATCGTCTGCGCCCACCACAGGTACAGCGGGATCCCCACCAGCAGGTTGAAGGGGAAGGTCACCGCCAGTGCCGCGGCCACGCCCAGGGCGGGGTTGGCCTCGGGCACCGCGATGCGCATCGCGGTGGGGGCGGCGATGTAGGACGCACTGCCGGCCAGGGTCATCATCAGCACCGTCCCGCCCACGCCCAGGCCCATCACCTGCGCCACGCCCCAGCCGAGCACGGCCAGCACCGGCGGCAGAGCAAGCGCGCAGCCGACCAGGAACAGCCCGGCCTTCTTCAGGTCCGGCAGGCGGTCGGCGGCGATCAGGCCCATCTCGAGCAGGAACAGGCACAGCGCGCCCTTGAACAGATCGACGAACAGCGGCGACAGCGGCTCCAGGCCCTGCGGACCGGCAACCCAGCCGATCAGGATGCCGCCCCCGAGCAGCACCACGCTCTTGTTGGCGAACACCTCGTGCACCAGCGCGCTCGCGGTGGAGCTGCCATCGGCCGACTTCACCCCACAGCGCGCGATCAGCGTCGCGACGATCAGCGCCGGCGCCTCCATCAGTGCGGCGAGCAGGGCCAGGTGGCCTTCCACCTCGATGCCACGGCCGGCCAGCACCGCCGCACCCACCGCGAAGGTGACGATGCTCACCGAGCCGTAGTGCGCCGACAGAGAAGCGGCATCCGGGCGCGAGAAGCGCAGGCGGAAGAGCGGGAACACCAGCAACGGGATGACCGCGCCGAGGCCGATCGCCAGTAGCGCATCCACCCACAGCGTGGCGCTTTCGGAGCGCGCGATCTCGACCCCGCCCTTCAGGCCGATGGCCAGCAGGAGGTAGATCGACAGGGTTTCGAACACCGCCGCCGGCAGGCGCAGCCCGCTCTTGACCAGCGAGGCGACGGCACCGAGGGCAAAAAAGAAGGGAACAGCATCGATCATGAATTCAATTTCCGTCAAGTGGCATTCATCTGTCTCGCGCCGAACTTCGACGCGAAACCTTGTGCAGCATTCTGCCGCAGCGCACACATGCAGAAAATTGATTTATTATTTTGCTTTGAATAGACATAACTCTATATAAAGATGCGCCTCACCCTCCACCAGCTGCGCCTGCTGCTCGCCGTGACCCGCGAAGGCAGCGTCTCACGCGCCGCCCAGCGCCTGCACCTGACCCAGCCCACGCTGTCGGCGCAGTTGCGCCAGCTGTCGGATCAGGTGGGCTTGCCGCTGTTCGAGCGCATCGGCCGCCGCCTGCACCTGACCCCCGCCGGCGAGGCGGTGGTCGACAGCGCGACGCGGCTGGAAGAGGAGCTGGAGCGCCTTGACGAGACCCTGGCCGAACTGCGCGGCGACGTCGGCGGCAAGCTGCGGCTGGCGGTGGTGAGCACCGCCGAGACCTTCATCCCGCGCCTGCTGGGCGAGTTCCGCCGCGAACGGCCGGCGGTGGAGGTGTCGCTGGTGGTACTGAACCGCGACGCGGTGCTGCGCCGGCTGGCGGACAACCGCGACGACCTCTACATCATGAGCCGCCCGCCCGCCGCGCCGCCGGTGACCGCCACGCCCTTCCTCGCCAACCCGCTGGTGGTGATCGCCGCCGCCGACCATCCACTGGCCGGCCGACGCGCGGTGCCGATCGAAGCGCTGGCGGACGAGGAGTTCGTGCTGCGCGAACCCGGCTCGGGCACGCGCCAGGCGGCGGAGAGCTTCTTCGCCGAGCACGACATCGTGCTGCGGCCACGGCTGGAGCTGGGCAGCAACGAGGCGGTGCGCCAGGCGGTGGCGGGCGGACTGGGGCTGTCGCTGCTGTCGGCCCACGCACTGGCTCATGCGCCCGACGAAGGCATCGCCGTGCTCGCGGTGAAGGACACGCCGGTCGTGACCCAGTGGCAGGTCGTGCACCCGACCGGCAAGCGCCTCACTCCGCTGGCGGACGCGTTCCTGCGCTTCCTGCAGGCGCGGGCGCCGGAGCTGAACCGGGCAGCCCAGGCTCGGCTGTCAGCGGCACGGGGATAGCCGGGCCGGCATCGATGCGGCCAGCGCGGGCGCGCGGCGGCGCGGCCTCCGTGCCCTCATCGGCCACCGCGTCCGGCACACGCGCATCCGCGGTACTCGCGGCATCCGGCGCGACACTGCTGCCGTCTGGCAGCGGGGTGACCGGCAGCAGGCCCTCGTTGGCGGGCTGCGGCGCATCCGGCACGGGCGGCTCGACCTCGACCGGCACCGGCGCCACCGGCAGCGCCCCGCCCGCATCGCCCGGCAGCACTTCCTCCGCCACCGGTGCGGCCATCTCGCCGGCCCTTGCCGGGGTACTGACCGGCAGCGGCAGATCCGCCACCGGCAGGCAGGCGATGTCGGCACCCGGCGCCAGGTGCGGCACCAGCACCGGCGCCATCGACTTCAGGATCTGCACCGGCAGCCCGGAAGTGAAGCGATAGGCGGCGGCGTTGGGGCCGATCACGTAGGCGGTGAGCGAGCCGAAGTGGCGCGGGCCGAGGTAGAAGACGAAGGTGGCGGTGCGGTTCAGCGCCATGCCGGGGCGGCCGCCGATGACGATGCGGTTGTCGCCGGTGCCGGTCTTGCCGCCCAGCGTCAGCGCGCTGCCATCGGCCAGACGGAAGCTGCCCGCCAGCCTGCGCGCGGTGCCGCTCTCGACCACGTCGGACAGCGCGCCGCGCAGCGCCGCCGCCACCTCGGGCGCCATCACCTGCTCGCCCGCGCCGGGCCTTACCGAAAAGGCGGTTGCGTAGGGCGTGTCGGTGGCGAAGCGCACGCGGTCGATGCGCCGCGTCGACAGGCGTACACCGTCGTTCACGATGATGCCCATCAGCTCGGCCAGCGCCGCCGGGCGGTCGCCCGAGCTGCCGAGCGCGGTGGCGAGCGAAGGCACGAGATGGCCGAAGGGGTAGCCCAGCCGCGCCCAGCGGCGGTGGATGTCGAGGAAGGCCTCGACCTCGAGCATCGTGAAGATGCGCGAGTCCTGCGCGCTGCGCGAACGGGTGCGGAACAGCCAGCGGTACACCACCTGGCGTTCGTCCGCGCTGGCGGCGACCGCCTCGGACAGGCTGGCCTGCGGGTTGCGCATGCGGTAGCCCACCAGCCACAGCTCCAGCGGATGCACGCGCGCGACGTAGCCGCGGTCGGGCAGGTCGAAGGCTTCGGGCGCATGGCGGGTGTAGAGCTGCGCGATGCGCGATTCCGACAGCTGGGCATCGCCCAGGCGACGGCCGAGGAAGGCGGCCAGCGCCTCGGGCGGCGCCTCGGGCTCGAGGTAGCGGAACACCGCGGCCAGGCGCTCGGCGCTCGGGCGCAGGCCGTCGAGCAGCAGCGTGCGCATCTCCTCGGGGCTGCGGCCCTGGTACTTGCGCCAGAAGCGGCGCAGGAAGGTCTGGCCCTCGCGGTCGGCGAAGCGCGCCAGGTACTCGGCGCGGCGCGGGTCTTCGGCGTCTTCCATCAGCCGCGCCGTGCTGCCCGGCACCTGGTACATGGTGTGGCGCACGATCTCGCGCATCAGGCGCACGAAGGGCAGGTTGATCGAGGCCTGCAGCGCCTCGCGCAGCGTGGGCTCGCGCGCGTCATCGCTGCGGTTGAAGTTGCCGAAGGTATGCACGCCACCGCCGGTGAAGAAGTTCTCGGCCGGGTTCGCGGAGAAACGCCGTTCGAGCGCGGCCTCGAGCATCGTCGGCAGGCTGCGGTCGCTGGCGGTGGCGAGATGGTCGATCGCCCAGCGCGTGAGGTTGTCCTGGCGCGCGACCTCGACCTGGCGCAGCGCCGGCACGTCGAGTTCGGCCAGACGGCCGTGCAGCTCGGCGACGATCTCGAGGTAGGTCGTCAGCACGCGCAGCTTGGCGGTGGAGCCGAGTTCGAGCTTGCTGCCCTCGTTGATGTCGAGCGGCTGGTCGGTGGTGTCGGTCTGCACCCGCACGCGGTTTCCGCCGGGCGTGCGCTCGACCAGCGTGAAGCTGTAGCGCACTGCGCCGAGCGTGGCGGGATTGAGCATGCGGTCGCCGATCAGCCCTTGGCTGCGGGCGAAGTCGGCATCCGACAGCCGGTTGAGATAGGCACCGACCGCCTGCTGCAGGCCGCCGTGCAGGGTGGTGTCGACCTCCGCGTCGAGACGGTCGAGGCTGTACAGCGAGGTGCCGAGCATGCCGGCCAGGCGCGCGCGCACCGCGGTCGTGCCCTTGCCGGGGTTGGCCGGCAGCACCGCGGGGTTGGCAACCAGGTCGCGGAACAGCAACGGCTGCGACAGCGCGGCGTCGCGCATCGCCGCGCTGATGCTGCCGGCTTCGGTCAGCAGGCGCAGGTAGGCGTCGGTGGTGCGCGTCAGCTCCTCGCGGCCACGCGCCAGATACCAGGACGGACGGCGGTGGGCGATCATCAGCGCCACCACCTGGCGCAGCGCAAGGCCCTGCGCCTTCAGCGTATCGCCCTGCCCTTCCGGCGCCGACAGCAGTTCATTGACGCGCTCGAAATCGGCGCCGAACCACACCCACAGGCCGTCGCCCAGGCCGTTGACCTCGCCGTGGCCGGGCGCGGCCGACAGCGGCACGGTGTTCAGGTAGTCGAGCACCAGATTGCGGCGCACCGGCAAGGTCTGCTCGCCCTCGCGGTAGGCACGCACACTGGCCGACACCATCTGGCGCAGCTTCTCGCGCGCGTCGTAGGTGATGCCGTCGGGCGAGTGGCGGTACTTCTCGATCTGCGTCGCCAGCGTGCTGCCGCCGGGGGCGTCGAGGTCTTCCTTGACCATGCGCCCGACCTGGGCCGCGGCGGCGCGCGCGAAGCGCACCCAGTCGACCGCAGGGTTCAGCGTCGGCTGGTTCTCGTCGAGCAGGTCGCGGTTCTCGATGAACAGCAGCGCCTGCACCACCACCGGCGGCACAGCGGCGAAGTCGGCATAGCCGCGGTAGGGATAGCGGAAGTCATAGAGCGGCCCGGCGCGACAGTCGAGCACGTCGAGGCCGGTGCGCGTCTTCTCGCGGTAAGGCGGAAACAGGCCGCGGTCGACGTAGTCGATGAGGTCCGGGCTGAAGCGGGTCTGCGCGGTGAGCTCGAAACCGCGCGCCTCGAGCCGCTCGATGAAGCGCGGCAGTTCGGTGTAGCCGAGGCGCTGGTCGAAGGGGCCATGCTGCGGATAGCGCACCGCGTCGCTGCGGCCGGCGACGCGCTCGTAGTCGAGTTTGGCGGCGAAGCGCGAGATCTCGCGCGCCTGCAGGCGCGAGGTGTGCATCTCGTGCGCAAGCAGCAGGCCGCCCGCCACCAGCACGACCAGCACGAGGACGAGGATCAGCGCGCCGAGCAGCCGGAACGGGCGGAGGCGGTGCCGGGGCGGGGCCGTTTGCGAGGAAGGCGTGGGGGTCTGAACGTCGGAACTCACGGGCGGGCGAATCGATATTGCATCGCCGCAATTATCCGTGCTTCGCGGCCGGAAGCGACACTGTTACAAGCCTGGCTTCATGCTCAGGAGATGACGTTCGAACAGCCGTGGCAGTCCGACCGCCCCCATGCCCGGTGACGATCGGACTCGTTCGCCTCAGCGGTTGTAGCTCCCGACGCCCACCAGGAGCCCTTCGTCGATGCGGAAGAAGGTGTGCTTGCTCTCGAACTGCTGGGTCATCGGATTGCGCCACAGGTAGTCGAGTTCGCCCCTGCCCTTCTTCTGGCCGATCTCCACCATTTCGCGGACGATTGCTCGCCCGCGCGGGTCCTTGAGTTCGAAGGCGTTCGTTCCGACCAGCGCAGGCGAGGCGCCATGCGCGAGAAAACGGCCCGACGCCGTGTCCGCGACGAAGACATAGAGGTCGTTGCGAATGAATTCGCCGTTCAGGTCCTGGAAACGCTTCAGGCTCCCCGCGCGGTCCTTGCGCAGCGCTGCAACCGCATCGTCCAGCATCTCCCGGGCCTGCAGGCTCGTGGCGCGCGGCGGGTAGTAGCCGACGGCGACAATAACCTCCCCGACCTTGCGGAAGAAGGTCACCTTGGGCTCACCCCGGCTGTCGGCGGGATTGAACCAGCGGTACTCGACCTGCCCTTCGCCGTCGCGCTTGGCGATCTCGATCATCTCGCGGAAAAAGGCCTTGCCATCGCTGTCGCGGTAGTCGAGCACGTTGTCGCCGACCAGGGCCGCCGAGGCGCCACCGCTTGCCAGGAAGCGGCCATCGGTGCGCAGCGCATAGGCGTAAAGGTCGCGATCCACGAAGGCGGACTGGCGGGCAAAGTCCAGCGTACCGGCTTCGCCGTGCGTCTGGACGTGGCGCGCCGCAATCTCGAGCAGATCCTTGGCACGCAACTCGACCGCACTCCTGACGGCAATCTCGCCCCCCTGGGCCAAGACCGCATGGGGAAGTGCGCCAACACCCAGCACCAGCACGGCAGCGAGCGGAAACACGAGGGTTCTCATTGAATGACTCCCGAAACAGGATTGTCGGACGACAGCGGATGGACCCGCGCCAGCCTCACGCTCAATACCCCACCAACCGGGGCAACCAAAGACTCAGCACCGGGAAGAAGGCGATCACGAACAGCGCGGTGAGCTGGGCGAGCACGAAGGGATGGACGCGGGCGACGATTTCCTCGACGGTCGAACCACCGATGCCCGAGGCGACGAACAGGTTCTCGCCGAGCGGCGGGGTCATGAAACCGATCGACAGCGCGCAGATCAGGACGATGCCGACGTGGGTGGGATCGGCGCCGAGCATGTACATCACCGGCAGCAGCACCGGCACCAGGATCATGATCGCCGCCAGCGTCTCCATGAACATGCCGACGAAGAGCAGGAACACGATCATGATCGTCCAGATCAGGTACATGTTGTCCGTGATGCTGAGCAGCGAGGCCGCCACCGAGGCCGGAATCTGCTGCTCGACCAGCAGGCGCCCGAACACGGTCGCTGCGAACAGGATCAGCAGCACGCGCCCGGTGATCCAGGTCGTCGTGCGCAGCGAGTTCAGCAGCGCGGCGAACTTGAGCTCGCGGTGCAGGAAGATGCCCACGAACAAGGTGTAGAAGATCGCCACGATCGCCGACTCGGTCGGGGTGAACAGGCCGGTGTAGATGCCGCCGAGGATGATCACCGGCGCCAGCAGCGACCACACGCCGCGACGCAGGGCCGTGCCGATGTCGCCGAAGGACCAGTTCTCGGTGAGGCCGCGGTAGCCGCGCTTCTTCGAGATCATGTAGTTCATCGTCATCAGGCTGACGGCCATGATCAGGCCCGGCACCACGCCGGCGACGAAGAGCTTGGGGATCGACAGCGACTCGAACTCGCCGAACTTGGCGATCGCCTCGGCCGGCGGCTGCAGGCCCAGCGCGGAGATGCCGAAGATCACCATCGGGATCGAGGGCGGGATGATGATGCCCAGGCCGCCCGCCGACGCGGTGACCGCGGAGGCGTAGCTCTTCTCGTAGTTGCGCTTGGTCATGGCCGGGATCATCAGCATGCCGACCGCAGCCGTGGTGGCGGGGCCGGAGCCCGAGATGGCGCCGAAGAACAGGCAGGCCAGCACGGTGGCGGCGCCCAGGCCGCCGGTGATCGGGCCGGCCATGGTTTCGGCGACGTCCACCAGGCGTTTAGAGATCCCCGCCGCCTCCATCAGCGCACCGGCCAGCACGAAGGCCGGCAAGGCCATGAGCGGGAAGCTGCCCACCGAGGTGAAGGCGATCTGCACGAAGGCGATCGGGTTCTTGTCCAGGGCGATGAACGCCAGCATCGCCGAGCCGGCCAGCGACACCGTGATCGGCGCGCCCAACAGCAGCAGCGCGAAGAAGCTGCCGAACAATATTGCTACCAGGTACTCTTCCATCGTTGTCTCTCCTGTGCGCGGCGGCGGTCAGCTCTTTGCCGCGGAGGCGGCAGCGCGCTTGATGTTTTCGATTTCTTCCGCCTCGGGATCGAGGATCTCGACGCCCTTGAACAGGGTGAGGTAGTTGTTCCACAGGATGCGGATCGACATCAGCAGGAAGGCGACCGGCAGGATCATGTAGAAGTACTTCATCGGGATCCCGGTGGTCTGCGACTTCCAGAACAGGTTCATGCGGTTGAACACGAAGTCGTAGCTCAGCCACACGAAATAGAGGTTGAAGCCGACCCACAGCAGATCGGCGAGCGCCTCGCTGACCTTCTTGACGATGGGCGGGAAGAAGCGGAACTGGAAGGCGACCCGGTTGTGCGCGGACATCTTGGCCGCCACCACCGCGCCGAGATAGGCGAACCACACGAACATGTAGGTCGCCACCTCCTCGCCCCAGGGGATCGAGTACTGGAAGAACTGGCGCAGCAGGATCTGGGCAAAGAGCAGCACGACGAACAACGCCAGCAGCGCTTCGCAGAAATACTCCTCTGCGTTGGAGATGAACTTGAGGATGGCGCGTTTGGCCGACATGGCGATCTCTCCCGGACGGAGCTGCGCGGCACCGGGGCCTGAGCCGCGCTACGCCGGAGCGGCGTGGCGGGCGGGGCGGACCCGCGCATGTTGGGGTTTTGAAGGAGAACTCTGGGCCTGGCAGGCCGGGCCGTGCTCCGGGACGGGAGCGCGGCCCTCCGGGGCTCAGCGGCCGAGCGACTTGAGCGCGGCGTCGAGCTTGTCCTTGCCGCCGATGCTCTTGTAGAACTTCGGCCACACGGTCGTGGTCGCCTTCTCGATCCACTCCTTCTCGCCGTTGGCCGGATCGGAGATCTCCATGCCCTTGGCCGTCAGCTCGGCGCGGATCTTCTCTTCGGTCTCGAGCAGGTACTTGTAGCTATGCTCGGAGGCCGCCTGACCGGCCTCGAGGATCGCCTTCTGCACATCGGGCTTCTGCGCCTGGAACACCTGCTCGCTGATGATCAGCGGCTCGAGCGAGAAGATGTAGCGGATGTTGGTGATGTACTTCTGCACCTCGTTGAACTTCATCGCCGCAACCGTGATGTACGGGTTGTCCTGGCCATCGACGACGCGCTGCTGCAGGGCGGTGAAGGTCTCGGCCCACGACATCGGCGTCGGGTTGACACCCCAGGCCTGGTAGGTCGCGATCATGATCTCGTTCTTCGGCACACGGACGACGAGACCCTTGAGGTCATCCAGCGTCTTCACCGGCTTCTTCGAGTTGGTCAGCACGCGGAAGCCCGAGTACGCCCAGCCGACGATCCGCACGCCGGCGTCGCGAATGGTGTTCTCGGTGAGCTGCTTGCCGATCTCGCCCTGGGTGAGCTTCTTGGCATCCTCGGCACTCTGGATGACATACGGCAGGGTCAGCACGCCGACCGTCGGCGAGAACGGGGTGACGTTGTTGATGGCGAGGATGGAGAAGTCCAGCAGCCCCATCGAGGCGTTGTTCACCGTGTCCTGCTCATCGCCCAGTTGCCCGTTCGGGAACAGGTCGACCTTGTGCTTGCCGCCGGTCTTCTCGCTGAAGGCCTTGGCGAAGCTGGTGCCCAGCTCCCACTGCGTGCCGCCGGCGGCGTCGCCGATCGCCATCTTGAAGGTGTTGGCCAGCGCCGCGGGGGCGGCGAGCGCCAGGCTGGCGGCTGCGAACATCGATACGAGTACGTTCTTCCTGAATTTCATGGTCGTCTCCTCTATCACTCGATAGCTGTTGGAATGGTGCTTCAGGTTGGGCCGGCTAGTGTGACAGCGGCATCCCGGGCGCCGAACCGGGATGCCGGCGAAGAGCTCAGAGCACTTCATCCTTGAGGTTGTACCAGCGGTAGAGCCACCACTGACCGAAGCGACGGAAGGGCGCGAAGGCCTGCGACTCCACCATCTCGCGGACGTTGGGGAACGGCAGCTTGGAGGTGAAGATCGGCAGATCGAGCTCCTTGCCCTTGCCGGCGATCCATTGCGCCAGGCGGCGACCGGCCTGCGCGGAATACATGACGCCGTTCCCGCCGTAACCGAGCGCGTAGTAGATCGTCTGCGCGGGGTCCGGCTGGAAGATGCGCGGCATCATGTCGTGGCTGACGTCCACCCAGCCCCACCACGAGTAGTCGATCTTGATGCCTTCCAGCGCCGGGAACTTGCGATGCAGGTCGCGGATGAGGAAGTCCTCGTATTTCTTCTGCGGCGCATCCTGGCCGGTGATCGCGCTGCGGCTACCGATCTGCACACGGTTGTCCGGCATCAGGCGGTAGTAATGGCGCAGGATCCGGGTGTCGGTGATCACCTGTGTCGTGCGGAAGTTGCAGGCATCGATTTCCGCCTGGGTCAGCGGCCGGGTCACGATCGAGTTCGAGAGGATCGGCAACAGGCGGTTCTTCAGCTCGGGATGCAGGCTGTTGGAGGTGTAGCCACCGGTGGCCACGCCGACCGCACGCGCCCGCACGATGCCGCCGGGCGTGCGCAGGTAATGCACGCCGTTGCGCGTTTCCCAGCCCTGCACCGGGCTGGCCGGGTGCACCTTGGCGCCGAGCGCGCGCGCCTTCTTCAGGTAGCCGAAGGCGAGCTTGCCGGCGTGGATGCCGATGCCCTCGGGCTCGTGCATCGCGCCGCAGGCTTCCTTGTCGTCGACGTACTCGCGACGTACGGTCGCGGCGTCGAGGATGCGGGCGTTGTACTTGAAGGTCTCGCGCAGCAGCCTGGCTTCCTTCTCCAGCGCCGGCATGACCTTGTCGCGGTGCGCGATGTAGAGGTGACCGCCGGGCTGCGGATCGCAGTCGATGTCCTTGATCAGCTCCTTGAAGTTCTCCATGCCGTCGAGGCATTCCTTGTGCATCTTCAGGGCCGTGTCCAGGCCCCAGCGCTCGATCCACTGCGAGCGCTTGAGGCGGCCCGAGGCGCACTGCGCCTGCCCACCGTTGCGTACGCTGCAGCCCCAGGCGGTGCGGTTGGCCTCGAGCACGGTGGCCTTGATGCCGTACTCCTGCGCCAGGAAGATCGCCGTGGTCAGGCCGGTGAAGCCCGACCCGATGATCGCCACGTCCACGTCGATGTCGTGGGTGATCGGACCGTCGTCCTCGGGCGGCTCACCGGCGGTGCCGATCCAGTAGGTCGGCGCGTACTGGCGACCGTGGCCGGGCGTGGCCGATACCAGCGGATCGTAGGCCGGATCGTAGGGCGCGGTGGGCTCGGTGGCCCCACCGCCGGCAAAGGACTGCTTCAAGGTTGCGGCTTCCATGGTCAGGCTCCTCGACGTGCGTGCGCGGGATCAGGCGCCGGAAACCGGCGGACGATCCTTGCGGAAGGCGTTCTTGATCGCGATCTTGCCGTTGCGGAAGGTGAAGACATCCACCATGCGCGCCTCGATGCGGGTACCGTCGGCCTTGGTGCCGCAGAAGGTGGTCTCGGATACGCCACGATCGCCGACGACGAAATGCTCGCCATCCAGCCAGGCAGCGTCAGGGAAAGTCTTCCAGGCAAGCTCGAAACCCGCGCGAACCTCGTCGCGACCGACGAAGCTCTTGCCCATCAGATCGGGGCCGGCGACCGCATGGAAGACGCAGTCGTCGTCCATCATGCTCATCAGGGCCTCGATATCGTGACGGTTCCAGGCGTCGCCGAAAGCCTTCAGGAACTCTACAGTAGGTTGACTCATGCGGATCTCCTCAGAAAGGGCGAAATTTGGTGCTCGCCGCCAGTCGGCGCACCTCGTTCATTCATGATCCTTATCATAGACATCACTGGATTAATCCCTTAGGTCCACTTGGCTGCAATCGTTTGGTCCAGCGCGAAGACAGCTGGCCCAAACGAGTTCCGCCGTGCAGGGGAATGTCCCGCAGCTTCGTTCCAGGCGTTCTCCGTGGGACTGCCGGGCATGCGACGACAAGCGCGGCGCACGCGACCAGCGCCGGCCCTCAGCCCCGGGGCGCGAGTTCGCGCAACGCGATCGCCAGGCGCTCGACGCCCTCCTCGATGCGCTCGGTGGCGATCGCGGAGAATCCGAGACGCAGGCAGTTCCGGGTCGGCGTGGATGCGCTGAAGAAGACGTTGCCGGGCTCGATCAGCACCCCATGCGGCTCGGCCGCGAGCGCGAGCGCCTCGGCGTCGAGCCAGGTTGGCCCTTCCACCCAGCACGACGAGCCGCCCGAAATCGGCACCGGCCGCAGTTCGGGCAGGCGCGCCGCGAGCGCGGCGGCAAGCGCCCTCGCCCGCTCCTGATGGGCGTGCGAGAGCCGGCGCAAGAGGGCGTCGTAATGTCCGAGCGACAGGAAGAGCGCGAACACGCGCTGCATGTAGGCGGTGGGGTGGCGCAGGTTGAGGCGACGGGCGCCGCGCAGCTCGCGGATCACCTCGGCGGGGCCGACCACATAGCCCAGGCGCACCCCGGGCGCCAGGGTCTTCGACAAGCTGCCGATGTAGATCACGCGGCCGCTGCGATCCAGGCTCTTGAGCGCCGGAATCGCCTCGCCCTCGGTCCGGTTCTCGCTCTCGTAGTCGTCCTCGATGAGGATGAAGTCGGCCTCGTCGGCCATGCGCAACAGGGCTTCACGCCGCTCGAGGGGCATCGTCACGGTGGTCGGGCATTGGTGACTGGGCGTCACGTACACATAGTCGCAACCGCCCAGCGCGGCATCGACGACGAGGCCGCCCTCATCGACCTTGAGGTCGACGATGCGCTCGCTGCGGCTGCTGAAGATGTTGCGCGCGTCGGGATACCCGGGGTTCTCCATCCCCACCGGGGTATCGGTGCTGACCAGCAGGTCGGCCAGCAGGTACAGCGCCTGCTGGGTCCCGACCGTGATCACGATCTCGTCATCGTCGGCCCACACCCCGCGCCGCGGCAGCACCCGCGTACGGATCTGCTGCACCAGCGAATCATCGTCGCGCAGGATCATGTCCTGGGCCCACTCGCCGATCTCGAGCACGCTCAGGGTCTTCATGCAGCACTCGCGCCAGTCCGCGGTCGGGAACAGGCCGGCATCGAACTGCCCGTATACGAAGGGATAGGGAAAGCGCTGCCAGTCCGCGCGCTTGCGGATGTTGCGCTGCAGCGTCGGCCGGAAGCGGAAGCGGCGCGACCACTCCGGCGAATACCCCACCGCCTCCGCCTGCGTCTTGGGGGGCGCCACGCGACCGGCGAGGATGTTCGGATTGACGAAGTATCCCTTGCGCTCTCGCGAAACCAGGTAGCCCTCGTCAACCAGCTGCTGGTAGGCGATCACCACCGTGTTGCGCGCAACGTCGAGTTGCGCCGCCATCTCGCGGCTCGACGGGATCGGCAGCTCGAGCGGCAACTGGCCGTCGAGGATGGCCGACACCAGCATCTGGCGGATCTGCCCCTGCAGGCTGAGGCCGTTCCCGGCCCAGCGCTGAAAGAACTGATTCCACATCGTCCCGCTCATCTTGCTGCTCATGATCGTCTTCTTCCCGCCAACGCCGGCACGGCCCGGCCGCAAACCCTCACGCGGCGAGCGCTGTCAGCAAGCCCTCGGTCGGCGAGGAAGGTTCGGCCATGTAGAGCTTGCGCGGCATGCGCCCGGCGAGGTGGGCCTCGCGCCCGGCCTGCACGGCCTTCTTCATCGCGCTGGCCATCAGCACCGGGTTGCGCGCATGGGAGATCGCCGAGTTCATCAGCACCGCGTCGCAGCCCAGTTCCATCGCGATCGCGGCATCCGAGGCGGTACCGACGCCGGCATCGACCAGCACCGGCACCCGCGCCTTGTCGATGATCAGGCGCAGGTTCCACGGATTGAGGATGCCCATGCCCGAACCGATGATCGAGGCCAGCGGCATCACCGCGACGCAACCGATGTCCTCGAGCATGCGCGCCTGGATCGGATCGTCCGAACAATACACCATGACCTCGAAGCCTTCACGGACGAGCGTCTCCGCCGCCTTGAGGGTCTCGGGCATGTTGGGGAACAGGTTCTGCGGGTCGCCCAGCACCTCGAGCTTGACCAGGGCATGGCCATCCAGCAATTCACGCGCCAGTCGCAGGGTACGCACCGCGTCCTCGGCGGTGTAACAGCCCGCCGTGTTGGGCAGGTAGGTGTAGCGCGAGGGCGGCAGGTAGTCGAGCAGGCTGGGCTCGCCCGCATGCTGGCCGATGTTGGTGCGGCGGATGGCGACGGTGACGATCTCGGCACCGCTAGCCTCGACCGCCGCGCGGGTTTCGTCGAAATCCCGGTACTTGCCGGTGCCCACCAGCAGCCGCGAAGCGTAGGTCTTGCCGGCGATGATCAAAGGGTCGTTCATTGCTGTCTCCTGTTTGGTATCGAGCTTCACCGCACGCGTCAGCCACCGCCGACCGCGGCAATCACTTCCAGGCGGTCGCCGTCGAACAGCAGGATCTCGCCATGCTCGGCACGCGGCACCACCCGGCCGTTACGCTCCACGGCCACCCGCTTGCCGGCAAGGCCCATGTGTTCGAGCATGTCGCGCACCGTCATGCGGTACATCAACGCATGGGTCTGTCCATTGAAGGTCACTGTCATCATCGTCGTCACACCGTTCGATAAAGATCGGCCCCGCTCTTGACGAACTCGACGGCCTTGACCTCCATGCCCTTCTTCAGCGCCTCGGCCTCATCCAGGCCCTGCTGCGCGGCGAAGTCGCGCACGTCCTGGGTGATCTTCATCGAGCAGAAGTGCGGGCCGCACATCGAGCAGAAGTGCGCCACCTTGGCCGAGTCCTTGGGCAGGGTCTCGTCGTGGAATTCCTTCGCCTTGTCCGGGTCGAGGCCGAGGTTGAACTGGTCCTCCCAGCGGAACTCGAAGCGCGCCTTGGAGAGCGCGTTGTCGCGGATCTGCGCGCCCGGGTGGCCCTTGGCCAGATCGGCGGCGTGCGCGGCGAGCTTGTAGGTGATGATGCCTTCCTTGACGTCCTGCTTGTTGGGCAGGCCCAGGTGCTCCTTGGGCGTCACGTAGCACAGCATCGCGGTGCCGTACCAGCCGATGGTGGCCGCGCCGATGCCGCTGGTGATGTGGTCGTAGCCCGGCGCGATGTCGGTGGTGAGCGGCCCCAGGGTGTAGAAGGGCGCCTCCTTGCACTGCTCGAGCTGCAGGTCCATGTTCTCGCGGATCAGGTGCAGCGGCACGTGGCCGGGGCCCTCGATCATCACCTGCACGTCGTGACGCCAGGCGATGTCGGTGAGCTCGCCCAGGGTCTTGAGCTCGCCCAGCTGCGCCGCGTCGTTGGCGTCGTAGATCGAGCCCGGGCGCAGGCCGTCGCCCAGGCTGAAGGCCACGTCGTAGGCCTTCATGATCTCGCAGATGTCCTCGAAGTGCTCGTAGAGGAAGCTCTCCTTGTGGTGCGCCAGGCACCACTTGGCCATGATCGAGCCGCCGCGCGACACGATGCCGGTCATACGGTTGGCGGTGAGCGGCACGTAGCGCAAGAGCACGCCGGCGTGGATGGTGAAGTAGTCCACGCCCTGCTCGGCCTGCTCGATCAGGGTGTCGCGGAAGATCTCCCAGCTCAGGTCCTCGGCCTTGCCATTGACCTTTTCCAGCGCCTGGTAGATCGGCACGGTGCCGATCGGCACCGGGCTGTTGCGGATGATCCACTCGCGGGTCTCGTGGATGTTCTTGCCGGTGGACAGGTCCATCACCGTGTCGCCGCCCCAGCGGATCGCCCAGGTCATCTTGTCGACTTCCTCGGCGATCGAGGAGGTGACCGCGGAGTTGCCGATGTTGGCGTTGATCTTCACCAGGAAGTTGCGGCCGATGATCATCGGCTCGGATTCGGGGTGGTTGATGTTGTTGGGGATGATGGCGCGACCGCGGGCGACCTCGTCACGCACGAACTCGGGCGTGATCACCGGCGGCAGGCTGGCACCGAAGCTCTGGCCCGGGTGCTGGCGCAGCATCATGTCGGCCATCTTCTGGCCCTTGGGGCCGGTGGCGCGCAGCGAGGCGATGTACTGCTCGCGGTTCAGGTTCTCGCGCAGGGCGATGTATTCCATCTCGGGCGTGATGATGCCGCGCCGGGCGTAGTGCATCTGGGTCACGTTGGCGCCCGGCTTGGCGCGGCGCGGCGAACGGTGCAGACCGGGGAAGCGCAGCTCGTCGAGCGCGCTGTCGGCGGCGCGGATGCGGCCGTACTCGGAGGACAGCCCGGGCAGCACCTCGGTGTCGCCGCGCTCCTCGATCCAGCGCTGGCGCAGCGCGGGCAGGCCGGAGCGGATGTCGATCTTGGCCGCGGGGTCGGAGTACGGGCCGGAACAGTCGTAGACGAAGACCGGCGGGTTGGGCTCGGCGCCGAAGGAAGCGGGGGTGTCGCTCTGGGTGATCTCGCGCATCGGCACCCGGATGTCGGGGCGCGAGCCTTCGACGTAGATCTTGCGCGAGTTGGGCAGCGGGGCAATCGCGGCTTCATCCACCTGGGCCGTGGCAGCGATGAATTTTTCGTTGGCGTTCATGGGCTCTCCTTGGAGCGAAGGTCAGGCGGACAGCAGGCGCATCAGGAAAACGATCGCGAGCATGTAGAAGGCGATGAACAGCGTCTCGCTCGACAGCAGCACGATCGGCCTCCAGCCCAGTGCAGCCAGCTTCTCGAACGAGGTCTTGACCCCCAGCGCGGCGATCGAGATCACCAGGCACCAGCGCGATACATCCGAGCTCACCTCGACCGCCTGCGCCGGAATCCAGCCGAGGCTGTTGATCACGACCAGTCCGGCGAACGCGATCAGGAAGAAGGGCAGCAGGGGCGCCTTCTTTCCACCTGCACCGCCGGCCTTCGCGGCCTCGGCGCGGAAGGTCAGCGCGAACACCATCACCACCGGCACCAGCATGGCGACGCGGAACATCTTGGCCAGCGTGGCCGCATCGCCGACCGAGGGCGAGATCATGAAGGCCGCACCGACCACCTGGGCGACGTCATGGATGGAACCGCCGAGGAACATGCCGGCCTCGTTCACCGACAGGCCGCTGGCGGTCACCACCAGCGGATACAGGATCATGGCCGCGGTTGAGAACGTTGCGACGCCGATCGC
Source organism: Thauera humireducens (assembly GCF_001051995.2). Taxonomy (NCBI): domain Bacteria; kingdom Pseudomonadati; phylum Pseudomonadota; class Betaproteobacteria; order Rhodocyclales; family Zoogloeaceae; genus Thauera; species Thauera humireducens. Next base: position 3,485,921 of record NZ_CP014646.1, on the reverse strand, counting down.
GGTGAGCAGGGTGTAGTGCTCGTTCTCCTTGGTCTGCGGCAAGGTGGCGGAGATCGCCATCGCCGCGGAAATGCCGCAGATGCCGGTCGCGCCACCCGAGAGCAGGCCGAGCATGGACGGCAGGCCGAGGATGCGGGCCATCATCAGGCCGAAGCCGATCGTCAGCACCACGGCACCTGCCAGCGCACCGACACCGGCCAGGCCGAGATCGGACACGTCGCTGAACACGATCCGCGCACCCAGCAGGGCAACACCGAGGCGGACCAGCTTCTTCGCCGAGAACTCGATGCCCGGGATGCACTTGTCGTTGTCGGACAGAAAATGGAAGGCGATGCCGATCAGCAGCGCGTAGAGGAATTTGGGGCCGCCGTAGTGATCGGACACGAAGGCGGCGGTGATGCCGATCACGCTGCACAGCATGAATCCGGGCAGCAGCCTGCGGAATTCGGCAAACATCGGCACGGGCAGGGACTTGGTCGGGGCATTCATGGGCAGCGCGTTCCGGTTCTGGTTATCAGGGGCAGCAAGTGTAGCGATGAGCCCGCCGCGCCCTGGCCTTTGGGCAGTGCGCGGCGGGAGTTCGGACAGCAGGCGCGCTCAGACGTAGTCCTTGTACTTCTCCAGGAAGCGCACCGGCTTGGAGAGCGCGTCACGACGGAACGGGTCGCCCAGCTCGCGCGTGCACATGATCTCGATGATCGTCGTCTTGCCGTGGTTCATCTGCAGATCGATCGCCTTCTTCAGCGCCGGACCCACGTCCTCCAGACGATCCACCGTGACCCCCTCCGCACCCATCGAGCGCGCGATCTCGGCAAAGCTCTGGTTGTCCAGCTCACCGGCCACGAAGCGACGGTTGTAGAAGTCCACCTGATTCTTCTTCTCCGCGCCCCACTGACGGTTGTGGAACACCACCGCCGTCACCGGAATGTTGTGACGCACGCAGGTCATCGTCTCCATCAGGCTCATGCCCCACGCGCCGTCTCCGGCGTACGACACCGCCGGGCGGTGCGGTGCGGCCACCTTGGCGCCGATGATGGTCGGGAACGCGTAGCCGCAGTTGCCGAAGCTCATCGCCGCAAAGAAGCTGCGCGGCTTCTCGAAGCGCAGGTAGCTGTTGGCCACCGAGTTGATGTTGCCGATGTCGGTCGACACCATCACGTCTTCGGGCATCGCCTTCTCCAGCTCGCGCAGCACCTGACGCGGGTGCAGGTACTCGCCGCCCGAGAACGGCTTCTCCTTGGCGTTCTCTTCGATCATGTCCAGGCTGAACGGGTCGCGCTCGTGCGTCCACTCGTCCAGCTCCTTCTCCCACGCCGCCTTCTCGGCCTGGATCTTCTCGAAGCGCTGCTCGCGCGTCGCGTCGCAGTCGAGCTCGCGCCCGGTCAGGCGCCACGCCAGGGCCTTGGCCGCCGCCTTGGCGTCGCCGCAGATGCCCACCGAGATCTTCTTCACCAGACCCAGCATCTTGTTGTCCGCGTCGATCTGGATGATCTTCGCGTTCTTCGGCCAGTAGTCCATGCCGTGCTGCGGCAGCGTGCCGAACGGCCCCAGGCGCGAGCCCAGCGCCACCACCACGTCGGCCTGGCTGATCAGCTTCATCGCCGCCTTCGAGCCCTGGTAGCCCAGCGGGCCGCACCACAGCGGGTGGCTCGCCGGGAACGAGTCGTTGTGCAGGTAGCTGTTGACCACCGGCGCGCCCAGCCGCTCGGCCAGCGCCTTGCACTCCTCGACCGCGTCGGCCATCACCACGCCGCCGCCCGAGATGATCACCGGGAACTTGGCCTTGGCCAGCAGCTCGGCCGCTTCATTCAGGCTTTGCTCGCCACCGGCGCCGCGCTCCAGGCGCTGCGGCTTCGGAATCTCGCAGGTGATCTCGCCGTAGAAGTAGTCGCGCGGAATGTTCAGCTGCGTCGGACCCATCTCGCTCATCGCGCGGTCGAAGCAGCGCCCGGTGTACTCGGCCATGCGCGCCGGGTGGGTCACGTGGCCCTGGTACTTCGTGAACTCCTGGAACATCGGCAGCTGGTTGCATTCCTGGAAGCCGCCCAGGCCCATGCCCATCGTGCCCGTCTCCGGCGTCACGATCACCACCGGGCTGTGCGCCCAGTACGCCGCGCCGATCGCCGTCACGCAGTTGCTGATCCCCGGGCCGTTCTGCCCGATCACCACGCCGTGGCGACCCGACACCCGCGAGTAGCCGTCGGCCATGTGGCCCGCGCCCTGCTCGTGCACCACCGGAATCAGCCGGATCCCGGCCGGCGCGAAAATGTCCATCGCGTCCATGAAGGCCGAGCCCATGATGCCGAACATGTCGGTGACGCCATTGGCCACCAGAGTTTCGACGAAGGCTTCGGAGGGGGTCATCTTAGTCGGGCCGCTGGGAATCGTGCGGCCGTCGGGCAGCGTCTGGGTCTGGCTCATGGAAGGTCTCCGGTTTATGTTCGTTCAAATCGGTACAAAAAGTTCCGATATCCGAGATGCGCAAACGAACTCTAGGACCCCAAACCTAAAAGGTCAACGACAAATTTTAAAAAACGGTACGCATTGAATGTTTTTTTGAAACTCGTCTATGATGCATCACCGGCTGCAATCGGCACCCGGCGATGAAGCGGCGGCGCAGCCCGCGGGCGCGCAGCAAGCAAGGGAAACACGAGGAGACTGGCGTGACGGAAAGTGTGTCGAGCCGCCCCGACCTGATGGTGTCGGTGCGCGAAGTGTTCGGGATCGACAGCGATCTCAAGGTGCCGGCTTTCGCCGAGCGGGACGACCACGTGCCGGACGTCGATGACGCCTACCGTTTCAATCCGGACGTCACCCTGGCCATCCTCGCCGGTTTCAGCCGCAACCGCCGGGTGATGGTGCAGGGTCTGCACGGCACCGGCAAGTCCACCCATATCGAACAGGTGGCCGCGCGCCTGAACTGGCCCTGCGTGCGGGTGAACCTGGACGGCCACATCAGCCGCCTCGACCTCGTCGGCAAGGACGCGATCGTCGTGCGCGACGGCCTCCAGGTGACGGAATTCCAGGAAGGCATCGTGCCCTGGGCGCTGCAGCGCCCGGTCGCGCTGATCTTCGACGAGTACGACGCCGGCCGCCCCGACGTGATGTTCGTGATCCAGCGCATCCTCGAACGCGACGGCAAGTTCACCCTGCTCGACCAGAACCGCGTGATCCACCCCCACCCCTGGTTCCGTCTGTTCGCCACCGCCAACACCGTCGGCCTCGGCAACCTGACGGGCCTGTACCACGGTACCCAGGTACTGAACCACGCCCAGATGGACCGCTGGAACATCGTCGCCACGCTGAACTACCTGCCGCGCGACGAGGAAGTGGCGATCGTGCTGGCGCGCGTGCCGGGCAAGAACTACGACAAGGGCCGCAAGCTGATCGCCTCGATGGTCGCGGTCGCCGACCTCACCCGCAAGGGCTTCGCCGCCGGCGACCTCTCCACGCTGATGTCGCCGCGCACGGTCATCACCTGGGCCGAGAACTGCGAGATCTTCCGCAACCCCGCACTGGCGTTCCGCCTGTCCTTCCTCAACAAGTGCGACGAGGTCGAGCGCCCGATCGTCGCCGAGTACTACCAGCGCTGCTTCGGCGAGGAACTGGACGAGTCCTGGATGCGCAGCTCGGAAGCGCAATGATGGCGACGGCGCAGCAGAACGCGAAGCGGCAGCAGAAGGTCGAGGAACTGTGCGCCGCCAGCCTGCGCGCACTGACCGGGGACGCAAGCCTGCACTACCGCGGCCGGCGCCTGCACCGCGGATCGCGGCCGCTGCCGATGCATGCGCCGCACCTGCGCATCGACCCCGACCACGACGACTTCGCCGACTGTCGCGCCGCCGCCGACGGCATGGCGCTGCGCCTGCTGCATTCGGACGCCGAGCTGCACCGCAGCCTGTGCCCCGCCGACCCGATCGAGCGCCTGCTGTTCGAGCTGCTCGAGCAGCTGCGCGTCGAAACCCTCGTACCGGCCGACATGCCGGGCATGGCCGCCAACCTGCACCACCGCTTCGAGAACTGGTCGCGCGCCTTCTACCGGTCCGGCCTCACCGAGGGGCGGCTCGGCATTCTGCTGTACACCGTGGCGCAGATCTGCTGGTCGCGGCTGACCACCAGGCCGGTGCTGGAGGAAACCGAGGACTACATCGAGAGCACCCGCTTCTCGCTCGTCTCCCAGCTCGGCAGCGCGCTCGCCGGCATCCGCCGCAATCGCCACGACCAGCGCCGCTTCGCAGCCCATGCGCTGGAGATCGCGCGCATCGTGGCCGAGACGATCCATGCTGAGACCGCCGCTTCGGCCGGCGACGAGGGGGCCGAAGCGAAGGACGAGGAGATCCGGCGCGGCTTCGCCCTGCTGCTCGACTTCGACCGTGACGAAGGCGACGACAACGGCATCGCCGCGGCCGTCACCGGCCACAGCAAGGCCTTCGAGGACGCCGAACAGGCCTACCGCGTGTTCACCACCCGCTACGACACCGAGGTGCAGGCCGGCACGCTGGTGCGCAAGGCCCTGCTGCGCGAGTACCGCGAGCGCCTGGACAAGCGCATCGCCGCCCAGGGCATCAACCTGCCGCGGCTGGCGCGCCTGTTCGCCGCCATCCTCGCCGAGCCGCAGCGCGACGGCTGGCTGTTCGGCGAGGAAGAAGGCCACATCGACGGCCGCCGCCTGAGCCAGCTCGTGAGCTCGCCGACCGAGCGCCGCCTGTTCCGGCAGGAGCAGTACAAGCCGGCGGCCGACTGCCTGGTGAGCTTCCTGCTCGATTGCTCCGGCTCGATGAAGGCGCACATCGAGCCGGTGGCGATGATGGTCGACCTCATGATCCGCGCGCTCGAGATGGTGGGCGTGCGCACCGAACTGCTCGGCTTCACCACCGGTGCATGGAACGGTGGCCGCCCCCATCGTGAATGGCTCGCCCGCGGCCGCCCGCCCCGCCCGGGTCGCCTGAACGAGGTCTGCCACATGGTGTTCAAGGACGCCGACCGCAGCTGGCGGCGGGCACGCACCGACATCGCCGCGCTGTTCAAGGCCGACCTGTTCCGCGAGGGCATCGACGGCGAGGCGGTGGACTGGGCGTGCAACCGCATGCTGGCGCGCGGCGAGGCGCGGCGCATCCTGGTCGTGATCTCCGACGGCTGCCCGGCCGACGGCGCGACCGGGCTGGCCAACGACCCCTTCTACCTCGACAACCACCTCAAGGACGTGGTCGCACGCCGCGAGCAGCAGGGCGCCGTGGAGATCCTCGGCCTCGGCGTCGGCCTCGACCTCAGCCCCTTCTATCGCCGTTGCCTGGCCACCGACATGACGCGCGGGCTGGACAACGAACTGTTCTTCGACATCGTGCAGTTGTTCGGCGGCCGCCATCGGCGCTGAAGCGCGCGCCGAGAAGGAAAGTCCCGAACGCTGCACGGCATCGACCAAGGAGGCCACACGAAAATGACGATCAAGGTCATCGACTTCAACCAGGACGACGGACAGCGCGAAAGCCGCCGGCTCGCCGATCTACCCGGACGCGTCGTCGAAGGCGACCCCCTGCACCACAGCACCACCTACTTCGAGAACCCGGCCGGCGACTTCATCGCCGGCACCTGGACCAGCACCCCGGGCCGGTGGCACGCATTCACCGACCGCGACGAGTTCTGCTACATCGTCAGCGGCCATGTCCGCCTGATCGCGGCAGACGGCAGCGCGCAAACCTTCCGCACGGGAGATGCATTCCTGATCCCGGACGGTTTCCGCGGTTACTGGGAGGTGATCGAGAACACCACCAAGCACTTCGCCATCCGGCGCTACGGGCACGACTGAAGGCGCCGAACACTCGACAAAGGAGCACCGACAATGGCCAAGACCCGCATGGTCACGCAGTTCGGCATGGGGACTTCGATCCGCAGCCAGGACTACACCCAGGCTGCGGCGCGCGCGATCCGCGACGCGCTGTGGCACAACTCGCTCAACGTGGCGACCGCGTTCGACTTCCCGCGCGAGGCGATGCTGATCGACGTGGAGATCGGCGTGCAGAAGCCGGAGGCGGTGGACACCGCCGCCTTGCTCGCCATCTTTCCCTATGGCCAACCGACGATCCGCGTCGTCCCCGGCGGCCTGGACGTCACCAAGCCCGACGGCACCGGCCTCACCGTGATCGCCAACGCCGCCCTAGTGGTGTCCTTCGACATGGAGCGCAATCATGGCTGAGAAACGCATCATCCTCGAGATGGGAACCGGCAACGACCTCTATGGCGGCGACTACACCAAGGCCGCCTGCCGTGCAGTGCAGGATGCCCTGCACCATTCCTCCATCGTACTGTTCAAGTCGCTCGGCTATGACCACCTGGACATGCGCGTCCAGGTCACGATCGGCGTGCAGCAGCCGGACAAGGTCGATGCCGCGGTGGTCGCCGCCACGCTGCCGCGCGGGCGTGCCGAGGTGACCGTGGTGTTCGGCGGGCTGGACGTGCACGACCCGGTGCAGGAGACCACGCATGTGATCGCCACCGCGGCGGTGGCGGCGCTGCTGCCGATCGAACCGGGGGCCTGGCGGTTGAGCGCGTCAACGCAGGCCTGAGGACCGCTGTCGCGGCTCAGGCGCCTGCACGCAACGGTGTTCCCGGCGCCGCAGTGTGGCGGCGGGTTTCGCCCGGCCTGCGCGCGGACGCCTCGGGGGACTCGACCGTGGCCAGCAGGTTTCGATCTGCCTCGTCGAGTCGGAGACCCTTCGCTTCGAGCCGGGCCAGGATGTCGTCGAGCTCCCAGGGGGCTGCAATCACACGCTTGCGGCCATTGCGGAACTGCACGTGAAGCCAGTGGGCATTCATCTCGGGCGAATGCCGCAGGTAGAGGCGCGCGACCTCGCTCGGCGACGACAGCGCCGTCGCGAGCGCGCTCTCCTTCTTGCTCCGTCCCCGGAAATATGAGATCGCCAGAAAGGCGGCCAGCGCCACGAAACCCGTCAGCAACTCGAGCATGGTCGACTCCTCTCGTAAAGACAGCATGCTGACAGAGAGGACAGCCCCGAACGGCCCGGGAGCGCCTCCCTGCTCACCACCATGAGCCGAGAGAATAAGACGAGGCGAGTTCTCAATCACCCCTATCCATAAAACCAATTGTTATAAGCCAGCCAAAAGAACTCGGGGCCTGGGTCAGACATCCCCAGGCCCCGAGCGCTGCTAAGGCTTTGCTCAGATCGCCGTCCGTTCCCTCACGACCGCGTTCGCGAGATTACGGCTCTTGTCGCGACCGATCCACAGTGCGGAGAGCGCACTGACGATGCCGGCAAAGAGAACGTACGCGCAGATCAGCCAGGGCTCTCCGCCACCGCGCTGCAGCAGGTACGTCGCGATGATCGGCGTGATGCCGCTGGCGAAGATGCCGGAGAACTGATAGACGAAGGAGATCCCCGAATAGCGCACACGGGCGTCGAACAGTTCCGAGAACAGGGCGGCTTCCGGGCCGTAGACCGACGCATAGAACACGCCGAACGGGATGATGATCGACAGCCACACCACCAGCAGGCTGCCGTCGCTGTGCTTCATGAACCAGAACCCGGCGAACGCCGACAGCCCGGTCAGCAGCGACCCCCAGAAGTAGATGCGCGTCCTGCCGATGCGGTCCGACAGGCCCCCGAACAGCGGGATCGTGACCACCATCACCAGCGCCGCGGCCATCACCCCGAGCAGCGCATCGGTACGTGAGAGTTCGAGCGTCTGGGTCAGGTAGGCGATCGAGAACACCCCGAAGATGTTGAAGAACACGCCGTCGATGTAGCGGGCCCCCATGCCGGCGAGTACGTTGCGCGGATACTTGGTGATGACTTCCTTGATCGGCAGCTTGATCTCCTGACCCGTCGCCTTGACCTTGGCGAACTCCGGCGTCTCCATCACATTGAGGCGGATGTACATTCCGACCGCGACCAGCAGGAAGGACAGCAGGAAGGCGATCCGCCATCCCCAGGCCAGGAACTGCTCGTCGGATAGGAGCGAGGACAGCAGCGCTACCACACCCGAGGCCATGCACAGCCCCAAGGCAAGTCCGATTTGGGGAATGCTCGCGTAGAAGCCGCGCTTGTTCTTCGGTGCATACTCGAAGGCCATCAGCACCGCCCCGCCCCACTCGCCACCGAGACCAATGCCCTGGGCGATACGCAGGATGAGCAGCAGCACCGGCGCCCAGAGGCCGATCTGGTCGTAGGTTGGGACCAGGCCGATCAACACCGTCGCGACCCCCATGATCATCAAGGTCAGCACCAGCATGCTCTTGCGCCCGACCTTGTCGCCAAAATGACCGAAGATGACGCCACCGAGCGGGCGGCTTATGAAGCCGACCGCGAACGTCCCGTACGCCAGCATCGTCGACACGAGCGGATCGCCGGTCGGGAAGTAGAGCTTGTTGAAGACGATTCCGGCGACGACGCCGTAGAGGAAAAAGTCGTACCACTCGATCGTCGCGCCGATCAGACTGGCGCTTACGACCCGCCTGACCTCCTTCGCATCCTTCTTCGTCGATTGATCCATCGATGTCTCCTAATAATTATGGTTGGCAAGGCTCTTCAACTACCGGGGGAGTCCGGCCTGGGAGGCAGGGCCCACGGGATTACGCGGCATCCGCGAGGATCATGTCGGCGGCCTTTTCACCGATCATGATGGTTGGCGCGTTGGTGTTCCCCGAGACCAGCTCGGGCATGATCGAAGCGTCGGCAACCCGGAGGCCTGCCAGGCCGCGGACCCTGAGCCGCGCATCGACGACCGCCAGCTCGTCGCGCCCCATCTTGCAGGTTCCAGCGGGGTGGTAAATCGACTGGCTGTGACGACGAGCGGCCTCGAGCAGCTCGGAATCGCTCGCGAATTGGGCGCCTGGAACGAACTCCGAGATGATGTGGGGCCGGAGCGCATCGGCCTGGGCAATGCGGCGCGCGACCTTGACGCCGCCAATGACAACCGGATGGTCCCGCTCGTCGCCGAGGTAGTTGGCATGTATTGCCGGATAACTGAGCGGATCCGGCGAACGGATCTCGATGTGACCTCGACTCCACGGACGGAGCTGGCACACCGAGGCGGTGAAGGCCGAGAACGGATGGGCGCCCTCGCCCGGCTTGTCGGCCGATAGCGGCTGCATGTGGAACTGGATATCCGGCCGCGCCACGTCCGGCGACGAACGCGTGAAGATCGCGACCTGGCTCGCGGCCAAGGTGAGCGGGCCGGTGCGCGAGAACATGTACTGCAGACCGATCCACAGCTTGCGCAAGGGACTGTTGACCTCGTCGTTGAGGGTCCGCTCGCGGGTCTTGAACACTAGCCGGACCTGCAGATGATCCTGCAGGTTGCGACCGACGCCGGGCAGCGCATGCACGACGGGGACACCAGCGCGCTGCAGCACATCGGCGGGCCCGACCCCCGACAATTGCAGGATCTGCGGCGAGCCGATCGCGCCGGCCGACAGCACGACCTCATTGCGCGCCCGTGCAATGCGCCGCACACCGCCCTGCAGATACTCGACGCCGACGGCGCGCTTGCCCTCGATGACGACGCGCAGGGTCTGCGCACCGGTCTCGACACGCAGGTTCGGGCGCTTCATCGCCGGCCGCAGGAATCCCTTCGCAGTGCTCCAACGAAAACCCTTGTAGGCCGTCTGCTGGAAGTAGCCGACGCCCTCCTGGCGCTCGCCGTTGTAATCCTCGTTGTAGGGGATGCCGATCTCCTGGGCCGCCTTGATGAAATGATCGGCAATCGGTCGGCGCAGGCGTAGATCTGAAACCTTCAGCGGTCCGCCCACACCGTGGTATTGGCTCGCACCACGCTCCTGGTCCTCGGACTTCTTGAAGTAGGGCAGGACCTCGTCGAAGCTCCAGCCCTCGTTGCCCAACTCCACCCAGCGGTCGTAGTCCTCACGTTGGCCACGCACATAGAGCAGGCCGTTGAGCGAGCTGGACCCTCCCAGAACCTTGCCACGCGGCCACTGAATCTGGCGACCCGCAACCTTCTCGTCGGGCTCGGTCCGGTAACACCAGTCGAGCTTCGGGTTATGCATGGTCTTGAAATAGCCGACCGGTACGTGGATCCAGGGATTCGTGTCGCGGCCGCCGGCCTCGAGCAGCAGCACCTGGTTACGTCCGTCGGCACTGAGCCGATTCGCCAGCACGCAACCAGCGGAGCCGGCGCCGACGACGATGTAATCGACTTCGATGGACATCAGGAAAGGCCTCCTCGTGATATTGCAGATCAGTACGACCGTCGGTTTTGAAATGTTGCGTTTCAAAACCTCGTATCGTTAATATTGATCCGCTCATAAAGGAAGCAAAGAAAAAACCGCAGCGCACGCCCGAAGTGCAACGTAAGCGCGGAAAAGTGGACCAGAACGTGCGCAACGAGAGACGGCGCGCCGACGCCGCAGCCAGGGCGTCGGCGCGATCCATGCAGACCCCACGCCCCTAACATGCAGACAGGCGAAACATGAAAAACACCCCGTCAACCAGTTCTTCCCGGCCGTCCCCCAATCGAAAGGCCGCAGGAAGGGACGCGCGGGACGTCGACGACGGCCCTGGCGACGACATCCGCCGGCTGCGTGCCCTGACCGTCCTGGAACACCTGACAGAGTCTCCCCAGCCGCTCACCCTGGCCCAGCTCGCACACCTGATGCAGGCGCCGAAGAGCACCGTGATGCGCCTGCTGCGCGCGATGGAGGTCGAGGGCTACGTGCTGCACCTGCCGGCCGAGCGCGGCTTCGTGGCGGGAACGCGCGCCACGACGCTCGCCTTGCGCACCCTGCGCGGCTCGAACATGCGTCGCGAATGCCGGGCGGTACTGCGTAACCTGGTCGACAAGCTCGGGGAAACCTGCAACCTCACCGTTCCCGACGCAGGCCGGGTGCTCTATGTCGAGCGCGTCGAGACGACCGAACCCCTGCGCATGCACCTGCAGCCCGGCACCTTCGTGCCGATGCATTGCACAGCCAGCGGCAAGCTCTTCCTGGCCTCGATGTCCCTGCTGGAACGCCGCCGACTGCTGGCCAACCTCACCCTGACGCGCCATTCGCCGCGCACACTGATAGACCCGGCGGTGCTCGAAGCCGAGCTCGCGCGCAACGCCAAACTGGGCCTCGGCATCGATAACGAGGAATTCGTACGCGGAATGATCGCGGTCGCGGTTCCGGTGCTCGGTGAAGGCGGCAAGGCGGTTGCGGCGATTGCCTGCCACGCGCCGACAGCGCGCGTCTCGCTCGACGACTTGATGGCCAAGGTGTCGAACATGCGCATCGCCGCGGAGGTCATGCGCACCGTTCTGTTTCCGACGCCCGGCGCATAGCGCGGGCAGCGGCTCACAACAGCCTGAACGCCAGCACCGCGACCAGCGTCGGCGGCAGGGCGGTGACCAGCAGACCGAGGGGGTTGATCGCTTCCTGGTCGAAATGCCCGCGCAGAATCGCGAACCCTGCCGGATTGGGCGCATTGGCGATGACCGTGAGCCCGCCGCCGGTCACCGCACCGGCGACGAGGGCATGCCGGAAGGCGGTGTCGGTGCCCTCGACCAGCGAACCGAGATAGGTCAGCGCCGCATTGTCGGTGATGGCGGTCAGCAGCGCTGCGCCGTAGAACAGCACATCCGCATCCATGCCCGCGAGCAGGTCCTGCAGCCACCACTGCTGCTGCGCGCCGAGGGTCACCAGGCCGGCGAGGAAGAAGGCCACCAGCAAGCCTTCGCGCAGCATCAGCCGGTCGTGGTGATGGCGGTAGCCTTCGGCCACGCCGAGGAACAGCAGGAACAGGCCGATGAAGACCTCGGGGTGGTGGGCGAAATAGACGATGCCGGCCAGAAAGCCGACATGGACCGCGATCAGCGCGGTGGGCACCGTGCAGCGTCCGGTCTCGGGACGCAGACCCAGTCCCTGCAGCTCGCGCCTGAACAGCCAGGCGGCGACTGCGGCGTTGATGATCACGGCGACCGCAGCCTTCGAGCCGAAATGGCCGAACATGTACCACAGGTCCCAGTCCCAGCGCGCGGCAACCATGAGCACCGGAGGCGCGGCGAAATGGGTCAGCGTGCCGCCGATGGAAACGTTCACGAACAGCGTGCCCAGGGTCACGTACTTGAGCCCGTGCGAAATGCGTTGTGAATAGATGTTGTCGCGCAGCATCAAGGCCGCAAGCGTCATTGCCGCCGGCTCGGTGATGAAGGAGCCGAGCAAGGGCACGACCGAAAGGCACACGAAATAGAACGCCAGGCCATCGGCGACCGGCACGTAGCGCGCGAGCGCGCGGCACACGCCTGCACACAGCTGCAGGATCGGCCGGCTGGCGGCGACCACCATGATGACGAAGACGAAGGCGGGTTCGGTGTAGTTGAGACCTTCAAGATACCCGGTGGCCGAACCCGCCCCGCTGGCGAAGAGCATGAAGCCCAGCAGCACGAAGGCCCAGAAGCCGAACACCACCTCGACCTCTCCGAGCAGATGCCAGATCCCCGCATGGGCTGGCGTCTGGTGGGCGAGGCGTTCGAAGTGCTTGGTCAGGAAGGTGTGCAGCACGGCGGTCGCGAAGAGCGCCGTGCCGACGACTTGAAGCAGGGTCGGCGTCATCGTCAGGGCTAGCGGAACAGGGTGTTGAAGACGAGCCCGCCGCCGATCACGATCAGCACACCGAAGGCGATGCGCCGCATCGTGAGCTGCGAGAACGGGGGTGGATAGCGCCGCCCTGCCAGGGTGGCCAGGGCCACCAGCGGCACGGTGAAACCGATCAGCACCCAGACCTCGGGGGTGAATGTCCCCTGGGTGCCGGCGAAGATGGTCCGCGTTCCGGCGGTGAAGGCGAAGGTCAGCAACAGCATGTTGCGCACCGTCGCCAGGTCGAAGGGCTGACGGTAGAAATGGAAGATGACCGGCGGCCCCGCCATGCCGAACAGCCCGCCGAACAGGCCCGAGAGGAAGCCGCTGAGGAAGAAGCTGCCGTTCGACGAACGCTGGGTGAGCGGCGCGGGCCGCAGCATGAACACGATGCCGCTGTAGATGATGGTGAGTCCGAGGAGCAGCTGCAGCAGCGTCGAGGCGGTCGCACTCATGTATTCGAGCAGCAGCACGCCCGCGACCGTCGAAGGCAGCACGCCTGCCAGCACATAGCGTGCGGCCGGCCAGTCGATGTGATGCAGCTTGCCCGGCAGCGCCACTGCGCTGTTCATCAAGGTGACGAGGCTGATGATGGCTGCCACCAGGGCAATCGGCGCAAGGCCGAAGCCGCTGGTGACACCGATGACGATCATCCCGAGTCCGAAGCCGGTCACGGTCTGGAAGTACGTGCCAATCGCGATCACGCCCAACAGGGCCGCAGCAGTCTCGATGCTCATCGCTTCACCTCCGTGGATTCAAGAGTGCCCGCGTCATGGGCTTCGGGCGCCGTCCGGATGGCCTGCCCGCCGAGGGCCATGGTCGCTCAGACCTTGAATTGACCCAGCAACGCGTCCTGGTCGCGCACGCGCGCAACCATGACCTGGCAGTGGCCGACCTGACGCTCTGCGCCCTCGGCCACTTCGCGACCAATGTCGCGGATCACGCAGGTGTTACGGTCGATCTCGCGTGCAGTCGCGCTCTGCTGCTGGGCGAGCTCGGCAATGCGCAGGTTCATCGTGCTGATGTGGGTGATCGCATCGCGCACACGGGCGAGAATGTCGTTCGCGGTTTCGGCCTCGACGGCGGTCCGCGCAGCGGTCTCGCTGCTCTGGAGCATGCGGCTTTCGGCTTGCTGCACGCCGGTACGCAACTCCTCGATGATGCCGCGGATGTCACGCGTCGACTCCTGCGTCAGCGCCGCGAGGTTGCGCACCTCGTCGGCAACGACGGCAAAACCGCGGCCGGCTTCGCCCGCCCGTGCCGCCTCGATCGCGGCGTTTAGCGCGAGCAGGTTGGTCTGATCTGCGATGCCGGTGATCTTGGCGAGAATCGACTCGATGCTCTGGCTCAGGCGCACCAGCTCGTTGATCGAGTGGCTGGTGGCACCCATCTCCCCGGCGAGCTGGCGAATGGCCGCCGTCGAACTCGACACCACGCGCACCCCTTCCCCCGTCTCGTCATGCGCTGCGACGGCAGCCTGCGCGGCCTCCTGGGCATGGACGGCGACGTTTTCCGCGGCGGAGCTCATCTCGTTCATTGCGCCGACCAGCCGCTCGAGCTCGTCCATCTGCCGGCGCAGGCGCCCGGCGGCATGGTCGGCCTCTGTCGAGGTATGGGCGCTCGCCTCGCCGAGCTGCTGCGCGCTGCCCTTGACCTTGCGGATCAGCGCCTGCAGGTGGGTGACAAAGCCGTTGAACGCACGCGACACATCCGAGATCTCGTCGCGCCCCGTTTCACCGAGCCGGCGGGTGAGGTCACCCTCGCCGCGATTGACCTCTTCCAGCGCGTGGTGCAGCCGCGCGAGCGGGTGGAGCAGACGGCCCATCAGCACCGCCAGCACGAGCATGCTCAGGAGCACCCCAACCACGGTGCCGGCGATCGCGCGCTGGCTCAGTGCGTCGGCCTCGGCCATCAGCACCGCCTCGTCGAGCACGATGCCGACGAACCAGTCCATGCCGGTGAGCCCGGTCAGCGGAGTAAACGACACCAGCAGATGTCGGCCGCCGCCCGTCGTCTCCGCAAGCGCCTTGTCGAGCGCGGGCTGTGCGCCATCGAAGAGCTCCGCATAGGGCTTGCCGTTGAGCGCCGCGTCGGGATGGGAAATGATGCGCCCGTCACGCGTCATCAGGAAGGCATGGCCCGCGCCGTTGAAGTCGAGCGTGTTGATCGCCTCGGCGATCGTCTTGAGGCTCAGGTCGCCCCCGAAGGCGCCCATGAAACGGCCACGGTCGCTGAGCCGGGCCACCGCGGAGATCAGGATCTCTCCGCTGGCCGCGTCCGGATAGGGTTCGGTGAGGACCGCGCGTTCGGACCGCTGCGCCAGTGCGTACCAGGGCCGCTTGCGCGCATCCCAGCCGGGCGGGTCCCAACTCGGCGTATTGGTGATGCGCGCACCATCGCTGTCGAGTCCGCCGAAGACCAGCAGGAATTGCTCGCGCAGCAGCGGCCGGTCGAACACACGCTGGATCTGGGCGGCACCGAAGTCCGCATCGATGCTCTGTGCCGCCATGTCCATGAGATTGAGCTTGGCATTCAGCCAATGCTCGATCTGGCGCGCCAGGCCGGTGCCGGCCTCGCCGATGCTGGCCTCGGCTTGCGCGCGCAGGCTGGCACGCACCTGAGCGACCTGCAGGAACGACAGCAGGCTGAGGGTGACGAACAGCAGGAGGGCGCCGGCGGCACCCACCTTGTAGGATATTCTCATGATGTCTCCTCCCTGCCCGAAACCGGGCCAGCGGGCGCAAACGCCCGCTACTGCACTCAGCGGGCCGCTCTTGCGGCGGCCTCCTGTGCCTGCACGACGGTCACGGCGATGACATGGAACACGTCTTCCGCGCTGCAGCCGCGCGACAGGTCGTTGGCGGGTTTGGCCAGACCTTGCAGCAGCGGTCCGATCGCCACCGCGCCCCCCACCCGCTCGGCCAGCTTGTAGCCGATGTTGCCGGCCTCGAGGTTGGGGAAGACGAGCACGTTCGCCCTGCCCTTGACCTGCGAGTGCGGCAGCTTGCGGTTGGCGATCTCGGCGACGATCGCGGCGTCGAGCTGGACGTCACCGTCGATCGCCAGCCCGGGACGCAGCGCCTTGACGCGCTCGGCCGCGGCGACGACCTTGTCCACCGCGGCATGCTTGGCGCTGCGGCTCGTGGAGAAGGACAGCATCGCCACTCGCGGCTCCTCGTCGAGCAGGTTGCGCGCACTGTCGGCGGCCGCCATCGCGATCTCGGACAACTCCTCGGCGTTGGGATCGACCACCAGACCGCAGTCGGAGAAGATCAGCCCGCCCTTGAGGCTGTGGAAAGGCTCGCACAGCATCATCAGGAAGAAGCTCGACACGAGCTTGAATGAGGGATCGGTGCCGATCACCTGGATCGCGGTCCGCACCACGTCGGCGGTGGTGTGCACCGCGCCTGCCACCGAGCCGTCGGCGTCGCCCATGCGCACCATGAGGTTGGCGAACACGAGCGGCTTGCGGACCTCCTCCGCAGCCGCAGCGCGCGTCAGGCCCTTCTTCTCGCGCAGCCTGAACAGTTCCTCGGCATACCCCGCGGACAAGGGCGAATCGACCGGATCGATCAGGGTCATGCCGCTCAGGTCGATGGCCTCGTTCTCCGCCACCTGGGTGATGCGGGCACGATCGCCAACCAGAAGGATGCGCGCCGTACCCTCGCGCGTCGCGCGCAGCGCGGCCTGCAGCACGCGCGGATCATCGCCTTCGCACAGCACGATGCGGCCAGGCCTGGCGCGGGCACGATCGATGATTCGATTGATGGCCTTCATGATTCAGGATCCTCGTAATCCCGTCCTGCGCACGCGGGAGCGGGAAAAGATGCCGGCCGCCAGGGCCGCATGCCCTGGCGCCGGCCAAGCTCAATCCCAGGGGGAGGGAGGGAGTGGATTGAGCGGAGGAGCCCGCCGCACCCTGGCCTTTGGGCAGTGCGCGGCGGGAGTTCGGACAGCAGGCGCGCTCAGACGTAGTCCTTGTACTTCTCCAGGAAGCGCACCGGCTTGGAGAGCGCGTCACGACGGAACGGGTCGCCCAGCTCGCGCGTGCACATGATCTCGATGATCGTCGTCTTGCCGTGGTTCATCTGCAGATCGATCGCCTTCTTCAGCGCCGGACCCACGTCCTCCAGACGATCCACCGTGACCCCCTCCGCACCCATCGAGCGCGCGATCTCGGCAAAGCTCTGGTTGTCCAGCTCACCGGCCACGAAGCGACGATTGTAGAAGTCCACCTGGTTCTTCTTCTCCGCGCCCCACTGACGGTTGTGGAACACCACCGCCGTCACCGGAATGTTGTGACGCACGCAGGTCATCGTCTCCATCAGGCTCATGCCCCACGCGCCGTCGCCGGCGTACGACACCGCCGGACGGTGCGGCGCGGCCACCTTGGCGCCGATGATGGTCGGGAACGCGTAGCCGCAGTTGCCGAAGCTCATCGCCGCAAAGAAGCTCCTCGGCTTCTCGAAGCGCAGGTAGCTGTTGGCCACCGAGTTGATGTTGCCGATGTCGGTCGACACCATCACGTCTTCGGGCATCGCCTTCTCCAGCTCGCGCAGCACCTGACGCGGGTGCAGGTACTCGCCGCCCGAGAACGGCTTCTCCTTGGCGTTCTCTTCGATCATGTCCAGGCTGAACGGGTCGCGCTCGTGCGTCCACTCGTCCAGCTCCTTCTCCCACGCCGCCTTCTCGGCCTGGATCTTCTCGAAGCGCTGCTCGCGCGTCGCGTCGCAGTCGAGCTCGCGCCCGGTCAGGCGCCATGCCAGGGCCTTGGCCGCCGCCTTGGCGTCGCCGCAGATGCCCACCGAGATCTTCTTCACCAGACCCAGCATCTTGTTGTCCGCGTCGATCTGGATGATCTTCGCGTTCTTCGGCCAGTAGTCCATGCCGTGCTGCGGCAGCGTGCCGAACGGCCCCAGGCGCGAGCCCAGCGCCACCACCACGTCAGCCTGGCTGATCAGCTTCATCGCCGCCTTCGAGCCCTGGTAGCCCAGCGGGCCGCACCACAGCGGGTGGCTCGCCGGGAACGAGTCGTTGTGCAGGTAGCTGTTGACCACCGGCGCGCCCAGCCGCTCGGCCAGCGCCTTGCACTCCTCGACCGCGTCGGCCATCACCACGCCGCCGCCCGAGATGATCACCGGGAACTTGGCCTTGGCCAGCAGCTCGGCCGCTTCATTCAGGCTTTGCTCGCCACCGGCGCCGCGCTCCAGGCGCTGCGGCTTCGGAATCTCGCAGGTGATCTCGCCGTAGAAGTAGTCGCGCGGAATGTTCAGCTGCGTCGGACCCATCTCGCTCATCGCGCGGTCGAAGCAGCGGCCGGTGTACTCGGCCATGCGCGCCGGGTGCGTCACGTGGCCCTGGTACTTGGTGAACTCCTGGAACATCGGCAGCTGGTTGCATTCCTGGAACCCGCCCAGGCCCATGCCCATCGTGCCCGTCTCCGGCGTCACGATCACCACCGGGCTGTGCGCCCAGTACGCCGCGCCGATCGCCGTCACGCAGTTGCTGATCCCCGGGCCGTTCTGCCCGATCACCACGCCGTGGCGGCCCGACACCCGCGAGTAGCCGTCGGCCATGTGGCCCGCGCCCTGCTCGTGCACCACCGGAATCAGCCGGATGCCGGCCGGCGCGAAAATGTCCATCGCGTCCATGAAGGCCGAGCCCATGATGCCGAACATGTCGGTGACGCCATTGGCCACCAGAGTTTCGACGAAGGCTTCGGAGGGGGTCATCTTGGTCGGGCCGCTGGGAATCGTGCGGCCGTCGGGCAGCGTCTGGGTCTGGCTCATGGAAGGTCTCCGGTTTATGTTCGTTCAAATCGGTACAAAAAGTTCCGATATCCGAGATACGCAAACGAACTCTAGGACCCCAAAACCAAAAGGTCAACAAGAAGTTTTAAAAAACGGTACGATTCGTTCATCTTTTAGAAATAAACCATCGGAGACCTCCGCATGACCGAGAACCGGACCGACCGCTCGGAAGTGGTCAAGATCGACGGCGACACCCCCACGATGCGCCTGCTCGCCCTGCTTGAAGTGATTGCCGCCAAGGACCAACTCGTGTCCTTGCAGGGCCTGGTCGAGGAAACCGGCCTGCCCAAGCCGACGCTGCATCGCATGCTGCAGCAGCTCGAGGCCGCCGGCATGCTCCAGCGCGACAGCGACGGCCGGCAGTACGGCACCGGTGCCCGCCTGCGCCGGCTGGCCGAGAACCTGCTGCTCAACGACACCATCCATGGCGCCCGTCATGCGGTGCTGCGCCGGCTCGTCGAGGACGTGGGCGAGAGCTGCAACATCACGGCACTGTCGGGCAGCGAGGTGCTCTACCTCGACCGCGTCGAGACCGCCGCGCCGCTGCGCTTCTACCTTCATCCCGGCTCGCGGGTGCCGGCCCACTGCTCGGCGAGCGGCAAGCTGTTCCTCGCCCAGATGACGCCCGCCCAGCGCCGGCGACTGCTGGCGCATGCACCGCTGTCGCAATACACCAGCCGCACCCTGACCGAACTCGACGCACTGGAGGCGGAGATCGAACGGGTGGGCCGGGACGGTTACGCCTTCGACAACGAGGAATTCCTGCCCGGCCTGTTCTGCATCGCCGTGCTGGTGCCCTCGCCCGGTGGCCGCTCGAACATGGGCATCGCGATCCAGGCCCCGATCATGCGGATGACCGAGCGCAATGCGCTCGACTCCCTGCCCGCGCTGCGCCGCGCCGCATCGGCCCTGGCCGCGATCGAGGCCGAACACGCCACGGCCGACCAGACAGCCTGCGCCTGAAGGCGCTTCTGGGCGGAGACGGGAGACGAACGTGAAGATCGCAGTCCTCGGTGGCGGCGTGATCGGCATCACGACCGCCTGGTACCTGCGCAGCAAGGGACTGTCGGTGACGGTGTTCGAGCGCCAGCCGGGCGCGGCGCTTGAAACCAGCTTCGCCAACGGCGGGCAGATTTCGGTGTCGCACGCCGAGCCCTGGGCGAGCCCGACCACCCTGCTCAAGGCCTTGCGCTGGCTCACGCGCGAGGACGCGCCCCTGCTCTTCCGGCTGCGCGCGGAGCGCGCCCTGCTGTCGTGGTCCGCACGCTTCCTGCGCGAATGCCTGCCCTGGCGTACGCGCACGAACATTGGCCGCATCGTCGAACTTGCGCGCTACAGTCGTAGCGAACTGCAGCGCCTGCGCGCCCTGTTCGCGGACGAAGACCCGCTCGACTACCAGCAACTCGAGCGCGGCATCCTGCACATTTACACCGACCGTCGCGAATACGCGCATGCCATGCACGCCGCCACGATGCTGCGCGCCTTCGGTTGCGACCGCCGGCCGGTCGACGTCGACGCGTGCATCCACATCGAGCCCGCGCTCGCCCCCGTCCGCCATCAGCTGGTCGGCGGCGACTTCACCGCCGAAGACGAATCCGGCGACGCCCATCTGTTCACCCGCCGTCTCGCCGAACGCTGCGCCGCGGCGGGGGTCGGGTTCCGCTTCGGCACCACGGTCACCGGACTCGAGACCGAAGGCGGACGTATCGCCGCGCTGACCACGCTGCAGGGCGAACGCATCGAGGCCGACGGCTTCGTCATCGCGGCGGGAAGCCATAGCCCTGCCCTGCTCGCCCCGCTGGGCATCCATATCCCGGTCTATCCGGCCAAGGGCTACTCGGCGACCATTCCGCTGTCACCCGAGAGCATCGCGCCTCACACCAGCCTCACCGACGACGCACACAAGCTGGTCTTCTCCCGGCTCGGGGACCGGCTCCGGGTCGCAGGCACGGCCGAGTTCGACGGCTTCAACCTGCGCCCGAGCCCGGCCCGGCAGGCCGCGCTGATGCGTCGGGTCAACGCCCTTTTTCCGGCCTTGCGGCCAGCGGGTCCCGTCGCGCACTGGTGCGGGTTGCGCCCCGTCACACCGGGCAGCGTCCCCATGATCGGCCCCACCCGGCACGACAACCTGTGGTTGAACACCGGACACGGCACGCTGGGCTGGACCATGGCCTGCGGCTCGGCCGCTGCATTGAGCGACCTGATCGCCGGCATTCGGCCCGCCGTCCCGCTGACCCCCATTCACTGACTGCAGACGCGCCTGCCGCGTCACACTCACCACCGGTCGAAACACCGGGTCCATGCGCCGGGCGGCAGCGGCTGGGGCTGCGGCCCGGCACCGCCCTCAGTCGGCGTGCTCGACCAGGTTGCTCGGCCGACCGGCGACGAAGTTGTCGATGTTGTCGATCAGCTGGTCGGCTAGCGTCTGCTGCGCCTCGTCCGAGGCCCAGGCCACGTGCGGGGTCAGGATGACGTTGGGGCGAGCGGCGATGCGCATCATCGGGCCGTCGGCGGCGGGCGGCTCGCCGTCGGTGACGTCGAAGCCGGCGCCCGCGATGAGCCCTTCGTCCAGAGCCTGCACCAGCGCAGCCTCGTCCACCAGCCCGCCGCGGCCGGTGTTGATGATGAGCGGGCGCCGTGCCATGGCGCGGAATTCGGGCATCGCGATCATGCCGCGGCTCTGCGGCGTGAGCGGGCAATGCAGGGTGATGATGTCGCTGGTCGCCAGCATCTCGTCCCAGGGCGTGTACAGGCGGCCGGCGCCCGCCCTGCCCTTGCGTGCGGCGAACAGCGGCACCATGCCGAAGGCACGCGCGATGTCGGCCACACGCTGGCCCAGCACGCCTTCGCCGATGATGCCCAGGCGGGCGCCGCGCAGGTCGTGGATGGCGTGGTTGAAGAAGCAGAACTGGCCCGAGCGCTGCCATTCGCCGGCCAGCACGTCGTCACGGTAGGCGACGAGGTTGCGGCGCAGCGCCAGCATCAGCGCGAAGGTGTGTTCGGGCACGGTATTGACGGCGTAGCCGCGGATGTTGGCCACCGCGATGCCGTGCTGCTGGCAGTACGCCTTGTCGACGCAGTCGGTGCCGGTGGCGGCGACCGCGACCAGACGCAGCGCGGGCAGTTGCGCCAGCACCGCGGCGGACAGCGGCACCTTGTTGGTGATGGCGATGCTGGCACCGGCCAGGCGCTCGACGATCTGCTCGGGCACGGTCCGGTCATGGACGACCAGTTCGTGCGCGAACGCCGGGCTGCGCAGGCGGATCTGCGGCGCGATGGTCGCGCGGTCGAGGAAAACGATCTTGTGCATGGGCGTTGGGTTTGTCTTGGGGAAGGAAGGACGCGACCTCAGTCGCCCAGCGCCTGCGTCAGGTCGGCGAGCAGGTCGGCCACCGGCTCGATGCCGACCGACAGCCGCAGCAGGTCGGTGGGGCAGCGGCTGCCCGGGCCTTCGACGCTGGCGCGGTGCTCGATGAGGCTCTCGACCGAGCCGAGCGAGGTGGCGCGCTTGAACACCCGCACGCGCGCCGCCACGTCGCGGGCCCTGGCTTCGCCCTCCCTGAGCCGGATCGACAGCATGCCGCCGAAGCCGCCGTTCATCTGCTCGGCGGCGGTCGCGTGCTGCGGATGCGAAGCCAGGCCCGGATACAGCACCTGCGCGATCGCCGGGTGCGGTTCGAGCTCGGTCGCGAGCTGCAGCGCATTCGCGCAGGCAGCGCGCACCCGCAGGTGCAGCGTGCGCATGCCGCGCAGCAGCAGCCAGGCCTCGAAGGGGCCGAGGATGGCGCCGCCGAGGTTGCGCATGACGCGGATGCGCTGCCACAGCGGCGAGTCCTCGCGCGTGACCAGGGCGCCGGCGACGACGTCGGAATGGCCGTTGAGGTACTTGGTGGCCGAATGCAGCACGATGTCCGCGCCGAGCGCCAGCGGCTGGCACAGCACCGGCGTGGCCACGGTGGAATCGACCACCGTCATGGCGCCGTGCTGGCGCGCGAGCGCGGCCGCGGCGCGGATGTCGGTGAGTTCCCAGGTTGGGTTGGCGGGCGTCTCCACCCACAGCAGGCGGGTCGGCGCGGCGGCGAGCTGGCGCTCGACGTCGGCGATGTCGGCGTTGTCGTAGAAGGCGAGCTGGATACGGCCGTGCTCGGCGAGGTCCAGCAGCCACTTGCGCAGCGCCCAGTACATCGACTGCGGCGCCAGGACGCGGTCGCCCGGCTCCAGCGCCTGAAGCACCGCCGAGGCCGCGGCGTGGCCGGAGGCGAACAGCAGGGCCTGGCTGCCACCTTCGAGCTGGCGCAGCACCTCTTCCGCCTCGATGTAGGCGGGACTGCCGTCGCGCGCATACACCCGCCCGCCCGGATAGCTGCCGTCGGCCGCGCGCTCGAAGGTGCTGGCGAGGTGGATGGGCGGGACGATGTCGCGGTAGGGCTCGGCCACGCGGCCAAGGCCATGCACGGTGAGGGTTTCGAGTGAGCTCATGCGGTTCCCCTGGGTGGCGGACACGCCGGCGGGCGCGCGCACTGGATTCGGAAGGACCGCCATCCTAATCCAGCGCGCCGCGAGAGGGGGCAACGAGGAGCCAACTGAGGGGCCCCGCGCATGTGCTCAGTAGTGCGGCGTCTCGTTCGGCCGCAGGTCGAACAGCAGCACCTCGGCCTGCTCGCCCTTGGCGAATTCGATCTCGCGCGCGTCGCGCAGCTTGACCGCATCGCCTGCCGCGAGACGCTGGCCGTTAAAATCGAGGGCGCCGCGCGCCACATGCACGTAGGCGAAGCGCTTGGCCGGCAAGGTGAAGCGCTGGTGTTCCGCACCGTCGAACAGGCCGGCATACACGCGGGCGTCCTGATGCACGGACAGCGAACCCTCGGCGCCGTCGGGCGAGATGATCAGGCGCAGCCGGCCGCGTTTTTCCGCAGCGTCGAAATGCTGCTGCTGGTAGCGCGGCGCCACGCCCTTGCGGTCGGGCACGATCCAGATCTGCAGGAAATGCACCTCCTGCTCGCGCGAGGCGTTGTACTCGCTGTGGCGCACGCCGGTGCCGGCGCTCATCATCTGCACGTCGCCCGGGCGGATCACCGAGCCGGTGCCCATCGAATCCTTGTGCTCCAGCGCGCCGTCGAGGACGTAGGAGAAGATCTCCATGTCGCGGTGGCCATGGGTGTCGAAGCCCCGTCCCGGTCGCACGCGGTCCTCGTTGATCACCAGCAGGTCCGAGAACCCCAGGTGCTGCGGGTCGTAGTAGCTGCCGAAGGAAAAGCTGTGCTGCGAGTGCAGCCAGCCGAAGTTGGCGAGGCCGCGCGCAGCGGCGGGTCGAAGTTCCATGACGTCCTGATCCTGTCGTTGGCGCGGGCGTGCCGGCGGGACCGCCATCGGACGGCGCCCGTCGCGCATTGCCGCCTTATTGCTTGATCGCTTCGAGCGAGACGGTGATCGTCACCTCGTCACCCACGTTGGGCGCGTACTTGCCGGCGTTGAACTCGCTGCGCTTGATCACGGTGCTGGCGTTGGCGCCGATGGCGTCCTTCTTCAGCATCGGGTGCGGCACGGTGGTGAAGTGGGTCACCTTCAGGGTCACCGGCTTGGTCACGCCCTTGATCGTCAGCTCGCCGTCGATGCTCGCCGGCTTGTCGCCATCGAACGTGACCTTGGTCGACTTGAAGGTGGCGGTCGGGTACTTGGCGGTGTCGAGGAAGTCCTCGCCCTGGATGTGCTCGTTGAAGGTGGCGTAGCCGGTGTTCACCGAGCTCATGTCGATGGTGATGTCGACCGCGCCGGTCCTGGCCGCCTTGTCCAGCGTGACGGTGCCGGTGGTCTTCTCGAACTTCGAGATCTGCGTCGACAGGCCGAAGTGGTTGTACGAGAAGCTCGGGAAGGTGTGGGTGGGGTCGATGCCGTAGGTCTCGGGCGTGGCGAACGCGGAGGTGGCAGCGGCCGAGATGATCAGGGCGGCAGAGAGCCTGGCGATACGGTTCATGTTGAGGTCCTCTCAGGGTTGGGGGTGTTGAACGGGGTGGGGGTGTGAGCGATGCCGCGGCTCATTTCGCCGCGGCGGTGATGCGGAACTTGATCACGACGTCGTTGGCGACGACGTCAAAGGCCTTCCAGGCGCCTTCGCCGATCGAGAAGTCGCCGCGCTTGATCGTCAGGCTGCCTTCGAACACGCCAGCCTTGCCCTGCTCGGCGAAGGTGGCCGGGACGACGACGTCCCGGGTCGTGCCCTTGATCGTCAGCTTGCCGGCGACCTCGTACTTGTTGCCGCCGAGCGCCTTGACGCCGGTGGATTCGAAGCGCGCGGTGGGAAAGTCCTTGGTGTTGAACCAGGTCTTGCGCGCCGCTTCCTCGTCGCCTTCCTCGCTGCCGGTGTCGATGCTGGCGAGTTCGACCTCGATCGTGGCCGAGGCCGCCTGCGGCGCGGCAGGGTCGAAGCGGAGCTGGCTAGAGAACTTGCTAAAGGCGCCGTCCATCGACACGCCCATCTGCTGGTAGGCGAAGGCGATGCGGCTCTGGTCGGCCTGGACCTGGCTGTATTCGACGGCGTGGGCGGATGCGGCGAGGGCGAAGGTGGAGAACAGGGCGAGGGCGATGCGTTTCATGATTTCGGTCCTTTTCGATTCGGGAGGGGTTCAGTCGCGGCGGCGCGGCAGGATGCGGGTGAGCACGTCGTCCTTGTCGAGGAAGTGATGCTTGAGCGCGGCGCCGACGTGGCCGAGCAGCACGGCGATCAGCACGAAGTTCAGCACCACATGCACGGTCTGCAGCAGGTCGCCGAGCGCCTTGTCCTTGGCCAGCAGGTCGGGGATCGGCAGCACGCCGAACCACACGGTCTGGAAGCCCTTGGCCGAACTCATCAGCCAGCCGGTGAGCGGGATGGCGAACATCAGCACGTACAGCAGGTGGTGGCCGGCGTGGGCGGCGATGCGTTCGAGCGGCGCCATGTGCTGCGGCAGCGCCGGCGGGCGGTGGGTGATACGCCAGGCGAGGCGCACGACGACGAGCAGGAACACGGTGACGCCCACCCACTTGTGCCACGAGTAGATCTGCAGCTTGGTCGGCGAGAGATCCAGCCCGGTCATGTAGAAACCCAGGCCCAGCATGCCGAAGATGAGCACGGCGATGAGCCAGTGCAGGGTCTTGGCGGTGGCGGTGTAATGGGCGTTCATGGGGGCACTCATGATCCGAAGTCCTTTGACGATCTGCCCGGACCGCGGTCCGGGCAATTGCGATGACTGAACTTTAGGCGCTGGCGGCGTCGCGAAATAGGCGACAATCGAAAAATCAAAATTGCTCGGGAAGCAACAATGAACCGGCTCGATGCGATGAACCTTTTCGTGCGGGTGGCGGACCTCGGCAGCTTCGCCGCGGTGGCCAACCAGCTTGGCGTGGCCCGTTCGGTGGTCACGCGCCAGATCGCGGCGCTGGAGGAGCATCTGGGGGTCAAGCTGATGGTGCGCACCACCCGCCGGCTGACCCTGACCAGCGCGGGCGCCAGCTATCTCGACAAGTGCCGCACCATCCTCGACCTGGTGGAGAGCGCCGAGGCCGACGTGATGGAGGCGCGCCTGACGCCACGCGGCAACCTGCGCATCAGCCTGCCGCTGAGCTACGGCCTGAAGCGGATCGCCCCGCTGCTGCCCGCCTTCCTGAAGACCTATCCCGAAATCAGCCTAGCCCTCGACTTCACCGACCGCCAGATCAACCTCATCGACGAGGGCGTGGACCTGTCGATCCGCATCGCGCCGCGTCTCGACCCCGGCGACGTGGCGCGCAAGCTGGGCGAAAGCCGGCTCATCGCGGTGGCCTCGCCCGACTACCTGGCACGCCACGGCCGCCCCGCGCACCCCTCGGAACTGACCGCTCACGGCTGCCTGGGCTACTCGGCCAGGACGCAGAACCGTCCGCTCGCCTTCCTCATCGACGGCAGGATGGAGAACATTCACGTGCCCTTCCGCCTGCAGGCCAACAACGGCGACGCCCTGATGGAAGCGGCCGCGCAGGGCCTGGGCATCACCGTGCAGCCGGACTTCATCGCCAACGCCTATCTGGCGAGCGGTGCGGTGGAGCCGATCCTGGAGGGCTTCGCGCCGCCGCCGCTCGGCATCCACGCGATGCTGCCGAGCAACCGCTACCTGCCGCACCGGGTGCGCGTGCTGATCGATTTCCTCGCCAAGGGACTTGCCGCGCCGGCATAGGGCGCATCTGAATAAGTAATCCGTTTTTTCTTCGTTCAGGTCATGAAGCCGGACGGATAGATTTTCTCCATCGCAATCACCCCTGACGGAGAAATTCATGAAGTTCAGCCCCTTCCGCCGCGGCCTGCTCGCGCTTGTCCTAGCCCCGGCCCTGGCAACCGGTTTCGTTGGCAGCGCACAGGCGCAGACCACGCTGCTCAACGTCTCCTACGATCCGACGCGCGAGCTCTACCAGGCCTTCAACCCCGAGTTCACCAAGCACTGGAAAGCACAGACCGGCGAAGACCTCGTCATCAAGCAGTCGCACGGCGGCGCCGGCAAGCAGGCGCGCGCGGTGATCGACGGGCTCGAGGCCGACGTCGTCACGCTGGCGCTGGCCTACGACATCGATGCCATCGCCGAGCAGACAGGCAAGATCCCGGCCGACTGGCAGAAGCGCCTGGCGCACAACAGCGCGCCCTACACCTCGACCATCGTCTTCCTGGTGCGCAAGGGCAACCCCAAGGGCATCAAGGACTGGGGCGACCTGGTGAAGCCAGGCGTGGAGGTCATCACCCCGAACCCCAAGACCTCCGGCGGTGCACGCTGGAACTACCTCGCCGCCTGGGGCTACGCGCTCAAGCAGCCCGGCGGCAACGAGCAGACCGCGCAGACCTTCGTCACCGAACTGCTCAAGCACGTGCCGGTGCTCGACTCCGGCGCCCGCGGCGCCACCAACACCTTCGTCCAGCGCGGCATCGGCGACGTGCTGCTGGCGTGGGAGAACGAGGCCTTCCTGTCGATCAACGAGCTCGGCCCGGACAAGTTCGAGATCGTCGTGCCCTCGATCTCGATCCTCGCCGAACCGCCGGTCACGGTCGTCGACGGCGTGGCGAAGAAGCGCGGCACCGAAAAGGTCGCCCAGGCCTATCTCGAGTACCTGTACTCGCCGGTCGGTCAGAAGATCGCCGCGAAGCACTACTACCGCCCGATCAAACCCGAGCATGCCGACCCGGCCGACGTCGCCCGCTTCCCCAAGGTGAGCCTGATCACCATCGACGACCTCGGCGGCTGGCAGGCCGTGCAGAAGAAGCACTTCGCCGACGGCGGCGTGTTCGACCAGATCTACGCCAAGTAAGCGGGGTGCTCGGACCGTGACGAACCAGGCCGCCCGGCCTGGTTCGCACGATCAGGACCGACGTCGCTTCCAGAGCGAGAGCGCCCCCCAGAGCACCAGGCCCGAGAGCGCCCCCGCAACCAGCCCTGCCCAGCTGCTGACCGGCACCGGGTTGCGCACCACGATGTAGAGCAGGCCCGCCGGCAGGGCGATGCCGAAGGCGATGTTTCCGCCGTCGCCCGTGCGCACCAGCATCGCGCTGACGGCATAGAGCACGCGCAGCAAAACGACCAGCAGCAGGGCCAGCAGGAAATTGCCCGTGAAATCCGACATGCGATCCTCTCCTTGATTGCCGGCGCCATTGTAGGGGCGGGTTAGCAGCAAATCGAATAAGCAACGCTGTTTTTATTATTTTTCCAGCGATAAGCCTTGCGCCTAGACTCGATCGCATTCCCGAGTACAGGTCTTCATCATGGCTACCGCCGCCCCCTCGCTTCCTCTCCGCCCCATTTCTTCTGCCGCCCCGCCCTTTCGCGTGCTGCCGGGCTTCAACCTGACGCTCGGCTACACCCTCGGCTACCTGTCGCTGATCGTGCTGATTCCACTCGCGGCGGTGTTCCTGAAGACCGCCCAGCTGACCTTCGCCGAGTTCTGGGATGTCGTCAGCGCGCCGCGGGTGGTGGCGTCGTACAAGCTGTCCTTCGGCATGTCGCTGCTCGCCGCCGCCATCAACGCGGTGTTCGGGCTGATGCTGGCATGGGCGCTGGTGCGCTACTCCTTCCCCGGCAAGAAGCTGATCGACGCCCTGGTCGACCTGCCCTTCGCCCTGCCCACCGCGGTGGCCGGCATCTCGCTGACCGCGCTGTACGCCAAGAACGGCTGGCTCGGCCAGTTCCTCGAGCCGCTCGGCATTCAGGTGGCGTTCAAGCCGCTCGGCGTGCTGGTGGCGCTGGTCTTCATCGGCCTGCCCTTCGTGGTGCGCACGGTGCAGCCGATCCTGGAAGACCTCGACACCGAGCTGGAAGAGGCCGCCACCAGCCTCGGCGCGCAGCGCTGGCAGGCCTTCCGCCACGTGATCCTGCCCATCGTGTTGCCGGCGCTGCTGACCGGCTTCGCGCTCGCCTTCGCCCGTGCGGTGGGCGAATACGGCTCGGTCATCTTCATCGCCGGCAACATCCCCATGGTGTCGGAGATCACGCCGCTGATGATCATCACCAAGCTCGAGCAGTACGACTACACCGGCGCCACGGCGATCGCGACCGTGATGCTGATCCTGTCCTTCGCCCTGCTGCTGGTCATCAACGGCCTGCAGGCGTGGACCGCCAAACGCACCGGGAGGGACCGCTGACATGGCCGGCGCCACCACACTCCGCCTGGGCGCCGCCCAGGCCATCGGCCAGACACGCTTCGAGGCCCGCGCGGCGACGCGCGAGACGCCGCTGGTCAAATGGCTGATCCTGGGCACGGCCCTCGCCTTTTTCGCCGTCTTCCTGCTGATGCCCCTGATCGCGGTGTTCGTCGAGGCGCTGCGCAAGGGCTGGGAGACTTACGCCAGCGCGCTGGTCGACCCGGACGCGCTGTCGGCGCTACGCCTGACCCTGCTCGCCGCGGCGATCGCGCTGCCGCTGAACCTGGTGTTCGGCGTGTGCGCGGCGTGGGCGATCGCCAAGTTCGAGTTCCGCGGCAAGCACTTCCTGATCACCCTGATCGACTTGCCGTTCTCGGTGTCGCCGGTAATCGCCGGCCTGATCTACGTGCTGGTGTTCGGCGCCCAGGGCTGGCTGGGGCCGTGGCTGTCCGAACACGACATCAAGATCATCTTCGCCGTGCCCGGCATCGTGCTCGCCACCGTGTTCGTCACCTTTCCCTTCATCGCCCGCGAGCTGATCCCGCTGATGCAGGCGCAGGGCAAGGAAGAGGAGGAGGCCGCGATCGTGCTCGGCGCCAACGGCCTGCAGACCTTCTGGCACGTGACCCTGCCCAACATCAAGTGGGGCCTGCTGTACGGCGTGATCCTGACCAACGCGCGCGCGATGGGCGAGTTCGGCGCGGTGTCGGTGGTCTCCGGCCACATCCGCGGCCAGACCAACACGCTGCCGCTGCACGTCGAGATTCTCTACAACGAATACCAGTTCGCGGCCGCCTTCGCGGTGGCCTCGCTGCTGGCCCTGCTGGCGCTGGTGACCCTGGGCATCAAGACCTGGATCGAACACCGTGCCGCCGCGGCCCACCGCCATTCACAGGACGAGGCATCATGAGCATCCAGGTACGCAACATCCACAAGCGCTTCGGCGCCTTCAACGCGCTCGACGACATCTCGCTCGATTTCCCCACCGGCGAACTGGTCGCCCTGCTCGGCCCCTCGGGCTGCGGCAAGACCACGCTGCTGCGCATCATCGCCGGGCTGGAACAGGCCGACGCCGGCCAGGTGCTGCTCGACGGCGAGGACGCCTCGGGCACGCACGTGCGCGACCGCCAGGTCGGCTTCGTGTTCCAGCACTACGCGCTGTTCCGCCACATGACGGTGTTCGACAACGTGGCCTTCGGCATGCGCATGAAGCCGCGCGGCCAGCGCCCGTCGGAGAAGCAGATCGCGGACAAGGTGCATGAACTGCTGAACCTGGTGCAGCTCGACTGGCTGGCCGACCGTTTTCCGTCGCAGCTCTCCGGTGGCCAGCGCCAGCGCATCGCGCTCGCCCGCGCGCTGGCGGTGGAGCCGCGCGTGCTGCTGCTCGACGAGCCCTTCGGGGCGCTCGACGCCAAGGTGCGCAAGGAGCTGCGGCGATGGCTGCGCAAACTGCACGACGACCTGCACATCACCTCGATCTTCGTCACGCACGACCAGGAAGAAGCGCTCGAGGTGGCCGACCGCGTGGTGCTGATGAACCACGGCCATGTCGAACAGATCGGCACGCCGGAAGAGGTCTATCGCCACCCGGCGACACCGTTCGTGTATGGCTTCCTCGGGGCGGTGAACTTCTTCCATGGCCGGGTCGAAGGCGAAGGCCTGCGCGTCGGTGACGATCACCTGCAGCATGGCGTGAGCGGCCTGGGCCAGGGCGCCGAGGTCGTGGCCTTCGCCCGCCCGCACGAACTCGACATCGTCGTCGATGGCGGCGCCGGCGAAGGCGTCGCCGCACGGGTCAGCCGCATCCTCGCCTTCGGCGTGACCGCCCGCGTCGAGCTCGACGGTATCAACGGCGCGACCGGCCAGCACTTCGAGGTCGAACTGACGCGCGACCGCGTCGCCCAGCTCGCCCTGCACGAAGGCCAGGCGGTGCGCCTGCTACCCTCTCGCCTGAGCCTTTTCGAACAGCCACACGCCGCCCGCGCGGCGGGAGCCGCACGATGAATTTCCAGCAGTTGCGCATCATCCGCGAGACGGTGCGACGGGGTTTCAACCTCACCGAGGTCGCGAACGCCCTGTTTACCTCGCAGTCCGGCGTTTCCAAGCACATCAAGGACCTGGAGGACGAGCTCGGCGTGGAGCTGTTCACCCGCAAGGGCAAGCGCCTGCTCGGCCTCACCGATCCGGGCAAGGAGCTGGTGGTGATGGTCGAGCGCATGCTGCTCGACGCCGGCAACATCAAGCGCCTGGCCGAGCAATACAGCAATGTGGATGCGGGCCAGCTCACCGTCGTCACCACCCACACGCAGGCGCGCTATGCGCTGCCGAAGGTGGTGGCGGCCTTCAAGCAGGCCTACCCGCGGGTCGTGCTGCACCTGCACCAGGGCAGCCCGCAGGAGATCGTGCAGATGCTGCTCGACGGCGAGGCCGACATCGGCGTCGCCACCGAGGCGCTGGCGGACGTGCCCGAGCTGGCCTCCTTTCCCTACTACGGCTGGCAGCACGCGGTCGTGGTGCCGGCCGGGCATCCGCTGGAAGCGGTCCGGCCGCTGACGCTGGAAGCGATCGCCGCCTACCCGGTCATCACCTACCACGAGGGCTTCACCGGCCGCACGCGCATCGACAAGGCCTTCGCCCAGGCCGGGCTGAAGCCCGACGTGGTGATGTCGGCGCTGGACGCCGACGTGATCAAGACCTACGTGGAACTGGGGCTCGGCGTCGGCATCCTCGCCTCGATGGCCTTCAGCCCGCAACGCGACCCCGGGCTGAGGCAGCTCGACAGCAGCCACCTCTTCCCCGAGAACGTCACCCGCATCGCGGTGCGGCGCGGCCATTACCTGCGCGGCTTCGCCTACCGCTTCATCGAGCTGTGCGCGCCCGAGCTGACCGAGGCCGCGGTGGCCGATGCGGTCGGCGGCACGGCCGGCTGAGCCTGGCGCCGCCAGGCCGCCGGCGGAACACCGACCAGCCGCTTGAACATGCGCGAGAACGCGGCTTCCGACTCGTAGCCGACCTCCACCGCGATCGACGCGACCGTATGACCGGTCTCGCGCAGCAGGCGCGAACCGATCTGGATGCGCCAGCTGGCAAGGTAGTGCATCGGCGGCTGGCCGAGAAACTGGACGAAGCGCTCGTGCAGGGCCGAGCGCGACAGGCCGGCGTGGCGGCCGAGTTCGTCGATGGTCCACGGGTGCGCCGGGTCGCCGTGCAGCAGTGCCAGCGCACGGCCGACGTGGCGGTCACGCAATCCCGCCAGCCAGCCACGGGCGTCGGCAGGCAAGTCCTCGAGATAGCGTCTCACGGTATCGACGAACATCATCTCCGCCAACCGTTCGAGCACCGCATCGCCGCCCGCCCGCCGTTCGGCGGACTCCTGCGCGGCCTGGTCGATGACGTTCGCCATCCAGCCGCCGGCGCGCGCCGCCGGCAGGTGCAACAGGCGGGGCAAGGTGGTGACGAGCGGGTTGAAGGGTCGCAGGTCGCAGCCGAGAAAGCCGCACACCAGCACGGCATCGGCATCGACGCTGGGCGCATCCGGCGTCGGCACGCCGATGCCGTCGCGGAAGCTGATCGGCATCGGGCGCGGAGCGTCGCGGTTGGCGAACACCCACTCCGGCTGCTGGCGCTCGGCCGCCAGGCCGGGCGCACTCGACATCACATGCGCATCGCCGTGCGGCAGCACGACGATGTCGCCCGCTTCCAGTCGCAGCGGCGCATCGCCGCTGACCGCCGCCCAGGCGCTGCCGCGCGCGACCATGTGGAAGGCCATGACCTGGTCGGCGCCGGGCATCACCGCCGCCGCGATCTCGCACGCCGGTGGCGCCTCGGTCGCCCAGTCGCGCCAGCAGCTCACGTAGTAGAACACGGCACCGCGCAGGCGCACGGCGCCGAGCAGGTCGGACAGGGTGTCGCGGCCCATGGGGCAGGACCTCCGTCAATCGGGCAGGCCTGCGCGCGCCAATGGCGGACGCACGAGCAGATCTGCCGGATTTCCAGTGAAGCACCGAATCCGCGACAGCGAAAGAATGAAGGCGTCGGAAGGAGCCCCCTCCGGCACGGGCCCGCAGAGGCCCACCCCAACCCCAAAGGCAAGGAGACCCCCATCATGAACGCCCCCACCGAACTGCGCATGCCCCCCGCCACCCCGGACCTCGCCGCGATCAAGCTGCGTCAGCAGGCCACCTGGGCCAGCGGCGACTATGCGGTGATCGGCACGACCCTGCAGATCGTCGGCGAGAACCTCGCCGAAGCAGCCGACGTGCGCGCCGGCGAACGCGTGCTCGACGTCGCCGCCGGCAACGGCAATGCCACGCTCGCCGCGGCGCGCCGGTTTGCCGAGGTCACGTCCACCGATTACGTGGGGCCGCTGCTCGACAAGGCCGCCGACCGCGCACGCGCCGAAGGCCTGTCGGTCCGGTTCCAGGTCGCCGACGTCGAGGCCCTGCCCTTCGCCGATGGCCATTTCGACGCCGCGCTGTCGACCTTCGGTGCGATGTTCGCACCCGATCACGAGCGCACCGCCAGCGAACTGCTGCGCGTCGTGCGTCCCGGCGGACGGATCGGCATCGCTGCGTGGACGCCGGAAGGCTTCATCGGGCGCCTGTTCCGCGTCATTTCGGCCCACGTGCCGCCGCCGGCCGGGCTGCGCTCACCGGTGAAATGGGGCGACGAGCCCTACCTGGTGGAGCTGTTCGGCGCCCATGCCGAAGACATTCAGTGCGCGCGACGCACCTTCAACTTCCGCTACCGCTCGCCGGCACACTGGATCGAGATCTTCCGCAACTATTACGGGCCCACGCACAAGGCCTTCGCCGCGCTCGACGAGGCTGGTCAGGCGCGCCTAGAGGCCGACCTGACGGCGCTGCTCGAGTCGATGAATGTCGGCGGCGCGGACTCGCTGGTGGTGCCGGGCGAATACGTGGAAGCGGTCATCACCCGGCAGTGACGGGGCCGGCCGCGGGCGCGAGGGATCAGGCCGCAAACGCGGCCAGGGCCTCGCGCAGCTCGTCCGGGGTGACGTCTTCGGCGAGCGCGGCCACGGCCTGCCCGTCGACCACGATCCGGGTGCCGTCCACGGCGAACGCGGCGCCCTGCTTGAGCGCTGACACGACGCTGCCGGCCTCGCGCGGCGAGGCGAAGCCCTCGCCCTGCAGCAGCAGCTTGCCGTCGGCCGCAACCAGCTTGAAGTGGAAGCGGCCATCGGCCTCGCGGTACTGCTTGAACTGCGGCAATGCGGCCTTCACCTTGTCCACCGCAGCGGGCGTGGCGACCGCGGCCAGGTTGCGCAGGCCGACGGCGTGGCGCAATTCGGCCAGGAAAGGCGTGGCGATCGCGCGCGCCTTGGCCGCGCCTTCATGCAGCAAGCGCTCGATCTGCATGGGTTCGGCGATCAGCGCCTGGTATTTCTCGCGCATCGGGGCGAGCGTGGACTCGATCTTCTCGAACAACGCCTGTTTGGCTTCGCCCCAGGCGATGCCCTCGTCGAAGGCGGTGCGCATGGCGCGCGTTTCCTCGGCGGTGGCGAACGCCTGATACAACTCGAACAGCGCCGAGCCGTCGGCGTCCTTCGGCTCGCCTGGCGCCTTCGAATCGGTGACGATGGAGAAGATCTGCTTCTTCATCTCCGCCGGCGCGGCGAACAGAGGAATGACGTTGTCGTAGCTCTTGCTCATCTTGCGCCCGTCCAGCCCGGGCAGCGTGGCGACCGAAGCGTCGATGGCGGCCTCGGGCAGCACGAAGTGCTCGCCGTACAGGTGATTGAAGCTGCCGGCGATGTCGCGCGCCATCTCGATGTGCTGGATCTGGTCGCGCCCCACCGGCACCGAGTGCGCCTTGAACATCAGGATGTCGGCCGCCATCAGCACCGGGTACATGTAGAGGCCCATGTTGACGCCGGCATCGGGATCGAGACCTTCGGCGGTGTTGCGGTCCACCGCGGCCTTGTAGGCATGGGCGCGGTTCAGCAAGCCCTTGCCCGCAACACAGGTGATCAGCCAGGTCAGTTCGGTGATTTCGGGGATGTCGGACTGGCGGTAGAACCACACGCGCTCGGTATCGAGCCCCGCGGCGAGCCAGGTCGCGGCGATTTCCAGCGTCGAGCGCTGCACCCGCAGCGGATCGGTGGTCGAGATCAGCGCATGGTAGTCGGCCAGGAAGTAGAAGCTCTCCACCCCAGGATGACGGCTGGCGGCGATGGCCGGGCGGATGGCGCCGGCGTAGTTGCCGAGGTGGGGCGTGCCCGAGGGTTTGATCCCGGTAAGAACGCGCTGGACAGTCATGGATCGCTCCGGCGGAAACTGGACAAAGACCGCGAGTTTAACGGCTTTCAGCCGGCCGCGATCAGGCGCCGCCGGCGATCTACTCCAGCCAGCGCAGCTGGATGCGCGCGCCGCCACCCGGCTTCAGGTCCATCCAGTGTTCCTGCGTGATGCCGCCGTAGGCGGCGGTGATGCGGTAGCGCCCCGGCGCCGGTACGTCGACCAGGCCGATGGGCCCGCAGCTCGCTTCGACGCGGCGGTCGCCGAGCGGGTCGTCGATGCGGATGGCGACGTCGGCCAGATAGCTGCCATCGACGCTGACGAAGAAGATCAGCAGGGCATGCAGCCCGCCCTCGACCCGCATGCGCAGCGACTCGTCGAGGCCGATGCCGCCGCACTGGAGGCGCAGCTCGCCGGCTTCGGCGGCAATCGCCGCGGGCCCGGCGACATCTGGTGCGACCGCCTGTTGCGCGTGGACGGGCGCCGCGGCCAACAGGGCGAGGGCGGAAAGGAGGCGAAGGGAAACACGGCGGAGCCTGCTCATCGTGACACTCCTACGGACATGCGTTCGACACGGCCTTGGGCTAAGGTTGCGATTGTCGTCGCGCGACCGCCGGGGAACAAGGCCGGCCTGCGGGCGACAAACAGGAGCCCCTTCGGCGCCCTCCGCACGGTGCCTACCCTGTGCCAGGTCCGCCGCCGAACGCCCTTCACCCACCGGACAAGAGGACACCCCCCCGCATGCTCGAAACGCTGACCAACCTGGACTGGATCGACACCTATGCCCTGCCCTGGGGCATCAACCTGCTGTTCGCGCTCGGCACCTTCATCGTCGGCCGCTGGGTCGCCCGCGGTGTAGTCGCCGTGGCGCGCAGGGTGCTCACCCACGCCAAGCTCGACGTGATCCTGGTGAACTTCATCCTGTCGATCCTGCAGGGCGTGCTGCTGCTCGTCGTCATCATCGCCGCGCTCGACCGCCTGGGCGTCGACACCACCTCGCTGGTCGCGCTGATCGGTGCGGCGGGCCTGGCGATCGGCCTGGCGCTGCAGGACTCGCTGAAGAACTTCGCCGCCGGGGTGATGCTGATCGTGTTCCGCCCGTTCAAGGCCGGCGACTTCGTCGAGGCCGGCGGCACCTCGGGCGTGGTCGAGAAGATCAACATCTTCAGCTCCACCTTCCGCACCGTCGACAACCGCGAGATCATCGTCCCCAACGGCGCGATCTACTCCGGCGTGATCACCAACTTCTCGGCGCGCGCGACGCGGCGCATCGACCTGCTGTTCGGCATCAGCTACGACGACGACATCCGCAAGGTCAAGGGCATCATCGAGCAGGTGCTGAAGGACGACCCGCGCGTGCTGGCCGATCCCGCGCCCTTCATCGGTGTCGCCGACCTGGCCGACAGCAGCGTGAACATCCACGTCCGACCGTGGGTCGCCACTGCGGATTACTTCGATACGATGTGCAGCCTGAAGGAAAAGGTGAAGATCGCCTTCGACGAGAACGGCATCACCATTCCGTATCCGCAGATGGACATGTACCAGCACGTGATCCATGTCCCCTCGGGGCAGAACGTCGAGACCCGGACCGGGGCCTGAGCGCGGCGGCAAACGGGTTCAGCCCGGCTGCGATTCCGCGCGCCGCCACAACGGCGCCAGCGCGATCAGCCCGAACACCGGTCCGGGCAGCAGCACCCAGGCCACGCGGTCGCCGATCAGGGGCCACAGGCGGGTGGTGAGTTCGATCGAGCCCATGGTGATGGCGAAGCCGATCGCGTTCTGGAAGGCCAGCGCGCTGCCCACTCTCTCGGGCGGGCAGGCGCGTGCCGACAGCGCCGAGAAGTGGGGGGAATCCGCCACCACGCTCGCGCCCCACACCAGCATCAGCGCCGCCAGAAGCAACGGCGGCCAGCCGGCGGCAAACGGGTAGACCGCACAGCACAGCGCGGACACCGCCAGCGCCAGCGCTGCGACGCGCGCGCTGCCGATGCGCCGGCTGAGCCACCCGCCCAGCACGCAGCCCACGGCACCGATGCCGATCACCGCGAACGCCGGCCCCGAAGGCGAGCCGGCCTCGGTGCCACGCGCTGCGACCACCAGCAGGGGCACCAGGGTCCAGAAGGCGTAAAGCTCCCATTGATGACCGAAGTACCCCAGCGCCGAGGCCCGGAAGCGCGGCTCGCGCATGGCGTACAAGCCCTCGCCCAGCCGCAGCCGCGGCGCACCCGGGCGACGCACCAGGTGCGGGCCGTCACCGAGCGCGAAGATCATCACCGCGGCCAGCAGCGCCAGCACCGACGACACCAGGATGGTCGCCTGCCAGCCCCAGCCGGCATCGAACATGCGCACCCCATGCGGCAGCGCGGTGCCCAGGGTCAGCATGCCAACCAGCCAGGCCAGCGCGGCCCCGGCCTGCTGCGGCACCCAGCTCACCACCAGCTTCATGCCCAGCGGATAGACGCCGGCGAGCGCCAGTCCGACCGCGAAGCGCCACGCCAGGCCGTCCGCCAGCCCTTGCGCCAGCAGCGCGAAGCCGGCGTTGGCGCCCGCGCCGAGCACCGCGCAGACAGCGAAGATGCGGCTGGCAGCGAAACGGTCGGCCAGGCCGCTGAGCGAGAAACCCAGCGTGCCGAGGATGAAACCGAGCTGCACGGCATTCGTCAGCCGCCCGATGTCCGCTGCCTGCAGCGCCCAGGTCCGCATCAGGTCCTCGCCGGCGCTGTTGGCGGAGAACCACAGCGAGGTACCGAAGAGCTGCGCGACGACGATCAGGAACAAAGGCGGGAGGCGCACGGGCGACGGCGGGAACGGGATGGACATGGGCGTCGAGTCTGCAGGCGGCGAACGGCCGATTCAAGCGCCATGCATGACGCGCCGCAGCAGCCGATCGACGCCAGGCACGTTCTGCCAGCGCCTGCCGCCGCGGCCCAACCCCGAGGCGAGGGGGCGCCTGCACGCCCGTCTTCCGCGCGATCGGGATACCATTGCGCCTGTGCCGGCGGACACATGCACCCTCGCGTACCCTCCGCCCCCTTGATCACTCAGCGTCGATTCCATCGTGAGCCTGCCCTCCCCCGAACGCCCCCGCGTGCCGACCATCACCATCGGCCTGCGCGCCCATCCCACGACCGCCCCGCTCCAGCCCGCCACCGACGACAGGCCCGCCGTGAGCTCGCCCGTCGGCATGCTGCTGGCCACGATGTACGCCGCGCCCGATGGCGCGGCGGTATTCGAGTTCAAGCTCGAGGACAGCCGCATCGAGGCCATCCGCATTCCGGCCGCGACCGAACCCCGTCCGGCCGACGCGCTGTGGCAGCACACCTGTTTCGAGGTCTTCATGGGCGTGAAGGGCGAACCGGGCTACCGCGAGTTCAACTTCTCGCCGTCCGGGCAGTGGGCCATCTACGATTTCCGGGCCTGCCGCGAACGCAGCGAGGATTACGCAGCGGACGCAGCCCCCGAACTCCGTTTCGCACAGGACGACAACGCTGCCTGGCTCGAGGCACGCGTGCCGTCGGCGGCCCTGCCCGCGGTGCCGCCGGGCACCGAACTCGAGATCGGCCTCGCTGCCGTGATCGAACGCAAGGACGGCGAACTGGAGTACTGGGCCGTGCAGCACGTCGCCGAGCAGCCCGACTTCCACGCCCGCAACAGCTTCGTGCTGATGCTGAAGACCTGGGCCGAGCCGGACTGCAAGAAGTGATGTCTTCGATCCGCTTCGGTCTCGACCGCCTGCTCGCCGACCCCGCACTGCGCCGCCCGCTGGCGGGCAAGCGTGTCGCCCTGCTCGCCCATCCGGCCTCGGTGACCCGCGACCTGACGCACTCGCTCGACGCCTTGGCCGCGCTGCCCGACATCACGCTGTCGGCCGCCTTCGGCCCGCAGCACGGGCTGCGCGGCGACAAGCAGGACAACATGGTGGAGTCCTCCGACTACACCGATCCGCTACTGGGCATTCCAGTGTTCAGCCTGTACGGCGAAGTCCGCCGCCCCACCACGGCGATGATGGACAGCTTCGACGTGCTGCTGGTCGACCTGCAGGACCTGGGCTGCCGCATCTACACCTTCATCACCACGCTGCGCTACGTGCTGGAAGAAGCGGCCAGACACGGCAAGTCGGTCTGGGTGCTGGACCGCCCCAACCCCGCCGGCCGGCCGGTGGAAGGCACCCTGCTGCGCGAAGGCTGGGAAAGCTTCGTCGGCGCCGGCCCCCTGCCGATGCGCCACGGCCTGACGATGGGCGAACTGGCGCGCTGGTTCGTCGCCACGCTGAAGCTCGACGTCGACTGCCGGGTGATCGACATGGAAGGCTGGCAGCCCGAGGCTGCGCCCGGCTACGGCTGGCCGCTGGGCGAGCGCAGCTGGATCAACCCCAGCCCCAACGCGCCCAACCTGTCGATGGCGCGCGCTTACGCCGGCACCGTGATGCTGGAAGGCACGACGCTGTCCGAAGGCCGCGGCACCACCCGGCCGCTGGAGCTGTTCGGCGCGCCCGACCTCGACGCCCGCGCGATCATCGCCGACATGCGTACCCTGGCGCCGGACTGGCTGCGCGGCTGCGTGCTGCGCGACTGCTGGTTCGAGCCCACCTTCCACAAGCACGCCGGCAAGCTGTGCAACGGCGTGCAGATCCACGTCGAGGATCCGGCCCACTACGACCACGCCGCGTTCCGCCCGTGGCGGGTGCAGGCGCTGGCCTTCAAGGCCATCCGCCGGCTGTGGCCGGACTACCCGCTGTGGCGCGACTTCGGCTACGAGTACGAATTCGAGCGCCTGGCGATCGACCTCATCAACGGCTCGCCGCTGCTGCGCGAATGGGTGGACGACCCTGCCGCGACACCGGCCGATCTGGATGTGCTCGCCGGCGCCGACGAGGCGGCCTGGCGGGAGGCGCGCCGCGCCTTCCTGCGCTATCCCGCCTAAGCGCGCCCGGCGGAGAGCCACACCGCCGGATACAGCCCTTGCGCCGCTAGCGGGCGCCGAGATAGGCGAACTTGCGCTCGTAGTCGAGGCCCATGCCGTAGGGGAAGGCCTCGTATCGATGACAGTGCACGGCAGGAGCAGCCTCAGCCGGCACCCCGCACTGTTCGCACACGAGCGACGCTAGCGCCTCGGCCATGGCCTGCGGGTCTGCCGCCGCGTCGCGCCGCAACTGGACCTCCCAAACCGGCGCAGGCTCGCCAGCAAGGACGCGGAACGCCCCGGACAGCTGATCCGCCAGCGCCGGGCGGCGGTAGAGCAGCGACTTGAAATGGTCGACGTGCCAGCGCGCATCGACCCAGTCGCGTTTGCGGCCCAGCATGGCGATCATCGGCAGGGGCTGCGCGCGCAGCCGCACCCTCACGTCGGCGGGCACGAGGGCGTAATCGCTCTCGGTCAGCCAGCGCGCCAGATCGCCCGTGCAATAGCGGATCAAGGGAATCGTCGCCTTGGCGTCGAGGACTGTGATGACCAGCTCGCCCACGCCCTCGGCGTCGGGCGCATGGATCTCGACGAAAGTCCGCAGCGGGTCGTAGCAGAAGAACACCGGCAGCACCGCTCCCGGATCCCGCCTGTGGTGCGCCCTTCGCAGCGAAATCGTCTCGCGCGTCTCGAAAAACAGGTTCAGGCCCAGTTCGCCCGCCCCCATCGAACTGCCGATCAGGGGGTCGTCAGCACCGCCGGCATCGACCTCGACGTGCAGCCGGTCAGCGACATAGCTGCGGAAATCCTCGGAAAAGGTCTCCTCGCCGAGGATCACATGGGTCCGGAGGCCCGACCAGTCGAAGCCCTGCTGCTGCGCGTGGTCGAGCAGACGCTTGCAGAACAGGGGATCGACACAGAGGATCAGCTGCTCGTACAGGGGCATCGCCTGGCGCACGATGGCCAGCGCCATGTCCTCGCGCACGCTGACGTTCGCCACCGCGACGGTGCGCGAGCTGAACACCACCCCCATCGGCAGGCAGTTGACGAGCAGGGTGCTGCGCTCGTCGATGCCGAATGCGAGTTGCAGGCCCAGATCGATGGCACCCGCGCTCGCATCCATCTGCGCCCGCGTGCTCAGGCCAAAACCGAAGGTCTTTCCGCCCTGCCCGGAACTCGTCAGCACCCCGGCGATGGACGACGGCGGAATGTCCTCTGCGAGAAGCTCCGTGATCGTGAAGCGCGCGAAGGTGTTCGATTTGTCCAGCAGCGGCGCACGCGCGACGATGTCCTTGGCGGAAAGTGCGGCAGTGCCTGCGAGGCCGGCTTCAGCGAGCAGCGTCCGATAGGCCGGCGACACGCGCGCCGCGCGCTCGAAGCAGCGCTCGAGGCGCCCGCGCGACAGGGCCAGCAGCTTGTCCGGCGTCTGCCGCGACAGTTGCTGCAACATGAACTTGCGCCCGATTCGGCGCACACGGGACAACGGCGACATGAACGACCCCCTCCCTCGGCACGACGCTCAACGCCCCACGACAGCGCCAAAAGACATCCTGGGTCGCAGATCGGGTCGAACAGTTCAGGGCCCGTACTGGAACCAGTCGAGCAACTCGGGCTTGGTCACCTTGAGCCTGTCCTCGATCTCCTTGAGATCCGCGAGGTAAGGCGTAACCGGCCCGTAGTAGTCATGTTCGGCACCGATCGGCACGAAGATGAAATCGAACCGGGCCAGTGCGCGTGCGAGCGGCCGCTCCATCGCCGCGTACCAGTAACGGATGCCCTTCTCGCGGCTGTATCGATACATCTGACGATACAGCCCCAGCACGACCACGGGCGCATTCGTCCGGCGCTCCCGTGCAGCGTCGTCCGCAGCAGCCTCCCCGTTACCGTTCGCCGTATTCACCCCGAACCAGGTATCGCCGGTCCGGCGCCGATAGTCCTTCTTGACCGCAAGACGTGAAACCTCGGCCGTCTGCTCCGGCGGGGGCAATGCGACGTCGTCGAACACCGGGCAATGGCGCACGAAGGGAAACGGTTCGTCCTGTGCGCTCAACACCAGCCTCGCGGTACCCACGACCGCACCATCGACGTTATGGGCGGCGAAATGAGCCGAACGTGCATCGAACTCGTCACGTTCCAGCCCGGCGGGGTACTCAGCCGGCGGCAGGAATCCGCACTCGAGGCAATAGGTCTGGTAACGCAGCGCGTAGATCTCGACGAGTTCCTGCTCTCGGCAGCCCACTTCGTAGGTGTGCATGGAAAAATATCTCGTCAATGCGTCAAAAATGGCATTTCCAGTGGATTCCATGGCGCACCTCGCCTTCAGCCTCAGTGGACAAGCAGAGGTTAACACGTGCGGCAACACCCGACACACAGGAAGAGGCGCAAAAGGAATGAAATCCGGTCGGCAGACAAAGGAAATGCGTCACAAATCCGCGTGATTTTAGGTCTTCAGACCGAGAATGCATTTGGCCAAGTGTAAGAAGCTGCGTCACTCGCGCCTCTCGGCCATGACGACCGCACTGGTCAGTGTCGGTTTTTTTTACACAGACACCCAATACGATCTCAAGCATAGACATTAAGCCATTGTTTTTTATCTAAAAACATATGATGGCACGCTCGATGCATGACGATTCGCGGCAGATGCCGGACTTCCTGACGGAGGGAATCATGAGAATCGCACTCAAGCCAGCAATCGGCGCGACAATGATTGCACTCGCAGCGATGAGTGGTGCCGCAAGCGCAGCACCGCTGGATACGCTCTATTTCACGCAGACGTCCGGATTCTCGAATCCGGTGATTGAGTTCAACGGCGGCCCGCAAGGTCTGACGCTGGCGTATAACGGCCCGATCGCAAGCCCGCCGGGGTCGACGAACACTGTCGAACAGCTAGCCTGGACCTCGAATCACCCGACAGTAGGCAACGGCAACACCAGCAGCCTGACCATCGAGTCCTACGATTCATCGTCCAGCCCCAACGCTGACGTCGACGGGTGGAATGCCGGCGACTGGTTCCGCATCGACAAACTGTTCCAAGAGAACCAGGTGCTGGCCGTTCCGTCCGGTGTTGCCAACCCGAATCCGCTGTGGATCGCCAACATTCTCGGCAACTTCCGCGTGTTCTCCGACGCCGGCTTCAGCACCCTGCTGAAGGACGACCTCGACAGCGTCACGACGGTCAAGTACTGGGAAACGAGCAACACGGCCGGATGCTCGGGGTCGCCGAATCCGGTGGGCTCGGTGTGCGACGACATCTACACCGTGATGGAGCTGTCGCTGGCGCCGATCTCGTTCATCCTTGATGGCTACAAGTACGAGATTTCGTTCCGCCTCGAGCCGGGCGAGACCACGCTGATTTGCGACGGCAGCCCCGTGCCTGCGTGCCTGGCCGAGGCTGGCTCCCAGCCTGGCGAGGGCGAGCTGTTCAAGGTCTACGCGGCTGAAGGCTTCGACAGCGAGATCTTCGTCGCGGCCGCCTGGACCGCCACCAGGATTCCCGAGCCGGGCGTCCTCGGCCTGCTCGGCATCGGTCTGATGGGCATGGGCCTGAGCGCTCGTCGTCGCAAGGCGACTGCCGCCTGACTCAACCCGGGAAGTGTCGGCCGCAGGCTAGCGCGCGGCGACGGCATCTGAAACGAAACGGCTCCTGGAATCGGGGGCCGTTTCTTTTTCCGGGGCGGGTTGCCGCGTGCGCATGAGCAGCGATTTTCCTCTTTCCCTCCACGCCGACAGGGGATAAAAGGAAGATCTCCGCCACCCGCCCAGAGACAGTCCCATGATGAAGCACGGCCTCCAGATCTTTGCCTGCAACGCCAGCCGCGAGCTCGCCAGCGAGATCTGCCACCGCCTCGGCATCCGCCTTGGCCAGCTCGACATTTCGCGTTTCTCCAACGACAACCTGCGGGTACAGATCCAGGAGAACGTGCGCGAACGCGACGTGTATGTCGTGCAGTCCTTCACCGAGCCGGTCAGCGAACACATCATGGAACTGCTGATCACGCTCGACGCGATGCGCAGCGCGTCAGCGCAGCGCATCACGGCGGTGATTCCCTACTATTCCTATGCGCGCTCGGACAAGAAGGACGCGCCCCGCATCTCGATCACCGGCCGGCTGATCGCCGACATGCTCAAGACCGCGGGTGCGGATCGCGTACTGACGATGGACCTGCATGCCGATCAGGTACATGGCTTCTTCAGCGTACCGGTGGATCACCTAACAGCCATTCCGACGATTGCCGAGCATTTCCGCCGCCACCACGACCTGTCCAACATGGTCGCGGTGGCCACCGATGCCGGCGGCGCCAAGCGCGTGGGCCGCTTCTCGGAACGGCTCGGCATCCCGATGGCGATCATCGACAAGCGCCGCGTCAGCGACACCGACGTCAAGCATGGCGAAGTCGTGGGCGACGTCCGCGGCCGCGACGTGGTGATCTTCGAGGACGAGATTTCGACCGGCGGCACGCTCGTCTCGACCGTCGCGACGCTGAAGGCCGCCGGCGCGCGCAGCATCCATGCCGGCGCGGTGCACGGCGTGCTGTGCGGTCCGGCCATCGAGCGCCTGCGCGATGCCGAGATCGACTCGGTGGTGATCAGCAACACCGTGGCACTTCCAGCGGAGAAGCGGCTGCCCAAGATCACGACCCTGAGCGTGGCGCCGCTGTTCGCAGCAGCGATCGAGCGCATCCACAGCGGCCAGAGCGTCGGCGCGTTGTTCGAGTAAAGGCCCGACTCAGCGAAAGCACAGCCCGT
This sequence comes from Thauera humireducens, assembly GCF_001051995.2. Taxonomy (NCBI): domain Bacteria; kingdom Pseudomonadati; phylum Pseudomonadota; class Betaproteobacteria; order Rhodocyclales; family Zoogloeaceae; genus Thauera; species Thauera humireducens. Next base: position 3,440,984 of record NZ_CP014646.1, on the reverse strand, counting down.
CAGTACATCGTGCGCTGTGCAATTTCACACGAAGACGTCGATTTCCCGATGATTCGAGCCTTCTCCTGCTTATCATCGATCAAATCTTTCGATTCCGCTCAAGCTCCCGGCGCGTACCGCCGTTAGGCGTCATGGCTCCGGGCTTGCCGGGGCCCTCCAATTCCGTTTGCCGAGGTCATCATGGTCTGGTTCGACAATCTCAGGCTGCGCACGAAGCTGCTGTTCAATTTCGTCGCGTCCAGCGGCATTCTCATCGCCGCGATCATCATCTGCTACGTCCAGATCGATCGCATGGACGCGCTCTCGCACGCGATGTCCGACCACACCGTGCCCTCGGTCACGCAGGCTGCGAGCCTGAGCGAAGGCCGCATGCGCTATCGCATCCGCAGCCTCGAGTACATGCTCGCCGACAGTGCCGCGGAGCGCGACAAGCTCGAGGCCTCGCTGGTCGACATCGACGCCAAGCTCGCCAAGTCGATCGAGGATTACCGCAAGTACGCCACGACGCCCGAAGCGCGCGGCTTGCTCGATGCCTTCACCAAGGCCGTTGCCGAGTATCGCAACGCCGTGATGGCCGCAGTGAAGCTCGTCAAGGACGGCCGCGAATCCGAGGCAGTGCAATTGCAGAAAACGGAATGGTTCGCCGCGGGTTCGCGTGTCGCCTCCACCACGAGCGCCTTGCTGAAGCACGTCAACGAACAGGGTGACGCGGTGCGCGAGGCCAGCGCCCAGGCCGCCGTCCACGCAGAACGGATCGCGATCGGCGCTTTGGTGATCGGCACGCTGGTGGCGGGCCTGCTCTCGGTGCTGCTGGCACGCCGGATTGGCTCGCGCCTGAACCGGGTCGTCGAGGTCGCGAGCGAGATCGCGGCCGGTCGCCTGGCCTCCAGAGCGGGCAGTGTCGGGGCGAGGAACACCGACGAGATCGGCGACCTTCAGAGTGCCATCGATGCGATGCGCGAATCGCTGCACGGCACCATCCGCGAAACCCGCGACGAATCGATGCGGCTGTCCGAGTCGGCCGCAGGACTGGGCGCAGGCGTGACGCATCTCGAGTCCAGTGTCGACGCGCAGAGCACGGCCGCGTCCAACATCGCCGCCCGCGTCGAGGAAGTCACGGTATCGATCGGCGAGGTGGCGAACCGCACCAACGAAGCCAGCGCCGCAGCGCGGGAGTCCGACACCAAGGCGCGCGATGGCCGCGAAGTGTTGCGCAAGCTGGAACAGGAGATCGACCGTGTTGCCGACGTGGTGCGAACGGCATCGGAGGGCATCGGTAACCTCGCCGAGGACTCCAAGAAGATCTCCGCGATCGTCAATGTCATCAAGGAGATTGCCGACCAGACCAACCTGCTGGCCCTCAACGCGGCGATCGAAGCCGCCCGCGCGGGCGAACAGGGACGCGGCTTCGCGGTCGTGGCCGACGAGGTGCGCAAGCTGGCCGAGCGCACCGCGCACTCGACGGGCGAGATCACCGAGATGGTCGGCACCATCCAGGCCTCGACCGCGCAGGTCGTCACCCGCATCGACGAGGGCGTGTCCGCCGTCGGTCGCAGCGTCGCCCACGCTCGTGACGCCGGCGAGAGCATCGAGTCGCTGCTGGCGATCGCGCGCCAGGTGTCCGAACTGATCGGCGACATCGACCTCGCGCTCAGGGAGCAGGCCGAAGCCTCGAACGACGTCGCCCGAACCGTCGAGCAGATTGCCAGCAATGCCGAGGAGATCCACACGGTCACCACCGAGACCAAGCGCTCCGCCGAGGCCCTGCAGGCCATGGCCGGACGCATGCAGCACAACGTGAGCCGCTTCAGCCTGTGAGGACCGCGCGCCTCGCCCTCGGCGGCGGGGCGCTCAGTCGCCGGGCCGTGTCGACACCAGCCAGTAGGTCACGCCGAGGGCGAGCACGACCACCCCGATGCCGAACAGGTACATGGGCGCCAGTGCCGACAGATCGAGCACGATGACCTTGCGCGCGATCGCCATCAGCGCGGTGGCGATCACCAGCTTGACGTGGATGACGTCGTCGCGCAGGTAGAGGGTGATGTTGACGAAGATCTCGATCGCGATCAGCACCGCCAGGAAGGCGGCGAACACCACGAAGATGTCGTTGAGATCCAGCAGCAGGAAAGGCGGATCCGACAGCTTCTCGTAGAGCACCAGGACGACATCGGCCACGGTCCACAGGATCACCGCCACCATCAGCACCGCCAGCAGGCGGATCGCCTGGCGGATGATCCAGTGCAGACGATCGATCAGCGGGTCATCGACGCGATCGCCGAGGTGATTGTCGTGGTCGATGCTGCGCACGAGTTTCGTGTTGTCCATGTCGCCCCCCGATGCGTTCGCGGCACGCAGGCCCGCATCCGGATGGGCCTGCGTGCCGCAAGCTTCAGTTCAGCGCCCCGCCATCCGGGTACGCACCCCACTTCTGCAGCGCGCGGGCAAGGACCTCGACCTCGGCCGAGGTTTCCACGCCATCGGCGCTGACGATGTCCTGCATCGTCCGCAGCAGCGCCCGCTGCAGGGCCGGATCGGTGATGTCCTCGAGCAGCAGGTCGAGCACTTCGTCGGCCACCTTCAGGCGCACGCCATCGAGGTAGTTCGCGCTCAGCAGCAGATCGTCGCAGTACTCGCGCAGGATGCGCTCGAACTCCACCCGACCGATGCTGAGGCGACGTGCGAGGTCGGCCTGCATCATCGCGTCGAGCTCGTTGCGGTCGAGGCCGCCGTCGGCAAGCACGGTGAGGGCAAGCAGGCGGGCGGCAGCCGGGCTGCTGTCGGTTTCGTAGTGGCGCATGGTGCTGTCTCCTTTCTTGTGTCGGGATGGCTGCTGCGACCCGGACAACCGGTTTGGCACACCGGGGAGCGCGGCAGACAGCTGCAGACTAAAGGAGAAGCGATCTCTCAAAAAGTCGATCTCGATTAGCAATACAATCGATTTTTTAGACGGAACAAAGGAGGGTGCGAGATGACCGAACTCAACTACAAGCACCTGCGCTACTTCTGGACCGTGGCGCGTGTGGGCACGATTGCCGAGGCCGGCCGACTGTTGAATCTTGCGCCGCACTCGATCAGCACCCAGCTCGCCACCTTCGAAGCCGCACTCGGCGTCAGCCTGTTTCGCCGTGCCAGGCGCCGGCTGGTCGTCACCGAAGCGGGCGAACGCATCCTGGGTCACGCCGAGGAAATCTTCGCGCTGGGCGACCAGATCGTCGACGTGGTGCGCGACGACAGCCTGCGCCGCAGCCTGCCGTTTCGCATCGGCATTCCGGACTCGATGCCCAAGTCCGTCATCTACCACCTGATCGAGCCGGCGCTGCACGTCGAGCGCCCCGGCCGGCTGGTGTGCCGCGAGGCGCCGCTGGCCGAACTGCTCGCCGAACTGGCAGTGCATCGGCTCGACCTGGTGATCGCCGACCGTGCGGTGCCACCCGAGGTCAGCGTACGCGGCTACAGCACGCTGCTGAGCGAGAGCACGCTGACCGTGTTCGCCACGCCCGCATTGTCAGCGCAATTGGTCGAGGGATTTCCGGCGACGCTGGATGGTGCGCCCTTCCTGCTGCCGGGCGAGGACGTCGCCCACCGCGGGGCGCTGCTGCAATGGTTCGAGCGCGAGCGCGTGCAGCCTTCTGTCGTGGCCGAATTCGACGACAGCGCGCTGATGAAGTCTTTCGCCCAGGGGGGCGCGGGCGCCATCGTGGCGCCCACCTCGATTGCCGACTATGTCTGTCGCCAGTATGGGCTGGTGGTGATCGGCGAGATCGACGCGGTGGTGAGCCGCGTCTATGCCATCACCACCGAGCGCCGGCTATCGCATCCGGCCATGCAGGCGATCCGCGATCGGGCCGGCACGCTGGGCTGATGCCCTGAAGCGGGCGGTTCAGGCCTCTGCCTGGCCCGCTTGCTGCGCAGCGATCTCGGCCCGCACCTGCTCCATGTCCAGGCCGCGCACGCCTTCGATGACCTGGTTCAAGGCATTGGCCGGCAGGGCGCCGGACTCACGGAACACCATGATGCCCTCGCGGATCACCGCGATGGTCGGAATGGAGCGGATCTGGAAGGTCGCGGCCAGCTCCTGCTGAGCCTCGGTGTCGATCTTGCCGAAGACGATGTCCGGGTTGGCTTCGGAGGCCGCCTCGTACGTGGGGGCAAAGTTGCGGCACGGGCCGCACCATGCCGCCCAGAAGTCCAGGAACACGATCGGGTTGTTCTCCAGAACATCGTTGAAGTTGTCGGCGGTGATTTCGAGGCTGGCCATGTCGGGCTCCCGGGAATTGAAGCCCGTGATGCTACCGGAGGCAGCCTCACTCCCCAAGCGCCGCGCACATAACAGACCGCGATTACAGCAGCGGCGCCAGCCAGCGCGCCGCTTCCTCCACCTCCATGCCGGTACGCCGCGCCCAGTCCTCGAGCTGGTCACGGCCGATTTTCGGGATGGCGAAGTAGTGGCTTTCCGGATGCGCGAAGTAGAAGCCGCTGACCGCGGCGGCCGGGGTCATCGCGTAGCTCTCGGTGAGGTCCATGCCGATGCGCTCGCGCACGCCCAGCAGCTCGAACAGCGGCCCCTTGACCGTGTGATCCGGGCAGGCCGGGTAGCCCGGCGCCGGGCGGATGCCGCGGTACTGCTCGGCGATGAGCGCCTCGTTGTCGAGGGTCTCGTCGGCGGCATAGCCCCAGCATTCGCGGCGCACGCGCTCGTGCAGCCATTCGGCGCAGGCCTCGGCCAGGCGGTCGGCCAGGCTCTTGAGCATGATGGCGTGGTAGTCGTCGTGCGCGGCCTCGAACTCGGCAAGCTTGGCCTCGATGCCCAGCCCGGCGGTCACGGCGAAAGCGCCGACCCAGTCCGCCACACCCGACGCCTTGGGCGCCACGAAGTCCGCCAGGCACCAGTGCGGTTTGCCCGCCGGGCGCTCGTGCTGCTGCCGCAGGCCGTGCCACACCATGGCCAGGTGCTTGCGATCCTCGCCGGTGTAGATCTCGATGTCGTCGCCCACCGCATTGGCCGGGAACAGGCCGAACACCGCCTTGGCCTGCAGCCAGTTCTCGGCGACGAGCTTGTCGAGCATGGCCTTGCCGTCGGCAAAGACACTGCGCGCGGTCTCCCCCACCACCTCGTCGTCGAGGATGGCGGGGAAGCGGCCGGCGAGGTCCCAGGTCTGGAAGAAGGGGCCCCAGTCGATGTAATTCACCAGCTCGCCGAGTTCGACGTCGATCGCCTGCACGCCGAGCATGTTCGGACGCGGCGGTTCATAGTCGGCGGCGACGCGGAAAGCGTTGGCGCGCGCGGCCTCGACGCCGACCAACTGCACGCCCTTCTTGTTGGCGTGCAGGGCGCGGATCTTCTCGTAGTCGGCGGCCACCTCGGCCTTGAACGACTCGCTCTGCCCCTCCGACAGCAGCGCCGTGACCACGCCCACCGCGCGCGAGGCGTCGGGCACGTACACCACCGCCTGATCGTAGTGCGGCGCGATCTTGATCGCGGTGTGGTTGCGGCTGGTGGTGGCGCCGCCGATCAGCAGCGGCACGGAAAAGCCCTGGCGCTTCATCTCGGCGGCGACATGGCTCATCTCCTCCAGCGACGGGGTGATCAGGCCGGACAGGCCGATCGCCTGCGCGCCGTGCTCCTTGGCCGCCTCCAGGATCTTGGCTGCCGGCACCATCACGCCGAGGTCGATCACCTCGTAGCCGTTGCAGCCGAGCACCACGCCGACGATGTTCTTGCCGATGTCGTGCACGTCGCCCTTCACCGTCGCCATGATGATGCGGCCCTTGCTGCTGGCGCCGGTGCGCAGCTTCTCGGCCTCGATGTAGGGGATGAGGTGCGCGACCGCCTGCTTCATCACGCGCGCCGACTTCACCACCTGGGGCAGGAACATCTTGCCCGCGCCGAAGAGGTCGCCGACCACGCTCATGCCCGCCATCAGCGGCCCTTCGATCACGGCCAGCGGCGGCTTGCCCTCGGCCTCGAGCTTGGCACGCACCTCCTCGGTGTCGGCAACGACGAACTCGGTGATGCCCTTCACCAGCGCGTGCGACAGGCGCTCTTCCACCGACCACGCGCGCCAGGCCAGGTCCTGCGCGGATTCCTTGGCCTGGCCCTTCACCGTCTGCGCCAGCTCGACCAAGGCCTCGCCCGCCCCGGGCTTGCGGTTCATCACCACGTCCTCGACCTTGTCGCGCAGCGCCGGATCGAGTTCGTCATACACGCCGAGCTGGCCGGCGTTGACGATGCCCATCGACAGCCCGGCCTTGATCGCGTGGTACAGGAACACGGTGTGGATCGCCTCGCGCACCGGGTCGTTGCCGCGGAAGCTGAAGGACACGTTCGACACCCCGCCCGAGGTCTTGGCGTACGGCAGGTTCTCCTTGATCCAGGCCACGGCGTTGATGAAGTCGACCGCGTAGTTGTCGTGCTCCTCGATGCCGGTGGCGATGGCGAAGATGTTGGGGTCGAAGATGATGTCTTCCGGCGGGAAGCCGGCGCCGCCCTCGGCCACCGGCTTGGTGAGCAGCGTGTAGGCGCGCTCGCAGATCTCGGTCTTGCGGCGGAAGGTGTCGGCCTGGCCCTGCTCGTCGAAGGCCATCACGATCACCGCCGCACCGTAGCGGCGCGCGAGGCGCGCCTGGCGCAGGAACTCGGCCTCGCCCTCCTTCATCGAGATGGAGTTGACCACGCCCTTGCCCTGGATGCATTTGAGGCCGGCCTCGATCACCGACCACTTCGACGAATCGAGCATGATCGGCACGCGCGAGATGTCCGGCTCGGTTGCGATGAGCTTGCAGAAGCGGTCCATGGCGGCGACCGAGTCCAGCATCGCCTCGTCCATGTTGATGTCGATGACCTGGGCGCCGTTCTCGACCTGCTGGCGCGCCACCGCGAGCGCGTCGTCGAAGCGGCCCTCGAGGATCATGCGTGCGAAGGCCTTGGAGCCGGTGACGTTGGTGCGTTCGCCGACGTTGACGAACAGGGCGTCGCTGCCGACGTTGAAGGGCTCGAGGCCGGACAGGCGCAGCTTCTTGTCGATGACGGGCACGGCACGCGGCGCGAGGCCCTGGACAACTTCGGCGAGCGCCGCGATATGCGCCGGCGTGGTGCCGCAGCAGCCGCCGACGATGTTCACCAGGCCGCTCTGCGCCCACTCGCGGATCTGGCCCGCGAGGTGCTCGGGCGTCTCGTCGTAGCCGGTGGGCGACAGCGGGTTGGGCAGGCCGGCGTTGGGGTGGGCCGACACATGGGTGTCGCAGGCGTTGGACAGCTCCTCGACGTACTGGCGCAGCTGGTCGGCGCCGAGCGCGCAGTTGAGACCGAAGCTGATCGGTTGCGCATGTGACAGCGAGTTCCAGAAGGCTTCGGCAGTCTGGCCCGACAGCGTGCGGCCCGAGGCGTCGGTGATCGTGCCCGAGATCATCACCGGCCAGCGCTTGCCGAGGTCGTCAAAGAGCTTCTCGATCGCGAACACCGCGGCCTTGGCGTTCAAGGTGTCGAACACGGTCTCGATCAGCAGGATGTCGGCGCCACCTTCCAGCAGCCCCTTGGCCGAGTCGTAGTAGTCGTCGGCAAGCGCATCGAAGCTGATGTTGCGAAAACCGGGGTCGTTCACATCCGGCGAGATCGACAGCGTGCGCGAGGTCGGCCCGAGCACGCCGGCGCAGTAACGCGGCCTGGCGGGGTTCTTCGCGGTGTATTCGTCGCACAGCTCGCGCACCAGGCGGGCACCCTCGACGTTGAGCTCGTAGGCCAGCGCCTCCAGCCCGTACTCCGCCTGCGACACGCGGGTGGCGTTGAAGGTGTTGGTCTCGATGATGTCCGCACCGGCCTCGAGATAGGCGCGGTGGATGCCGGCGACCACGTCGGGGCGGGTCAGCACCAGCAGGTCGTTGTTGCCCTTGAGATCCTTGGGGTGATCGATGAAGCGATCGCCACGGTAGTCCGCTTCGCCCAGCTTTTCCTGCTGGATCATCGTGCCCATCGCGCCGTCCAGGATCAGGATGCGCTCGGCGAGAAGCTGGCGGAGTTCGGTGCTGCGATCGGCTTGCATGGCGGGGTCCTCGGTCGTTCGACGGCTGCCGGGCAACGCCACGCACAAAAGCGAACGGCGCCACAAACCGGCTGAAGGTTTGTGAGCGCCGTTGATCGGTTGCCGAGCCTGGCCCTCGCAGGTTCAGTCGGGGTCGCAGCGCTCCTCGGCAGGGGGCGAATTGTATCGACTCACGCCGAGACTTGCCAAGCGCAAAAGCGACTTGGCGACAGGGACTTACCAGTAGGGAAAGTAGGGGTGCGGCGGAAAGAACGGGTGGCGGTAATAGGAGGGGTGCGGGTAGCCCCACCCGCCCCAGAACGGCCCTTCGCGCGGATAGACGTAGGTCTGGCTCGTCCGCACCACCTTGCCGTCGATGAAGTGCACGTTGAACAGCGTGGCGATGCCCGGACCGTAGTTGCGCACGTTCCAGTCCCACACCTCTTCACCCGACAGGCGGAAGATCTGTTCCGAGCGATGCTCGCCGAGCAGACGGTCGACTTCCTCGCGCGTCATGCCCTTCTGCACGCGCGCCAGGTTCTCTTCGTCGAGCGCATCCCACTGCCGCAACACGATGCCGCCCGCGTCGACCTGCACCATCAGGCAGCTGCGCCCGTAGGGTTGCGTGGCGTACTCGAGCGTAGTGGTACCGTCGTCGTTCTGCCAGCGCCGCGTGGGCTCGCCCTTGGCCGCCAGAGTCTCGGCCTCGGTGGTGAAGGGGCGCGGCGGCGCGTACGTCACGCAGCCGGCCAACTGCAACGCCCCCAGCATCGCCAGCAACATGCCGACCCCGCGCAGCCGCCGCAGTGGCAACAGCTTGAAGACATTCATGACCTTCCTCCGGTCAGCGTCGATATTGCGTGTAACGGCCGGAGCCGACGACACGGCCCTCGGTATTGAAAGACACGGTGAAGAACTCCGGTTCGCTTGCCGTGCCCACACCATGGCTGACCTTCCATTCCCACACGGTTTCATGCTTGAGCTGGAAGAACTGGCTGCGCGCCGGCTTGCCGAGCAGGCGGCGCACCTCGTCGCCGCTCATGCCATTGACCACCCGGGCGAAGTTCTGTTCGTTCAGGACCTGGTCGATCTGGCGCAGGATATCGTCCGGCCCGATCGTGATCATGAAGCATTCGATGCCCTCGGGCTGACGGGTGTACTCCCAGGTGACCGAACCGTCCTCGTTCTTCCACTCCATCCTTGGCGGCCCGAAGCGTTCGCGCACCTCCGTCGCCGTCGACACGCCTGGCTTGAGCTCGCGCAGATTGAAGTAGTCGCAGGCGGTGATGCCTAGCGCAGAGAGCATCGCGCACAACCAGGCAAGCAGGCGTTTCATCCTTCCGTATTCCCCAATCCCTCGCACCTGCCGGACGACAGGCCACTGGGCTAGAATCGATCATCACCCCGGGATTTGCAACGCCCACGCGGTGACTCTTTGCAACCTTCGGAGACACGCCCCATGAAGAAGACCCTGCTTGCTCTCGCCCTGGTCAGCGCAGGCTTTGCCGCTCACGCCCAGACGGTCGTCAAGATCGGCCACGCCGGCCCGCTGACCGGCCCGATCGCGCATTTCGGCAAGGACGGCGAATTCGGCGCCCGCCTGGCACTGGAGGACGCCAATGCCAAAGGCCTCACCATCGGCGGCAAGCCGGTCAAGTTCGAGCTGCTCAGCGAGGACGACCAGGGCGACCCGCGCACGGCCACCACCGCTGCACAACGCCTGACCGACGCGGGCGTGGTCGGCGTCGTCGGCCACACCACCTCCGGCGCCTCGATTCCTGCCTCGCGCGTGTATGAACAAGCGGGCGTGCCGGTGATCACGCCCTCGTCCACCAGCCCCAAGCTGACGCAGCAGAACTACAAGGTCACCTACCGCGTCATCGCCAACGACCTGCAGCAGGGCGAGGCCATGGCGAAGTACGCGGTCGAGAAGCTGCAGGTGAAGAAGTTCGCCATCATCGACGACCGTACTGCTTACGGTCAGGGCCTGGCCGACGCCTTTGCCGAAAGCGTCAAGAAGCAGGGCGGCGAAGTGGTGGGCCGTGAGTTCACCAACGACAAGGCCACCGACTTCACCGCCATTCTCACCAAGATCAAGGGCCGCACCCCCGACGCGGTGTTCTACGGTGGCATGGACGCCCAGGGTGCGCCGATGCTGCGCCAGATGCGCCAGCTCGGCATCGCCTCCACCTTCCTCGGCGGCGACGGCACCTGCACCGGCGAAATGCTGAAACTGGCCGGCGACGCGATCAACGACAAGGTGTTTTGCACCCAGGCCGGCATCCCGCTGTCGATGATGCCCGGCGGCGGCGAGTTCCTGTCGCGCTTCAAGCAGCGCTTCAACGTCGACGTGCTGCTCTACGCCCCGTATGCCTACGACGCCGCCACCGCGCTGATCGAAGGCATGAAGGCCGCCGACTCCACCGATCCGGCCAAATACCTGCCGGCGATGCAGAAGGTGAACTTCAAGGGCGTCACCGGCAACATCGCCTTCGATCCCAAGGGCGACATCAAGGAAGGCGGGGTGAGCCTGTACGGCTTCGCCAATGGCAAGTGGGAGCCGCTGAAGTAAGCACGACAACGCGAACGAGGGCGCCATGATGGTGCCCACGCACACGATGGGTGCAACAAGACGGGGGCGCAATCAGCGCCCCCGTCTGCGTTTACGCGCTGGATGACCCGAGGCGATGACCGTGATCAGGGTTATCCGCAACTGGCACGGATTGTGCATTGCATCATCGTTGTCCGACACACAGAAAGGCTCGGATGAGCTCCATTGCAGCGATTGATTGCGAGTTTGCCGACTAACGAGGCTTTTTGTTGCTGCAACGCACCAGGAAAAGGCCGTGCGTCCTCAAACGGCCGCACGTTCCGGCGCCCCGTTTTTGTGCAGAATACGAAAACCTTTGTCACAGAGCCGGTTCTGGCCGGCGTGGCAGGAGGAGAAGGGGCCAGGGACAACGGCTCCGACGAGGGGAGACAAGACCTCGCAGATGCGTCGGACAACAACATCGTCATCCATTGATATCGCTGGAGAATCGAGCATGAAGAAAAGCATCGTTGCAGTCGCGGTCATGAGCATCGGTCTGGGCGCTGCCCACGCCCAGGAAGTCGTCAAGCTCGGCAGCGCAGCGCCGCTGACCGGCACCATCTCGCACCTTGGCAAGGATCTGGAAAACGGCAGCCGCATGGCGGTCGATGCGATCAACGCCCAGGGCGGCGCCGATATCGGCGGCAAGAAGATCAAGTTCGAGCTGATCGGCGAGGACGATCAGGCCGACCCGCGTACCGGCACCACGGTGGCGCAGCGTCTGGTGGATGCGGGCGTCAAGGGCGTGATCGGACACCTGAACTCGGGCACCTCGATTCCGGCTTCGCGCATCTACGACCAGGGCGGCGTGCCACAGATCTCGCCGGCATCGACCAACCCCAAGCTGACGCAGCAGAACTTCAAGGGCGTGTTCCGCACCATCGCCAACGACGTGCAGCAGGGCGGTGCACTGGGCACTTTCGCGGTGAAGACGCTGGGCGCCGCCAAGGTCGCGATCATCGACGACCGCACCGCCTACGGCCAGGGCCTGGCGGACGAGACCGACAAGGCGGTGAAGGCGGCCGGCGCCCAGGTCGTCGCGCGTGAATTCACCACCGACAAGGCCACCGACTTCAACGCCATCCTGACGAAGATCCGCGCCACCAACCCGGACGTGATCTTCTTCGGCGGCATGGACGCCCAGGCCGGCCCGATGCTGCGCCAGATCAAGCAACTCGGCATCAACGCCAAGTTCCTGACTGGCGACGGCGGCTGCAGCCCGGAAATGATCAAGCTCGCGGGCGACGCCATCAATGCGACCACCTATTGCTCGATGGCTGGCCTGCCGCTGGACAAGATGCCTGGCGGCGCCAAGTTCCGTGCCGACTACAAGGCACGCTTCAACGGCGAAGTGCAGCTCTACGCGCCCTATGCCTACGACGCCGCGATGGCGATCGTGAAGGCGATGGAAAAGGCGGGCTCGGTCGAGCCGTCCAAGTATCTGCCCGAGCTGAAGAAGATCAACTTCGACGGTGTCACCGGCAATGTCTCCTTCGACGACAAGGGCGACATCAAGGAAGGCGCGGTCACGATGTACCAGTTCAAGGACGGTACCTGGGTCGCGCTGTAAGCATCGGCAGCCCCTCACGCGCCCCGCGTGAGGGGCAAGGCCTGGAGAGTGCTTCGCCGCGCAGCCTCCAGACCTTGCCCCTCAGAGTCGTCCTGCCTGACCGCCACCCGGACCAACAGGCTCCTTCCCAAGGCCTCACCTGCTCAGCGACCCGTCCAAAATGGAAACCCTCATCCAACAACTCATCAACGGTCTGGTGATCGGCAGCGTGTATGCGCTGATCGCACTGGGCTACACGATGGTCTATGGCATCCTCGGCCTCATCAACTTCGCCCACGGCGACGTGCTGATGGTCGGCGCCCTGACCGCACTGCAGACCATGATGTTCCTGATGGGCGTCGCACCCGGAATGTCGCCCATCTACATGCTCACCATCGCGTTGATGGTCGCCATCCCCGTGTGCATGACGCTGGGCTTCCTGATGGAACGTCTCGCCTACCGGCGATTGCGCAATGCCCCCCGCCTGGCGCCGCTGATCACCGCGATCGGCATGTCCTTCCTGCTACAAACCGTGGCGATGATCATCTGGGGACGCAACTACCACACCTTCCCGCAGCTGATCTCGACCACGCCGCTGGAACCAATCCCGGGGGTATTCATCACCCCGGTGCAGGTCGTCATCATCCTGGCCTCGGCCGCGATCATGATCGGGCTGACGCTGCTCGTGACCCGCACCAAGATCGGCCGCGCGATGCGCGCCACCGCCGAGAACCACCGCGTCGCCAGCCTGATGGGGGTCGACACCAACGCGGTGATCGCCTTCACCTTCGTCGTCGGCGCCGCACTGGCCGCGGTAGCGGGCGTGATGTTCGCCAGCAACTACGGCATCGCCCACTACGGCATGGGCTTCATGCCCGGCCTCAAGGCCTTCACCGCCGCGGTGCTGGGCGGCATCGGCAACCTGGGCGGCGCCATGCTCGGCGGCATCGTGCTCGGCCTGGTCGAGTCCTTCGGTGCCGGCTACATCGAACACATGACCTTCGGCTTCCTGAACTCGTCCTACCAGGACATCTTCGCCTTCATCATCCTGGGCCTGGTGCTGATCTTCAAGCCCACCGGCCTGCTCGGCGAACGCGTGTCGGATCGGGCCTAAGGGGGCCGCACAACCATGAACGAACTCGTCTCCGCCGTCCCCTACCTGGGCAAGCGCAACCCGATGGCTGCGCGCTGGCTCATCATCATCATCGCCCTGGTGGCGCCGATCATCGCCTGGCAGTTCGGCAAGAGCTGGGTGCGCATCCTCGACTTCGCGCTGCTGTACATGATGCTGGCGCTGGGCCTGAACCTGGTGGTGGGCTTCGCCGGCCTGCTCGACCTGGGCTACATCGCGTTCTACGCCGTCGGGGCCTACACCTTCGCCTTCCTCGCCTCGCCGCACTTCGACATCCACCTGCCGTTCTGGCTGGTACTGCCGCTCGGGGCGGCCTTCGCCGCACTCGCGGGGATCATGCTGGGCTTTCCGGTCCTGCGATTACGAGGGGACTACCTCGCGATCGTGACCCTCGGCTTCGGCGAGATCATCCGCATCTTCATGCTGAACCTGAACTACCCGATCAACATCACCAACGGGCCGCAGGGCATCAACATGATCGACCCGATCAACCTGTTCGGCTGGGATCTGTCGCGCAACCTGCAGGTCACCGAAACCTTCTCGATCAACTCGCTGTTCCTGTACTACTACTTCTTCCTGCTGTGCGTGGCGGGCTCGATCCTGTTCATCCAGCGCCTGCAGATCTCGCGCGTCGGCCGCGCCTGGGCGGCGATGCGTGACGACGAGCTGGCGGCCAAGGCCATCGGCATCAACACGCGCAACATGAAGCTGCTGGCATTCTCGCTCGGCGCCACCTTCGGCGGCGTGGCGGGCGCGCTGTTCGGCGCCTTCCAGGGCTTCGTCAGCCCCGAGAGCTTCAGCCTGATGGAATCCATCGCCGTGCTGACGATGGTGGTGTTCGGCGGCATGGGCAACATCGCCGGCGCCATCATCGGCGCCTTCGTGCTCGCCCTGCTGCCCGAGATCCTGCGCGACGTCGCCGTGCCGCTGCAGCAGACGCTGTTCGGCACCGTGATCCTCGACCCCGAAGTGCTCCGCATGCTGCTGTTGTCGCTCGCCATGATCCTGATGATGCTGCTCCGCCCCTCGGGCATGATCCCCGCCCGCGCCCGCTACGCCCACCCCGAGAACATGAAGCAGGGAGGTGCGCAGTGATCACCCTGCTCGAAGCCCGTAACATCGGCAAGCGCTTCGGTGGCCTGCAGGCGTTGACCGACGTATCGCTGACCATCCGCAAGGGCGAGATCTATGGCCTGATCGGCCCCAACGGCGCCGGCAAGACCACCTTCTTCAACGTGCTGACCGGCGCCTACACGCCGGACGGCGGCGAGTTCGTGTTCAACGGCAGCGAACTGCCCGCCGGCAAGCCACACAAGATCGTCGGCCGCGGCATTGCCCGCACCTTCCAGAACATCCGCCTGTTCCGCGACCTCACCGCGCTCGAGAACGTCATGGCCGGCCACCACATCCGCACCAAGGCGGGCGTGTGGGGCATCCTGACGTGGAACCGCTTCACCCGCGAGGAAGAGCGACTGACCACGCAGCGCGCCTACGAGCTGCTCAATTACGTGGGCATTGGCCGCTTCGCCGACGTGGTGTCGAAGAACCTGTCCTACGGCGACCAGCGCCGGCTGGAGATCGCCCGCGCGCTCGCCACCGAGCCGCAGCTGCTGGCGCTCGACGAACCCGCCGCCGGCATGAACGCCACCGAAACCGCGCAGCTCAAGCTGCTGATCGAGCAGATCCGTCACGACGGCATCACGGTGATGCTGATCGAGCACGACGTGAAGCTGGTGATGGGCCTGTGCGACCGCGTCGCGGTGCTGGACTTCGGCAAGAAGATCGCCGAGGACGTGCCCGCGGTGGTGCAGAAGAACGAAGCAGTCATCGCCGCCTACCTGGGCGGAGGCAAGCATGCACACTAATCCCACCTCCCCGCTGCTGCAGCTGCAGAACCTGCAGATCGCCTACGGCGGCATCCAGGCCGTCAAGGGCATCGACCTCGACCTGTGGGCGGGCGAACTCGTCTGCCTGATCGGCGCCAACGGCGCCGGCAAGACCACCACGCTCAACGCCATCGCCGGCGTGCTGCCGGTCGCCGGCGGCGACATCCTGTATGGCGGCGACCGGATGAACACCGTGCCGGCCCACAAGCGCCTGCGCAAGGGGATTGCACTGGTGCCCGAGGGGCGTGGCATCTTCACCCGCCTGACGGTAGAAGAGAACCTGCGCATGGGCGCCTACACCCGCAACGACAAGGCGGGCATCGAGACCGATCTGGAGCGCGTCTACACCATGCTGCCGCGGGTCAAGGAGCGTCTGCACCAGGTGGCCGGCACGCTGTCGGGCGGGGAGCAGCAGATGGTGGCCATCGGCCGTGCGCTGCTGTCGCGCCCCAAGCTGCTACTGCTGGACGAGCCGTCGATGGGCCTGGCGCCGCTGGTGGTCGAGAAGATCTTCGAGGTCGTGCAGTCGGTGGCCCGTGAAGGCGTCACCATCCTGCTGGTCGAGCAGAATGCCAACCTGGCACTGGAGTTCGCCCAGCGCGGCTACGTGATGGAATCGGGCAAGATCACGCTGACCGGCACCGGAGACGAGCTGCTGGCCAACCCGAAGGTGCGCGCCGCCTATCTGGGCGAGATCGCCTGACCCCGGCGCCCGACCCGAACGCTCGCCGTCCTGGCGCTGGCCTTGGCCCTGGCCGCGCTGGAAACAGCCGGCAGGCAGTGCATTCGTTGTTCCGAATATAATCCTTCGCCCAAGGAGAACAACGCATGAAGCACATCCCCCCCAAGGAAGCCTATGCCTTCCTGCAGGCAAACCCGGAAGCGCTGCTGATCGATGTGCGCAGCGAGATCGAGTACCTGTTCGTCGGCCATCCCGTCGGCGCGATCCACGTCTCGTGGAACGACGGCCCGGACTGGGAGGTGAACCCGCACTTCGTCGGCGAGGTCAGAAAGCTGGCCGGCAACGGCGGCAAGCGCCCGATCCTGCTGATCTGCCGCTCGGGTAACCGTTCCGAGACGGCAGGCCATACGCTGATCGAGGCCGGCTTCGAAGAGGTCTACAACGTGCAGCATGGCTTCGAGGGCGAACTCGACGAGCGCCACCACCGCAACTCGGTGAATGGCTGGCGTTTCGACGGTCTGCCGTGGGAGCAGTGCTGAGGCGCGCACCACCGCGCTGACCGGACCGCGTTCGGCGCAGCCGTCGCCTCAGCGACCGTCCAGACTGCGGCGGTACTGGATCGCCTCCGCCACATGCGCCGCGCCCGGCTGCGCGGCACCTGCCATGTCGGCCAGCGTGCGCGCCACCCGCAGGATGCGGTGATAGGCGCGCGCCGAGAGATCCAGACGATTCATCGCCTGCTGCAGCAGGGCTGCGCCCGCCGCATCCGGCAGGCAGAAACGTTCCACACCGCGGCTGTCGAGCCGCGCATTCACGTCGCCCTGGCGTTCCATCTGCTGCGCCCGCGCCTGCACCACGCGCGCCCGCACGTCCGCTGACGAGGGCGCCGGGACCGCCGTGGCGAGCTCCTCGTGCGCCAGCACCGGAACCTCGACCACCAGGTCGATGCGGTCCAGCAGCGGCCCGGAGAGTTTTCCGCGATAGCGGGCAACCTGTTCGGGCGTGCACCTGCAGGGCTTTCGCGGGTGTCCCGCATAGCCGCAGGGACAGGGATTCATCGCTGCCACCAACTGGAACCGGGCGGGGAACTCCGCACGTCTGCGGGCGCGCGAGACGCTGATATGGCCTGTTTCCAGCGGTTCGCGCAGGGATTCGAGCACACGGCGGTCGAACTCGGGCAACTCGTCGAGGTAGAGCACCCCGTTGTGGGCCAGCGAGATCTCGCCCGGCCGCGGCGTCGCCCCGCCGCCCACCAGTGCCGCCGCCGAGGCCGAGTGATGCGGACTGCGGAAGGGGCGCTGGGCCCAGCGCGACGCATCGAAACTGCCTTCGAGTGAACACACGGCCGCGGTCTCGAGCGCTTCATGTTCGAGCATGGGTGGCAGCAGGCCGGGCAGCCGCTGCGCCAGCATGGACTTGCCCGTGCCCGGCGGACCGAACAGCAGCAGCGAGTGCGCGCCCGCGGCGGCTACTTCCAGCGCACGGCGCGCCTGGAGCTGCCCGCGCACATCGGCAAGGTCGGGCGCGCACGCCGTGGCGGCAGCGGCCGGATTGTCGAGCACGGTCGGCGGCAGCGGCGTGTGGCCATTGAGGTGCGCCGCCACCGCACACAGGCTGGCCGCCGGCAACACGGTCGCGGTACGCGCCAGCGCCGCTTCGGGCGCGTTGGCCGTCGCCACCACGAGACTGCGCCGCGCACGCCCTGCGGCCAGCGCCACGGCAAGCACGCCGCGCACCGCGCGCAGCTCGCCATTGAGCGACAGCTCGCCGCAGAACTCCAGCCCGTCGAGCAGCCTGCCGGCGACCTGGCCGGAAGCGACAAGAATGCCCACGGCGATCGCCAGATCGAAGCGCCCGCCCTCCTTCGGCAGATCGGCAGGCGCCAGATTGACCGTGATGCGCCGCTGCGGGAACTCGAACTGCGAGGTCTGAAGGGCCGCACGCACCCGGTCGCGCGCCTCGCGTACCTCGGTGTCGGGCAGGCCGACGAGACTGAAGGCGGGCAGGCCGTTGGCCAGATGCACCTCGACCGTGACCTCCGGCGCGTCGAGACCATCGAGTGCGCGGCTGCGCACGAGTGCAAGCGACATGCGGCTCTCCAGACTGGGCGGGGGGCCAGTCTAGCGGAGAACACACTAATGACAAACAGATAAGCCGGACGACATGTCCGGCACCGGAGATCAGGCCGGCTTGTCACCCTCGCCGGCGAGGCGGCGCTCGAGCTCGACAACGCGGGCTTCCAGATCGGCAACCTTCTGGCGCGCATGGGCCAGCACTTCGCGCTGCACCTCGAATTCCTCGCGGGTCACGAGGTCGAGCTTGCCGAAGGCGCTGCCGAGCATGGCCTTGACGTTCTTCTCGATGTCGCGGGCGGGGCTGTTGGCCGCCAGTTCGGAGAGTTTGGAGCCGATTTCGTCGAGAAAGCGCGGAGTAGCCATGATCGGTAGTGAAGTGCCGGTTGTAGACGGTCGAAGTCTAGCACGCCCGCCAAGACTGCCCGGCGTCGGCCGCGGACACCGCGCCGATGCCGATGCACCACATCGGTGCATCACGTCCCGCTTTCGTGCGCGATTTCATCTCGCACCGCAGCAACGCCGCCCGAAAAGCGCCATCGGCGCACGTGAACCCCGCATGAACACTGGATTTCACGAATCTGGCACGCGGCCTGCTAAAGGTTGTTCGTCGGAACCCCTCATCTGTCTCAGGAGAAAACAACCATGCACAAGACCCTTGTCGCCGCCGCCCTCGCCGTCGCCCTTCCCTTCGCGGGGGCAGCCCACGCCGAAGAGAGCCCCTTCTCCGCCAACGTGGGCATCGTGTCGGACTATGCCTACCGCGGCATCAGCCAGACCGACGAGCGTCCGGCCCTGCAGGGCGGCTTCGATTATGCGCACTCGAGCGGCTTCTACGTCGGCGTGTGGGGCTCGAACGTCTCCTGGCTCAATGACGTCGACACCACCGACTCGACCGGCAACAGCCTCGAGATCGACCTCTACGCCGGCTACAGCGGCGAAGCCGGCCCGATCGGCTACGACGTCGGCCTGCTGCAGTACTACTACCCGGGCAGCTACAGCTCGACGTGGAAGACCGAGACCGGCCTGACCAAGCCGAACACGCTGGAGGGCTACATCGGGCTGTCGTGGGAGTTCCTGTCGTTCAAGTACTCCTACTCGTTCACCGACCTGTTCGGCCTGCCGGACTCGGAAGGCAGCCAGTACTACGACCTGGGCGTGTCCTACGAACTGGGCGGCGGATTCAACCTCGACGCGCACTACGGCTACAACGACCTCAAGGGCGGTGACGACTACAAGGACTGGAAGCTCGGCGTGACCAAGGAGCTCGGCGGCTTCGAGTTCGGTCTGCACTACGTCGATACCGACATCAAGGACGTCGACCTCGCCGATGACCGCTTCATCGTGTCGGTCAGCAAGTCCTTCTGATCACCCCGCCAGCTGAACGGGAGAAAACCATGAAATTCATCGCTGCGATCATCAAGCCCTTCAAGCTCGACGAGGTGCGCGAAGCGCTGTCCGCCATCGGTGTGCAGGGCATCACCGTCACCGAGGTCAAGGGCTTCGGCCGCCAGAAGGGCCACACCGAGCTCTACCGCGGCGCCGAGTACGTCGTCGATTTCCTGCCCAAGGTGAAAGTCGAGGCAGCCGTGTCCGACGACCTCCTGGACCAGGCGATCGAGGCCATCGAGAAGTCCGCCGCCACCGGCAAGATCGGCGACGGCAAGATCTTCGTCTTCGAACTGGAACAGGCCATCCGCATCCGCACCGGCGAGACCGGCCCGGACGCGCTGTAAGGGAGATCATCAAAATGAAGAAACGCTTTGCACTTCTGCCGGCGCTGGCCCTCGGTGGCGCGCTTGCCGGCGCATCGGGCGGCGCCTTCGCCCAGGAGGCCGCCGCCGCTGCGGTCGAGGTCAACAAGGGCGATGTGGCCTGGATCATGACGGCCACCCTGCTCGTGCTGATGATGGCCCTGCCCGGCCTCGCACTGTTCTATGGTGGCCTGGTACGCGCCAAGAACATGCTGTCGGTGCTGATGCAGGTCATGACCGTGTTCTCGCTGAATGCCCTGCTGTTCGCCATCTACGGCTACAGCCTGGCCTTCACCGAAGCCAGCCCCTTCATCGGCTCGCTGGACAAGATCTTCCTGTCCGGGGTGACGATCGACACGCTCGCCGACACCTTCACCGAGACCGTGAAGCTGCCCGAGTTCGCCTTCATCGCGTTCCAGGCCACCTTCGCCGGCATCACCGGTGCGCTCATCGTCGGCGCCTTCGCCGAACGCATGAAGTTCTCCGCGGTGCTGATCTTCTCGGTGATCTGGTTCACCTTCTGCTACCTGCCTATCTGCCACATGGTATGGGGCCCGGGCGGCTACCTGCTGGAGGACGGCGCGCTCGACTTCGCCGGCGGCACCGTGGTGCACATCAACGCCGGCGTCGCCGGCCTGGTGGGCGCCTACATGGTGGGCAAGCGCATCGGCTTCGGTCGCGAATCGATGGCGCCGCACAGCCTGACGCTGACCATGGTCGGTGCCTCGCTGCTGTGGGTGGGCTGGTTCGGCTTCAACGCCGGCTCCAACCTCGAAGCCACCTCGGGCGCCGCGCTGGCCTTCATCAACACGCTGGTGGCCACGGCTGCCGCGGTGCTGGCCTGGTCGCTGGGTGAGGCACTGCTGAAGGGCAAGCCCTCGATGCTGGGTGCGGCGTCGGGCGCGGTGGCCGGCCTGGTCGCCATCACCCCGGCCTGCGGTTCGGTCGGCCCGATGGGCGCCATCGTCATCGGCCTGCTGTCGGGCTTCATCTGCCTGTGGGGCGTGAATGGCCTGAAGCACATGCTCGGCGCGGACGACGCACTCGACGTGTTCGGGGTGCATGGCGTGGGCGGCATCGTCGGCGCCATCCTGACCGGCGTGTTCGCGGCCCCGTCGCTGGGCGGCACCGGCGGCGAGGACTTCGCGATGGGTGCGCAGGTGTGGATCCAGACCTGGAGCGTGATCATCACCATCGTGTGGTCCGCCGTGGTCGCCTTCGTCGCCTACAAGATCGCGGACGTCCTGGTCGGCCTGCGCGTGCCGGAAGAGGAAGAGCGCGAGGGCCTGGATATCACCGCCCACGGCGAAACCGCCTACCGGATGTAAGCGGGAACGATGTCACCTGCGGAGCCGGTCCTCCCCGGCTTCGTTTTAACGCGGCGCTCCACGGAGCGCCGTTTTTTTTCGCGCCGGGTGTGCGCAAAGAAAGCGGGGCGGCCCGAAGGCCGCCCCGATCGCATTCCTCGCCCTGCGCGAACGCGGGAGCAGGACGCTCAGGCCCGGGGCACCGGCACGCCGGGATTGACGCACAGCGCCTGGTTGAGGGCGACGATCGCCTTCTTGTAGTCGCTGCGCTCGATGATGAACTGCATGTTCACCTGGCGCAGGGTCTGCGACACGCAGTTGACGTTGACGCCCGCGTCCGCCAGCGTCTGCGCCGCGCGCGCGAGCACGCCGGGAATGCTGATGTTGGAGCCGATCGCGCACACGATGGCGCTGGGCTTCACCGTCACCACTTCGTAGCGCGCCTCCAGCTCGGCGATGAGCTCGGCCGTCACCGAGCTTTCCCACAGCACGTGGGCGATCGAGTTGGCGTTGGTGGCCTTCAGGATGTAGGAGATGCCGTGCCTGCAGAAGATCTCCATCAGCCCCAGGTCGAAGCCAACGGTGCCGACCATGCTCGGGTCGTGGATCTCGACCAGCGTGACCTTGTCGCTGCCGGTCACCATCTCGACGCGGGCGCGTTCGCCCACGTAGTCCTTGGTGATCAGCGTGCCCGGATGGTCGGGCTCGAAGGTGTTCTTCAGGCGGATCGCGATGCCGGCCAGCTCGATCGGCTTGGCCGCCTTCGGGTGGATGGCCTCCATGCCGACGTCGGCGAGCTGGTCGGCGACGTCGTAGTTGGTCGCCCCCACGACCACCGCATTCTCGAGGCCGACCAGATTGGGGTCGGCGGAGGACAGGTGGAACTCCTTGTGGATGACGGCTTCGGCGGGGCGCAGCTCGACGGCGATCTTGCTGAAGGTGACCTCGGAATAGCCGCGGTCGAACTCGCGCATGATGCCTTCGGTGCCCTTGGTGTAGCCGGTGGCGACGATGACGTTGTTGGCGAGATCCAGGCCCTTGAAGCTGTTCTGGATGCGCTCGTCGATGGTCCAGGCTTCGTCGTCGTGGAAGCCCGCGAGATCGAGCAGGATGGCCTTGACGCCATTGGCCTTGAGCATCTCGACACTGTTGAACGCGCTGTGCGACTCACCGATCGAGGCCAGCACCTCGCGCGCGGCGAGCAGCACGTCCTTGCGACTGATGTAGCCGCTGGCGAGGACGTGGTGCATGGCCTCGAGGTACTTCTTGACCTCGCCGATACGGGTATCGACGAAGGCGTCGGCCACATCCAGCGGCAGGCCGAGATCGGCGAAACCGGCGTTGAGCTTCTTCAGGCTGGCCGCCAGGCCATCCAGCGCGGCGTGGTAGTTCGCACCGTCGGCGAACAGCGCGTAGATGCCCGGCTCACCGGTCTTCTTGTGTTCCAGCAGCTGGTTCGTCACGCCCGAATAGGCGGACACCACGTAGATGCGCCCGTAGATGCGCGACTTGTCGTGGAGCATGATGTGGCGCAGCACATCGCCGAATGCCGACATCGAAGTGCCACCGATTTTCTCGACCGTGAGCATGTTCTTTCCCGAGTTGTGCATGAGGTGTATCCCAGTTCTTTTTGCGGACCGCCCGAAACCCGACATCGTATTGTCTTGATGGGGATTTGGACATAGGCGGGCCACGGTCCCGGCCTCGCCGGGCGGGGCGAGCGCCCCGATCGCTCAGCGGAACACGATGGTCTTGTTGCCGTGCACCAGCACCCGGTCTTCAAGGTGGTAGCGCAGGCCGCGGGCGAGCACCGTCTTCTCGATGTCCTTGCCGTAGCGGACCATGTCCTCGACCGCGTCCGAGTGGTCGATGCGGATCACGTCCTGCTCGATGATCGGCCCCTGGTCCAGGTCGGCGGTGACGTAATGGCAGGTGGCGCCGATGAGCTTGACGCCCTTGGCCCAGGCCTGGTGGTAGGGCTTGGCGCCGACGAAGCTGGGCAGGAAGCTGTGATGGATGTTGATGATGCGGCCGGGGTAGGCGGCACACAGCTCCGGCGACAGGATCTGCATGTAGCGCGCCAGCACCATGGTGTCGCCGCGCACTTCCTCGAAGATGCGCTGCACTTCGGCGTAGGCCGAAGCCTTGTTGTCGGCGGTGACCGGCACGTGATGGAAGGGAATGCCGTGCCACTCGACGAAGCCGCGGAAGGCGTCATGGTTGGAGATCACGCACGGGATCTCGATGTCGAGTTCCTTCGACTGCCAGCGTGCGAGCAGGTCGTACAGGCAGTGCTCCTGCTTGCTGACCAGCATCACGACGCGCTTCTTGACCGCGGAGTCGCTGATCTTCCACTCCATCTCGAGTTCCTCCGCCAGCGGGCGGAAGCGCTCGCGGAACTCGGCAAGGTGAAAGGGCAGCGAGTCGGCCTTGATCTCGATGCGCATGAAGTAGCGACCGACCGACTCGCCTTCGGCCGGTTGCTCGGCGTGCAGCGAGGTCTCGAGGATCCAGCCCTTGTGCTCGGCGATGAAGCCGGAGACCTTGGCGACGATGCCGACGCGGTCGGGGCAGGAGGCGGACAGGGTGTAGAAGCGTTCGCGGTGCATGGCGTGTGGGTGCCTCAGCCGGCGCGGGCAAATGCTTTGTCGATCTCGGCGCGCAGGGCGGCGTAGTCGCGCACCACCGGATACTGCGGGAACTCGCGCACCACGTTCTCCGGCGGGTGGAACAGGATGCCGCCGTGGGCCTCGCCCAGCATCGCGGTATCGTTGTACGAGTCGCCCGCGGCCACGACCTTGAAGTTCAGTTCCTTGAAGCGCTTGACGGCCTCGCGCTTCTGGTCGGGCATGCGCAGGTGGTAGTTGACCAGGATGCCCTCGGCGTTGGCTTCGAGACTGTGGCAGAACAGGGTCGGCAGGCCGAGCTGCTTCATCAGCGGCTTGGCGAACTCGTAGAAGGTGTCGGACAGGATCACCACCTGGTAGGTGTCGCGCAGATCGTCGAGGAAGGCGCGCGCACCCTCCATCGGCCCCATGCTGGCGATCACGTCCTGAATGTCGGGCAGGCCCAGCTTCTTCTCCGCCAGGATGTTCAGGCGGTACTTCATCAGCGTGTCGTAGTTGGGCTCGTCACGCGTGGTGCGGCGCAGCTCGGGGATGCCGGTACGCTCGGCGAATTCGATCCAGATTTCGGGGACCAGCACACCTTCGAGGTCGAGACAGACGATACGCACTGCACACTCCTGCAGACAATATTTGGCCAAGGCCGCGATTCTAGCATTCGCCTCCGGCACTGTCGGTCGGGCGACGACAAGCACGGTCAGTGTGGTCAACTTCTCGAAGCGGGCAACATCCCGGTGGCAGGCACGGCACGCGAATCGGATAATTCCGGCAAATTCACTCCAAAATTCAGATGATCAAGCTCATCCCCATCGAGAAGCTCCAGCCCGGCATGTACATCCACGACCTGAACTGCGGGTGGATGGAACATAACTTTCTGCGCAACCGCTTCGCGGTGAAGTCCGACGAGGACGTCACCAAGGTGCGCGAACTGGGCGTGCATGAGATCTACATCGACATCGGCCAAGGGCTCGATGTCGAGCAGGCGCCGACACAGGAAGAGGCCGCCCATCAGGTCAACGAGGCGCTGGAGGCGATCGCCAAGAACACCGCGACACCGCCCCGGCACGACGCGGTGCAGCGCGAAGTGGGACGTGCCCACAGCCTGCACAACGAAGCCAACCGCATCGTGCGCGACATGATGGGCGACATCCGGCTCGGCAAGCAGATCCAGCTCGAGCAGATCGAGCCGCTGGTCGAACGCATCGTCGACTCGATCTTCCGCCAGCAGGATGCGATGCTGCCGCTGGCGCGGCTCAAGGAGCACGACGAGTACACCTTCCAGCACTCGGTCTCGGTGTGCGCGCTGATGACCTCGTTCGCGCGCACGCTGAAGCTGCCGCGCGACATCATCCACGAGATCGCCGTCGGCGCCCTGCTGCACGACGTGGGCAAGGCCAAGGTACCCGACGAGATCCTGAACAAGCCGGCCAAGCTCACAGACGCCGAGTTCCTGAAGATGAAGAGCCACGTCGTGCAGAGCAAGATCATCCTGCAGGGCACGCCGGGCATCAGCCAGGTCGCGCTGGACGTGGCGGCGCAGCACCACGAGCGCTTCGACGGCACTGGCTACCCGAACAAGCTCAAGGGCGACGAGATCAGCCTGTACGGCCAGATGGGGGCGATCGTCGACGTGTATGACGCGATCACCTCCAACCGCGTCTATCACAAGGGCATGGCGCCGACCGAAGCGCTGCGCAAGCTGCTAGAGTGGAGCAAGTTCCACTTCAACCCGACGCTGGTGCAGGCCTTCATCCGCGCCGTCGGCATCTACCCCACCGGTTCGCTGGTGCGCCTGGAGAGCCGCCGCCTCGCCGTGGTGCAGGCGCAGAACCCCGAGAACCTCATGCAGCCGGTGGTGAAGGTGATGTTCCACTCCCGTGGCTACTACATGACGCCCGAGATCGTGGATCTGCGCCGCTCGCAGGACCGCATCGTCGGCCACGAGGACTTCGAGGCCTGGAACATCGACCCCGCGCGCTGGCTGCCGGAATAGGCGATCGGCAGCAGGCTGCGAGGTCGCCCGCTTCAGTCGGCGGGAATCGCCTCCAACGCCTCGTGCAGTTCCAGCCAGCGCAGCTCGGCCTCCTCGATGCGCCCGGCAAGTTCGGCCTGGCGCTTGTTGAGCGCCGGCACCTCGCCCGCCTGCGGGCCGGTGTAGAGCGCCGGGTCGGCAAGCTGCGCGTCGATCTCGGCCTTTTCCTTGTTCCAGGCGGCCAGGCGCTTGTCGATCTGCTCGATCTCCTTCACCAGCGGCCGGCGCGCGGCCAGCCGCGCCTGGCGGTCGGCCGCGGCCTGGGCGCGGTCGGCCTTGCGCGCAGCCTTGTCGGCGGCCTGATCGGGGCAGGCTGCGGCAGCGGCGACTTCCGCCCGGCGGGTGGCGAGCCAGTCGCGGTAGTCGTCGAGGTCGCCATCGAAGGGCTGGATACACCCGCCGTCGACCAGCAGGAAACGATCGCAGGTGGCACGCAGCAGCGCGCGATCGTGCGACACCAGCACCATTGCGCCCTCGTAGTCCTGCAGCGCCATCGTCAGTGCGTGGCGCATCTCGAGGTCGAGGTGGTTGGTCGGCTCGTCGAGCAGCAGCAGGTTGGGCCGCTGCCAGATCAGCAGCGCCAGCGCCAGGCGCGACTTCTCGCCGCCGGAGAACGGGCCGCAGGGGGTGGTCGCCGGCGTGGAGGTGCCGCCCACGCCGTCGCCGCGGAAGTCGAAGCCGCCGAGATAGTCGCGCAGCTCCTGCTCGCGCGTCTGCGGGTCGAGGCGGACCATGTGCTGCAGCGCCGACTCGTCCGGGCGCAGGGTCTCGAGCTGATGCTGGGCGAAGTAGCCGGTGGCCAGCCCCTTGCCTTCCAGCCGGCGGCCGCTGGCGAGCTGCAACTCGTGGGCGAGCAGCTTGATCAGCGTCGACTTGCCGGCGCCATTGCGCCCGAGCAGGCCGACGCGCTCGCCGGGGCGCAGGGTCAGCGTGATGCGCTCGAGCACCGTCTTGTCGCCGTAGCCGACTGCGCCGTCCTCGATCTGCAGCAGCGGGTCGGGCGCCGGCGGCGCGTCACGGAAGCCGAAGGTGAAGGGCGTGTCCACATGCGCCGCGGCGATGCGCTCCATGCGCTCGAGCGCCTTGATCCGGCTCTGCGCCTGGCGGGCCTTGGTGGCCTTGGCGCGGAAGCGGCGGATGTAGTCTTCCATGTGCGCGATCTCGCGCTGCTGCTTGTCGAACATCGCCTGCTGCTGCAGCAGGCGCTCGCCGCGCTGGCGCTCGAAGTCGGAATAGCCGCCGGTATAGAGCGCGAGCCTCTGCTGCTCGATGTGGGCAATGTGGGTGACGCAGGCGTCGAGGAACTCGCGGTCGTGCGAGATCAGCAACAGCGTGCCGCGGTAGTCGCGCAGCCAGGCCTCGAGCCAGATCACCGCGTCGAGGTCGAGGTGGTTGGTGGGCTCGTCGAGCAGCAGCAGGTCGGAACGGCACATCAGCGCCTGCGCCAGGTTCAGGCGCATGCGCCAGCCGCCGGAGAAATCGGACACCGGACGCTCGATGTCCGCGGGCAGGAAGCCGAGACCGTCGAGCAGCGCTGCCGCGCGCGAACGCGCCGCATAGCCGCCGATCTCGTGCAGGCGGGCGTGGAGTTCACCGATATGCGCGCCGATGTGCTCGCCATCGTGGGCGGCCTCGGCGGCAGCCAGTTCGGCCTCGATGCGGCGCAACTCGGCGTCGCCGTCGAGCACGTAGTCGATCGCCGGCTGCGGCAAACCGGGCGTTTCCTGCGCGACGTGCGCGATCACCCAGCCGGGCGGCATGTCGAGGTCGCCCTGGTCGGGGTGGAGTTGGTCGCGCAGCATGGCGAACAGGCTGGACTTGCCGCTGCCGTTGGCACCGGTGAGGCCGACCTTCCAGCCGGGGTGGATCTGCAGCGTGGCGCCCTCGATGAGGACCCTGGCGCCGCGCGCGAGGCGCAAATTGCGAAGACTGATCACGAACGGATACACGGCCGCAGGGCCGCGAAAGCAGGTAAAGGCGCTATTCTACGCGCCAAGCGAATCGTCCCCGGAACCTTGCGCGCATGTCCCGCCCCAGCGTCTTCCCCGCCCTGCCCCGCAGCATCCTGTCCCTGTCCGCCGTCGCCCTGCTGTCGCTGTCGCCGGCCGCCCTTGCCCAGCCGGCCCCCACGCCGCAGGCCGAAGCCGAAGCGGCCGAACGCACGCGGCGCGTCGCCGAGGATGCGCGCCGGGCCGAACTCGAAGCGCAGGCGAAAGCCTTGCGCGACGAGGCCGAGGCCACCTTCAAGGCCACCGAGGCGGGCTGCTACGACACGTTCATGGTCAATCACTGCATCGACAAGGCCAAGCGCCAGCGACTCGACACCATCCAGCGTGCCCGCGCGCTGGAAGCCGAGGCGCGCCAGATCGACCTCGCGCAACGTCAGCGCGCTGCGGCCGAGGTGCAAGCCAGCCAGCGTCTCGCCCCGCCCTCCGAGCCTGCCGCCCCCGCGCCGGACCCCGAGGCGGCCCGCCGCGCGCCGACCGTGATCCCCGTGCCCGCGCCGGATGTCGACATCGCGCCGACCCCCGAAGCCGATCGCATCCGTCGCGACCGCGCTCGATCGGCAAACGACGCTGCGGCCACGGCCGAGGCGCAACGCGCCGCGCGCGATGCCGAACGCGCCGCCAAGCGTGCGGATACCGAGGCAGAAGCCGCCGCCCGCGCCGAAGCCGCGGCACGCGACCGCGCGCGCTACGAAGAGCGCCTGCGCAAGTACGAAGAAGAGCAGGCGGCGAAGAAGAAGTAGGAACGTCGCGGACCGACGCAGGCAGCGAAGCCGCCTGTGTGCCCCGGTTGGCGGCGCTGTCCGCAGCCGTCTTACAGCGCTCGAACGCCGCGCGCCCAGTCCAGCGCATCCTCGAGGCGGTCGTTGCCCCAGAACAGCTCGTCGTCGACGCGGAAGCTCGGTGCGCCGAACAGACCCAGCTCCGCCGCGCGCTCGGTCTGGCAGCGCAGTGCGAGCTTGTTGGCATCGGCCAGCGCGCGGCCGATCACCGCCTCGGCATCCAGCCCCTGCGCCGCGAGGATGTCGGCAATCACCTCGCGCTGGCCGATGTCCCGATCCTCGGCAAAGTTCGCGTTCATCACCGCACGCGAGAACGGCGCCACCCAGCCTTCGCCCACACCGACCAGCGCCACCCGCGCCGCCAGCACGCTGTTGCGCGGAAAGCCGCTGGGCTTGCGGAACGGCAGGTGGTGCTTGGCCGCCAGGCGCTCCAGATCGCGCCACATGTAGCGCCCCTTGGGCGGATAGATGTTGAACGGCGAGTCGTTCCAGCCCAGCGCCATGAACACCGGCCCGAGCAGGAAGGGCCTCCACACCAGCTCGACACCCGCCGCCTCGGCCAGCGGCTCGATGCGCATCACCGACAGCCAGGAATAGGTGCTGGCAAACTCGTACCAGAATTCGACGACGGGACGGGACATGACGGACTCCATCAGCGCGTGGACAGACTGAGAATATAGCCCACCGACTCCCGGGAGCCGGAACACGGCTCGTTCGCTTGAAGCGTCAACGAAGCGTCATCGCCACTCAGAGCGGGGTCATGCCCGGCACGTGGCTGGGCGTGACGAGTTGCTGAATCTGCTTCTTCAGGGCCGAGGCCAGCTGACTGAAGTCCGAGCGCCGGGAAAGGACGCCGATATTGAGGACAGGAAGCGGATTGGAGATCGGCACCGAAACGATGGGCTTGCCGTCAAGCGCGGCATTGTTGACCGGACGCACGACGCCAATCGAGACGCCGATGCCGTTCGCGACCATCGAGCGGACGACCTCGAAATGCGTCGTCTTCATCCGGACGTTCGGCGAGACGCCCGACTTCTCGAAAATGGACAGGAAATAATCCCGGCTGATCGGGAGGTCGAGAAGAATGTAGGGGTCGCCCTCCAGCTCCTTGATATCCACTGACGACATGGTCGCCAGGCGGTGATTCGCATCTACCATCACCACCGGCGGCAGGCCGGCAAGGGGTTCGAACCAGAGATCCTGAGGGATGTGCATCTCGTAGGTGATCGCAAGGTCGATGATGCCGCGCCGCAAATACCCGATCAATTGGTCCTGGCTCCCCTCGAGCAACTCGATGCTCACAGCCGGATGCCGTTCGGCAAAGGACTGGCAGATCTCGGGCAATACGAGGGGCGCCAGCGTGATGAACGAGCCCAGCGTGACCTTTCCCCGCAATTCCCCCTTGGCCAGACCGCTGAAATCCTGCAGTCCGTGCGCCTTCTCGAGCAGCGCACGCGTATGGCTCAGGACCTCGCTGCCGGCATCGGTCAATTGAAGTCCACTGGGCTGACGTACGAAGAGCCGTACCTCGAGCGCCTCCTCGAGCTGAGCGATTGCGACGGATATCGAGGGCGGCGAGACATGTACCTTCTCCGCCGCACCCGCAATCGTCCCGCATTCGGCGACAGCGACAAAATACTCAAGCTGCTTGAAGGTGTACCGCATATGCTGCTAAGCGCTCCTGATCCGTTCGGCCGTCCGGAACACCATCATCCCGGACAAATCACGGCACCTGCCATCGCCTGAATACACGCCAGCGATGGCGCGACAGGCCCGTGACCCAGACCGGAGTTTAGCAGCGAAGCTCACCAGCTCCCCGTGTTGGGCATGTCTACCCATGGCTGCCGCGGCGGCAGGGGCTCGCCATTCTGGAGAAGCTCGATCGAAATCCCGTCCGGAGAACGCACGAAAGCCATGTACCCGTCACGGGGAGGCCGATTGATCGTCACGCCATGCGTCTTCAGTCTTTCGCAAACGGCATAGATATCGTCAACCCCGAATGCCAGATGACCAAAATTACGCCCTCCGGAATACGTTTCGGGTGCCCAATTGTGGGTCAATTCAATCTGGACGGAATGATCGCCCGGCGCAGACAGATAGTAGTTCGTGAATTGCCCCTTTTCCGATTCGCGCTTGCGGATGAGTTCGAGCCCGAGCGCATCGCAGTAGAAACGCAGGGATTCGTCCGGGTTGGAGACACGTACCATTGCATGCAGATATTTCATTTCCTTTCACCTTCTCCGATTGCAGCGTCTGAGCGCCGCAGTTCGTGCCTGAGGACATAGAGTCCCGACAGCAGGATCACCACACCGCCCACCAGGGTATGCACCCCCGGGAGCACGCTCCAGATCAGCCAGTCCACGCCGACACCCCAGGCCAGCGCGGTGTATTCAAAGGGGGCCACCACCGAAGCCTGGCCATGGCGGAAGGCCTCGGTGATGCCCAGTTGCGCCAGGAAGCCGACCAGCGCCAGTGCGACCAGCAACCACACGTGCTCGTCTCGAATGGGCATCCAGTCTGGAAGGGCGAGCGCACTGGGCAGAACCGCCATCATCGCCATCATCCAGAACATCAGGCTCTCCTTGGAGTCGGTCCGGCTTCCCAGGCGGGTCAGAACGGCGACACCGGCATAGCAGAAGGCCGCGCCCACGATGAACAGTCCCGCCCAGTTGAAGAACGCCTCTCCCCCCGGGCGCAGCGCGATCAGTACGCCGAGCAGGCCACCGACCAGGGCATACCAGTGCACCGCCGCCCCCCTTTCGCCGAGCAGGGGGCCGGCGAGCAAGGTCATCAGCAGGGGCGCGACGAAATACAGGGTGTAGGCGTTGGCCAGCGGCAGATCGCGATAACCGAGGGTCAGGAGCACGAGCATGCCCACGGCCAACATCCCTCGCATGAGCTGGAGCGGCACACGGACCCGGATCAGCGACCGCCACGCGCGCCGCCGATGAATCCAGACGAGCAGTACAGGCAGGGCGACAAGGCCTCGCAGGCCGGCCACCTGCAAGGGTGGGTAATGCGCGACCAGCAGCTTCAGGATGGCATCGACGAGCGCGAACATCGCCACGCCGAACACCATTGCGACGATGCCCAGGAAGTTCCCGCTCCAGCCCTGCAATGAATCGACCCTTGTCACGCCCCGCCTCACCCTGACCTCACCCCGAAGCATCCCGCAAGACCGAGACGCTCCCGAGGCAGTACGGCAGGCGGACTTGCGAAGGCCGCCTGCCGCGCCGCATACAGACGCAGTGCCCCCTACTTCACGAGCAGATCGGGCAGATAGAGCACGATCGACGGCGCGAAACTGATGATCACGACCGCCAGGCACATCAGCAGGAAGAAGGGGAAGGCGGCATACACCACCGTGCTCAGGTTCGACCCGGTGATGCCTTGCAGCACGAACAGGTTGAAGCCCACCGGCGGCGTGACCTGCCCCAGTTCGACCATCAGCACGAGGAACACACCGAACCAGACCGGATCGAACCCCGCCTGAACCATGATCGGCAGCGTCACCGGCAGGCTCATGACCACGATCGAGATCCCGTCGAGGAACAAGCCCAGCACGATGTAGAGCGCCGCGATCAACAGCAGCAGGGTCCAGGGCGAGAGCTCCATCGCCGCGATCGCCTTGGTCAGCCCGTCCGGAATGTGCATGTAGCCGATCGCGGTCGCAAGCACGGCCGCCGCCACCAGGATCGAGCACACCATGCACGAGGTGCGCACCGCCGCCATCAGGGAATCGGTGATCACCGACCACGTCAGCTTGCGCAGGATCGCCGTCAGCACGATGGCCGCGAACACGCCGACTGCCGCGGCCTCGGACGGCGTGACGATGCCCGAGTAGATCCCGCCCAGCACCGCCACGATCAGGATGCCGATCGGCACCAGATCGACGAAGGCACCGATCAGCTTCCGCAGCGTGATGCCCCCCAGGCTGGCCGGCGCCAGTTCGGGCCGCATGACGCAGCGGATCATGATGTAGGTCGAGAAGATGGCCGCCACCATCAGCCCCGGAATCACGCCGGCGGCAAACAGCTTGGCGATCGACACCTCGGCCAGCACGCCGTAGATGATCATGATGATCGACGGCGGAATCAGCAGACCCAGACTGCCGGCGCCCGCCAGCGAACCGAGCGAGAGGCTGCGGTCATAGCCGCGCTCGGCCAGCGCGGTGGTGGTGATCTTGCCCACCGTTGCCGTGGTGGCCGAGGTCGAACCGCTGACCGCGGCGAACAAGGTACAGCCCATCACGTTGGTGTGGAGCAAGCGCCCCGGCAGCCACTCGACCAGCGGCGTCAGACCGCGGAACAGGCGCTCGGAGATGTCGGAGCGGAAGATGATCTCGCCCATCCACAGGAACAGCGGGATCGCCGCCAGCTCCCAGGTACTTGCGCTCTTCCACATCACCGACTTGGCGATGACACCGATCCGGTCGACGGAGAAATCGGCCACGAACGCCAGGCTGGCCACCGCCACCAGCAACAGCCCGGAAAAGATCCAGACCCCGAAGCCGAGCGCGATGAAGATCAGCGCCAGCACCACCGCAGCAGAAATGAATGCTTCCATGTCGGTCTCCTCACTCCGCCGCAGCGACCGGGCCGCGCTCGCCGATCATCGGTTCGCCGGACACGATACGTATGGCATAGGCCACGAGTTGCAGCAAAAAGATGCTGAGACCTAGCAGCAACAGCCCCTCGGGAATCCACAACGGCACCTGGGCGACCGTTTCGCTGACCGCGCCACGCGTCCAGTTGCGCGAGATGCTGCTCCAGAAATAGAGCCACACCATCGCGAACACACCGAAGCAGGCCGCGACACAGGTCACTTCGGTCAGCTGACGCATCGCGCGGCTGCGGATGCGGGCAAGCAGGATGTTGACCCGGATCAGCCCGCCCTGCTCCAGCGTGTAGCCCAGGCCGAGGAAGGTACTGGCCGCCACGCCGTAGCCGACGAATTCGTCGAGCACGTAGGTCGAACTGTCGAACACCGCGCGCAGCACGATTTCCAGCAGGATGTGCCCAACCATGGCGGCGACGATCACCGCCGCCATGATGGCCCCCGCACGCGTGAGAAGATCCACCAGCGAGAGGAAATGGCGCATGATCAGTTGGCACTCCCGTTGGCGGCCACCGTGGTCGCCACCTTCTGGCGCTGGCGGTATTCGGCGATCAAGGCCTCACCATCCTTGCCGGCGCGCTTCACCCACGCGGCAATCACCGGCTCGGCCTGCTCCTGCAGATAGCGGCGGAAGGCCGGATCGACCTTTTCCGCAATCGTGACCCCGCGCTTGGCGGCGGTGTCGTAGTTGCGCTGGATCACCTTGTCGATATTGCCCCACAGGAACAACTCGGTTTCCTTCGCCGCATCGAGCACCGCCTTCTGGCCGGCGGCCGGCAGCTTGTTCCAGGTGTCGAGGTTCATCGTCACCATGTTGATGGTGGTGTCGTAGTTGAGTGCGGTGAAGTGCTTGGCGTAGTCGTTGAAACTGGCGCTCAGACCCGACTCGATCGAGGTCAGGACGCCCTCGATCCCGCCCGTGGTCAGCTGCGGCACGATGTCGGCCCAGCTCAGCTGCACCGGCGCGGCGCCTGCCGCCTTGAAGACAAGCGTGCCGTTGGGGTCATAGGTCCGCATCTTCAGCCCCTTCACCGCCTCGGGCTTGTCGTACGTGCGCGAACCCCAGAGTCCGCTGGCCGGCCACGGCGACGCGTACAGCAGCTTCTGGTTGTAGCGCGCAAGCTCCTTGTCGTAGTAGGGCCGGGCGACCTCGTACAGCATGTAGGCTTCACTCGCGTTCGACACCAGGAAGGGCAGCGACGACAGCACGAAGATGGGGTTGATCCCGCCCAGGGGCGGCACGAAGGTGTTGGCGATCACGACTGCGCCATCGGCCACGGCATCGAGCTGATCCTTGGACCGGAAACCGAGCGAGGCACCGAAGTGATGCACGATCTTGATGTCGCCCTGGCTCTTGGTCTTGAGCAGTTCGGCGAAGTGACGGTCACCCTCCCCTTGCACGGA
This sequence comes from Thauera humireducens, assembly GCF_001051995.2. NCBI lineage: Bacteria > Pseudomonadati > Pseudomonadota > Betaproteobacteria > Rhodocyclales > Zoogloeaceae > Thauera > Thauera humireducens. The sequence goes on along the minus strand of NZ_CP014646.1, from coordinate 3,406,529 downwards.
CGTCGCCGGGTACTCGTTGGGCATGTCCCAGACATAAGTCTGCGCACTCGCTGCAGAGCTCAGCGCGAACAATGCGGAAATGGCGAGACGCCGGATTGCTTTGGTTTTCATGCTTCATGACTCCTTTGGTTTACGGGATGGGAACGATCGATGGAAATACCGACTCATCCGCCCTGCGTGAAACGCGCAGACCGGTGCTTCTTGTCACCTGTTTTAATTTGTTGTTTGGCCCACCTGATCTGGCCTGAAAATTGACGCGGTTAATCAAAAGGCTGTGGAACTCGTCCACGCCACCCCAATTCATCCTGTATCCAGCGGGCAAGGCCGAGGAGCACGTGATCATTGCGATGCGCGCCGATCAGTTGCAGCCCCAGAGGAAGGCCGCATGACGACACGCCCGCAGGCAAGGTCACCTGTGGGGCCCCCAGCCATTGCCACGGCCGGCTCTGATCGGGACGCCCGGTCGCGGCCAGACCTTCAGGCGCAGCGCCGGGCGCGGCCGGCGCCAGGATCGCGTCGTAGCGGCGCATGACCAGCACGAACCGCGCCAGCGCACTGTCCCGCTGCGTACGCAAGGCGTCGTATTGCTCGCCGTCGATCGCCAGGCCCTCCTCGATCAAGGCACTCAGGGCCGGACTCAGCTGATCGCGATGCGTGTCGTATTCGAATGCCAGGGTCTGAGCGGCTTCGTAGGCCATCAGCCGCCGGTGCGCCTCGACCCATGCCAGGCCACCCTCGGCCCCGAGCAATTCGGAGGCATCGCACTCGACCTGCACGCCGCAGGCACGCAGCGTGTCGACCGCACGTTGATGCAGCGCCAGCATCTCGGGGGCGACCGTGCCAAACGCGCTGCCGTCGATCGCCAGCACCGCTTGTGGCGGACGTTTCGGCGGTTCTGCCGTGCTTGCGGCACGGCCCAGCAAGGCCTGGACGTACTGCACGTCCGCCACGTCGCGGGCAAGAAAACCCAGCGAATCCAGACTGTGCGCCAGCGGCATGATGCCGCGCGAAGCGTGGTTGCCCACGGTAGCCACGTAGCCGACCACGCCACAGTAGGCGGCCGGCCGGATCACCGAGGCCGCGGTCTGCGAACCCAGGGCCAGTGGCACCATGCCCGCCGCCACGGCGGCCGCCGAGCCACTGGACGAGCCACCCGGGGTGTGCGTCAGGCGGTGGGGATTGGCGGTCGCGCCGGGCGTGAAATAGGCAAACTCGGTGGTGACCGTCTTGCCCATCACCCGCGCACCCAGCTGCTTCAGCGCGCTGACACACGCCGCATCCGCCTGCGGCGTGCGCCCCTGCCAGATCGCCGAGCCCCGTTCGGCGCGCAGGCCGCACACGTCGATGGTGTCCTTGACGCCGATCGGGAGACCGCGCAGTGCGCCCTTCCTGACTTCTGCCTCGAACCCGGCTTCGGGCCACAGTTGCCGCCAGGCACGCACGGCGGGCTCATGACGCTCGATCTGTCCGCGGCAGCTGAGCCAGACATCGTCCGCCGAGCACTCGCCACGCGCGATCGCGTCGCGCATTGCGGTCAGGCCGAGTCGGTACAGGGATGACATGCGGCGCTCCTCAGTGTGCCTGCAGCGCGCGTTCGAACAGCGTGGCGGGTACATCGACCACGCCCCCGCCGATCCGTCCGGCCACGCCCTGGGCGTCGATCATGCCGATCAGCACCAGCGGTCCGACGCCGGCCGCAACACAGGATGCCGCCGCCGTCGCGCACAGGCCCCGGACCAGCGGTGGCGCCTTGCTGGCCAGCACCTGCACGGCGCGCTGTGCCGCATCGGCCGGCAGCGACCCCGCCACCCCTTGCGCGACCAGCGGCGCAAACTGCAGCGACTGCCCGCCCAGGCCGGCGAAATCCACCACCGCGCTGTCGCCCAGGGCGCCCACGGCCTGCCGCCCCTGGTGTGCCGGCTCGATCGTCCCTTGCGGAACGGGTGCCGGGACGCAGACCCACTGCCCCGGACGGGACGCGAGCTGGATGCCGAACTCGACCCCGTTGCCACCCGCCCGGGTGACGATGGAGGCGCCTTCCACCCCTTCTGCCGCACTGGCCGCCAGGGCAGTCGCCCCCATCCACACATTGAGCGCAAAGGCCGGCGACTCGGACAGGAAGGCGCGGACATCCTCGCTGACCGGGGGGCTGCGTCGCAGCAGCGCCGCGCTCACCAACTGCGAGCCCACCACGGTGCGGGCATGGCAGTCATCGCCTTGCGCGCGCGCCTCGGCCAGCAAGGGCAGCAGATCGAGAGGCGTCTCGAAGCCGCCCGTCAGCCAGTCGGCGAACGCGCCGTTGAGCCAGCGCAGATGCGGCACCAGGCCGTCGTCGAGACGTCCCAGGCGGGTGGCGTGGGTCTGCCCTTCGTTGAGCGCAACCCACACCGGCGCCAGCGCCTGCGCCGGATCGGCAATCTCGAACACCGTCATCGAGGCGCTCAGCACGCCCGACAAGGGCACCAGCAGCCGGTGCGCCTGGGCCGAGGCGGTGCGGATGCGCCCCGCGCGCAGGGCCGCGATCGCCTCGTCGACCGATGCGCTCCAGCCCTCGAACACCGCGGCCTGCGCCGCCGAATGCAGCACCGGCGCGGGAATCTCCTGTGGCGACCGATAATCCGGGCCGGCATGGAAGATGCGCTGCGCACAGTCGGCGATCACGTCACGCAGGCGGCGCACGCCGATGCACTGCGGACGCACGGCCATGACCTTTTCTGCGGCGAGGGTGTCGGCGGCCGCCGCCGAATGCTCAAGCCTGTCCATGGGACGCCTGCACCCAGGTTTCGCTGAAGGCCAGCGCCGCAGACGCCGCACGGCTGCCGAAGAAGTCCCGCTCCACGGTCGCGCCCGGCAGACGCTCGCCATTGACCGCCACCCAGCCGCTCGTGGCCGGCTGGAAGACGGAGAACATCTCGTGCACGCCGGTCTGGGTCTTGTCGGCCGGCACCGCTGCCATGAAGGGGCGCTGCAGGCCCTCCCAGTGCATTTCCAGGCTCAGGCCTTCCTGCGCATGCGTCGCGCGCTGGATGTGCAGGCCCTTGCCCTCGTCGTGGCAGGAGAACTGCGCACCGCCGACGATGCTGACGCTGTCGAGCAGCGCGGTGCAGGGACGGAACAGTCCGAAGTGCTTGACGAAGTCATCGACCAGGTAGCGGGCCATGACCGGGTTGTCGGTCAGCATCAGGCGTCGCGCCTTGGGGTACTCGGGCTGGTAAGGCGCCTCGAGCACCAGCATCGCCTGACCGACGCCATGCGGCGACAGTGCGATGCGGAAGTAGAGCGCCAGGGCACACCAGTCGCCTTCGGGGTCGGTCTTGAGGTAGACGAACGGATTGTCTCCGGTCCAATCCACCGCGCCGGGTTTAACGGTTGTGATCATGATTCGTGCTCCCGAGAAAGGTCAAAGCCAGGTCTTGCGCAGTTCCAGATAGTCGGACGTCGGTGTCCAGCCCAGAAGATCCCGGGCCTTGGCCGACGAGAAGATCGAGGCACGCGGCTGCTGCTTGAACACACGCGGGTTGTTGAGCTCGGGCAGCTCGCCGAAGCGGCTGCGATACCACTCCAGGGTCGGCTCGGGACGGCTGGTGTCGTCGGCGCTGAGGAAGAAGGTGCCGTAGCGCAGCCCCTCGACCTCGAGCGCGGCACGAAAGCCGCGCGCCACATCGGCGGCGGTGACGTAGTAGAACAGCCAGTTGCGGTCGGGCGCTTCGACGAACTTCACGTACTCGGCAAAGCTCTCCGGCATGACGACCGCCAGCGGCCGCAGGCAGATCACGTCCATGTTGCTGCCATGGACGAAGCTCAGGCCCATCTGCTCCATCACCAGCTTGCTCACGCTGTAGGCCTGCACCGGACGGCATTCGTGGCGCTCGTCGACCTGCAGGCTCTGCGGCCGCCAGTCGGGGCGCATCTCGGACAGGCCACAGGCTGAAATGCTCGAACACAGCACCACCTTGCTGACGCCTGTTTCCGCAGCGGCCTGCAGCACGTGCCAGGTACCGCGCACGTTGACGTCGATGTACTTCTCGGGCGCGGCTTTCCAGTCGAAGTCGATGGCAGCCAGGTGCACCACGGCATCCGCGCCCTTGAAGGCCTGACGCAGGGAATCGAGATTCATCACGTCCGCCTGCACGTATCGGGTATCCACCCGACCCGCCACGAGATCGGCGTTGGTCACATCGAATTGCGCCATCAGCTCGCGCAACACATAGGTTCCGACGCGGCCCGAGCCACCGGTCACCACCACTTTTCTAATCGTCGCCATGGTCTTTCAGAGATCCAGAGTTAATGAAGGCGTCAATGCGCGCGAAACACAGATCATCATGTGGCTGTTCGCCTGCCGCTCCTCGGGCGACAGGACCGCGTCCCGGTGGTCGGGCACGCCCTCCAGCACCACTTGCTCGCAGGTGCCGCACACGCCGTCGCAGCACGACCATTCGAGGTTCATGCCGTCGCGGCGCAGCACTTCGAGGATCGTCTCGCCCGGTTCGACACGGAACTGCTTGCCGCTGCGCGCCAGGACCAGATCGAAGGCCTCGGCTTCACCCACCGTCTTGTTCGGGTTCTCGAAGCGCTCCAGGTGCAGCTTCCAGGCCGGCCGGGCCTCATGGATGGCTACCAGGTCATCCAGCAGACGCAGCGGACCGCAGGCGAACACGGAATCGCCCGCCCCCAGCGTGCTCGCCCACTCCTCGAGATTCATGCGCCCCGTCTCGGCTGCATAGCGGTAAAACACCCGCTCCTGCGGCAGCTTGTTCAGGGTTTCGCGCAGACTCACATCCTGGCGCTCGCAGACGAGATAGATCAGCCGCCAGTCGCAACCCTGCGCCTCGGCCTCGAATGCCATCGGCAGGATGGGCGTGATGCCGATACCGGCCCCGATCAGCGTGACACGCTGGTCGGGTACGAACGGAAAGTTGTTGCGCGGCCCGCGGACCTGCAGACGCATGCCGACCTCGGCGCGATCGCACAGGAAAGCCGATCCGCCCCGGCTTTTCTTTTCCCGCAGCACGGTAATGCGCCACCTGGGTCCGGAAAAGGATTCGCCGCACAACGAATACTGACGAATGTATTCCTGCCCATCGGCGGTCCACCGCAGTTCGATATGCGATCCTGCGGTCCAGGGGGGCAGATCGCCCCCATCGACGGCCACCAGATCGAAGGCGACGTTTCGCCCGCCGGTGACCGTCCTGGCCGCAATCTCGACTTCAATTGCGTTCTGATGTGCTTGCATCAAGAGCCCCGATCAGACGTTTGCGGCGTCCGCCTTGCGATACTTGTCCACAAGCCAGTCCTGATAACGCCCGATGACACGCTCATGCGCACTGAGGCGGCCACGCGGCGCGAAGCGGGACTCCCCTCCGACCTGATAACGGCGCCACGCGGAATAGTCCTCGACCATCACCGGATAGAGTTCCTCGCGCTCGCGCAGCCAGCGTTCCTTGAATTCGGGATCCTCCAGGGTCGCTTGCGGATACAGCCAGGTTGCGCTGTACCAGGACTGCTTGGCCGAATGCGGCAACCAGAGGAAATACTTGACCTTGTCCGGCATCGCGACGATCAGCAGATTGGGCGCCACCGTGATGTAGGCCAGGCGCGAACGCTGCTCTTCGGTCAGCAACGGAAGAATCGGATGCGCGGCCTTGCCCGATTTGGTGGGGCTGGCATCAGGAAACTCGGACACCAGGTCGTAAGCAATGATGCCGTTCTGCGGATCGTTGTAGATTGCATCCTCGTCCAGGCGCTCGGCAGAAATCTTGTGCATGCTGCCCCAGGATTGGCCGTGCAGATGGAGGCAGTGATAGCACTCGTCCATGTACTGCTTCCAGTTCCACTCGTTGAATTCCATGTTCAGCGGCTCTGCGGCATGGAGGGTGGACATCTGGTAATTCGTCAATTGACCCTTGAGCTTTTCCAGACGGGGCGCCAGCGGTGCGATGCTTTCGTCGAAGGTAATGAACAGGAAACCTTCCCAGATTTCGGAACGAATGACCGGCAGACAGGCTTCCTTCTTGTCGAAAGTCGGATCTTCATTCAGCCCGGGCGCCGAAGTCAGCGCTCCGCTCAGGTCATACACCCAGGAATGCATGGGGCAGCGGATACGGCGCACATTGCCGCGGCCTTCGGCCAGCAGCAGGCCACGGTGCTGGCATACGTTCGCCAGCACCTTCACCGAACCATCCTGCTGACGGACGATCATCAGCGGATCCTTGCCGACCGACAACGTGTAGTAATCGCCCGGATTCGGAATATCATTGACATGGCCAATACAGAACCATTCGTGGCCCCAAACGGCATCCATTTCGAAATCGAAGAATTCCGGGTCGTTGAAAACCTTTGGCGGCAAAGCGACCGTCGCATTCGACTGGGTCGTGCTCGCATCGAAGATCTGAATTGGAATACTCGCCCGCTTGCTCATGTCGTCTCCTGTAATGAAAATGTTTCGAGAGCGAGACGTAATCTAGGGACTCGCATCCGATCGGGCCATTACAGTTTTTCGAGCGCCGCTTAGAAAAATCCTTCGCCCCCCTTCCCGTCATGATTTCCCGCAAATATCTCTACCTGATTTCGCTCGCCGATGAACGCCACTTCGGCCGCGCGGCAACGGCTTGCCACGTGTCGCCCTCCACCTTGTCCACGGCGATTCGCGAGCTGGAGCAGGAGCTGGGGGTTGTCCTGGTGGAGCGTGGCAAATCCTTCGTGCGCCTCACCGCCGAAGGCGAATGCGTGCTCGCGCACGCCCGCCGCGCGGCTGCCGGCGCCGGAGAACTGCACCAGGCGCTGGACGCCTTGCGCGGCGGCCTGGGCGGCCAGCTGCGCCTGGGCGTGATCCCGACGGCACTCGCAGTGGTGTCCTCGCTCACCTCGCCCTTCGCGCTGCGGCACCCACGGGTGGACATCGACGTGCGTTCGGCCAGCACCCAGGCCATCCTCGGGGCCTTGCGCGACTTCCAGCTCGAGGCCGGCGTCCTCTACACCGAGTCGGCCACCTCGCCCGACCTGCATTGCCTGCCGCTGTGGGCGGAAGACCTGGTGTTCATCACCCGCAGCGGCGGCCCGCGGGCGGCAGCGGACGACATCGCCTGGCGCGACGCCGCCGCCGAGCCGCTCTGCCTGCTGTCGCGCGACATGCACCACCGGCAGACGGTCGACCGCGTGTTCGCCGAACTGGGGTGCGCGCCGCGCGTGGGGCTCGAGACCAACTCCCTGACCAGCATCCTCGCCCACGTCCGCGCCGGCCCGTGGAACGGCATCCTGCCGCGCAGCGTGCTCTCCCTCATCGGCGCCTCGGAAGGCCTTCACGCGCTGCGCCTGGTCTCACCCTGCGTCGAATGGCGGACCGGACTCGTCACCCTGGCGCGCGATCCGCAGCCGCCCCTGAGCGCGGCCCTGTTCGCGCTTGCCGCACAGCTCCCGCCTTCGGGCTGAAGCCTCTTGTTCGATTAAACCGAACAAATCTTCTGAATAATTCGCTTCGTCGGAATTAACGCCTCGCCTATCGTCCCGTCGTTGAACGCCGCCGCGGAGCAATGACGATGACGACCCCCTTGCCGAAAACCGCGGACCTGGATGCCCTCATCCAGGCCCACCGCACTCTCCCGGGCGCCACCCTGCCCATCCTCCACGCCATCCAGGACGCCTGGGGCTACATACCCGACGAGGCCCTGCCGCGCATCGCGACGGCGCTCAACCTGTCGCGCGCCGAAGTGCAGGGCGTGGTCAGCTTCTATCACCACTTCCGCCGCACGCCGCCGGGCCGCCACGTGGTGCAGGTGTGCCGCGCCGAATCCTGTCTGGCGATGGGCGCGGACGCCCTCGAGGCGCATGTCCGGGCCGCGCTGGGCATCGACGTCCACCAGACCAGCGCCGATGGCGCAGTGACGCTGGAGCCGGTGTATTGCCTGGGCAACTGCGCCTGCTCGCCGTCCATCCGCGTCGATGACGACATCCACGGCCGGATGAGCCCGCGCCGCTTCGATGCCCTGGTGGCCGAACTTCGAGCCACCTCCGGCAAAGGAGTCACGGCATGAGCGCCCGCATCTACGTTCCGATCGATTCCGGTGCGCTGTCGCTCGGCGCCGAGCAGGTCGCCCGCGCCATCCGCCGGGAAGCGGATGCACGCGGCATCGCCGTCGACATCGTGCGCAACGGCTCGCGCGGGCTGTTCTGGCTCGAACCCCTGGTCGAGGTGGTCACGCCCCAGGGTCGTGTGGCCTACGGCCCGGTGCAGCCCGAAGACGTGCCCGGCCTGTTCGACGCCGGCTTCCACCACGGCGCCGCCCACCCGCTGTGCCACGGCCTCACCGCGCAGATCCCCTTCCTCGCCCGCCAGGAGCGGCTCACCTTCGCCCGCGTCGGCCTCACCGATCCGCTGAGCCTGGACGACTACCTCGCCCACGGCGGCTTCGAGGGCCTGAAGCGCGCGATCGCGCTCGCGCCCGCCGACGTCGTGCAGGCGGTGACCGACTCCGGACTGCGCGGACGCGGCGGCGCGGCCTTCCCGACCGGCATCAAGTGGAAGACGGTGCTCGACACCCCGGCGGCGCAGAAGTACATCGCCTGCAACGCCGACGAGGGCGACTCCGGCACCTTCTCCGACCGCATGCTGATGGAAGGCGACCCCTACTGCCTGATCGAAGGGATGACCATCGCCGGCCTCGCGGTGGGGGCGACGCAGGGCTACATCTACGTGCGCTCCGAATATCCCCATGCCTTCCGCACCCTGCAGGCGGCCATTGGGCGCGCCCGCGCCGCCGGCTGGCTCGGCGCGAGCGTGGCCGGCTGCGGCCGCGCCTTCGAGCTCGAGGTGCGCATGGGCGCCGGCGCCTACATCTGCGGCGAGGAAACCGCGATGCTGGAAAGCCTGGAAGGCAAGCGCGGCGTGGTGCGCGCCAAGCCGCCGCTGCCGGCGATCGCCGGCCTGTTCGGCCAGCCCACGGTGATCAACAACGTCATGAGCCTGGCCGCGGTGCCGCTCATCCTTGCCCGCGGCGCCGCTTTCTACCGCGACTACGGCCTCGGGCGTTCGCGTGGCACCCTGCCCTTCCAGCTCGCCGGCAACCTGCGTCACACCGGCCTGGTCGAGAAGGCCTTCGGCGTCACCCTGCGCGAGCTGCTGGAGGACTTCGGCGGCGGCAGCGCCAGCGGCCGGCCCCTGCGCACCGCACAGGTCGGCGGCCCGCTCGGCGCCTACGTGCCGGCGACGCAGTTCGACGTGCCGCTGGACTACGAGCAGTACGCCGCCATCGGCGCCATGGTCGGCCACGGCGGCATCGTCGCCTTCGACGACACGGTGGACATGGCCAAGATGGCGCGCCACGCGATGGCCTTCTGCGTGGCGGAATCCTGCGGCAAATGCACGCCCTGCCGCATCGGCTCGGTGCGCGGCGTGGAGGTCATCGACCGCATCATCGCCGGCGAGGAACGCGGCCGGAACCTCGCGCTGCTCGATTCGCTGTGCGACACCATGCTCGCGGGCTCGCTGTGCGCCATGGGCGGCATGACGCCCTACCCCGTGCAGTCGGCCCTCAAGCACTTCCCCCAGGACTTCGGCATCGACACCGCCGCAGCCGCCTGACCCGCCCCGCGCACGGCAAGGAGACACCCCATGACGATCTTTCGCGAACCCGACTACGGCACGCCGCAGCGCACTTCCAGCGAGATGGTGACGCTCGTCATCGACGGCGAGCCCGTCACCGTACCCGCCGGCACCTCGGTGATGCGCGCGGCCGAGCTGGCCGGCAACCGCATCCCCAAGCTGTGCGCCACCGACAGCCTGGAGCCCTTCGGCTCGTGCCGGCTGTGCCTGGTCGAGATCGAAGGCCGCCGCGGCACGCCGGCGTCGTGCACCACGCCGGTCGAAGCCGGCATGGTGGTGCGCACGCAGAGCCCGCGCCTGGCCGAACTGCGCCGCGGCGTGATGGAGCTGTACATCTCCGACCACCCGCTCGACTGCCTCACCTGTCCGGCCAACGGCAACTGCGAGCTGCAGGACATGGCCGGCGTGGTGGGCCTGCGCGAGGTGCGCTACGGCATGGACGGACGCAACCATTTCGACGCCGCCAGCGCGGTCGCGCCCGACAGCTCCAACCCCTACTTCAGCTACGACCCGGCCAAGTGCATCGTCTGCAACCGCTGCGTGCGCGCCTGCCAGGAGATCCAGGGCACCTTCGCGCTGACGATTTCCGGCCGCGGCTTCGAGTCCCGCGTCACCGCCGGCATCCAGCAGTCCTTCCTCGAATCGGACTGCGTGTCCTGCGGCGCCTGCGTGCAGGCCTGCCCGACCGCGACGCTGATGGAAAAGAGCGTCATCCGGATGGGCCAGGCGGAGAAGAGCGTCACCACCACCTGCGCCTACTGCGGCGTGGGCTGCTCGTTCAAGGCCGAGCTCAAGGGCAACGAGGTCGTGCGCATGGTGCCGCACAAGGACGGCAAGGCCAACCTGGGCCACTCCTGCGTGAAGGGCCGCTTTGCCTGGGGCTACGCCACCCACCCCGACCGCATCACCACGCCGATGATCCGCAACACCATCGACGAGCCCTGGCGCACCGTGAGCTGGGACGAGGCACTGAACCACGCCGCCAGCGAGTTCCGCCGCATCCAGGCCAAACATGGCCGCAGCGCGGTGGGCGGCATCACGTCCTCGCGCTGCACCAACGAGGAAACCTACCTGGTGCAGAAGCTGGTGCGCGCGGCCTTCGGCAACAACAACGTCGACACCTGCGCCCGCGTGTGCCATTCGCCCACCGGCTACGGCCTCAAGCAGACGCTGGGCGAATCGGCCGGCACGCAGACCTTCGAGTCGGTGCTGCAGGCCGACGTGGTGATGGTGATCGGCGCCAACCCCACCGAAGGCCATCCGGTGTTCGGCTCGCTGCTCAAGCGCCGCATCCGCGAGGGCGCGAAGCTGATCGTGATCGACCCGCGCGACATCGAGCTGGTGAAGACGCCGCACGTGCAGGCCGACTACCACCTCAAGCTGATGCCCGGCACCAACGTCGCCGTGGCCAACGCGCTGGCGCACGTCATCGTCACCGAGGGCCTGGTCGACACGACCTATGTGGCCGAGCGCTGCGAGGCGGCGTCCTTCCGCCGGTGGTGCGAGTTCGTCTCCCGGCCGGAAAACGCGCCGGAAGCCACCGCCGCCCTCACCGGCGTGCCGGCCGAGACGGTACGCGGCGCGGCACGCCTCTACGCAACCCAAGGCAACGCCGCCATCTACTACGGCCTGGGCGTGACGGAGCACTCGCAGGGCTCGACCATGGTGATGGCGATCGCCAACCTCGCCATGGCCACCGGCAACGTCGGCCGCATGGGCGTGGGCGTCAATCCGCTGCGTGGCCAGAACAACGTGCAGGGTTCATGCGACATGGGCTCCTTCCCGCACGAGCTGCCGGGCTATCGCCATGTGTCGGACGCCACCACGCGGGCGCTGTTCGAATCGGCCTGGGGCGTCACGCTCGACGCCGAGCCCGGCCTGCGCATCCCCAACATGTTCGAGGCTGCGCTCGACGGCAGCTTCCGCGGCCTCTACATCGAAGGCGAGGACATCGCCCAGTCCGACCCCAACACCCAGCACGTCGAAGCCGCGCTGCGGGCGATGGAATGCGTGGTGGTGCAGGACATCTTCCTCAACGAGACCGCCAAGTTCGCCCACGTATTCCTGCCCGGCGCCTCCTTCCTGGAGAAGGACGGCACCTTCACCAACGCCGAGCGCAGAATCTCGCGCGTGCGCAAGGTGATGCCACCGCTGGCCGGCATGGCCGACTGGGAAGTGACGATGGCGCTGTCGCGCGCGCTCGGCTATCCGATGGACTACACGCATCCGTCCGAGATCATGGACGAGATCGCGCGCCTCACCCCCAGCTTCCACGGCGTCAGCTACGACAAGCTCGAGCGCCTGGGCAGCATCCAGTGGCCGTGCAACGAGGCCGCCCCCGAAGGCACGCCGATCATGCACGTCGAGCGCTTCGTGCGCGGCCAGGGCCGCTTCATGCTCACCGCCTACATTCCCACCGACGAGCGCGCCAGCAAGCGCTTCCCGCTGCTGCTGACCACCGGCCGCATCCTCAGCCAGTACAACGTCGGCGCGCAGACGCGGCGCACCGCCAACATCGTGTGGCATGCCGAGGACCGGCTCGAGATCCATCCGCACGACGCCGAGGAGCGCGGCATCCAGGACGGCGACTGGGTCGGCATCGCCAGCCGCGCCGGCGAGACGGTGCTGCGCGCCACCGTCACCGCGCGCGTGCAGCCGGGCGTGGTCTACACCACCTTCCACTTCCCCGAGTCCGGCGCCAACGTCATCACCACCGACAATTCCGACTGGGCGACCAACTGCCCCGAGTACAAGGTCACGGCGGTACAGGTGGTCGCGGTCAGCCAGCCTTCCGGCTGGCAGCAGCGCCACCGCGACTTCAGCGCCCGCCAGCAGGCCTACCTGAAGGGCCAGCGCGCCGCCGCCAAGGAGCAGGCCGATGCTTGAGCCGCCTGCCCGCTCGCCCGACCACCGCCTGGCGAACGCCTGCGCCGCGGACGAGGCGATGCTGCCGCACGAACACGTCACCGTAACCCGATCGACATGGACGGGGCCGGACCCGCTGTCGGCCCATGAGGCGTGCGAGACCCTGATCGAAGAGACGCCGGTCGCCCTGGTCTACAACGGCATCTCGCACGCGGTGATGCTGGCGACGCCGAGCGATCTGGAGGATTTCGCCTACGGCTTCAGCCTGACCGAAGGCATCGTGTCGCGCCGCCAGGACATCTACGGCATGGACATCGTGTCCGTCGGCCAGGGCATCGAGGTCCGCATCGAGCTGGCCGCCGAGCACTTCGTCCAGCTCAAGCACCGCCGGCGCACGCTGGCCGGGCGCACCGGCTGCGGCCTGTGCGGGGTGGACAGCCTGGCGGCGGCGCTGCGTCCGGTCGCCACGCTCGAACATCGTTCTGGCGTATCCCGTGCTGCGCTGGCGCGGGCGCTCGACGAACTGGGGCAGGAGCAGGTCCTGCACCGCCTCACCGGCGGCGCGCATGCCGCTGCCTGGGTGTCGGCCAGCGGCCAGGTCCAGCTGGTGCGCGAGGACGTGGGGCGCCACAACGCGCTCGACAAGCTCATCGGCGCCCAGTTGCGCTGGGGCAACGATCCGCGTGCGGGCTTCGTCCTCGTCACCAGTCGCGCCAGCTACGAGATGGTGCACAAGACCGCGGCGGCCGGCATCGGCTGCCTCGCCGCGGTGTCGGCGCCGACGGCCCATGCGGTGCGACTGGCGGAAAGCGCCGGCCTCACCCTGGTCGGTTTCGCCCGCGGCCAGCGCTGCACCGCCTACACATTTCCCGACACGATCACCGCCTGAGCCCCGACATGGATATCGACAATCTCGTCCGCATGGCCAACCGCATCGGCGACTACTTCGCCGCCTACCCGGATCGCAACGAGGCGGCAGTCTCGATCGCAAGGCACATCGAAATGTTCTGGACGCCGCAGATGCGCCGGGCGCTGCTCGACCTTGCGACCACCGAGGCGCGCACGCAGGCCTTGCAGCCCCTGGTGGCGCACGCCGTCGCGAGACATCTCGCCCGGCCCGCCGCCACGCACGATCAAGGATGAGCCCGGCTCATCCAGGCCGGTTCGCCACCCAGATTCCCGCGCCCACCAGTCCCAGCGCCAGGAACACCGTCTGCGACAGCTCCTCGCCGAGGAACAGGCCGCCTGCCAGCACGCCCATCACCGGCGTCAGGAAGGAGAAGGTCGACAAGCGTGTCGCCGGGTAATGCCGCACCAGCCAGAACCAGCCGACATAACTGACGCCGGCGACGATGACGACCTGGAACAACATGCTCGCCCAGACCAGCGGACTCGGCGCGAACACCCCGGGTTCGCCGAGGATCAGTGACAGCAGCGGCAGCACCAGCGCTGACACGCCGAGCTGGTAGAGCAGGGTCTTCTCGGCACTGATGCGGATCAGCGCCGTTGCCTTGACGGTCAGCGTGGTCGCCGCCCAGAAGCCCGCGCCGATCAGGATCAGCAGGTCGCCGACCCACTCTCCGCCGGCCGACGAGATCAGCCCTTCGCCGAACAGGATCAGCACGCCCGCGAAGGCCAATGCCATGCCCGCCCACTGGGCCCGCCGCATCGGCTCCTGCGGCAGCAGCCAGACCGCGCCGAGCGCGACAAAGAAGGGCGCGGTGTAGAGGAAGATGACCCCGCGCGAAGCGCTGGTGTGTTGCAGGCCGATGAAGATCAGCGCGAACTCGGCCGCAAAGAGCAAGCCCGCAAGCAGGCCGGGCAGCAGCGTGCCGTCACGCTGGAACACGTTCACCCGGCGCACGAATGTCCAGCCGAGGACGATCACCGTTGCCACGATCGAGCGCAAGCCGGCCTGCCACACCGGCGAAATCCCTGTACTCGCCAGCTTGATCGCCACCTGCTGCACGCCCCAGATCATGCAGAACAGGATCATCAAGCCGATGGCCATACGGTCGAGTTCGGTCTTCATATTCGAGATGGATCACCCGGGGATGAAAAGCCGGATTATCGGCGCTCGCAGCCAACAAGGCGAGGCCGGAGGCACCGGCATGGTGCGCGGCTCACCGGCGCCAGTTGAGCACCCACAATGCCAGTCCGCCTGCGACCACGCCCCAGAACGCCGAACCGATGCCGCCCAACGACAGCCCCGACGCGGTCACGAGGAAGGTCACCAGCGCGGGTTCGCGCTGGGCCTCGTCCTTCATCGCCGTCGCCAGCCCGCCGCCGATGGTGCCGAACAACGCCAGGCCGGCGACGGCCAGCACCAGTTCGCGCGGAAAGGCAGCGAACAACGCGCCCACCGTGGCGCCGAAGACGCCCACCAGCAGGTAGAACACCCCGGCGAACACGCTGGCGAGGTAGCGCTTCGCCGGATCCTCGTGCGCCTCGCGCCCCATGCAGATCGCGGCGGTGATCGCCGCGAGGTTGATCGCGTAGCAGCCGAAGGGCGCCAGCACCAGGCTCACCGCCCCGGTCCAGCCCACCACCGGCGACACCGGCACCTTGCCGTAGCCGGCAGCACGCATCACCGCCACGCCGGGCACGTTCTGCGAGGTCATCGTCACGACGAACAGCGGCACGCCCACGCCGATCATCGTCTGCCAGTCGAACACCGGCATCGTGAACACCGGCGTCGCCATCTCCAGCCGCAGCGTGTCGAAGTTCAGCAGGCCCTGCGCCGCCGCGACCGCGCTGCCCAGGGCCAGCACGAGCAGCACCGCGTAGCGCGGCAGGAGCCGGCGCGCGAGCAGGTAGGCGGCGAACATGGCGAACACCAGCCCGAAGCGCTGGCCCATGGCCACGAACACCTCGATGCCGAAGCGCACCAGCACGCCGGCCAGCATCGCGGCCGCGATACCGGGCGGAATGCGGTCCATCACGCGCTCGAAGCCACGCGTCACGCCCGCCAGCAGGATCAGCACGGCACAGAATATGAAGGCGCCAGTCGCCTGCTCGAGGCTCACGCCGGCCAGCGCCGTCACCAGCAGGGCCGCGCCCGGCGTCGACCAGGCGGTGACCACCGGCGCGCGATAGCGCAGCGACAGACCGATGCAGGTCACGCCCATTGCGATACCGAGCGCCCACATCCATGAACTGATCTGCGCCGGCGTCGCGCCCGCCGCTTCCGCTGCCTGGAAGACGATGGCGGCGGAGCTGGTGAAGCCGACGAGGACGGTGACGAAACCGGCGGAAAGCGGAGCGAGGTAGGCGCGCATGACAAGAGGAAAAGGTTGGGACGGGCGCGGGGCGAGCCCGCGCTGCCGCGATCGAACAGCATGCCGGCCCTGCCTCAGGCCGGCTCGCTCATGGCCAGCCGCAGGCCGAAGCCGACGAAGACCAGGCCGGTCAGGCGGTCGAGCCACCTCACGACGGCGGGCCGGGCAAGCCAGGCCCGCACCTGCAGGGCGAGCGCAATCATCAGTGCAAACCAGATAAAGGACAACAGCACGTGGATCAGCGCGAGAAGGAAGCTGAAGCCCGCGACATCGACGCCGGCCGGCACGAACTGGGGCAGGAAGGTCAGGTAGAAAACGCCCACCTTCGGATTGAGCACATTGGTCAGGAACCCCCGCAGGAAGGCCGCCAGCCATCCCTCGCCGTCCTCCGTCGCCACGCCCGGCTCCAGCTGCAGGCCGCCCCGCCGGGCGAACAGCAGCGTCGTGCCCATCCACACCAGATAGGCCGCCCCCGCGAGCTTGACCGCCGAAAACAGCAGGCCGGAGGTCGCCAGCAGCGCACCGAGCCCGACGGCGACGACCGCGCCCCACACCAGGCAGCCGGCCGCCACACCCAGCGCGGCCAGGACGGCGCGCGCGACGCCGCCCGCCACCGAGGTCCTCAGCACCAGCGCGGTATCGACGCCGGGCGTCATCGCCAGCACGGCGGCAGCAAAGGTGAACGCCCACAGGCTCTGCGCAATCGTCATCGGGACACTCGTTCCGGGAAGTCGGCACGCAGTTTAAGGCCCTGCGGCCAATCCGCCGAATGTGAGCGCTGTGGTCGCGATGCGGCAGTGGCGAGGGGCGCAGCCGCCGCTCAGTCCGCCGCGGCCACCCGCGGACCGGCGCAGGCCAGGGTGTCGAACTGCGCGGCGAGTCCGTCGATCTCGGCGAGCAGCCGTTTGCGCTGGGTCGGAGAGGCGGCATTGAACACGTCGGCCAGCAACTGCAGGGTCAGTTGCCGGTTGTGCGCCACCTCCGCGCGATGTGCGGCCGGG
This sequence comes from Thauera humireducens, assembly GCF_001051995.2. NCBI lineage: Bacteria > Pseudomonadati > Pseudomonadota > Betaproteobacteria > Rhodocyclales > Zoogloeaceae > Thauera > Thauera humireducens. The sequence goes on along the minus strand of NZ_CP014646.1, from coordinate 3,389,787 downwards.
GCCGTGGCGTCGGGCGGGGCGCGCAACGCGGCAATGCGCGCGGCGAACTGCTTCGGGTCGTCGCGCACCCGCAGTGCGTCGATCATGCCCTGCTGCCATTGGCGGCGATTCTCGAGCCACTGCTCGGTGGTGGGCTGCAAGGCGTCGCTCCAGGCCGCGACCAGCGCACGCTGGCCGTCATCGAGGCGGCCGAACCAGTTGCGCAGGCGCTTCTCCATGCGCTCGACCTGCGCCGCACGGCGCGCCTCGGCGCTGCCGTCGAGGAACTCCTTGCGCGCGTCGCGATCCCGGCGCGCGAAGGCCGCCGCCAGTTCGGCCACCTGCTCGTCCGACAGTCCGGCGAGCAGCACGCCGGCGTCGTCGACCAGTTCCGTGCGCAGCTCGTCCCACCACGCCTCGCCCTGGCGCAGGAAGGGCTCGAGCTCGTGCGCGGCGATGCGCTCGCGCTGCAGGGTGTCGCGCGCCTCGCGCAGCAGGCCGACGTAGTCGGGCAGATGAGCGCGGCAGTGCCAGTCCAGCCGCGCGGCGAGCCGCTGGTCGAGCAGGCTGCGCTGGCCGGCGTCGAAACTGACGTAGTCGCGCAGATACCAGGGCACCAGCCAGTCGAGCTGGGAATAGGCGAAGCGTACGCCGCAGCCGGCGAGCAGCAGCGCGGAACACAGCAGGATCAGCAGTCTTGCGCGAGCGATCATGAGCGCTCAGAGCGCGGCACCGCGGACAAAGTTCGCACCGGACCGGGGCGAGACCGGCCCGCATCGATCGATGGCTTGAGTCGGTGGCTTGAGTCGGTGGCTTGAGTCGGTGGCTTGAGTCGGTGGCTTGAGTCGGTGGCTTGAGTCGGTGGCTTGAGTCGGTGGCTTGAGTCGGTGGCTTGAGTCGGTGGCTTGAGTCGGTGGCTTGAGTCGGTGGCTTGAGTCGGTGGCTTGAGTCGGTGACGTCAGTCGATAACGTCAGTCGATGACGACGGGCTCGATGGCGCCGATGAACTGCAGCCGCGCGCGCAGCGCCTTGGTCACTTCAACGCGGCCGTCCTCCCTCACGCGCAGCGCGTGCTCGATGCCGAAGCGGCGCGTCTGCTCGCGCCAGCCGTCGCCGGCGAGGTAGGCGGGCTTGCTCGCGGCGTCGGACAGGGTGCCGACCGCCTCGCCCGCGGCGCCCTTGGGCGTCAACAGGATGGTGAGCGACTGCGTGCCGCGTGCGGGCTGGCCGGTGCGCGGGTCGAGCAGGTGGGCGTGGCGCACGCCGTCGAGCATGAAGTAGCGCTGGTAGTCGCCCGAGGTGCCGACCGCCTCGCCGTCGTACAGCGGCAGCGTGGCCAGCGGCGCGGGCTCGCGCGGATGCTGGATGCCGATGCGCCAGGGCTGGTCGCCCTTGCGCCCCAGCGCCAGCACGTTGCCGCCGATGTTGATCAGCGCGTTGGCCACGCCCTGCTCGCGCAGGATGGCCGCGGCACGGTCGAGCGCATAGCCCTTGGCGTAGCCGCCGAGATCGAGCTGCACCGCGGGGTTGCGGCTGCTGACGCGATTGCCGTCGATGACGAGGTCGCTCATGCGCGGCCTGGCCGCGAGCAGGGCCGCGAGCTTGTCGGGGTCGGGACGCACCGGCACGAAGGTGTCGGTATGAAAGCCCCACAGCGCCACCAGCGCGCCCAGCGCCGGATCGAACAGCTCGTCGCCGGTGGCGGCGATGCGCTGTGCATCCTTCAGCATCGCGGCCAGCTCGTCAGACACCGTGGCCGTCTCGCCGCGCGCGAGCGCCGCGTTCAGCGCGGTCAGTTCGGAAGGTTCCCAGGCATGGTAGGCCCGATGCAGGCGGTCGAACTCGCGCAGCACAGCCGCCGCCGCAGCGTCCGCGGCGGCCTGGTCGGCCGCATACACCGCGACATCGACGCGGGTGCCGAACACGAAGGCCTCGTGGCGGAACACCTCGGCGCGCGAGCACGCGCCCAGCAGCAGGATGCAGGCGAAAAGGCCGAGCCAGCGCAGCCAGCCGGCCGCCGTCGAAGCGGGCGACGCCATCAGTTGCAGGCCTGCTCCAGCTTGTCGATGACCAGCCCGGCGACGTCGAAGCCCTGCTGCGTGGCGATCTCGACCATGCAGGTGGGGCTGGTGACGTTGATCTCGGTGAGGTGTCCGCCGATGACGTCGAGCCCGACGATCAGCAGGCCGCGCGCCCACAGGATCGGCGCCAGGCATTCGGCGATCTCGCGTTCGCGCACGGTCAGCGGCATCGCCACGCCGCGGCCGCCGGCCGCGAGGTTGCCGCGCGTCTCCCCGGCCTGCGGGATGCGCGCCAGCGAAAAGGGCACGACTTCGCCGCCGATGATCAGCACGCGCTTGTCGCCCTCGGCGATCTGCGGCAGGTAGCGCTGCGCCATGATCGTGCGCGCGCCTTCCTGCGTCAGCGTCTCGATGATGACGTTGCGGTTGGGGTCGTCCTTCCGGACGCGGAAGATCTGGCTGCCGCCCATGCCGTCGAGCGGCTTGAGGATGACGTCGCCGATCTCGTCGATGAAGGCCTGGATGTCCACCGCGTCGCGCGCGACCAGCGAGGTCGCCATGAACTGCGGGAATTCGGTGATCGCGAGCTTCTCGGAATGGTCGCGGATCGCGCGCGGGTTGTTGAACACGCGCGCGCCGGCCTGCGCGGCATCCTCGAGCAGCCAGGTGGCGGTAACGTACTCGAAGTCGAACGGCGGGTCCTGGCGCATCAGCACGGCGTCGAAGCCCGCCAGCGACAGCGCCTGCTCGGGTCCGGCCGGGGCGTACCAGGGCGCGTCGCCCGCCAGCAGGTGGATCGGCAATGCGCGTGCGCTGACCGCGCCGTCGCGCCAGGTCAGCGCACCGCGCTGCATGGTCCACACCTGGTGACCGCGGGCGGCGGCGGCCCGCATCATGGCGATGCTGGAATCCTTGTAGGCCTTCAGCCCGTCGAGCGGGTCGAGGATGAAGGCCAGCTTGAGCGCACGGCTCATGCCGCCTCTCCCACGGCCTCGGCCGGTTCGGTCTCCTCGATCTCGACCGAGGCCGCCAGCAGCGCGAGACGCGCGACCACGCCATAGGCGTAGAACCGGTTGGGCGGCGCGTCCGGCCCCTGGGCAACGTCGGGCAGGGTGCAGCAGGTGTCGAAGGCCAGCGGCTTGAAGTGCATGCCCGGCGCGTTGAGGTTCTCATCGCGGCCGCGCTCGGTGTGGACCCGGTAGAAGCCGCCCACAACGTAGTGATCCATCATGTAGACGACCGGCTCGGCGACGCCGTCTTCCACCGTCTCGAAGGTATGCACGCCTTCCTGGATGATGACCTCGTGCACCTCCAGCCCCTCCTTCACCACCGCCATCTTGTTGCGCTGGCGACGGTTCAGGCCGACCACCTCGGAGGCGTCCTTCACCGTCATCACGCCCATGCCGTAGGTGCCGGCATCGGCCTTGACCACCACGAAGGGCTCGTCGGTGACGCCGTATTCCTTGTACTTGGCGCGGATGCGGGTGAGCAGCGAATCGACCTGCGCCGCCAGGCACTCCTCGCCGGTACGCTCCTGGAAGTTGATCTGGCCGCAGACGCCGAACTCGGGGTTGATGCGCCAGGGGTCGATGCCGATCGCGGTCGCGAACTCGCGCGCGACGCGGTCGTAGCACTCGGCGTGCTTGGACTTGCGGCGCGAGTGCCAGCCGGCGTGCAGCGGCGGGATCAGCCACTGTTCGTCCAGCCCCGTCAGCACCGGCGGGATGCCGGCGGACAGGTCGTTGTTCAGCAACACCGCGCAGGGGTCGAAGTTGTCCAGGCCGATGCGGCTGCCGCTACGGCGCAGCGGTTCCAGCGTCAGCGTGGCGCCGTTGGCCAGTTCCAGCACGGTCGGCTCGGCGATGTCGGGCAGCAGGCTGCCGATGCGCACGTCCAGGCCGGTGAGGCGGAGGATGGACACCAGCTTGGCCACGTTCTGCAGGTAGAACTGGTTGCGGGTGTGGTTCTCGGGGATCAGCAGCAGCTTGCTGGCATCGGGGCAGATGCGCTCGATCGCCGCCTGCGCCGCCTGCACGCACAAGGGCATGAAGGCGTCGTTGAGGTTGTTGAAGCCGCCGGGGAACAGGTTCAGGTCGACCGGCGCAAGCTTGAAGCCCGAGTTGCGCAGGTCGGTGGAACCGTAGAAGGGCGGCATGTGGTCCTGCCACTGGCTGCGGAACCACTTTTCGATTTCGGTCGCGTTGTCGAGGAACTGGCGCTCCAGTTCGAGCAGCGGCCCGGTGAGGGCGGTGGTGAGGTGCGGGACCATGGATTGTCTGTCTCTGGAAGAGCCGCTGCCGGCCGGCAGGCGGCGGATGGATTGGCCGGAATGTTACACCATGGCCGCGGCCGCCCAATGACTGCGAACGACGTCTGAAACACGGCACACGGCAATGACGGACCGGCGCCCGGTCAGGCCGCCGGCGGCTTGAGCGGCAGGCTGCGCGCCTCCTTCACCACCTCCATGACCACATAGGTATGCGTCTGCTTGACGCAGGGCAGGCCGGAGATCTGGTCACCCATCACCCGCCGGTACGCATGGATGTCCCGCGTGCGGACCTTGAGCAGGTAGTCGAAGTCGCCGGCGATCATGTGGCAGGACTCGATTTCCGGGATGCGCCGCACCGCCTCGTTGAAGCGGCGCAGATCCTGCTCCGTGGTGCTGGTCAGCAGCACCTGGACGACCACGATGTGCCCCGCACCGATCGCATCGGGATCGAGATCCGCGTGATAGCCCCGGATCACGCCGCTCTTCTCCAGACGCCGCAGGCGTTCGGCACAGGGTGTCTTGGTGAGGCCGACGCGGCGCGACAGCTCCACGATCGACAGGCGGGCGTCGGCCTGCAGTTCGGCCAGAATCTTGAAATCGATGCGATCCATTGCAGTGCAACAGCCATTTGGGCTGCGCTTTGGCTTCAGAGCGGGAATTATGACTGTATAGATTCGAATTTTGGAGCCATTAACTGTTGTTTTTAGCGAAGAATTCGGCCGATCGGACAGCCCCGCCCCGGGGCCTGCCGCACCCGACACCTGCCGGAGTCTCACGCCGTGGATCACCCCGCCTCGCTCACCGCCTCCACCCTGGCTGCCGCCGCCCTGCCGGCCACCCCGCGACCGCCCCAGCGCGCCGCCATCGACGCGGCGTGGCGCAGCCCCGAGCCGGAGTGCGTACCGCCGCTGGTCGAGGCCGCGCGTTTCGACGACGCCACGCAAGCGCGGATTCAGGAACTGGCACACAGCCTGGTCGCCGGCCTGCGCGCCAAGCGCAGCCGCTCGTCCGGCGTCGACGCACTGATGAAGGAATTCTCGCTGTCCAGCCAGGAAGGCGTTGCCCTGATGTGCCTGGCCGAGGCCCTGCTGCGGGTGCCGGACAAGGCCACCGCCGACCGCCTGATCCGCGACAAGCTGTCGGATGGCGACTGGCGTTCGCACGTCGGCAACAGCCCCTCGCTGTTCGTCAATGCCGCGACCTGGGGCCTCTTGATCACCGGCCGGCTGGTGTCGACCAGCAGCGAGGCCAGCCTGTCCGCCGCGCTCACCCGCCTTGTCGCCCGCGGCGGCGAGCCGCTGATCCGCAAGGGCATGGACCTGGCGATGCGCATGCTGGGCGAACAGTTCGTCACCGGCCGCGACATCGACGAAGCGCTTGAGCGCGGCCGCGCGCACGAGAAGCAGGGCTACCGCTACTCTTTCGACATGCTGGGCGAGGCGGCGATGACCGCCGAGGACGCCGAGCGCTACTTCCGCGACTACGAGCGCGCCATCCACGCCATCGGCAAGGCCTCGGCCGGGCGCGGCGTGGTCGACGGCAACGGCATCTCGGTCAAGCTCTCGGCCCTGCACCCGCGCTACACCTGGTCGCAGCGCGAGCGGGTGTTCGCCGAGCTGCTGCCGAAGCTCAGGACCCTGTGCCTGCAGGCCAAGGGCTACGACATCGGCCTCAACATCGACGCCGAGGAAGCCGACCGGCTGGACATCTCGCTCGACCTGCTCGAGGCGCTGGCGCTGGACGACGCGCTCGCCGGCTGGGCGGGGCTGGGCTTCGTCGTGCAGGCCTACCAGAAGCGCGCGCCCTGGGTGCTCGATTTCGTCATCGACCTCGCGCGCCGCAGTGGCCAGCGCCTGATGCTGCGGCTGGTGAAGGGCGCCTACTGGGACGCCGAGATCAAGCGCGCGCAGATCGACGGCCTCGCCGGCTACCCGGTGTATACGCGCAAGGTCTATACCGACGTCGCCTACCTCGCCTGTGCGAAGAAGCTGCTCGCCGCGCGCGACGCGATCTACCCGCAGTTCGCCACCCACAACGCCCACACCCTGGCGGCGATCTATCATCACGCCGAGAACACGTCCCACGGCACCGCCTGGCGCGCCGGCGACTACGAGTTCCAGTGCCTGCACGGCATGGGCGAACCGCTCTACGACCAGATCGTCGGCCACGCCGAACGCCACCGCCTGGTGCGCATCTACGCGCCGGTCGGCAGCCACGAGACCCTGCTCGCCTATCTGGTGCGTCGCCTGCTGGAGAACGGCGCCAACACCAGCTTCGTCAACCGCATCGTCGATGAGAACGTGCCGGTCGACGAGCTGATTGCCGATCCGGTCGCGCAGGCGGCCGCGCTCGCCGGCACGCCGCATCCGCGCATCCCCCTGCCGGCCGAGCTGTACGGCGCGCAGCGCGCCAATTCGGCGGGCATCGATCTCGCCAGCGAGCCGGTGCGGACCCGCATCGCCGCTGCCCTGCAACGCAGCCGCGACACGGCACACCATGCAGGTCCGATCGTACCCGGCATCGCCTCACCGGACGCCAGCCGCGCCCGCGCGGTCGCCAACCCGGCCGACCAGGGCGACATCGTCGGCCAGGTCGTGGAGGCCGCGCCCCACGAAGTCGAGGCGGCCCTCGCCGCATCGGCAGCCATCGCCGGCAGCTGGGCGCACACGTCGCCGGCCGAACGCGCCGCCTGCCTCGAGCGCGCCGCCGACCTGCTCGAACAGCACGCCGACGCGCTGCTGGCGCTGGCCGTGCGCGAAGCCGGCAAGTCGTGGAGCAACGCGGTGGCCGAACTGCGCGAGGCGGTGGATTTCTGCCGCTACTACGCGCAGCAGGCGCGCGGCTTCGACAACGGCAGCCATCCGGCGCTGGGTCCGGTGCTGTGCATCAGCCCGTGGAACTTCCCGCTCGCCATCTTCGCCGGCCAGCTCGCCGCCGCGCTGGCCGCCGGCAACCCGGTCATCGCCAAGCCCGCCGAGCAGACGCCGCTGATCGCCGCGGCCGCGGTGCGCCTGTTCCACGCCGCCGGCGTGCCGGCCGCGGCGCTGCAACTGCTGCCGGGCCGCGGCGAGACGGTCGGCGCCGCGCTCGTGGCCGACGCCCGCATCCGCGGCGTGATGTTCACCGGCTCCACCGAGGTCGCCGCCCTGATCAACCGCAGCCTCGCCGCGCGCAGCGGCAACGTGCCACTGATCGCCGAGACCGGCGGCCAGAACGCGATGATCGTGGACTCCACCGCGCTGGCCGAGCAGGTCGTTGCCGACGTGCTGGCCTCCAGCTTCGACTCCGCCGGCCAGCGCTGCTCGGCGCTGCGCGTGCTGTGCCTGCAGGAAGACATCGCCGAGCGCGTGCTGCACATGCTGCGCGGCGCGCTGGACGAGCTGCGCGTGGGCGATCCGGCCGACGTGCGCACCGACGTCGGCCCGGTCATCGACGCCGAGGCCCAGGCCGGGCTCGAAGCCCACGTGCAGGCCATGAAGGCGAAAGGCGCGCGCATCACCCGCCTGCCCCTGCCGGCCGACTGCGCGCGCGGCACCTTCGTCGCGCCGACGATCATCGAGATCGATGCCCTGGCCGAACTCGGCCGAGAGCAGTTCGGCCCCCTCCTGCACGTGCTGCGCTACAGCGCGGACAAGCTCGAGCTGCTGATCGACACCATCAACGCCAGCGGCTACGGCCTGACGATGGGCGTGCATACCCGCATCGACGAGACGGTCGAGCAGGTCGTGGCCCGCGCCCATGTCGGCAACCTGTACGTCAATCGCAACATGATCGGCGCGGTCGTGGGCGTGCAGCCCTTCGGCGGCGAAGGCCTGTCGGGCACCGGCCCCAAGGCCGGCGGCCCGCTCTACCTGCACCGCCTGCTGCAGCGCAGCCCCGGCCCGGACCTGGCCAACGGCGCGCTGCGCATCGACGACGCGGCCTCGCCCGTACCGATGGACACCCTGCTCGACTGGCTGGACGGCGCCGGCCGCGCGCTGCTCGAAGGCGACGAGCTCGCCGTGCTGCGCGACCGCGCCGACGCCTATCGCGCGCGCAAGCTCAGCGGCCTGCGCCTCGCCCTGCCCGGCCCCACCGGCGAGGACAACAGCCTGCGCTTCGTGCCCCGCGGCACGGTGGCGGGCCTCGCCACCTCCACGCCGGCAGCGCTGCACCAGCTGCTGGTGGCGCTGGCGACCGGCAACCGCATCGTGTTCGACGACACGCCGCTGCTGCGCAGCCTGCAGCAGATGCTGCCGGAGGCGCTGCGGACACAGGTAGCGCTGGACGCACGCTGGCAGGAGCGCGACTTCGGCGCCCTGCTGGTCGACACGGGCGACGACGACGCCGATGCCTGGCAGGTCAGGCTGGCCGCACGTCCGGGCCCGATCCTGCCGCTGCTGCGGCCGCTGCCGGAATACGACACCTGCCGGCTGGTGCACGAACGCACGGTCAGCATCAACACCGCGGCCGCCGGCGGCAACGCCAGCCTGATGGCGATGGGCGCCTGACGGTGGCGGAATCGAGCCCTCGAGATGCATCACTCCCCCGCGCAAGCCCCACAGCTAGGGGCATCACGGATGGCAAGGCGGAGAAATTCGCTTACCTTACGGAACGCAATCGCCACCGGTCCCAGCACCACGGTCGGCTGCGCCCGTTCTAACTCAAGCAACAAAGGAGACGTTTCATGAAGAAGACCCTGCTCGCCACCGCCGTGCTCACGCTTGGCGGCTTCTCCAGCGCCGCCCTGGCCGACCTGCCGGTCGCCATCGCCGGCCCGATGACCGGCCAGTACGCCTCTGCCGGCGACCAGATCCGCAAGGGTGCGGAGATGGCCATCGCCGACATCAACGCCCGCGGCGGCGTGCTCGGCGAGAAGCTGAAGCTGGAAGTCGGCGACGACGCCTGCGATCCGAAGCAGGCCGTCTCGGTCGCCAACACGATGGTGAACAAGGGCATCGTGTTCATGCACGGCCACTGGTGCTCGAGCTCGACGATCCCGGCTTCCGAGGTCTATGTCGAAGCCGACATCCCGATGGCCACCGTCTCCACCAACCCGCAGGTCACCGAGCGCGGGCTGAAGAACATCTTCCGCATCATGGGTCGCGACGACCAGCAGGGCCTGGTGGCCGGCAGCTACATCGCCGACAACTTCAAGGGCAAGAAGGTCGCCGTGGTCGACGACAAGAGCGCCTACGGCAAGGGCCTGGCCGACGAGATGGCCAAGGCGATGGAAGGCAAGGGCCTGAAGCCGACGCTGCGCGAAGCGATCACTGCCGGCGAGAAGGACTACTCGGGCCTGGTCACCAAGCTCAAGCAGGCCGGCGTCGAAGTGATGGCCTACGGCGGCTACCACACCGAAGTCGCGCTGATCCTGCGCCAGGCCCAGGCCGCCGGCCTGCAGCTGACGGTGATGGGCGGCGACACCATGACCAACTCCGAGCTCGTCACCGCCGCCGGCCCCGCCGCCGACAACGTGATGTTCACGTTCTCGCCCGACCCGCGCAAGAACCCGGACGCCGCCCCGGTGGTCGAGAAGTTCCGCGCCGCCAAGGTCGAACCGGAAGGCTACGTGCTGTACGCCTACGCGGCGATGCAACTGTTCGAACAGGCCGCCACCGCGGCCAAGAGCACCAAGTACGCCGATCTCGAGAAGGCGATGCGTGGCGGCACCTTCAAGACCGTGATCGGCGACCTGGCCTTCGACGCCAAGGGCGACCAGAAGGCGCCGGGCTTCGTCGTGTACCGCTGGCAAGGCGGCAAGTACGACTACGCCAAGTAATCACACCTCACCCGCCCCGGCCCGCCCGGGGCCTCCCTGTCCGCCCGCCCACGAAGCGGGCGGCACAGTCCGGAACCAACGACAAGACGGCACGCTCGCGCCCTGCTCTCGCCCACCCGCCTGCGCAACGCGAGGAACAACCGTGCCACCACGGGAGACATCGTGGCCTACGCACTTCAGCAACTGATCAACGGGCTCACGCTCGGCGCCATGTACGGCCTGATCGCCATCGGCTACACGATGGTGTACGGCATCATCGGCATGATCAACTTCGCCCACGGCGACATCTTCATGGTGAGCGCGTTCATCGCGGTCACCGCCTTCACGATCCTGGCCGCCGCCGACGTCACCTCGATCCCGCTCGCGCTGACCTTCGTGCTGATCGTGTCGATCTTCTTCACCTCGGCCTACGGCTGGGCGGTCGAGCGCACCGCCTACCGTCCGCTGCGCGGCTCGACCCGGCTGGCGCCGCTGATCTCCGCGATCGGCATGTCGATCTTCCTGCAGAACACCGTTCAGCTCACCCAGGGTGCACGCGTCAAGCCAATCCCGCCGGTGCTGGAAGGCGGCATCGTACTGTGGGACGCGCCGGGCTTCACCGTGCAGATCGGCTGGAGCCAGATGCTGATCATCGTCACCACGGTGGTCCTGATGAGCGCCTTCACCTGGATGATCACGCAGACCCCCTTCGGTCGCCAGCAGCGCGCCTGCGAGCAGGACCGCACGATGGCCTCGCTGCTCGGGGTCAACGTCGACCGCACCATCTCCTACACCTTCATGCTCGGCGCGGCGCTGGCTGCGGTCGCCGGGGTGATGGTGACGGTGTACTACGGCGTGGTGGACTTCTTCATCGGCTTTCTCGCCGGCATCAAGGCCTTCACCGCGGCGGTGCTGGGCGGCATCGGCTCGCTGCCCGGGGCGATGCTCGGCGGCCTCTTGATCGGCCTCATCGAATCCTTCTGGGCCGCCTACCTGTGGGCCGAATACAAGGACGTCGCCACCTTCGGCATCCTGTGCCTGGTACTGATGCTGCGCCCCTCGGGCCTGCTCGGCCGGCCTGAAGTGGAGAAAGTCTGATGAGCGCCGTCGTCTTTGCGCGTCACGCGATGACGCCTGCCGAGCGCCTGCGCGACGCCGGCTGGGTCGCCTTCGTCGGCTTCATCCTCGGCGTTCCGCTGGTCGGCCTCACCACCGTCGACATGGGCGGCCGGCTGGGGGTCGAAACCCGCTTCGGCCTGCTTGCGATGGCAGTGGTCGCGGTATTCGCCGGCCGCCTGCTGCTGCGCTGGTCGATCGACCAGGCGCGCAACCGCAAGCAGGCCCGCGACCGCGCCAGCACCGCCACCGCCGCCGACCGCGCGCAGGGCGCACAGAAGGTGGTGACCGTGCTCGGCTGGGTCGCGCTCGGCGCCTCGATCGCACTGCCGATCTTCTATTCCGACAACCGCTACGTGGTCGACACCGCCACCACGGTGCTGATCTACGTGATGCTGGGCTGGGGCCTGAACGTGGTCGTCGGCCTCGCCGGCCTGCTCGACCTCGGCTACGTCGCCTTCTATGCGGTCGGCGCCTACTCCTACGCGCTGCTGTCGACCCAGTTCGGCTGGAGCTTCTGGGAGGCGCTGCCGGTGTCGGGCGCACTCGCCGCGAGCTTCGGCATCCTGCTCGGCTACCCGATCCTGCGCCTGCGCGGCGACTACCTCGCCATCGTCACGCTTGGCTTCGGCGAGATCATCCGCATCATCCTGGTGAACTGGACCGAGTTCTCCGGCGGCCCCAACGGCATCAGCTCGATCCCGCGGCCGAGCTTCTTCGGCCTGGACTTCACCCGCAGCGCGCCCGAAGGCGAACAGACCTTCGCCAGCTTCTTCGGCCTCGAGTTCTCGCCGATGCACCGGCTGATCTTCCTCTACTACCTGATCCTGGTGCTGGCGCTGCTCACCCACGCCTTCGTGTCGCGGCTGCGCAAGCTGCCGGTGGGCCGCGCCTGGGAAGCGCTGCGCGAGGACGAGATCGCGTGCAAGGCGATGGGCATGAACACCACCAACATCAAGCTGTCGGCCTTCGCCATCGGCGCGATGCTGGGCGGCTTCGCCGGGGTGTTCTTCGCCGCACGCCAGGGCTTCATCTCGCCCGAGAGCTTCGTGTTCACCGAGTCGGCCATCATCCTCGCCATCGTCGTGCTCGGCGGCATGGGCTCGCAGATGGGCGTGGTGCTTGCGGCGACGCTGCTGGTGCTGATCCCCGAGTTCGGCCGCAACTTCGCCGAGTACCGCATGCTGCTGTTCGGCCTGGCGATGGTGCTGATCATGGTGTGGAAGCCGGGCGGCCTGCTCGCCCACCGCGAACCGACGCTGCGCCTGAACCCGCTGGGCAAGGCCGCAGGCAACAAGGAGGCTGCGCGATGAGCAAGACCCCCACCAGCACCCTGCTGTCGGTGCGCAACCTGACGATGCGCTTCGGCGGCCTCACCGCCATCGACGACCTGTCGCTGGAAGTGCCGGCCGGCCGCATCACCGGCATCATCGGCCCCAACGGCGCCGGCAAGACGACGCTGTTCAACTGTCTGACCGGCTTCTACAAGCCGACCACCGGCACGCTGCGCCTGGCCCACCCCAGGCACGGCGAGATGCGCCTGGAAGCGCTGCCCAGCCACCGCGTCGCACGCGACGCCCAGGTGGTGCGCACCTTCCAGAACATCCGCCTGTTCCCGAAGATGACGGTGCTCGAGAACCTGATCGTCGCCCAGCACAACGTGCTGCAGCGCGCCTCGAAGTTCTCGATCGCCGGCCTCTTCAGCCTGCCCGGCTACCGCCAGGCCGAGAAGCAGGCCATCGAGCGCGCGGCGATGTGGCTCGAGCGCCTCAGGCTCACCCACCTCGCCGACCACGCGGCCGGCGACCTGCCCTACGGCATCCAGCGCCGCATCGAGATCGCACGCGCGCTGTGCGTCGATCCGGTGCTGCTGTGCCTGGACGAACCGGCCGCCGGTCTCAACCCGCGAGAATCGGCGGAGCTGAACGAATTGCTGCTCTACCTGTGCGGCGAACTGGGCATCGCCATCCTGCTGATCGAGCACGACATGAGCGTGGTGATGAACGTGTCCGACCACATCGGCGTGATCAGCTACGGGCGCAAGATCGCCGAGGGCACACCGGACCAGGTCAAGCACGACCCGCAGGTCATCAAGGCCTACCTGGGCGAGGACGAGGAAGAAGGGGAAGCCGCAGCATGATGCTCAAGATGGAGGGCGTGCACGCCCATTACGGCCACATCCACGCGCTGCGCGGCATCGACGTCGAGGTCCAGGTCGGCGAGATCGTCACCCTGATCGGCGCCAACGGCGCCGGCAAGTCGACGCTGATGATGAGCCTGTTCGGCAACCCCAAGGCGAGCGCCGGGCGCATCGTGTTCGACGGCGAGGACATCACCCGCGTGCATACGCACGAGATCGCCCGCCGCGGCATCGCGCTGGTGCCCGAGGGCCGGCGCATCTTTCCGCGCATGACGGTGATCGAGAACCTGCAGATGGGCACGGCGCATGCCGACCCGGCCAACTACGCCGCCGACATCGCGCGCGTGTTCGCGATGTTCCCGATCCTGCAGGAGCGCCAGTCGCAGCGCGCCGGCACGCTGTCGGGCGGCGAGCAGCAGATGCTGGCCATCGGCCGCGCGCTGATGAGCCGGCCCAAGCTGCTGCTGCTCGACGAGCCTTCGCTCGGCCTGGCGCCGATCTACATCCGCAAGATCTTCCAGATCGTCAAGGAACTGAACCGCGACCACGGCATGACCATCCTGCTGGTCGAGCAGAACGCCAACCAGGCGCTGCGCGTGGCACATCGCGGCTACGTGCTGCAGCACGGCGAGATCACGCTCTCCGGCACCGGCGCCGAACTGCTGGCGAGCCCGGAAGTACGGGCGGCGTATCTCGAGGGCGGCCACGCCTGAGCGATAATCGGCAACTGCCAAGGCGCCACCCGGTCGGATCGAAGCCGCGCCCCTCCGAATCCGCACCGACAACAACCTGATCGACTCCCGCTTGATGTCCCAGACAACTCAACCTGCCCGCTGGCTCCCCTTCGTCGTCCTCGGTATCGGTCTCACCGCGATTTCCTTCGGCGCCATCTTCGCCCGCCTCGCCCAGGCCGAGGGCGTCAGTTCGCTCGCGGTGGCGACCTGGCGGCTCGGCTTCGCCGCGCTGATCATCACCCCGGTCGCCTTCCTGCAGTCGCGCCACGAACTTGCCCGCCTCACCCGGCGGCAGATTGGCATGGCGCTGGCGGCGGGCTTCTTCCTCGCGCTGCATTTCGCCACCTGGATCAGCTCGCTGGAATACACCTCGGTCGCCTCCAGCACCGCGCTGGTGACGACCAACCCGCTGTGGATCGGGCTGGCCTCCTTCCTGATCTTCCGCGAGACACCGACGAAGATGATGATCGGCGGCATCGCGCTGTCCTTCGCCGGCAGCCTGTTCATCTTCTGGAGCGACAGCCAGACCGTCGGCGCAGGCAGCAACCCGATGCTCGGCAACCTGCTGGCGCTGATCGGCAGCTGGTGCTTCTCCGCCTACCTGCTGATCGGCCGCCGGCTGCGTGCCGGGCTGGGGCTGCCGGCCTACATCTGGCTGGCCTACGGCGCGGCAGCGCTGTTCCTGTTCGCCGCCAGCGGCGCGGGCGGCGTGGAACTCTTCACCCTGTCGAACACCGCCTGGCTGGTGCTGCTGGCAATGGCGCTCGGCCCGCAACTGCTCGGCCACACCGCCTACAACTGGTCGCTGCGCTATGTGTCGGCGACCTTCGTCGCGGTGGTCACGCTGGGCGAGCCGGTGGGCAGCGCGCTGATGGCCTTCATCATCTTCGGCGAGGGCTTCGCGCCGCTGCAGTTCGTCGGCTTCAGCCTGCTGCTGGTGGGCATCTACCTGGCGGCGAAAGGCGAGAAAGGCTGAGATCGCGGCGGACGTCGGGGCAGAGGGCGCCCCGAGCCGCCGGCCGACGCACACCGCCGGGCCTCAGCCTGCCAGGCCCAGCTCCCGCAGGCGCGCATGGATGCCGGCAGCCATCCGCGCGTACCCTGCCGCGTTCGGATGGATCCTGTCGGCGCACAACTCCGGCCGGCCGAGGATGTCGGAGAACACGTCCGGCACCAGCGGCACGCCTTCTTCCTCGGCGAGTTCGGCGTAGATCGGCGCATCGGAGGGCCGGCCCGCCACGGCACTCAACAGCGACAGTTCGGGCACGCCGACCAGGGCGACCTGCGCTCCGCTGTCCCGGGCCATGCGCACGATCCTGCGCAGGTCTTCCTTGACCTCGACCTGCGCGCGACGGCGCAGGAAATCGTTGCCACCGATCTCGACGACCACCAGCGCAGGCGAATACTCCTCCAGCAGGGCGGGCAAACGGTGCTGCCCTGCGAGCGCCGTATCCCCCGGGATGCCGGCATTGACGATGTCCCAGCCGGTCAGGTCCGCCAGGAGGCTCGGCCAGTCCTCGCCCTCCGAGGCGCCCGTTCCGTACGTCACACTGTCGCCGAACGCCAGCACGACCGACTCGGCCGGCAGCGCGGCCAGGCGCGGCAGATCACGACCACAGCCGGCAAGCAGCGCAGCGCCCAGCAGTCCGCTCAGAAAAACCCGTCGTTTCATGTTCCGTCTCGTCTCCCGATCATTCAGCGCGGCCCACTCAAGCGGTCACACGCCCGAGACGGACACGTCGTCCATCCCCAGGCGTCCGATCGCCGGCAGGCGCAGTCCGGGACGGTTCAGGTCGATGCCGAAATTGAGACCGAGGATATTGAACTCGACCCCCTCCTCCAGTCCGACCGTCAGCCCCAGCAGCCCGAGCAGGGACACCTGGACACCCGCGCCCGACGGGGACAGGCCTAGCGGCTGGCTGACCGGACGATAATCCTTGCCGATCGCATTTGCCGGCATGTCGAGCGCAAGCGCCGGAACCTCCCGTCCGATATGGGCCAGGAAGGTATTGCTGTTGGGGCCGGGATAGCTGCGGTACTCGTTCACGTACGGGTAGCGCCCGATCGCGGCTTCGATGTCGTCGATCATGGACTGCGCGGACTCGCCGCGGTGATCCACGAGCACGGCCGGCATCGCGCCGTACCAGAGCCCATCGGCAATCGCGTGGTTGCGACGCACGACATTCGTGCCGCCCCAGCCGACGACCTCGTAGCGCGTGTAGGCGGTCTCGCCGCTGCGCTTGTAGATGATCCACGGATGCACGGCGAAATACCCCCGCCAGCCGTAGGTCGGCGCCGCATACACCTGCACGATCGCCTGTCCCGCGTGAGCGACCGGATCGGGCGCGATGCCTGCCGAATGGCGTGGCGCCGTGCGCCAGCTGCGCTCGCCGGCGGAAACCGACGCGCGCGGGTCGTCCGCCAGGCTCAGGCCGAAGGACAGGGTCAGCATCGCGGCAAAGCCGAGCGCAAGCAGGTTCGAGCGTTTCATGGGACAGCCAGCGAGAGTGAGCAACCCGGGTCAGAACCGACTTGCGCCAGCGAGTTCATCACAGGACGCATTCGGGCCGCTCAAATAACCAATGGATCTATGGACCTTCCTCAACCCCTATTCTGCCTGTTGGCGTCTCACCGTATCCTGCGCCTCCACGACTTCAAGGGGCGCCGACAAGCCCCGGCGGCCCCCGGACGGGGGGCACCCCTGCACGACCGAACGGAGAATACGCCATGCTCAACAAGCTCCTGCTCTCGCTGACGATCGCCGCTGGCGGTCTTTCCCTGGCCCTGCCGGTGTCTGCGAACACTCTTCCCGCGCCGGGTGCCACCCAGGCGCAACCCGCCGTGGCCCTCCCCGCCCCGCTGCTGACGCCCGCCGACCTGAAACCGCTGCTCGGCCAGCCGGACGTGCGCATCCTCGACATCCGCAGCGACAAGGACTACGCCGAGGGCCACATCCCCGGCGCGATCAACACGCCCTACGGCAAGTTCCGCGGGCCGAAGGACAACGCCGGCCAGCTCGTGCCCGAAGCCGCACTCACCGAAGTGCTGCGCAAGGCAGGCATCGACCGGAACACCCACGTGATCGTGGTGCATGGCGGCGCCGACCACACCGATTTCGGCGCAGCGGCCCGGGTGTACTGGACGCTGAAGGTCGGCGGACTGAGCCGCCTGTCCATCCTCGACGGTGGCACCAAGCTGTGGCAGACCCGCGGCGGCGCCCTCGACAAGGCCGTACCCACGGTCGCGCCCAGCCAGTTCACCTATCGCTATGACGAGACGCAGATCGTGTCCAGCCAGGAACTGGCGGCGGCCGTGCAGTCGTCCTCGGCCCCCCTGCTCGTCGACGCCCGCCCGGCCCGCTTCTACACCGGCGAGGCCCGCGCCGATGCGGCCGCCCGCTACGGCACCCTGCCCGGCGCACAGTCCTTCGACAACGCCCAGTTCTTCGTCAAGGGCGGTACGACGCTGAAGCCCGCGGCGGAGCTGAAGTCGCTGGTCGCGCAGTCGGGCGCGGCAGCCGGCCCGGCGGTGTCCTTCTGCAACACCGGCCACTGGGCTGCCACCAACTGGTTCGTGATGTCCGAGATCGCCGGCAACACCGCGGTGAAGCTCTACCCGGCGTCGATGGTGGAGTGGAGCAAGGCCGAACTGCCGATGCAGAACCAGCCCTCGCGCGTGTCCGCGCTGGTGCAGGACATCAAGCGCGCTTTCGAGTAAGCCACGGGTCGGGACGGTTCCAATGCGCTGGTTTACCCGTTTGTTCCTCGTCGTCGGCGGACTGGCCGGCGTGCTGGCGGTGATGCTTGCCGCCGGCGTGCGCCAGGGCCTGCTGGCGCTGCTCGGCATCGGCTTCGGCGCCGTGCTGCAGGGCGCGCGCTTCGGCTTCACCACCGGCTGGCGCGACTTCATCGAGCGTCGCGACCCGCAGGGCCTGTGGGCGCAGATGCTGCTGATGGTGCTCGCCGCTGCGGTCAGCCTGCCGCTGATCGCCGGCAGCGGTGGCGAACTGGTCGGTGCGGTGGCGCCGCTGACGATCAGCCTGGTGCTGGGCGCCTTCCTGTTCGGCGCGGCGATGCAGCTGGCCGATGGCTGCGGTTCGGGCACGCTGTACAAGGCCGGCGCCGGTGCGCCGCTGTCCTTCGCCGTGCTGCCGACCTTCGCCCTGGGCAGCTTCGTCGGTGCCTCGCACCAGCCGGGCTGGATCGCCCTCGGCGGCCTGCCGGCGGTCGACCTGCTGGCGTTCGGCTGGCCGGTCGCGCTGGCGATCACGGTCCTCGCCTGCGGCCTGGTCGCCTGGCTGGCTGGCCGCGCCGCGCCGCGCGCGTCCTCCCGCGTGTCCTCCTCGGTGCAGGCGGCGGCCTTGCAATCGGCGCGGGCGGCCACTGCGAGCTTCGTTGCCGCCCCGGTCGCCGAGACTCCACGCACGGCGACCGGCTGGTCCCGGCGCTGGTGGCTGGGCGCGCTGCTGCTGGCGGCCCTGTACGGCCTGCACCTGATCGTCGCCGGGCAGCCCTGGGGCATCGTCTACGGCATCGGCGTGTGGGGCGCGAAGATCGCCACCGCGCTGGGCTGGAGCGCCGTCGGCGACCCGTTCTGGGGCGTCGATCCGCATGCGGTGCGCCTGGCGGAACCGCTGCTGGCCGATGTGACCTCGGTGACCAACCTCGGCCTGATCTACGGCGCCCTGGCCGCCTCGCGCTGGAACGGTCCCGCGGACTTCAAGATCCCGTCCTCGCGCCGCCTGATCGCTGCCTGCGTCGCCGGCCTGGTGATGGGCTACAGCTCGCGCATGGCCTTCGGCTGCAACGTCGGCGCCTACCTCGGCGGCATCGCCTCGGCCAGCCTGCATGGCTGGGTGTGGTTCGCGCTCGCATTCGCGGGCTCGGTTCTCGGCGTGCGCATTCGCCAGCGCGTCAGCGGCTGAGGAGACGACATGGACAACAAGAAGCTCTTCCGCCTCGCCACCGCCGTGTTCTGGCTGCTGGTGCTGGCCCTGGTCGCGATGGACACCGCCAGCACCGGCGGCGTGCGCGTGGAACCGCCCCCGATCGCGCTCGGCAGCGGCCAGGCGGCCTCCGGCGGACACTGCTCGGGGCGCTGAGCCCGCCTGCGTCGGTGTGCCATCCGGCTTCGCCGACGCGGCACCCGACGCAGGGTCCTGCTTGAAGCTGCAATGGAAGTCGCGTGATACTTCGCATTGTGCGGCGCAACAAACCGGCCGGCGCAGCCCGTGCCGTCCGCCCCTGCGCCGCGCCTCGATGCGGAGGATCCTGCGATGCCGAAACTGCCATGGCCGAAGCGCGTCAGCCCGCCCCGCCCCCTGCTCAGCCTCGCGCTGCAGGGCGGTGGCGCGCATGGCGCCTACACCTGGGGCGTGCTCGATCGCCTGCTCGAGGCCGGGCTGGACCTCGAGGGCATCAGCGGCACCAGCGCCGGGGCGATGAACGCCGTTGCCCTCGCCCAGGGCTGGACCGAGGGCGGCGCCGAAGGCGCGCGCGCAGCCCTGGCCCGCTTCTGGCATGCGGTGGGCGACAGCGTGCCCTTCCATCTCGAGCTGCTGCACACGCTCAATCCGGCCAACGACGGCGCCCTGCCCGCACCGATGAACATGCTGGTCGGCCTCACGCGCATGTTCTCGCCTTACCAGTTCAATCCCTTCGAGCTCAATCCGCTGCGTGACGTCGTCCGCGCCCAGTTCGACTTCGAGCGCCTGCGGCATGACTGTCCGCTGAAGCTGTTCATCGCCGCCACCGCAGTGCGCACGGGCAAGGTACGCCTGTTCCACACTGCCGAACTCAGCGAGGCCGCGCTGCTGGCGTCGGCCTGCCTGCCGACGCTGCACCACGCGGTGGAGATCGACGGCGAGTTCTACTGGGACGGCGGCTTCACCGCCAACCCGGCGATCTACCCGCTGCTGTACGCGTGCAGCACGCCCGACATCCTGCTGGTGCTGCTGAACCCGCTGCAGCGCGAGAACGCACCACGCAGTGCCGACGACATCGCCGCACGCAGCATGGAGCTGGGCTTCTCCACCACCTTCCTGCGCGAGATGCGCATGATCGCGCACGCCCGGCGCCATATCCGCGAGACGTCCTCGTTCTGGCCGCGGGGGCGCTTCGAGCGCAAGCTGCTGCAGCAGCGCTTCCACCTGATCGAGGCGCGCGAACTCGAGGACATCCATGGCGCCAGCAGGCTCAACGCCACCAGCGCCTTCCTCGGCCAGTTGCACGCATTCGGCCGCGCCGCGGCCGATGCCTGGCTGGGCCGGCACCGCAACGCCATCGGCCGGCGCGAGACGGTCGATGTCGCCGGCCTGTTCCTGTAGCCGCCGGCCGCTCAGTCGCCCCGGGCCGCGATGACGCCGCCTGCTTCCAGCAGACGCGCGAAGCCGGCCTCGGGCAGCGGGCGCGAGAACAGGTAACCCTGGAACTCGTCGCAGCCCTGAAAGCGCAGGAAGTCGAACTGCGCCGGGTTCTCGACGCCTTCCGCGACCACCGTCTTGCGCAGGCTCTGACCTAGCGAGATCACTGCGCGCGCGATCATCGCCATCTCGTCCTGCTGCTCGATGCCGACGACCAGCGAGCGGTCGATCTTGATGGTGTCGAGCGGGAAGCGGCGCAGGTAGCTGAGCGACGAGTAGCCCGTGCCGAAGTCGTCCATCGCCAGGCTGAGGCCAAGCGCCTTGAACGCACGGAAGATCCCGACGGCCAGCTCGTCGTCGCCGAGGAAGACCGTTTCCGTCACCTCCAGCTCGACCTGCGAGGCCGGCAGCCCCGCATCGCACAACAGGCCGGATACATGAGCGACGATGTCCCGGCTCAGGAACAGGCGCGGCGACAGATTCACCGCCAGGCGCAGCGGCTGGTCGCGACCCTGGTTCCAGCGGCGCGCAGCGGCGAAGGCACGGCGTAGGATGCAGGTCGTCAGCGGCAGAATCAGCCCGCATTCCTCGGCAATCGGGATGAAGCGGTCCGGACGGATGTCGCCCAGTACGGGGTGGAACCAGCGCGCCAGCGCCTCCATGCCCACGATGCGGCGGCGGTGGTCGAGCTTGGGCTGGTAGTGCACCTCGAACTCGTCGCGCTCGATCGCCACGCGCATCGCTGCCTCCAGCGTCAGGCGCTCCTCGGCGACGCTGTTGAGGGCTCGGGTGAAGAACTGGAAGTTGTTGCGGCCGCGGCTCTTGGCCGCGTACATGGCCACGTCGGCATGCTTGAGCAGGCTGTCGGCGTCGTCGCCGTCGTCGGGGTACATCGCCACGCCCAGGCTCGCCCCCACCTGCAGCTCGCGCCCGGCGAGCGCGGCCGGACGGCCGATGTCCTGCAGCACGCGCTCGAGAGTGGAAATCACGCTGCCCAGCTG
This sequence comes from Thauera humireducens, assembly GCF_001051995.2. Classification (NCBI taxonomy): domain Bacteria; kingdom Pseudomonadati; phylum Pseudomonadota; class Betaproteobacteria; order Rhodocyclales; family Zoogloeaceae; genus Thauera; species Thauera humireducens. The sequence goes on along the minus strand of NZ_CP014646.1, from coordinate 3,368,426 downwards.
CTCATGGTCGTTCAGCACCAGCACGAATTCGTCGCCGCCCAGCCGCCCCACGGTGTCCGAGCTGCGGATGCTGGCATTGAGCCGGCCGGCGATCTCGACCAGCAGCTCGTCGCCGGCCGCGTGGCCGAGGCTGTCGTTGATGAACTTGAAGCCGTCGAGGTCGATGAACACCAGCGCCAGCATGCAGCCGCGCCGCGCCGCGCGGGCGATGCCCTGTTCGATGCGGTCGCGCAGCAGGTTGCGGTTGGGCAGTCCGGTGAGCTGGTCGCGGTTGGCCTGGCGCTCGAGCTGGGCCTCGTAGTGGCGACGCTCGGAGACGTCCTGCACCGTGCCCTCGTAGCAGATCAGGCGGCCGTCGCTGCCGCGCACGATGTGCGCGTTCTCCGAGATCCAGATGCGCGAGCCGTCGCGGCGGTAGACCTCGGACTCGAAGTTGCGCACCTCGCCGTGCGTCTCCATCAGCCGGCGGAAGGCGGCCCGCCGGCCGGGCTCGACGTACAGCCGGCGGTCGAGCTCGGCCAGGTCGGCGATCAGCTCGTCCGGACCCGCATAGCCGTAGAGCTTTGCCAGCGCCGGGTTGGCGGCGAGGTAGCGACCTTCCGGCGTGGTCTGGAAGATGCCCTCCGAGGCGTGTTCGAAGATGTGGCGGTAGCGCAGCTCGGCATGCTCGAGCGCGGCCACCATCGCGCGATGCTCGGTGATGTCCTCCACGAAGCCCTCGATGACGATGCAGCCGCGCTCGTCCGGCACCGGGATGCCGCGCTCGAGCACCCACTTGGTGTCGCCCTCGCGCGTGCGGATACGGTATTCGACGGCAAAGCGGCGGGCGCTGCGCACCGCGGCTTCGATCTCGCCGCGCACCCGCTGGCGGTCGGACGGGTCGGTGACGGCCTCCCAAGACAAGGCGTTCGCCCCCACCAGCACGTCGGCCGGATAGCCGGTCAGAGCGAGGCAGCCCTGGCTGACGAAGACCATCGTCCAGTCGCGGTCGAGGTGGCAGCGATAGGCCATGCCATCGAGGTTGTTGACCAGCGTGTCGAGCACGCGGGCACGGTCGACACGGGTGCTGGCGAGCAGGCTGGTGCGCAGGCGCGGGATCGATCGGGCAGACAGCATGAGCGGGGCGAGTAAGGGCGACCGTGGGCAATGGCAATATCCATGCCTCCGGCGGACACGCGCAGCAGCGGGCGGACGGCCCGGGCGCCGGGGTGCCGCCGCACCAGCGCGAGGCGGACGAACCGGGCACCGGCGTCAAATTGGTGCATCCGCACCACGCCGGCGGCGGAGTGTGCACGATTCCATTGCTGGCGCAGCCAATCCGATGCTAAATGCCGATAAGCGTTGACGCGATCGCTCCGATCGCAGGCCGCCCTCCATCGCTGCCCGGACCATGGCCATATACAGGAACCCCGTCTTCATCGTGATCAGTGCCCTCCTGCTGATCGCACTGGGCCTGACGGCCTCGCTGCTGCATCGCACGCCCTCCGCACCCACGCCCAACGCAGCGCCGGCACAGCAGGTGGTGCGGACCCTTCGCTTTGGCCACAACATCACCGACGGCGCCCTGTTCGAGGCCGCGGCACGCTTCGCCGCCGAGGTCGGCACCCGGAGCGGGGGGGCACTGAAGATCGAGGTCTTCCCCGGGCAGGCGCTGGGCACCGACGACCAGATGCTGGAGATGGCCCGCCAGGGCAGTCTGGACCTGCTGCTGATTCCCACCGCGAAGGTCAGCGTGGCGGTCCCGGCCATGCAGTACGCCGACCTGCCTTTCTACTTTCCGACACGGGAAGACCTCTACGCGATGCTCGATGGCGAGCCCGGGCAGATGCTGCTCGACAAGCTGCGCAGCATCGACCTGATCGGCATGACCTTCTGGGACAACGGCTTCAAGCAGTTCACCGGTGACCGGCCGCTGCGCAGCCCGGAAGACTTCGCCGGCACGCGGGTGCGCACCATGAAGAGCCGGATGCTGATGGACCAGTTCCGCACCTTCGGCGCGCACTCCATCCCGATCGACTTCCACGCCACCCGGCAGGCGCTCGCCGATGGCGTGGTCGACGCTCAGGAGAACCCGCTGATCGCCATCGTCGCGATGGGCATCCACGAAGTGCAGCCGCACCTGACGCTGAGCAATCACGGCTATCTGGGCTACGTGTTCGTGATCAGCAGCCGCGTCTTCGACACCCTGAGCCCGGAGCAGCGGACCCTGCTCATCGACACGGCACGCGCGCTCACGCCTTGGGAGCGCGCGGAAACCCATCGCCGCGAGGCGCAGCTGCTCGAGACCATCCGTGCCGCCGGCGTCACCATCCACACCCTGAGCGAGGACGAGCGCCGCCGCTTCGCCGAGGCAACCGCCAACATTCCCGGGCGCTTCGAGGCGCTCATCGGCCCCGACCTGCTGTCGCGCAGCGACGAACTGCTCGAGCACAAGTATGGCGTGCCCGGGCGCCACATCCTGATCGGCCTGGACGCCGACCTCTCGACCGACGGGCGTCTGGGCGGCCTCGCGATCAAGCGCGGCGCACAACTCGCGATCGAGGAGATCAATGCCGCTGGCGGCGTGCTCGGCAAGCCACTCAAGCTCATTGCCCGCGACAACAGGAGTCAGCCGGGCCTGGGCATCGCCAACATCGAGCACTTCGCCGCCACCCCCGATGTGGTCGCCGTGCTCGGCGGCATGCACTCGCACGTGATCATCGCCGAACAGGAGAGCCTGCACCGCCTCGGCCTGCCACTGCTCGTACCCTGGAGCGCCTCGGCCGCGGTGGTGCAGCACGACTTCAAGCCGAATCACATCTTCCGCGCCTCGGCAAACGACAATCTGGTCGCCCCCTTCCTCGTCGAGCACGTGCGCAAGCGCTTCGGCCGGCCGGCCCTGCTGGTCGAGAACTCGGAATGGGGGCGCAGCATGCAGCAGCGCCTGCGGGAGCACATCGCGCAGACCGGGCTGGAACTGGCGGGCGAGGCCGTGTTCAATCGCGGCGCGACGGATTTCCGCGGCGAGCTGACGCGGTTCAGGGCCAAGGAGGCCGACGTGCTCCTCATGATCGCCAACCCCCTCGAGGGCCACTACGTCGTGCGCGAGATGGCCGCCCAGTCCGATCCGCTGCCGATCGTCGCGCACTGGGGGATCACCGCCACCGACCTGTGGGCGGCAAGCCGCCATGCGATCGCCCAGCTCGATCTCGAAGTGTTCCAGACCGCAAGCCTAATCGACAATCCGCGCCCGCAGGCGCAGGCCTTGGCGCAACGCTACCTGCAGCGCTACGACGTCGCGTCGCCGCAGGACGTCATCGCCCCCCAGGGTGTCACCCAGGCCTACGACCTCATCCACCTGCTCGCCGCGGCACTGCGCCAGGCCGGCACCAGCGAACGCCAGGCCGTGCGCGAGGCGCTGCAGCACCTGCCGCCGCACGAGGGTGCCGTCAGACGCTACGCCCCGGCCTTCAGCGCCAACCGTCACGACGCACTGGACGAGAGCGACTACCGCATGGCGCGCTTCGATGAACACGGCGTCCTCCGCCTGCTGCCGCGCTGACGACGACCATGCACACCACGCCTCCAACCGCCACCACGCCGCCGTCGCCCCATGCCCATCGCCGCAGCCTCAAGCGCCGCCTGACGCTCCAGGTCTCGGGCTTCGTCGCAGCGGTGATGGTGCTGATCACCGCGCTGGTCGCCGTGCAGATGGACGGCCACCTGAGCCGGCTGATGCAGACCTCCCTGCTCGAGGTCGGTCGCGCCAACCAGGCCCTGCTCGAGCAGCGGATCGCCGCACTGGTGGAGAACACCGAGCGCCTGGCGGTCAACGAGCTGGTGATCAACGGCCTGGTCGACGAACAGGGGCGACAATCCTATCTCCCCAAGCTCGCCGAGAACTTCGCGGCCGAACGCGACGTGGTGCGTCTGGCCCTGGTCGATTTCGATGGCAGGCCGGTATTCCAGACCGGCCCACGCATCGTCAACTACGACGCCTCACCGGCCCTGCGCGGCGCGCTCGCGATGGGGCAGCGCACCCTGTACATCCGCCTGCCCGAGCAGCAACTGGTGGTCGCGGCGCCGATCAGCTTCTACAACACCACCCAGGGCGCGGTCGCGGTCGCCTTCGACCTCAGCGCAATCGTCGCGCGCAACCCCCTGCACCACCCTCAGGCCTACCTGCGCTTCTTCAAGGACGGCACGCCCCTCTTCGCCCACAACTTCAGGGAAGGCGAGACCTACATCACCCAGCGCATCGTCCCAGGCGCCTCGGAGCCGCTGCTCGGCGCACTCGGGCTGGAGCTCGAGATCGGCCTGCCCGAAACCGTCTATCGCGATCCGGTGTGGGAGGCCTTGCTCAGCTTCCTGCTGGTCGGCCTGGCCCTGACCGTGGTTGCGGTCTTCCTCAGCACCTGGATCGGCAACACCATCGCCGCGCCCTTGCTGACCCTCTATCGCCGCGTCATCGGCGAGGACGACGCGGCGCTGGCACGCCCGCTGGGCACCGGTGACGAGCTCGAGGACCTCGCCGCGGCCTTCGCCCGTCGCACCGCCGAGCTGCGCCAGATGCAGGGCGAGCTCGAGCAGCGGGTGGTACAGCGCACCGCCGAGCTGTCGGCGGCGCGCCACGAGGCAGAGGAGGCGAACCGGGCAAAATCGGACTTCCTTGCCAACATGAGCCACGAGATCCGCACCCCGCTCAACGTCATCATCGGCATGGTGCATCTGACCCTCGGCACCGCGCTGGGCGAGCGCCAGCGCAACTACCTGGTGAAGGTGCACCGCTCCGCCGAGGCCTTGCTCACGCTGATCAACGACATCCTCGACTTCTCCAAGATCGAGGCCCGCAAGCTCGCCCTGGACGCGGTGGCGTTCGACCTGCACGACGTCCTCGACGACTTCAGCAACGTGATCGGGCTCAAGGCCGAGGAGAAGCGGCTCGAACTGCTCTTCGACCTGTCGCCCGGGCTGCCGCGCCACCTCGTCGGCGACCCCCTGCGCCTGGGCCAGGTGCTGACCAACCTGGGGTACAACGCGGTGAAGTTCACCGAGCGGGGCGAGGTCGTCGTCTCGGTCCGGGAGGTCGAGCGCGAAGTCGATCGCGTCACCCTGCAGTTCACCGTGCGCGACACCGGCATCGGCATCTCCGCCGAACAGATGGCGCGCCTGTTCCAGCAGTTCAGCCAGGCCGACAGCTCGACCACCCGCCGCTACGGCGGCACCGGGCTCGGCCTGGCGATCTCGCGCCACCTGGTCGAGATGATGGGCGGGCGCATCTGGGCCGAGAGCCAGCTCGGCGCGGGCAGCGCCTTCCACTTCACCCTGCCCGCGCGCTGCCACGACCAGCCCGCCGAACACGGCGAGGCCCCTCACGCGGACCTGGGGCTGGCGGCCCTGCGCATCCTGGTCGTCGACGACAACGAGAGCGCACGCAAGGTCTGCGAGAACATGCTCGACGCCCTCCAGCTCGCCTGCAGCAGCGCGGCCAGCGGCCCGGAGGCCCTGGCCGAGCTCGAGCGTGCCGAACGCGCCGGCCAGGCCTATGACCTGGTCCTGATGGACTGGATGATGCCCGACATGGACGGCCTGAGCTGTGCCCGTGAAATCGCCCGCCGCCTGAGGCCGGAACACCTGCCCAAGGTCATCATCGTGACCGCACGCGACCCCGGCGACCTGCCGGCCGATGCGGCCGTGTTCGGCGCCATCGGCAAGCCGGTCACACCATCCTCGCTGCTCGACGCCATCCTGCGTGCCCTTGGCCACAGCGGCCCGACGCACAGCCGGCGCGCGCTGCGTGCGGAGGAAAGCCGCGCGGTCTATGACCAGCTGCGCGGCGCCCACCTGCTGCTGGTCGAGGACAACGAGCTCAACCAGGAGCTTGCCGTCGACCTGCTGCGCAACGCGGGCATCAGCCTGCGGGTGGCTGCCAACGGTCGCGAAGCCCTGGACTGGCTCGAGCGCGAGCGCTTCGACGGCGTCCTGATGGATCTGCAGATGCCGGTCATGGACGGCTATGCCGCGACCCGCGCGATCCGTCTCGACCCGCGCTGGCGCGGGCTGCCGGTGATCGCGATGACGGCGAACGTGATGGCCGGCGACCGCGAGAAGGCACTCGCCGCCGGACTCGACGACCATATCGGCAAGCCGCTCGACGTCGCCCGCATGTTCCAGACCCTGGCGCAGTGGATCAAGCCGCGCGGCGCGGCCCCGCAGCCGGATCGCCCGCCCGCGACCCAAGCGCTGCCGCCCGGACTGCCCGCCACGCTGCCTGGCATAGACCTGCAGCGCGGCCTGGAGGGCTGCGACGGCGAACCCCAGATCTACCTCACGCTGCTGCGCCTGTTCGCGCAAGGCGAAGCGGACTTCGCCGCACGCTTCGCGCGCGCGCGGCAGGAGGGCGACCACGCCGCCGCGACCCGCCACGCCCATACCCTCAAGGGCGTGGCGGCGACCATCGGCGCCCTCCCCCTTTCCGCAGCGGCGAGAGAACTGGAGCAAGCCTGTCGCCGCAGCGCCCCGGACGCGGAGATCGACGCCACACTCGGCACCGTCATCGAGGCTCTGGCGCCGGTCCTCGACGGACTCGCGGGCATGCCCGCAAGCGCGCCGGCAAGCCGGTCCGCCACCGCCGTCGACCCCGGCGCCTTGGCCGAGGGGCTGGCGAGGCTGCGCACGCTGCTGCAAACCGGCGACACCGAAGCCGTCGAGCTGTTCGAGGCGCTGCGGGAGTCATTGCGCGGCCAGCTCCCTGCAGACAAAATCAGACGGCTGGCGCACTCGATCGCTCACTACGACTTCGACCAGGCGCTCGGCGAACTAAAGGACATCGCCGAGACACTTCGGATCGACTCGGGCACCCCCGCCTGAGCAATCCCCTCCCGGTTCACGCAGACATGGCCACGCAAGACACCCGACAACGCGTCCTCATCATCGACGACACCCCCGAGAACATCGAGGTGCTGCGCCAGCTGCTGCGTGGGGACTACGTCGTTCAGGCCGCGATCAACGGGAAGAAGGGCCTCGACATCGCCCAGGCCCAGCCGCAGCCCGACATCATCCTGCTCGACATCATGATGCCGGAGATGGACGGCTACGAAGTCTGCCGCCGGCTCAAGGGCCTGCCCGCGACCGAGCACATCCCGGTGGTGTTCATCACCGCGCTCGACCAGACCGGCCACGAGACCACGGGTCTCGAGCTGGGCGCGGTGGACTACATCCGCAAACCCTTCGAGCCGCTGGTGGTGAAGGCGCGGGTGCACAACCACCTGCGGCTCAAGCGCTACGAGCAGGCGCTCGAAGCACTGGTGCAGGAGCGCACCGCGGAGCTGGCCCTGACCCAGCAGGTCACCATCGAAGCCCTCGCCTCGCTGGCCGAATACCGCGACAGCGAAACCGGCGGTCACATCAAGCGCACGCAGCACTACATGCGGGCGCTGGCCACCCACCTCGGCCAGCACGGCCCCTACCGCGCGCAGCTCGACCCCCAGACCATCGAGCTGCTGTTCCGTTGCGCCCCCCTGCACGACATCGGCAAGGTCGCGGTGCCCGACAGCATCCTCCTCAAGCCCGGCAAGCTCACCGCGGAGGAGTTCGAGCAGATGAAGCGGCACGTCGAGTACGGTGCGAATGCCCTCGACGTCGCCAAGGGCCAGCTCGGCAGCAGCCACTTCCTGCGCCTGGCCCGCGAGCTGATCCTCGGTCATCACGAGCGCTGGGATGGCAGGGGCTACCCCAACGGGCTCGCCGGGGAGGACATCCCCCTGGCCGGGCGGCTGATGGCGCTGGTCGACGTCTACGATGCGCTGATCTGCACGCGGGTTTACAAGGAAGCCTTCAGCCACGCCGAGGCCGCGAAGATCATCCTCGATGAGCGCGGCGCGCAGTTCGATCCGGTCGTCGTCGACGCCTTCGTCGCGCTCACCGAGCAGTTCCAGGCGATCGCCCACACCTACTCGGACCGCCTCCTGCCCCCTTCCTGAACCTCAGCCCGGGGGCAGGAAAGCCGCGAACGCGGCCGGCAGCGGCGCGTTCTCCAGGCTGCGCTGGGTGAACAGGAAGCGGCCGTCGCAGACGAAGCCGAGATCGGCCCAGTCGACCGCATTGAGCGCGTCGCGGAAGGCCTCGACATCCACATCGAGCCGGCGCGGGAACACCGCCATGACGGAGCCGTCGTAGTCGGTGCAGTCGTGGACGAAGAAGGGGCGCGTCGCGCGCGTCTTGCCGTTCACATACACCCGCGGCTGCGCGCTGCGGTAGTGCATGCGGCCCCACATCCACCAGTTCGATTCGTCGAAGCGCGCCACCTTGCGCTGCAGGAGGCGCGCCTTGTGCGGCTGCAGCACCGCTGGCGGCGCCTCGCCCGGCTCGGGCCAGATCATGCGCCGGGCCTGGCCGGTGCTGACGGTTGACGAGCACACGAAATCGCGGTTGCCGTGCGCGGCGTCGGCGTACAGGTCGTCCGCACCGGACACCGCGCCGACCTTCACGAAGGCCACGTCCGACAGGCGCAGCGGATAGTCGCCGCGCGCGAACATCAGGTGGCCGGCGCATTCGAGGAAGTGACGGGACACCCACGCGGGGACGGCCAGCGCGGTAGCGAGCGCGTCCTCGACGCCGATCTCGCAGTAGCGCATCGCGCGTTCACTGCGACCCTTCTCGAAGCGCCAGATCAGGCAGTTGGGCACGGCGTCGGGAAACACGCGCGCGTCGCCCAGCTCGATCGCGTCGGTGATGCTGCCCGTCTCGGCCAGCAGGCGGTTGAGCCTGACCGCCGAGGTCGCCTTGAGGAAGTCGCGCGGCGTGATGAAGATCAGCTCGCCACCCGGCCCAAGGTGGCGCAGGCATTTCTCGATGAAGAACAGGTACAGGTTCGAGCGTCCGTCGAGGCAGCGGCCGTGGCGGCCTTGGGCGATCAGTTCGCGCGTCGCCGCCGGGATGTCCTGGAATCGGACATAGGGCGGGTTGCCGATGATGGTGTCGAACTGCTCGCGCTCCGGGTAGGCAAAGAAATCGAGCGCCAGGGCCCCCGGCGGGCAGTGGTCGGCATCCAGCTCGAGCCCCACCGCACCGGGCAGGTGGCGCAGGAAGGCCCCGTCGCCGCAGGAGGGCTCGAGCACGCGGCCGCAGTTGCGGCGCAGGGCCAGCATCGCGCGCACGACCGGCTCGGGGGTGAAGACCTGGCCGAGCGCGGCGACGTCGCGCAGGCCAAGCCCCATTTGCTCAGACACGGCGCGCTCCTCGGCAGGGAACCACCCGGGGGGTGCGGGAATCAAGGCAGGTTGACATGGGCGGCGATGTTACCAAGGCTGCTGCCCGCCGGGGCGGTCCGGTGTGCGACGCGGCCGCCCTTCCCCGGCCTCGAGCCACCCGAAGGCGCACACCGGATGTCGCCGATGCCTGCCCCCTCTGCCCACGCCCACCCGCCCGACGCCGAAGCGCTGTTGCGCCTGATCGACGAGGTCGTTCGCGAACTGCAACCCGGCACGACGCGGCGCGCCAGCCTCGACAGTCCTCTCGACCGGGAACTCGGCCTCGACAGCCTGAGCCGCGTCGAACTGCTCGCCCGCATCGAGCGCCGCTTCGTCCTACGCCTGCCGACCGAGGTGCTCGCCGACGCCGAGACGCCGCGCGACCTGCTGCACGCCCTGGCGCAGGCCGCCCGCGCCCCCACACCATCGCCCCGCAGCGCCGACATGGAGGGCGGCATGCCGCCGCCGCAACCCTCCGCCCCCGAGCCGGCAACGGCCGGCGCCACGCCGCCGCTCCCGGCGTCCGCCGCAACCCTGGTCGAGGTCCTCGAATGGCACGTCGCACGCCATCCGGAGCGCGTCCACGTCCGCTTCCTGGTCGATGACGCGCATGCGGAGACGCTCACCTGCGCGCAACTGCACGAGGCGGCCACGCGCTTTGCCGGCGCGCTCGTCGCACTCGGCGTGCGCCCCGGCGACTGCGTGGCGCTGATGCTGCCCTCGGGCCTGGACTTCTTCCGCTGCTTCTTCGGCATCCTGTTCGCCGGCGCAGTGCCGGTACCGATGTATCCGCCGGCGCGCCCCAACCAGATCGAGGAGCACCTGCGCCGACAGGCCGGGATCCTGCACAACTGCGAAGCGTGGGTGCTGATCACCTTCGACCGCGTGCGCCCGCTGGCCCGCATGCTCGCCGGGCTGGTTCCCACCCTCGCCCATGTCAGCACGCCGGACGCGCTGGCCGCAAGCGGACGCGCACCCCTGCCGCCGCAGCCGCTACGCAGCGCCGCGCTCGGCCTGATCCAGTACACCTCCGGCTCCACCGGCGACCCCAAGGGCGTCGCCCTGAGCCACGCCAACCTGCTCGCCAACATCCGCGCCTGGGGCCGCGCCGCCGCGCTTGGGCCGCAGGATGTGTGCGTGAGCTGGCTGCCGCTGTATCACGACATGGGCCTGATCGGCACCTGGCTCGGCAGCCTGTACCACGGCCTCCCCCTGGTGCTGATGTCGCCGCTCGACTTCCTCGCCCGGCCCGAGCGCTGGCTGTGGGCGATCCACCACTACCGCGGCACGGTCACCGCGGCGCCCAACTTCGCCTTCGAGCTGTGCGTAAGGCGTCTGGCCGACACCGAGCTGGACGGGCTCGACCTGTCGTCCTGGCGACTGGCAGCGAATGGCGCCGAACCGGTCAACCCCGACACCCTGGCGCGCTTCGCTGCGGCCTTCAGCCGCTACGGCCTGGATGCGCACAGCCTGATGCCCGTGTACGGCCTGGCCGAATGCGCCGTGGGCCTGTGCGTGCCCCCGCCGGGGCGCGGTGTGGTGATCGATCACGTGCAGCGATCCAGCGTGCGCCTCGGCACCCAGGTCAGGCCCGCGACGAACGACAGCGACACGCTGCGTCTCGTGTCCTGCGGCCCGGCCCTGCCCGGCCACGCACTACGCATCGTCGACGCCGACGGCCACCCCCTGCCCGAGCGCTGCGTCGGCGCAGTCGAATTCCGCGGCCCCTCGGCCACCGCCGGCTACTACCGCAATCCGGCGGCCACGGCCGCGCTGATCCGCGACGGCTGGCTCGCCACCGGCGACCACGGCTACCTGGCCGACGGCGAGCTCTACCTCACCGGCCGGGCAAAGGAGATGATCATCCGCGCCGGCCGCAACCTCTACCCCTACGACCTCGAGCAAGCGGCGGGCGAACTGCCCGGCGTGCGCAAGGGCTGTGTCGCGGTGTTCGGCACCCTCGTGCCGGGCGAGGTGGACGAGCGCCTGGTCGTGGTGGCCGAGACGCGCACCAGCGATCCGCAGACGCGGGCGGCGCTCGAGGCCCGCATCACCGCCGCCGCGATGGAACAGTTCGGCCTCGCGCCCGACGCGGTCGTGCTCGCGCCGCCGCACGCGGTGCTCAAGACCTCCAGCGGCAAGATCCGCCGCGCCGCCGTCCGCGACGCCTACCTCGCCGGCACCCTCGGCGCCCCCAGCCGCGCCACCTGGCTGCAGGTGCTGCGGCTGCAGCGGGCGAGTCTCGCCGGCCGCGCGCGCCGGGCCGCGGAGACGGTCCCACACCAGCTCCGGGCGGCGTGGGCGTGGTTCGCCTTCATGCTGCTCGCGCCGATCGCCACGCTGGCCATTCTCGTTCTGCCACGCCTCGAGCAGCGCTGGACGGCCTGCCACCGCATCGCCCGCCTGCATGCGTGGCTATGCGGCTGCACGCTGCGGGTCGAGGGCGTCGACCACCTGCCAGCCAAGGGCTGCGTGCTCGTCGCCAACCACGCCAGCTACATCGACGGCCTCGTGCTCGCCGCCGCGCTGCCGCAGCCGGTGCGTTTCGTGGCCAAGGCCGAGCTGCGCGACAACCGCCTGTTGCGGCCGCTGTTCGAGCGCATGGGCACGCATTTCGTACGTCGTTTCGACGCCGCACATGGTGTCGAAGACGCCGACACGCTCGCCGCCGGAGCCGGCACAGGTGCGCCACTGCTGTTCTTCGCCGAGGGCACCTTCAGCGCCCGCCCCGGCCTGCAGGCCTTCCGCCTCGGCGCCTTCCAGGCGGCCGCGCGCCAGCACCTGCCCGTGGTGCCGGTCGCGCTCGCCGGCACCCGTGCGGTGCTGCCCGACGGCAGCTGGCGACCGCGGCCCGGCGCGCTCGCGGTGACGGTCTGTGCGCCCCTCCAACCCGATGGCGAGGACTGGCACGACCTGCTCGCCCTGCGCGACGCGGTGCGGGCCGACATCCTCGCGCACTGCGGCGAGGACGATGCGACCCGGCGCTGAGCTGGCCTGAGGCACCACCCGCGAAGCCTGAACCTGCCCGGTCGCACCCCGGACGCTGCCGCGCAGCATGGCGGGGGCGCCTCGCCCCTGCCTATACTGCGGCCATGGGTGACGTCCGCCCGTCCGTCTTACACACGAGGAAATCCGCATGTCCCACTGGTACCCCGACAACGCCGAATCCATCGGCCACACCCCGCTCGTCCGTCTCAACCGCGTGCTCGACGGCGCACCGGCGACCGTGCTCGCCAAGATCGAAGGCCGCAACCCGGCCTTCTCGGTCAAGTGCCGCATCGGCACCTCGATGGTGAAGGACGCCGAGGCGCACGGCCGTCTCGGACCGGGCAAGGAGATCGTCGAGCCCACCAGCGGCAACACCGGCATCGCGCTCGCCTTCGTCTGCGCCGCGCGCGGCATCCCGCTGACGCTGACCATGCCCGAGACCATGAGCATCGAGCGCCGCAAGCTGCTGGTCGCCTACGGCGCGAAGCTGGTGCTGACCGAGGGCGCCAAGGGCATGAACGGCGCGATCGCCAAGGCGAAGGAGATCGCCGACAGCGATCCTGGCCGCTACGTCCTGCTGCAGCAGTTCGAGAACCCCGCCAACCCGTCTATCCACGAGACCACCACGGGCCCCGAGATCTGGAACGACACCGATGGCGGCATCGACATCCTGGTCTCCGGGGTCGGCACCGGCGGCACCATCACCGGCGTCTCGCGCTACATCAAGCGCGTGCGCGGCAAGGACATCCAGTCGGTGGCAGTGGAGCCCGCCGCCAGCCCGGTCCTGACCCAGCACCTCGCCGGCCAGCCGCTCGCCCCGGCGCCGCACAAGATCCAGGGCATCGGCGCGGGCTTCGTGCCCAAGGTGCTGGACCTGTCGCTGGTCGATGCCGTTGAGCAGGTGAGCAACGAGGACGCAGTGCTCTACGCCCGCCGTCTGGCGCGCGAGGAAGGCATCCTCGCCGGCATCTCCTGCGGCGCGGCCACCGCGGTCGCAGTGCGCTTGGCGCAGCGGCCGGATAATGCCGGCAAGACGATCGTGGTGATCCTGCCGGACTCGGGCGAGCGCTACCTGAGTTCGATCCTGTTCGAGGGGATGTTCGACGACAAGGGGCTGGCGATTTGAGCGCCTGCGTGCGGGCCTGCTGAACCGAGGCTGTGGCGCAGGGTGGTCGTTCAAGCGCTTGTGCTTGAGGCGGGCGTTGTTTTCCAACCGCCGCCGCTCGACGGTTTGCGGAAAAGGACGCGCACGGGGTGTTCCTTCCGGGGCTGCGGAACTCACCTTCGCTTCGCTCGGCTCGGACAGTCCTCGCCCCTTCAGGAACACCCCGCACGCATCCTGGAATCGCGGGTGCAGCTCAATGGAAAGCAAGACGTTGAGCGCTGAATCTACGCAGGAGCTCCCCGCAAGAGAGCAACGTGTCGAGAGTTGATGGTTCTTGGGCAGTCGAGCGGAAACCTCGGTAGCCGGGGATGTGCGGGGTATTCGTGAAGGGGCGAGGACTGTCCGAGCGAGGAATCGAGCGAGTTCCGCAGCCCCGGAAGGAATACCCCGCGCGTCCCCGGCGGATCTCAAGCGCAGAACAGCCGACCTGCATTCAAGGCGCTCGAGCCAAACGACAAGTGGTTACGCCACCCTGATCTCGGCCGTTCAAAAGACAGGAGTCCCCGACCATGCCCATACGCACCCGCCGCGCCTACGACCCACCCACCCCCGACGACGGCTGCCGCGTGCTCGTCGACCGCCTGTGGCCACGCGGCCTCAAGCGCGACACCGCGGGCGTCGACCACTGGCTGCGCGAGCTCGCGCCGTCGAACGAACTGCGCAAGTGGTTCGGCCACGACCCCGCACGCTGGGATGAATTCCGCCAGCGCTACGCCGACGAACTGCAGACCCCCGCCGCCGCCCCGGCGCTCGCCGAACTGCGCGGCCTGATCACCGCGCATCCGGTCCTCACCCTGCTCTACGCCGCGCGCGACACCACCTGCAACAACGCCGAGGCGCTGCGCCTGTGGCTGGATGTGGAGGCCGGCCCGGGCGGGACCTGAAAACGCCCCGGCAACGGCTGCCCCCATCAAGCCCCGGCCAGCCCCTGCCGCGCCGCGCTGGCGCTCTCGTAGAAGCGCGCCGGGATGCGGCGCTTCTCCAGCTCCTCGCCGAGCTTCATGCGCAGGAAGCCGTTGGTGGTGTAGCGCGTCACCGTGCGGTAATGCGCGTCCATGAGCCCCCTCACCATCTCCACGTAGTCATCCACCAGCTCCGGCACGATCGAGAAACGGTCGTAATTGACCACCGCGTCGACCTTGCGCCCGAGCGGGGCCAGCGTCGCGCGCACCGCGTCGCGGATCGCGGCGATGTCCTGCGGCGTGCGTACGGCGCACGCCCTCGAAATCGAGGAACAGCACGCCCTGCTGCGCGTCGTAGGCCACCCGCTGCGCCAGCGGCACGCCGAGCAGGTCGTGGCGCAGGCCCATCGGCTCGTCGGCGAAGATGCGCGCGTCCATCCGCGCCGGCGGATGCTTGATCACCGGAGCGAAATCCATCTGGTCGAGGATGTCGCGCTGCAGGTCGACGCCCGGCGCGATCTCGATCAGTTCCAGGCCCTCGGCACACAGGCGGAACACGCAACGCTCGGTCACGTAGAGCACGTCCTGGTTCCACTTCACCGCCTGCGGTCCGCTGAAGGTACGGTGCTCGACCGCGTCGACGAACTTCCGTGCCTGCCCTTCGTGCACGATCCGCAGACTGCCCTGCTCCACCGCCACCTGCAGCGCGCCGGCGGTGAAGGTGCCCACGAAGACCACCTTCTTCGCGTTCTGCGAGATGTTGATGAAGCCACCGGCGCCGGCCAGCCGGGGGCCGAACTTGGAGACGTTGAGGTTGCCCTCGCGGTCGGCCTGGGCAAGGCCGAGGAAGGCGATGTCCAGCCCGCCGCCGTCGTAGAAGTCGAACTGGCTGGGCTGGTCGATGATCGCCTGGGTGTTCACCGCCGCGCCGAAGGACAGGCCGCCGGCCGGAATGCCGCCGATCACGCCCGGCTCGGCGGTCAGGGTCAGCAGGTCGATGACCTTCTCCTCGGCGGCGACGGTGGCCACGCCCTCGGGCATGCCGATGCCCAGGTTCACCACCGCGTCGGGCCGCAGTTCCATCGCCGCACGGCGGGCGATGATCTTGCGCTCGCTCATCGGCAGCGCGGCGATCGCCGACAGCGGCACGCGGATCTCGCCGGCGAAGGCCGGGTTGTACTGCTCGCTGTAGGTCTGCATGTGGTGCTCGGGCCGGTCCGCCACCACCACGCAATCCACCAGCACGCCGGGAATCTGCACCTGGCGCGGGTTCAGCGAGCCGCGCTCGGCGATGCGCTCGACCTGCACGATGACGATGCCGCCGGAGTTGCGCGCCGCCATCGCGATCGCGCGCGCCTCCAGGGTCAGCGCCTCCTTTTCCATGGTGACGTTGCCGTCGGAATCGGCGGTGGTGCCGCGGATGATGCCGACGTGGATCGGGAAGGCCTTGTAGAACAGGTAGTCCTCGCCGTCGATCGGCATCAGCCGCACCAGCTCGGCGGTGGTGCGCGCATTGAGCTTGCCGCCACCGAAGCGCGGATCGACGAAGGTGCCCAGGCCGACGCGGGTCAGCGTGCCCGGCTTGCCGGCGGCGATGTCGCGGAACAGGTGCGAGATCACGCCCTGCGGCAGGTTCCAGGCCTCGATGCGGTTGTCCACCGCCAGCGCCTGCAGCTTGGGCACCAGGCCCCAGTGGCCGCCGATCACGCGCGCCACCAGGCCGTCGTGGCCGAGATGGTTGAGACCGCGGTCCTTGCCGTCGCCCTGGCCGGCGGCATAGACCAGGGTCAGGTCGCGCGGCGCCCCGCCGCCCTCGGCACCGGCTTCGCTGCCCTCGAGGAAGCGCTCCTCGAGCGCGATCGCGATGCTCTCCGGGAAACCGATGCCGACGAAACCGCCGGTGGCGACCGTGTCGCCGCTGCGGATCAGGCGCACCGCCTCGCGCGCCGACACCACCTTGCCGGTGTCGGACGCGCGCAGCGAGGCGGCAATCGGATGTGTGCTCGTGCTCATCGCCGATCTCCCGTCTGTGCTCAGAAGTTGCCGAACAGCGTGCCGAGGGTGATCACCACCACCAGCGCCACGAGGGGGAACACCACCGTGTTCATCGCGATGAAGCCGTAGGACTCACGGTGCGTCAGGCGGCAGATCGCCAGCAACGAGATCACCGCGCCGTTGTGCGGCAGCGTGTCCATGCAGCCCGAGGCCATCGCGGCGACGCGGTGCAGCAGCTCGGGGCTGATGCCGGCGGCGGTGGCCATGGCGAGGTATTCCGCGCCCAGCGTCTTGAGCGCGATCGACATGCCGCCTGAAGCCGAGCCGGTGATGCCGGCGAGCACGTTCACCGCCACCGCCTCCGAGATCAGCGGGTTGCCCGGCGCGATGCCCAGCACCAGGTCGCGGATCACCACGAAACCGGCGAGCGAGGCGATCACGGTGCCGTAGCCGACTTCGGTCGCGGTGTTGAGGATCGGCAGCATCGAGCCGAAGGAGCCCTCGTTGATCGTCTTCATCAGGTCGGCCCAGCGCGCCCAGTGCAGTACCACCAGCAGCAGCACCGCCGCCGACAGTGCTACGATGATCGACCAGATGCCGATCAGCGAGCGCGCGTCCTGCAGGCCGCCGAACTCGGGCTTGGCGAGGTAGCTGGTATCGATGGCGGGCAGCACCTGCTTGGCCATCACGAAGTTGAGGCCGATCACCACCAGGATTGGCAGCAGCGCGATCCAGAAGCCCGGGCGCGGCGCATCGGCCGGCTCGCTGTCGGGCTCGCCGCTGTGGTGGCCGTAGCCTTCGCCGGCGGCCATCAGCTTGCGCTGCTGGGCGCTCAGCCACCAGGTGCCGAGGCCGAACATGATCAGGCCGCCGATCAGGCCCAGGCCGGGCGCGGCGAAGGCGTCGGTGCCGAAGAAGGGGCTGGGGATGGCGTTCTGGATCGCCGGCGTGCCGGGCAGCGCGGTCATCGTGAAGGTGAAGGAGCCGAGCGCGATCGCAGCGGGAATCAGGCGCTTCGGAATGCCGGCCTCGCGGAACAGCGCGGCGCCGATCGGATACACGGCGAAGGCGACCACGAACAGCGACACCCCACCGTAGGTCAGGATGCCGCAGGCCAGCACGATCGCCAGCACCGCGCGCTGGCTGCCCACCTTGTTCACGATGGCATGGGCGATGGCGCGCGCTGAGCCCGAGTCGTCCATCAGCTTGCCGAACAGGGCGCCGAGCAGGAACAGCGGAAAGAACTGGATCACGTAGCCGCCCATGGCCTTCATGAAGACCTGGGTGTAGGTCGGCAGCAGCAGCGCCGCCTCGCCGGACATCAACACGGCCAGCAGCGCCAGCAGCGGCGCGAGCAGCAGGACGCTGATGCCGCGGTAGGCGAGATACATCAGCAGCGCGAGAGACAACAGAATGCCTAGAGTGCCCATGGGGTTTTCTCCTCCTCGATGATTTTTTGGGTTTTCTTTCAGCCACGGACGCTGCCGCGGTTCCCGGCATAGACAGCAGCATCCGTGCCAGCTCAGGCGCGCTGCGGCCGGAACGGGTCCCGAGCGGGTGCACGCGAGCCCGGATCGCATGCGCTGATTGACTTATCGAAGCGACTTATTGCCGTTCGTCATTGCTGGAGACGGCGCACGATGGGCGCCCGGAAGGCTCCAGAATTCAAGACATGTCCAGAAATACGGACACTTCCGGAGAGTCAGTCCAGATTTCTGGACAACTCCGGCACGCCACGCGGTTCAGCGCGCGATGCCGTGCTGCTGCAGCTTGGCGTAGAGGCCTGCGCGCGAAATGCCGAGCCGGCTCGCCGCCAGGCGGCGATTGCCACCGCAGGCCCGCAACGCCGCCAGCAGCGCGGTGCGCTCGGCGCGCGCGAGGCTGTCGGCGAGCGGTACGACGCGCTCGCCGGGCAGCGTGTCCGGCGTCGCCTCCGATGACGCGACCGGCGCCACGGCGCGCGGGCTCGCGACCGCGGCGGGCACGGCCAGCGCCGGCTCGGCAGTGCCGAGCAGGGCCGCCAGCGCCGCGCCATCGAGCGGACCGCGCTCGGCGCTGAGCTGGGCGCGCTCGAGCAGGTTGCGCAACTGGCGCACGTTGCCCGGCCAGGCCTGCTCTGCGAGCAGCGCCAGTGCGTCGTCGGCAAGCTCCAGTGGACGCTGGCCGGAGCGCGCGGCGATGTCGTCGAGCAAGGCCTCAACCAGGGCGCGGACGTCCTCGCGACGCTCGCGCAGCGCCGGTACGCGGAGGCTCAGCACGTTCAGGCGGTAGAACAGGTCGGCGCGGAAGCCGCCCTCGGCCACCCGCGCCTCGAGATCCACATGGGTGGCCGCGATCACGCGCACATCGAGCGGGCGCACCTGGTTGGAGCCGAGCGGCTCGACCTGCTGCTCCTGCAGCACGCGCAGCAGCTTGACCTGCAGTGGCAGCGACAGGTCGCCGATCTCGTCGAGGAACAGGGTGCCGCCATTGGCGAGTTCGAACTTGCCCAGCCGTGCCTTGCGATCGGCGCCGGTGAAGGCCCCCGGCGCCGTGCCGAACAGTTCGGCCTCGACCAGGTTGTCCGGCACGGCCGCCATGTTTACCGCGACGAAGGGGCCGTCGGCGCGCGCCGACAGGTTGTGGATGCCTTGCGCGAGCAGCTCCTTGCCGGTGCCAGTCTCGCCGTGCAGCAGCACGGTGGCGTCGAGCTGGGCAGCGCGGCGCGCCTGGCGCTTGATCTCGGTCGCGACCGCACTGGTGCCGATGAAGTTGGCGATCGTGTACCGCGCACGCCGGGCCTGCAACAGCGCACGTTCGGTCTCGGCTAGACGCGCCTGCAGCCGGCCGAACTTCTCCATCAGCGGCTTCAGGTGGCGCGCGCGGTCGAACAGCACGAAGCCGAGCGCCCCCACCACCTGGCCGTCATCGGCGCGCAAGGGGATGCGGGTGACGACGAAGTGCTCGTCGCCGAAGGGCATCAGGTCGAGCAGGCTGGGCTGGCCGCTGTCGACCACCTCGCGCAGCCGGCTGGACGGCAACACCGCCTCGATCTCGCGCCCGAGCGCGCTGCGCCCGTCGGCCAATCCGATCTTGCTCGCGTACTTGTCGCTCATCCACACGATGCGCGCCTCGCGGTTGACCGCCACCGTGCCTTCGCACTGGGCGTTGAGGTGGTCGAACAGCAGCGGCATCGCCACCGAACGGAAATGCTCGGGCGAGATGCCGATCTTGAGGCCGTTCTCGTCAAGGTCGGCGGCGGAAAGACCCATGGGCAGGCTTACAGGAAGGAAAGGGCGACCGATTATGGCGCCGCCCCTGGCGGGCGGCAACGCTCGCGGGACGCCGTGGCGATGCTCAGCGCCACATGTCGCGCATCTTCGCCGCGAGATCGATCGCCGCCTGGCGTGAGGCGGGCGAGCCCTGCAGTTCGGGCGGCGGAGGCGGCCAGCTGATCTGCTCGAAGTGCCCGAGCAGGCGGTTGGGGATGAAGCGGGTGCGTCCGGCATACACGTGGCGGTCGCCCATGCCCATCTGCTGGGTGACGTAGAAACGCTGCGGCACGATCAGGTCGAGGCTGTCCTTGGCGCGCGTCATCGCCACGTACAGCAGGCGGCGCTCCTCCTCGACCTCGGCGCTGTTGCGGGTGGCGACGTCGGACGGGATGCAGCCGTCGACCACGTTGAGCACGCTCACCGCGTTCCACTCCTGGCCCTTGGCCGAGTGCATCGTCGACAGGATCAGGTAGTCCTCGTCGAGCAGCGGCATGCCGGCCTCGCCACTGGTGGCGCTGGGCGGGTCGAGGGTGAGCTCGGTGAGGAAGCGCTGCCGGCTCGGGCTGGTGGCGGCGATGCGGGCGAGCTGCTGGACGTCGAGCACGCGCACCGCGAAGTCGTCGTACAGGCGCGGCATCTGCGCCTCGTACCAGCGGCAGGCGAGCTCGAAATCCGCCGGCCACTGCGGACGTTCGGCCAGGCGCTCGACCAGCGCGGCGAATTCCTGCCAGCCCGCGCGCGCGGCGTCCGGCACCGGCTGCTCGGCGAGCAGCGCGCAGCCCTCGGGCGCGGCGCAGACGTTGTCGAGCACGCGGCCGGCGGTCTTGGGGCCGACGCCGGCGAGCAGCTGGATGGCGCGAAAACCCGAGATGCGGTCACGCGGATTCTCGGCCCAGCGCAGCACGGCGAGCACATCCTTGACGTGGGCGGCCTCGAGGAACTTGAGCCCGCCGAACTTCACGAAGGGGATGTTGCGCCGGGTGAGCTCCATCTCGAGGCGCGCGCTGTGCGCCGAAGCGCGGAACAGCACCGCCTGCTGCTTGAGCCTGAGCCCCTCCTCGCGCCGCGCCAGCACGGTGTCGACGACGAAGGCGGCCTGGTCGGCGTCGTCCTTGACCGACACCAGGCGCGGACGCTGGGCCGACTCGCGCTCGGACCACAGGTTCTTGGTGAAGCGCTCGGCGGCGAGCGCGATCACCGCGTTGGCGGCCGCCAGGATCGGCCTGGTGGAGCGGTAGTTCTGCTCCAGCGTCACCACCTGCGCGGGCGGCTCGAAGGCGGCCGGGAAGTCGAGGATGTTGCGCACGGTGGCGCCGCGGAAGGCGTAGATCGACTGCGCATCGTCGCCGACCACGGTCAGGCCGCGGCCATCGGGTTTCATCGCGAGCAGGATCGACGCCTGCAGGAGGTTGGTGTCCTGGTATTCGTCGACCAGCACATGGTCGAACAGGCCGCCGATCTCCTCACCCAATGCAGGCTCGGCCACCATCTGCGCCCAGTACAGCAGCAGGTCGTCGTAGTCGAGCACCTGCTGCGCCTGCTTGGCCTCGACGTAGGCGCGGAACAGGCGCTTGAGCGCGTCCTCCCACTCCGCGCACCAGGGGAAGCTCGCCTGCAGCACCTCCGCCAGCGGCGCCTGTGTGTTGACCGCCGCCGAGTAGATCGCAAGGCAGCTGCCCTTCTGCGGAAAACGCTGTTTGGTCGCCGACAGGCCCAGCTCGTGGCGCACCAGGTTCATCAGGTCGCCGGCGTCCTCGCGGTCGTGGATGGTGAAGCCGGGGTCGAGCCCGATGCGGCCGGCGTAATCGCGCAGCAGGCGCGCGCCGATGGCGTGGAAGGTGCCGGACCAGTGCAGCTCGGCCTGCGCCAGACCGGGCCGGCCGGCCGACGCCTGCGTCAGGATGCGCCGCACCCGGCGCCCCATCTCGTCGGCCGCACGGCGCGAGAAGGTGAGCAGCAGGATGCGGCCGGGATCGGCGCCGTGGGCGATCAGGTGCGCGACGCGGTGCGCCAGCGTGTTGGTCTTGCCCGATCCGGCGCCCGCGATCACCAGCAGCGGCGCGCCCGGCGTCGCGCGGTCGCCCACGCCCTGCACCACCGCCGTGCGCTGCGCAGGGTTGAGCTGCGCGAGCGGATCGGCCGCGGCGGCCGCGGCGGCGGTGGCATCAGGGGCATGGGCGGTCGGCATGGCTGTAATTATATTCAGCCTGACGGCGCCACGATAGCGCCGTTACCGACCGGCCGCCCGGCGTGCTCAGGCCGCCTCAAGCAGCGGCACGGTGCGCGCCACGTACTGCCGCGTCAGCGGGCTGTGCGGCCGCGTGCCCAGGCGCTCGGCACACAGCGCACGGGCCAGCGCGGTCCGCTCGCCACGCAGTGCGGCCTCGAGCAGGGTGAGGTCCAGCACGCTGCGCGTTGCTGCCGCCGAAGCGATGCGCGATCTCGCGCACGTCACGGATGCGACGCACGCAATCGACGTAGCGTCCTTCGCCGAACTCGCGCAGCGCCAGCGTCAGCGGATGGCCGACCTCGCGCGTGAAGGCGACGTTGTCGCCCTGCCCGGCCATCGCGCCACGCTGGGCCTCGATCACCGCTTCCACCGCATCGAAGCGCCGCGCGCCGACGAAGGCCATCACCGCATGCACATCGTTGAAGGCATAGCTGCCCGCCGTCGCCAGCGGCCACCAGTCGTCGGCGAGGCTTTCCCAGCGTGCACCGATGTCGATGCCGCGCAGATGCAGCCGCCACAGCATGGCCGACGCGTCGATCAGATTGAGCACCTCGGTCGAGCGCCCGCCGCGAATCGGGCCATCGTAGCGCTGCAGCACTTCATCGATCTCGCCGAGTTCGAGGTGATACAGCGCCAGGTGCCACCAGTTGTGCACACGGAAGAAACTGTCGGCCGACCACGCCTCGGTATCCTGCCGCAGCCAGGTGATGCCATCGCGCTCGCGGCCCTGCATCTCCATCACGTGGGCGACCGCATGCCAGGCCCAGCCGTCGCGGCGCTCGAGTTCGACCGCCGCCTTGCCCTCGGCCTCGGCGCGCGCGTAGTCGGCGCACTCTTCCAGGCCAAAGGCGTGCATGCCGAGCAGCACGTGGCAGCCCGGCATGTCCCGCGACCACTCGGGCAGCGCCCGCGCGATGCGGTCGCGCAGCATGCGCGCGTTGCCAACGTAGAAATCCACCAGATGGCCGGCCTGCAGCGCGAGCAGGTCGTGCGGATAGTCGATGGCGACATCCTCCAGCATGCGGCCGGCACGATGCCAGTGAGCGCTCGCGATGGCCTCGACCGCCGCCACATGCGCCCGCTCACGCGCAGTGGCGGGCAAGCGGCGCGCGGCGTCCACCTCGGCACGGGCGACGGCGAGGCCGGCGGGCTCGGTGCCGAGCAGATGCAGGTAGGCCCGCAGCACGCGAGCCATCACGAAATCGGGGCGCAGCGCGATCGCCGCGTCGGTGTCGGCCACGGGGTCGCCGACATAGCACTGGAACTCCCGCAGCGCGCGGCGGTAGTGACCCAGGCTCTCGGCATCGGCACCGGTGCAGGCAAGGCCCAGTTCGTCATGGATGCTCATCTCTCGTCTCCTTCGGGGTTGGGGGCGCCTCT
Organism: Thauera humireducens; assembly: GCF_001051995.2. NCBI lineage: Bacteria > Pseudomonadati > Pseudomonadota > Betaproteobacteria > Rhodocyclales > Zoogloeaceae > Thauera > Thauera humireducens. The sequence goes on along the minus strand of NZ_CP014646.1, from coordinate 3,345,282 downwards.
TGTGTCCCGCCCGAAGAAGCCCGGCCGGGAGGAGCGCGCGGTGCTAAGTTAAGTCCACGAGCACCCGCGCGATATGTCCGGGACGCCGGAAGTCTTGCCCGTGGCGCCGGACATCGCTCGAGAAGGAAGGATCATGGATGCGCTTTCCGACGTCTTCGCCGCGGTGAGGCTGTCAGGCGGCGTCTTTCTGGACGCCGAGTTCACCGCGCCGTGGTGCGTCGATTCGAAGGTCGGGCCGGAGGAGTTTCCCGACGGCGAGGTACCGGCCCATCTCATCGCCTACCACTACGTCGTTGCCGGGCAGATGTTCGTGCAGCAGCACGGCGATCCGGCAGTCCGGGTGGGCGCCGGCGAGATCGTGCTGCTGCCGCGCAACGACACGCACCGGGTGTGCAGCGCGCCGGGCCTGCCGCCCACGCCGATCGACGACCGCATCGAAGCCCCCGGGGCGGCGACGCCCGCCCTGCTGCGGCTGGGCGGTGGCGGCGACGCGACACGCATCGTGTGCGGCTATCTCGGCTGCGAGGCGCCGCACAATCCGCTCGTCGCCACGCTGCCGTCCGTCCTGCGGCTCGAGGTCCGCGACAGCACGGGCGGCGCCTGGATCGAAAGCGCCTTCCGCCGGGCGGCGGAAGAGTTCGCCGCGGGCGGGGTGGGCTCGGCCGCCGTGCTCGGCAAGCTGGCCGAACTGCTGTTCGTCGAGGCGGTGCGGCGCTATCTCGCCAGCCTGCCCGCCGACCAGACCGGCTGGCTCGCCGGCCTGCAGGATCGCATGGTCGGCCGTGCGCTGGCGCTGCTGCATCGCCGTGTCGCCCACCGCTGGACCACGGAGGAACTCGCGCGCGAAGTGGGACTGTCGCGCTCGGCCTTCGCCGAACGCTTCACCACCGTGCTCGGCACGCCGCCCATGCACTATCTGGCGAACTGGCGCCTGCAGGTCGCCGCCCAGCGCCTGCGCGACAGCCCGGCCGCGACCGCGCAGATCGCCTTCGAGGTGGGCTATGAATCCGACGCCGCCTTCAGCCGCGCCTTCAAGCGCAGCTTCGGCATGACGCCGGCCGCCTGGCGGCACCAGCACCGTCGCGCCTGACGACCGCCCCCAGCCCGGCTGCGGTTCAGCCCGCGTAGGCCCGGTCCGCGGCCGGCGGACTGCCCGACACCCGGTCGCGCCCGGCGCGCTTCGATGCGTACATCCATGCATCGGCCTCGCGGATCAGCGCCTCGAGGTCGTCGTGTCCACGCCATTCGGCGACGCCGACGCTGGCCGACACCCCAAGGCGCTCGCCCCCGAGCGGGATGTCGATCGAACGCACGCTGGCGAGCAGGCGCTCGGCCATCGCCCAGGCCTGCTGGCCCGTGGTCTCGGGCATCAGAACGATGAACTCCTCGCCGCCCCAGCGCGCGGCGATGTCCCCCGCACGGCAGTCGCGCTCGATCGCCCGCGCCGCCGCCACCAGCACCGTGTCGCCGATCGCATGGCCGTGGCTGTCGTTGATGCGCTTGAAGTGATCGAGGTCGAGCACGATGACCGACAGCGGACGCCCGTGGCGGCGCGCCGTGCTCCACACCGGCGCGGCATGCTCGGCAAAGGCGCGCCGGTTGCGCAGGCCGGTGAGCGGATCGAACGCCGCCAGATGCTCCGCCCGCAACTGCTGCTCCCGGATGCGGCGCATGCGGTCGGCGAGCGCAAGCGCGAGGATCGTGCCATCGACCGCAAACCCGAGCTCGGCCGCGCGGAAGGTGAGCTCGGTGAAGGGCATCCCTCGCCACACGGCCATCGCGGTCACCGCGGCCCCGAGCATGCCCGACACCGCACCGGCCATGAAATAGGGCGCGCCGTCCTGGCGCGCGCGCAGGCCGACGACGCCGAGCAGGCACATCAGCACCGAGAACACCTGCACGACGAAGAAAGCCGTGAACACCGCCACCGACTGCAGCCCGAACAGCGTGCAGGCGCCGATCGCCAGCAGCGCGGCCAGGTAGAACCCCCGTACGCCGCGATGCGCACGTGGTGCGATCTTCTCCAGATGCAGGAACCCGCTGGCAAAACGCAGGCCCATGGCGGCAAGCAGCACCATCAGCATGAGGATGACGTACTGCTGGAAGCCAGCCTGCCCAGGCCACAGTCGCGCGACGCCATGCCCCGAGTAGGCGAGGCTGAGCAGCAGGAAGGTGCCCACATAGAGCACGTAGTCCAGGTGGCTGCGGTGACGCAGGCCGATGAAGATCATCGCGTTGTAGGCGATCAGCGCCAGCAGGAAGCCATACAGCAGCCCGAAGCCGTAGTCGTGCCGACGCTGGAGTTCGATCGCCTCGTCCGCGGGCAGCAGGCGCAGCGGCATCACCAGTGGGTCGGCCGTCTGGGCACGGATCAGCACGTCGCTGTGGCCCGGGGCGAAGGCGAGGTCGAAGGCGAAGCCGAGGCTACCCATCGGCCCGCGCAGCCCGGCCTCGCCATCGCCCGCCCGCTGCACCGCGCGGAGCTGCCCGTCCTGCAGCACGAATACCTCGAGCCGCTCGATCCAGGGCACACCGGCAAGCAGCTGGCGCAGGAGGGGGCCCGAACCTGCATGATCGACCGCGAAATGGAACCACACCGGGGGCGCGCCGATGCCGAACTTGGGCACACCGGCAGGCAGGTCGCGGAACCGCCCTTCGCGCTGCAGGGCGAGCGCCTGCTCCGCGCCGAGCGCGGGGCCGCCGTCCTCCAGCAGCATGGCAAGCCTGGGCGCACGGGGGTCGGCGGCATCGGCTAACCCAGCCTGCACCAGCGCGGCCAGCACCAGGAAGAACCCAAGCAGCAGCAGGCGATACGGCGTGCCGGCGCCGGGCGCACGTGCATGGGACGGCGCCGCATCCCGTGCGATGGCGCGCACGGTGCGCCTGCAAGCCCCCATCGTCGGATTCCGCTCGCTTCTCGTCATGCCAGCCGCCCAGTCCGCTTCGTTCGCAACCCGGCCGCGCCTCCGCGACAACCGGTGGCGGGCGTGTTGTCGAATTCTAGGCGAGCGCGCACCCGCCTGCACTGGCCATGGAAAACCGCATGCCGCGGAACTATGCTGGAAACGCACCGCGCGCTGCCGGCGGGGCGCTCCAGGAGACCATCATGGCCAGACGTGCACTCTGCATCGGCATCAACGACTACCCCGGCACCGACAGCGACCTCAGCGGCTGTGTCAACGATGCCCGCGACTGGAGCGCCGAGTTGCAGGGGCGCGGCTTCGAGGTCACGACGCTGCTCGACGCCCAGGCCACCCGCGCCGCGATGATCGCCGCGATCGAGGCACTGATCGCCGGCGCGCAGAAGAACGACACCCTGGTGTTCACCTATTCCGGCCACGGCACCTGGGTGGTGGACAAGGACGGCGACGAGCCCGACGGCCGCGACGAGGCCCTGTGCCCGTGGGACATCCACCGCAAGGGGCCGCTGCTGGACGACGAGATCCGCCCCCTGTTCGACAGCCGTGGCGCCGGCGTACGCCTGCTGCTGATCTCGGACAGCTGTCACTCGGGCTCGGTGACGCGCGGCGACGACAGCGACCTCGACCCCGGCGGCCCGCGCGCCCGCTTCCTGCCGCCCGAAGCCTGGATGAAGGCCGGCGAACTGCCCGACGCACCACGCGCAAGCGCGCTGACGCTGGTCGGCGGCATGCGCCGCGCCGGCGGCGACCTGCTGCTGGCCGGCTGCCGCGACGAAGAGTACAGCTGGGACACGTCCTTCGGCGGACGGCCCAACGGCGCCTTCACCTTCTACGCGCTGAAGACCCTGCGCGAGAAGAAGCCGCAGACCTACGAGCAGTGGCACGCCGCGATCCGCAAGTACCTGCCCACCAACCGCCTGCCGCAGGAGCCGCAGATCTTTGGCACCCGCAGCGCGCGCAAGATGCGGATCTTCGACTAGCGCTCAGTTGCCGCGCATCTGGCGCGCCACCAGCGCCGGGTTGTCGCCCTGGTAGGCGGCCTTGATGACGCCCCACGCCTCCTCGGCCGTCTCGGCGTAGTGGAACAGGTTCTTGTCCTCCGGGCTGATCACGCCGTGCTCGACGAGCACGTCGAAATTGATCAGGCGTTCCCAGAAGTCACGCCCGATCAGCACGATCGGCCGGCGGCGGATCTTGCGCGTCTGCGTCAGCGTCAGCACCTCGAACAGCTCGTCAAGCGTGCCCAGCCCGCCGGGAAAGCTCACCAGCGCCACCGCGCGCATCAGGAAGTGCATCTTGCGGATGGCGAAGTAGTGGAACCGGAAGCACAGCTCGGGCGTGATGTAGGGATTGGGCGCTTCCTCGAAGGGCAGGAAGATGCTCATGCCCATGCTGCGTCCGCCGGCCTCGTAGGCGCCGCGGTTGCCGGCCTCCATGATGCCGGGCCCGCCGCCGGTGGCGACGATGACCGGCTCGCCGAGCGCGTCCGGTTCGCGCGTCACCAGTTCGCCGAAGCGGCGCGCCTCCTCGTACCACTGCGCGTTCTTGACCATGCGCTCGGCGCTGCGGATCGCGGCCGCCTCGCCGCTGGCCACCGCCTCCTCCAGCATCTTCGCCGCGACATCCGGCGCCTTGAAGCGCGCGCTGCCGAACACCACCACGGTGGAGTCCACGCCCTGCTCCTGCTGGATCAGCTCCGGCTTCAGCAGTTCGAGCTGCAGGCGCACCGGGCGCAGCTCCTCGCGCAGCAGGAAGTCGGTGTCGGTGAAGGCCATGCGGAAGGAACTGCCCGGGCCGTCGTAGCGGCCGTGCGGCTGAACGGCCTTGGCCTCGTCCTGGGCGGAGGGGAAGTTGCGGGCGCGGATGGGGGAAGTGTCGGTCATGCGGGCTGTCCATGCTTGCGGGGGCGCCATGATCGCATCCCGACGCCACGGTGCGCGAGCCGGGCGATGAACGCCCTATGCCAGCAGCGCCACCGACTTGATCTGCGCCCACATCCGGCGCCCGGGGCGCAGCACCAGCTGCTCGCTCGAACGCCGCGTGATGCGCGCCACCAGCGGCGTGCCGCCCGCGTCCATCCGCACCAGCACGTGTGCCGGCGTGTCGGCGCCGACGATGTCCTCGATGACGACCGGCAACAGGTTCACGATGCTCGAGCCCTCGACCTGATGGTCCGCGAGGCTGACGTCGCGCGCGTGGATGCGGAAGCGCAGCGTGCGGCCAAGCTCGGCCGCCTGCCGCGACACCCACACCGCACCGCCCGGAAAGTCCAGCCGGGTGAGGTGGTAGTGGTCGTCGTGCTCGGCCACCCGGCCTTCGACGACCACGCCGGCGTCCTCGGTGAAGGCGGTCGGCAGGTCCAGCCGTGCCATCGTCGCCCGCAGTTCGCCGGCGGCCATCACCCGCCCCTCGCCCAGCATCACGATGTGGTCGGCCAGGCGCACCACCTCCTCCGCGGCATGGCTGACGTAGAGCACCGGGATATCGAGCTCGTCGTGCAGGCGCTCGAGGTAGGGCAGGATCTCCTGCTTGCGCTTGTGGTCGAGCGCGGCCAGCGGCTCGTCCATCAGCAGGATGTGCGGGCTGGTGAGCAGCGCGCGCGCCATGCCGACGCGCTGGCGCTCGCCGCCGGAGAGGCGGTCGGGCATGCGTTCGAGCAGATGCTCGAGCCCCAGCAGCGCGATCGCGTGGTCCATCGAAACCTTGCGCGCCGCCGGCGGAATGCGGCGCAGGCCGAACGCCAGGTTGCGTCGTACCGACAGGTGGGCGAACAGGCTCGCTTCCTGGAACACGTAGCCGAGTTCGCGCCGGTGCGGCGGCACGAAGACGCCACGCGCCGAATCCTGCCAGCACGCGCCATTGACGGTCAGCACGCCGCGGGCCGCGGGCTCCAGCCCGGCGACACAGCGCAGCAAGGTGGTCTTGCCCGAGCCGGAATGGCCGAACAGCGCGGTGACGCCGCGCCCCGGCAGATTCAGGTCGACGTCGAGGCCAAAGCCCGGATAGGCCACCTCGAAGCGAATGCGGATGCCCGTGTCCGCTGCATCCTCTCGCATCGCATCCGTCGGCAGCACCATTCCATCCTGCAGCATGTCGTTCGCCATCAGCGCGGCCCTCCGCAATGCATGCTGGCAGCACCGCACGGCACACGCGCGGTGCATCCCCGCCCTGGTTTCCTCATCTTCATCCGGCTCCCTCGTTCAAGGCTTCGGCGAAGCGCAGTTTCGACTGCGCCGCCAGGAGACGCCACACCAAGCGCCGGGCGTCGGGCGCGGGCGAGCGGCGATGGACGGACGCGGCGAGTCATGCCCGCGCCGCCTCGCGCATGCGGTCGCGCAGGCCCGAGGCCCGCAGCGTGCGGGCCGCACAGCCGGCGGCGAAGACATCGCCCGCCCCGGCCACCGTCACCCGTTTCGCGGCACGGGTAACGCCGGTGTAGATCAGCTCGCGCGTCAGCACGCGCACCGGCTCGGCCGGCAGCACCAGCAGCACCTCGTCGAACTCCGAGCCCTGGCTCTTGTGCACCGTCAGCGCAAACGCCGTGTCGTGCGCCGGCAGGCGCAGGGGCGGGATGGCGCGGAAGCCGCCGTCCGCGGCGGCGAAGAACACCCGCAACTCGCCCTGCCCATCCGGCAGGCACAGGCCGATGTCGCCGTTGAACAGGCCGAGGCGATAGTCATTGGCGAGCACGATGACCGGCCGTCCCGGATACCAGCGCGCCACCGCGCTGCGCTCCGGCGGCAGGCCGAGCGCCGCCCGCAGGTGGGCTTCGAGATGGGCATTCAGCGCGGCCAGCCCGCGCCCGCCCTCGCGCACCGCCACCAGCACGCGGAAGCGTTCGAAGGCGCGGGTGGCCGCGGCCACGTCAACCGTTCCCGGAGCGCTTCCGGCCGTGCGGGCACCCAGGCCTTCGCGCAGCAGGGCGACATAGGGCGTGAACCCGGCCTCGACGCGCGCCCGCGCCACGGTCCCCAGCTGCGTACCGGGATCCTCGATCCAGCAGGCCGAGACGTCCTCGCCTGTCCGCAGCCAGGCCAGCGCCGCATCGCCCCGCCCGGCACGGATGTCGGCCGCCAGCCGGCCGATGCCGGAATCGGCGCGGAAGCGGTGGCTCTCCGTCAGCCACACCACCGCGTCGGCCAGCGGCGCAACGGCATCCCCGCTCGCCACCCCGGTGTCCTGCGGGCCCTCCAGCGCCGCGCCGGCAGCCGGATCGAGCTGCGCGAGATGCGTACGCATCGGCATGGAATAGACGCACTGCGCCGACAGCTCGGCGAACACCGCACCAGCCTCGACCGCGGCGAGCTGGTCCTTGTCGCCCAGCAGCACGAGCCGCGCCTCGGGCGGCAGGGCATCGACCAGACGGGTGGCGAGCGCGAGGTCCAGCATCGAGGCCTCGTCCACCACCAGCACATCGACCGCCAGCGGATTGCCGGCATGGTGGCGGAAACGACCCGGATCGGGCGTGACGCCGAGCAGGCGGTGCACGGTGAAGGCCTCGGTCGGCAGGCGGGCGACGAGGGCCGCGGGCAGGGTCTGCGCGCGCTGGCGCAGCGCCTCGAGCATGCGTGCCGCGGCCTTGCCGGTGGGCGCGGCCAGCGCGACGCGCAGCGCCGGCTGGCTTTCGAGCAGGCAGGCGAGCAGGGCCGCAACGGTGGTGGTCTTGCCCGTGCCCGGCCCGCCGCTGATGACGGTGAGCCGCCCCTGCAGCGCCAGCGCGACGGCGAGCTTCTGCCAGTCGGGGGTGGACGCGGCACGGGGCGGGAACAAGGTCTCGAGCAGCGGCGGCGGCTTCACCGGCGCAGCGGCGCGTGGCGCGCGCGCCACCAGCGCCCGCGCCAGTGCCCGCTCCTGGTCGAAATGGCGGCGCAGGTAGAGCCGGTCGCTGCTGTCGAGCACCAGCGGATGCGCCGACGCGCCCGCGATGGCCTGCGCGGCTTCGACCACCACACCGCTCGCCAGCAGGCGGTGGCGGAGCTCGTCCGCGAACTGCGGAGCCGACGCTTCGCCAGCCCACGGCAGGAGCGTCCAGTCGGCGTCGGACTGCTCGTCCGCTGGCGCGAGGTCCCCGTCCATCTCTGCCGCGAGCGCGGTCGGCATCTCGTGCGCGGTCTCCCCCGCGCCACCGCCTTCGATAAGCGCCGCCAGCGGAATGCAGACATGGCCCGCGCTGGTCGCCAGCGCAAGCCGGCGCGCCGCACTGGCCAGCACCGCGCGGCTGGCGGCCGGGGCCTGCAGCGCATCGGCCCAGGCGAGCAGGTGGCGGGCGAAGCCGTCGGCGAGATCGTTCATGCGGACTCCAGCGCGGACGCGTCGGCGGTACCGGCGAGCAGCGCGTCGAGCGCCTCGAGCGTGGCACGCGGGCAGCGGTGGTGATAGACACCGGCCGGCCGGCCGTCGACCTGCCAGCCCGGCCGCACGCCGCGCACGAACAGGTAGAGCACGCCGCCGAAGTGGCGGTCGAAGTCGTAGCCCGGCAGGCTGCGGCCGAGATGGCGATGCAGCGCCACGCTGTAGATCAGGTGCTGCAGGTGGTAGCCGTGCGCCTGCATCGCGGCTTCGAGGCGCGCCGGCGCGTAGTCCTGCGGCCGGTCGCCGAGATGGTTGGACTTCCAGTCCAGCACCCAGAAGCGGCCGTCGTGCTCGAACACGAGGTCGATGAAACCCTTCAGGTAGCCGTCGAGCTCGTGGAAGGCGAGCCGCGGCATGCGGTAGCCCTGCGCCGCAAGCCAGGCGTTGAGCTGCGGCGCGGTGAGGCGTGGCGCCGGCAGGTGAAAGCCCAGTTCGACCAGGCGGCGCGCGGGCGGCACGGTATCGAGCCGCAGCCCTGTACCGCCGGCATCCGCCAGCAGCGGCGTGGCCACGACGTCCGCCAGCAGCGTGCGCAGCATGCGCGACAGAAGTGCGGTCTCGTCCTGTGGCGCGACAGCCGCCGGGCGTCCGCGCGGCCGGCGGTCGGCGGACAGGCGTTGCGGATGGGCCGCCAGCGCGGCGGCGACGGCGGCATCCCAGCCGGCCGGATCGGTGAAGTCGACGGCCTCGAACACCGCGTGCATGCAATCGCCCGCCACCGGACCGCGCGGGAAGCGCAGGATGTCGTCGTCCGCCGGGGTCGCGGGCGCGGCGCCGTCTGCCTCTCCCGCGAGTCCGCTCAGCACGGCCAGCTCACCGGCGTCGAGTGCGTTCGCGTCATGGTCCAGCGCGGCCTGTTCGTGCGCCGCGCCCGAGATCAGCGCGCTGAAGCTGCCGATGCGCCAGCCCGCCGGCAGTGCTGGCGGACGCTGGGCCCGCGGGCGCTGGCCCGCGGAGTCGGGGGGCGCCAGCGCGTCGCCCTGGCCATCAGGCAGGTCGGTGAGCTGCATCGTCGGCCGGCCGTCGAGCGCGCTCGACGCGACCAGCGCACGCCAGCAGGCATCGGTGCCGAGCGGATTGGGCTTGTGCTCGGCCCAGGCCTCGGCATCCATGCCGGCGCCGGCCGCCATCCAGTTGAGCAGGCTGCGGCCGGCCTCGGTGTGGCTCACACGACCGAAGCTCAGCGTGGCGTAGCTGCCGACGACGAGGTAGCAACGATGCACCGCACGCGTCAGCGCGACGTAGATCAGGCGCAGGTCCTCGGCCTGGCGCTCGCGGCGCAGGCGGGCCTTGACCGCCTCGTCCTTCGCCGCCGCTTCGCGGTAATCGAGCACCAGTTCGCCGTCGTCGTCGTGCCAGGCGCGCATCGGCCCCTCGCCACCGCTGCGGGCGTAGCCGTCGAACAGGAAGGGGCAGAACACGACGCCGTACTCCAGCCCCTTCGAGCGGTGGATGGTGACGATCTGCACCAGGTTGCGGTCGGATTCGAGCCGCAACTGGGTGGCCTCGCCGCCGGCCGCATCACGCCGGCGGGTGGCCAGCATGCGCAGCAGCACCTCCGGCGTGGCGGTGCCGGCGTCCTGCTGCAGCAGCTCGGCCAGGTGCATGAGGTTGGTGAGGCGGCGTTCGCCGTCCGGCCGCGCGAGCAGGCGGGCGGCGACGCCCTCGTCGCTCATCCATTGGCGCAGCATCACGCCGAAGCCGCGCGACAGCCACAGCTCGCGCCAACGCACGAAGGCGTCCAGCGTGCCGAGCAGCGCGGCCTCGTCGCCGGCCAGGCGGGCCAGCGCCGCGGCATCGCGGCCCATCGCCGCAGTGGCGAGCGCCGCCTTGACACGGCGCTCGCGCAGCGGCTCGGCAATCGCCAGCAGCACGCGCTCGAGTTCCTCGGCATCGTCGGTATGGAACACGCTGGCCTGCGACAGCTCGACGCTGCCGACGCCGAAGGCCGCCAGCGCGCGGCGCATGCGCGCGCCCTGGCCGTGGCTGCGCAGCAGCACCGCGATGTCGGACGGCGCCAGCGACCGCTCGCCGATGCGCACCCTGCCCTGCGCTCCGGCCGCCAGCAGGCGCGCGATCTCGGCGGCGCTGGCGTGCGCCGCGCGATGCAGGGCCGCCGCGCGCGGCAGGCGGGCGCCGCCGCCCTCGTCGTCCTCGGCCAGCGTCTCGTCGCGCGGGATGCGCCACAGCTGCAGCGGCGGCACCGCATCGTCCGCCGTCTCATCGACCAGCGGCTTGCGCGGGCGGCTGCCGGCGCCCACGCGCACGTAGTCCAGCCGGTCCATCATGAACACCGCCGGGTTGGCGCCGAACAGACGGTTGCAGGCTTCGATCAGCGCCGGCGAGGAACGCTGGTTGTGGCGCAGCGTGTAGCGCGCGTCGGTGCGGTCGCGCGCCGCGAAGTAGGTGAACAGGTCGGCGCTGCGGAAGCTGTAGATCGCCTGCTTGGGGTCGCCGACCAGGAACAGGCTGCCGTGGCGCCCTTCGGCGCGGTAGATGCGGTCGAAGATGCCGAACTGCAGCGGGTCGGTGTCCTGGAACTCGTCGATCAGGGCCACCGGGTAGCGCGCGTGCAGGGCGGCCGCGAGCCAGGGCTGGGCACCCGAATGCAGCGCCTGGTGCGCGTTCCAGAGGATGTCGTCGAAGGAGATCTGGCGCCGTTCGGCCTTGCGCCGGCGCAGCTCGCCGCTGCAGTCCTCGACGCAGCGGCGCAGCAGGCGCAGGCGCGCGGCGGACAGCAGGCCCTCGACCTCGCCCCGCGCCGCCAGCAAGGCCTCGGCGAAATCGAAGAAGTCGTGGCGCGGCGGCGCGATGCCGCCCTTGCGCCCGGCCGCGGTGCTGCGCTTCTCCAGCATTGCGGTGGTGAACAGCGCGAGCTTGTTGTCGGTGCCGCCCCGCAGGGGATGGAGCGGGTTGGCGGCGGCCAGCCAGTCGGCCCACTGGCGTGCTGCCTTCGCCACCGAATCGGGCTTGTAGCTGCTGGCGTTGAGCCCACCGAGGGCATCGTTGACGCAGCCGATCGCCGCCTGCAACGCCCCGGCCAGCCCGCAGGCGGCGGCATAGGCCCGGGTCAGGTTCGCCTCGGCCTGCGCCAGTCCGGCGCCGACGTCCGCGCCCTCGTCGCCACCCCGGCTCGTGCTCTCGTCCCACAGGACACGCGCACAGGGCCGGGCCATGTGCCGCGAAAGGATGCCGGCCCAGGTCTCGGGGCTGTCCTTTGCCTGCAGCAGCGCTTCCGCCAGCAAGGGCGACAGCGCGCCGCCGGCCACCTCGCGCCGCCAGAAGTCCTGCACCACTTCCAGCCGCAGCGCGCTGTCGTCCTCGACCAGTTCGAGTTCGTAGGGCAGGCCGGCGGCGAAGGGCGTGTCGGCCAGTGCGCGCTGGCAGAAGCCGTGGATGGTGAAGATCGCCGCCTCGTCGAAGGTCTGCAGCGCATGGCGCAGGCGGTGCGTCATGCGCTCGGCGTCGATGCCGCGCGCCTGCACGGTCTCGATCAGCTGCGGCACGAAGGGGTCCGCGCCCGGCGCCGCGCCTTCGAGCACGCGCAGGGTCTCGGCGATGCGCTCGCGGATGCGCCCGGACAACTCGGCGGTCGCCGCCTTGGTGAAGGTGACGACCAGCAGCGCCTCGACCGGCAGCTCGCGTTCGAGCAGCAGGCGCAGGTAGAGGCCGCAGATGTTCCAGGTCTTGCCGGTGCCGGCCGAGGCCTCGACCAGGCGGATGCCGTCGAGCGGGCAATGGAAGACGTCGAGTTCGGGAGCGGCGGACATGGCGGGAAGCAGAGGCGGATCGGGCCGACGCGCGGCGGCAGGCGCACCATAGCACGGTCGGCCGGCGATCCCGAACGGGTGCGCGATACCCCGATGCCGCCGGCACGCGGGCGACTGGCTATGATGGCGTTTTGAATCGACATGCCGAATGGAGGTGAATCGTGGCGGAAGCGAGAATCGGATTGATCCCGGCCCTGCTGCTGGCAGGCGGGGTGGCGTTTGCGGGACTGAAGGTCGGCGAGGGCATCGAGCGCTTCCGCATGGCGGACCGCAGCATCGTGGTGAAGGGGCTGGCCGAGCGCGACGTGAAGAGCGACTTCGCGGTGTGGACGCTGAGCTTTCGCCGAGCGGCGGACGAGTTTTCCGCCGTGCAGCAGGCGCTGGCGGCGGACCGTGACCAGGTGGTGAGCTTCCTGCATGGGCAGGGCTTCACCGACGACGAGATCGAGGTGCGGCCGCTGCAGGTGCAGGACCTGCTGGCGCGCGAGTACGGCCCGGACCGCGTGGCGCTGCGCTTCAACGGCCAGGGCCAGGTGACGGTGAAATCCGCCCGCGTCGATGCGGTGGCCGCGGCGTCGAACCGCATCGACCCGCTGATCAAGGCCGGCGTGCAGCTCGGCGGCGACGGCGAGGGCGGCTGGCCGCGCTACCAGTTGCGCGGCTTCAACGACATCAAGCCACAGCTGCTGGAGGAAGCCACCCTGAGCGCACGCGAGCAGGCGCGCAAGTTCGCCGCCGACGCTGGCGCCACGCTCGGCCCGGTGAAGAGCGCCAACCAGGGCGCGATCCGCATCCTCGACGACGACGGCAGCGACATGGACAGCTCGCGCACCATCGGCAAGCGCCTGCGCGTGGTCAGCACCTTCGAGTTCAGCCTGCAGTAGGCGTCGCCGGCGCCGTCACGCGTGATGCACGGCCAGCAGCGCCTCGAAGTCGCGCAGCCCCATGGGCCGGCCGAACAGGTAGCCTTGGTGCTCGCGGCAACCCCGCGCCGCCAGGAAGGCGAACTGGTCCTCGCTCTCCACGCCTTCGGCGATCACGCTCAGGCCCAGGCTGCCTCCCAGGCCGAGGATCGTCTCGACGATGGTGGCATCGTTGGCATCGCTCATCACGTCACGCACGAAGGACTGGTCAACCTTGAGCTGCGACAGCGGCAGGCGCTTGAGGTAGGCCAGCGATGAGTAGCCGGTACCGAAATCGTCCAGTGAGAAGCGGATGCCGAGCGCGCGCAGCTCCTCCATGCGCTCGACGACCGCCTCCGCGTCCTCGATCAGCGTGCTTTCCGTCAGCTCCAGTTCGAGTCGGCTGGCCGGCGCCCCGGTCAGCACGATCAGCTCGCGCAGCTGGTCGGTGAAGCCGGCCTGGCGGAACTGGCGCGCACTGACATTGACCGCCAGACGCAGGTGCGCCGTTTCCGGCCGCGCGGCCCAGGCCGCGAGCTGAAGGCAGGCGGTGCGCAGCACCCAGGTGCCGATCGGCACGATCAGTCCCGTCTCTTCGGCCAGGCCAATGAAGCTCCCGGGGAAAATCAGCCCGCGCGCCGGATGGCGCCAGCGCAGCAGGGCTTCTGCACCGATGGGACGACGCGTTTCGTCCACCTGTACCTGATAGTGCAGCTCGAACTGGCTGTCGCGCAGCGCGCGGTGGAGATCCGCGTGCAGTGCCGCACGTTCGGTGGCGGCTGCCTGCATGGCCGGATCGAAGAAGCACAGCGCGTTGCGCCCGGCGGCCTTGGCCTGGTACATCGCGGTGTCGGCACGGCGCAGCAGCTCGCTGGCGCTGATGTCCTGGCTGCCGAACAGGGTGATGCCGATGCTGGCCGAGCAGTGGTACGTGATCGCCTCGCCGCCGCCACCGCGCATCAGATGGAAAGGGCGATTGAGTTCGTCGCGGATCTTGCCGGCAATGGCATTGGCCTGCACCAGCCCTTCGACCACGCCATCGATGTCCTCGAGGACGACGACGAACTCGTCGCCACCGAGGCGCGCCGCGGTGTCGCCCTGGCGGATGCAGAGCCGCAGCCGCGCCGCCACCTTCATCAGCAGTTCGTCGCCGGCCTCGTGGCCGTGGGTGTCGTTGAGATCCTTGAAGTGGTCGAGATCGATCAGCAGCAGCGCGCCTTCCTGATGGCGGCGGGCGCTGCCGATCAGCGCATGCTCGAGCCGGTCGAGCATCAGCCGCCGGTTGGGCAGCCGCGTCAGCGGATCGAAGAACGCGAGCTGGTGGATCTGCTCCTCGTGACGCTTGCGCTCGGTGATGTCCTGGTTGAAGCCGCAGATACCCACGATCTCGCCCCCGACGCGGATGGGAGCGACGATGCACTGGAACACCCGGCGCTCGCCATCGATGTCGCTCGCGAACTCCTTGCGCACCGTCTCGCCGGCATAGGCCCGCTGGTTGCTGGCGAGCCAGTCGGCATGCGCCTCGGGGCTCACCCTGGCGTCGTCGATCCGGCTACCCAGCAGGCTGCCCCAGTGCGCCACGGTTGCCGCGTTCTCCATGATGCAGCGACCTTCCAGGTCACGCGCCCAGAACTCCGCGGGGATGTTGTCCACCACCGCGCGCAACAGCGACTCGCGCTCGCGCAGCACCTGCTCCGCCTGCTTGCGCGCGGTGATCTTGCGCGAAAGCACGATGAAGCGAGGCGTCTCGTCGGCAATCGACGGCTTCGGCGCGACCGACATCTCGAACCATTGCGGTCCGTGTTCGCCCTCGATCTTGAACTGGCGGCCGACCGAGCGGCCGGTGTCCCGCGCCTCGTGCAGCGCCTGCAGCACGCTCTCGGCCTCGTCCAGCGCCAGCACCTCGCGCACCGTCTTGCCGAGGAGGATCGATGGCGAACTCGCGAGCAGGTCCTCGCTGCGGGCGTAGTACGACAGGCAGCGCCCATCCATGTCCAGCTCGAACACCGGATCGGGTAGCGCATGGAGGATGGTCGCGAGTTCGTCCCTCAAGCCCACCACCTGTTGCTCGTGACGCTTGCGCGCGTCGATGTCGCAGGTCGCCCGTAGACGGCGGTTCTCGTCGGTCATCGGTGTTTCCGGCCTTGCGCGCAGCGCATTGATTCCAGGGGGTGAATTTCTTCGCGCGCGCAGTCTGCGCCAGCCGGGGCACTTCGCCCATGAAGCACGTCACACTTGCAATAATCCCGTAACACTCCGCGGCACCGGCCCGCCAGGGCCAGATCGCCACGCACGCGCGAACCAATCGGGGCGCCCGACATCAGACGCGGACTTCTTCCCGCGCCTGCGTCATGACCACCCTACGCCTCGTCCTCGGCGACCAGCTCAACGCCGCGCACAGCTGGTTCCGCACCCCACGCGCCGATGTACTCCACGTGATGATGGAGGTGCGCAGCGAGACCGACTACGTGCGCCACCACGCCCAGAAGGTGCTGGCGATCTTCGCCGCGATGCGCGCCTTCGCCACCGCACTGCAGGCCGCCGGACACCGCGTGCGCTACCTGCGGATCGGCGACGCCGACAACCGCCAGTCCTTCGCCGCCAACCTGGCGCAGGTGGCGGCCGAGTGCGGCGCGACCCGCTTCGAGCGCATGGAGGCCGACGAGTGGCGGGTGGAGCGCCTGCTGGACGAAGCCGCGCAGGCGCTCGGCCTGCCGTGGGAGGTGGTCGGCAGCGAACACTTCCTCGCCGACCGTGCCGAGCTCGCCCAGCGCTTCGCCACCAAGGTGCCGCGCATGGAGTTCTTCTACCGCGACATGCGCCGCCGCCATCGCATCCTGCTCGATGCGGACGGCGGCCCGGTGGGCGCGGCGTGGAACTTCGATGCGCACAACCGCGAGAAGTGGCCGGGCGACCCGCCCGCGCCGGACTGGCCGTGGCGCGGGCACGATCGCTCCGCGCTGTGGGACGAGATCGTCGCCGCCGGCGTACGCACGCTCGGCGCACCGCATGCAGACGCCCTGTGCTGGCCGACCAGCCGGCGCGAGGCGCGCGCGGGGCTGGCGCATTTCATCGAGCATGCCCTGCCCCACTTCGGCCGCTATCAGGACGCGATGAGCACGCGCTCGACGACGCTGTTCCATTCAGGGCTGTCGTTCGCGCTCAACCTCAAGCTGCTGCACCCGCGCGAGGTCATCGATGCCGCCGTCGCCGCGTGGCAGGCGGGCAAGGTCGAACTGGCGAGCTGCGAAGGCTTCGTGCGCCAGATCCTGGGCTGGCGCGAGTTCGTGCGCGGCGTGTACTGGGCACGCATGCCGGGCTACGCGACCGGCAACGCGCTCGACGCCCGGCGCCCGCTGCCGGCCTGGTACTGGAGCGGCGACACCCGGATGGCCTGCCTGCGCCACGCGATCGCGCAGTCGCTCGACACCGCCTACGCTCACCACATCCAGCGCCTGATGGTCACCGGCAACTTCGCGCTGCTCGCCGGCTGCGACCCGGAGGCGGTCGATGCCTGGTACCTCGGCATCTACATCGACGCCTTCGAGTGGGTGGAGATGCCCAACACCCGCGGCATGAGCCAGTTCGCCGACGGCGGCGTGATCGCCAGCAAGCCCTACGCAGGCGCAGCGAGCTACATCGGCAAGCAGTCCGACTACTGCAAGGCCTGCGCCTACGACCCCAGGCGCCGCCATGGCGCCGACGGCGGCAAGCCCGCCTGCCCGCTCAACAGCCTGTACTGGGACTTCCTGCTGCGCCACGAGGCCCGCTTCGCGCGCAACCCGCGCATGGCAATGCCCTACAAGGCATGGGCGAAGATGGCGCCCGCCGAACGCGCGGCGACGCTCGCCCAGGCGGCGCGGTATCTGGAACGGCTGGACACGCTATGACGCGCATGCGTCTGCCCGATCTGCGGCAGATCAAGCAGCAGCGCCGCTTTCGGGGTTATCCTCTGGCTTCAGGCATCCCCAGCGCACCGCCGGCATGACGGCATCCGCCTTGCCGGACACGGGGTGCGACGCGACACGCTCGATTCCGCCCGGCGCATCGGCGCCCGAATACAGGAGAACGCACCATGGCAACCAAGAAGACCAAGTCCATCGCCATCGACATCGGCATCCCCGAGGACCAGCGCAAGAAGATCGCCGCCGGCCTGTCGGCGCTGCTGGCGGACAGCTACACGCTGTACCTGATGACGCACAACTTCCACTGGAACGTGACCGGGCCGCAGTTCAACAGCCTGCACACCATGTTCATGGATCAGTACACCGAGCAGTGGAACGCGCTCGACATCATCGCCGAGCGCATCCGCGCGCTGGGCTTCCCGGCCCCGGGCACCTACAAGGAATTCGTCAAGCTAGCGTCGATCAAGGAAGTCGAGGGCGTGCCCAAGGCGACCGACATGGTCCGCCACCTGGTCGCTGCGCAGGAAGCCACGGCCCGTACCGCGCGCAAGCTGTTCGACCTCGTCGATGAGGCCAATGACCAGCCCACCGCCGACGTGCTGACGCAGCGCATCGACGTCCACGAGAAGACCGCCTGGATGCTGCGCAGCCTGCTCGAAGAGTAAGCCACCCCCTCAGGCCGGCGGCGCCGCCTCGGCGTCGTCGAGCCACACCAGCCGCCCCTGGCCGGCCTCGTTGAGACGCGTGACCAGCGCGGCGGCGGCATCCTCTGCCAAGCTGAAGTGCAGCGTCACCGCATCGCCATGCGCCACGTGCAGCAGGCTGGCGCCGGCGGCGTCCAGTTCGCGCCGCAGCAGGCCTTCCATCGCATACGGCACGATGCAGCCGAGCGCGCGCAGGCGCACGATCGGCACCTTGGTGGCCGTCAGTAGCGCCTGCGCCACCGCGTCGGTATAGGCTCGCACCAGCCCCCCCGCCCCCAGCTTGACGCCGCCGAAGTAGCGCACCACGGTAGCGAGCACGCCTTCCAGGTCCTGATGCCGCAACACGTCGAGCATCGGTCGGCCCGCCGTGCCGCTGGGTTCGCCGTCATCCACCGCCGCCGACTGGCCGCCGGCGAGCAGCGCCCAGCACACGTGGCGCGCGCCCGGATGCTGGGCCCACAGTTCCGCCACCACCTTCTGCGCGCCGGCACGGTCGGTCATCGGCTGCACGCAGCCGATGAAACGGCTCTTCTTGATGATCAGTTCGCTGTGGACGGGGGCGGCAAGGGTGAGCGGCATCGTGTTCGGATCAGTGCAGGCGCGGGTCGTCGAGGTGGTCGAGCAGGGGGCGCAGCACGTCCCGCGCAAGCGCGAAGAAGCGCTCGTCGGGCAGGCCGGCCTCGCCGCGCAGGGCGAGACGATAGGCCGGATCGCGGGCTTCGCCGAACTCGGGGTGATTGCCGCCCGTCCATTTGCCCATGGCCTTGGCCGGGTCCTCGCCGTTGCGCATGTAGGCCCAGGCCGACTTCGGGAAGAAATGCAGCGGCTGCGACACACCCTGGCGGTACAGCGCGAGCAGCGCCAGCAAGGCCTCGCGGGCCTGCGCGGCAGGCACGGCATGGAAACGGAACTCGCCGTCGCGCGACAGGCCATGCGTCTCGCAGGCCACACCAGCGGGCGGATCGGCACACAGCGCGAGGTGCGCGATCCAGGCGCCGAGGTAGTCCGCCGGCCGCGTGTCGTCGTAACGCGCACGCAGCAGGCCGTGCGGGCGCAGGTCGGTGAATGCCGCGACCAGCGACCAGTCTTCGCCTTGCAGCACGCCCTCGGTTCGCGCCACGTGCGGCGGCAGGGGCTCGCCCGCCGCCAGCGCCCGCTGGCGCACGGCGAAGGCGCGCAGGTGGGCGAGCTCGCGCGCCAGTGCCAGTTCGCCCAGCGTGCCGGCCGGATATTCGCCGCCGGCGCGCGCCAGTCCGGTAAGCGCGGCGGGCTCGGGATCGCCGCCCGCCGCCTGCGGCGCGTCGAGCAGCACCGGCAGCAGGCGCTGCGCCAGAGCCTGCCGGGCCGGCCAGTCGGGCAGCATCGGCTCGACGTCGTCGAGTTCCTCCTCCGCGTCGGGCAGGTCCAGCCCGACGCGCTCACGCAGCAGGTAGCGGCAGGGGTTGGCGAAGAAGCGCACGAGCTGGAACAGCTCGACCGTCCGCCAGCCGGCATCGGGCGGCGGCAGCGGCGACGCGAAGAACGGTGGCGCCTCATCCGGCCCGCCAGACGGCGCGCCATCCTCGCCTTCTTCGTCACGATCCAGGACCTCAATGCCCGCATCGCTCAGGGGCGCGGCGCGCAGACGGCTGGCAAGCGCCTCGGCGTAATCCTCGTTGAAGCTCGTCAGGCGTGGGTCGCCGCGCTCGCGGGTGATGAAGTAGTCCGCCGCGAAGGGCTGCAGGGGATGTTCCACCAGCAGACGCTTGCGCGCGGCCTGCAGGGCATCGGGCTCGTCCGGCATCTCGGCACAGGCTGCGGCGAGCGCGTCGAGCAGCTCGTCGACCAGCACGGACGGCGGCAAGGCCGAACCATCGCGCACGCTGCGACCGACGTAGGACAAGTGCAGCACTTCGCGCGCCGACAGCACGAGATCGAGGAACAGGTTGCGGTCGTCGAGCCGGCGCTGGCGATCGCCGGCCTGCGGCCGGGCGGCCATCAGGTCGAACTCGGCCGGCCGGTCGCTGCCGGGGAAGGCGCCCTGATCCATGCCGATCAGGCACACGATGCGGTAGGGCAGGCCGCGCAGCGCCGACAGCGCCGAAAAGGTGACCGTTCCCCCGGGCACGCCGCCGCGCGCGGGATCGTCGAGCAGCGCGACCAGCGCCGGGTGGATCACCTCGAACGGCAGCGCGGCATCGACCTCGGCCGCGGCAAGGTTGTCGGCCAGCGCGGCAAGGGCGGCCCGCACTTCGCGCAGGTCATCGGCATACATCGCGCTGTCGCCGACGAGACGGTCGAGCGCGGCGTTGAGCAGCTCGCGCCAGGCGCCCCCCGTGCGCGGCTGCCGGAGCGCGTCGCGCAGCCAGCGCAGGGTCTCGGCGTAGCGCCAGAAGGCGCCGAGTGCGAGCGCTGCCTGCCCCTCGGGCGCCGCGGCGCCAATGCGGCCGGCGAAGCTCGCCTGCTGGGCGGCCCCGCCCGCCGCCCAGGCGAGGAACAGGCGATGCAGGCCTTCGTCCAGCGAATGCTGCGCGGTCGGCGCGCCTTCGCCCTCCTGGCCGCCCAGCCCCCAGCGCACGCCGGCCGCCTGCATCCAGTCGTGGACCGTCTCGAGCCCGCTCTCGTCCAGCCCGAAGCGCGCCGCCACCGGCGCCTGCTGCAGCAGGTCGAAAACGCGGCTCGCGGGGAAACGTCCCGCCGCCAGCTGCAGCGCCTGGTCCAGCACCTTCGCCACCGGGTTCTCGCGCGTGCCGCCCAGGCCGGTGATGCGCCACGGGATGCGGCGCGCCGGAGGCGCGGTGCCGAACACCGCCTCGATCAGCGGCGCGGCGCCTTCGAGGTCGGGCATCAGCACCACGACGTCGGACGGGCGCAGCGCCTCGGGCGTGTTCGCATGCGTCCTGAACAGCCCGAGCAGCCGGTCGTGCAGCACCTCCAGCTCACGCGTGCGCGAGTGGCAGACATGCACTTCGATGCTGCGGTCGCTGGCCGCCAGTCGCACGCTGGCCGGCGCCAGCTCCTGCAGGTCGAGGATCGCGTTCTGCAGCTGGGCCAGCAGGTGGCGGCCGGGATGGGGTGCGAAGGCCGCGTCCTCCTCCACCGCGTGCTCGCCCTCGAACAGCAGGCCGATGTGGGCGCGCGTCTGCTTGCCCCAGGCCGCGAGCAGGCTGTTGCCGGTCTCGAAGAACATGTCCTTCTGCTGCACCGCCAGCCACGACAGGCGGCGGGCATCGACGATGTCGAACCAGAATTCGCGGCAGGGGTTGAGCACGTACAGGCGCACCTCCACCACGCGCGACAGTTCGCGCAGCATGTCGAGGTAGAGCGGCGGCAGCGCCGGCAGGCCGAACACATGCACCGAGGCCGGCAAGCCGACCGCGGCAAGCTCGTCGCGCGACATCGCGGTGACGCGGCGCAGGAAGGCCTGGGCCGGATGTTCCTGGCGCAGCGCCAGGCCCTCGCGGATGCGACGCCACAGTTCCGCCTGCCAGGCCTCGTCCTCGCGCTCGAGCGCGCTGGCGCCCCCCTCCAGCACCGAGCCCTGCCCGCCGGCCCACTGCTCAAGCCAGCGCGGCCGGTAGGTCAGGTAATGGTCGAACACGCGGGCGATGCGGGTCGCCAGCTCGAGGCGCATGCGTGCATCGGCCCCCTCGAGGTAGCGCCCCAGCCGCGGATGCGCCGCCACCCATGCACCGCGCGCGTCGGCCGGATCGAGCAGGACATACACCCGCCACGCGAGCAGGGCTGGCGAAAAGGGCGAGCGCTCGGGCACCGGCACGACGCGGCCGATCTGCTGCCACAGCCATTGCGCGAGATAGTCGAAGCGCAGGTTGGCGCAGACACCTTCGCGGTCGGCGACGGCCAACTCCGCCTTGCGCCGCAGCGCGCTGCTCGGAATCACCACCTGGCGCTGGCCGAACGGCCCCGGCTGCTCCGCCGCAAGGCCTTCGAGCAGGGCGTCGAGCAGGATTTCGAAGCGGTTCGAGAAACTTAGATGGAACATGATCGGGCCGCCGGGCTGCGCATGGGGGACGCGGCACCGGCGGCGGGCTGTCGGGTCGGGCCCCGATTATACGGGCAGCGCCCGGCGCGGCCCGGCACGCGTCCGCCTAGCCCGCGGACGACGCCGGCAGTTCGGGCTGGTACTCCATGACGCGGCCCCGCCCCTGGCGCTTGACGACGTAGCAGGCATGGTCGGCCGCATGCAGCACCTCGGCAACGCTCTCCATCGTGCCGTCGATGATGGCGAAGCCGATGCTGGCGCCGATGCGGAATTCGCTGCCCTCCCACACGAAGCGCAGTTCGTGCACCGCCTCGCACAGGCCGTTGGCGATGCGGTAGGCATCCGCGCTCGTGCAGCCGCGCAGGATCATGGCGAACTCGTCGCCACCGATGCGGCACACGATGTCCTCGGCGCGCAGGCGCTGGCGGATCAGGTCCGCGACCTTGCGCAGCAGCGCGTCGCCGGCGGCATGGCCAGCGGTATCGTTGACCACCTTGAAACGGTCGAGGTCGATGAAGCACAGCGCGCCACGATCGTCCGCACGGCGCGAGGCGACGACCATTTCTTCGAGCGCCTGCTCGAAGGCGCGGCGGTTGGGCAAGGCCGTCAGCGGGTCATGCAGCGCCTGATGGGCGAGGCGCGCAGTCGCTTCGTCGATCTTCGCCTGCATCAGCTTGTGGGCGCTGCCAATGGCGCGTGCCATCGAGTTGAAGCCCTGCTGCAGTTCGCGCAACTCCTCGCTGGCGGCCTGGTCGGGCACCTGCACGTCCAGATCGCCCGCCGCCATGTGCCGCACGGCATCGACCAGGCGCGCCACCGGATGCCCGACCTGGTTGGCAAGCCGCGTGGCAAGCAGTGCGGCAAACACCAGGGTCACGAAGGCGAGGCCGAGGGTGCTCAGCATCGTCGCCTGCCACTCGGCGTCGAGTTCGCTCGTGTCGAGTTCCACGTACACCCAGCCGACCGGCAGCGGCACTCCAGCCGTCTCCTGCCCCCCGATCTCGTCGACCACCAGCGGCACCGAGATGACCGGCGCGGCGAAGCCCTTGCGACCGTCGCGCTGCTCGAGCCGGGAGGGCTGGCGCACCGCCTTGACGCGCGCCGGATCGAGCAGTCGCGCCTCGCCGTGGGAGGCGATGAGTTCGCCGCCGCGTTCGTAGAGCGCCACCGCGGCGACGTCGGGCTGCGCGACCAAGGCTTGCAGCAGGCCATCGAGGATGCCTGCATTGCCGGAAATCACGCCATACTCCGCGGCCGGCGCGAAGAAACTGACGATGGCGACACCGCGCTCGATGATCGCGTCCTGGGTCATGCGCTCGCCGCGCTGCAGGAACAGTCCTGCCATTGCGACCACAAGCAAGGTCACAGGCAGCAGGACAGTCAGCAGCAGGCGCTGGCGCAAGGGCAATCTTGCAGGATTCATGGCTGGTCACCCGTAGCGATGAGGCGCAGCAGTTCAGCGTCGTCCGCCACGCTCAAGCCGAGCGCACGGGCAACCTGACGGTTGACGGCGATATCGAAGGAGGCCGGTCCGCGCGGCGGCGGCAGCTGGACATCGTCGTCCTTCTGCGTGCGCAGCCACGCGATCAGGTCGGCGGCGACCTGTTCCGGTGTAGTGAAGATGGCCGCCAGCGCCCCCGCGCTGACGTAGGCGCGCGAGAACGCGACGATCGGCTTCTGGAAGCGGTAGCTGGTCAGCAGGATGGAGCGTGCCGCGGAGGGGGTCGACAACAGGGCGTCCGGTACCGCGACGAAGCTGTCGCTGTCGCGCAGCACCGTCTCCAGCGCACGGATCAACGCGCCTTCATCGCCAACCACCTGGGCGACCAGGCCGAGGCCCGCCCGTGTCGCCGCCTGTTCGAAGGCGGCCAGGTCCCCCCGTTCCGGACCGAGCAGGAGCCCCGCGCGCCGAGCGTCGGGCTGCACCGCCTTCAGCAGGCGGAACTGGCGCTCCAGGGGCTGATCAAGCACGAATGCCGACAAGGGCCGCTCCGGGTGTGCCTGGCGCAGGCTCTCGAAGCGCGACTGGCCGATCATCACGGCCAGCGTCGGGCGCGCATGCAGACGCAGCGCGGCGGCGAGGGCCGCATCGCCGCTCGTCACGACGAGGTCGGCGCGGGCAAGCGCCACGTCGTCGAGCCCCTCGGCCGGCGACCCGGCATCGAATACGCGATGGCCCAGACCCGCCGCGGCGCGAATGAACGCCTGCGCGAAAGCGGCATGCGGCCCGTCCCGCTGCGATACGACAACGGCGACGTCCAGCGCGGCGCGGACGGGTGCGGCAAGGCCGAGCAGCAACCCGGCCAGCAGCCAGATGCGAACGCGGAGCCCCCACCCTCGATGCATCGGCGGGCTTACCAGCTCAGGTTGAGGCTTGCGAACAGCCGGGGCTCATGGCGATAGCGCCCTTCGTGGAAATCCACGTAACGCCCGCCGAGACTCTGCGCGACGATCGCCACCTCGCTGCCCGAACCGGGTGCACCGAAGCTGCGAGCCAGCTTGAGGTCGAAGCGATCCTGCTCGGGCACCCTGTCGCCATCGTTGAGCCAGTTCATGACCGCGTGCCGGTAGTAGCCAAGGCTCGCGCGCCAGCGATCGGGCAGCTCCTTGACCAGCAACAGCGAGGTGATCGAGGTCGGCGCGCTGGTCTCGAAGTCCGGATCGAGGATGTCGCGCCCGGCATCGATGTCGATCACCGCCTGCGACAGCACGACCCGTCCCCAACCCGACCGGTGCCAGTCAACGCTGAACTCGCCCCCCGTCATCGTGAAGCTGCCGGCGTTCTGGATCAGGAAGGAGCGGGGCCCACGCCGCTCTCTCAGATCGTATTCGAACGGCGCGTAACCCGATGGCGCGGGAGGACACAAGCGCTCGCCGCTGGGCAGCGGCCGCTCCCACGGTTGCCGCGGATAGAAGCAGCGCTGGTCGTCGATGTAATCCGTATAGCGCTTGTGGAAGGCCCGCACGTCGAGCCCCACGCCGATCTCGCGGAAGATCGCCGCATAGCCGATCTCGATGTGCTTCACGCGCTCGGGCTGAACATCGTCGCCGGCCCGCAGGAAGAGCTGCTTGATCTGCGAGCCGATGCGCACCACCTGCTCGGCATAGGACTCGACCAGGGACGGCGTCCGGTACGACACCCCGCCCGACAGGCGCAGCGCCGACTCGGGCGTGAGCGCGTAATTGAGCGCGAATCGCGGCGAAAACAGCGAGCCGCTGTAATGATGGTTCTCGAGCGTGCCACCGAGGTCGAGCTTCAGGCGCTCGACCGGCGACCACACGACGCTGCCGAAGAGCTGGCTGCTGGTGCCGCTGAGCGTGCCACGAGTGTTGAACATCGACTGCGCACGCGCCGCCTCGCGCCGCACGCCTGCCCCCACCATGAAGCGCCACGCCGGCGACAGCGTCGCGCTGTACTGCACCTCGAGGTCGTCACGGCGAACGTCGCTGTTCATGTCGAGCGGAATCACCAGCGGCGGGTAGCGGGTATTGAGCCAGGACGCGCGCATCCGTTCGTCCTGATGGTAGTACTGGACCGTCAGCTCGGAATCGACGGCGAAGCTCCGGCGCCAGCTCAGATGCAGGAAGTTCGAGCGTGCATCGTCCTCGCGCAGCGGCTCCTCGAGGTCGCCGGGAATGCCGCGATCGCTCGTCCCGTCACTGAGTCCCAGCATGAGCCCCAATTCGTCACGCGTCGACAACTGCGCAGTCGCACTGAAGTTGAGCACGGAGCGGGCAATGGTCTCGCGCGGATTCACGTCGCCGCCGTCGTCGAGGTAATTGCGGAAGTTGTCCGCACGCCGATGCGAACCCGACAGGCGCCAGTCGATCGGGGACTCGGCACTGCCGTTGGCCCGGAAACCGTGGTCGTAGAAGCCATCCTTGCCCAGGCGGGATATCACCCGCGCCCCGCTTTCGGTCGAGGGTGAGCGCGTGATGAGGTTGATCACCGCCTGGAAGGCATTCACGCCATACGCGGCGCCATTCGGCCCCCGCACCACCTCGACCCGCTCCAGATCATCCACGCGCAGGGGCAGGTCCTGCCAGTTGGTATTGCCCCACAGCGGGCTGTTGACGGTGCGCCCGTCGATCATGACCTTGATGCGACGGTCGTACGCGTCGCCGAGGCCGTGGTTGGCCACCGTGGGTGACCCCTCCGCCCAGTCTGCGACCAGGAACCCGGGCACCAGCCGCATCAGGTCGTGGATCTCGGTGAAGCCCGAGGCATTGATCATCTCGCGGTCGATGATCGTCACCGCAACCGGCGCATCCACCGGCGACTGCGCCATGCGCGAGGCAGTGAGCACGATCGGGATGTCGTCGAAAAACGCATCCGCCGCCAGCGCGCCGGGCATGGCGGCAGACACAGCGAGCGCGCTGATACCCAGGGTGGCAAAGCGAAAGGGACTGCGGACAGGCACGTTAACTCCATTCGGTACAAGATTTTTTCCAGCGTCGCAACTTTGCAGGCGCCTGCCCGCGGCGTCCACCCCGGCACACGGCCGGGCGCGACAATCCTCACACTGGGACGCGACCATCAGGTACCGCTGGCCGCCAGCGCACGCACGCCGTCGGCGACGAACTCCACTGCCAGCGCGGCCAGCACCAGACCCATCAGGCGGGTCATGATGTTCAGCCCCGTCTGACCGGCGAAGCGGCTGATGCGCCCGGCCATGCGGAAGCACACCCAGACGACCGCGCCAATCATCGCACCGATCACCAGCAAGGCCAGCATGTCCCACCAATGCTCGACACGCTCGGAATGGATGATCACCGTGCTGACCGTTCCGGGGCCGGTCAGCAGCGGAATGGTCAGGGGCACCACCGCGATGCTGGAGCGCTCGGCCGCCTCGTGCTGCTCCTCGGGCGTGGAGCGGATGCGTCCCGGCTCGGCATTGAACATGTTCAGCGCAAGGATGAACAGCAGGATGCCACCGCCCACCTGCAGCGAGGGAATCGAGATGCCGAACACCCCGAGCAGTCCCTGGCCGAACAGTGCCGCCACGCCGATGACGATGGCGGTGGCGATCGCCGCCGTGTTGATCGTGCTCCGCCGCTCGTGCGCCGACTGGCCCGCCGTCAGGCTGAGGAACATCGGGATCGCGCCGAAGGGGTTGATCAGGGCCAGCAGGGTGATGAAGACCTTCAGCGTTTCCATGGATTCCGGCTCCGGTGCACGCCGCCGATGCGCGGCCGGTGCTGGGCGTGGAGGATAGCGCAAGCTTGTTAAACTTGCGGCACTCAGTAACCCGCCCCGTGTTCCGGGGCTTCCAGGACCGAAGGCGCCATGGCCCGCACGCACCCCGAAGGCTGGCAGCAGCTCCCCGCCACCGGCGCCCGTGGTCGCGAGAGGGCCACCCTCGAGCAGCTTGCCGCGACGTTGCCGCGCGACTGGACCATCTACCACGGCCTGCACTGGACACGCGCCGAAGGCGCGCACCTGGTGTTCGGCGACATTGCCTTCGTCGTCATGGGCCCGACCGGCCGCGTGCTGCTGATCGAACAACACGCTGGCTTCCTCGACGAGACCGCGCAGGGGCTGATGCGCCCCGGTCGTCGTCGCCCCCAGCTTGTCAGCCACGAACTTGCGCGCAGCGCCGACGCCTTGCGCGCCCGGCTGCGTCCGCTGCTCGACGGGGCCGAACCGCAACTCGAGATCCTGCTCTACTGCCCCGACTACACGGTGCGCCAGCCCGGCAGCGCCGGCCTTGACCCGGCCCGCATCGTCGACGCGAGCCGGCGCGAGGCCTTCTTCGCCACCGTGCAAGGCCTGACCCACCACGACGGCGCCCCGCCACCGGAGCCCGCCCGGCTGCAGGCGCTGCACCGCTTCTTCGCCGACGTGCTGGAGCTGGTGCCCGACGTGCAGGCCCATGCCGGCCAGGCCGACGACCTCACCACGCGGCTGTCGGGCGGCCTGACCGAATGGGCGCGCCGCATCGACATGACACCGCACCGCCTGCGCGTCGTCGCCACCGCCGGCAGCGGCAAGACCCAGCTCGCGCTGGCCGCCTACACCGACGCGCTCACCGCCGGTCGCCGGCCGCTGTACGTCTGCTACAACCGTCCGCTGGCCGACCACTTCGCCCGTATCGCCCCCGCTGGCGGCGAGGTCGCCACCTTCCACCAGCTGTGCGACCGCCGCCTGCGCGATGCTGGCCGGCCGCCCCGCTTCGGCGCGCCGGGAGCCTTCCGCCGCATGGAGGCCGATTTCGCCGCGCTGGTTACGACGCAACCGGAGCCGGCCTGGCAGTTCGACGAGCTGATCATCGATGAAGGCCAGGACTTCATGGAGCCCTGGTGCGACGCGCTGCTTGCCCTGCTCAAGCCCGGCGGCCGCGCGTGGTGGCTGGAAGACCCGCTGCAGAACCTGTACGACCGTCCCGCCGTCGCGCTGCCCGGCTGGGTGCGGCTCACCGCCGACACCAACTACCGCACGCCGGCCGACGTCCTCGCCCTGCTCAATGCCCGCCTGCCCCTGCCCGCTCCGATCCGCGCCGGCAGCCCGGTAACCGACAGCGAGCCCGAGGTGCTGGCCTGGCACGACGACGCCAGCCTGCTGGACGCGACCAAGCGCGCCATCACGCGCGCGCTGGGCCTGGGCTTCCGGCGCGAGATGATCGTGCTGCTCACCTTCCGCGGCCGCGAGCACTCGCGCTTCACCCCGCTGGAGCACCTCGGCCCGCACCGCCTGCGCGCCTTCACCGGCCGCTACGATCTGCTCGGCGAACCCGAGCATTCGCAGGGCGAATTGCTGATCGACTCGGTCTATCGCTTCAAGGGCCAGTCGGCGCCCTGCATCATCTTCACCGAGATCGACTTTGAGACAACGAACGGGGCCATGGACGAACTGATCATGCGCAAGCTTTTCGTCGGCGCGACGCGGGCGACGATGAAGCTGATCCTGGTGGCGTCGGAACGGGCGGCTGCCCACCTCGCGCCGGGGTGATGCGCCGGCTGCGCGGGACTAAGATGAGGACACCGCAGCCCTCAGACGGAGGCCAGCATGAGCCACAAGCACCGCAGCATCCTGCAGGCGATCTTTCATGAGCCGCCCAGCGGCAACCTGCACTGGCGCGAGGTCGAATCGTTGTTGACCCATCTGGGCGCGACCGTCGAATCCGCCCACGGCGCGCGCTTTCGGGTGGTGCTGAACCGCCACGAGTTCTTCCTGCACCATCCGCACCACGGCGGCGATTTTCCGAAGCAGGCGGTCAAGCAGTTGCGCGAGTTCCTCGCCGGCGCGGGCGTGACGCCTTCGCTGTACGACGAGCAGGCGCGCGGCGAGTAGCGACTCGCGAGTGCGCGTCGCTCAGTCCGCGGCGCGCACGCTGAAGACGGCATCGTCGTCCCAGTGCTGCAGCAGCACGCGGGCAACGCGGTCCTGCCACAGCGCGGCAAAGCGTTGGCGCTCGGCCTCGTCGGCTTCGCCGCGCACGCAGCGGCCGAGCAGCAGCATGGTGTCCGGGTGGGCCGGCACGTGCGACAGGTCGGACGCGACGTCGACCGCCGCGCCGGTGTCGGTGCGGGTGACGCGGACCGACAACGGCAGTTCGTGGCCGAAATCCTGCAGCCCGCGCCGCGCGAACCGACCGCCGATCCCCTTGAAGCCGCCGTCCTGGGCAGCGCCGGTGAGCAAGGTGAGTACGCTGGCGGTCACCCCGGTGACCCCCTCCTCCAGGCGGCTGGCGAAGGCGAGGCGAACGCCCCCGCGCTCGGGCAGGCTGTCCGGATACAGCGCGGTCAGCGCGCGGCAGCCGAGCACGTAGGCGGACGCGACCGTGGGGCACGAATGACCGGCGAGCTTGACCGCGTCGGCATAGCCGTACTCCAGCAGGCCATCATCGGCCGCGCCGAGAAAGGCCGCCAGCGCATCGCGCACGCGCAGCGTGGGAACCTGGTCGAAGAAGGCGGGGAATTTCACAGGCACGCTCCGGGCACAATTGAGGACGAAGCCTGCATTGTCCTCAGCCTGCCGCCCCCCGCCTTGATACGGCTCAGGTCCGCCGGCGGTCGGCGGCACATGCCGCGCTGGCGGGGTGCTCAGACCGCGAGGTCGATCTGGCTTACGGTGCCGGCGCGGCCGTCCTCGCGCAGGTAAATGCTGCTCGCCCGCATCTCGCCCAGCGTTTCATTGGCGGCGTTGCGCAGGCTGAACGGCGTGTCGACACGGCCAAGGTAGAAGGCGCCCACGCCCGCCTCCTTCAGCGTCTGCACCCGGCCGCGACCTTCGGCGTCGGGCTGCCAGACGCGCAGTTGCGACCACGCCGCGTCGGATTCGTCGATCCAGCCATTGCCATCGTCGTCGAGCGCGGCGAGTTCGGCAAAACCGTCGCCGCTCGCCGGACCGAAGAGCTCTCGCCCGTCGTCGATGCGCCCGTTGGCGTTGCGGTCGAAGGCGAGGAAGCCCGTGCCCCCCACCATCGGCAACTTCTCCCTGGTGCCGTCGCCGTCGAGATCGAAGTCGAAGCGCAGGTCGGACAGGGCCGACGCGGGTCCGCCGAAATCGAGCACCAGCGGGTCCTTCACGCGCGGTTCGCCCACGCGCAGGCTGGCCGACACCGACTCGCTGTAGCTGCGCGACATCGTGAAGCCCAGTTCGAAGCGGATCTCCGCGCCGTCCGCGGTGCGCACCACCCCGGAGGCCGCGAACGAGGTGGTCTCTGCCTCGGCGTAGGTGGCGCTGAAGTCGTAGGCCATGCCGAAGCCGACGCCCTGACCGCCCGCGGCACGGCCGCCGCCACCCGGCGACAGCTCGGCGTCGGCTGCCTGCAGGCGCTCCAGGTCGCGCGCGCTGAAGCGTTGCACCGGCTTGCCGGTGAGAAACTCGATCATGCGGATCAGCATCGACAGCTTCGGATCGTGCTCGGCCGCATCGTCCAGGCTGGCCGAATCCGCCGCCCGGGTATCGGCAGTGGCCGCATCCGCAAGCTGGGCGGCGCGGCCGGCGGCGGAGATGTTCACGCCGTCCTGGCGGACCTCGGACAGGGCGGCATCGCCACGCCACACCTCAAGCCGCTCGCTCGTCTCGAAGGACTGGCTGAACTGGCGGGACGATTGCAACTCGAAATTGAATGACGCGATTTTCACAGCAGGCACCTCAGGCGCAGAACGACGCTGGGGTATTAACGGCCGGCGGATCAAAGACTTGAGCGCGGCACGACGAATCCGCGCGGCACCGCGCTCAACGCAAGCGCTCGGCCAGCTCGGCGAGTGCGGTCTCGCGCGCATCGTCGCCCTCGCCTTCGCCCCCCCGGTCACGCGCCATGCCTCCACCACCCGGCGCCCACTCGGGATGGGCACGCGCCCTTTCCAGCGCATAAGGCAGTGGCCCGTCCCGCCAGGCTTCGGCGACCTCGTCGAACACATCGTCGCCCACCGCCGCCTCGCCCTTCAGCTCGATCGGCGCGAGCGCCGCATGGCCGCGCCCCTCGAGCGCGCCGAGCAGCTGGTGCTGACGCAGCGCCACAAGACGCAGGATGGCGTCGTCCACCGTCAGTTCGCGGTGGCCGCGCAGGCGGGCGGCGATGCGCTCGCCGTAGTGCCCAAAGGTCTGCCACAGTCCGCCTGCCACCGCGCCGAGCGCAGCGGCCGCGCCGAGCGTGAGGCCACCGGTCATCAGGTCGATGCCGACTCCGGCCGCCGCGCCCGCGGCCACGCCGGTGGACAGGCGGATGCCCATCTGGCGCAGGGTCTCGGGATTGAACAGGTCGTCGTCCCAGCGCCCGTCGGTAAGCGGCAGTTCGCTCGCGCGCGCGTCGCCGGGGCGGAAACGGTAAAGGCGGAGCAAGGCATCGACGCAGGCCTGCTCGCGCTGGCGCACCGCATCGCGCAGGCGCGCGACGGCCGCAGCCAGTGCGGCGTCGGAGGCGTCGCCGACACGGTCGCGGCAGGCAGCCAGTTCGAGCAGCAGCGCCGCAACCAGCTGCCGCGCCGCCCGGCGGCGCTCTTCGGCCTCGCGCACACGGGCGTCCATCAGCCGCTGCAGTGCCGGGCGGTGGTCGTGCATCAGCGTGGCCAGCGTCTCGAACAGCTCACGCTCGCCGTCGAGCGCGGGCGCCACGGTGTCGAAGCTGACCACCGCATGCAGGTTGAGCCGCGCCAGCGCTGTGCGCCAGTCGGTCGCGCGCGCCTCGGGCGAGGCCACGAAGTTGAGCACCGGCAGCAAGGGCCGCGCGCAGCCCGCCAGCAAACCGAGTTCGTCGCGATGCTTGGGCAGCACCGGGTCGCGCGCATCGACCACGTACAACGCTGCATCGCTGGCGAGCATCTGGCGCAGCACCTTGGCCTCCTGCTCGAAGCGGCCGTGTGCATCGGGCGTGGCGAGGAAGCGTTCGATGCGCGCCGGACCGTCGAGCCGCTCGCCCGGGGCAGCCAGGGCATCGACGAACTCGAGCAGCGCGATCGCATCCTCCATGCCCGGCGTGTCGAACAGTTCGACCGCCGGCCGGCCGTCAGCCATCAGGCGCAGGCCCTCGACGTGGCGCGTCGTCCCCGCCGCATCCGACACCTCGCCGAAGTCCACGTCGCGCGCCAGGGTACGCAGCAGCGAAGTCTTGCCGGTGTTGGTATGGCCGACGACGGCCACGCGCAGGATGCCGCTCATCACCTCGCCTCCTCCGTTGCGCTCGCATCATGCCCGCCGAGCCAGCACTGCGCCGCGGCAGCGTCGAGGATCAGCGCCTCGGGCGCGAAACCGAGCCGGGCGAGCCCCTCACGCCACAGCGCGAGACGGGCGGTATCGCCACCAAGCGCCCAGACGCGCGTGTCCGCGGCGTGCTCGGCCAGTTCGGCAATGAGCCCGAGCGTGCCGCGGTCGGGCGTGCGGCGCGGATCAATCGCCACGAGCAGGCGGCCCGGCGCGTCGGCGGCAAAGCGGCTCAGCGCGGCGCGGCGCTGTTCGCGGCTGTCCAGGCGTCCTGCATCCAGCGTGGCGGGCAACTGCGCCGGCGGCCAGGCCACATCCGACCCCAGCTCCAGCGCCACCAGCGCGGCGGTACCGCTGGCGCCGGCATGAGCGGCATGGCGCAGCGGGCGCGGCATGATCGCAGGCTCGGGATCGCTCACACCGATGCGTTCGCTGTCCGGCATCAGCACCGCCCGCAGCCGCGCATAGCCGGGCCGCGCCAGATCCAGCCTCAGCCGGCGCAGCGCCGCAAGCCACAGTCCGCCACAGGCCAGGGCCAGCAGCAGCCGGGGCAACAGCCCATACGCCAGTAGCGCACCGATCAGCCAGCCGGCCCACGCACGCCGGCCCGCCTCGTCCAGCATCGGGGCGTCCCCACTGGCAACGATCGTCGCCGGATCGGGCACCGGGAAGCCGGCCAGGGACGGCAAGGCGCCGAGCGCCGTCGTCAGTCCGACGAAAAGCTCGCCGGGCAGGATCGTCGTCTCCCACACGAAGCCATAGCGCCGCGTGGCCAGCAGCGCGAGCACGCCGGCCACCGCCCCTGCCAGCGCCAGCGCCCATAGCGCATGCGTGATGCAGCCCAGCCCCCATTGGGCGATACGCGTGCGAGCCGTGAGACCGACGAGCGCCTGCAGCACGGCGGCCGCGACAGGCGAACGATCCAGCACCGCCACCACGCGCAGCCATACCCCGCCCAACGCACCGCCCCGCAGGGACATGCCGCCGCGTACGGGCAGCGCGGTCGCCACCAGCCACAGCAGCAGGCTGAAGAGATTGACGCCGAGCAGCCCGCCCAGCGTCCACACCACATTGACCGGCCGGCTGCCGTCCCCCAGCACGCCGGCGGCCGCGCCGAAACCGAACACCAGTGCGAGCACCGCCGCCACCGCGAGCACCAGCCGCGCACGGCCGTGCCAGTGCAGGATGGCGTCGCGCCAGCCTTCGCGCACGCCGATCGCATCGGCCCGATGCAGGATACGGGTTTCGAGATCCGCCGCTGCCGCGCGCGCGGCGAGGCATTGAGCCCTGTCGTCCAGCGGCCCATGCCGTTCCTCATGCCGGCGCACCACCTCGGCGAGCCAGCGGGATTCGAAGGGAGTAAGCGAGCGGGATGGGAGCAAGAGGAGTCGGTGGCGTGTGAGTCCATGACAGGATAACAACCTCGCCGCCAATCCGCAGCGCTGCCGACCACGCCATCGACCACGTGACCGCCCTGCGGCGCAACGCACGCGGGCACCGCGCCACGACCGTGACATATTCCTCGCACGACGCCGTTTTGCCCCTCAAGAGCAGCCGAAAAAGCGCCGGCTTTGACAAGGATCAAACCAGGGCGGCCTGTGCGGGCTAGCCTGCGGGCATTGTTGATTTGCGGAGACGTCCATGACAACCGAACTGTTCCACTGGACCGACGAATTCGGTGTCGGCATCCAGGAGATCGACGAGCAGCACAAGGAACTCGTCGACCTGCTCAACCAGTTGCACACGGCGATCCAGGAGCATCATGGCTCGGAAACCTCGCGCAAGATCCTCGACAAGCTTGCCGACTACACGCGCACGCACTTCGCCGTCGAGGAAAGCCTGATGCGGGTGTCGAACTATCCCGACTTCGAGATGCACAAGCAGAACCACGAGGATCTGATCGGCCAGGTCCAGGCGCTGCAGGAGAAGCTCGACAACGGCCAGGCCGCGATCACCTTCGAACTGCTGCACTTCCTCAAGGTCTGGCTGATGCGGCACATCAACGAGGCCGACAAGCGCTTCGGCGTGCACTTCATGGCCCACGGCGGCGAGACCCAATGGTCCGACCACGTCGAGAGCGCCATGAAAAAGCGCAAGTGGTGGTGGAAGTTCTGGTAAAAAAGGCCGGTTCGCAGGACACCTTCAACTTCCCTCCGCAACCGGCCCCATGAAGATTACGACTGCTTCCCTGCTTGCCCTCGTGCTCGGTGCCCTGCTCGTGAGCGCTCCCGCCAGCGCCGAGTCCTTGGGCTGCCCCGATCTGTCTGCGGCAACGCAGGTCGCCGCGTGCCCGACAGACGAGGAGTTGCGCTACACCTACCTGGGGTTCTGCAGCGACAACGCCCGGCTATACGGCCGTGACGTCATGACCTGCGCCACCTTCGAGAACTATCGCGAAGTCAAAAACACAGCGCGGTGGGAATCGGCCGACGGCCGCTTCGACGGCTACCTGTCGTGCAACATGGCCCCGGACGCGATCCGCGCATCGCCCGCGAAGCGCATGCATGTCGAACGCAAGGGCAGCCTGACACGGCTGATGTGCGACTACGACAACGACCACCGCCTGGTGCATCGCACCAAGGCCGCGTGCAAGATCGAAGTGGAAGACTGCACCAGCGGCGAATGCCGCGCCGCCTGCGAATGAGCGGCCGCGCGCGCGGCGCGGCGGTCGTCAGTCGGCGCGCAGCGGCTGCTGGCCGGTGAAGCTGCCCAGAATGGCGACGACTTCGTCCTCGGACAGGTCGCGCACGATGAAGACGAGCCGGCTGCGGCGGTCATCGTAGGGCGGCGTGCCGGGCCAGGCCGGCAGGCTGGTCGTCGGATACAGGCTGTGCTGCACGCACTGCAGCACCCGCGGCAGCGGGTCACCCACGACATTGAGCAGCCCTTTGAGGCGCAGGATGCGTGCGCCGTAGACCTGCAGCAACAAGCCCAGTCCATCCGAGAACTCGTACCACGACAAGGGCTGATCGAAAGTCAGCACGAAGCTGCGGACGCCCGCATCGTGCCGCGGCGGGCCAGCGTCGTGCGTGGGCACCGCCGCCTGCGCCCCAGCCTTGCGCCACACCGGCGCCGCGCGCACTGCGCGCTGGCGGGCGGCACGCGCGGCTTCCTCGCCCAGCCAGGCGGCGACGTCCGGGTGCTTGCCGGCCGCGTCGTACAGCCCGCACTCGAACAGCGCATGCGGCGCCACAACGCCCTGCGCCACCTCGATCTGGCGCGCACCCGGATTCAGCGCCGCCAGCCGTTCCGCCAGCGCCCCGCGCCCGGCCTCGTCGGCCAGATCGCACTTGGTCAGCAGCAGGCGATCCGCCATCGCCACCTGTCGCACGGCCTCGGCGTGCGTGGCGAGCTGATCCACGGCATGCGTGACATCGACCGCCGTCACCACGCCGTCGATGCGATAACGCTCGCCGAGGAAGGGATCGGACATCAGCGTGTGGATCACCGGCGCCGGATCGGCGAGCCCGGTCGTCTCGATCAGCACGCGCTTCAGGCCCTTCAGCTCGCGTCGCAATGCGCGCATGAAAAGGCTCTTCAGCGCCCGCACCAGATCGCCCTGCACGCTGCAGCAGATGCAGCCCGAATCGAGCACGACGAGGGTCTCGTCCACCTTCTCGACCAAATGGTGGTCGACCCCGACCTCGCCGAACTCGTTGATCAGCACCGCGCAGCCGTCCATCTCGGGCTGGCGCAGCAGGTGGTTCAGCAGCGTCGTCTTGCCGGCGCCGAGGAAGCCGGTGAGGACCGTCACCGGGATGCGATGGTCCTCGGCGGCGGGTGTGGTGCTCACTGCCAGCCTCCACCCAGCGCCTTGTATAGCGCAACCCGGTTGGTGGCATCGGACAGGCGGACCGAGATCAGCTCGAGCTCGGCGGCATAGAGGCTGCGCTGCGCGTCGAGCAGGTTCAGGTAGCTGTCGACCCCGCCCTTGTAGCGCGCCTCGGACAGCTCGAAGCTCTTCTGCGTGGCCTCGACCAGCTTGCGCCGCGCGTCGAGCTGCTCGGCCAGCGTGGCGCGATCGGCCAGCGCGTCGGCGACCTCGCGGAAGGCCGACTGGATCGCCTTCTCGTACTGCGCGATAGTGATGTCGCGCTGGATCTCGGCCACGTCCAGGCTGGCCTGCAGGCGGCCAGCCTCGAAGATCGGGATGCGGATCTGCGGCATGAAGCTCCACGCACGCGATCCGCTCTCGAACAGGCCGTCGAGCGAGGCGCTAGCGGTGCCAACCGTAGCGGTGAGCGTGATCGACGGGAAGAAGGCCGCGCGCGCCGCGCCGATGCTGGCATTCGCCGCGCGCAAGGCATATTCGGCCTGGACGACGTCGGGACGGCGGGTCAGCACTTCGGACGGCACGCCGGCGGGCAGCACGGCCACGCTGGCGATCGCCGCATCGAGCCCCTGCGGCAGCAGTTCCGCCGACACGCCCGCGCCGACGACCAACGCCAGGGCGTTCTCGTCCTGCGCCACCAGCGCGGCGTAACGGGCGGCATCGGCGCGCGCGGTTTGCAGCAGGGTCTCGGCCTGGCGCAGGTCCAGCGCCGAAACTGCGCCGGCGTCGAAGCTGCGCTGCGTCAGCTCGAAGGACTTCTGCCGGGTCTCAAAGGTACTGCGCGCCAGCGCGAGGCGCTCGCGGTCGGCCGCCAGGCGCAGCCAGGCGTTGGCGACTTCGGCCACCAGGCTGATCTGGGCGCTGCGGCGTGCCTCCTCGGTGCCGAGATAGACCTGCAGCGCCTGTTCCTCCAGGCTGCGGACGCGGCCGAAGAAGTCGAGTTCGTAGGCGGCGAAGCCGAGGTTGGCGCTGTACTGACGGCTGACGACAGACTCGCCCGAGCTGTTCAGGTCGCCCGGCACGCGCTGCGCGCTCTGCCCGCCGCCGGCGGTGATGGTCGGAAACAGGTCGGCACGCTGGATGCCGTACTGCGCCCGCGCGCGCTCGATGTTGAGCGCGGCGACGCGCAGGTCGCGGTTGTTCTGCAGCGCCAGGGCGATCACCTCGCGCAGGCGGGCATCGGCGAAGTAGTCACGCCAGGCGATGGCCTCGGCCTGCTGCGTGGCGGCCGAAGCCTCGGCCGGGGCCGCCTGCGGGAAGCTGGCGGGTACCGGCGCGGCCGGCCGCTCATACGCGGGGATCATCGAGCACGCACCGAGCGTGGCGGCGGACAGCGCCACCACGAGGCTGCGAACGCGAACCGAAAGCGGAGTCATCGGAACTCTCATGTCAGCGGCCCTCCTGAGCGGCCGGAACGGACACAGCATCCGCACCCTCGCGCGGCTTGTCCGGGAAGATGCGCTTGATCACGACGTAGAACAGCGGCACGAAGAAGAGGCCGAGCAGGGTGGCGGCGATGGTGCCGCCCAGCACGCCGGTGCCGATCGCGTTCTGACTGCCGGCACCGGCGCCGGTGGCCGTCGCCAGCGGCAGCACACCGAAACCGAATGCGAGCGAAGTCATGATGATCGGGCGCAGTCGCATGCGCACCGCCGTCAGCGTGGCAGCGATCAGGTCCTTGCCCTCCTCCATCTGCGCCTTGGCGAACTCCACGATCAGGATCGCGTTCTTCGACGACAGGCCGATGGTGGCGAGCAGGCCGACCTGGAAGTAGATGTCGTTGGACATGCCGCGACCAGTGGCGGCAAGCAGCGCACCGAGCACGCCGAGCGGCACCACCAGCATCACCGCGAAGGGCACCGACCAGCTCTCATACAGTGCCGCCAGGCACAGGAAGACCACCAGCAGGGACAGGGCGTAGAGCGCCGGCGCCTGCGAGCCGGAGCGGCGTTCCTCGTACGAAGTACCGGACCAGTCGTAGCCGATGCCCGGCGGCATCCTGCCCATGATGTCCTCCACGGCCTGCATCGCCTCGCCCGACGACAAGCCCGGTGCAGCCTGACCGAGGATCTCCATCGACGGCTGGCCGTTGAAGCGCTCCAGGCGCGGCGAGCCGAAGGCCCAGTACGAGGTGGCGAAGGCCGAGAACGGCACCATGTCACCGGCCTTGTTGCGCACGTACCATTTGTCGAGGTCCTCGGGCGTCATGCGTGCGGGGGCGTCGCCCTGCAGATACACCTTCTTGATGCGGCCGCGGTCGAGGAAGTCGTTGATGTAGCTGCCCCCCCAGGCGGTGGACAGGGTCTCGTTGATGTCGGCGATCGACACGCCCAGCGCACCAGCCTTGGCGTGGTCGATGTCGAGCTTGAGCTCGGGCGTGTCCTCCTGACCATTTGGCCGCACGCCGACCAGGCGTTTGTCCTGCGCCGCCATGCCGAGGAACTGGTTGCGCGCGGCGAGCAAGGCATCGTGGCCGAGGCCGGAGCGGTCCTGCATCTGCACGGTGAAGCCGCCCGAGGTGCCGAGCTCGATCACCGCCGGTGGCACGAAGGCAAACACCATCGCCTCGCGGATCTGCTGGTAGGCGCCCATCGCGCGGGCGGCGACGGACTTCACGTCCATGCCTGGCGCCTGGCGTTCGTCCCAGTGGCGCATGTTCACGAAGGCAATGCCCATGTTCTGGCCAGTGCCGCCAAAGCTGAAGCCGGCGACGGTGAACACTGCCTTGACCGTGTCCTTCTCGTTCTCGAGGAAGTGCTGTTCCACCTTCTCGATGACACCGAGCGTGCGCTCCTTGGTGGCGCCAGCCGGCAGCATGATCTGGTTGAAGATCACGCCCTGGTCTTCCTCGGGCAAGAAGGAGGTCGGCATGCGCACGAAGAGCAGGCCGAGCACCGCGACGATGGCGACGTAGATGGCGAGGAAGCGCACGCTGCGCTTGAGGATGCCACCGACAGCCGTCTCGTAGCCCTTGGTGCTGCGGTCGAACTTGAGGTTGAACCAGTGGAAGAACCTGCCGAACAGGCCGCCTTCGCCATGCTCGTGGCCCTTCTCCACCGGCTTCAGGATGGTCGCGCACAGGGCCGGAGTGAATACGATCGCCACCAGCACCGACAGCGCCATCGCCGACACGATGGTGATCGAGAACTGGCGATAGATCACGCCGGTCGAGCCACCGAAGAAGGCCATCGGCACGAACACCGCCGACAGGACCAAGCCGATGCCGACCAGCGCGCTGGTGATCTGGTCCATCGAACGTCGGGTGGCCTCCTTGGGCGGCAGCCCTTCCTCGCTCATCACGCGCTCGACGTTCTCGACCACGACAATGGCATCATCCACCAGCAGACCGATCGCCAGCACCATGCCGAACATGGTGAGCGTGTTGATCGAGAAACCGAAGGCGGCCATCAGGCCGAAGGTGCCGAGCAGGACCACCGGAATCGCCATGGTCGGGATCAGGGTGGCACGCAGGTTCTGCAGGAACAGGTACATCACCAGGAAGACCAGCACCACCGCCTCGATCAGGGTCATCACCACCGACTCGATCGAGATCTTCACGAACGGTGTCGTGTCGTAGGGCACCACGTAGTCAACGCCGGCCGGGAAGTACGGACGCAGCTCGTCGAGACGCGCGCGCACCGCATCCGCTGTCTCGAGCGCGTTGGCGCCCGAAGCCAGGCGGATACCAATCCCGGAAGCCGGCTTGCCGTTGAAGCGCGCCGAAAAGCCATAGTTCTCGGCACCGATCTCGACGCGTGCGACATCCTTCAGGCGTACCTCGCCCCCCTGTGTGTTGCTGCGCAGCAGGACGTCCTCGAACTGCTCGACCGTCTGCAGACGGCTCTGCGCCGTGATGGTCGCCGAGAACCCCTGGCCGGGCACGGCCGGCGTGCCGCCGAGCTGGCCGGCCGATACCTCGGCATTCTGCGCCAGCAGCGCGGCACGCACGTCCCCCGGAGTGAGATGGAAGTTGGTGAGCTTGGCCGGATCGAGCCAGATCCGCATGGCGTACTGCGCGCCGAACACCTGGACCTCGCCGACGCCATCCACGCGCGACAGCGGATCCTGGATCGACGCCACCAGGAAGTCGGACAGGTCGTCCCCCTCCAGGCGGTCGTCGGTGGACACGAAGCCGACCACCATCAGGAAGTTCGCAGCGGACTTGGCAACCGTCACGCCCTGCTGCTGCACCGCCTGCGGCAGCAGCGGCAGCGCAGTCTGCATCTTGTTCTGCACCTGGACCTGGGCGATGTCGGGGTCGGTATCAGCAGAAAACGTCAGCGTGACCGCGGCAGAGCCGTACGAGTCGCTGGTGGACTTCATGTACAGCAGGCCGTCGAGACCGGTCATCTTCTGCTCGATGATCTGGGTCACCGAGTCTTCCACCGCCTTGGCGGAGGCGCCCGGGTAGCGGGCATTGATGACGACGGCCGGCGGCGCGATTGACGGATATTGGGACACCGGCAGCTGCTGGATGGACAGCGCGCCGGCGAGCATGACGACGATGGCGATGACCCAGGCGAAGATGGGTCGGTCGATGAAGAAGCGGGCCATGGTGCGCTACCTCACTTCGGCGCGACGGCGGCGGAAGCGCCGGCCT
This sequence comes from Thauera humireducens, assembly GCF_001051995.2. Classification (NCBI taxonomy): domain Bacteria; kingdom Pseudomonadati; phylum Pseudomonadota; class Betaproteobacteria; order Rhodocyclales; family Zoogloeaceae; genus Thauera; species Thauera humireducens. The sequence continues at coordinate 3,304,666 of NZ_CP014646.1, read as the reverse complement.
CGCGCTCGGCAGCCGCTTCCTGCGCCTGCACGGGCGCGCCGGGGCGGACCTTCTGCAGGCCATCAACGATGATGCGCTCCCCGGCCGCCAGGCCACCGGTGACCACCCAGTTCGAACCGAGCGACTGCGCCACCTGGACCGGACGCGCCTCGACCTTGTTCTCCGCGTTCACCACCATCACCTGCGCATTGCCGCGCGTATCGCGCGACAACGCCCTGTGGGGCACCCGGATCGCCTCGCTGCGCGTGCCCTGCGGCAAGCGAGCACGCACGTACATGCCTGGCAGAAGCACGCCCTTGGCATTCGGGAACTGGGCACGCAAGGTCACGCTGCCCGTGCCTTCGTCCACCGTGACCTCCGACAGCGCGAGCCTGCCTTCGGCGGAGTACTCGCTGCCGTCCTCGAGCAGCAGCTTGACCGCCACGTCACCCTTCGCACTCGCCGTGAGCCGCCCCGCCTCGATCTCGCGACGCATGCGCAGCAGTTCGGCACTGGACTGGGTCAGGTCGACATAGATCGGGTCGAGCTGCTGCACCGTCGCCAGAGACTGCGCCTGGTTCGCGGTGACGAGCGCCCCGGCAGTCACCGCCGAGCGACCGATACGCCCGCTGATCGGCGACTTGAGCTGAGTGTAGTCGAGGTCGATCTTCGCCTTGTCAAGCGCAGCCCGGGCGGCGGCGAGGTCGGCCTCGGCCTGCTTGAGCACGGCCTGGGCATCGTCATTGGCCTGCTTGCTGACCGCCTCGATCTTCACCAGATCGGCATGGCGCAGGGCCTTCAGCCGCGCGACCTGCAGGTTGGCCTCGGCACGGGCGAGGCTCGCCTTCGCGCTGTCGAAAGCCGCCTGATAGGGCCCGGCATCGATGCGGTACAAGACCTGTCCCGCCTTGACCTCGCTGCCCTCGGTGAAGGCGCGCTGGGTCAGGATGCCCGTGACCTGCGGTCGCAGCTCGGCGATCAGGTAGGGGCTGGTGCGGCCGGGCAGCTCGGCCACCATCGCCAGTTCCTCGACCTTGACGGTCTGCACGGTAACGGCCGGTGCCTGCGGGGCCCCAGGGGCCGGTGCGCCCCCCTGTTCCTTGCCGCCACTGCAGGATGCAAGGAACAGCGCGCTGAGCGCCGCCACCACGGCGGGCTTGAGGAAGGCATTGTTCGTGGTCTTCATTGGAGCCTCGTGAACGCGGGGAACGGGGATTTTCGCCAGGCTCTTGGCCTGCGCTTTAACCCCGCCCTTTAGAACGGTTATTCTAGAATGAACGCTCATTCTATGTTAGCCTTTGCTGCATCGCAAGAAAATTGACGCTGCATTCTGGCGCACTTGCCACCCCAGGCACATGCGCACGACACGAAAAGCGAACCTCACGCATGCAACGCACGGATACGACCTCCAGCACCGACGCCTCACGCGCCGCCGCCCGCCGCCAGCAGATCCTGATTGCTGCGGCGCAGTGTTTCCGCGACCACGGATTCCATGCTGCAAGCATTGCCAAGATCTCGATCGCGGCGGGGATGAGCCCAGGCCACATCTATCACTACTTCGAAAACAAGGAAGCGATCATTGCGGCCATCGTCGCGCAGGATCTCGAGAGCCTGCTCACCCTGACCGCCGAGCTACGCGCCGCCTGCAACGTGCGCGAAGCCCTGATCGAGCGCGCCGCCGAAGGCGTTGCCGACCAGCTCGACACGGACAGCGCGGCACTCAAGCTCGAGATCGTGGCCGAAGCCGCACGCAATCCGCGCGTCGCCCAGATCGTGCGCGACGCCGATGCCGCCTGTCGGCGCGAGCTTGCGGTCACCATCCGCGCCATCCGCCGCGTCGCGGGTCACGAGGATTCGCCCGAGGCCGTTGCCGACATGGGAGAAGTGCTGGCCTGCCTGTTCGAAGGCCTGCTGCTGCGTTCGATCCGCAATCCCGACCTCGATCGGCAGCGCGTCGCCCGGCGCATCCAGATCGCGATCAACGACCTGCTGGACCAGCCGGGCGGCTAACGGTCACGCAGGACCGCTTGCGGTTACAGGTAGCCCAGCTTCCCTGGCAGCCACAGCGCAAGCTGCGGGAACACGATCATCAGCGTCAGTCCGGCGCCCATGGCCAGGACCAGCCAGATCACCCAGCGGAAGGTCTCTTCCATGCCGATGCCGGCAATGCGCGAGGTGATCATCAGCGAGATCGCCATCGGCGGCGTGAACTGGCCGATGGCGAGATTGATCGTCATCATCACCCCGAACCACACCAGGTCCCAGCCCATCGCCACCGCGATCGGCACCAGCAATGGCAGCAGGATCAGGAAGATCGAGATCGCGTCGAGAAACATGCCCGCGACGAGCAGCAGCAGGTTGATCGACAGCAGCATCATCCATTCGCTGGAGTGCAGCCCGACCAGCGCCTTCGCCGCAACATCGAAGATACCCAGCGTATTGCCCGCCCATGCGAACACCGAGGCAATGCCGATGATCATCAGCACCACGGCCGACAGCTCGCCGGCATCGACCAGGATACGGAACAGGCCCTTCAGGCTGATGCTGCGGTAGATGACCATGCCGACGAAGATGCCGTAAGCCACCGCCACCACCGCGGCCTCGGTCGGGGTGAAGACGCCGGTGCGCAAGCCGCCGAGGATGATCACCGGCGCCAGCAGGCCCCAGATCGCATCGATGAAGCTCTTGCCCAGCGGCGGACGCTCGGCCTTGTAGTCGCGGCCGAACCCATGCTTGCGGCTGATGATGATGGCCGGCACCAGCAGGCAGAGCGCGGCAATCATGCCCGGGAAGAGGCCGGCGGCGAACAGCGCCGGCACCGTCGCTGCAGGCACCATCACGCTGTAGACGATGAAGGCGACCGAGGGCGGGATGATGATCGCAGTCGAACCCGAGGCGGCGATCAGGCCGGCCGAGAAGCCCTTCGGATAACCGCGCGCGATCATCGACGGCAACATCACCGCCGCCACGGCCGCGGCGTCGGCCGGGCCGGAGCCGGAGATGCCGCCCAGCAGCATCGACACCAGCACGGCAACGACCGCCAGCGAGCCGGTCCATTCGCCCACCATTGCGGTGACGAAGCGCACCAGGCGCACCGCCACCCCGGAGCGCTCGAAGATCATGCCGGCGAGGATGAACATCGGGATCGCCAGCAAAGGGTACTTGGCGATGCCTGCGTAGATGTTGGTCGGCACCGCAAGCTGGTCGAACCCCGCCATCGCCAGCACCGCGACACTGGCAACGCCCAGCCCGGTGGCCAGCGGCATACCCGCCACCAGCGCGAGCAGGAACAGACCGATCAGGACGGTGCCGATCATGCGCGCCTCCGCATGCGGGTCAGCACCAGACGCAACACCAGCGCGACCGCCAGCACCGGCATCCACACCGTGTACCACCACTGCGGCACGCCCAGCGCGGGCGAAGTCTCTTCAAACCGGTACTGGTCCCAGGTCAGGCGCCCGGCATAGAAGGCGATGAAGGCGAACAGGCTGGCCGTGACCGCGAACGAGAGCCAGTCGGCCACGACACGGCCCCCCGGCGGCAACTTGCGTACGAAGAAATCGACCCGGATGTGGCGGTCAAAGGCAAAGGCCGCCGAGGAGCCGACAAAAGACAACACGATCAGCAGCGCGATCGAGAACTCCTCGGTCGCGGCGAAGGACTGCGAGGTGAAATAGCGCGCCAGTACGTTGCCGAAGGTGATCAGTACTATCAGCCCCATGACGATGCCGGAGAGGATTTGTTCGACGGTGTAGGGCGCAGTGCTCGCGTCTTCGTGCTGCGATTCGATGCTCATCAGAACTGCCAAGGAAAATGGAAACAGCCCCGGCCAGCGGCGACCGAGGGCAGGCGGGGCGCAAATCGGGATCGCGGTCGCCCGCGTAGCCGGGGATGTGCCGGATATTCCTGGTGCGGGCGAGGACTGTCTGAACCCGAAGGGCGAGTTCCACAGCCCGCAGAAGGAATGTCCGGCACAGCCACGGCGGGCAGAACGAGGGCAATCAACGCTTGGCGATGTCTTCCTCGGCCTGCTTGACCAGGTCCGAACCGATCTTCTCGGCCCATTCCTTGTACACACCGGCCGTGGCCTTGCGGAAGGCGTCGCGCTCGGCATCGGAGAGGCGCACCACCGCCACGCCGTTGGCCTCGATCTCCTTCAGCAGCGCGTCGTCACTCTCCGAGATGCCGGCGCGGGCACGGGCAATCTCTTCCTTCGCCGCCTGCTGCGCGGCCTCGGACACCGCCTTGCGATCCGCCTCGGACCACGAGTTCCACACGTTCTTGTTGACCACGAAGATCAGCGGATCGGCCACATAGCCCCACAAGGTCAGGTGCTTCTGCCCCACCGTGTGCAGCTTGGCCGCATTGAACACGGCCAGCGGGTTCTCCTGGCCATCCACCGCACCGGTCGCCATCGCCGGCTGGGCATCGGCCCAGCTCATCTGCGTCGGGTTGGCACCCAGCGCATTGAAGGTGGCGAGGAACAACGGCGACCCCACCACGCGCATCTTCATGCCCTTCACGTCGTCCGGCGTGCGGATCGGCTTCTTCGAGTTCGACACCTCGCGGAAACCATTCTCGCCCCAGGCCAGCGGCACCACGTCGCGCTCTGCCAGGGTGTCGAACATCTTCTTGCCGACGCGGCCCTGCGTCAGCGCATCGATCGCCTTGTGGTCCGGCATCAGGAAGGGCAGCGCGAACAGGTTCAGCTCCTTCACCTGCGGCGACCAGTTGATGGTCGAGCCCACCGCCATGTCGATGATGCCCTGGCGCAGCGCGGTGAATTCCTTGGTCTGGTCGCCCGACACCAGCGAAGTGCCCGGATAGACCTTGATCTTGATCCGGCCTTCGGTCTTTTCGGCCACCAGGTCGGCCCAGCGCTTGGCGCCCCAGCCCCACGGGAAGGCTTCGCCGAGCACGGTCGACAGCTTGTATTCGTCCTTGTACTGCTGAGCCGAGACCGGCATCGACAGGCCGAGCGCCGCGGAAGCGAACAGACCGGCGATGAGGGCGTTGAAGCGGCGTTTTTGCATGAGACGTCTCCGTTTCTTGGTTTTGAGTCGAGACGCGCGGCGGCGGACGCAGCGCAAGGGGAGGGCCGATTCTACAAACCGGGGGGCCTGCGGGCCAGCGCAAAATCGCCCGATGCCGCCAGCGAGCTGCTCAACGCGGTGCCAACACCCGCCGCAGGAAGTCGGTGAGACTGCCGAGATGGTGCTCGAGATCGGCGAAGGATTCGTGGTCGCCCGACACCGTGATCAGCTCGACCGGCGTCTCGCCGCGCGCCGCGAAGATCTGGTGCGCCTCGTCGATCGGCACCACCTCGTCGTCCTCGCCATGCACCAGCAGCACCGGCCTGCGGATGCGCGAGACGGTGGCGACCGGCGCGATGTCGTCGAAGCGATGGCCGATGGTGCGCTGCACATAGTCGAGGATGTAGCGGCCGACCGGGCGCTCGGGCAGGCGCTTGGCCGCCAGCCAGCGCCGCATCATCGCCGCAGGATGGGAAAAGGCGGCCACGCTGACCACTGCCGCCACCTGCGGCCTGCGCGAGGCCGCCAGCAGCACGGCGCCCGCCCCCACCGAATGGCCCAGCAGCGCGATGCGCCGCGGGTCGACGCCCGCACGCGTGGCGAGCCAGTCGAAGGCGTGCTCGACGTCCTCGGCGAAGCGTGGCAGCGAGGCGAAACTGTCCTCATCGCTCGCGCCGTGGCAGCGCGCATCGACGAACAGCGTGGCGAAGCCGGCCGCGTGCAGCGGCCGCGCCAGCGGCAGCATCAGCGCCGCATTGCCGCCCCAGCCATGCAGCACCACCACCGCAGGCGCGGCAGAACTGCCCGGCACGGGAATGAACCAGCCATGCAGGGTCTTGTCGTTGGCGGTGGCGATGCGCACCGTGTCGAAGCCCAGGCCGAGCGCCGCAGGGTCGGTGTCATGCGGCACGCGCGGCGCCGCCAACCCCTTGCGGATCCCCCAGTGCACGGCGGCGCGACCGCCGGCCAGGGCTGCTGCCCCGGCAGCAAAGGCTGCGAACAGTCCGGTCGTCGTCGCCATGGCCCCTAGTCTCCGCCCTCAGCCCGTCAGCCCGGCCCACCACAGGCGGGCGCGGATGCCCCACTCGGTGGTGTAGCCGACGCTCACCGAACGGATCCGGCCCTCGCGGTCGAGCACGACGAAGGCCGGCACGCCCCGCAGGCCGTAGCGGCCGGCGATGCGTCCGTCGGCATCCACGGCCGTCGTCCAGTCCAGCCCGCGCGCGGCCAGCACCTGCGCCACGGCCGCGGCGTCGCCGGACTGCATCGCCACCGTCAGCACCGGCCAGTCGGCCTGCACGTCGTCCATGCTGCCCTGCTGCGCGGTGCAGATGCCGCACCAGTCGGCCCAGAAGTAGAGCCCGACCGGCCCGTCCGCATGGGCCGAGCGCCACGCCCCCAGGCTGAGTTCCCCGCCTGCCGCCGCCGGCGCGGCGAACGGCGGCGCCTCGCCGTCGGGCACGTGGCGCGTCTGCACCCAGTGCATGCCGAGCACGATGGCGACGACGAACGCCAGGTCGCGCGAGAAACGCCGCCAGCGCGAGGGCTTGACGGAAACCGGCGTCGCGGCCGGATCAGGTTCGGTCATGGCACAGTCCGTATCGTGCGCTGCAAGGGCATCGCGTCTTCAATCCATCACCCAGCGCAAACCGCCCAGTTCGCGCTCGAACAGGCGCCAGCCGCCCTCGCCACTGCACAGGCCGTAGCGGAACGGCGTGTTGTCGCGCCCCGGCGTCATGAAGCGCAGGTCCACGAAATTCGCGCATAGCAGGCCCGAGGGTCCGTTCTCGACATGGTCGAGCACCGGGAACATCGCGAACCAGCGATAGAAGGCGAAATCCTCCGCCTGCCACACCTTCTGCGCGAGTTCACGCGTACCGTTGTCGCCGAAGCGCTCGCGCACCTCCCACTTCGCCATCGCCACCGGCTGGTAGGGCGCCGAGAAACGGCGGATGAAGTTGTCGTCGGCGCCCGCCACCAGGGGCTCGCTGCGCCGGGTATTGATGTGGGCGTAGTGGTAGCGCTCGCCGTCGAACACGATCGCGGTCCAGTTGAAGGGTGACGCCGGCCGCGGCGCGGCATCGACCAGCACCGCCTGGATACCCTCGCGGGCGGCGTAATCGCGCGCGGCCTCGATCGCCTCCCCGCGACCGACCGCCTGCACCCCCACCCAGCCCGCCAGCAGAACCAGCGCGCTCGCCGCCGGCACCCGGCTGCTGCGCCACAGCGCGCTCGCCAGCAGGCCGGCGAGGATGATGCCGGTGAAGGGCAGATCGATGATGAAGGTCGTGCCCCAGCCGAAGCGCCGGTCCGAGAACGGCGACAGGATCATCGTACCGAACTGGGTGATGAGGTCGCCCAGGATGTGCACGAAGATCGCGCTGCAGACAACGAGGTAGAAGGACCGCCACCCCGCCCCGGTCCGCCCGCCGCGCTGCCAGAAGCGCGCCAGCAGCCAGGCGATCAGCAGCCCCCACAGGGGCAACAGCACGAGCGAATGGGTCACGCCGCGATGGCCGCGCAGGTAGGTGAGCTCGGACACCCAGCCGAGCACGAAGTCGAGATCGGGAAAGGTCGCGGCCACGGTGCCGGCGACCACCATCTGCCACACCGGCGGCCGTGCCATCGGCGCCGTGGCGGGCGGCGCCCGGCGGCCGGCAAGCACGCGGCCGACAAGGGCGCCCGAAAGGGCATGGGTCAAGGTGTCCATCGAATTCCGGAAGTCGTTGCGTTCTAAGGGTATGCCGCCCCCGGCCACAGCTGGCGGAGCGCGGGCATCAGCGCGCGCCAGTCCGGCGCCGAGCGGGTATCGATCGGCAGCGCGCGCTCGAGTTCCTCCTCTTCGAGCGGTTCGCGCGTCCGAAGTTGCGCCTCGAGCACCGCGAGATCGGCTTCCGAGGCGTCCTTGCCCGCCGCCGCACGTCGGCGCACCCGCTCGCGCAGCACCTCGGGCGGCGCATCGAAAGCGAGGATGACGAAGGGCACGCCGAGCACGCCCGCCAGCTCCGCCAGGCTGCGCCGCTGCGCGCGCCTGAGGAAGGTCGCATCGAGCAGAACCGGATAGCCCGCCGCCACCACCGTTCGTGCCAGCTCGGCGAGCCGCGCGTAGGTGCGCGCGGTCGCCTCGGCGGAATACAGCCCACCGCCGAGCGCCGACCCGCTCGCCGCCATGGCGTCGAGGCCGAACAGGCGCTTGCGCTCGACGTCGGCGCGCACCCGGATCACGCCGCCCTGTTCCACCAGCGGCTGCGACTGACTGCTCTTGCCGGAACCGGACACGCCGCTGGCGATCAGCAGCGCCGGCGCCGTCGGCCGCGCCTGGGCCGCCACCAGCGCGAGGTAACGTGCACACTCCGCCAGGCTCTCGCTGCGCGCCTCGCCGTCGACCTGGCTGGCGCGGATCGCCGCGATCTTGGCCCGTACCATCGCGCGGTAGCTCACATACCAGGGCAGCAGTCGCAGGCCGCCGTAGTCGCCACTGCGCTCAAGCCAGGCATTGAGGAAGCGATTGGCCAGCACGTCCTGCCCGCGCAGCTGCAAGTCCATGACCAGGAAGGCGATGTCGGCGACGACGTCCGTCCACCGCAGTTCGGCGCTGAACTCGATCGCATCGAACAGACGCGGCTCGCCTTCGAGCACGATCAGGTTGCCCAGGTGCAGGTCGCCGTGGCATTCGCGCACCCGGCCTTCCGCCAGGCGGGCATCGAACACCGACGCCAGCGTCACCGCCTGCGCTTCGACCCAGGCCTCCACCCGCGCCAGCTCGGCCCGCAGCGCCGGATCCTCGATCCGCTCCCGCACCTGCGCGAAGTTCTGCCGCACCGGCGCCAGCACCGCCGCCGCATCGCCAAAACCCTCGCCCGGCTTGGCCACCGCCGCAACGGCATGGAAATCCGCGACATGGCGCGCGAGACGGTCGAACAGTTCGGGCGCCAAGGCTCCCGCCGCCAGCCGATGGGCCAGCAGCGCGGACTGCTCGAAGCGGCGCATGCGCACCAGGTAGTCGTCTGCCACGGCACCCGCGGCTGGCGCCTCGCCGCCCACGCGCACACCCTCCCCGGCACGCCACACCGGCACCACCGCTTCGTAAAGCTCAGGCGCCGTACGCCGGTTCAGTCGCAGTTCGGCCTCGCAGGCCTCGCGGCGGCGGCCGACCGTGCTGAAATCCAGGAAACCCAGATCGAGCGGCTTCTTCAGCTTCCAGGCGTAGTCGCCGGCCAGCAGCACCCAGGAGATGTGGGTCTCGATCAGGCCCACGCCGCCGTCCGAGCCGGGCAGCACGCCCGGCTGCATCAACTGGCGCAGCAATCCGCGCTCGCCGCAGTTTTCCTCTCGCATTTCCAGACCCTCCCTCGCAATCCGCACGCCGGCGGATACCGTTCTTCAAGCCCGAATCCCGCATCATGGACAGGCGCGGCGCAGGGGGCAATGATGCGGGCGATTCAAGGCAGATCGACAAGGAAGTCGCATGCGCGCCGGAAATCGTCGCGCCCCGCGGGCACCTGACGCCCGGAACCCCGACTACGGAAAGCGGCTGCCCTCGCTGAAGAACGCCACCAGCCGGTCGAACACGAGGCGGATGCGCGCCGCCACCGGGCCGCGCTGGGGGCGGTACACCGAGAGGCTCCACGGCTCGGGCGCCAGTTCGGGCAGCACCTCGACCAGCCGCCCCGAGCGCAGATGCGGCGCGGCCAGGTAGGCGGTGAGCTGGCCGAAGCCGACGCCGGCGAGCACCGCCTCGGCCTCGGCGCCGGTGTCGTCGGTGGCGAAAGTGGGCGCGCGCGGCAGCCACTGCTGGCCGCCGGCCAGGAACCACGCCCAGGGCCGCCCGGTGTTGGGGTCGATGGCGACCGTGGTCGGACGCTCGGCCAGCTCCTGCAGTGTCTTCGGTGCGCCGCAGCGCGAGAGCAGCTCGGGCGCGGCGACGATGTGGAAGGACACGCTCGACACGGCCCGTGCGACGAAGCGACTGTCGCGCAGCACGCCGACGCGGATGCCGATGTCGATCTGCTCATCGACCACGTCGGCGAACTGGTCGGAGAAGCGCAGGTCGAGCTGCAGCCCCGGATGCTGCGCGCACAGCTCGCCCAGCACCCGCATCAGCCCGTGGCGGCCGAGTGCCCGCGGCGCGGTGATGCGCACCAGACCGGCCAGCTCGCTGGCGCGCGCCTGGTCGGCGCCCTGGAAGATCGCATCCACGCCCTGCAGGCTCAGCCGCGCCCGCGCCGCAAGCTGTTCGCCGACTTCGGTGATGCGGTTGTGACGGGTGTTGCGATGGAAGAGCAGCTCCCCGACATGGCCCTCCAGCTCCTTCACCGCGCGCGTGACCGCCTGCGGCGACACGCCGAGGCGGGTGGCGGCTTCCTTGAAGTTGCGCGACTCCGCGGCGGTGCAGAAGATGCGCAGCATTTCCAGGCGGTTCAGCATGCTCGTCGTCCAGTCGGATTGAGGGCCGGATTATTCCAGAATCTGGAATCGTGAAATCTCAAATTATCCATTTATCGGATTTAGCCGCATACGGATACTTTCAGCGTCGCGGGCAGTGCGCCCGCTTGCCTTCAGGATTCCAGCCATGAGCATCAAATCGCGCGCCGCCGTGGCCTTCGGCCCCAACCAGCCCCTGCAGATCGTCGAAGTGGATGTCGAACCGCCGAAGAAAGGCGAAGTGCTGGTGCGCATCGTCGCCACCGGTGTGTGTCACACCGACGCCTTCACGCTGTCGGGCGACGACCCCGAAGGCATCTTCCCGTCCATTCTCGGTCACGAGGGCGGCGGCATCGTCGAGGCGGTGGGCGAAGGCGTGACCTCGCTCGCGGTCGGCGACCACGTGATCCCGCTGTACACGGCCGAATGCCGCGAGTGCAAGTTCTGCAAGTCGGGCAAGACCAATCTGTGCCAGGCCGTGCGCGCCACCCAGGGCAAGGGCCTGATGCCCGACGGCACCACGCGCTTCTCCTACCAGGGCCAGCCGATCTACCACTACATGGGCACCTCGACCTTCTCGGAATACACCGTGGTGCCCGAGATCTCGCTCGCCAAGATCGACAAGGACGCGCCGCTGGACAAGGTCTGCCTGCTCGGTTGCGGCGTCACCACCGGCATCGGCGCGGTGCTCAACACCGCCAAGGTGGAAGAAGGCGCCAGCGTCGCCATCTTCGGCCTGGGCGGCATCGGCCTGGCAGCGATCATCGGCGCGAAGATGGCCAAGGCCGGCCGCATCATCGCCGTTGACATCAACCCGGCCAAGTTCGACATCGCGAGAAAGCTTGGCGCGACCGACTTCGTCAACCCGAAGGACCACGACAAGCCGATCCAGGACGTGATCGTCGACCTGACCGACGGCGGCGTGGATTACTCCTTCGAGTGCGTCGGCAACGTCAAGCTGATGCGTGCCGCACTCGAGTGCTGCCACAAGGGCTGGGGCGAATCGACCATCATCGGCGTGGCCGGCGCCGGGCAGGAGATCAGCACCCGTCCGTTCCAGCTCGTCACCGGCCGCGTATGGCGCGGCAGCGCCTTCGGCGGCGTGAAGGGCCGCACCGAGCTGCCGAGCTACGTGCAGAAAGCACAGAAGGGCGAGATTCCGCTCGACGACTTCATCACCCACACCATGCCGCTCGAGGACATCAACAAGGCCTTCGACCTGATGCACGAGGGCAAGAGCATCCGCACGGTGATTCACTTCTGATCAAGCTGCAGCCGCAGCGCGCCCACGCTCCCAGCGAGCCCGGCTGCGCTGCCCCATCCTGACCCCACCTTGCCCGGAGACATGGCCATGAGTCTGGAAATCCTCAGCACCCAGAAAAGCTTCGGCGGCTGGCACAAGCGCGTCCGTCACCACTCGCAGGCACTGGCCTGCGACATGGTGTTCGCGGTCTACCTGCCACCGCAGGCCGAGCAGCCGGGCGCCCGCCTGCCGGTGCTGTACTGGCTGTCGGGACTCACCTGCACCGACGAGAACTTCATGCAGAAGGCGGGTGCGCAGCGTGTGGCCGCCGAGCTGGGCCTCATCATCGTGGCCCCCGACACCAGCCCGCGCGGCGCCGAGGTGCCGGGCGACCCGGACGGCGCGTGGGACTTCGGCCACGGCGCCGGCTTCTACTTAAACGCCACGCAGGCACCGTGGTCGCGCCACTACCGCATGCACGACTACGTGGTGGAGGAGCTGCCCGCGCTGATCGAGGCGAACTTGCCCGCCTCCGACCGGCGCGGCATCAGCGGCCACTCCATGGGCGGGCACGGCGCGCTGGTGTGCGCGCTGCGCAACCCGGGGCGCTACCGGTCGGTGTCGGCCTTCGCACCGATCACGAACCCGATGCAATGCCCGTGGGGTGAAAAGGCCTTCTCGCGCTACCTGGGCGACGAGCGCACGCAATGGCGCGAATGGGACGCCTGCGCGCTGATTGCGCAGGCTGCGGAACGCCTGCCGCTGCTGGTCGACCAGGGCGAGGCCGACGGCTTCCTCGCCGAGCAGCTCAAGCCCGAGGCCCTGCAGGCCGCCGCCACCGCAGCCGGCCACCCGCTGACGCTACGCCTGCAGCCGGGCTACGACCACAGCTACTACTTCATCGCCAGCTTCATCGAGGATCACCTGCGGCATCACGCGCGGGCACTGGCGGGGTAAGCACGACGGCTGCGGCCTTCGGTGCCGCAGCCGGTGGATCGCGCTTGCACCTTCACCCGGCTCCCCCTCACCCCCTGCACCACCTCGATCGTCACGTCGATCTGCTGCTTCATCTCCTCGACGTGCGAGATCACGCCCACCGTGCGGCCACGCTGTTGCAGGTCGATCAGCGCCTTCATCGCCATGTCGAGCGATTCCGGGTCGAGGCTGCCGAAGCCTTCGTCGATGAACAGGGTGTCGAGCTGCACGCCCCCGGCGTAGGCCTGGACCACGTCGGACAGGCCGAGCGCGAGCGACAGCGAGGCCATGAAGCCTTCCCCGCCGGACAGGGTGCTGGCCGGGCGCGTACGGCCGGTGTATTCGTCGAAGACCTCGAGATCGAGGCCCGCGGCGCGGCGGGCATCGGCCACGTCCTCGCGCCGCTGCAGCTGGTAGCGGCCGCGGCTCATGGTCGACAGGCGCAGCGAGGCCGCGCGCAGCACGTCGTCGAGCAGCGCGGCCAGCACATAGCGCTGGAAGGTGAGGTTGCGGCCGTTGTTGCCGTTGGCGATGTCGGCGAGATGACCGACGACGCGGTATTCGGCCTCGATGGCGCCGGATTCGCGCGCGATCTCGTCGAGGCGGGCGAGCGTGTCGGTGACGGTGCGCAGCTCGCTGCGAGTCTGACCGATGCGGTCGACCACCGCTTCGACCCGCGCGCGCGACGCCGTGGCGCGGGCGTCGAGTGTGGCGAGATCGGGACGGACCAGGCCGGCCACCGCCTGCGCGGCGCGTCCGGCACGCTCGAGGGCCGCGGCGCGGCGGTCGTCGGCATCACGGACGGCGGACTCGAGCATCGCAATGCGCTCGGCCGGCAGTAGCGCCGCGCGCCAGGCAGCTTCCGCGTGGTCCGCGGCCCCCTCGTCCCCCTCGCTGGTGCCGTCCGGCCAGAAGCCTGCCGTCTGCAAGGCCGCGACGAACTGCCGATGCGCCTCGACGACACGCGCCTGTGCGGCCTGCACGCCCTCGGCCAGCGTGGCGTGCTGCGCGCGCAGCGCGGCCGCCCGGCTGGCCGCTTCGCCCTGGGTAGACTGGGCCTGCTGCAGCGCACGTTCCAGACGCTGGCGCGTGTCCTGCGCCTGGGCAATGCCGGCCTGCAGCGCGTCAGGGGTACGCAGGGCTTCGGGCACGCCTGCGCGACGCTCGTCGGCCACGTGCTGCGCGGCGCGCGCGGCGCTGGCCGCCTCCGCCGCCTGGGTGCGGGCCTGTTCGCCAGCGATTGCGGCCTTGCCGAGCTCGGCATCGGCAGCCTGCAGTTGCACGCGCAGGGGTTCGAGCTCGAGCGCGGCCGCGCGGGCGGCGTCGAGCTGCCGTCGCAGTTCGGCGGCATCGGTCGCGGGCGCGCCCTCCTCCACGATCGATAGCGGGTGTTCGGGCGCAGCGCCCTCGGCGGGCTGTAAGTCGGCGGGCTGCAAGTCGGCCACGCGCGTGGCGACCTCGGCCGCGGCCGTGGCGCGCGCCAGCTCGGCCAGGTTGAGCGCTTGGCGGGCGGCATCGAGCACCGCCTCCGCCTCGCGTGCACGCTCGGCTGCGGCCTGCAGCGCCTGCTCGGTCGGCAGCTCGCCCTCGTGCCGGGCAGGTGCCGGGTGCGCCGCACTGCCGCACACCGGGCACGCCTCGCCGGCATGCAGGTGAGCGGCCAGGATGGCGGCCTGGGCCTGGCGCCAGTCCGCATCCAGCGCCGCAGCCTTGGCGCGGGCTTCGCCTGCAGCACGCTGCGCGGCCTCATGGCGGGTCATCGCCTTGGCCTCCTCCGCCTCGCGGCCGGCAAGCTGCTTGCGCGCCGCGGCCAGTGCAGCGAGCGCCCGGGCGCGCTGCTCGGCCTGCTGCAGGCGCAGCTCGAGCGCGGCGCGCTCAGCCGCGAGCGGCTGCAGGGCGTCGATGCGTGCGGCGAGCGTGGTGCGTCGGGTGGCGACCGTCTGCTGCGTGGCCGTGGCGGCGGCGAGCGCCTTGTCTGCCGCGATGCGCGCCGCCTCGCAGCGGCAAGCCTCGATCTCGGCCTGGGCCAACCGGGCGACAGCCTCGGCCAGCCCTTCGAGACGCAGCAGCTCGCGCTGCGCCGCCTCGCGCGCCGGCGCGCGGGCGATCTCAGCCTGCAGCGTGGCTTCGGCCTGGCCCAGGCGCTGGGCGGCTTCGGTGGCGTCGCGCGCGGCCTGGGCTTCGCGCTGCACCACCTCGTCGGCACTGCGGCGCGCGGACGCCAGGGCGGTATCGGCCGGCTGCACCTGCATCGCGCGGCGTGCCTGTTCCAGCCGCAGGCGCTGGGCGTCGAGTTCGGCCTTGCCGGCCTCGAGTGCCTGCAGCGCCGCGGCGGCGGCGGCCGCTTCGGCGAACTGGGCCTCGACCGCCTGACCGTGCTGCAGCGCGGCCCGCGCCGCGGTGTCTTCGGCCCGCGCCTGCTGCTCGGCGTCGCCGAGCGTCACCAGTTGGCCCTGCAGCGCGTCACGCCGGGCGACGAGCGCGTCCATCGTGTCGACGCCCGCCTGGCCGAGCAGGGTCTGGCGCTGCAGCGCGGCCTTCTCGCCGCGTTCGCGCAGCGCGGCCGCCTCGGCCTTGAGGGCGTCCTGCAGGTGCTTGTAGGTGGCCGTGCCGAACAAGGTTTCGAGGATCTTCTCGCGCTCGGCCGAACTGGCCGCCAGCAGCTTGCGGAACTGGCCTTGCGGCAGCAGCACGACCTGGCGGAACTGATCGGCCTTGAAGCCGAGCAGGTCCTCGACCAGCGCGGTGACTTCGGTGGTGCGCTGGGCGAGCGGAATCCAGTCCACACCATTGGCATCGAGGCGGAACAGTTCCGCCTTCGCCGGTGCATTGACCACGCCGCCGCCACGCTGCGCGGCGCGGGTCTGCTCGGGCACGCGGCGCACGCGGTAGCGCTGCGCGCCGAGCGCGAACGCCAGCTCGACCTCGGTCTGCAGTGCCGCGTCGGCATGGTGGCTGCGCATCTCGCGCGCGCTGCGCTCGCCGCCCGAGGTGTCGCCGTAGAGCGCGTAGGTGATGCCGTCGAGGATGGAGGTCTTGCCCGCGCCAGTGGGGCCGGCGATGAGGAAAAGCGCGCCGGGCGGCAGACGGGTGAAGTCCACCTCCTCGCGGGTGGCGAAGGGGCCGAAGGCCTGCAGGCTGAGCTTGAGCGGCTTCATGCGTGACGCGCCTCGCGTTCCATGCGCGCCACGAGGCGGTCGAGCACGTCGCGGCCGGCCTCGTCCAGCGCCCTGCCGGTGGTTTCAAGGTGGAAGCTGGCGAACAGATCCTGCACGCGGATGCGGCGATGGTCCGCAGCGGCCCGGCCCGGGCCGTCGCCGACCAGCGCGGGACGCTCGATGGCCAGCGCATTGGGATAGGCGGTGCGCAGCTTGCCCATGGCGTCGAGCAGCGCGCCGGTATCGGCCAGGCGGGCGAGGATATAATCGTCGCGGCGCGGATCGGTCGCCGCGGCGGCGAGGAGAGCGTCGAGTTCGCCCTCGACAATGCGCAGGTCGCGGCGCGGCGTCAGCGCCAGGCGCTCGATGCGGCAGGCGCCGGCGGCGTCGAGCTCGACCAGGTTCACCGACTTGGCGTGGTCCGCTTCCGAGAACGCGTACTTCAGCAGCGAGCCGGAATACTGGATGCGCGCCTCACCGACCTGTTGTGGCCGGTGCAGGTGGCCCAGCGCGACGTAGTCGAAACCGTCGAACAGCGCCGCCCCCACCGCGCCGCTGGCCCCCACCGACAGCGGCCGCTCCGACTCGCTCTCGCTGCCGCCGAGCACGAAGGCGTGCGCCACCACCACGCTGCGCGCGCCGGCCGGCTGTGCTGCGCGCGCGGCCCGCAGTTGCGCGGCCAGCGCGGCATGGTGCGAGTCGATCGCCGCGGCGTTCTCATCGTCAGATGCAGGCATCGCCGCACGCACCACCGCCGGCTCGGCATAGGGCAGCGCGTGGATCGCCACCGCGCCGTAAGCGTCGTGCAGCACCAGCGGCTGTGGGTCGGCCTCCACCGGGCCCCGCACCGTCAGCCCCGCGCCGCCGAGCAGGTCCGCACCGAAGGCGAGGCGATCGGGACCATCGTGATTGCCGGCGATCATCACCACCGGAATGCGCAGCCCGCGCACCAGCTCGGTCAGCACCATGTCGAGCAGGCGCACGGCCTCGGCCGGTGGCACCGAACGGTCGTAGATGTCGCCGGCGAGCAGGATGGCGTCGGGTCGCGTGTCCGCGGCCAGGCGGACGAATTCGCCGAGCACGTGGGCCTGGTCCTCGAGCAGGGAAACGCCGTGATAGACACGGCCGAGATGCCAGTCGGCGGAGTGGAGGAATCGCATCTTGCCTCGCTGGGTTGGTTTGCAGTCGTGCGGCCGTCCGCACCGGCGCGAGCGGAAGGATACGGCACATCGGCCGCCCGCAGGCTTGGCGGACGCGCGTGCGCAGCGCCGACAGAATCGTCCTACAGCGCGATCCGTTTCGTCGGACAGCCGGTCGGGCCGGCCTTGTCTATATTTGACTTGCATCCCGCTCGCGGGGAGACCCGCCACCCATCAGGAGTCCATCATGAAGCACACCGCTGCCACGCTCGCCCTGTCGGGCCTGCTCGCCTTCACCGCCGTCGGCTGCGCCGTCACGCGCGACCAATCCACCGTGGGCGAATACGTCGATGACGCGACCGTCACCACCCGCGTCAAGGCCAAGTTCGCCGAGGACCCGACGGTCAGCGCGATGTCGATCAGCGTCGAGACGCTGAAGGGCACCGTACAGCTGTCCGGCTTCGCCAAGAGCACCGCCGAACGCAACCGCGCCGCCGAGATCGCCCGCGGCACCCCGGGCGTGAAGGCGGTCAAGAACGACATCGCCGTCCGTCCGTAAGCACGGCGAAGGAAACAGACGAAGGGGGAGCGATCCCCCTTTTTCGCATTCCGGGGGGCCCGGGTTCGATTCCTCGCAGGCCGCCCGTCGTCGCGCAACATCCGCTATAAGGTCCCTTCCGGTCCCGATCGCGTCACGGAGAAGCCCCTTGTCCCGTCCGTCGTCCCTTCTGCCCCGCACCACCACCTTGTTGCTCCTGATGGTGCTGGCGCTCGGCTTCACGCTCGGGGTGGTGTGGCTGCTGAGCGCACAGCGACAGTCCGCAACCAGCCGCGAGGCGCTGCAGCAACTGCAGGCACGGTCCAGCCGCATCGCCCAGCTGGACACCTTGCTGGTGAACGTGCTCGATGCCGAATCGGGCGTGCGGGGCTTCATCAACAGCAACAACCCGGTGTTCCTGACGCCGTATCAGGATGGCCGTGCCGTTGTCGACAAGACCCTGGCCGCGCTGAAGGCCGGCGAATGGGAGAACGCCGCCCAGCGCAGCAGCCTCGACCAGCTGGCGCTGCTGATCGAGGCACGCTGGAAGGTGATGACGCAGGCGCTCGAGCAAAGTGCATTGCCGAAGACGGATGGCCCCACCGGCGGGATCGGCAAGGAGCTCACCGACGACATCCGCAGCCTCATCCTCGGGCTGCGGGCGCAGACGGTGGCGCAGATGAACGCGACGATCGTGGCTTCGTTCGACCGTTTCGCCGAGGCGCGCCGCACGAATACGGTCCTCGGCCTGGGCGTCCTGGTGTTGCTGCTGGCGATCATCGTGCTGCTGTACCGTCAGGAACGGCTGCGCGACCGGCTGGCCGCGCTGCTGCAGTCGGAAAACGCGCGCCTGCAGGCCGAGGTCGCGGCACGCACCGCCGATCTCAGCAACCTCGCCACCTACCTGACGAACACGCGCGAGGCCGAACAGGAACGCATCGCACGCGAGCTGCACGACGAACTCGGCGCCCTGCTGACGGCCGCCAAGCTGGACGCGGGCTGGATCGCGCGCAAGCTGCCGGCCGAGGCGATGGCGCCGCTGCGCGACCGCTTCGACCGCCTGCTCGACACGCTGAGCCAGGTGATCTCCATCAAGCGCCGCGTCGTCGCCGACCTGCGCCCGCCCCTGCTGGCCGAGCTCGGCCTGATCGAGGCGCTGCGCTCGCTGGCACAGTCGGGGATGGTGGGCGAGAACGAGGGCCGGATCGAACTGGAGCTGCCCGAAACGCTTCCCGAGCTGCCGGCGAGCGTATCGCTGGCGCTCTTCCGCATCGCGCAGGAGGCGCTCACCAACGTTCGGCGCCATGCGCAGGCAAAGCGGGTACGCCTGAGCCTCACGGTCGAACCGCAGGAGATCGTGTTGCAGGTGGAAGACGACGGCACCGGCTTCGACCCGTCGGTGCAGCGCCTGAATCGCCACGGCCTGACCGGCATCGCCCACCGCGTGCAGATGCTGGCCGGCCGTCTCGAGGTCGCCAGCCGCCCGGGGCACGGAACCCGCATCGAAGCCCGCGTCCCGCTGAACGCCGCCGCAGCGTAAGTGCTCGCGCCGTCGCGTGCGGGGGTCAGCAGCGCGGCACGGCGGCCTGGATGAAGTCGAGCAGCTCGTCCATCTGGAAGGACTTGTCGAAGAAGTGCTCCGCGCCGAGCGCACTGCAGCGCGCACGCACCGTGCTGTGGCCGTAGTTGGAGAACACCACCGCACGCGGCCGCCCGAAACGATCGGGCTCGGCCTTCAGGCGGCTGAGCACGCCCAGCCCGCTGCCCTGGCGCAACTCCAGGTCGACGATGGCGACATCGGCCCGGTGCTGCTCGAGCTCGGCCAGCGCCCCCTGCTCGTCGCCGGCGGCGGCAACGACCTCGACGCCATCGAGCTCGGCGAGCATGTCGCGCAGCATCGCACAGAGGATGGGCGAATCCTCGATGAGGACGACGCGGAGGGGACGGGGGTCGGACTCGGCCATGGCAGGGGCACCGGTCATTCGAGGATGAGCCCGTGACGCAGGGCATAGGTCGCCAGTTCGGCGTTGCTCGACACGTCGAGCTTCTCGAGCAGCCGCGAGCGGTAGGTGCTGACGGTCTTGACGCTCAGGTTGAGGACCGCGGCGATGTCCGACACCGATTCGCCGCGCGCGAGCCGCAGGAAGACCTGCAGCTCGCGGTCGGACAGCTTCTCGTGCGGCGCGCTGGCGCCGCCGCCGGTCAGTTCCTGCGCCAGCAGTTCGGCGGTGCGCGGCGACAGGTAGCGGCGCCCCTGGGCCACGGTGCGGATCGCATTGATCAGCTCCTCGCGCGTGCAGTCCTTGCACAGGTAGCCGTCGGCACCGTTGCGGATCATCGCCAGCGCATAGCGGTCCTCCGGGAAGCCGGACAGCACCAGGATGCGGAGCGCGTCGTAGCGCTGGCGCGCGGCGCGCAGCACATCGACGCCACTCTGACCGGGCAACGAGAGGTCGAGCAGCAGCACGTCGGTCTCATGCTGGCGCAGGCCCTGCAGCGCCTCCTCCCCGGAAGCGGCCTCGAACGGGAACTCGAAACCCAGTTCGTCGGCAAGCATCTCGCGGAAGCCCGCGCGCACGATCTGGTGATCATCGACGATGGCGATACGCAACATGGCCGGTAGTCCGATTCATGATCCAGCGGTTGAAGGATAGTCGAGCGGCCGGTCGCCCATCCAGGCGCCGGCCCTCGGCGATCACCCCGCGGCGGACTTGGGCCAGCACGGGGGCGGTATCCGGCGTCATCGTCCCTTGGCGAGGTTGATGAGGAAGCTGGCAACGGCCATCACCAGGAACACGACGAACAGGATCTTGGCGATGCCCGCGGCACCGGCGGCGATGCCGCTGAAACCAAACACGGCGGCGATCAGGGCGATGACGAAGAAAACGACGGCATAGTGCAGCATGTTGCTCTCCTTTGTCGGAAGACCCGCCGGACGCCAGCCGCAGCGGCCTCCCGGCGGCGGGTGGGCCGCCTCGGCGACGGCGCGCTGCGCGGTGCGCGGTGCGTGCCGTTGTCCGGCGCCCGACTCCACTGTAGGCAGGCCCCCCTGCCCGCCCCATCAGCCCGCTCCGAAACCCGCGTCGGACGATTCCGACATCGCCCCCTTCATCAAACAGAATGCGCTGATGTTGCGTGGCAAAATGCTGTTTTAGTCCGAATCCAGCAGAAAGATGCACAAATCACTGCCCGCCCAGACCACCGAGACCATCGAGAACGACTGGCTCGCCCTGTTCGATCAGGCCCCGCTGGGCGCGCGCGCCGCGGTACGCGACATCATCGCGACCCATCGCGAGGCGATGGCCGACGCCTTCTACGAACGCATGATGCAGGACCCGGAGGCACGCGCCTTCCTCAGCAGCGAGGTCGTCCATGAGCGCCTGCATGCGTCCATGCAGCGCTGGCTGACGACGCTGTTCTCGTGCGAGACACGCGAGCAGTTCCTCACCGCGATGGCGATGCAGCGGCATGTGGGCGAAGTGCATTCGCGCGTGGATGTGCCGGTCAACATCGTCGCGCGCGGCGCCCGCGTGCTGAAGAACCGCATCGGCGGCTACCTTGCGCGCAGCCCGCTCGGACGCGACGAACTGGTCGAGGCGGTGATCTACGTGGACAGCCTCATCGACCTTGCCTTCGAGGTCATGAGCTCCGCCTTCGTCGCCTCGCACGAGCGCACCGCACGCATCGACGAGGCCTACCGCTCGTTCTCCTCCGGGCAGAACATGTCGCTCGAACGCGAGCGCCAGCGCTCGGCCCTGCTGGACTGGGAGAACCGCCTCCTGCAGACGGTGATGACCGGCCAGCCCGGCGACGACCTGCCCAGCGTCAGCGGCTCGTCCTTCGGCCTGTGGATGCAGCACAAGGCCTCGGCCCTGTTCCGTGGCGCGTCGGAACACGCGACGGTGCGCAAGCTGATGCGCTCGATCGACGAGACCCTGCTGCCGCTGTGCGCGCAGCAGCTCGGCGCGGGCAACCTGAGCGAGGTACGCCACCTGCTCAAGCAGGTCCAGGCCGAGGTCGGCGAACTCAAGTTCCTCATCGAGAGCATGTTCGAGCACCTCGTCGACCTCGAGTCCGGCAAGGACGCCCTGACGCAGCTGCTCAACCGCCGCTTCCTGCCCGCCATCCTGGCGCGCGAATGCGAGATCACCCGCAGCGAGGGGAAACCCTTTGCGCTGCTGCTGGTCGATGTCGACCACTTCAAGCACATCAACGACGCGCACGGCCACCAGGCGGGCGACCGCGTGCTGCAACAAGTCGCCGCGATCCTGCAGAACAGCGTGCGCTCGGGCGACTTCGTGTTCCGCTATGGCGGCGAGGAGTTCCTGATCGTGCTGGTCGAGATGGACCACACCCGCGCGATGCGGGTGGCCGAGAAGATCCGCACGCGCATCGCGGCCGAACCGTTGCTGATCTCGAACGGCGGACAGCTCAACGTCACCGTCAGCATCGGCGTGGCCATGCACGACGGCCATCCCGACTACCAGCGCCTGGTCAATCGCGCGGACGGCGCCCTGTATCGCGCCAAGCAGGGCGGGCGCAATCGCTGCGAACCCGATCTCCCCGACGCGAACGCCTGAAGGCCGCGCGGCACCAGCGCCTTTGCCTGCGCTATAATGCAAGGCTTTGTTTTATCTGAAAAACAGGATTTTCCGTGCTCGTCGCAGCCAACATCACCATGCAGTTCGGGGCCAAGCCCCTGTTCGAGAATGTCTCCGTCAAGTTCGGCGACGGCAACCGCTACGGCCTGATCGGGGCCAACGGTGCCGGCAAGTCGACCTTCATGAAGATCCTGTGCGGTGCGCTCGAAGCCTCTGCCGGCAACGTCTCCAAGGACGTTCATGAACGGATGGCCTACCTGCGCCAGGACCAGTTCGCCTACGAGGACATGCGCGTGCTCGACGTGGTGATGATGGGTCACGAAGAACTGTGGGCGGCGATCAAGGAGCGCGACGCGATCTACGCCAACCCGGACGCCACCGAAGACGACTACATGCACGCCGCCGAGCTCGAGGGCAAGGTCGGCGAATACGACGGCTACACGGCGGAGGCGCGCGCCGGCGAGCTGCTGCTGGGCGTCGGCATCGATACCGCGCTGCACAACGGCCCGATGAGCGAAGTCGCCCCCGGCTGGAAGCTGCGCGTGCTGCTGTGCCAGGCGCTGTTCGCCAACCCTGACATCCTGCTGCTCGACGAGCCGACCAACAACCTCGACATCAACACCATCCGCTGGCTCGAGGACGTGCTCAACAACCGCGACTGCACGATGGTCATCATCTCGCACGACCGCCACTTCCTGAACCAGGTCTGCACCCACATGGCCGACCTGGACTACGGCACGATCACGATCTACCCGGGCAACTACGACGACTACATGGAAGCGTCGACCATGGCGCGCGAACGCCAGTCGTCCGCCAACGCCCGCGCCAAGGACAAGATCCAGGAGCTGCAGGCCTTCGTGCGCCGCTTCTCGGCCAACAAGTCCAAGGCCAAGCAGGCCACCAGCCGCCTGAAGCTGATCGACAAGCTGAAGCCCGAGGACGTGAAGCCGTCCAGCCGCCAGTACCCCTGGATCCGCTTCGACTACGACGAGAAGGACAAGCTGCACCGCCTGGCCTGCGAGGTCGACAACATCTCCTTCGCCTACGAGGGCATGGAGAAGCCGCTCATCAACCGCTTCTCGATCGCCATCGAAGCAGGCGAGAAAGTGGCGATCATCGGCGAGAACGGCGTCGGCAAGACCACGCTGATGAAGCTGCTGGTGGGCGAGCTGCAGCCGCAGAAGGGCGCCATCAAGTGGGCTGAGAAGGCCAAGCCGGGCTACTACGCGCAGGACCACTCGGCCGACTTCGCCGAGGACGTCAGCCTGACCGACTGGATCGCCCCCTACTCCCGCATCACCGCCGCTGCCACCGGCGAGGACAACGAGACCCTGCTGCGCGGCACGCTCGGCCGCCTGCTGTTCTCGGGTGACGAGGTGAAGAAGTCGGTGAAGGTGATCTCCGGCGGCGAGCAGGGCCGCATGCTGTTCGGCAAGCTGATGCTGTCGCGTCCCAACGTGCTGCTGATGGACGAGCCGACCAACCACCTCGACATGGAATCCATCGAGTCGCTGAACACCGGCCTGGACAAGTTCAGCGGCACGCTGGTCTTCATCTCCCACGACCGCGAGTTCGTCAGCTCGCTGGCGACGCGCATCATCGAGATCAAGCTCGACGGCCAGATCGTGGATTATCGCGGCACCTACGAGGAATACCTGTCTAAGTACGTGTTGAACTAAACCGCTGACGCGGTGGCCGCGAACCCAAGCGCCACCGCGTTTTTCATGACGTCTGCGACGACGACCTACCTTGAAACCGGGGATGTCCCCGCGTTCAAGGAGAAGTGTCATGAGCCCCTTACGTCAGCAGATGATCGACGCGATGGTGCTGCGCGGATTGGCACGGCGCACGCAGCAGGCCTACCTGTCGGTGGTGGCGCAGTTGGCCGCGCACTACCACTGCAGTCCCGACCGCCTCGATGCCGCACAGGTGAAGGCCTGGCTGCTGCACCGGATCACCGAGCGGCACCTGGCCTACACCACCGTGAACCAAGCCGTGTGCGCCCTGAAGTTCTTCTTCGACATCGTGCTGGGCCGCACGGCCGAGGCCATCACGATTCCCTACGCGCACACGCCGCAGCGTCAGCCGGAGATCCTCTCGCGCGAGGAACTGGCGCGCCTGTTCGAGGCGGCCGCCAATCTGCGCACGCGCACGCTGTTGATGACGGCTTACGCGGCCGGACTGCGGGTGTCCGAGGTGTGCGCGCTGCGCGTCGCCGACATCGACAGCGCGCCGGATCGCATGTGCATCAGGGTGGTGGCGGGCAAGGGTGGCAAGGATCGCTACACGCTGCTCAGTCCGAGCCTGCTCGAAGCGCTGCGCGTCTATTGGCGCATCTGCAAACCCCGCGACTGGCTGTTCCCTCGCACCACCGACGCCGCCCGGCCATTCGACGTCAGCAGTGCGCAACGTGCGTACTACCGTGCCCGCGATCGGGCCGGCATCACCAAGACGGGCGGCATCCACACGCTACGCCACGCCTTCGCCACCCATCTGCTGGAGGCCGGCGTCGATCTTGCCACGCTCGCGAAGCTCCTGGGCCACGGCCACCTGTCGACCACGCAGCGCTACCTGCATCTGGCGCGTCCGGGTTCAATCCCCCACGACAGCCCGCTCGATCTGCTGCGCCGGCTCTGAGGCCGAGCGGCCATGGACCGGCCCACGCTGGCCGGCATCCTGCGCACGCACGGCAGCAGCTACCGCAGCAGCCATGCGCTGTCGCCCACCCAGGCGCGGGCCTGGCGTGCCATCGTCGACTGCCGCACCGCCGCGCTCGGCGGCGTACGCGAGCGTTGCGCAAACTGCGGCGCCGAGCGCCATGTCTGGCGCTCGTGTCGCAACCGCCATTGCCCGCAGTGCCAGACGCGGGCCAAGGAGGCCTGGCGTGCGGCGCGCCTGCGCGAGGTGCTGCCGGTGCCCTACGCACACTGGGTGTTCACGCTGCCCCACGCGCTCAATCCACTGGCGATCCGGCACCCGCGCTGGCTCTACGGTGCGTTGTTCGATAGTGCGGCGGCCACCTTGCTCGAGCTCGCCGCCAACCCGCGCTGGCTGGGCGCCGTGCCCGGTTTCAGCCTCGTGCTCCACACCTGGAGCCAGGACCTGCGCATGCACCTGCATGTGCACGCCCTGATCACCTGTGGCGGGCTCGACGCCGAGGGCAGATGGCGCACACCGGCGCGCGGTACGCGCTTCCTGTTTCCCGTCCAGGCCGCCTCGAAGGTGTTTCGCGGCAAGCTCCTCACGCGGCTCGACGCGGCCCACCGCAGCGGCGAGCTGGCCGACGATCCGAGCGCTGCGCCGGGTGCATGGCAAGCCCGACGTCGTGCGCTGCTCGCGCACGACTGGGTGGTCTACGCCAAGCCGCCGCCCGGCGGACCCGCCCAGGTGCTCGACTACCTTGCCCGCTACACGCACCGCGTGGCGCTCTCGAACGACCGCCTGCTTGGCTGCGATGCGGGCCAGGTGCGCCTTCGGGTGCGCGACAACCAGACCGGTGGCAAACGTACGGTCAGCCTGCCGACCGACACCTTCATCGGACGCTTCCTGCGCCACGTGCTGCCGGCCGGCTTCAAGCGCCTGCGCCACTACGGGCTGCTCGCCTGCGGCCACAAGCGGGCCCGGCTCGCCGCCGCCCGTGTGGCACTCCAGACGCCGGCACCGCAGCCGGCGGTGATCGAAGCGGCCGCAGACTTCCTCGCCCGCGTGAGCGGTGAGGACCCGCGATGCTGCCCGCACTGTGGGGTCGGGCGTTGGCACACGGTCGAGATCGTCATGGCTCGCCGGTACGATCCGCCCGCGCCTGCACCGCGCTGTCGGGATGGGCCGCCATGAACACTCACGCTCCCCCGTCTCGGCCCTTGCCGATGCAACGTCCGCACCGGCAGGCCGTGGCACGTCCCCCGTCTGCTGAACGCGACCGACACCGCACGCCGGATGCACGGCCGGCACCCGATCGCGGCCCATTACGGCGATGGTCGCGAGCGGCTCAGCGGCGTCGGATACTCGTTGCTGACCCGACCCTGCCGCGCGCTATCCGATGTGGATGACCCGCGCGTAGAATCCCCAGTATCACCGCCTGAGCGGCGGTTCAGTTCAACAAGGCTTATCCCTCGCGGCAGGCGCCTGCGCACCGAACGGCGCTTGCGGCGCGAGGGATAAACCCTATTCGTTAGAGGTTATCAATGACGTCGTGCGCCGCCACTGTCGTTGCCTCACTTATCACGGCATATCAACGCTTCATTTCTCCTCACAAGGGCTTCGTGTGTGCTTTCCGGGTACACCACGGTGGCCAATCATGTTCAGCTCATGCCAAGGTCGCCTTCCAACAACATGGGCTCGTTGTTGGTTGGCGGCAAATGCGACGTCGTTTCGTCTTGTGTGCCCAGGCCGCAGAAGAGATTCGCCAGTCTAAGTCTGGGAAGGACGCATCCGGAAGAAAGGCCGATTACTGCGCGGAGGGGGCGTGTCTTGGATGCTCTCTATTCTCATGGTTGTCGTGAACGAAACCTCTAACCTTCCGGTCGACCTCGCTCCCTTCGGTCGCTGGACCTCGCGCGACAAGGCCGCGCGAGGCCGGTCACCTACACGTTAGGCCACACACCCCATGCTTGGACTGATTGTGCTTCTGCTAGCGATCTCGATTCCTCTTGGCATCGTCTTTCTCACCGTCAAGGCGACTGAGGTGGAACGCAACCTTTTCGACCACCATCCCGTCAGTCGGCGTTTCTGCGCGTTTGTGTTCGCAGTGGCCGCCTTGCTGGCTGTGCTGTGGGTATTCCGAGGCACCGGGCCTGAATACTCTCCTGCTATTGGCCTCTTCTTGGGTATCCCCGCAGCCGTGATTGCTGCGTTAATCGCAGCGGCCAGTCATCGTTTTCTGGTCGGCCGCTCCAAAGTCGTTGCAAGCATTACGGGCGTTACCATCACAATTCTTACGGCTCTCAGCACATCTACGCTGTTCGCTGTCTTCTTCGCTCCTGGTCCGCTCAACTCCTATTTCGCGGCTTTTGGGCTCGTCATAGTTTTGTCGCCAGGCGGCATTCTTGCGCTGCTCGTTGGCGGCCTCGCCGGCTTGCTACTCAGTCATCTTTCCAACCGTAAGCGGCCTAACACGTTGACTGGCAGCTTCCATCAAAGCTGAACGGCAGCATCGGGTCGGCTGCACTCGATGGCGTCCGGCAGCTTTCGGGATGCGAAACTTGAGCGGCCGGTTTCCGGCGCCGAACTAAGAAGGTTGCTCGTCGCGTCCCGACCCACAAGAGACACTCATGGCGTAGCTGGTCCTGTGGCAGGTCTCTGCGTGAAGCAGGCAGCCCAACGCACATAGGCCACGGGCCGCTACTGGCCGTTATGAACAGCTATCCATAACGGTCATGGTAAGGCCAACGCTCGTCGTTCCGGCAGCTGACCGCACAAAGGTGGCGCCGCCATGCATTCGCGCGATCGCAGCTACGATCGCCAAGCCGAGCCCGTGGTTATGGTCGCGATGTTCGCGGGCCCCATCAACCCGATAAAAGCGGTCGAATAGACGAGGCAAATGCTCCGGGGGGATGACAGGGCCCGTGTTGCTGACAGACAGGCAAATGCGGCCATCTGCGTCCTGCTTGATATCGACCTCGATCACCGATCCGCGCTCTGCAAAACGGGTCGCATTGGCGAGCAGGTTCGAGAGCGCACGCCTAACCAACCCAGCATCGACTGTGCCCATGCCGTCACCGCGTAAGCGCGCAGTCACGCCGGCCTCCTGCATTGACGCTTCGTGGAATTCGATGACCTCGGACACCAGTTCGGCCAGGCTATCCACACGGTGGCGACGGGCGCGCTCCCCGCGATCGGCCCGGGACAAGAACAACATGTCATTGACCAGCCCCGCTAAAAGTTGAAGATCCTCGAGGTTCGATCCGAGCACATCGCGCAGTTCGGCGACATCGCGCTGACGACTCAGAGCTAGCTCGGTCTCACCAATCAAGGTCGCCAGCGGTGTGCGCAGCTCGTGAGCGACATCGGCGTTGAACCCTTCCAGTTGTTGATATGCGCGGTTCAATCGAACCAGGAGCGCGTTGAATTGTGTGACCAACGGCTGAAGCTCCTGTGCCTGGGCGGAGCCGTCAAGCGGCTGTCCAACGCTTTCCGGGCTTAGGGCCGCTGCTTGTCGAGCCAGGTCGCGAACAGGCAAGAGCGCTCTACGAACGAGCCATGCGCCGCCCACTGAGATGGCCGCCGCTCCACCAAGGGCGCTCGCGAGTAGCGTCCAGGCCAACTGCTCCAAAAGCAGCGCGTCGGCGCTGCTGTCGAGTATCAATTCGGCGCGCAGCATGGTTGTGGGCGACCATGGCACGGAGATTTCGAACTCATCCCGCCGCAGGATTGCGCCGGGGCTTGAACGCGCCGGAGTTGCGTACAGAAGAGCGTCAGATCCCTGGATCAGCCGTAACTCGAGGTTGGCATGGCCCACAAAGAAGTCGTCGAGCTTGTGACGCAGGCTCGGCAACGCGTCCCGCGTTGCGATCTCGCCGACGAGATGGCGCACTATGTCCCGCTTGTGCCGCAGTTCGTCCGTCTGCTTGTTGGAGAGATTTAGACTCGCGCCCACGTAAACGATCGAGCAGACCAAGCCGAGCCCCAGCGAGGCCAGCACGGCGAGCCACCACGATAACCAGCGGCTAAGCGAACGCGGATTGCGCATTCTCAGGGCTTCCGGTCCTCAAGGACGTATCCCATGCCGCGCACGGTATGCAACAACTTCTTCTCGAAAGCGTCGTCGATCTTGCCGCGCAACCGGCGCACCGCAACTTCGACCACGTTCGTATTGCTGTCGAAATTCATGTCCCACACCTGCGCTGCGAGCGCGGTACGGGAAAGGACCTGCCCTTGCCGGCGCAGCAGCAACGTCAGCAACGTGAACTCCTTGGCGGTCAGGTCGAGGCGCTGCCCGGATCGTGACGCCTTGCGCCGAACCAGGTCGAGTTCGAGGTCCGCCAAACGGAGCACCGTTGAATCCTGGCTATCCGAGCGCAAGGCACCGCGCCGCAACAAGGCCTGCACGCGAGCGAGCAACTCGGACAGAGCAAACGGCTTCACCAGGTAATCGTCGGCACCCGCCTGCAGGCCTCTGACCCGATCCTCGACCTCGTCCCGCGCGGTCAGCATCAGGACGGGTACGTGTTTGCCCCGACGCAGTTCTTGCAAGACGGCATAGCCATCCAGCCCCGGAAGCATGACGTCGAGGAGGACGAGGTCGTAATGCCCTTCGGTCGCGAGATAGCGGCCATCCGTGCCGCTGTGCGCGACATCCACGATGTAATTGCTTTCGGTGAGCGCCCTGCGTAGGTATTCGGCGAGCTTGGGCTCGTCTTCCACAACCAGAATCTTCATGCAGCGATTATCGCGGAGATGCCGAAACCATCACATTACGAAATCGTAATCTGGCAGTTCGCGATTCGACGAGGATGGACCCTTAAAGTCCGCGACGTGTTCGGTGCAAGGCGACGCCAAGCGGCTTATGCCGAACGCCACCTCTCACGTTGAACGAAGGAGTCTCGTCATGTCGAAAACTCGCACCACTGCCCTTTTTTCGCTTCTTGCTGCCGTCCTTGTCGTTCCTGCGGCTGCGCAAGCCAGCTCGCTGTGGCATCCCGCTCCCGGCGAGCAGGGGTTCACGTTCCATCCGGATCACTCCACGAGCACGAAAACCCGCGCCGAGGTGTTGCGCGAGCTCGAACAGGCAAAGGCCGATGGCAGCTATTTCTACCTGCAGCGTGGCCTCGCGGTGCCCTCGCGTGCTTCCGGACCCGGCAAGACCCGTGCAGAAGTCCTCAAGGAGCTGGTCGACATGACCCCGACAGAGCGCGCGTACATGAATGAACTGTACAGTGGCTCCTGAAGCCACCTATCGGCGCGAGACGTCGGGCCGTCCAGGCGTTTCGCCCAGCAGGTTCTCGTAAAGCGCCGTTTGGTCTGCCCATTGGTACCGTCGCTGTCGACGATAGCAAATCCTTATTGATAGAATCCGCGCCATGCGTCGTTGGCTTGCGATTTTCCTCTTGATCCTGCTGCCTGCCCAACTGAGTTGGGCGGCGGTGGGCGATTACTGCGCGCACGAATCCGGTGCCGCAGCCAATCATTTTGGTCATCACGCGCATCGTCACACCGAAGATGCAAAAGGCAAGGAAAAAGGGGGCTTCACGAAGGGCGCACACACAGACTGCGCATCGTGCCAGGTGGTGGGCTCTTCAGCAGTAACGAGTGAGTCCAGCGCGCTATTCACACAGCATCAGGCATCCCTCCCCATCGGCGTCACACCTGGGTGCTCACTTGCGGAGCATCCCGCAGAGCCCGAACGCCCTAAATGGGCCCGCCCAGCCTGATCGGCAGGGCGGTCGCCTTCATTCCCTCTTGATGTTCCTACCGCTTTGAGCGGTAGCGTCACGCGTCCATTGCGATCGGTCCGATCGCCCTCTGCCGATTCCCCGTGTCTTTACATCAACGGAGAATTGGATGTTTCAGCAACTTCGTCTCAAATGGCTGCCTGGGCTAATGCTCGGCCTTGCCGTCAATGGTGCCTGGGCGCAGCAGCCCGCCCCCCCGGCTCCAAGTACCGCCCTATCCCTCAAGCACGCTTTCGAGGCAGCATGGGCACGCCAGCCTGAAGCGCTGTCGCTCACGACTCAACAGGAAGCGGCGCAAGCGCGCCGCGACAGTGCCGACAGTTGGTTTGTCGAACCGCCCGCCCTAGAGGTAGCCGGAAAAACCGATCAGTTGGACAGCAATCGCGGGAGCCGTGAGTACGAGGTCGGCATCGCGGTTCCGATCTGGCTGTCGGGCGAACGTTCGAGCACTGCAGCCCTCGCCACTGCCGAAATAGCTGCCACGGCGAGCCGGGCTCGCGGCGCGCAGTTGCGCACCGCTGCAGCGGTACGCACAGCATATTGGGATTGGCAACGCGCGCGCGTAGATGTGACGCTGGCGAGGGCGGGTCTCGAGAACGCCCGCGAACTGGCCGCCGACGTGGCCAAGCGCATCAAGGCGGGTGATCTGGCGCGCGCAGATCAGCATCAGGCCGACGGTGTGCAAGCTACAGCTGAAGCCGCCGTCGCCGAGGCAGAAAGCGCCCTTGCAGATGCTGCACAGCAGTTGCGCACGCTCACTGGAATCGGGCCAGAACGCTCATCCGGCGGGGTGTCTGCGCCGGAGCCCGTCCCGTCCGCTGCGACACCGACACAGATTCTTGAGACGGCGCACCCTGCAGTGGCCGAGCTGCGTGATCGGGTCGACGTTGCGCGGCGCACGATGACCCTTGCCAGCGTTCAGGGCCGCGCGAATCCGGAGTTGAGTGTCACGACCACCCGCGAACGCGGCGCATCGGGTGAATCCTGGGAACAGACAGTCACGCTGGGCTTGCGCATTCCGCTTGGTTCCGGTTCGCGCAGCCGGTCCCGCGTTGCAAGCGCCAATGCAGAGGCCATCGAGGCCGAGGCGCAACTCCAGATCGAACTCGAACGTCTGCTGGCCGAAACAGAGATGGCGCACCAGCGCGTCGAATTGAGACGGCAGCAGGTCGCCGCTGCTGAACGGCGCTCCGACCTCGCACAGGCGTCACGCGGCTTCTTCGAGAAGGCGTTCCGCCTCGGTGAGGCCGATCTGCCGACCCGTCTGCGCATCGAATTCGAGGCGGCCGAGGCCGAACGCGAGCGCGCGCGCGCGCGTATTGATCTGGCAGCCGCCATCTCGGCCCAGCGCCAAGCGTTGGGCCTGCTTCCCGAATGAATAACAGGATCCCCAAAATGAAATCCACTCATACCCTCGCGGCATGGAGCCTCGCTGCCGTGCTTGCCGGGCTTGCCCCGCAAACGCTGGCCGGTGACGGACACGACCATGGAGAAGCGCCCGCGACCACAGCGGGCCCGGCATTGCCGCGATTTACCGCCGTCTCGGAACTCTTCGAGCTGGTCGGCGTAGTGAATGGCAAGAACGTCACCGTCTATCTTGACCACTTCGCTGACAACAGTCCGGTCAAGGACGCAAAGGTCGATCTGGAACTCGATGGGAAGGCCGTTGCGCTCACGCCCCATGCCGACGGTGAGTTCGAGGCCACGCTCGAGGAGACGCTCAAGCCGGGTGTCGTCTCTGTCACGGCAACGGTGATTGCCGGTCAGGACGCCGATTTGCTCGCTGGTGAGCTCGACTTGCATGAGACCGCCGCCGAGGCGCACGAAGAGGTTGCCGAATTGGACATGAAACCCTACGCAATTGGGGCAGGCGCGGGGGGGCTTGTGCTAGGCCTCATCGGCTGGGTTGTGCTTCGCAAGGGGAATTCGCGTAATCGCTCGACTGGAGGTGCCGCGTGAAGCTGAGCGTACTGTTTGCTGCGCTGGCGCTGGTATCGGCCAGTGCCTCGTGGAATGCCTTTGCTGGCGAAGGCCATGATCATGGCGATGAAGGTCCAGTTGTGGCAGGAGGCAATGGGCCACAACGGCAAGCCGATGGCAGTGTCTTTCTGCCAAAGCCGGCACAACGCCAGATCGGTGTTCGCACGTTGGTTACGGAAGCCGGCGAATTGCCGCGTACCACCGCGCTGGCCGGCAAGGTGGTCATGGACCCGAATGCCGGCGGAAAGGTGCAGGCCATGGTGGCTGGGCGCCTGGAGGCGGGCCCGCAGGGGTTGCCAAGCGTCGGTCAGGCCGTGAAGAAGGGGGACGTGCTGGCTTACGTTAGTCCTTCGACGGACCAGATCGAGCGGTCTAACCAGATGGCGCAATTGGCCGAGCTGCACGCGGCCAGGGCCCTTGTGGAAAAGCGCCTTGCGCGTCTGAAGGAACTCGCCGACACGGTACCGCGCAAGGAGATCGAGGCGGCCGAAAGCGAGCTTGCCAGCCTGAGGGCCAGATCGAAAGCGATCGGTGGTGGCCTCAATGCCCGTGATGTCCTGACCGCACCCGTCAGCGGTGTGATCGCATCGACTAACGCCGTGTCAGGCCAAGTGGTCGATGCGCGCGAGCTCGTGTTCGAGATCGTCGACCCGAAGCGGCTGCGTGTCGAGGCGCTCTCCTATGATCCAGAAATAGCGGCGGATGTCGCCTCTGCAAGTCTTGCGGTCGGCGACCAGCGGATCCCGCTCACCTTCATCGGCGCCGCCCGCAGCCTGCGCGAGCAGGCCTTGCCGCTCACCTTTGCAGCCGAAGGGGAAGCGCTGGCCTTTCTTGCCGTGGGGCAGCCGGTCGAGGTCTTCGTCCAGTCGCGCAGCACGCAGCAGGGTGTAAGCGTTCCCGCAGCATCGGTGCTGAAGAATTCGGCAAACCAAACCATCGTCTGGGTAAAGACGGCGCCCGAACGTTTCGAGTCCCGGACCGTCACGATCGCGCCGCTGGACGGCGTGAACATTGCGGTGACGTCCGGCCTCGAAGCCGGCGAGCGGGTCGCCTCCCGTGCCGCCACGCTGATCAACCAGATCCGCTGACCGGGAGTCTATCCGATGTTCAAGTGGCTACTCGACAACAGCCTTGGTAACCGGCTGCTGGTGATTATCGCCAGCCTGGTACTGATGGCCTACGGTGCGTTCACGCTTTCGCGAACACCCGTGGACGTATTTCCGGATCTCAACAAGCCGACGGTCACGATCATGACCGAAGCCGGCGGCATGGCGGCGGAGGAGGTCGAGCAACTCATCACCTTTCCGCTCGAGACCACCATGAATGGTTTGCCCGGCGTGGAGTCAGTGCGCTCTACCTCGAGCTCGGGGCTGTCCTTCATCTACGTGACCTTCGACTGGAGTACCGAGATTTTCCGCGCCCGGCAGATGGTGTCGGAACGCCTCTCAGCCATGGAGGAAGGGTTGCCTGAAGACGTGATTCCGCGCATGGGGCCGATCAGCTCGGTCATGGGCGAGATCATGCAGATCGCGATCCCGATCGACACGGCGAAGATCTCGCCGATGCAGGTCCGAGAGTATGCGGACTGGGTTCTTCGTCCGCGCCTGATGGCGATCCCCGGCATCGCGCAAGTCATCCCGATTGGCGGAGAGGTGCGGCAGTTCCAGGTTCAGCCCGACACCCGCCGTATGGCTGAGCTCGGTGTTTCGTTGGAGCAGTTGGAAGGGGCGATTCGAGGCTTCTCGTCGAACACCTCGGGGGGCTTTCTCGAACTGAACGGGCGCGAGTATCTCATCCGCCATCTCGGTCGGACCTCGAGCCTGGAGGATCTGAAGAACCTCGCGATCACTGCGCGAGATGGCCAGCCGATCCTGCTGCGTCAGATCGCATCCGTGACCTTCGCAGCGGCGCCCAAACGGGGGGATGCGGGCTTCGAGGGCAAGCCGGCCGTCATCCTCGGCATTCAGAAGCAGCCTACGGCGGACACCATTCACCTGACTCGCTCGATCGAAACCGCGCTCGAAGAGATGAAGATATCGCTCCCGGCCGGGATGGATGCGCCGGAGGTGACCTTCCGGCAGGCGACTTTCATCGAGGCATCGATCAGCACGCTCAAGGGTAAGCTGATTGGCGCATCGGTGTTCGTTGCGGCAATCCTCTTCTTTTTTCTCGGCACCCTGCGCCCGACGATCATCGCGCTCACCGCGATTCCGGTGTCCATCTTCATGACGGCGTTGGTCTTCAAGTATTTCGGGCAGTCGATCAACACGATGACCCTTGGTGGTCTCGCGATTGCGATTGGCGGCTTGGTCGACGATGCGGTTGTGGGCGTAGAGAACGTGCTGCGCCGATTGAAGGAGGACCGCGCAAAGCATCACGACCATCGGCTTCACCCGATCGAACTCGTGGCGCGCGCAACGATGGAAGTGCGCTCGGCCATCCTTTACGCGACGATCATCATCGTGCTGGTGTTCTTGCCGCTGTTCGCGCTGCCTGGCATGGAGGGGCGGCTGTTCGTGCCGCTCGGCGTGGCGTTCATCGTCTCCACGCTCGCCTCGTTGGTCGTTTCGGTGACCGTGACGCCGGTGCTGTCCTTTTACCTGCTTCCCCGGATGAAGTCCCTCGATCACGGTGACACGCGCTTGCTCGCCTGGCTCAAGGCACGTTATCGCGGGGCGTTGCAGGGGGTGCTCGAGCACCCCAGGGCGGCCGTCACCGCGGGTGCGGTTGCGGTGGCAATTGCTGCCGCTGCGGTACCGTTCTTCCCCACGACCTTTCTGCCGCCGTTCAACGAAGGCACCTTGCTGATCGGCATGCGGCTCAACCCGGGCGTTACCCTGGCGGAGTCGACCGTGCTCGCGCAGCAAGCGGAAGTGCTCGTGAAACAGGTTCCCGAAGTGACGCACGTCGGGCGCCGAAGCGGGCGGGCCGAGCTTGACGAGCATGCGGAAGGTGTCCACGTCAGCGAGCTCGATGTGGGGCTGAAACCCGCCGGTGAGCTGAGCCGCTCAATGGGTGAGATCACCGCAGACATCCGGTCGCGACTGGTCAATCTGCCAGCTGCGATCGCGATCGGGCAACCGATCTCACACCGCATCGACCACATGCTGTCGGGCGTGCGCTCGCAGATCGCGATCAAGATCTTCGGCGAGGATCTCGACACCCTGCGCGGTCAGGCTGACGTATTGCGAACGCGGCTTGCCGCCATTCCGGGGCTCGCTGACCTGGAGATCGAGAAGCAAGTGCTCGCGCCGCAGATCAAGGTGCGGATCGACTATGCGGCCGCTGCCCGTTACGGGGTGCCGGCACCGCAGATTCTGGCCGCGCTGCAAAACCTCGTCGAGGGCGAGAAGGTCACCCAGATCGTCGAGGGTGGTCGACGGTTCGCATTGGTCGTTCGCCTACCGGAAACGGCGCGCTCGGTCGACGGGCTGGCTCAGATCCTGATCGAAACGCCGACCGGACATGTGCCCTTGTCGAAGCTGGCGTCGATCGAGGATGGTGACGGTCCGAACCAAGTGAGCCGGGACGACGGTAAGCGCCGCATCGTGCTCTCGGCCAATGCGCAGCAGCGTCCGCTATCGGAGGTCGTCGAGGACATCCGCACCGTCGTGGCCGACCTTAAGTTGCCCGAGGGCTACTTCATCACCCTCGGCGGGCAGTTCCAAGCTCAGGAAGAGGCATCCCGTTTGGTCGGGTTGCTTTCGATCGTCTCACTCGTGCTGATGTTCGTCGTGCTCTACAGCCGCTACAAGTCGGTTCGACTCTCGGCGCTCATCATGGCGAACATTCCGCTCGCACTGGTCGGGGCGGTGATTGGACTGTGGATCTCCGGTCAGCCGCTGTCGGTGGCGGCACTCGTCGGCTTCATCACGCTTGCAGGTATTTCGGTGCGAAACGGCATCCTCAAGGTGAGTCATTACCTCAACCTGATGCGTATCGAGGGCGAGAGCTTCGACCACACGATGATCCTGCGGGGCTCGATCGAGCGCCTGTCGCCGGTGCTGATGACCGCACTGGTAACCGCGTTTGCGCTTGCACCGCTGCTGTTCGAGGCCGAGCGCCCGGGTACCGAGATTCTGCATCCGGTGGCCGTGGTGATCTTCTCGGGCCTCATCAGTTCGACCCTGCTGGATACCTTCCTTACCCCTGCAATGTTCTGGCTCTTCGGCCGCCGCGATGCAGAGAGTCTGCTCGACGATCGAAACGCCGAAGCATTCTGACGCTGCTTAACCCGCCTCATGCAAACCAGAAAGGAAAAACCATGAAGTTCTCAAAAGTCGTCGCCCTCGCTGCTCTCGTGTCTGTGGGCCCCGCCTTTGCAGCCGACGAGCATGACCATGCTCACGAGCATGAATCGATGCATGGAGGCGTGGTGGTCGAGGTCAAGGATCTCGATCTCGAACTCGTTGCCAAGCCCGAGGTGATCCAGTTGCATCTTCGCGATCACGGCAAGCCTGTTGATGTGGCAAACGGCAGTGCCAAGCTCACGCTGCTGTCTGGCGCAAACAAGCAAGATGTCGAACTCAAGCCTGCAGGTGATCGACTCGAAGCCAAGGGTAGCTTCAAGGTCGGCGCCGGCACCAAGCTGGTCGCGGTTGTCACCCTTCCGGGCAAGCCTTCCACCACGGCACGCTTCACACTGAAGTGACTCCGCCCGACCGCCTGCGGCAACGGCGCGCAGGCGGTCACCTCAGGCGCTCGGCGGTAGCAAGTTGAAAGCACTGTTGTGAGTTAACCAGCGGCCTGCCCCGCAGATGTTGTTCGCGGCGCAGACGGCTCAGCGGTTCTGCACGCTTGCACTATGATGCAACTATGCATCTCATCACCGTCAAACCCGAAGAAGTCTTCCAAGCCTTGGCCGACCGCACCCGCATTCGCATCATGCGTCTGCTCGTAGACACCGGCGAAGAGATCTGTCTATGCGAATTGGTGGACAGCCTCCAAGAGCTGCAATACAAGCTCTCTCGCCACCTGAAAACGCTGCGTCAGGCTGGCCTGCTGAGCGCCATCAAGGATGGCCGCTGGCTCTACCATCGGCTGGTAACCGGCTCGCCGACGATGGGGCCCCTGTCCGATCTGATTCGCTCGGTACCCGATGAGGATGATGTCTTCTCGGGTGATCTTGGACGATTCCGCGAGCGCATCTGCTTGCGCGAAGACGGCCGTTGCCGGGTGGGCATCCAGACTTCTGACTTAGCGACGGGGGCCAGATGAACATCAATCGCCGATGCGCGCCGTTTCCCCCCGCTGCCCGTCCCCGGGCGCAATCCCCAGTGGTCATCGGTCCGTCGTAACAAGACCGTCATGGCCTCCGCTTGTGACATAGGAGAATCGAGATGAAGAACACGATCCTGGCAGCCGCGTTGTCCGCCGTTGTACTTTCGTCCATGCCCGCTCTCGCCCAGCCGGCGTCTGGTGCCCAAGCGAACCTCGAGCCGCCCAACGTGCAGGAGTTCGACAAGCGGATGGCGCAGGCGCAGGAGAACATGAAGAAGATGCAAGAGCAGATGGACAAGATCAACCAGACTCAGGATCCCGAAGCGCGGCAAAAACTACTCCAGGAGCACTGGGCCACGATGCAGAACAACATGCAGCTGATGCACGGCATGTGGGGGCCGGGCGGCGGCATGGGCTGCTGCATGGGCGGCCCGGGGATGGGGCCCGGAATGACGATGGGCCCAATGATGGGATGGGGCCATATGGGCGGCTACTACTCGACGCTTACGCCCGAACAACAAAGGCAGCGCCAGTACATGATGGATCAATACATGCCGATGCAGCAGATGATGATGGACCACATGATGCGACACCAGCAGTACATGTGGATGAGGTGAGCGGTGTTTGCGGTCGCCAGAGCGCCCCGAGAAGCAACAATGATACTTTCAGGGAGAGGCGGCCGGTTGCAGCGCAATGATGGCCATGCCGACCAGCGCGACGCCGGCGCCCGCGACATCCCAGCGGGTCAGCGCAACGCCATCCACGACGCGAAGCCACACCAACGCGACCGCGATGTACATGCCGCCGTAACCGGCATAGGTTCGCCCGGCTGCAGTCGGATGCAGTGTCAGCAGCCAGGCGAAGGCGGCGAGCGACAGCGCTGCGGGCACGAGCAGCCAGGCACTCCGGCCCTGCTTCAACACGAGCCAGGGCAGATAGCAGCCGACGATCTCGGCCACGGCCGTCAAGGCGAACAGGCCGGCGAGCTTGAACAAACCGATCACGGCTGCACTTTACCCACTTCCTCCGCTACCAGGCGTGCCAACTGCTCGGGGCCGAAGCTCGGCAGGCTGCGTCCATTGACGAAGAAGGTTGGTGTCTTGCTGACCTGCAACGCGGTCAGATCCTCGATGTCCTGCGCGAGCACGGCCTGGATCTCGGGCGTCTCCATGTCCTGCCGGGCGCGTCCCATGTCCAGGCCGGCGCGGGCGGCTGCTTCGAAGGCGATGCCGATGTTGGGCGCCGCGTGGTCGGCCCACTCCGGTTGCGTGGCCAGCAGCGCCTCGAGCACCGGGGTGTAGAGTCCCTGCTTGCGCGCAGCCTCGATCAGTTTCACCACCTGGTCCGAGCCGTGATGGAAGGGCGCATAGCGCAGCGCAAGCCGGACCTTGTCCGGATGCTGGGCCATGATCTGCTTGACGATCGGATAGAAGGCGCGGCAGGTCTCGCAGGCGGGATCGAAGAACTCGACGATGGTGACCGGCGCGTTCTGCGGCCCGATGATCGGGGTATGCATCCGCACGAGGCGGCTTCCTTCCACAGCGACGCGCGTGTCCTGCTCGGCCTGTGTGCGGTCGCGATAGGCATCCATGCCGAAGTAAAAGGCCAGGCCGAGGATCAGCAACACGGCGAGTGCCAGGAGTTTTCGTGTGTTCATTTACGGGTCCTTATCAGATAAATCGTCAGGGCGGCGGCGATGGCGAGGAAGGCCGCCAGCGATAGCCAGGGAATCTGGATGTCGCCAAGGATGACCAGGGCTTGCTGGCTGCACGAGGGGCCGGTGCCGCACGGCACCCACCACTGTGGCACCCAGCCTGCGATCAGTGCGCTGTGATAGGCGGCCAGCGCGAGACCAGCGAGCGCGAATGGCAGCGCATACACCGCACCGCGCCGGTCCTCGGCGAACACGGCCATGCCCAGAATGAGGGCGAGCGGGAACATGGCGATCCGCTGGTACCAGCACAGCACGCAGGGCGTCATGCCCATCACTTCACCGATGAAGAGCGCGCCCAGCGTGGATACCAGAGCCACGGCCCAGGCGGCCATCAGCCACCACCATTGGGTTCGTTTGTCGTGCATCGAGTCGATCTCGAGGGTTGGTTCCCAGGCTTCGGGAGGGGCGGACGCCATAGGCAGTGCCCGGACGTCCGCAATGGAGCACACCGCCGCTACCGTGCGGCGCGCGCTCGAAGACGAGGGGAAGACAGGGGTGGGCTGCCGCTCAGGCAGCGAGGCGCCACTTGGGGCGTTCAGGCTCGGTGACCAGCGCAGACGCGTTGAAGTCCCGCCCGGCGTCGACGAGGACATGGCCCAGTCCTGTCAATGGCAGACGACCCGCATCGAGCAGTGCCGCGCTCGCCAGGATCTGGCAGAAACCGCAGTCGGCGTGAAGCTGCCCTTTCATCCCTTCATCGCCTTCATCCACCTGACAGGTATGTGGATGGTGGTCGCCGTGGCTGGTCGCGAAACCGGCCGATTCCAAGCAGTACGCCTCCAGGCCCGCCGAAGCGAACTGAAGTGGAACGAGCAGCAGGAAGAAGATGGCAAGCCAACGGTGCATGGGCGACGATTTTAACTCCGGCCCGTTGGCTGACGGCTCATATCGCGACCATGAACGTACCGGAGCGCTGGCACCCCACATTGTGGTCACGCCGCCACCGAACCGCAGATCATTGCGCATGCTCATCGTGGCACACACAGACATCCCCCCGCGTCGGCGCCTCGAGCTCATGCAGGATGCCGCATTGCGCCGCACGATCGGGGGCACCGCACTGGTTGCGCAGGGCGACGAGTTGGCGCTCGAGCATTTGCAGGGTGTCGAGACGCGCGCGGACACGGGTGAGTTGGGAGTCGATCAACGCGTCGACCTCAGCACAGTCGGTTGTGGGGTCGTCCACGAAGCGCAGCAGTTGCGCGACGTCGACCAAGGCAATGTCCAGTGCCCGGCAGTGGCGGATGAACGCGAGGCGCTCAAGGTGCCCACCCGCGTAGGCCCGAT
This sequence comes from Thauera humireducens, assembly GCF_001051995.2. Classification (NCBI taxonomy): domain Bacteria; kingdom Pseudomonadati; phylum Pseudomonadota; class Betaproteobacteria; order Rhodocyclales; family Zoogloeaceae; genus Thauera; species Thauera humireducens. Next base: position 3,263,988 of record NZ_CP014646.1, on the reverse strand, counting down.
ATCCATTGGGGCTGCGGGAAGGCGCCGGGAGCAGACCGATCCGTTCGTAGTAGCGGATGGTTTCGACCTCGACGTGCGCGGCCTTGGCCAATTCACCGATCTTCATCGCCTGCATCTCCTCATTGCAACCGCCCAACAGCTTAACCGCTTGACCCTGTAGTGGCTACAGGGTGTGTGATGCACCCCTCGCCCACGTAAAGGAGAAAACCATGGCCGGCTGTTGTTCCCACTCCACCTGCGATGCCAGCGCAGCGAGCCCGCGCTTCCGCCAAGCACTGTGGATTGCATTGATCGTGAATGCGGCGATGTTCTTGGTCGAATTCGTCGCCGGCCTTGCAGTCGGTTCGGTCGCCCTATGGGCCGACGCCCTCGATTTCGCAGGAGATGCCGCCAACTATGCGCTGTCGCTGACGGTGCTGTCGTGGGGATTGATATGGCGGGCACGCGCGGCCTTGCTCAAGGGCGTGGCGATGGTGCTTTTCGGCGCCGTTGTAATGGCACGCGCCCTGTGGGCCTTCCAGCACGGCGTGACGCCTGAGCCGATTACGATGGGCGTGGTCGGCATCCTCGCACTGCTCGCCAACGCAGGGGTGGCGATGATGTTGTATCGATTTCGCGCGGGCGACGCGAACATGCGTTCGGTGTGGCTGTGCAGCCGCAACGATGCGATCGGCAATCTCGCGGTGATCCTGGCGGCGGCAGGCGTCTTCGGTACCGGAAGCGCATTGCCGGACCTTGTCGTTGCACTGGTGATGTCCGGGCTCGCGCTGTGGTCGGGGCTTGTCATCGTCGCTCACGCCCGGCGCGACATCGGCGACGCACGACAAGTCCATCAGAAGGGATGAGGACAGCGGAGCGACGTGCTTGAGGCAATGACAGGTTTCGAGGCCCAGCGGCCATCAGGATGGCAGGATTGTGGAGAGGAGGACGGGCAGCTGATGGCCGGGTGCGTGAGGTCACGAACGGCAGCTTCGGAGCAGCGAAACTCGTGGAATCCCTGGGTACCTGACCGGCAGCTTTGCGGAAGTCGCAACGACCGCTCGGGGTCGGGTGCCGTCGCGTGCGCAGCGTCAAAGCTGACATGACGAATACGTGAGAAGGGCCGATGCTCGCCGTCCGGTCAGGCTGTTGAGTCGCCCCTGCAGGAGTCACAGCGCTCGTATGTCACGCGCCATCCGAGACGTCAGTCGGCCTCATCCAGACCGGAACAATTTGAACGTGAACGCCCGGCTGCCATTGCCGTGATCGAAATGGCGGCTGGTGACACGACTGCTTGATCTACCCCTCAACGAGGGTTCGCTGGTACTGGGCCTGGTGATGCAGCCCGGCACCTCGCTGGCCGAAGCCAACCGGATGGGGCGTGAGGCCGAACTGCTGATCGGCCAGGTTCCCGAGGTGACCCAGGTCGGCCGCCGCACCGGCCGTGCCGAGCTCGACGAGCATGCCGAAGGCGTGCACTCGGCCGAGATCGACGTGGACCTCAAGCGCAGCGGGCGCGACCGCGAGGCCATCATGGCCGACATCCGGGACCGGCTCTCGGTGCTGCCGGCGCAGGTGGCCATCGGCCAACCGATCAGCCACCGCCTCGATCACCTGCTGTCGGGCGTGCGCGCCCAGGTGGCCGTGAAGATATTCGGCGACGACATCGACACGCTGCGCGGCCTGGCCGAACAGATGCGATCCGGGCTGAGCGGGGTGCCCGGCCTGGTCGACCTGACGGTCGAAAAGCAGGTGCTGATTCCGCAGATCACCGTGCGGCTGGACCATCGCAAGGCCGCCCAGCTCGGGCTGTCGCCCGGCGAGGCGATCCGCGTGCTGCAGGCGCTGACCGATGGCGCTCACGGCGCGCAGATCGTGGACGGTCCGCGCCGCTACGAGCTGGTGCTGCGTCTGCCCGATGAGCGGCGCGGCCCGCAGGATCTGGCGCGGATGCTGATCGACACCCCTGCCGGCCGCGTGCCGGTGTCGGCCATCGCCAGCGTCGAGGAGACCGATGGGCCCAACCAGGTCGGACGCGAGAACGGTCGTCGCCGCATCGTCGTCTATGGCAACACCGATGGCAGCAACATGAGCGAGGTGATCGCTGCCGTGCGCGGCGTGATCGCCGGGCAGGCGTTGCCCACCGGCTACTTCATCAGTCTGGAAGGTCAGTTCCAGGCCCAGGAGCAGGCCACGCGCCTGATCGCGGGCCTGTCGGTGGTGTCGCTGGTGATGATCTTTCTGGTGCTGTACTCGCGCTACCAGTCGGCGGTGCTGGCCGGCATCGTGATGGCGAACATCCCGCTGGCCCTGATCGGCTCTGTGCTGGCGATGTGGATCGCCGGGGTACAACTGTCGGTGGCGTCGATGGTGGGCTTCATCACGCTGGCGGGTATCTCCACGCGCAACGGCATCCTCAAGATCAGTCACTACATCAACCTGTGCAAGTTCGAAGGCGAGACTTTCAGCCAGGCCATGATCGTGCGCGGCTCGCTCGAGCGGCTGACGCCGGTGCTGATGACGGCCCTGGTTGCAGCCTTCGCACTGACGCCGCTGCTGCTGGCCGCCGATGCCCCGGGCAAGGAGATCCTGCACCCGGTCGCGGTCGTGATCTTCGGTGGCTTGGTCAGCTCGACGCTGCTCGATACCCTGCTTACCCCGGTCATGTATTGGATGTTCGGTCGCAAGCCGACCGAGCGGCTGCTCGGCGAGGATGCGCAAACGCCGGCAGTGGCCGACGCGCGCGAGGCTTTCTGAGCACGCGCTCGTTAAAGAACCAGGCACTCGCGGTGCCGCCTGCGCCAAGCGCACCGCGTTTCCAAGGAGAGATCACCCATGATCACCAAGTTCCTCGCAGCTGCCATCCTGGCCTGCTCCACCCTTGCATCCGCCCCGGCACTCGCGCATGGCGGTGCCGCCCCCAAGCACGGCGGCGTCGTGCAGACCGCAAGCGACCTGTCGTTCGAACTCGTTGCCGGCGAGGGGGCTGCCATGCTGTATGTCGAGGATCACGGCAAGCCCATGGTCCCGACCGGCATGAGCGGCAAGCTGACTGTGCTCAACGGCACCGAGAAATCGGAAGCCCCGCTGGTCGTGAGCGGCGACAAGCTCGAAGCCAGGGGCGTCACGATCGCCAAGGGGGCAAAGGTGGTGGCCGCAATCAACACCGCCGACCAGAAGGCCATTACCGTGCGTTTCACCGTGCGCTGAGCGCTCAGCGCGCCGGCAGTCGCAGCGGAGGGGGGCGGCGGCGACACCCCCACCGCTGGGGAGTCGCGCAGCGCCCAGACGCCTTGCCGGCCAACGGGCTGGCGGCGCGTCAAGCGCAGGCCAGTGCATGAGTTTGACCGGCCCGCAGAGTGACGCGGTAAAATCCCACTCATCCATCTGCCTGCGGCCGCAATTCGAATGAAGGATCACAAGTGAGCGACCCGAAGCAGAAGCACTGGCACCATCTGACCGGCGAACAGGTGCTGAGACTGCTTGCCACGAATGGGCAGACAGGCCTGGATCGGGTTGCGGTAGAAGAGCGACAACATCAACATGGACCAAACTCGCTGGCCAGGCGAGTTGGCGATGGACCCTTGTTGAGGTTTCTGCTGCAGTTCAATCAGGCGCTGGTCTACATTCTGCTTATTGCAGTGATCATCAAGCTCTCTTTGGGGGCCTTCGTCGATGCAGCGGTGATCTTCGGCGTGGTGCTGCTCAACTCGATCATCGGATTCGTGCAGGAGGGTAAGGCGCTCAATGCGCTCGAGGCGCTGTCGCGCACCTTGAAGATGGAGACCACCGTATTGCGGGCCGGAGAAAAGCAGCGCATCGACGCAGCCGGGCTCGTACCAGGTGACATCGTCCTTCTCGCCTCCGGCGATAAGGTGCCCGCAGACCTGTTTCTGTTGCGCAGCCGCAGCCTGCAAATCGATGAGTCGGCTCTGACTGGTGAATCAGTGCCGGTGGACAAGTTCCCTGGCATTCTGGAACTCGAGACGCCACTCGCCGACCGCACGAACCTGGCATATTCCTCAACCCTGGTCACTTACGGTACAGGGGTCGGCGTCGTTGTCGCCACCGGGGACAGCACCGAGATCGGCCGCATTTCGGAGCTCATAGCCAGCGCCGAGGTAATCGCCACACCGCTGACGCGCAAGATCGCCCACTTCAGCAGGCTGCTACTCTACGCGATCCTGGGGCTGGCTGGCCTGACCTTTGCCGTGGGCCTGTGGCATGGGCAGTATTGGGTGGACCTCTTCATGGCCGCCGTTGCCTTGTCGGTTGCGATGATCCCGGAGGGGCTGCCCGCAGTGCTCACCATCACACTTGCCATTGGCGTAGCGCGCATGGCAAAACGCAACGCGATCATCCGTCGCCTGCCTGCGGTCGAGACGCTCGGCAGCACTACCGTGGTGTGCTCGGACAAGACAGGAACAATTACTCGCAATGAGATGACGGTCCAGCGACTCTGGGTCGACGGACAGTCGTTCGAGCTCAGCGGCATCGGCTACGCGCCGGAGGGCGAGTTGCGACTTGATGGCGAGCGTCACTCAGCCGCCGAGCACGGGGTTGTGCGCGAGTTGCTGCGTGCCGGCCTCCTCTGTAATGACGCGGTGCTCAAGCGTGACGGTGATGCCTGGCGAATCGAGGGTGACCCCACCGAGGGGGCGCTGCTGGTCGCGGCCAGCAAGGCCGGTCTCGATGCTAGGACCGAAAACGCTCGTGCCGCCAGGCTGGAGACGATTCCGTTCGAATCGCAACATCAATACATGGTCACCCTGCACGGCGGCGACAACCCGGTCGTCTATCTCAAGGGGTCGGTTGAAAAGATCCTCGAGCGTTGCACGGTCATGCTCGGAGTAGACGGTTCGGTGGGCGCGCTCGACGCTGATGAGGTCCTTCGTCAGGTCAATGCAATGGCCGGTCACGGACTACGGGTGCTGGCGTTTGCCCGGATGGCCGTAGCGCGCGGGACTACCGACATCGATCATCAGGATGTCTGCGACGGCCTCACCTTTCTGGGTCTGCAGGGCATGATCGATCCGCCACGCGAGGAGGCGATCCACGCAGTGCGAGCCTGCCAGGAAGCGGGGATCAAGGTCAAGATGATCACGGGCGATCACGCCGCGACCGCCGCTGCCATTGCCGGCCAGATAGGCTTGTTGCACACCTCGGGACATGCGGGGGTACTCACTGGGCGCGCGCTCGAAGAGATCCCTGATGCCGACTTGATCGACGTTGCCGCGCACACGGCGGTGTTTGCACGCGTGACGCCCGAACAGAAGCTGCGCTTGGTCGAGGCCTTGCAGGCACGCGGGGAGGTGGTCGCGATGACCGGCGATGGCGTAAACGACGCGCCGGCGCTGCGAAGGGCCGACATTGGTGTCGCGATGGGCATCACCGGCACGGATGTCTCGAAGGAGGCCGCGGACATGGTGCTCACCGATGACAATTTCGCCACCATCGAAGCTGCTGTAGAAGAGGGCCGCGGCGTATTCGACAACCTGATCAAGTTCATCACCTGGATCTTGCCGACCAACGCCGGTCAGGGACTGGTGATCATCGCTGCGGTGATGGCGGCGCAGCCGCTGCCGGTGCTGCCGGTTCAGGCGCTGTGGATCAACATGACCACGGCCGTGCTACTTGGCCTCACCCTGGCTTTCGAGCCACGGGAGCGGGACATAATGAGTCGCCCGCCAAGGTTGTCCGCGGCACCGATCCTCAACGGCGAATTGATCAAACGCATCCTGCTGGTCGGCCTGCTGCTTCTCGTGGGTAGCTTCGGCCTGTTCGAATGGGCGTTGTATAGCGGGCGCAGCGAGCAGGAGGCGAGGACGATCGCAGTGAACGTCTTCGCGGTCGGGCAATCATTCTATCTGCTCAACTGCCGTTCGCTGCGGTACTCCATGTTCCGTCTCGGGCTGTTCAGTAATCCTTGGATCTGGGCAGGCATCGGGGCGATGATGGCTGTGCAGTTGCTGTTCACCTATATTCCGCTGATGAACAAGCTTTTCCACACGGCGCCGATCGGCTGGATCGACTGGGGGCTGATCGTTGCCGTCGGCCTCGCCATTTATCTGGTGATCGAAGGCGAGAAGGCTTGGAGAAGACGTGGCGCAAGCAGCACGGTAACGCACTGAAACCGGCGGCTCGCGCGGGCCGGCCGAGTAACGGTGCGCACCCCCTTGGAATCAAGTTATTTCACGCAGGCGTAGATGAATACAAGCAACGAGAAGGGCGTTAAGCAAGAGACCATGGGGGGCACGATCCCTTTACTGAACTGGATCATCGGGCGGGTTGCCCGCGTGCTGGCGGTAATCATGGTTCTGGTGATCATCTGGGGAGTCGCCGACGTTCTTTATGTCTTGTATCAGAGGTTGATGTCGCCGCCATTCATGCTGCTCGAGATCAAGGACATACTGGCGACCTTCGGGGCCTTCATGGCGGTTCTGATAGCGATAGAGATCTATCACAACATCATCCTTTACGCCGAGAGTGACAAAAGCCACCACCTTGCGGTGGAGATCGTGCTTGGAACTGCGCTGATGGCGATCTCACGCAAGGTGATCATTCTCGACTTCAACGACGTCGAACCCAGCTATCTCTACGGTACCGCGGCGATCACATTCGCCCTCGCAGTTGGCTACTACCTGATCGTGATCAGACCGAGAAAGCACAAAGTAGTCTGCGGAGAAGGGTGACGCATGCCAATCGATAGCCTCGAGCGCCTCTTCATTGCCATTCCTGGTCAATGGGAGAGGGCGATCGCAACCGTCCTTATGGTTTTGGTGGGCGCCACGCTGACACATCTTTGGGCTCGCTACCTGGCGCGCGGAGAGGTCATCTCCAACGAGAAGCGTCGGGTTCACCTGGTGTGGGTCCGCAACACCATCTGGTTTGTCGTATTGTTCGTGATCATTTCGGTCTGGGCGTCAACGATCGCGGGCTTTGCCTTGTCACTCGCTGCGGTCGCGGGTGCTATGCTGATCGTCAGCAAGGAACTGCTGATGTGTGTGCTCGGCTACCTCTATCTGACACTGGTCCGGCCTTTCAAGGTAGGAGACCTTATTGAATCCAGCCTGTTCAGCGGCCGAGTCGTCGATATCGACATGTTCGCGACCACCTTGGCCGAGTATGGCCATGCAGGGCAAGTCACGGGGAAGGTTGTCGAGTTTCCCAACGGCCTGCTGCTGACCACACCGGTCAAGAATGTATCGCCCACCGGCGAATACGTGCTGCACCTGATGAGGGTTCCCGTTCCGGCTGCGATGGTGTGCGACCTTGTCAGCATCGAAGACACCGCTAGAACGGCTGCAGAACTTGCGACCCGTGAATGGCAGGAGCAGGCTGAAGCGCACTTCCGTAAACTCGCGAACGAGGACTTCATCTCCTACTCGTCAGGCCGGATCAAGGTGCTCTGGGATTTTGTTGATCCTGAGCATCTCATGCTCATCATCCGTATAACCTGCCCGGTCGCAATGCGACTGAAGGTCGAACAGTCGGTGTTCAGAGCGATCTGGCTCGAAGTCAGTCGGCAACGTTCTGATTTAGGGGCAACTGGATGGGCTGCGCCGAGCTTGATGACTGATAACTAGACCACCAGCACGTCGCAGGGGGCGTAATAGGCAAGAAAGCGCGGAACGCTCCCGATCAAGGACTCGCGAATACGGCCTCCCCCGTGTCTGCCAACAACGATCACGTCCGCGCCGAGTGCGCGAGCCGCATCTGGCACGACCGTATTGGGTTTTCCGTGTGAGAGTTCGCTCTCAATGTCGATCCCGACCAGCTCCGGGTCAGCAAGGAGGGCATCGAGGTTGCGCTGGGCAACAAGGAACTCCCTTTCCGCCAGACGCTTGATTTCGGTTTCTGGGAAGCGCTTGTTCCGCAACTTGGCCTCGAATGGCGCAGCGTAGGCATGAAGCAACTTGACCCCGGCGTGCTTCGCCACGATCAAGGCCGCGCGCAACACCGCCTCTGAGCGTGGGCCCAGGTCCACCGCAGCCAATGCACGACGATAGTCTCCTTCGACCGCCCTGCGCGTGACCAGTACCGGACACGAGGCCTTGTTCAGAATGTGCGCTGCTGTACCGCCGAGCAGGAACTGTTGTAACAGACCGCTGCCGTGCGCTCCGATCACCCAAAGGTCTGGGCGAAAGATGTCAGAAGTCTCCGCCAGCACACGACGCGCGGAGCCGGTCAAGATCTCACCGCGAGCACGAGTCGCACCGCAACTTTGCGCCGCTTTGATCTGCGCAGCGAGATTTTCCTCGGCTAGGGCACGCATCCGATCCTGAAGGTCGTGTTCGCCGGCAAAGACGGCGTCAAACGCACTCTGCCGGGGGAACGCGTGGGTCACCAGCAATTCCGCATCCTCGCGTGCTGCGATGATCGCTGCTCGACGCACTGCTTCGTTACCCAGCTCAGAAAAATCGGTTGCTGCGTGGATCCGTTTTATCGCACTCATCATGATCCCCCCCCCATGAATGCTGTTGTCTGGACAACCCCGTCTCCGAACATTCGGTGCCGATGGGGCATGGTCAGAACTTGTCGAGGCGAATGACCTCTACGTCCTGCACGAATGCGACCATCGCGTAGTTGGCATAATAGTGTTTGTGCAGGAACTCGAGCACGCGTTCGGCAAGTTCGCGAGTGCAAATGACTTCGATTCGGATGTTCGCGGTCTCCCCCCAAGCAGCATCACGCACGCCGCGGTTGCCTTTGCCGCGGGCGTCAGAAATGGTGTAGCCACGAACGCCCAAGCGATCTAGCTCGCGCAGCAAGGGCTGTTCAAGCGTCGCTTCGGTGATCACGGTAAACAGAACGCGTTTTTCGGTTGCCAGAATCACAGGTTAGCTCCATCTGGTTGGGGTCGTCTCAGAAAACGGAAAATAAAGCACGTTGAACTAAACCGCTGACGCGGTGGCCGCGAACCCAAGCGCCACCGCGTTTTTCATGACGTCTGCGACGACGACCTACCTTGAAACCGGGGATGTCCCCGCGTTCAAGGAGAAGTGTCATGAGCCCCTTACGTCAGCAGATGATCGACGCGATGGTGCTGCGCGGATTGGCACGGCGCACGCAGCAGGCCTACCTGTCGGTGGTGGCGCAGTTGGCCGCGCACTACCACTGCAGTCCCGACCGCCTCGATGCCGCACAGGTGAAGGCCTGGCTGCTGCACCGGATCACCGAGCGGCACCTGGCCTACACCACCGTGAACCAAGCCGTGTGCGCCCTGAAGTTCTTCTTCGACATCGTGCTGGGCCGCACGGCCGAGGCCATCACGATTCCCTACGCGCACACGCCGCAGCGTCAGCCGGAGATCCTCTCGCGCGAGGAACTGGCGCGCCTGTTCGAGGCGGCCGCCAATCTGCGCACGCGCACGCTGTTGATGACGGCTTACGCGGCCGGACTGCGGGTGTCCGAGGTGTGCGCGCTGCGCGTCGCCGACATCGACAGCGCGCCGGATCGCATGTGCATCAGGGTGGTGGCGGGCAAGGGTGGCAAGGATCGCTACACGCTGCTCAGTCCGAGCCTGCTCGAAGCGCTGCGCGTCTATTGGCGCATCTGCAAACCCCGCGACTGGCTGTTCCCTCGCACCACCGACGCCGCCCGGCCATTCGACGTCAGCAGTGCGCAACGTGCGTACTACCGTGCCCGCGATCGGGCCGGCATCACCAAGACGGGCGGCATCCACACGCTACGCCACGCCTTCGCCACCCATCTGCTGGAGGCCGGCGTCGATCTTGCCACGCTCGCGAAGCTCCTGGGCCACGGCCACCTGTCGACCACGCAGCGCTACCTGCATCTGGCGCGTCCGGGTTCAATCCCCCACGACAGCCCGCTCGATCTGCTGCGCCGGCTCTGAGGCCGAGCGGCCATGGACCGGCCCACGCTGGCCGGCATCCTGCGCACGCACGGCAGCAGCTACCGCAGCAGCCATGCGCTGTCGCCCACCCAGGCGCGGGCCTGGCGTGCCATCGTCGACTGCCGCACCGCCGCGCTCGGCGGCGTACGCGAGCGTTGCGCAAACTGCGGCGCCGAGCGCCATGTCTGGCGCTCGTGTCGCAACCGCCATTGCCCGCAGTGCCAGACGCGGGCCAAGGAGGCCTGGCGTGCGGCGCGCCTGCGCGAGGTGCTGCCGGTGCCCTACGCACACTGGGTGTTCACGCTGCCCCACGCGCTCAATCCACTGGCGATCCGGCACCCGCGCTGGCTCTACGGTGCGTTGTTCGATAGTGCGGCGGCCACCTTGCTCGAGCTCGCCGCCAACCCGCGCTGGCTGGGCGCCGTGCCCGGTTTCAGCCTCGTGCTCCACACCTGGAGCCAGGACCTGCGCATGCACCTGCATGTGCACGCCCTGATCACCTGTGGCGGGCTCGACGCCGAGGGCAGATGGCGCACACCGGCGCGCGGTACGCGCTTCCTGTTTCCCGTCCAGGCCGCCTCGAAGGTGTTTCGCGGCAAGCTCCTCACGCGGCTCGACGCGGCCCACCGCAGCGGCGAGCTGGCCGACGATCCGAGCGCTGCGCCGGGTGCATGGCAAGCCCGACGTCGTGCGCTGCTCGCGCACGACTGGGTGGTCTACGCCAAGCCGCCGCCCGGCGGACCCGCCCAGGTGCTCGACTACCTTGCCCGCTACACGCACCGCGTGGCGCTCTCGAACGACCGCCTGCTTGGCTGCGATGCGGGCCAGGTGCGCCTTCGGGTGCGCGACAACCAGACCGGTGGCAAACGTACGGTCAGCCTGCCGACCGACACCTTCATCGGACGCTTCCTGCGCCACGTGCTGCCGGCCGGCTTCAAGCGCCTGCGCCACTACGGGCTGCTCGCCTGCGGCCACAAGCGGGCCCGGCTCGCCGCCGCCCGTGTGGCACTCCAGACGCCGGCACCGCAGCCGGCGGTGATCGAAGCGGCCGCAGACTTCCTCGCCCGCGTGAGCGGTGAGGACCCGCGATGCTGCCCGCACTGTGGGGTCGGGCGTTGGCACACGGTCGAGATCGTCATGGCTCGCCGGTACGATCCGCCCGCGCCTGCACCGCGCTGTCGGGATGGGCCGCCATGAACACTCACGCTCCCCCGTCTCGGCCCTTGCCGATGCAACGTCCGCACCGGCAGGCCGTGGCACGTCCCCCGTCTGCTGAACGCGACCGACACCGCACGCCGGATGCACGGCCGGCACCCGATCGCGGCCCATTACGGCGATGGTCGCGAGCGGCTCAGCGGCGTCGGATACTCGTTGCTGACCCGACCCTGCCGCGCGCTATCCGATGTGGATGACCCGCGCGTAGAATCCCCAGTATCACCGCCTGAGCGGCGGTTCAGTTCAACAAGGCTTATCCCTCGCGGCAGGCGCCTGCGCACCGAACGGCGCTTGCGGCGCGAGGGATAAACCCTATTCGTTAGGCGCAGTAAAGATTTGCAGAAACCCATTTCTCAACCCAAAGGAGTCTCAACCATGAAAGTCAAATTCATAGCATTAACAGCAGTAGCCGCATTTACTTCGAGTATTGCAACCGCAAATGAGCCTATCGTTGTAAATCAGGCAATCACTGAGAAGGAAGCAGTGGCGGCTCAGCGAGCTTGGTGTAGTGCCCTGCTTGATATCAACGCTTTGTACGAAAAGGAAGGGCAAGCGGCGGCGAAAGCGCTAGCTGGGAAAGTCATTGATTCCGCTTACGCCTACCAGATGGGCGCAGTCCTCTTTAAGCCAACGCTTACTGTGAATCCCCAAACGTTTCGCCCAACACGTGCTGGTGCGTTGTCTTATTTCGTGGGTGGCGATACCGCCTTCCCCAGTGACACAGGCTTTGCTCTAAAAGGCTGGAGAAAATGCGAGCCTGTGAACTCTGCTATTTTTATTGATGGTAATAGCGCAATTACGATGGGGAAAGTTCACTTCACCGACAAGAATGGGAAAGTAACTACCGTTGACAAAACGTGGGGTTACGTCAGAGATGATGCGGGAAATCTGCGTATCAACCTTCACCACTCATCACTTGAGTACCAGCCCAAGTAAATCCACTGTCCCCCTGTATCTAAACAGTGGAACTATCGCCCAACAAGTCATTCCAGCGGACTGCCTACGGCAGCCGCTGAATTCCAACGTTGAACGACAGCTTTCCCAAAAGCTCTACGGCTGCTCTGGGTCGGTAGTTCCAGTTGGAAGGGTGGAGAAGCCGCCGTCCACCGTCGCCTCACGCTTAAACGGCAGGTGACCAGCACATTGCTGCCTGACTGCGCCATCAAGCCACCGGCAGCTGAGGCCGAATTGCTGCCCAGGAAAACCTAGGACTCGCTCAAGGTGCATGCTGCCACTGTCGCCCATTCCTGAAGCAGCCGACAGAGTTTCCTTTCGCACAACGGCTTGGCGCACCTTCCCAGTCGCTATCCCCAGTCTTATCCACAGGAAGGCTGGATAACTGAGCCGCGTCATTGCGACTGTGGATCTGACGATGCGTCGATCAGTTGCGGCCCCTCGTTGCGCACGTTGCCGACCGCCTTCGACACTGGATGCATGCGCAGCATGGCGTCCGGGCAGGGCGCGATGAGTTGGCCGAAGCGCTCGGGGGTGGTGTCCCGGCTGAGCCACAGGTTGTCATCCCCGGGCTGCAGGATCACCGGCATGCGCTCGTGCAGCGCGCGCATGGATTCGTTCGCCTCGGTGGTGACGACGGTGAAGGTGTCGATCGGGGTGCCTGCGGGGCTGGTCCATCGCTCCCACAGCCCGGCGAAGCCGAATAGCTCGTCGTTGGCTGGCTGTATGTAGTAGGGCTGCTTGCCGCCGGGGATCGCCTTCCACTCGTAAAAGCCGGAGGCTGGCACGATGCACCGGCGCGATCTGTAGGCGGTGCGGAAGGCGGGCTTCTCGGCCAGCGTTTCGCCACGTGCATTGCTGAGCCGGGTGGCGATGGTCTCGTCCTTCGCCCAGCCGGGGATCAGGCCCCAGCGCAGCAGGTGCACGACGCGTTCGCCGCTGGGGCGCTGGCGGACGACGGGCAGCAGTTGCATCGGGGCTGCGTTGTAGCGTGGGCCGAAGTCGGCCGCCAGTTCATCGATGTTGGCTGAGAACCGTTCACGCAGCCGTGATACGGGGCCGTAGAGTGCGTATCTGCCGCACATGAGGGTTGTCTCCGAACACCTGAGAAGGGCGCAGGCCTTCGGAAGAATGAACTGATTTCCCGCTTCCGGACAGGCAGTGTGGCGCGTTTGCGCGTGACGGTGACTTACGCCGCAGCGGGGGCCTCGGGCACCGGTTCGGCCGCGGCGGGGGTGATGGCCAGCGCACCACGGCGTCCCTTGTTCGCCACGGTCGCGGCGTTCTCCAGAGCAGTAATGCTGCCGCCATTGGCCACCCAAGCTTCGAACCATCCCGGTTTGCGTCCCCGGCCCGACCAGGATTGTTCGAGATTGTTGGGGTTGCAGTACTTGGCTGGCAATGGTTCCTTCTTCGCCGAAACGGACTTTGCGGTGGGACGTCCCCGCTTTGCGGCCGGGGCGATCGTGCCAGCGTCACGGCCCAGCAGATCTTCCAGGCTGATGCCTTCCTCCTGGGCAAGCTTGCGCAGACGCTTCAGCAGGGATGCCTTAGTGTCACTTTCGCGCTTCTCGATCTCCTTGGTGATGCGCGTCTGGAGTTGCTTGAGCTGGGGGAGACTGTAGTCGGCAAGGTTGGTCATGAAGAGGGCTCGTTCGAAGGATCGGCACCTGTGTGCCACGCCCGTATGGTACCCGCGTCATTTCGTAACTACGTCTTTGGTCGTAGAGAAATCGGTGATGGACGGCGTGATCAGCATTCATCGCCATGACCATTGGCCGTCCGGGACGACCAGTACCAGTTCGCTGCCGAATGTGCCCTCGATACGCAGTTCGAGGTGGTTGTCTCGATGCAGATAGGCTTTCGCCGTCAACGCATTGAGCAGGCCATGGCTCGGCTGGACGGACGGCTGGGCACCGAGCCAGGGCAGGCTGCGCCGCAACGCCGCGCCCGATGCAAGCAGCGCGGCTTCGTCGAGTTCGACAAGCGCGATGTCCACAGTGCGGCAGGTCACGTCCTTGCTTCTCGCTGAAGGCTGTACGAAAATACAGTTTAGCAGGAGCGTATGCGATGAAACATCCGACCCACCTCACCTGTCCGGCGTGTCACGCCCCTGTGGCGCTTGAGCGCTATGAGCGTGTGGCTGGCGAGGGAGTCGAGGGTTTCGTGTGTCCCGAGTGCGATTCGTTCCTCGTATGCTGCAACGCTTACAGGGCTGCCTCAGCCGGGTATAGCGAGGCCACGCCCCAATCGGTCGTTCATCTTGCGCCGAGCGATTCCCCTTTGAGTCTCCCCACAGAGCCGCTCGCCCTTTCGCGTAATGAAGTCGAATGAGAATACGTGTTCGACCGGGTTGCGGCCACACTCGCCGACGAGGCGTCCGCGGTGTCGCCGTCGCCCCTTCTCGATCGTGATCTTGTCTTCCGCCCGTAGCTGAGCAACTATTTGTTAGTTTTCTCAGTTTTTCTGTGAACCTACATTCGCGGTCGTCGAGCGCATTCGCACCGTGGGCGATCACACCAACACCGAGCGCGTCTTTTATATCAGCAGCTCGCGAGCCAACGCAAAGCTCGTCGCTCGGGCCGCACGCAGCCACTGGGAAATCAAGAATCAGCTTCACGGGTGTGTGGATGTGCAGTTCCACGAGGATCAGTCACGGGTGCGCAGCGGCTATGCCGCCAACAACCTGGCCATCGTTCGCCACATCGTAATGAACCTGCTGCAACTCAACACGACACAGCGACTCGCAAGGCGAGCTTCAAGTCGAAGCGCATGATGGCTGCGACCATTGCTTAATTTCGCGCCGAGCTGCTTGGAAATGTGACTTTAGGGTGCTATTGCCCTGGCTGGCCACTGGCCGAGTGCTGTCCGCCGCGGCCTTGAATCAGGCCACGACGTTGCGGGAAATAATCGTTGTCATGAGCGTTTCCGCCATTCCCATGGCGCCACGGGGTCTCTATCTGCCCAGAGTCCGCGCCCAGCACTGCGCGCCTCGTCCTGCGCCCGGTACAGGGTCTTGTCCTTCGCGTAGCGGTCATACACCCACGCCATGCCGCGGCGCACCTGTGCGGCGTTCGCATCCACGCCCGCGCAGGTGACCCGGCCGACGATGCGCTTATAGCGGTCGACGTCCTCTACCCTCACCTCGGCGCGCTTCTCGTGGCACAACTCGCCGAGGGACTGCCTGGAGCGGGTGCCAAAAGCCTGCTTCTTCTCGGGGGCGGCGATCTCCGCCAGCCGGATCTTGACCTGCTGAAAGTCCTCGTTCAGCACGGTCAGCGTGTCGCCGTCGGCGATCGCCACTACGAGGCCGACGATGAGCGCTGCGGTGCCCGGCACTACTTGGCCTCGGCATTAGTGGTCTTGGCCTTCCTCTTTGGTCTCCCGTGCGCGCGCAGCTCGTCGAAGATCGCCGCGGCCTTCGCATCGGTACCGAAGGCGATGTTCAGCAGCACCTGGACGGGGTTGGGGATCTCGCGACCGGACTCGTATCGGCTGCCGCCGCTCTGAGTCGTCTGGAAGGGCGTCCAAAACTCCAGCTGGTTGAGGCGTAGCTTGCGCCGCAGTTCGCGGACCTCGGCGCCGGTGTAGATCTTGAGCTTCATGGCGGGCTTTCGATTTTCCAAAGGCATATTCTAGCGCGGCCAGTTCCAGTGCTTCAGTCCGTCGTCGCCGAGTACCTGGTCGAGGGGCGTGACCTCCCACTCCTGCAGCACGGCGCCGCCGCGGTACTCCTCGAACCCACGAATGAGCATGCCGCCGACGCCCGGCTGAACGGCTACCACGCGAGCGTCGTGGAGCAAATATCTCGGGCCGGCGTTCGCCAGTGGCTGGTGCAGCTCGAACTTGCGGCCCTTCGACTGCAAATCACCGACCGCCTGGTGCTCGGGCCGACCGGCTTCGTGGTCTGGAATGCGGCGACCGCCTTGGCGCAGGCGGCGGATGCGAACGAACATGGTGGCGCGTTATTTGCTGTAAACATCTACAGTTTATGCCGGGCTTGTTCGAGCGGTGTAGGGTGTCGCTACAACGTACTGACCGGAGACTGTGATGTGCGGTCGCTATGCCCTGTATGGCCCTCAATCGCGTCTACGAGAGCAGTTTGGCGTCGAGCCGGCTAACCTCGAGGAGCGCTACAACATCGCCCCGTCGCAGGATGCGCAGATCGTCCGCTGCGGCGTCGACGGAGAGCGCGAGCTGATCTCCGCACGCTGGGGATTGCTGCCGTCCTGGGTGAAGGAACCTGGCAAGCTCGCCCTGCCCATCAACGCGAAGGTCGAGACCGCGGGCGAGAAGCCGATGTTCAGGCACGCTTTCAAGCGGTCGCGCGTGCTCGCGCCGGCGTCGGGGTTCTACGAGTGGGTACCGGTTGCCGGGTACAAGCAGCCGTAATTCATCCGGCCCGTCGGTGGTGAGGCGCTGTTCGGCTTCGGTGGGCTCCTCGAGCACTGGGAGGGCCCTACGGGGTCGGTCCTCACCTTCGCGATTCTGACGACTGCGGCGAATGAATTGATGCGGCCTATCCATGATCGGATGCCGCTCCTCATCCGGCCCGAGGACTACGCCGCTTGGCTGGATCCTGGTGTTACCGACGCGAAAATGGTGCTCGAGCTCGTCGGCGACTACCCGTCAGCGGAAATGGAGGCCTATCCGGTGGGGCTAGCGGTGGGGAATCCGCGGACGCAGGGTTCGAGCTTGGTCGAAAGACTGCCATTGCCCTGAGACGGAACAACCCTATGCAGTGAATTCGTGCTGAATCGTGTCGGCTCCTGACCTGACTGAGGGAAACTCCGCCCTTCGTAGTGCCTCGGCCGAGGCTGTGTAAAAAACGTGAATAGTCGGCAAGTCGGTTGAGAGTTTTCCCACCGATGGCTGCTATCGCTCCTCTGGAGGACTAAGGGCTCCCACCGCAACCGATCCTACGCCGGCGCTTCAGCCACGGCTTCCCACAGCGACAACCCGTGTGCGCGTTCTTACACAGCCTCGGCCAACGCCCGCCACCGTCAAGCCGACCCCTATGCGCAGGTTTGATGAGTAGTGCTTGGTTGATTGAGAGCCAGCGTGGCATCAGGTCCGGCTGGCCAACGCGCATCTGGACATAGTTTCTGCCGTCTTGTGCAGTGACGGTCCCACTGCAGTGGTGGTCCCACTTGAGGAGACCACCCTGGCAAACACACTTTCGTCCAATCACGCCAGTATCTATATTGAACTGATCAGAGTCAGCTAACGCGGGCATTTGCTTACTACAGTCTGGAGGCGTCATGCAGATCTTATTGCGATGCACGCTCGCTGCAGTTTTGGCGAGTGCCGGGCTGCAGTCCCAAGCCGGGCCTATGGCAAGATGGGATTCGGTCGAAGACGTAGACTCTGTGCCGCCGCGGCGGATTTGCCCATTGAACATGGACATGGTTCGCCACTCGGTCTGCGAGTTTATGGTCGCCCCTTTTGCCGACGTCCTTGGGCCCATCCGTGACAAGTACCCGCGCCCGCGTCTCAAGTTGGAGCCACCGCGGTATGCCTTGGTTGTCGACGCCATCGTGTCTGGCGGCAAAGCGACAACACGCCTTGGCTATCAGGTTCTCGGTGCCGATCTGCGGAAGATGCTAGCAGGAACTGCGTGCGGCGCAGAAGACAGGAACCACGTTCGCGTCAAACTCGGCCACAGTATGGATGTGACGGCAATCGAGATAGATACAGTAGTTCGCGCACCGAGTTCGGTCGTCTACGAATCGGCTTGCGTTACGGCGGTCCACATCGACTCAGCGATTCCGATCGACAACTCCAAAGCGATTCGCCTGGTACGAGACTTGCTGACCAGCCATACGGAGACATTATCTAGGAGCGCCTCCGATCACTCCGACAGCTTTCTGCCCTTGGGGTTGTGGGGTGGTCCGTCGAGATTTCCTTTCGCTATCATCGACGGGGGAAAAGTTGCCAAAACTGTTTACGTGGCCCAAGCGTCCGATCTTGAGGCCGCTGGTTACCCAATTAGCGCTTTTGTAGCGAAAACCTTCGTCCCCGCCAGCGCATCCACATCATGGACTGGCTTCGACTTCTTACCTTTCGTTCTAGAGTTCGAGAACTGGAAGCTTTACTACGCGGTTACAAGCACGCCGACGCCCGACGCAACTGGCGCCGTGTTGGTGAATTCGTTGCTGGCGGGGTTGCAATGAGAGCAGTAGTAGTAGCGGCCGTGCTCCTTCTGGCCTTCGTGTGCCAAGCGAGGGCTGAAACCCTGGTGCAAGTTATCTTCCACGCAAAGCCAGAAAGTTGGTCGCCAAAAGAGAGCCCACACGCATTCGTTGAGTTTCAAGGGGTCTACAGGGGGCAGCCACTTGCACGCCGGGCTTTTGGCTTTTCCTACTTGGAGACGGCTTCAGAGGGAACGATGAAGTACTACGTGGTTCTGGCTAAGGCTGTGACCACCGAGGTGCCCGGAACCCTTCGATACGAACCGCATCGTTACGTTCACAACCCAGCAAATCTAACGCTAACTACGTTCATCGATGACGACACGTTCGACCGGATGATTACCGAGATCGAGAATTGGCGTCTCAATCCTCCAGACTATTCGGCTTTGGCCGTAAATTGTGTCGGATTCGTCGATCGGCTAGCGCGCATTGCCGGACTCGATACGCCGCCTTGGAAGCAAGTTTTTCCTGACGCGTACCTTCGCGAGCTCTTGCTTCGAAATCAGAGCAAGCTGGTCTGCAACCCTCCCCTTTTGCCGGATGCCCGTAAAGACGAGGTAATCGATCGATGGGTAACCAGCCGCCGTCCTTTAATGCGTACCGATGCGCCGGCGCGGCTTCAAGAAGAGATTCTTAGGGGGCAACGAGGGGCCATCGGCCGCATCATCAAGGATATATACCAAGCGGCCGCGGACTTGGAGCGCAGTTTTGTCGGGTCGTCAGTTATACGGCGTGCCATGGAGAACGAGCACAACGCCAGGGTGAGTGCAGTGTCGGTTGCCGAGCAAGAGCGTGCGTCACGTTACCAGCAGTCATTGCGGAAACAAATGGAGTCTGTTGCACCCCTTCCTGGTGCATCATGGCGCAGCCTTGAAACTCCAAGTAGCAAACGGCCACATAAATTCCCGTGCATCGGTGTTTGCCTAGAGTTCGATGCGAGCGAATCGGACGCGTCTCCACGCCTGCAGTTCGAAGGAGAAACGTCGACCGGCGCTGACCTTCGAAGGAAGGTTGTGATGCCGCCGGTGGACTCGTCTGACAATCAACCCAGGCTAGAACTGCACCTGACGCGTGTAGGCAACCGGCTAGAGGGAAGCGTAGGGATAGTTGACCTCGGTCCCCGTGTAGTCGGAGAGGCGGCCCGGGTGACCTTCCTGATGCAATCTAGGTACGCCGCTTCGATGGCTGTTGCCATCTTCGTCGAGGGGATGACCCTCGATGAAGAGTCGATCCGCACACGCCGCGAGCGAATGGGCATCGACACTCGCCAGTTACCGCGCCACGTTTTCGTGCTTCCTCCCGCGGGTCTGCAGGAGATCGCGGTGGAGATTCCACCGATCAGGGTGTCAACCGAGGGTACGGAGAAGAGTGTGCTTCCCCCAACGTTGACTGTCGTAGCCAACGGAGAGACCGTAGCCTCATTAAGTTTCGTCTATAGCGCCCACTCCGCCGATCGCGTCGACGTCCGATACCGCAGCAGCGAGGGCTGGCGCAGCGGTCACGGCTGGAGATCAAACGAACCGCCTTACTCGATATGTAGCGGAGAGTCCCCACCGAACTACGCCCTAGTCGGCTCTGGGTTCTCGCTGAAGAGCCTGCATATGAAGCATTCCCGCTCATGCAATGAGAACACGAACGGTGTCGGCGAGTATGCTGTTTGCCACACTGTTCGCACGGGTAAAGAGACTTGCTACCAGTTCCAGGTGCAAGGCCATCACAAAGGGGGACTCGCGCCAGAAAGTATCAGTCTGCCATTCGAGGTAGACGTACTCTGGCAGTATGCCCTCGTACGATCGCCTCCTGCTTTTGTTGTGCTGCGGCGGGAGTAGGACGACCGACTCCGACCTGCCAGCGCAAGTGATTGTGTTGCTGCCCGATCTCTCGCTCTGGGGGTTCCTTGATCCTAAAAGCGGCAGTTCAGAGAAGTCGCGAACGCCGGAAGGTCCCTGCGCGACGCCGGCTTGGAGCGGCAAGCGGGTCACAACTGCGGTTTCTAGGGGTAGATCAAGCAGTCGTGTCACCAGCCGCCATTTCGATCACGGCAATCGCAACCGGGCGTTCACGTGCAAATTGTTCCGGTCTGGATGAGGCCGACTGACGTCTCGGATGGCGCGTGAAATACGAGCGCTGTGACTCCTGCGGGGCGACTCAAC
This sequence comes from Thauera humireducens, assembly GCF_001051995.2. Taxonomy (NCBI): domain Bacteria; kingdom Pseudomonadati; phylum Pseudomonadota; class Betaproteobacteria; order Rhodocyclales; family Zoogloeaceae; genus Thauera; species Thauera humireducens. The sequence goes on along the minus strand of NZ_CP014646.1, from coordinate 3,243,640 downwards.
AGCCGGACCGGATGGCGAGCATCGGCCCATACCATGCCCTCGTCATGCCAGCTTTGACACTTCGCACGCGACGGCAACTATCTTTAGATTGCCTCTTGTGTGTAGCACGCAACGCGCGCTTGTGGGCGAACGGAGACTCGCGTACGTGCGCCCCGCAGCGTGGGTGATTGTGCATCGCGAACTGCCCACGGCTGCCAGCCTAGGGTTTTAGGAGGATTGCTCTTCCGACGAGGGAAAGTTCAGCAACTCCGAGGGGGGTAGCCCCAGCGTTTCAGCCAATCGGCAGATGTTGAGGAGAGCGATGTTCCGCTGTCCGCGTTCGACACCGCCCAGGTAGCTCCGCGCCAGACCGCTCTCAAGCGCAAGGTGCTCCTGAGACCACCCGCGCTGGCGACGCAGCCTTGCCAGATGTTTGCCGAACTGGATTCTGGGATCGAGGGAGTGCACTTGTGGCCGTAAAGTCGATTTCGGCCGATGCTATGAACTGGCACTCTATGAGGCCACGCGCTATGAGTGACAATGCGCGCGGCGCGCCGTACTATCCCACGCCATCCCCCCCTAGCTGAAAGACTGTGGTCCAGAACCCGAGCGGAATCGCACTACTAAGGCAGTTGCGTGCCCATCTGCACCAGAGGGAGCACGAGGCCTTTCTGACAGCTTTCCGTTCCCCTCCGTTGCAGGCTCTGGCGAAGGTCGATGACTATGTCAAGGCGCTCGGCGGGGAGGCACTGTGTCTTCTCATTGAGGATTGCGCACATCCCCCAAAGCCCCTCATGAGAGCCTACGAGACCTTTCTGCTTGCCGGAACGCTGCTCGCGCCGCACGACGTCATTCTGGAACTCGCCGCACGCCTCAAGTCCAAGACCTTGCAGTTGTTGGGGGAGCGAAACCGGCTGCTTGAGAATCGGCTCTCTCGCGCACAGAGTCGCCAGCCGTCGCCTCGAGCGCGCAACCAGGATCTGGTGGGACCTGTTATCGAGGTCCGCCGCTTCGTGCAGAGCACCTTCATGGAATTTGGGCCCCTCTCCGCCGCCGAAACCGCAGGTAGACGCAGATCGGTCTTTCGGAGTGAGCAGGAGCGCACCTTCCTTCATGCGTTGACCCTTCGCTTTCCAGCCTTCATGGCACTACCCAACTATCCGTTGGACCAAGTGGCGGACGTCTCAAAGATGAAGCACCTGCTTGGCGAAAAAGTCTGGGCATATGGTCGGCAGTGTCGCCTTGATGCAGTCCTGGTGGTCCCCGATGATGGTCGACCGGTTGCCGCCTTTGAGCTTGACAGCGCCTACCACGACCAGCCAAAGGTTCGCGTTCGCGATGAGATGAAGAATGCGATTTTTCGCCTACTTGGCATGCCCTTCTTCCGACTGCGGGTCGAGTCTCCAGGCTCAATGCGGAGTGATGAGTGGTATGCGCTCTTGACGGAGGAGGTTGTGCCCCATCTCAATCCAGGGCCACCTCTACGTTCCACGGCTTTCTCGGCGTGAATCCCGGACTCACGCCACCAGACGCGAAGTAATCTAAGAGCAGGCTGGCCGCGCATCGACCAAGTTTCCCCTTGGGCCGTAAGCGCCCCACTAACCCTCAGAATTCAGCCACGGGAGACGATCGTGCCAGTTGCGCCCAGCCCCGTGGTCGCCAGCCGAGTGCATCAGACAGTACGCCAGTTGATTCCCGTTTACCGGAATTTTACCTGCGTCCGTCCCCAGTCACTCGATCTTCGATCAGGCCGTGACGAACCGCTCCCGAAATGCTCGACGCCCCTGGTCGTAAGGCGCAGGGTTGGTGGCATGCGGCACCGGCTCCCTTCTGTCACCGATGAGGTAGTTGATCCGATAGGTGCAGTTGCCGGATGGGTGCAGCATGCCGCCACTCTGGGAGAGCGAGACGGCGGTATGTTGATTATCACGGGCTTGCTGAGCACATTAGGTTTTATCGAGGCCGGTCATTTTCAAACCCTAAACCCATCACTGTGGCAACGTCGGCGATCGAATGTTTTCTCGCAAATGAATTTATAGAGAGTGGTAGCGCAGATCCTTTTCCAGGAGACCTAGATTTTATTCTTATTAGAGATGGTGTCGCGCGTTTAATTGGCGAATTCAAAACCCACAACCTACCATCCCCCATAGACAGCGAATCGTGCGAGAACTATCAATCAGAGGATTGGAGGCGACTGGATGTCTTGCTGAAGCTGAGCAGTAAGCTGAATTGCAAATTATTTTATATTTTTTGGGGCCCCAGGCACCAGGAAATAAAGATTCAAGAAATAACACCAAGCAGAAAAATAGTGCAGTCAACCGTGCTCGAAAAAGACGCAAAAATACTAGCCGACTTCTTTGAATCGAATATATAACAACTTGCCGTTATTTCTACCGGCTGCGCTTCTTTTGCCGATCAACCCCTGAGGCCGCTCCGGATGATCTCGGGGATTGTTTCTTGAGACCCCAGTAGATCCAACCATTCGCAGCGGCGCCCGAACAAGCTTCGGCCGCAGTTGAGCTTCTCGGCCACGTCCTCGCCGATGCGGCGCATCTGGCAGCCGCAGGCGCAGGTGGTCGAGTCGGGTTCGTGACGGATCTCGGTGCGCGGCAGCTCGGGCGGCAACGGCTTGCGCCGGGCCTGCCCCTTGGGCTGCTGGCTCTTGCTGGTATCCGGTTGCAATTGCTCGAGCTCTTCGCTCATCGCCGCCAGATCGGCCTCGGCGGTCTCCTCGAAGAGCTGCACCTGCTCGGTGGACAGGCGCTCGGCCTTCACGCCGAAGCGATGACGCTTGTGCAGCGCCAGCTCATGCGTGAGCCGCTCGATCTTGGTCTGGCGCCATACGAGTTCGCGCTCCTGCTCGATGAGCAGGCGACGCAAGGCGTCGGCATCCAGTTGATCGAGGTCGGCGGGCAGCGGCATGGATCGATCATGTCCGCTGCACGCATCCGCCACCATCGGGGCATCCGCCGATAGCGCGTGTTCAGAGTGTCCGGATCACACCGCCGTCGCCCAGCCGCTGCCATGGCAGCCCGAGCACCAGCGCGTCGAACTGCGCCCGGGTGAGTGCGACACCGTCCTGGCCCTCCCTCCAGTGAAACCGGCCCTGGTTCAGGCGCCGGCACGCGAGCCACACCCCGAAACCGTCATGGACCAGCACCTTCAAGCGGGTGCCGCGCCGATTGCTGAAGAGATACGCGTGATGCGGCTGCGCCTCGCCGAACACGCGCACCACCTGCGCGAGCAGCGTGTCCATGCCTGCGCGCATGTCCAGTGGCGCGGCCGACAGCCACAGCGCCTCGATGCGGATCATGCGAGCCACTCGCGCAGCCATACACCACACGCCTCGGCGGCCTCGAGCGGCCACTCGAGCTTGACGCGGGCGTTGCCACGCTGCGCCTCGAGGCGGATCACCCGCGCCTCGACTGCGGGAGCGACCTGCACGGGGACAAAGCCCGGCTCAGCCAAAGCGGTGAGCGCTGCGCTGTCAGCCTTGCGCCGGCTCGGCGGCTCGATGCCGCGCTCGCGCATCCAGCGATGGACCTGATTGGCGTTCAGACCGTTGGCCAAGGCAATCCCAGCCACCGAGACGCCTGGCTCACAACACGCCGAGACCACCGACCGCTTGAAAGCTTCGCTGTGAGCGCAAGCTGCAGCAACTGGCCCGCGTGCCGGTGCTCATCATCGACGACTTCGGCCTCAAACCCCTTCGCGCCCCCGCCGACGAGGATCTGCACGACCTCATCGCCGAGCGCTACGAGCGTGCTGCCACCCTCGTCACCAGCAACCTCGACTTCACCGAGTGGGACCAGGCCTTCCCCGGTAACCGGCTGCTGGCCTCGGCCACCGTCGACCGCCTGCGCCACAACGCCTACTGCCTCACCCTCGACGGGGCCTCCTACCGTGCGCCCCGACAGGGACCGAATCGGGCGAAAAGCGCCCTTGCCACCACCCCGAAAAACATCGATTCTTGACCCCCCAACGACGTCCGTCAGAGCCCGGTTCGAGTGGCTTCTATATGCCGATCATCGGTGGCTCTATTGTGGCGGTCAGTGACACCCGGATCGGCCGGCGCGAGGCTCGCCGCCTGGCGGAAGAACGGCAGCGCCTCGGCCGCCCGGCCGGACCGCATCAGCACCGCCGCCAGGTTGCGCTTGGCGAAGGCGTTCTCGGGCTCGAGCTTGACCGCGTCGCGCAGCGCGTTGGCCGCCTCGTCGGCGCGCCCGGTGCGCGCGAACGCTACCCCGAGCGCGATGAACGCGTTCGCGTGCGTGGGGTCGAGTTCGACCGCCCGCTGCAGCGGGGCGACCGCCTCTGCCGGTCGCCCCAGTTCGGACAAACACAACCCGTGGCTGTAGGCGAGTTCAGCGTCGTCGAGCATGCCGTCGAGCGCCTCGAGCACCGGCAGCGCATCCTCCAGGAAGCCGTTTTGCAGCAGCCCCAGCACGTAGGCCTTCGGCTCGACCCCGCGCTCGGGGACCGCGACCACGCGCACGAACGCGTCATCGACCGCCACCACGGCCTGCCAACCGCGCGCCGCGTAGTCGAGCGCGTAGCGCCCGATCACCGCCTGCTCGAACTCGGCCGTGCCGCGTGGCGGCAGGCCCACCGGGTCGAGCTCGTCGAGCGGGATCTGGAAGATTTCGGGGGCTTGGCGGGTGGTCATCGGGTGTTCGAGCGGTTGAGTTCGGGCGGGATTGTCGCACACGGCACCCCATCAACTCGCACCCGCTCGCATGCCGATCTCGATCTACTCTCTGACCTACCGCCGCCACCGAAAGCATACGTCTCTATGGAACGTCAGCTCCAAGGTCCGCTGGCATCCGAACTCCTATTTCGCTCTGAACGCCCGCCCTATCCGGTCGAGCCGAATGACTGAGCCGATCAGAGATACCAACGAAAAGGCGGAAAACAACACTTTGTTCACGACATCAATCATCACGGCAGCTATGAGCGCCGCAAATAGCGCGATAGCCAGCATCCCTAGCCCGAAGCAGATTTCGGCGATAGCAGCATCGTACCTGCCTGCCTCGGAAGAATGCGTACACTGCCACTCGCATTTACGATCGGCGGCAAGCTCATTGGCTTGGTCAGCGAGTCTGAGAACACGGCGCACTGCGTCAAACATCTTCGTCTCTTCAGCATTCACGACTAACACCCCAACATCACTTCACAAGACTCAGCGTCGTCTTAATCCATCCAGGCTCCACCCTACCAGTCGCCGAGAACTGCTGATAGAACAAGAGAAACAACTCAGCCCTGAGTTTCGCACTCACCGATCTGTTTGACTCATCTGCCCAAGCGTCGATTGCAGCAAAGATCACCTCACAAATTCTCAAATCGAGGGCCTTGGAGCACTGCTGCAGCGTCGACTCGCCAGTGATGATGTATGACACATCCGCATACGAATCAAGCGCAGCGAGGTAGTTCAGATCTGGAACCCGCTGCCCAAGTTCATAGTGCACCTGAGCAGCCCTCGATACCCCCGCCAAACTGGCGAACTGCGCTTGGGTCATCCGCAACCTTGCCCTCTCCTCCCTGATCCTGTCCCCGTAGCCGAGCCCTTTGGTGTTTCGTTTTGGATTGCTTTGTTCCATTTGTTGACTTTTCCGACAAACGTAGCTTCAATGTATCTCATGCGTACTCGAGACGGGGTGCCGCGTGGCGGATGCTTGAACCGATGCAATCAGCCCGGTTTTAACGAAACGGGACGGACAATCGCGGCCTGGGCGAAAGCACACGGTTTCCCCCCTCATGTAGTTGATGCGCTCCTTAGAGGACGCCCATTCGGAAAGCGAGGCGAGGCCCGCCTGATCGCAATAGCCCTCCGCCACAAATCCACCCAGCGACACTGAACCACGAATCAGCTCAAAAGTAATTACGCAATGGCGAACCTCGAATACATCCACTACGTTCCTCACCGCGTAGAAGTAATCGATCGCAAGGTCACTTGGGTCCTTGATACAACCATTAAGGTCGTTGACCGACTCCCACAGATCTACTGGCGGGATGGAAGACCCTGGCGCGAAGCAAACCTTTGGTCACTAGAAATGGCGCGAACCAAAGACCAAAAACTAGCTACGATCCGGAACCTCTTCGAGCACCTTCACAAATACGCTGATTGGCTGGAATCAACCGAAGCAGACTGGCGCCACTTTCCAAAACTCAAAGCAAGCCGAGTCATAGTCCGCTATCGCGGCGCTTTAGTCGAACAGCGCGATCAGGGCACTTTGGCTCCATCCACCACCACGGCACGGATGAGGGCGGTTATCCGATTCTACCGATACGCTGCCGCACGCGGCTTCATCGGATCCAGCACCCCGTTGTGGCAAGACCGCTCAATCATCGTTCACTACTACGATAGCGTCGGCTTTGAAAGGACAATTCAGCGCGTTACAACGGACATATCAATTCCAAATCGTCCTCGGCCGGGGCTGATCCTAGAGGACGGACTCCTTCCCCTTACGGAAGAACATATGTCCGCATTAATCTCTTTCGCCCGTGAAAATACATCATCCGAACTGTACCTAATCCTATTAATCGGGTTCTACACCGGAGCCCGACTCGGAACAATCCTATCATTCACGACCACTGCACTTGAGAGCGCAATACAAGATCCCCATACCCCTGGAATGTGGGTCCTTCCTGTCGGCCCTGGAACTCAAATTGCGACAAAATTTGATGTCAGCGGTGAACTCATGATCCCAAATGAACTCATGTCACTCCTGCGTCAATACGCAACATCACGCCGCCGACTAGACCGCGCCATAAAATCCGAACACCAATATAAGAGACTCTTGTTCCTTACCAGATTCAATCGTCCATACAAACCCTCCTCCATCGGTCGAGAGATGGTTGATCTTCGCCGCAAGGGCCGAGAAAACGGCTTGAAATTCCTCCAAAAATTCCATTTCCATCAGACCAGAGCAACGTTTGGGACATGGCTGATGTCACTATGTCTAAAAGTGGCCAACCACAAAGCAGCGCTAGAGTTCGTTCGACAAGCAATGCTGCACAAGAATGCTAGCACTACATTTCGCTACATTCAATTTATCGAGCACACAGAAGCAAAAATACAGGTAGCAAACGCATTCACAGAAACCTTTCTCTGTTTGAAAGAAAAAATCCAAGGAAAGTAGGATGCTAGATCCCGACTTACCAGATCTCACTTTCCCGTCAGTAAATTTCAGTAAAAATAAATCCCCCTGGAACCTCAGCACACTGTTCTACCTCGGGGCCGCACGAGCCCATCCAAAAGCTGCAATTCGAGCCATAGCCAATAACCAACTCGGTCCACCCCTACCTGAACGGATTCCGCTATTAACAAAAATACACGACGAAATTCTCGCGCGCATCCAAGGCGGCAGATCCTTAAGGACAGCAGAGGATACGATAAGAAGGCTTCGCCATTTCATTACTTGGATCGAGAGCACCGGAGGGGTATTTGACATAGAAACTGTCGAGGACAAATATCGACAATGGTGCGAATCCAAGAAACTTCAGGTTCGCAAACTCAAGTACTCCGAAAGCACCGTTTACACAGAGGCATTGGTTGTATCAAGCATCCTGACCGCCGCCCTTGAACTCGCACAACCATTGATTCTCACGTCATGTATATCTTTTCCAAAGAAGCACCGCCACACAGATTCAATCGCAGCGGACAAAAAAATTCTCGCTGAAACGTTCGCCTTTGGCCAACTTTGCGTGCAACTAATAGAACACCTCGATGTTGACGCCATCTACGGATCCCTTCCAATAAGAATTCCACTGCCAGACGGGAAAATCGCTGATGAGTGGTGTTGGCTTGCCAACCCAGAAAAAGTAGCCTGCTTAAAGGACGGATATGAGCACAAAGCATCTACCGCAACTGTCTTGAAACTAAGGGCCGCTTGGGAAGCCGAGCGTAGCACTCGCACTCGATTTCCGGCAATCAATCTTCGTATAGCACTCGAGCTACTCGTTTTTATCGCTCAAACCGGCATGAATCTCAGTCAGGCGAGCAGATTGAAGCGCTCTCAATTTAGCTATAAGAGCACGACCGACGGATATGAGGTTAAAGATTACAAGCATCGACGCCAAGGCAGCGTTCTTTTTGAAATTTTTTCCAGCTACAAACCGCATTTCGAACGCTATCTCAATTGGTGCGATAAGATATTCTTGAGCGAACGTCCCCAACTTCTTTTCCCGTTCATACGTCCGCATGGATCGAGCGACACCACAACGCCTGGCTTCGATAGAATCCGATACAAATATTGCAGGCTAACGAACATTCGTTTCATCGCCCCGCGCGAGCTGCGCAAAACAAGAATAAACTGGTTATTGCGTTACTCGAACGATTCCGCTTTAACGGCTGAGCAGGCTCAGCATACAAGAGAGACTCTCCTTCGACACTACGAGAAACCGAGCCTCCAGTTGGCACTATCGGAGTTCACGCTTTTCTGGAGAAAAAATGATCCAAGACTGATCGCCGCGCCCCTACCATCCGTTGGTCCGGGTATATGCAGTGGCGTTGCAACTGCAATACCCGATTTGCCGGATGGAACGCCCAAGCCCGATTGTACTCACCCCGCGGGATGCCTCTTCTGCAACCAGCATCGGGATATAGATACCTTGGACTATGTTTGGTCTCTGACAAGTATGCGGCACCTCAATGTGTTGCTATTAAAGGGATCACTTCCTGCCAATAGGGGTATAGATCCGGTACGTCATGTCGAATTTACTCTTCAGGCGCTCACGACCAAGTTGGCGTGGTTCCGTTCTTCGAACGCGAAACGTCTTGCCTGGACTGAAGAGGCAGCCAATCGCGTTGAAGAGGGGGAGTTTCATCCTCATTGGCGTTACGTAATAAAAAGCGCAGAAGGACTCTGAAATGTCAATTATGAGTGAGTGGGGTCTTCAGTTGGACGCTCCAAGCAGCGAAGGCACTGATTGCACATTTCGCCCCCCAAGTTGGCCACCACCTCGAGATTGGCCCTGTATAACAGATGCAAAAGGGACAGTCGTTGCGCGATGGGGAGACTCGATATGGCCTCTCTGGCCCTGGACTGGCACGCAAGCGTCAATAAACTTTGGTGATGGACCAAAGTTAAACTCTCGATCACCTGTCATCGACCAGAGAAACGCCGATATCCTGCGGCTAATAATAACATGGCGAGGATGGGGGCCACGCGGCGTAAAGAGTCCCGCAACTTTACTAAATATTGCTAAGCAGTTTAGAAAAATTATTGCCGTTTGCAGTTCGCATAAAATTATCGCATCCGATCTTTCGCGCCACCCCCGAATCATTGATGAAGTTGCTAAGGCAATTTCCGCCAGCCAATTTGAAAACATATTATCCGAACTAGAGCGACTGCGCGGCGCACGGGATACGTTAGGCTTTGAACTTTTAGACAGATCTAGCCTTAGGCGTCTAAAAGCAGCGCAGCCCGAGCACACTTGCCAGCAAACGGAGTATATTCCACCGCGGATATGGACATACCTCGTAAACCGCTTTTCAAGTTGCGTTGCCGACTATATTAAATATCAGCATCAGATCGAGAGCTGCTTCAAATTCGCTGTTGATGCCTATGAGGATAACGGCGCCTGGTCCCGGAACTCACCGAATGAGCGGCGACTTAAGTTTCGCCACCCGTTTCAGTCCGCACTTAACGGAAAAACAGGTAGACGGATAGGCGCTACATACTACGGCCCGTTTCGTGAGACAGCAATCAAGTTCGGAATTGCAGACGTGCTTGAAAGATGGATTGGAAGCCCCTCGATTCTCGGCATCCATTCCTTCACCACGTATTTAAATACGGTTCAGTATGCAGCACTGGGTGACATCCTAAGCTTTACCCTAATGCGCTGCACTGAAGGTGGAAGCTTGCGATCGGACTGCCTCATCTGGCACGAAGATGAGATCTTCGGGCGGGTCCCACTGATCAAAGGTGAAACGACAAAGACAGACCCCGATCCCAATGCCCTTTGGATCACAAGCCCCTCAGTGGCACCATCGATCGATGCGCTAAGGTCTATTGCAAGACTACGTCTAAACTGCTTGTCACAGCCCAAATCAGTGGATCCCCATTATTTATTGAATCGCGCTTTTGAGCCGTGGAGTAGACCTGAAAATGGGAATTCGTCTATTCGACCACGTATTCTAACGCTCAACATGGTGATAGCAGCAAATCCACGCCTTCTCGACTTAGGGCAGATTACAGTGACCGATGATGATTTACGCCTCGCACGAGCGGTGACTCCAACACTGGATGTAAGTACCTTTCAATCAGGAAAGCCTTGGCGTTTTACTTGGCACCAACTAAGAAGGACTGGCGCAGTTAATGTTCTAGCGTCAGGCGACGTGAGCGACTCGTCACTTCAATTTGAGTTAAAGCACCTAAGTCGAATGATGGCTTTATATTATGGAAGAGGAAGTTCTTCACTACAACTTAGCGATAAAGCACGGGAGCTTTTAGTTTCAACACAGTATGAGACGATGGGTCGGGCGCTTATTGATGTTCAGAGCAATCGGTTTATCAGTCCATATGGTGATGAGCAAAAGGCGAGGTTGCTTGGGGCAACAGCTCATGATCAAAGTGAAATTGTGTTAATTTCGGAGAATGACGCGCAGCACTACGAGCGGGCTGCAAGAAATAAACAGATCAACTTTCGTCGAACGGTATTGGGTGCGTGCATGAAGAATAGTCCTTGTGAAGGGGACTGCATTTCATCGATTGGCGACTGCGCTGGGGGAAACGGAAAGTCATGCTGTATTAATGTTTTGTTTGATCGTAATCAAGCAGAAGCTAATAAGCTTCGCCTAGAAGGCATTGTCGAGGAGTTGGCGATGACTGCACCTGACACACCTCGATATCGCCATCTGGAACAGGAGCGTCGAGGACTGGAGAACTACTTTGTTCACATCAACAGAGAATAGATCCGACAATGCAGAGGGCAGGTTTCGGGACGCCTTTGAGCGCTTAAAACACGGGGTACCTGAACTACTACCGCGTGGTACGCGAGTGACGCAGAACAATGTGGCGCGTGAGGCGGATTGCGACCCAAGTGCGCTGCGCAAGTCTCGTTTTCCATTGCTGGTGATCGAGATCCAAGAATGGGTTAAGACTCATAGCGAAGATCAGTCGACTTCCGAACGTCAAAGACTTTTTAAAATGCGGGGCAGGAATAGGGGCATCAATGAGAGGTTTGTGGATGCGCGAACTCAGCGGGACATCGTTGCGGGGCTATTAGTCGATGCCGACCTGCAGATTATTGAACTACTTGATGCTTTGGAAGATGCGGGGATAAGTCGACGCTGAGACGAGGTGCAGGACAATCACTGCCGAGATGTTTTTTATTGCGCTGATGAGGCACCCAACGTTTTCCGCCGTTTAACTGGCCGCGCTAAGGCTGCCACTTCTTGCTGATGCTGTTGTTCGATCCAGTTCTGCAAGAACGCAGTCGGCGCCAGACATCCCAAGCTGGCGCGGCGGAGGCGCCGGTTGTAGGACGCGACGAGGTCTTGGAGCACATCGCTCGTGGCCTCTTTTCGGGTCGGGTAGCTCACGCCATGCACCCGCTCATTCTTGTGGCTGTTGGAGAAGCCCTTAGTCGGTGCGCTGTCCCAGCAGTTGCCCTTGCGCGACATCGACCCGCGCATGACGCATGGCGGCCATGCCGGGCCTGGTAAGCCTGGCTGGCATACCAACTTTTCTTGTCGGAGCGGAATAGCATGCCCGGTCCCGGCCGCAGGGGAAACCATGCCATCGACAGCGCGTCGATCACCAGGCAGGTCGTCAGCATTGGCTTCATTGACCATCCGATCACTTCGTGATCGAACAGATCGATCACGACCGCCAGGTACAATGCTCCCTCGTCGGTGGCGATGTCGGTGATGTCGCTCGTCCAGACGAGATTGCGCGCCTCAGGCGCGAATTGGCGCTCGAGCACATTCTTTGCCACGGGCAGGTGATGCCCGGAGTCGGTCGTCGCCTTGTAGCGCCGCTTGTGCTGTACCCGGATGCCATTCTCGCGCATCAACTGGTCAATGCGCGCCAAGGCAATCCGGTAGCCACGCCCACGCAACTCAGCGTGGATGAGTCGTGCCTCGCATGCCTGTCGGACCACCTAATGACCCGTGCGAATCAGCACCCGGGGCCTGCACAACAGTCAGTCGCTTGCGGTCCGGCGTTCCGCCGCCCCACCAAGCCCCAAAGTCGCGCCGGCGCACCGATAAGGCGTCGCGCAGGACAGGCAACGGAAAGGATCTGCGCTACGTCCCGATCAAGGCATATTTCACAGCAGATCCATCGCGAAATAGGCCGCCGCTTCTCTTTTGACCTCCAGATCCATCTCGAGCCGCGCCACCTGAGTGCGCAACCGGGACAGCTCCATCTGCTGGACAATGATCTGCTTGCCCCGGCTGGATTCAGCTTGCCCGCCTTCGCCGCCTTGACTCAGTTGCGCAGCGTCTGCTCAACTAACCCCAGCTCGTCGGCAACACGGCCGATGCTACCGACCTCGTCGGCCCGCTTGACGGCCTGCTCCTTGAACTCAGCCGTGTGTTCCTGCTTCGAGACGCGCTTCACGTCGCTCTTCCTCTCGTTGTGTCGATCCTGCGACGACTACGTTGGAGGACGAAATTAGTGGGGCAACTCAAACTCATCGTTAGCCTACTTTCCATGCGCAGTCAGACCTGTGGATGCACACGATGCTCACCGTATCTTACTTGGCATAAACGGTGTGGACATCCCTGTTCGAGTTCAGCCGGAAAATGGTGCCTTCCGTGGACATCTGCGAGAATGGGCCAAAGAGCAGCGTTTATAAGGCATTTGGGGACTGTCCACGGGCCGCAACCACGCACATAGGAGCACTCGCAAGGGCTGGAGTAATCACAGCCAGAGCGCGCGCAGCGGCGTATCCGGCGAGAACCGGTGCGCCACCTGCGCCTGCAGCAGCTCGGCGGTGGCGAGCGCATCGGTCAGCGCGTGATGGGCGCGGTAGCGCGGCAGGCGGTAGCGCGCGCGGCTGTCGGCAAGACGGATCGACACCGGCTCCGGCTTGCGCCCGAACAGGCGGGCGAACAGGCCGGGCGCCGGCTGGCGGTGCAGTCGTGCCTCCAGCGCCATGGTGTCGATGACCGGGAATTCCAGCCCTTCGCCAATCCGCGCCTTCAGCGCCAGATCGAGGAACGTCCGCTCGATCTCCCGGCAATGCACGACGACCACGCGGCCGGCAAGCGTCGCGAGCAGCTCATCGACGATCGCGCCGAGATCGGGTGCCGCATCGATCTGCGCGTGCGTGATCGCATGGAGGGTGACCGAGTCGGGCTTGAGTTCGCTGCGGGGCCGCAGCACCCAGTAGCGCGAGGCACTGGAGGCGATGCGGCCGAGCGTCATCGGCACCACGCCGATGCTGACGATCTCGTCATGCGCCGGGTCGAGACCGGTGGTCTCGACGTCGAGCGCGACCATCGGCACGTCCTGCAGCACGGTATCGCCTGCAGGCACCCCACGCGCGTAGAAGGCCCGCAGCCGCGGGTCGTCCGCACCGGCGGCCAGATCGATGAAACGCCGCGGCCAGTCGAGCGCGCCCGGCGGGTCGCCTCGCCTGCGCGGAGCGTGCCCTTGCGTACCTTTCAGATCCCCCAGATGCAGCATCGGGCCGTCCTCAGTTGGCCCGCCCGGGCTGGTAGCGGTACTTGAGGAATTTCTGCGCGTTGCCAAGGATCAGGAAGGCGTCGCGCAGGCTCTTGCGCTCGAACTCGGACAGCTTTTCCGGATCGATGCTGTTGTCCGGCGCCTCGCCCGCCGCCAGGGATTCCGCCTGGTGGCGGGCGCGCACCATGGCGATGAACTCGAGCGCATCGTACAGATCCTGCCCGCGGCCCAGCGGCAGGATGGCGGCGTCGATGATGTCCTTCAGGCGCTCGAAGGAGTTCAGCGAGGCCGAGCCGATCGCCAGCGCATGCACCCGGATCAGGTCGGCCAGCGGCGCGGTGCCGCGGCGCTTGATGTTGATGACGCGGGTGTGGCGGCCGTCGGATTCGACCACGAAGTCCTTGAAGAAGCCCAGCGGCGGCGTGCGCAGCAGCGCGTTGCGCGCCATGCAGGCGAGGAAGCGCGCGTTGCCCTTCGCCTTGCGCGCGATCAGCTCGCGCAGGCGCGCCGCCCACTCCACCCGCCCCCACACCCCGTCGAGGTCGAAGAAGATGCCGGCGTTGAGCAGGGACTCCGGCGTCGGCCGCTCGATCCAGTCGCTGAAGGTGCGCTCCCACACGCGCAGGGGCTGGCGCCATCTCTCGTTGGTCGCCATCACCCCGCCGCTGCAGTAGCTGTAGCCGCAGCGCGCCAGGCCGTCGCTGACGAAGGCGGCGAGCGCCGCGAAGTAGGCATCGTGCTGCGCGCGGTCGAAGCGGTTGTCCAGCACCAGCGCATTGTCCTGGTCGGTGACGATGAGCTGCTCCTGCCGCGCCATCGACCCGAGCGCGAGGAAGCAATAGGGCACGGGCGGCGGGCCGAGTTCGGCCTCGGCCAGCTCCAGCAGGCGTTGCTTGAAGCTGCGCCCGATCGCGGCCATCGCGCTGCCCACCATGTGCGAGCTCGCGTCTTCGCCCAGCATGCGCACGAAGCACGCGCGCACATCGGGCACCAGCGCGGCGAGTTCGTCCATGGATTGCGCACGGAAGATACTGCCGACCACGAACAGGCTGTTGCGCGACTCGTAGCGGATGATGTCCGACAGGGCAATGATGCCCAGCGGGCGCTGGTTCTTCATCACCGGCAAGTGATGCACGTTGTGACGCAGCATCGCCAGCATGGCCTCGAACACGAGTTGGTTGTGGGCCACGGTGACCACGCCGGCAGTCATGATGTCGGCCACCGGGGTGTCGTAGCCGAGGCCGGGCGCGAGCAGACGGGTGCGCAGGTCGCGGTCGGTGAGGATGCCCGACAGCAGGGGCAGTTCCGGCACGTCCGGGTTGTCATCGACGATCAGCAGCGAGGACACGCCCTCTTCGGTCATGCGCCGTGCCGCCTCGTGCGCGGTCGCCGTGCTGCCGAGGGTGACCGCCGCGCGGCCGACCAGGGTGTCGACGGTGGCCGACATCAGGTCGTTGGCGTCCTCGCGGCGCGACATGACCTGGCGCAGCCGCGTGCGGTCCTCGATCTCGACGTGGTCGGCAAAGGCCTCGTTGTTCTCGAACAGCTCGAGGAACACCGGCTGCGGAATCAGGTACAGCAGCGTGTCCTCCAGCGCCGTCACCGGGAAGCGCACGCGCCCGTGGCGCAGCAGGCCGAACTCGCCGAAGTAGCCACCTGCCGTCAGGCGGTTGTAGAGCGTGCCGTTGCGACGGAAGACCTCCACCGCGCCACTGCGCACGACATGCCAGAACTCGGCCGGCTGGCCGAAGGCCACGATCTGCTCGCCGGCCTTGTAGTAGCGGACGTCGACCGCAGCGGCCACGCGCTCCAGCACGTCGTCCGGCAGGTCGCCGAACGGCGGGTGCGCGCGAAGGAAATCGAGGATCTCGAGCTGTTCGACCTGCATGGGTTCGATCCGTGGAAAGGGCGTCTGTGAAGCGGGGCGAAAAGGAGCAGTCCCGCCGGCACGGTGCGAACATACACCGTGCAGGCGGGACCGGGCCGTCATGCGAGGTTCAGGACGACCGTGGTTCGGACGCAAGCCCCTTGATGATCGACACGCTCGCGACCAGCAGCACGATGGCGAAAGGCAGACCGGTCGACACCGCCATCGCCTGCAGCGCCACCAGGCCGCCGCCCAGGATCAGCGCAATCGCCACCAGACCCTGGAAGACCGCCCAGAACACGCGCTGCGGCACCGGCGCGTCGACCTTGCCGCCGGCCGAGATCACGTCGATGACCAGCGAGCCCGAGTCGGACGAGGTGACGAAGAACACCACCACCAGCACGATGGCGATGAAGGAGGTGATCTGCGCCAGCGGAAGCGCGTCGAGCATGGTGAAGAGTTGCAGCGGCAGTTCGGCCTGACTCGCCGCCTCGTAGCCGTCGCGCACGAGCTGGGTGATCGCCGTCTCGCCGAACACCGTCATCCACAGCACGCAGGCCAGCGAGGGCACGATCAGCACCGACACGATGAACTCGCGCACCGTGCGGCCGCGCGACACGCGGGCAATGAACATGCCGACGAAGGGCGACCACGAGATCCACCACGCCCAGTAGAAGGCCGTCCAGCCCTGCGAGTAGTTCACGTCCTCGCGCCCGACAGGGTTCGCCAGCGCGGGCAGGTATTCGAGGTAGGCGCCGAGATTGGCGAAGAAGCCGGTGACGATGTCCAGCGTCGGGCCGACCGTGATCACGAACAGCATCAGCAGCAGCGCCAGCAGCATGTTGATCTCGGACAGGCGCTTCACGCCCGCATCCAGCCCGGCGACGACCGACGCCAGGGCAATCGCGGAAATCCCCATCACCAGCAGCACCTGGGTGGTATTGCCGAGCGGCACGCCGAACAGGAAGTTCAAGCCCGAACTGGCCTGTGCCGCACCGTAGCCGAGCGAGGTCGCCAGGCCGAACAGTGTCGCCAGCACGGCGAGGATGTCGATGAAGTGGCCGGGCCAGCCCCACACACGCTCGCCCAGCAAGGGATAGAACACCGAGCGGATCGTCAGCGGCAGCCCCTTGTTGAACGAGAACAGCGCCAGGCCCAGCGCGAGCACCGCATAGATTGCCCACGGGTGCAGCGCCCAGTGGAAGATCGTGGCGGCCATGCCGAGGCGGGTGGCGGCCGCGGCATCACCGGCCGCGCCGCCGAGCGGAGCCCAGTCCGTACGCACGCCGTTCTCGACCGCCGTGCCGCCCAACGCGCTACCGAAATGCGACAGCGGCTCGGACACGCCGAAGAACATCAGGCCGATGCCCATGCCCGCTGCAAACAGCATCGAGAACCAGCCAAGGTAAGAATAGTCCGGCGTCGCCTCGGTGCCGCCCAGACGCACCCTGCCCAGCGGCGAGAACGCCACCACGAAGCACACCAGCACGAAGACATTGCCGGCGGCGAGGAAGAACCCGTCCAGATTGGACGTCAGCCAGCTTCGCATGCCGCTGAACATCGGCTCGACCTGGTTCTGGAAAGCCAGCGTCAGCACGACGAAGGCCACCACCAGCAGGCCGGAGATGGCGAACACGCGGTTGTGGATGTCAAGACCGAAGGGGCCGACGTTGACGATGATGTTGTCCTGCCCGACCTGGTAATCGGTATCGATGGGGTTGACGGCCCCGTCAGGGATCATTGGATCCTTCTTGTCAGTCATTGGCTCTCCTGCTGATTGCCCGATCAGGGGCAGTTGTTGTTTGTGGAATATTTGAGCAAATGCATTCTAACAAATGCACCTCTACCCACAAAGCGCAATCTTCCATTCAGATCATGGACTTGGCGCCCACGCCTCTCATTTGCCATTTTCAGGCCACTGCGAGATTGAGCCCTGAAACCCCGTTAACGTCCCAGCCGAGCTGCGCCCCATCGGCTAGAATCGCCAGCGGAGAAAAGCGAGACGACATGATCGGAATCTTCCTCATAACCCACGGCACGCTCGGCGAATCGCTGATCCAGTGCGCCTGCCACGTGCTCAACAAACGCCCCCTACAGATTGTTCAACTCGGGCTGTCAGCGCAGGACGACCCGCTCGACATCCTGCCGCAGGCGCGGCAGATGCTCGGCTGGGCCGACAGCGGGTATGGCGTGCTGGTAATGACCGACATCTACGGCGCCACGCCGTGCAACGTCGCCGCCAAGCTGATCGAGCCCGGTCGCGTCGAGGCGGTCGCCGGCGTCAACCTGCCGATGCTGCTGCGGGTGCTCACCTACCGCGAGCGCGACATGAACACGCTGCTCAAGCGCGCCGTGTCCGGTGGCTGTGACGGCGTGCTGCACATCGAATCAACCTAGGCGCCTGAGAGCGCGCACGAGAACACTGCGGGGGAGCACACCATGCCGAAGGCCGACGCCGAGATCATCAACAAACTGGGGCTGCACGCCCGCGCGTCCGCCAAGCTGACGCAACTCGCCAGCAGCTTCCCCTGCGAGGTCTGGCTCGAGCGCAACGGCCGGCGGGTCAACGCCAAGAGCATCATGGGCGTGATGATGCTGGCGGCCGCCCGCGGCAGCACGATCACCATCGACACCGCAGGCGAAGACGCCGACAAGGCGTTGCAGGCCATCCAGGACCTGATCGCGGACAGGTTCGGCGAGGGAGAATAAACATGACCTTCGCCCTCCACGGCCTGCCTGTTTCCCAGGGCATCGCGATCGGCCATGTGCACCTGATCTCGCATGCCCTACTCGAGGTTAACCACTACCTCGTCCAGCCCAGGCACCTGCCAGACGAACTGGCTCGTCTGGACGACGCCGTCGCCACCGTGCAGGGCGAGCTGGTCGGCCTGAAGGCGGCCGCCACCTCGGGTCAGACGCACAGCGAGGTCGGCGCCTTCGTCGACCTGCAGCTGATGATGCTGGCCGACCCGCTGCTGATCGACTCGGCGCGCAACCTGATCGAGACGCGACGCTGCAACGCCGAATGGGCGCTGGTGCAGCAGATGAATCACCTGGTCGAGCAGTTCCGCCAGATCGAGGACCCCTACCTGCGCGAACGCCAGGCCGACGTGGTGCAGGTGGTCGAGCGCCTGGTCAAGGTACTGCTCGGCCACCCCGGCCACCTGCCGCCCAAGCGCCGCGACGGGCTGGGCACCATCATCGTCGCCCACGACCTGTCGCCCGCAGACACCATCGGCTTTCGCGACCACAATATCGCCGGCTTCGTCACCGATGTGGGCGGCCCCACCAGCCACACGGCCATCGTCGCCCGCAGCCTGAAGATCCCGGCAGTCGTCGGCCTGCACCACGTACGCGACCTCCTCCAGGCCGACGAGCTCGTCATCGTCGATGGCACCCGCGGCGTGATCATCGTCGGCCCGGACGAACGGATCGTCGAGGAGTACCGCCTGCGCCGCAGCGAACTGGAGATCGAACGCTCCAAGCTCAACCGCCTGCGCGACACCCACGCCTCCACCCTCGACGGCGAGACGATCAATCTCCTCGCCAACATCGAGGGCCCCAAGGATCTGCCCGCAGTCAAGACCGCCAACGCCGACGGCATCGGCCTGTACCGTACCGAGTTCCTCTTCATCGGCCGCGACACGCTGCCCGACGAGGACGAGCAGTACGAAGCCTATCGCTCCGTTCTCAAGGCGCTGCCGACCAAACCCGTCACGATCCGCACCTTCGACGTCGGCGCCGACAAGGCGCTGGCCGGCGCCCCGGCGCGCGTCGAGCCCAACCCCGCCCTGGGGCTGCGTGCGGTGCGCTACTCGCTGGCCGAACCGAAGATGTTCCTGACCCAGTTGCGCGCCCTGCTTCGCGCCTCGGCACACGGCAAGCTGCAGATCATGATCCCGATGCTGGCCCATGCACAGGAGATCGACCAGTGCCTGGCCCTGATCGACAAGGCCAAGACCGAACTGCGTGCGGAGAAGCAGAAGTTCGACGAAGCCGTGCAGATCGGCGGCATGATCGAGATTCCCGCGGCGGCGCTGTCGCTGGGCATGTTCATCCGCCGCCTGTCCTTCCTGTCGATCGGTACCAACGACCTGATCCAGTACACGCTGGCCATCGACCGGTCGGACGAGGCGGTCGTCCATCTCTACGACCCGCTGCACCCCGCGGTGCTGAAGCTGATCGGCGGCACGATCGCGACAGGCGCCCGCTATGGCGTGCCCGTCTCCGTGTGCGGCGAGATGGCCGGCGATCCCAGCTACACCCTGTTGCTGCTCGGCATGGGCCTGCGCAACTTCTCGATGCACCCGGGCAACATCCTCGAGATCAAGCAGCAGATCCTGCGCTCGGACCTCAGCGACCTGGCACCCAAGGTGCAACGTATCCTGAAGATGGACGAGCCCGCCCGGGTCCGCGAGGCAGTCGAGCGCTTGGCCACCTGACCCTGGACAGCTGAGCCTGGCCGACATCGGCCCAGGCCGGCATTGCCACAACGGGCAGCCGGCCATTAGAATGGCGACCTTGCTCGTGCCGGCCTCAGGGCTGGTCGACCCAGCGGGTGTCGTATAATGGCTATTACCTGAGCTTCCCAAGCGTGCGACTCGAGCCGAGTCGAAGGCTAGCTGTAGCCTCTGTGCCACGCGATCCCATTGCGGGATCACCACCATTGCGGTGGGCGCACAGAAACTCAGCCTTTCAAAGAGTGCCGTAAGGCACGAAACGGCGAAGGCCGTATGAGTAATGGTTCTGCCCCTCGAAAGGGGGTGACAGAACCCGGGGTTCAGCCCCCGGTAGTCTAGGAGCAGTGCGTCACTGGTAACGGTGGGGTGCTAAGCGCTCTGACAATGTAGCCACCTTACGGGGTACGCCATATCCCGTGAGGGGTTCGGTGTGATTTCGGGAGTTGCACCCGAATGAGGCGCTAGACTGAGTTGGATGGTCAACACAAGTGAACTGCCGCTAAACGTCGTCAAGCTCGGTGAGCCAAACGCAACTTGTTGTATCGGGCTCTGCCAAAATGGCACGTGATCGGATGTCCGCTTGCTTGGTGCGGACACGCTGACATAGCATCACCGGCGGAAAGGCAGGACCTTCCCAACTCTGTTACTTGTACGGAACGAGGTAAGCCCGACGTGGCGTCTGGCCAGTCAAGCCAGACAAGGGCGGTCGTGAGACCAACCGGTGTCACAGTGGGTAGAGGAGGATGGAAAAAGCAAATGCCTCGCTGTAATGGCGTGGATAGGGGATGAAACGATCGCCCCGACGCGAAAGCGTGCAGACTTCCATCTGGTGACCTGTCGCAAGACAGATCTGTAAAATCGCACCCGACGGGGATGATGTACTATCCCCGCCAGGGGAGAAGTGCGTCTATCCCACTAGGGACAGAGCGGGCGTCGTATAACGGCTATTACCCTTGCTTCCCAAGCAAGAGACGTGGGTTCGACTCCCATCGCCCGCTCCATTTCAACCGGAGGTTGATATGGACGCAAGTCAGCACGATTGTGATGTCGCCTTCGCAGCTTGGCGCTCTTGGCACGAGATTCACTGGGTCAAGGCATGCAAAGTTGTCGCGGGGCTACAGAAACGAATTGCGAAGGCAGTACAAGCAGGTGAATGGCGGAAGGTTCGCACCCTGCAGCGGTTGCTCACCAACTCCTCTAGCGCGAAAGCGCTGGCTGTGAGAAGGGTCACTGAGAACCGCGGTCGGAAAACTCCAGGAGTGGATAAGCAAACCTGGGGCACTCCAGAAGACAAGTGGCGAGCGGTTGCCGAACTCGGCAACAAGAAATACAAACCGCTCCCGCTGCGTCGCATAAATATCCCGAAAGCAAGTGGCGGAACCCGACCACTGGGCATCCCGACCATGCGCGACCGGGCCATGCAAGCGCTGCATCTCTTGGCGCTGGATCCTGTTGCAGAAACAATCGGCGATCACAACTCCTACGGCTTCCGCCGTGAGCGCTCCACTGCTGACGCGATCGAACAGGTACGGAACGTACTTGGCAGAGGCAACTCGGCAAAATGGGTACTCGAGGGAGATATCAAAGGGTGTTTCGACAACATCAGTCATGACTGGTTGATCGCCAACGTCTGCATGGACAAAGGCATCCTCCGGAAGTGGCTGAAGGCAGGGTTCATCGAGACGGGACAGCTTTTCCCGACGAAAGCGGGTACACCGCAGGGCGGCATTATTTCGCCCGTACTGGCCAACATCGCCCTAGACGGTCTTGAGCGCGAACTCGAATCGTTGCCGTTTACACGGCGCGACCGACAAGCGGCCAAGATCAACCTGGTGCGGTATGCCGACGACTTCGTCATCACTGGCAGCTCTCGCGAGTTGCTGGAGCGGACGGTCAAGCCACTGGTTGAGAAGTTTCTGGCTTCCAGGGGTCTTGCGCTCTCGGAGACGAAAACCAAGATCACACACGTGACCGAGGGATTCGATTTCTTGGGATGGAACGTACGGTTCTACAACGGCATGCTGGTAACACAGCCGTCGAAGAAGAATATCAAAGCGTTTCTCAGCAAGATCCGCGGCTTGCTGCACGAACGGAAGGCTGCACATCAGATCGACGTGATCGACGCACTCTCTCCGGTCATACGGGGTTGGGCGAACTATCATCGAAGTCAGATGTCATCCCAGGCGTTTGCAAAATGCGACCATCGCATCTGGGAAGCGTTATGGCGTTGGGCGTGCCGCCGTCACCCTAACAAGGGAAAACGGTGGATCAAACTGCGCTATTTCAAGTGTCTCAAGGGGCGCGACTGGCGGTTTGCGGTCATGGATAAGCAACTCCCCAACTTGTGCGATTACCGAAAACGGCCGCACACCAAGGTGAAGGGGGAAGCGAACCCGTACGACCCAAGGTATGACGAGTATTTTTCCAAACGCCTCAGCCGGAAGATGGAAAAGACGCTCGAGGGTCGCCACAAACTCCGGTGGTTGTGGGGATGGCAAAGCGGTATCTGCCCGATCTGCGACCAGAGGATCACGCAGGAAACGGGGTGGCACCTACACCACATCGTGAAGCGATCCAACCGAGGAACGGACAAGCTGACCAATCTGGTTCTGCTACATCCGAACTGCCATATGCAGCACCACGTACTGGAAAAGTTGTACGGCCCTGCCGGCGTCTCCTGCTTTAAGTAGAGGCGTTTCCGGGTTGCTTGAGCCGTATGCGGGGAAACTTGCACGTACGGTTCTTAGGGGAGGGGGTGGCCGTGAGGCCGCCTCCTTACCCGACTCATGACGAGGGTTCGATTCCCTTCACCCGCTCCACCTGAATTCAAGCAGAAGGGCCAACCCGAAAGGTTGGCCCTTCTGCTTTCCGCCCCGCAATGTGCGTCAAGGCTCTGGTGGCAGGTACAGGCTCTCCTTCACCTCCTCCATCACCACATAGCTGCGCGATTCGGTCGCGGACGGCAGCTTGAGCAGGATGTTGCCGAGCAGGCGGCGGTAGTCGCTCATCTCAGCGATGCGGGCCTTGATCAGGTAGTCGAAGTCGCCCGACACGAGATGGCACTCCATCACTTCCGGAACGTAGGCCAGCTCCTTCTTCACCCGGTCGAAGGTGTCGTTGGACTTGGCCGACAGCTTCAGCTCGACGAACACCAGCAGCGGCCGTCCGAGCGCACGCGGGTCGACGCGGGCGTGATAGCCGGTGATGATCCCCTCGCGCTCGAGACGGCGCACACGTTCGGTACACGGTGTCGCCGACAGGCCGACGCGCTGCGCCAGCTCCGTCATCGACAGACGGCCTTCCTTCTGCAACAGGTCGAGGATCTTGCGGTCGATTCGGTCGAGTTCGCGCATTTCGCTGTTCCGGCGAGAAAACGGCACTGCAGACCCTATTTTCCACTGCATGACTGCCGTTTATAAGTGAAACTCACTGCACACGCTTGCCTAAACTGCGTACATCCAACGTCATTCAGGCGAGAGGCAGCCATGCATGTGATCGTACTCGGAAGCGGCGTCATCGGCACCACCACGGCGTGGTATCTCGCCCAACGCGGCGCGCGCGTAACCGTGCTGGAGCGCCAGCCCGGCCCCGCCCTGGAGACCAGCTTCGCCAACGCCGGCCAGGTCTCGCCCGGCTACTCCACGCCCTGGGCAGCGCCTGGGATTCCGCTGAAGGCGCTGAAATGGCTGTTCCAGCGCCATGCCCCGCTCGCCATCCGCGCCGACGGCAGCCTGTTCCAGCTACGCTGGATGATGCAGATGCTCGCCAACTGCAGCGCCGAGCGCTACACGGTGAACAAGGAACGCATGATGCGGCTGTCCGAGTACGCGCGAGACTGCCTGCGCACGCTGCGCGCCGATACCGGCATCGCCTACGAGGAACGCAGCCGCGGCACGCTGCAGTTGTTCCGCACCCAGGCCCAGCTCGAGGCGGCGCAGCGCGACATCGCGGTGCTGCAGGAGTGCGGCGTGCCCTACGAACTGCTCGGCGCTGACGAACTGCCGCAGGTCGAACCTGCACTCGCCCGCAGCCGCAGCCCGCTGGCCGGTGGCCTGCGCCTGCCCAACGACGAGACCGGCGACTGCCACCTGTTCACCACCCGGCTCACCGAGCTTGCCCGCCAGGCCGGCGTCGAATTCCGCTTCGGCGTGGATATCCGCGAGATCCTGACCGGTGGCGGTGGCGTGATCGGCGTGCGCGTCGGCGACGGCGAACACAGCGAGGTGCTGGCCGCGGACCGCTACGTGCTGGCGCTCGGCAGCTACTCGCGCCAGATGGCGGCCGGCCTCGGCCTGGACCTGCCGGTCTATCCGGTGAAGGGCTATTCGCTGACGGTGCCGCTGGTCGACGCCGACGGCGCACCGCAGTCGACGGTGCTGGACGAGACCTACAAGGTCGCGGTGACGCGCTTCGACGATCGCATCCGCGTTGGCGGCATGGCCGAGCTGGGCGGCTACGATCTGCGCCTGAACCCGCGTCGGCGCGAGACCCTCGAGAGGGTGGTCGGTGACCTGTTCCCGACCGGCGGCAACCTGCCGCGCGCCGAGTTCTGGACCGGGCTGCGGCCGATGACGCCGGACTCGACTCCGATCGTCGGCGCCACGCCCTACCCCGAGCTCTTCATCAACACCGGTCACGGCACGCTGGGCTGGACGATGTCCTGCGGTGCCGGCGCACTCGTCGCCGACCTCGTCACCGGCCGTCAGCCGGCAATCCGCCACGACGACCTGGCCCTGAGCCGCTATGGCCGCGAGGCGACGCGCCGTGCGACCGGGCTGAGCCTGTCGCCCGCCTGAACCCGAGGCAGGCGCGCAACGCACCCATCGGGCGCGACGGCTCCGGCTGCCGCACCCGGTGGGTGCGTTGCAGCGCCGCCCGCTTCGGCGCACCATGTTGCGCCTCGCCCCTGCCGGAACCTCACGATGCGTCCTGCCCGCGCCCTGATCGATCTTGCCGCGCTGCGGCACAACTACCATCTCGCGCGCGCCCGCCATGGCGCCCGCGCCCTCGCCGTGGTCAAGGCCAATGCCTATGGCCACGGCGCCGTGCGCTGCGCCCAGGCGCTGGCCGACGAAGCCGACGGTTTCGCCGTCGCCTTCCTCGGGGAAGCGCTGGAACTGCGCGAAGCCGGCATCACCCATCCGATCCTGCTGCTCGAAGGGGTGTTCGATGCCACGGAGCTGGACGCGGTGGTTCGCCACGCGCTGTGGATCGTCGTGCATCACGAGGCGCAGCTGCGCATGATCGAGACGACGCCGCTCGCGCGGCCACTGAACGTGTGGCTGAAGGTCAACAGCGGCATGAACCGCGCCGGCTTCGTCGGCGATGCGGTCGCCGAAGCCTGGCGGCGTCTTCAGGCAAGCGGAAAGGTCGCCGACATCACGCTGATGACGCACTTCGCCCGTGCCGACGAGCCGGAGGTCATCGCCACGCCCGCCCAGGTGGAACGGTTCAAGGCCGCCACCGCCGGGCTGCCCGGCAGCCGCAGCCTGGCCAATTCGGGCGCCATCCTCGGCTGGCCGCAGGCACGCGGCGACTGGGCGCGTCCCGGCATCCTGCTTTACGGCGCCGACCCGATGCCGGGCGAAGGCAATGGCCTGCAGCCGGTGATGACGCTGGAGAGCGCGGTGATGGCAGTGCGCGAGATCGACGCCGGCGAACCGCTCGGCTATGGCGCACGCTTCGTCGCCGAGCGCCGCACGCGCGTGGGCCTGGTCGCAATGGGCTACGCCGATGGTTATCCGCGCGTCGTCCCGGACGGCACGCCGGTGGCGATCGACGGCCGGCCGGGACGTCTCATCGGGCGCGTGTCGATGGACATGCTGACCATCGACCTCACCGGGCATCCGGACGCCGGCCTCGGCAGCCGGGTGGAACTGTGGGGACGGCAGGTGCCCGTCAACCACATCGCGACAGCGGCGGGCACGATCGCCTACGAACTGTTGTGCAACGTGAAGCGGGTGCGCTTCAACTATATCGGCTGACGAACCGGGCGTGCATCGCGGCCCGCCGGATCCTCGCGACGCGCCTGCGCCTTATTCGCGCACGCGGTCGATACGCAGGCTGACGCCGCTGGCGTCGGTGGCAACGGGTCCGCTCAGGCCTTCCAGGTCGCCGCTGCGCGCCATGGCATCGCCGCCCTTGGACACCCGGGCGCCAACGATGACACGCTCGGGCAACACGGCGTCGCCCATCATCAGGCTTGCGCCCTCGAAGCTGAAATCGCGTGGCAGCTCGCTGCCCTTGAAGCGCAGCGCCGCCAGCGGCGGGCCGCCTGCCTCGCCGCGGGCGAACACGAACACCGCATCGTCGGGGGACAGCCGCTCGACCAGGGCCGGATCGACCTCCAGACGGCCGGACAGCTTCAGGGTTGCGGTCGCCGCCGGTGCGGCCGCGGCTTCGTCCAGCGGCGCCATGCCCGCCTTGGCGCGGGCGTCGTTGATGCTGGCGCGGATGCCGCGCGCCACGTCCTCGCCCGGCGGGATACGCGCAAGGATCTTCTCCCAGTGCGCGGCCGCGGCAGCGTAGTCCTCACGCTGGTAGGCGGCGGTGCCGGCCAGCGCGAGCGCCTTGGGATGTTCGGGCGCAATCGCCAGGGCCTTCTGCAGCAGCTCCTCGGCTTCGCCGACCACGGTGCCCTTCATGGCAGCCACCACGTCGGCCCAGTCGGCATAGACGTCGGGCTCCTCGGGCGCGAGCTTAGCCAGCTTCTCGTAGGTCGCCGCCGCCTTCGGGTAGTCCTCCAGCACCAGATAGGAGCGTGCCAGCATCATCCAGCCTTCGACGTTGTCGGGCTCCTGCTGCAGGCGCGCTTCGAGCTTGCCCACCATGTCGGCGATCTCTTCCGGCGAGAAGCCCTGCTGGCCAGCGACATTGGCGGGGTCGAGCCCCGCCGGCGTGCCGAACACCAGATAGCCCGCAACCGCCAGCACCGGCACGCTCAGCCCGAGGCCGAGCGCCCAGCGCCGCTCGGGGCGCGCATCGGCCGTTTGGGCGCGCTCGGCCGCCGCCTCGCCTTCCTCCAGCGCGCGGCGCTCGAGTTCCTCCCGGCTCTGGGCATGACTGGCGGCGTCGATGCGACCCGCGGCCAGCTCGGCGTCCAGTTCAGCCAGCTGCTCGCGCAACACGGTCAGCGCCATGCTGCTCTGCGCCGCCTGTTCGCGCTGCGCACGCCCGGCAGCGCCGAACAGCGGCGGCAGGATCCAAAGCAGGGCACCGGCCAGCAGCAGGCCGGCAAAGAAGATGAAGGCGGTCACGAACGGGACTCCGGAGATTCAGAAGAAGGCTGGGCGGCACCGGCGAGCAGTTCGCGCGCGCGCTGGCGCTCGGCCTCGCTCAGGTGGCCTGCGGCGGCGAGTTCGCTCGCACGGCGGCGCAGGCGGTAGGCCAGCCAGCCCGCACCGCCCACCAGCAGCAGCACCGGTCCGCCCCACAGCAGCAGGGTGGTGGCCTTGAAGGGCGGCTCGTAGAGCACGAAGTCGCCGTAACGGGCAACGAGGTAATCGACCACGTCGTCCTTGCTGCGGCCGCTGGCGAGCTGCTCGCGCACCTGGTCGCGCAGGTCGAGGGCCAGCGGTGCATTGGATTCGGCGATGGACTGGTTCTGGCACACCAGGCAGCGCAGCTTGTGCGACAGCTCCATCACGTCGGCCTCGAGCTGCGGGTCGGGTGCCACCGCCGGCGCCATGCCGGGATCGGCTGCCGGCTGCTGTGCCATCGCCGGCAGTGCGGCGCCGAGCAGCGCCGCCAGCGCCAGTGCGCGCAGCGCCCTGGGGAAACGCTCAACCGGCACGGCGGACCTCCTCGATCTTGGGCAGGATCACCTGCTGCAGGCTTTCCGGCGTGATCGGGCCGATGTGCTTGTAGCGGATGCGGCCCTCGGCATCGATCAGGAAGGTCTCGGGCACGCCATACACGCCGAAATCGATGCCGACGCGGCCATCGATGTCGAGCACCGACAGCACGTAGGGGTCGCCATGATCGGTGAGCCAGCGGCGGGCACGCTCGATGGCCATCGCCGTCTCGGCCTCCAGCGCCATGCCGCGCGCGTTGATCGCGCCGTCACCGCGCACTTCCTTGTAGTTGAGGCCGACCACCGGCACGATCTTCTGGCGGGCCATCTGCACCAGCAGCGGATGCTCCTGGCGGCAGGCCACGCACCACGACGCCCACACGTTGAGCAGCCAGACCTGGCCTTTCATCTCCTCCAGCGCGAACGGTCTGGCGGGATCATCGAGCCGGGCGAGGCTGAAGTTGGGCGCGGGCTTGTCGATCAGCGGCGAAGGCACCTCGCGCGGGTTGAGGGTGAGGCCGAAGGCTAGGAAGCCCGCCAGGCCGATGAAGAGGAGCAGGGGAACGAGGAATTTCGCTTTCATGTGAGGACTTTCGCGCGCTCAGGCGACGCGCTGGTTGGCCGCCACCGTCGCGTCGCGCGCGGCCAGACGACGGTAACGACGATCGGCAGCAGCGAACACGCCACCCAGGCCCATCAGGGTGCAGCCCAGCCAGATCCAGCTGATGAAGGGTCTGTAGTACAGGCTGACGATCCAGGTGCCGTCCTCGATCTGCTCGCCGAGCGACACATACACGTCGCGGAACGCACCGATGTCGATCGAGGCTTCGGTCATCGGCATGCCCTGTGCAAGATACATGCGCTTCTCGGGCGTCAGCGTGGCGATGGCGCGGCCGTCGCGGGTCACGTCGATGGTGGCGCGCGCGGCGTCGTAGTTGGGACCGTCGGCATCCTGCACGCCGCGGAAGGTGAAGGTGTAGCCGGCCAGTTCGGCGCGCTGGCCGTTCTGCATCTTCACGTCGAGGTTGGCATCCAGGCTGCCCACCAGCGTCACGCCGATGATGAAGACGCCCACCCCAAGGTGGGCCAGCCACATGCCCCACCACGACGCGGTGATCGCGCGCAGGCGCGCCCCCATGCCGGCGCCCGCGCGCTCGGTGATACGACCGGCCAGCAGCTGGATGCTGGCCAGCACCACCCAGGCGGCCAGCGCCAGGCCCAGCACCGTGCGCCAGGTGACGTGATCGACAGCATAGGCCGTCCCCAGGCCGATCAGCACGCTGGCGATGAAGGCGGGCGCGACCTTGCTCACCGCGGCGGTGAGGTCGTCATCCTTCCAGCGCAGGAAGGGACCGAACATCATCAGCACCACGACCGGCGTCATCAGCGGGATGAACACCGCCTCGAAGTACGGCGGGCCGACGGAGATCTTGCCCATGCCCAGCGCGTCGAGGAACAGCGGATACATCGTGCCCAGCAGCACCGAGGCCGAGGCCACCGACAGCAGCACGTTGTTGCCCAGCAGCGAGGTCTCGCGCGACACCAGGCTGAAGCTGCCGCCACCGCCGAGCTTGGGCGCGCGCCACGCATACAGCAGCAGCGACACGCCGATCACGATGACCAGCAGCGCCAGGATGAACAGGCCGCGCTTGGGATCGGTGGCGAAGGCATGCACGCTGGTGATGACGCCCGAGCGCACAATGAAGGTGCCGAGCAGCGACAGCGAGAAGGCCGAGATCGCCAGCAGCACCGTCCAGCTGCGGAAGGCGCCGCGCTTCTCGGTGACGGCGAGCGAGTGCATCAGCGCGGTGCCGAGCAGCCAGGGCATGAAGGAAGCGTTCTCGACCGGGTCCCAGAACCACCAGCCGCCCCAGCCCAGCTCGTAGTAGGCCCAGCCCGAACCGACCGCAATGCCGGCAGTGAGGAACAC
This sequence comes from Thauera humireducens, assembly GCF_001051995.2. Lineage (NCBI taxonomy): Bacteria > Pseudomonadati > Pseudomonadota > Betaproteobacteria > Rhodocyclales > Zoogloeaceae > Thauera > Thauera humireducens. Next base: position 3,213,975 of record NZ_CP014646.1, on the reverse strand, counting down.
CCAGGCCACCGTGGTCCAGGGACGCGACCAGCGCGCCCAGGCGGCGTCGAGGCGACCGGTGAGCAGCGCCGCGATGGCGAAGGCAAAGGCGACAGAGAAGCCCACGTAGCCCATGTACAGCAGCGGCGGGTGGATGATCATGCCCGGGTCCTGCAGCAGCGGGTTCAGGTCTCGGCCCTCGCCCACCGCCGGCAGCAGGCGGTCGAAGGGGTTAGAGGTGACGAGCAGGAAGGACAGGAAACCGACGCTGACCCAGCCCAGCACGCCCAGCACGCGGGCGACGAAGGCCTCGGGCAGGTGGCGCGAAAACACGGTGACGGCCACTGTCCACAACGACAGCGACATCGCCCACAGCAGCAGGGAGCCTTCGTGGTTGCCCCACACGCCGGTGATCTTGTACATCAGCGGCGTGGCGCTGTGCGAGTTGCTGGCCGCGAGCTGCACCGAGAAATCGCTCTGGATGAAGGCCCAGGTCAGGCAGACGTAGCTGACCAGGATGAAGAAGAACTGCCCCTGCGCCGCCGGGCGACCGACGGCCATCAGAGCGAAGCGGTTGCGGCTGGCGCCCACCATCGGCACCACGGCCTGCACCAGGGCAAGCACCAGCGCGAGGACGAGGGCGAAATGTCCGAGTTCGGGGATCATGTCACTGGCTCACGGTTGCTGCGGCCTTGCTGGCCTGTTCCACCGCATGCGCCGCTTCCGGCGGCATGTAGTTCTCGTCGTGCTTGGCCAGCACCTCGGTGGCACGGAAGGTGCCGTCGGCCTCGAGCTTGCCCTGCACCACCGCGCCCTTGCCCTCCTTGAACAGGTCGGGCAGCGTGCCACGATAGCTCACCGGGATCACCCTGGCCGTGTCCGTGATGGCGAAGCTGACGGTCAGACCGTCGGCCTCGCGCTTGATCGAGCCCTCCTCGACCATGCCGCCGACGCGGAAGGTCTTGCCGGTCGGCGCCTTGCCTTCGGCGACCTCGCTGGGCGTGTGGAAGAACACCAGGTTCTGCTGGAAGGCGCTCAGCACTAGGGCGACCGCCGCGACGAGCAGGGCCACCCCGCCGCCGACGAGCATCAGACGTTTGCTACGGGCTTTCATGTTTCCGACTCCATGACCGGCACGGACGCGCCGGTCTTCCTTGCTGAATCCTTGCCAACCGCACGCCGCCAGCGCAGCAGCCGCGTGACCGTGTCCTTCCGACGCCGCAACACCAGCACGAGTTCCAGCGCCATCAGCGCGAAGGTCACGCCGTAGCTGCCCCACACGAAAAAGGCCGCGCCGCCCATGTCCCAGAATGCGGACCAGCTTTCCCACTGCGCCATCAGGCACGTCCTCCCTTGAGCTGCGCCTCATGCTCGAGCACCGCGCCAACCCACTCGGTGTGCCGCTCGCGCTCGAGAATCATCGACCGCGCGCGCCACAGCACCACCGCAATCGTGTACATCCATGCCGCAATCGCCATCACCAGCATGCCGGCGAGCATGGTCGTCGCCATCGACGGCGCCTTGGTCAGGCTGACCGAGGCGCCCTGGTGCAGGGTGTTCCACCATTGCACCGAAAAATAGATGATCGGCACATTGACCGCACCCACCAGGGCGATGATGGCACCGGCCCGATCGGCGCGGCGCGGATCCTCGATCGCACGCGTGAGCGCGATGAAGCCGAAATAGAGGAAGAGCAGCAACAGTTGCGAGGTCAGGCGCGCGTCCCACACCCAGTAGGCCCCCCAGGTGGGCTTGCCCCACAGCGCGCCGGTCCACAGCGCGACGAAGCAGAACATCGCGCCAGTCGGTGCCAGCGCCTGGCTCATGACGAAGGACAGGCGGGTGTTCATGACCAGACCGACCGCCGACCAGAAGGCCATGACCAGGTAGATGAACATCGACATCCAGGCCGCCGGCACGTGGATGAAGATGACGCGATAGACCTGGCCCTGCGTGGCATCGGTCGGCGCAACGAAGAAGCCGAGCCACAGGCCGGCCAGCGTCAGGACCAGCGCTGCGGCGGCAAACCAGGGCGCAAGGCGACCTGCCAGCGGATAGAAGTTGTTCGGGGCGGCGAAGCGGAAAAGGCTGCGGCTGCGCTCGGGAGCATTCATGCGTGGGCTACTCGTCGTCTCTACATTGGGCCGGCTGCACTCGCGCCGGCCAAGGGTTCATTCTTCAATCAGTCGTGATGCGCAAGGCTGCAGCACACGCCCACGGTGCCAGCGCCAGCGCACCAGCCAGACCACCGCCCAGCAGCAGCAGGTGCGCTGCAGCGCCGGCGCCCGACATCTCGGCCTCGACCGCACCTGCCCCGAAGATCAGCACCGGCACGAACAGCGGCAGCACAAGCAATGCCAGCAACATGCCGCCGCCACGCAGGCCCAGCGTCAGCGCCGCGCCCACCGCCCCCAGCAAGCCGAGGATCGGCGTACCCAGCGCCAAACTTAAAACCAGCACCGGCAAGGCGCCTTGTTCAAGGTCAAGCAGCAGCGCCAGGCCAGGCGCAACCGCCACCACGGGCAGCCCGGTACTGAGCCAGAAGGCCAGCACCTTGGCCGTCACCCACAGTGCAGCCGGTTCGCTAGACAGGAGAAGCTGCTCCAGGGTTCCGTCGGCGTAGTCCTGGGCGAACAGTCTGTGCAGCGACAGCAGGCAGGCGAGCAGCGCCGCGACCCACAGCACGCCGGGCGCGATCGCGCGCAACTGGTTGGGCTCGGCGCCAACGCCGAAGGGGAACAGGCAGACGACGATGACGAAGAAGGCCAGCGTGACCAGCACGTCGGCGCGCCCGCGCCAGGCCAGCAGCAGGTCGCGACGCAACACGGCGAGGAAGGTGCTCAGCATGCATAGGCTCCGACGTCGAGCACCCGCGGCGTGAGCGCGAAGGGCGCGTCCTGATGGGTGGTCAGCATCACCATGCCACCCGCGGCGCAGTGGTCGGACAAGGCCTGCGCCAAGTCGGCGACGGCCTTCACGTCGAGTGCGGTGAAGGGTTCGTCCAGCACCCACAGCGCCCGTCGCCCGGACAGGAACAAGCGGGCGAGGCTCACACGGCGGCGCTGGCCCTGCGACAACACGCGCGCCGGCAGATCGAGCTGGTTCTCGAGACCGATGCGCACCAGCGCCTGCATGCAGGTTTCGGCATCGACCTCGTCGCCTGCGGCGGCACAGGCGAAGCGCAGGTTCTCGAGCGGGCTCAGCAGATCGTTGATGGCCGGTGCGTGGCCGAGATAGAGCAGTTCGCGATGAAAGGCCTCGCGCTCGCGCCGGATCGACTCGCCGCGCCAGCGGATCTCGCCGGCCTCGGGCAGCGCCAGGCCGGTGACCAGGCGCAGCAGGCTCGTCTTGCCGACGCCATTGGGGCCGGCGATGCGCAGCAGCTCTCCCGCCTGCAGGCGGAGGGCGAGGTCGCGGAACAACAGGCGATCGCCCTTCAGGCAGGCGAGATCTTCAACTTCGAGCATGGGCGCGATTGAACCACAGGGGTCAGGCCGGCGCCATCCCGGACGCGCGGAACGACACCGGCCCCGCTCCACCCGTGGGCAGATGGCGGGGCCGGTTGCGCGAACCGGGACGGTCAGCCGTCCGGCCGGCGTCCTTACTGCTTCTGCACCGGCGGGTGCATCACCTCGGGGGCGACACCGCCGCGATCGACGCCGATGTCCTGCTTGACCGGCGGCAGCGAGTGCGCGATGCCCTTGTGGCAATCGATGCAGGTCTTGCCTTCGGCGAAGCCGGCCTGGTGCATCTGGTTCGAGCGACGGCCCTGCACCGAGTAGTCGAAATACTCGTAGTTGTGGCAGTTGCGGCACTCCTGCGAGTTGTTCGCCTTCATGCGGTTCCATTCGTTCTGCGCGAGGCGCGGACGCTCCTGGGCGAACTTCTCCGGCGTGCTGATGGTGCCCATCACCTTGCCGTAGAGCTCCCGCGAGGCCTTGATCTTGCGGATCATCTTCGGCCCCCACTCCTTGGGTACGTGGCAGTCCGGGCAGGTCGCGCGCACACCGGTGCGGTTCTGGTAATGGATGGTGTTGCGGTACTCCTTGAAGACGTTTTCCTCCATCTCGTGGCAGGAAATGCAGAACTTCTCGGTGTTGGTCATCTCCAGGGCCCAGTTGAAGCCACCCCAGAAGATCACGCCCAAAGCGACGAGCAGCACGATGGCGCCCCAGCCTGCGCCGCGTATGCGCTGAATCAGGCTCTTGTTGTTGTCGGTCATGACGATCCCCGTTTATTGAAGCCTCAGCGCAGGCCTTCCGCGCGCTGGAACTTGTTTTCCACCAGCGGCTTGGCGTCGGTCTGCGGCACGTGGCACTGCATGCAGAAATAGCGGCGCGGCGAGATGTTCGACAACTCCCCACCATCGCGGTCCTTGAAGTGCGTCAGGCTGACCTTGGTCGCGCCCGACTCCTTGTAGCGGCTCCAGGCGTGACAATCCATGCACTTGTTGAAGTTCATCGTGACTTCATAGCCTTCGACCTTGTGCGGAATCAGCGGCGGCTGCTGCACGTAGTCGCGCTCGATCGGCGCCTGGTCCGGAATCGGCTTGTAGTTGCCGACCTGCAGCTCCTGCTCTGCGACGTCGGCGCCACGGATGCTCTTGACGGCCTGGGCCATCGCCGACGACGGTACCACGGCGCCGAAGCCGATTGCGGCGACGAGCGCGAGCACCAGATTTCGTGTCTGTTTTTTCATTTTGACTCGCTCCTGTTGAATCGGGTCGTAATACGGAAAACGTCCTTGCCGCACACATCCACGCAGCGTCCGCAGGTGGTGCAGTCGGCATCCAGAATGAGGGGGTGGTCCTGCCCCACGCCCTTCAGTGCAGGTCGGATGACCTGGGGCTCGGGGCACACCGCGAAGCAGTCCATGCAGTCGTTGCAGGCGCTCCGCCTGTCCGCCGACACCTTGACCACCGAAGCGCGGCCGAGCAACGCGTAGAAAGCACCCTGCGGACACAGGTGGCCACACCAGCCGCGCGGTGCGATCAGCAGGTCGTAGAAGAAGATGCCACCGACGAGGCCCCAGGCGAGGCCGAAGCCGAAGATCAGCCCGCGGTGGAACATCGACACCGGGTTAACCCACTCCCATGCCAACGAACCGGTCGCCGCTGCAGTCACCAGCACGAAGCCCAGCAGCCAGTAGCGCGTGTTGCCCGCAGGCGCCTTGCCGCCCTTCAAGCCCAGACGCCGGCGCAGCCAGGCGGCGGCGTCGGTGACGAGGTTCACCGGGCATACCCACGAGCAGAACAGCCGCCCGCCGAGCAGGAGATAGAAGGCCAGCACGATGCCGCCACCCAGCAAGGCCTCGCGGTAGGGCCACCGCCCCGCCGCAAGCTGCTGTGCGATCAGGAAGGGATCGGTCAGGGGCAGCACACCCAGCGTCAGGCTGGACGACAGGTTGCCCTTCACGATCCACCACCCGAGCCACGGCCCGACGAGGAACAGCGCCAGGATGCCCAGTTGCGAGGCGCGCCGCAGCAGCAGCCACTTGTGCGCCCGCAGCCAGCCCTTGGCCTCGATCGCTTCCTGCCCGGGGCGCGCCACCACGCCGCGCATCGCGGCGCCGCGCACGCTGGTAGGCGGAACCTTGCGCTCCGGCACGCCGCCGGTCGTCGTCTGCGCGCTCATGGCTTCCACCCCGAATCCAGACCGCTGCCGGCGGGCTGGGCCGGCCTGGTGTCCGGACCCTGCGGACCGTCACCCGGCTTGACGCGAGTGTCGCCGTAGGCCTTGTCCTCGAGGCCGCGAACGGGCAGTTCGACCTGGTCGCCGATCAGCGAGCCGCCGGCCGCCTCCTTCTCTTCCCAGCCGCGCAGGTAGTGCTCGGCCTTGGAGCCTTGCGCCAGCTTGATCGGCAGCACCTTGATCGCCGACTCGCCGGGCAGCACGCAGGCCTTCTCGCACTTGCCGCAGCCGGTGCAGTGCTCCGAATGCACCGTCGGCAGCAGCATGGCATGGCGGTCGGAGCGCGGGTTGTGCATGCGTTCGAGCGTGATCGCCTTGTCGATGACCGGGCACACGCGGTAGCACACGTCGCAACGCAGACCGAGGAAGTTGAGGCAGTTCTCCTGGTCGATGAGCACGGCCAGCCCCATCTTCGCCTTGCCGATGTCGGTGAGCCCGCGATCGAGCGCACCGGTCGGACAGGCGACCACGCAGGGGATGTCCTCGCACATTTCACAGGGGATCTTGCGCGCTTCGAAGTACGGCGTGCCCGTCGCCACGCTGTCGCCGAGTTCGGCCAGCTTCAGCGTGTCGTAGGGGCAGTCGCGCACGCACAAGCCGCAGCGCACGCAGGCCGCCAGGAAGTCGTGTTCGGGGAGCGCGCCGGGCGGACGGATGGCAGTGGCCGGCAGCGCCGACGCCTGCTTCGCGTACATCCCGGCTCCGAGCGCGAGCAGGCCCGCGCCGCCGGCGACGCCCGCCGCATCCTTCAGGAAGCGGCGACGCGGCGACGGTGCGCTGGCTGCGGTACGTCCGGTCGGTTTCGCGATGTCGTTCATGTTCGTCGTGAGCCTGCGCCCGGGGCCGTCCCCCCGGTCGGCGGGGCGTCGGGCTCACGCCTCCTGTCGATCAGGCCTTGACCACCTTGACCGCGCACTTCTTGTAGTCGGTCTCTTTCGAGATCGGGCAGGTGGCGTCGAGCGTGAGCTTGTTCACCAGCCGGCCTTCGTCGAAGAAGGGCACGAAGATCAGGCCGACCGGCGGCTTGTTGCGGCCGCGAGTCTCGAGACGGGCAACGATCTCGCCGCGCCGCGACGACACCTTGACCGCCATGCCGCGCTGCAGGCCGCGCTTCTGCGCGTCGTCCGGGTGCATGAAGACCTGGGCTTCGGGCACCGAGCGGTGCAGCTCGGGCACGCGGCGCGTCATCGAGCCGGTGTGCCAGTGCTCCAGCACGCGACCGGTGCACAGCCACATGTCGAACTCGGCATCCGGCATCTCGGGCGGATCCTGGTAGGGCAGCGCGAACACGACCGCCTTGTTGTCCTTGTGACCGTAGAACTTCACGCCCTCGCCCGCCTTCACGTACGGGTCGTAGCCCTCGCGGAAGCGCCACAGGGTTTCCTTGTTGTCGACCACCGGCCAGCGCAGGCCGCGCGCCTTGTGATAGACGTCGAAGTTCGCCAGATCGTGGCCGTGGTCACGACCGAAGGCGGCGTACTCCTCGAACAGCCCCTTCTGCAGGTAGTAGCCGAGTTCCTTCGACTCGTCGTTCATGTAACCCTTCCAGGCGTGGGCGTTGGCCGTCTCCACGTCGGCGAGCGGGTACTTGTTCACCTGGCCGTTGGCGTAAAGCACGTCGTACAGGGTCTTGCCCTTGTACTCCGGCTTCTTCGCGATCAGCTCGGCCGGCCACACGTCCTCGACCTTGAAGCGCTTGGCGAACTGGATGTACTGCCACAGGTCGGACTTGGCCTCGCCCGGTGCGGCCACCTGCTGGCGCCAGAACTGGGTGCGGCGCTCGGCGTTGCCGAAGGCGCCTTCCTTCTCGGCCCACATCGCCGACGGCAGGATCAGGTCGGCCGACAGGGCCGACACGGTCGGATAGACGTCGGACACCACGACGAAGGCTTCCGGATTGCGCCAGCCCGGGTAGATCTCGTCATTGACGTTCGGTCCCGCCTGCATGTTGTTGGTGGTCGTGGTCCAGTAGCACTTGACCTTGCCGTCCTTCAGCGCGCGGCTCTGCGCCACGGCGTGCAGGCCGATCTTGGCCGGAATCGTGCCTTCCGGCAGTTGCCAGATCTGCTCGGTCAGGGCACGGTGCATCGGGTTGGTGACGACCATGTCGGCCGGCAGGCGGTGGGCGAAGGTGCCCACCTCGCGCGCCGTGCCGCATGCGGACGGCTGGCCGGTCAGCGAGAACGGGCTGTTGCCGGGCTCGGAGATCTTGCCCACCAGCAGGTGGACGTTGTAGATCATGTTGTTCACCCAGGTGCCACGGGTGTGCTGGTTGAAGCCCATGGTCCAGAACGACACGACCTTGCGGCTCGGATCGGCGTACTGCTCGGCCATCTTCGTCAGGCGGTCCTCGGGCACGCCCGACAGCTTGGACACCTTCTCGACCGTGTACTCGGATACGAACTTGGCGAACTCGTCGAAGCTGATGTCCTTGGCCGCGCCGGTATCGCCCTTGGGCTTGCCGTCGGCGCCGGGATAGCCGTTGCTGGTGGCCTTGGCTTCGAGCACGTGGTTCGGACGCAGGCCGAAACCGATGTCCGTCTCGCCCATCTTGAACTTGACGTTGCGATTGACGAAGTCGGTGTTAACGCGCTTGGTCTGGATGATGTAGTTGCAGATGTAGTTCAGGATCGCGAGATCGGTGTTCGGCACGAAGATCATCGGGTTGTCGGCGAGCTCGTACGAACGATGCTCGAAGGTCGACAGCACGTGGACCTGGCAGCCTTCCTTGGACAGGCGACGGTCGGTGATGCGGCTCCACAGGATGGGGTGCATCTCCGCCATGTTCGAGCCCCACAGCACGAAGGTGTCGGCGTTCTCGATGTCGTCGTAGCAGCCCATCGGCTCGTCGATGCCGAAGGTGCGCATGAAGCCGGCCACGGCCGAGGCCATGCAGTGGCGCGCGTTCGGGTCGATGTTGTTGGTGCGGAAGCCGGCCTTGTAGAGCTTGGAGGCGGCATAGCCTTCCCAGATCGTCCACTGGCCGGAGCCGAACATGGCGATGGAGTCGGGGCCGTGCTCCTTGAACGCCTTCTTCCACTTCTCTTCCATGATGTCGAAGGCCTGGTCCCACGAGATCGGCGTGAACTCGCCGTTCTTGTCGTACTTGCCGTTCTTCATCCGCAGCAGCGGCTTGGTCAGGCGGTCCTCGCCGTACATGATCTTGGACAGGAAGTAGCCCTTGATGCAGTTCAGGCCGCGGTTCACCGGCGAGTCCGGATCGCCCTGGGTGGCGACGATGCGGCCGTTCTGCACGCCGACCAGCACCGAGCAGCCGGTGCCGCAGAAACGACAGGCCGCCTTGTCCCAGCGCACCTTGGTGCCGGCGCTGGCCGCGCCGTTGCCTTGTGCCTGCGTGACCACGGGAATGCCGATGCCGGCCGTTGCAGCGGCTGCGGCGACCGCATTGTTCTTGATGAATTCGCGTCGATTCATGCTCATTTCATGCCTCCGTCAATTCGAGACCGTCATCGGTGTATTCGTAAGCCAGCGTCACCGCCTGCACCTTGGGCGCGAGGTTGACCGCGAGGATCGAGTCGGTGACCGACCAGCCCTCGCCATCCTCCACGGTGACCACGATGCGACCCACTTCGTCCGAGGAGCCATGAATCTCGACCCCCGGGATGCGCGCCAGCGCTTCCTTGATCTCCGGGAAATCCGCAGGCAGGGCCCGCAGAACCAGACTTGCAATCTTCATTGTTCGCTCTCCGTCGGAACATCGCATTCAACCGGCGCCTGCACCACGATGGCCCGCGTCGGGCAGGGCGCAAAGCAGGCGCCGCAGCCGGTGCAGGCTTCGGCCTCAAGTTGCGGCAGCGCCACACCGCCGATGCGCGGGCGGAAGCGGATCGCGCCCACGGGGCAGTTCTCGCCGCAGACACGGCACTCCACGCCCGCCGCCGCGAGGCAGGCCTGACCGATGCTCGCCTTCAAGGACCAGGGTGCATCGCCTTCCGCAGGGCGCAGCAGGGCGCGCGGCGCGCAATGCGTCACACAGTCGCCACAGAAGGTGCATTCACCGCGCGAGAAGTCGACCGCGGGGAACCCGCCGTCGGCCCGGACCAGGATGGCGGTCGGACAGGCGTCGATACAGGCATCGCAGCGGGTGCAGGACGAGATGAAATCGCGCTCCTCCCGCGCCCAAGGCGGACGCGGGGCGGGCGCTACCGCACGGACCCTGCCGCGCAGAAAGCCCCGACGAGAAGGTGATGCCGATTCCACAAGAGCCCCTGAACCCATCTATACGCCGCCCATTGAATCCCATGCCCCCAACCCGGTCATTGACCGCGATCAAGGACGGAAGCGGCACGCTGGCGCGCCAAGGCAGCTGGCGAGGCCTTGCGCGGACTGACGAAGCCGTGCGGAAAACTGCCCGGGTCAGCCGCGCGGGCGTTCCACCGCCCATACGGCAGCCTCGACCCGCGAACGCAGGTTGAGCTTGCGCAGGATGTGCTTGACGTGGACCTTGACCGTGCCCTCGGCGATGTTGAGCTCGCGTCCGATCATCTTGTTCGACAGGCCGGCGGCGATCTTGTCGAGGATGCGCTGCTCCTGCTCGGTCAGGCCTGCGGCGTCCGCGGACTGCGGCCGGACTTCGCTGCGCAGGGCCGCGGCGAGCAGCAGGTTGAGCTCGGGCGGGATCACCACCCGCCCCGCCGCGACGTCCGCGAGCGCCGCCACCATCGCCTCGGGCTCCATGTCCTTGAGCAGGTAGCCGTCGACGCCGCCGCGCAACGCCGCGACCACATCCTCGCCCTGGTCCGACACCGTGATCATCACCACCCGCGGCTCCGGCCGCATCTGACGCAGCTGGCGCAGCACCTCGAGCCCGCTCATGTCACGCATGTTGAGGTCCAGCAGCACCAGGTCGGGCTGCAGCGAGCGCGCCATCTCGACGCCCTCGGCGCCGCCGGTCGCCTCGCCGACGAGACGGAAGGCCGGAACGGTCTGCAGCAGCTGCGCCAATCCCTTGCGGAACAGCGGATGGTCATCGACGATCAGTACGGACTCGAGCGGCGTGTCGTTCATCAATGGCGTCCTTCTTCAGTGAATGCGTCGACCGCGAGCGCCGGCAGGGTGTGAACGGCCTGGAAGCTCACGCTGACACGGGTGCCCCCCTCACCGCGACGGGTGATCTCGATCTCGCCCCCGAGACTGCGGGTCCGTTCGCGCATGATCGACAAGCCGTGATGGTCGCGGCCATCCACCGGCCCGTCATCGATGCCCACGCCATCGTCCTCGACCGTGATCGTCACCCGCCAGGCCTCGTCACACGTCAGGACCACACGCGCGTGACGCGCCATCGCGTGACGCAGCATGTTCGACAGCGCCTCGCGCACGATCTGCAGCACGTGGACTTCCTGGTTCGGCGTCAGGCTGCAATCGGCCAGCCGGATCTCGAGCGTGATGTCGACACCACCGCGCTCGCGGTACTCCGCCACGGCGGTACGCAGCAGCGCGCCCAGGTCGCCCGACAACTCGAGACGGAAGGAGACCAGGAGTTCGCGCAACTGGCGATAGGCGTCGTTCACCCCGGTGCGCAGATCGGCCAGGATCGTGCCCGCTTCGGCGAGGCGCGCCGGATCCGCCAGGGCGCGCTGCAGCAGGCTCATCTGGATCTTCATGTAGGACAGCGCCTGCGCCAGCGAATCATGCAGCTCGCGCGCGATCACGGAGCGTTCTTCCTGCAAGGCCAGCAGGCGTTCCTGCTCGCTACGCCGGGCCGCACCGAGCGCCATGCCGATGTGGCGCGACAGGGCTTCGACCAGCTGGCGCTGCCAGTCCTCGAGCGCTTCGCCGGCGGGCAGGGCGAGGCGCAGCATGCCGTAGTGGTGCTCGCGATCGCGCAACGGGAAGCGCAGCAACTGCTGGCCGCCACGGTGCTCTGCCCCGGCCACGGAAACCGACCTGCATTCCACACAGGCCTCGTCGCCGCGCGCAACACGATCGACACACGGACCGAGGGTCGACGCAATGACCGTCGCCGGCCCCTCCTGACGCGGCTCGATGCAGGCGAAACTGCCTTGCAGGCCGGCGACGCGGTCGATGTCGCGCAGGGTCGCTTCGTACACAGCCGGCTCGGTCGGCGTCTGATACAAGCGGGCGATGGCGTGGTACAGCAGCTCCAGCGAGCGGTTGCTGCGCTGCAGCTCCGCGGTCTTCTCGGCCACGCGCTGCTCGAGGGTCTGGTACTGGCGCGAGATCTCCCCCGCCATCAGGTTGAAGGTGGCGCCGACACGGCCGAGTTCGTCATGGCCGACGTGCGCGACCCGGGCCGAATAGTCGCCGCGGGCAATCGCCCGCGTCGCCGCAAGCAGCCGGCTCAGCGGCTTGAGCAGCGTATGACGCAGGACCACGAGGGCCAGGAAGATCACCACCAGCGTGGCGACGATCGCCCCGGCGAGGATCTCTCGCAGGTCCTCGATGCGGGCCTCGGTATCCTGCTCGAGCACGAAGACCAGCGTGTCGAGCTGATCCACGAAACGGTCCACATTGGTGAGCAAGTCCTCGATCTGCGCGGGCGACGTCGATGGCGCGTCGCGCACCATGCGCTTCAGGCTCGGTTTCAGGCTCTGACTCCACGACGACTCGACACCGCGGTAAGTGGCGGCGAACAGTCCGCCGGGGTTGCGCTGCACGATGCGCTGCAGTTCGGGATGTCCCAGCGCACGCTCGAAATCCTCGATCGCGGCCTCGACCCGTCGCGGCGACAGCGGCCCGCTGAGCGCGTCGGCCGCCACCAATCCGGCCACGCGATAGGTCAGCCGGCGCAGGCCGCCGGCATGGTTGATCGCACTGGCACTGCCCTGCACGCTCTCGGCAACCATCACCGATGCGCTCATGCCGACCAGACTGATCAGCGCGAGCGCGAGCATGGCGAGCGCAACCAGCAGCAGGATCGAATGCCTGACGAGCAGGCGCGGCATCGCGAACTTCATCCGTGGTCTCCAGCGGCCGGCGGGGGTCGCTGTCGGCCTACTCCTTTATACCTGCAACGGCCCGATCGACACGGCCCCTCATCGCATTACCGATTGTTTACAAGCACTTGCAAGAAGCCTGAATACCTCCTTAGAGGTATGCCAACGCCACCTTGCACGCGCGCGACGCCTTTGACCCCGCCTCCGCCCTGTCTAGACTCCAGTTCGGCCACGCTGACAACCAGCGCAGCACGCAGGAGCGAACGATGAAACGAGAAAAAACCCCTCCCAGCATCCCGAGCCTGAGCCAGATCGCTCCCTTCGATCTGCTCGACGACCCACGCCTGCATCGCCTGGTCGCAGCGTCCCGTCTGGTGCGTGCCGAGCGTGGCGAGATTCTCATCCAGGCCCAGGATACGGCCACCTGCATGCACGTGGTGCTCGACGGCGAAGTGAAATGCCTGCTGCTCGCACCGTCGGGCAGCGAAAAGCTGATCCGCATCGCCGGCCCCGGTGACACCTTCGGCGAGGAGGCCGCCCTGCTCGGCCGCCCCGCAATGGCGATGGCCCAGGCTGCACGCAACACCCGCCTGCTGCACGTGCCCATCGCGCTGGTGCGCGAGGCGATGGTCGCCGTGCCCAGCTTCGGCGAGGCCATGACCACCCGGCTCGCGGCCGCCAGCTACGAGATGATGCTGCACATGCAGCTCTGTATCCAGCTGAGCAGCACCCAGCGCGTCGCGCAGTATCTGGCGCAGCTCGCGCCGCAGGGCGCCGAGCATGCCGAAGTCCGCCTGGCATCCGACAAGCAGACGATCGCGGCCCAGCTCAACCTCACACCGGAGACCTTCTCGCGCGTGCTGTCGCGCTTCGTGCGCGACGGCCTGGTACGCCCCCAGGGGCGTCGTGGCCTGATGCTGGACAACCTCAGCCAGCTACGACGCGCAGCGGCCCACTAGGCACAGGGCGCGTCAGCGACTTTCGCGCTAAACCAGCGGCTCGACGGCCGCCAGATTGGCGGGCACGGCGAACCAGCGCCCAAGCAGGCGCCAGGTATCGGCATCGAACCGCCGCGTGCGGTCGAGGGCGACAAGCTCTTCGCGGCGTTCGACGCTGCCGAGATGGCACCACTGGTCGAACGCGTGATAGGCCTCCCGTCCCGAATGGGCATGACGCTCGGCGACGACGATCGCGCCCGGCCACGGCCAGGGCTTGATGCCCGCCGAGGCCAGCCCGCCGAGCAGGCGGGCATCATGGTCGGCGGCGCTCTCCCGCCGCGCGCAAACCCCCGCACACCGCTTCAGGTGGAACGCCGAGCATGCGCCAAGGGTGCCTGACTCCAGACCGAGGCGGCGCGGACACAGGCGATACAGCAGGGCCAGCTCGCGCAGCAGGTTCTCCGCCTCGCGGCGGTTGCGGAACACGCCGTACAAGCCCTGCCAGCCGGTCGGATCGGTACCGGCAATCGGCACGCGTTCATAGATCGGCGGACGACGGCGGTTGTCCAGCAGCCGCAGCGCGAAGGCCTCGTCAACGCTTTCGGGCACGCGATTGAAGGGCGGGCGCAGGCGCTTCACGAGTTCGGCTTCGCGCAGGATCGCGTCGAGCTCGCCGGCGGTCTCGATCCACTCGACCCGGCGCACCTGCTCGCGCAGCTCGGCATCCTTGCCCTTGCGCACGCTGGCCGCAAAATGCTCCTTGACCCGTGCGCGCAAACTGACGGCCCGGGCGGCGAACAGCGGGCGGTCGCTGCGCCCGGGCGGAGGCGCCTCCGGCTCGGCATGAAAAAGATAGAGGCCGGGCACGTCGGGAATCGCTTCCAGCAGCCCCTCGGGAAGACCCGGGGCCCGTGCTGGCGCCTTCATCGCACGTTCGGCGGCGCGACCGACCACATCGGGCGCGAACTGCGCTTGCGCCATCTGCACGAACTGCCACAGTGCCTCGGTATCGCCCATGGCCCGGTGGCGTGCGCCGCAGTGCAGACCGTGACGTTCGATCAGCGCATCCAGCCCATGGCGGTGGTGCTCGGGAAACAGCGCCCGTGACAGCTTGACCGTGCACAGCACGCGCGCGTCGAACGCGCGGCCGATGCGCTCGAAGGCGTTCTTGATGAAGCCGAAATCGAAGCGCGCGTTGTGAGCGACGAACACGCAGTCGGCCAGCAAGGTCTGGACCCGGTCGGCCAGCGCCTCGAAGCCGGGCGCGCCGGCCACCATGTCGTCGGTGATGCCCGTCACCTGCTGGATCAGCGGCGGAATGGGAATCCCGGGATCGACCAGGCTCTCCCAGCGCTCGACGAGCACGCCGTCCTCCACGCGGAGGATGGCGATCTCGGTGATGCGGTCGCGCACCGGATGGGCCCCGGTGCTCTCGACATCGATGAAGGCGAGACGGCGCGGCAGGCTCATGCGGTCAGCGCACGGCGCCGCGCGACGGGTCGTGACGCAAGGCTCAGTGGTTGGCGTCGTAGTAGTAGGGCTTCACCGGCACGCTCGCCTCGCGGTGACGCTGCTGCTGCTCGAGCGACTGCGGCTTGTCCCACCACAGGGCACGGCCCTTCTGCTGCTCGGCGCGCTCCTGCGGATGCTTCTCCATCCATTCACGCATGAACTTGGTGTGTTCGGATTCGTACATGGCCATGATCGGGTCCCCGGAAAGTGGCCGCAATTCTAGCAGCAGGCGCCGACCTGCGCCGCTGCGGCAGCGCGCAACCGCCTCATGGAGTCCGTGACGCAGAACGCATGCGGCACGCTGGCCGCATGTTAGGCTGCATTAATACTGCGGCCGCCCCCACCCACTCCGTCGACTCGCCCTGCGCATGAACCTCAAGACGCGCTTCCTGCTCCTGGCCACCCTGCTGGTCCTGACCGCCTCGGCGGCGGCCTGGTCGGTTTTCCAGCGTATTGCCGAGACCATCATCGAACAGTGGGGCGTACGGCTCGCCGAAGTACAGGTGCGTTACGACAGCGCCAAGCTGCTGCAGCCGATCGCCCGCGAGATCGCCCTCGCCCGCCAGATGGCCGATTCGCAGGTTCTGCGACGCTGGGCGAAGACGCCCGAGGACGCCGGCATGCGCGTCGAGGCAATCGCCGAGATGGAGAGCTTCCGCAGCAACTTCCAGGACCGCAGCTATTTCGTCGCCCTGCTCGATTCCGGCGCCTACTTCCACAACAACGCCCGCAACGAATTCGCCGCCAACCCGCTGCGCTACCACCTGCGCCCAGACAACCCGCCGGACGCATGGTTCTACACCATCATCCGCGAAGGCCGCGACTTCCACCTCAACGTCAATCCGGACATCCCGCTCGGCGTGACCAAGCTGTGGATCGACGTGCTGCTGCGCGACGGCGAGCGCATCCTCGGCGTGGTCGGCACCGGTCTCGAGCTGGACGGCTTCATCCGCGACGTCATCGATGTGGCCCCGCCCGGCATCACCACACTCTTCGTCGACCACAACGGCGCCATCCAGCTGTTCCGGGACCGCAACCTGATCGACTACGCCAGCCTCACCAAGCCGGAATGGAACAAGAAGACCGTGGACCTCCTGCTGGAGACCGCGGAGGATCGCGCCCACCTGCGCGACATGATGCGCGAACTGGCCGCGACCACCACGCCCGGGACAACCGTGCTGAGCCGTTTCGTCCAGGTCAACGGCAAGCGCCACCTCGCCGGCATTGCCTACCTGCCAGAGCTCGACTGGTACGAGATCACCCTGCTCGACCTCGACGTGGTGATGCCGGTCAACCGATTCGGCATGGCGGCGCTGGTATTCGCCGCCGCCCTGCTGCTGACACTGCTGATCGTGCACCTGGCCTTGGAGCGCCTCGTGTTCCGCCCCGTCAGCGCGCTCGAGCGCGCCATCCTGCGCGTGCGCGACGGCGATCTCGCCCCGGCCGACCTGCCTGAGGGCAAGGGCGAGATCGGGCGCCTGATCAAGCACTTCGAGGCCATGGCCGGCGCGGTGCGCAACACCACGGTGGAACTCGAAAGCCGTGTGCAGGAGCGCACCGAGGCCCTGAACCGCCTAGCACGGATCGATGACCTCACCGGGCTGATCAACCGCCGCGGCATGAGCGAGCTGATCGACGACGCGGTCAGCCGCGGTGCCCGCGAACGCCAGCCCTTCGGCATCATCTGGATCGACGTGGATCACTTCAAGGAAATCAACGACGAACTCGGCCATGCCGAAGGCGACCGCGCACTGGTGACGGTCGCCGCGCTGCTGCGCAACCACATCCGCCCCTATGACAGCGCCGCGCGCTGGGGCGGCGATGAATTCCTGGTGTTGCTGACACCGTGCGATGCGCACACCCTCGCCAGCCTGAGCGAACGCATCCGTGCGGAGGCCGAGGCGGCCCGCCCCCTGCCCGGCGGCCGCGCGCTGACGGTGAGCATCGGTGCGCGCCTGGTGAAGCCGGGCGAGACGGTCGAACTGGCACTGCAGAAGGCCGACGAGGCACTCTACGAGGCGAAGAACGGCGGCCGCAACACCGTGCGCCTGAACGCCTGAGACACCGTCAGGGCTGCCCTCAGGCCGCCCGCCCGTCGCCCTTCACGCGGCCGATGCGCACCACCTCCTGCACCCGGCGCACGGCACGCATCACCCGGGCCAGATGCATGCGATCGCGCACCTGCAGGGTGAAGTTGAGCGCGGTGTAGGCGCCCTGCTCGTTGTCCATGTGCACGCTCTGGATGTTGCAGTCTTCCTCGGCAATCGCGCTCGCCACCCGGGCGAGGACGCCGCGCGCATTGCGCGTCAGCACGCGGATGCCGACGTCGAACAGGCGATCGTCGTGGCCGGGTTCCCATTCGACATCGACCCAGCGCCCGCGATCGCCGCGCAGCTTGGCCACGCTCGGGCAGTCGTGGGTGTGCACTTCCAGCCCCTGGCCCTTGCGCAGCGTGCCGATGATGGGGTCGCCCGGGATCGGATGGCAGCAGCGCGCCAGCTGCACCGCGATGCCCTCGGAGCCGCGGATCGTGATCGCGCCGGCCGGCTTGGGCTTGACCACATCGGGCCGCCCCGACTCCATGTCCTGCGCCTGCGCCAGACGACGCGCGACGATGGCCGGCAGGCGCTTGCCGAGGCCGAGGTCGGCGAAGACCTCTTTCTTGTGGCGCACGCCGCGGTCGCGCAGGAAACGGTCCCAGGCGAAGGTGGAGATCTGCCCCAGCGTGAGGCCATGCGGGCGCAAGGCCTGGTTGAGCAGACGTTCGCCCAGCGCCACGGACTCGTCCTGCTGGGCGTTCTTCATGAAGTGGCGGATCTGCGCGCGCGCCTTGCCGGTGCGCGCATACGACAGCCAGGCCGGGTTGGGGTTGGCGTGGGTGGCGGTGATGATTTCGACCTGGTCGCCGTTCTTGAGCTCGCTGCGCAGCGGCATCAGGTCGCCGTTGATGCGGCAGGCAACGCAGCGGTTGCCGACGTCGGTGTGCACCGCATAGGCGAAGTCCACCGGCGTCGAGCCCTTGGGCAGCGAGAAGATCGTACCCT
This sequence comes from Thauera humireducens, assembly GCF_001051995.2. Classification (NCBI taxonomy): domain Bacteria; kingdom Pseudomonadati; phylum Pseudomonadota; class Betaproteobacteria; order Rhodocyclales; family Zoogloeaceae; genus Thauera; species Thauera humireducens. Next base: position 3,195,895 of record NZ_CP014646.1, on the reverse strand, counting down.
TGGGCGAGAACACGTAGACCTCGCCCGGGAACAGGTCGATCTTGACGTGCTCGAGAAACTCGGTGGCCTCGCCCGAAGTCGATTGCAGCTCGAGCAGCGACTGCAGCCAGGAATGCGTCTTCTGCTGCAGCTCGGTCAGCGTCTTCTCGTCTTCCTTGTACAGCCAGTGCGAGGCCACGCCGGAATCGGCGATGTGATGCATCTCGCGCGTGCGGATCTGCACCTCGACCGGCGTCCCGAACGGCCCGATCAGCGTGGTGTGCAGGCTCTGGTAGCCATTCGCCTTGGGGATGGCGATGTAGTCCTTGAACTTGCCCGGCACCGGCTTGTACATCGAGTGCAGCGCACCCAGCGCCAGGTAGCAGCCCGGCACGTCGCGCACGATGACGCGGAAGCCGTAGATATCCAGCACCTGGGAGAAGGACAGGCGCTTTTCCACCATCTTGCGGTAGATGCCGTAGAGATGCTTCTCGCGCCCCTGCACCTCGGCGGCGATGCCCCATTGCGGCAGGCGGGCCTCGATCGCCTCGCGCACCTTGCCCACCACCTCGCGCCGGTTGCCGCGGGCAGCACGGATGGCGCGCGCCAGCACCTGGTAGCGCAGCGGGTACTTGTTGCTGAACGACAGCTCCTGGAGTTCGCGGAACAGGTCGTTGAGGCCGAGCCGGTTGGCGATCGGCGCATAGATCTCGAGCGTCTCGTTGGCGATGCGGCGGCGTTTGGCCGGACGCATGTGGTCCAGCGTGCGCATGTTGTGCAGGCGGTCGGCGAGCTTGATCAGGATGACGCGCAAGTCGCTCGCCATCGCCAGCAGCATCTTGCGGAAGTTCTCGGCCTGCGCTTCCTCGTGCGAGCGGAACTCGATCTTGTCGAGCTTGGACAGGCCATCGACCAGTTCGGCAGACACCTTGCCGAAGCGCTCGGTGAGCTCCGCCTTCGAGATGTGCGTGTCCTCCATGACGTCATGGAGGAGCGCGGCGATCAGGGCCTGCGCGTCGAGATGCCAGTCGGCCACCAGCGAGGCGACCGCGACCGGATGGCTGACGTAGGGCTCGCCGCTGACGCGGAACTGGCCGGCGTGCGCATCGGCCGAGAAGTGATAGGCCGCTTCGACCCGCCCCACGTCCTCGGGACGCAGGTAGGTCTGGATCTTCGCCTTCAGCTGCTGGAAGTCGAGCGAGAGCACGCTCGACACCGGCGGGCTGAAGACCGGACGAGGGGCGCCTATGTCGCTCGCTTCCATGTGTCGCCCCTCATGACCAGGCTCAGGCCTGGCCGCGGTTCAGCATCTCGAGCCCGACCTTGCCGGCGGCGACTTCACGCAGCGCGATGACGGTGGGCTTGTCCTTGTCGTGCGGATCGATGTCGATCTGCGGCGTGCTGCCGATGGTCAGCTGACGGGCGCGATAGGTCGCGGCCAGCGTGAGCTGGAAGCGGTTCGGAATCTTCTTCAGGCAGTCTTCGACGGTGATGCGGGCCATGTTCAATCCTGTTCGAGAAAATCAAAAAAATCGGGATGACGCTGATGCTGGTTCGGGTAGCGCAGGCGGGCGGCACGCACCACTGCGACCAGATCGTCCAGCGCAACGTCGATTTCGTTATTGATTATAACGTAGTCAAATTCGGCCACATGGCGCATTTCCCCGCGTGCGCCAAGCAGGCGGCGGCTGATCACCTCGTCGCTGTCGGTGCCGCGACCGCGCAGTCGCGCCTCGAGCTCTTCCATCGACGGCGGCATGATGAAGACGCCGACCGCCTCCGGGAAGGACTTGCGCACCTGCTGGGCACCCTGCCAGTCGATCTCGAGCAGGGTATCGCGACCGGCCGCGATCTGGTCCCGCAGCCACACCTTGGAGGTGGCGTAGTAGTTACCGTGGACCTCAGCCCACTCGAGAAATTCGCCGCGGTCGCGCAGGGCACGGAAGGTGGGCACGTCGACGAAGTGGTATTCGCGGCCATCCTGCTCGCCGGGGCGGGGCGCGCGCGTGGTGTAGGAGATGGAGAGCTGCACGCGCGGGTCGCGCTGCAGCAGGCCACGCACCAGGGTCGTCTTGCCGGCGCCCGAGGGCGCGGTGACGATGAAGAGGGTTCCGGGCATGGACGACGTTCCTTACTCGATGTTCTGCACTTGTTCGCGCATCTGCTCGATCAGCACCTTCATTTCCATGGCGATGCCGGTGATGTCGGTGGCGGGCGACTTGGAGGCGAGGGTGTTGGCTTCGCGATTGAGCTCCTGCATCAGGAAGTCGAGGCGCTTGCCGGCCGCGCCGCCAGCCTTGAGGATGCGCTCGACCTCGTCGAGGTGGGTGCTCAGGCGCGTGAGCTCCTCGGCCACATCGATGCGCTGCGCGTACAGCGCGACCTCCTGGCGGATGCGGTCTTCGTCCAGGCTGGCGACCGCATCGCGCAACTTGGCGGTCAGGCGCTCCTGATATTCGGCGACGACCGCCGGCATGCGCGGCGTGGCCGTGGCGACGAGTTCGCGCATGCGCGTGACGCGCTCGCGAATGGCGTCGGCCAGCTTCTCGCCCTCACGGCGGCGGGTGGCGACCAGCTCCACCAGCGCGGCATCCACCAGTGCGCAGATGTGCGGCAGCAGTTCGTCGAAGCCGAGGCTGTCGTCGGCGAGCATGCCGGGCCAGCGCAGCAGCTCATTGACGGACAGCGGCGGGGCGTCCGGAAAGCGGGCGCGCAGCGTGTCCTGCGCTTCGGCGAGCTGGTCGACCAGCGCCCCGTTCAGGGACAGGCTGCGCGGCGCGCCATGCCCGGCCTGCAGGTTGAGGCGGCATTCCACCTTGCCGCGGCCGAGCTTGGCGGTGACGCGTTCGCGGATGGCGGGCTCGGCCTGGCGCAGGTCGTCCACGATGCGGAAACCGAGGTCGAGGTAGCGCGAATTCACGCTGCGCAGTTCCAGGTGAACGCTGACGCCACCCAGGTCGCGGGTCTGGACCGCGAAACCTGTCATGCTCTGGATCATTGGGGTCTCCGGGAACCCGGCGCGATCGATTACACTGCGGGTCCCACTCAGGAAAGAGGCTGGGAAAGCCCGGATTCTAGCGCCCTCGAAGATGCCGCCTCAAGCCAACTGCGCGCTGCCCGCAGGCTTCCTGCTCGACCAGTACCGCATCGACCGCCAGCTTTCGCTCGGCGGGTTCTCGATTGTCTACCTGGCGCATGACGAAGCCGGAACGCCGGTCGCCATCAAGGAGTACCTGCCGAACTCGCTCGCCCTGCGCAAGGACGGCGAGATCGTGCCGCAGGTGACCGAAGAGCACCAGGCCGCCTTCCGCTACGGCATGAAGTGCTTCTTCGAGGAAGGCCGCTCGCTGGCCAAGCTGATGCACCCGAACGTGGTGCGGGTGCTCAACTTCTTCCGCGCCAACGGCACGGTGTACATGGTCATGCAGTTCGAACGCGGCCGCACCTTGCACGACTTCATCCAGAAACACCGCGGCGAGATCCGCGAAGCCTTCATCCGCACCGTGTTTGCACGCATGCTGAACGGCCTGCGCGAGGTCCATGCCCACAAGCTGCTGCACCTCGACATCAAGCCGTCGAACATCTACCTGCGCACCGACGGCACGCCCGTGCTGCTCGACTTCGGGGCCTCGCGCCAGACCCTGATGAACGACCAGCCAATCCTCAAGCCCATGTACACCCCGGGCTTCGCCTCACCCGAGCAGTACGACCGCCGCGACCAGTTGGGCCCGTGGAGCGATATCTACAGCGTGGGGGCGAGCCTCTACACCAGCGTCGTCGGCAGCGCGCCGCCGCGTGCCGACGAGCGTGTCAAACAGGACACGCTGCAGCCACTGGCGAAGACGCAGTCCGACCGTTTCTCGCCGCAACTCCTCGAATTGATCGACTGGTGCCTCAAGCTCGACCCCTTTGCGCGGCCGCAAAGCGTGTATACGCTGCAGAAGGCGCTGGTCCGCAAGAGCGAGGTGGAGACCGTGCCGCACACCCCCTGGTTCACCGATCTCGGCAGCAAGCTCAAGGCCTTCATCGGCCGCGGCTGAAGGAATTCGACATGCGATTCACGATCTACCAGGAAAGCCGCATCGGCCAGCGCCAGTCGAACCAGGACCGCATCGCCTACTGCTACTCGCGCGACTCGCTGCTGATGCTGGTGGCCGACGGCATGGGCGGCCACCAGCACGGCGAACTGGCCGCGCACATCGCGGCACAGTACATCACGCATGCCTTCCAGCGCGACGCCCAGCCCGCGCTGCACGACCCCGCGCTGTTCCTGTCGCGCGCGCTCACCGGCGCCCATCACGCAATCCTCGACGACACCCTCGACCGCCACCTGCAGGAGGCGCCGCGCACCACCATCGTCGCCTGCGTCGTGCAGGACGGCAGCGCCTGGTGGGCGCACGCGGGCGATTCGCGCCTCTACCTGTTGCGCCGCGGGCGCATCCACACCCGCACCCGCGACCATTCGCGCGTGCAGATGCTGATCGACCAGGGCCTGCTGAGCGCCCGCGACGCCACGAACCACCCGGGACGCAACCGCATCTATTCCTGCCTGGGCGGCACGCACTCGCCGCAGATCGAGTATTCACCGCGCATGGACCTGCTCGATGGCGACACCTTCGTGCTGTGCAGCGACGGTGTGTGGGGTCCGCTCGGCGACGAAGCCCTGCTGCTCGGCCTCGTCGACAGCCCGCTGCACCAGGCCGTGCCGCGCCTGATGGGGCAGGCCGAGGCCCGCGCCGGCGAGACGGCCGACAACCTGTCCATGGTCGCGATGACCTGGCACGACGACCTGTCCACCCCGGGGCCGGACGTCATCTCGACGCAGACCATGGCACTCAACCACTTCACCACCGAGATCGACCTGAGCAGCCGCAGCATCGGCCAGCTCGTCGACCTCGACGAGGACGAGATCGAACGCGCCATCCGCGAGATCAACGCCGCCATCCACAAGTTCGACAAGCAATAGGACTCCCCCATGCGACCCAGCGAGCGCAAACCCGACGAACTCCGCGCCGTCCGCCTCACCCGCAATTTCACCTGCCATGCCGAAGGTTCGGTGCTGGTCGAGTTCGGCGCCACCCGCGTGCTGTGCACCGCCAGCGTCGAGGAAAGCGTGCCCCCCTTCCTGCGCGGCAAGGGCCAGGGCTGGCTCACCGCCGAGTACGGCATGCTGCCGCGTGCCACCCACACGCGCAGCGCGCGCGAGGCCGCCAAGGGCAAGCAGAGCGGCCGCACGCAGGAGATCCAGCGCCTCATCGGCCGCAGCCTGCGCGCGGTGGTCGATCTGGAAGCACTGGGCGAACGCCAGGTCATCATCGACTGCGACGTGCTGCAGGCGGACGGCGGCACGCGCACGGCCTCGATCACCGGCGCCTGTGTCGCGGTGCACGACGCGCTGATGGGGCTCGTCACCAGCGGCACGCTGCCGCGCAACCCGATGCGCGAGTTCGTCGCCGCGGTTTCGGTCGGCATCCACAAGGGCGCACCGGTGCTCGACCTGGACTACGCTGAGGACTCGGACTGCGACACCGACATGAACGTGGTCATGACCGAAGGCGGCGGCCTGATCGAGGTGCAGGGCACGGCCGAGGGCGCGGCCTTCTCGCGCGCCGAGCTCAACACCCTGCTCGATCTCGCCGACAGCGGCATTCGTCGCCTGTTCGCGCTGCAGCGCGCCGCGGTTCACGGAGGTTGAAGATGAGCAAGCGACTGGTACTGGCGAGCAACAACGCCAAGAAGGCGGCCGAGATGCAAGCCCTGCTCGCACCGCTGGGCATCGAGGTGATCCCGCAGAGCGCGCTCGGCGTGAGCGAAGCGGAGGAACCCCACCCCACCTTTGTCGAGAACGCGCTGGCCAAGGCCCGTCACGCCGCAGCCGCGACCGGCCTGCCGGCCATCGCCGACGACTCGGGCCTGTGCGTCGAGGCGCTGGGTGGCGAGCCGGGCGTACAGTCGGCGCGCTTCGCCGGCGAGCCCAAGTCCGACGCGCGCAACAATGCCCTGCTGCTGGAAAAACTCGCCGCCTTCCCCGAGCCCGGACAGCGCCGCGCCTATTTCTGCTCGGTCGTCGTTCTGGTGCGCCATGCCGACGATCCACGCCCGCTGATCGCCGACGGTGAGTGGCACGGCCAGATCCTTACCGCTGCACGCGGCGAAGGCGGCTTCGGCTACGACCCGCTGTTCTGGCTGCCCGAGCTGGGTCAGACCGCCGCCGAACTCGACGCGGCACTGAAGAACGCGCTCAGCCACCGCGGCGCGGCCATGCGGCACCTCCTCGCCCGCCTCGAGCACCACCCCCTGTAAAACCGCAGGCAAGGCCGGCCGCAGAACACACGCTGCGGCCCGGCGCCTCCTGCCCCCTCAAGACACACGCCGTGACACGCCGCATCATCCCGCTGACCCCTGCCGCGTCGCCGGCGCGCACGCTGCCCCTGCCCGAACGCCCGCAGCTCGAGGCGCCGCCGCCCCTGTCCCTGTACGTGCATTTCCCCTGGTGCGTGCGCAAGTGCCCCTACTGCGACTTCAACTCGCACGCACCGCGCGAAGGCGGCATCCCGGAACGGGCCTGGCTCGATGCCGTGCTCGCCGACCTGCAGCACGCCCTGCCGCAGGTGTGGGGCCGCCGGGTGCACAGCGTCTTCATCGGTGGCGGCACGCCGAGCCTGATGTCGGCGCAGACGCTGGACGCGCTGCTCACCGGCATCCGCATGCTGCTGCCGCTCGACCCGCTGGCCGAGATCACGCTCGAGGCCAACCCGGGCACGGTCGAAGCCGAGCGCTTCCGCGACTACCGCGCCGCCGGCGTCAATCGCCTCTCGCTCGGCATCCAGAGCTTCGACGACGCGATGCTGGCGAGGATCGGCCGCATCCGCGGCGGCGACGAGGCACGGCGGGCGATCGAGGCCGCCACCACGCATTTCGAACGGGTGAATCTCGACCTGATGTACGCCCTGCCGGAGCAGCGCCTGGAAATGGCGCTCGGCGACCTGGAGACCGCGCTCGGCTTCGGCACCGAGCACCTGTCCTGCTACCACCTGACGCTCGAGCCGAACACGCCCTTCGCCCACGATCCCCCGTCCCTGCCCGACGACGACGTCGCCGCCGACATGCAGGAGGCGATCGAGTCGCGCCTCGCCGCAGCCGGCTTCGAGCACTACGAGACCTCGGCCTTCGCCCGCCCGCACGGCCAGAGCCGGCACAACCTCAACTACTGGACCTTCGGCGACTACCTCGGGATCGGCCCCGGGGCGCACGGCAAGCTGTCCAGCCATGAAGGCATCCGCCGCGAGATGCGGCACAAGCACCCGGCGCGCTACCTCGAAGGCGCGGCGCGCGGCGATTTCATCCAGGAAGCGCGCGAGGTGTCGGTGACCGAACTGCCCTTCGAGTTCATGATGAACGCGCTGCGCCTGACCGAGGGCGCGCCGGCCAAGCTGTTTGCGGCGCGCACCGGCCTGCCACTCGAGGCCATCGGCGAACGCATCGAGGCAGCGCGCGAACGCGGGCTGCTGGAGATGCGCGACGGGCAGATCCGACCGAGCCCGCAGGGGCGACGCTTCCTCAACGATCTGCTGCAGGTTTTCCTGGACGACTGACTGCGCCCGCCCGCGGTAACCGTGCGCACCGGGCCCAGCCGGGCCGGCGCGCACGCGCCGATTCAGCGCAGGGCCGGGTTCAGTGCGTAAGTGCCGGTGAGCTTCGCCTCGGCCAGCACGTGCCCGGCAATCGCCGCACGCACCTCGGGACCGGTGAAGCGCCCTTCCACCGCGCAGCGCGGCACATCGAGCGCGTACAGCGTGAACACGTAGCGATGCACGATCTCGTCGTTCCACGGCGGGCAAGGGCCGTCGTAGCCGTGGTAGTCGCCCTTCATCGCGTCGTCGCCGGCGAACCACGCCGTGTAGTCATTGACGCCGTGACGCGCGCCCAGCGCGGTCTCGGGGCCGGGCTTGCCGCCGGGCGTGACTTCACCGGAGAAGTGGCCGGCATCGATGGCGCGCAGGTCGGCCGGCAGATCCACCACCACCCAGTGGAAGAAATCCACCCGCGGCAGGCTGGCCGGCACCGTGCGGCCTTCCTGGTTCACGTCATCGCCCCTGCTCGGCACGTCCGGGTCGTGGCAGATCAGCGCAAAGGACTGCGTGCCCGCCGGCACGTCGGACCACGACAGCTGCGGGTTGCGATTGGCACCGAGGCGGGCGTGTCCCTCCTCGGCGGGGATGCAGAAGGCGAACTCGCCGGGAATCGGCGCACCGTCGTTGAAGCTCTGGCTGGTGAGTTTCATGCTGTCTCCTTCGTCACGGTCGGGTGGATCGCGTGCGCGGCGCCTGGCCTCACGGCGCCTCGCACAGGCAATGCATGTACAGGTGCTGCGGATCGTTCCAGCGCAGCAGGTCGGCGGCCGGTGCCTGCACCTCTGCAAGCAGGCGGGCGAGCGGTGAGGGCCTGGCGGCGAAACCGGCATCGATGCCCAAATCCTCGGCAAAACCCGTCAGCTTGCGTAGCAGGCGCTGCTGCAGCGACTCGTCCGCCGTCGGCCACACGACCTCGTAGTCGCTGAGGCCCGCACGCCCGGCGGCCGCAGCGACCGCGGCCTCGAGACCGCCAAGCTGGTCGACCAGACCGAGCTCGTGCGCGGCCTTGCCGGTCCACACCCGGCCGCGGGCGACGGCATCGACCTCGGCCGCGCTCATGTCGCGCGCCTTGCCGACGACGTCGAGGAAGCGGCGATAGCCGTGCTCGATGCCGAGCTGCATCGCATCGGCCGCCGCCGGACTGAGCGGACGACGCGGGTCGAGCGCACCGGCCAGCGGCGCGGTCGCCACGCCGTCGACGCCGATGCCCAGGCGGCGCAACGGCTCCGAGAACTCGGGGAACATCGCGAAGATGCCGATCGAGCCGGTCAGCGTCGAGGGCGCGGCCCAGATCTCGTCGGCGCCCGCCGCGATCCAGTAACCGCCCGAGGCCGCCACCGAACTCATCGACGCGATCACCGGCTTGCCCGCCTGGCGGGTCAGCTCGAGTTCGCGACGGACGACTTCCGACGCCCAGGCGCTGCCGCCCGGGCTGTCGATGCGCACCACCACCGCCTTGACCTGCTCGTCCTCGCGCGCCGCGCGGATCAGCTCGGCAAAGGTGTCGCCGCCCACCACGCCAGCCGGCTCGCGCCCGTCGACGATCGCACCCTGCGCCACCAGCACGGCCACCTTCTCCGCCGGTGCGTGGCGTGCGCCGCGGACCACCGCCAGGTACTCGCCGATCTCGACCATGCGCGCGTCGCCGCTGCCCGCGTGGGCGCCCACGCGCTCGACCAGCCGCGCCCGCCACTCGTCGCGGGTGCTGAAGCGGTCAACCAGACCGGCGCTGCGTGCCGCCAGCGCGGCGTCGCCGCCCGCCGCGGCAAGCGCGTCGCGATAGTTCTGCACGTGGGCTTCGACCGCTTCCGGCGCAAGCTTGCGCGCGACCGCGATGTCGTCGCGCAGCATCGTCCATAGTCCGTCGAGCAGGTCGCGCGAGGCCTCGCGGTCCTCCTCCGACATGTCGTTGCGGGTGAAGGGCTCGGAGAAGGACTTGTATTCGCCGACGCGGAACACATGCACCTTCACGCCCAGCGCGTCGAGCGCCTCCTTGAAGTAGGCGCCGTAGCGCGACAGGCCGTGCAGCAGCACGAAGCCGTCCGGCGACAGATGCAGTTCGTCCGCCACCGTGGCGAGGTAGTACTGCCCCTGGGTGAAGCGCTCGCCGCGCGCGAGCACCGGCTTGCCGGAGGCCTTGAAGTCGACAATCGCCTGACGCAGTTCGGCGAGCTTGGAGAGGCCGCCAGCCATCAACTCGTCGGTCTCGATGACCAGGGCCTTGATGCGCGCATCGTCCTTCGCCACGCGGATCGCCTCGAGCAGGTCGCCGAGCGAAGCCTGCCCCGCCGGCGCACCGCCGGCCGCCAGCAGATCGAGCGGCCGCTCGAACACCGGCTGTTCGACAAGGCTGCCGGTCGGGCGCAGCAAGAGCGCCGCCCCCTCTGGAATGTCCGGCGCAGGGCGGAAGAAGAAGGCCACGAGCATGCCGACGCTGAAGATCAGCATGGCATAGAACAGGCCGCGCACGACGAAGTCCAGCGTACGCACGAACAGGCGCAGCGTGGCGAAGAGGAAGCGGAACAGACCCCGGATCAAGCGCCCTCTCCCCTCAGTCCGCGCGACGACGGAACACCAGGTCCCACACGCCGTGGCCCAGCTTCAGGCCGCGGCTCTCGAACTTGGTCAGCGGCCGGTAGTCGGGGCGCGGCGCGAAACCGTCCGCGGTGTTCTGCAGCAGCGGTTCGGCGGAGATGACCTCGAGCATCCAGTGCGCGTAGTCCTCCCAGTCGGTGGCGCAGTGCAGGTAGCCGCCGGGGGCGAGTTTCTGCGCGATCAGCGCGACGAAATCGGACTGGATGATGCGACGCTTGAAGTGGCGCTTCTTGCGCCAGGGGTCGGGGAAGAAGACATGCACGCCGGCCAGCGCAGCGTCGGCGATCATGTCGCGCATCACCTCGACCGCGTCGTGCTGCATGATCCGCAGGTTGCCGAGATCGCCCTCGGCGATGAGCTTGCACAGCGCGCCGACACCCGGCGTGTGGACCTCGATGCCGAGGAAGTCGTGGTCGGGCATCGCGGCGGCGATCCTCGCCGTCGTCTCGCCCATGCCGAAGCCGATCTCGAGGATCTTCGGCGCCTTGCGGCCGAAGGCTGCGTCGAGGTCGAGCGGCGCCACACGGTAGTCGATGCCGACCTTCGGCAACATGTCGTCCAGGTAACGCTGCTGCGCCTCGGACATGCGGCCCTGGCGCAGCACGAAGCTGCGGATGCTGCGGCTGGAGAAGCGGTGTTCCGGGCTGTCGCGGCCGATGATCTCGACCCCGGCGACGGGTTCCTGCACGCGCTGCGTGTCGTTGGCGTGGCTCATGAACCGATCAGCCCCTGGGTCGGCGAACTCGGATCGGCCGAATAGAACTTGCGCGGCATGCGCCCGGCGAGGAAGGCCTCACGGCCGGCCTCGACGGCCTTGCGCATCGCGCTCGCCATCAGCACCGGCTTGCCGGCGGCGGCGATCGCGGTGTTCATCAGCACGCCGTCGCAACCCAGCTCCATCGCGATCGCGGCATCCGACGCGGTGCCCACGCCGGCGTCGACCAGCACCGGCACCTTGGCGTTGTCGATGATGAGGCGCAGGTTCCACGGGTTCAGGATGCCCATGCCGGAGCCGATCAGCGAGGCCAGCGGCATGATCGCGCAGCAGCCGATGTCCTCGAGCATCTTCGCCTGGATGGGATCGTCGGCGCAGTAGACCATGACGTCGAAGCCGTCCCTGACCAGAGTCTCGGCCGCCTTGAGCGTCTCGGGCATGTTGGGGAACAGGTTCTTGGGGTCGCCCAGCACTTCCAGCTTGACCAGCGCATGCCCGTCCAGCAGCTCGCGCGCCAGGCGCAGCGTGCGCACCGCGTCGTCGGCGGTGTAGCAGCCGGCGGTGTTGGGCAGGATGGTGAATTTTTCCGGCGGCAGCACGTCGAGCAGGTTGGGCTCGTCCGGGTTCTGGCCGATGTTGGTGCGGCGGATGGCGACGGTGACGATCTCGGCGCCGCTGGCGTCGATCGCTTCGCGCGTCTCGGCGAAATCCTTGTACTTGCCGGTGCCGACGAGCAGTCGCGAGTTGTAGGACTTACCGGCAATGACCAGGGGGTCGTTCATGGTGTGAGCCTGTGCTGTTCTTGAGTGACTGTGGTGAAGACCGGCTGCGCGCGGAAAGTTCGCCGCTGCGTTGCCGGGTCGCGCATTCTCGGCGCCGGAGCTCAGCCGCCGCCGACGGCGACGACGATCTCGAGCCGGTCGCCGTCGGTCAGCGCGACCTCGGCGTGACGCGCCTTCGGCACGATCTCGCCGTTACGCTCGACCGCCAGACGCTTGCCGACGAGGCCGCGGGCCTCGAGCAGTCCGAAAACGGTGATACCGGGCGCCAGCGATTCGGGCTGGCCGTTGACGATGACCTGGATCATGGCGATGCGGATGGACGTTGCGGGCGAAAATCTTATCACGGCGCCGACGTTTGACTTTTCCCGCCACGAGCGCTAAGTTCGCCCGACCTAGCGCCGATTTGATCAACAGCTTGCGGGCGCTCAACAAATACGGCTAAAGCGAGGGCACCCAGTCCGCGTCTTCAGCCGACTGGGTTTTTTGTTTTGCAGATGACGAAAATGATCCAACCCCAATCGGTCGGTGTGGTCACCCCGCAACGCGCCGAGTTCACCGAGCCGCTGGCCCTGCGCGGCGGCGGCACGCTGGACCACTACCACCTCGTCTACGAGACCTACGGCACGCTCAACGCCGATCGCAGCAATGCGGTGCTGGTGTGTCACGCGCTGTCGGGCTCGCACCACGTTGCCGGCACCTATGCCGACGCGCCGCACAACGTCGGCTGGTGGGACAACCTGGTCGGTCCGGGCAAGCCGCTGGATACGCGCAAGTTCTTCGTCATCGGCGTCAACAACCTCGGCGGCTGCTACGGTTCGTCCGGTCCCAACCAGATGAACCCGGCCACCGGCAGGCTATGGGGCGCAGACTTTCCCTTCGTCACCGTCGAGGACTGGGTCGAATCGCAGGCCCGCCTCGCGGACCAGCTCGGCATCCGGCGCTTCGCCGCCGTGGTCGGCGGCAGCCTGGGCGGCATGCAGGCACTGTCATGGGCGCTGCAGTTTCCCGAGCGCGTCGGCCACGTCGCGGTGATCGCCGCGGCGCCCAAGCTCACCGCACAGAACATCGCCTTCAACGAAGTGGCGCGACAGGCCATCCTGACCGACCCCGAATTCCACGGCGGACACTTCTACGAGCACGGCGTGGTTCCGGCGCGCGGGCTCAAGCTGGCGCGCATGGTGGGCCACATCACCTACCTGTCCGACGACGCGATGGCGGAGAAATTCGGCCGCAGCCTGCGCCACGGCCGCAACACCTACAGCTATGACGTCGAGTTCGAGATCGAGTCCTACCTGCGCTACCAGGGCGACAAGTTCGCCGGCTACTTCGACGCCAACACCTACCTGCTGACGACCAAGGCACTGGACTACTTCGACCCTGCCTTCGAATACGGCGGCAACCTGCCCGCCGCGCTCGCCCGCGCCAGCGCCGACTTCCTGGTGGTGTCCTTCACCACCGACTGGCGCTTCTCGCCCGAGCGTTCGCGCGAGATCGTCTATGCGCTGCTACACAACAAGCGCAGGGTCAGCTACGCCGAGATCGACTGTCCGGCCGGCCACGACTCCTTCCTGCTCGACGAAACGCGCTACCACGCGCTGCTGTCGGCCTGGTTCGACCGCATCGAGGCATGAATGACACAACCCCCACGCTCACTGCGTTCGCTGCCCCCCAAGGGGGTGTCAGTACGCTTGAGACGGTTCGGCGCATACTGATATGACCTCCTACCGCTACGACTATGAAGTGATCACCCAGTGGATCGAGCCCGGCGAGAAGGTGCTCGACCTCGGCTGCGGCGATGGCGACCTGCTCAAGCACCTGATGCAGGTACGCCAGGTGCACGGCTACGGCGTCGAGAACGACCCCGACAAGCTGCTGGCAAGCGTGAAGAACGGCGTCAACGTGATCCAGATGGACCTGGAAAAGGGCCTGGTGGGGCTGGAGGACGGCTTCTTCGACCACGTCATCATGAGCCTGTCGCTGCAGGCCATGCACAACACCCAGGGCATCCTGCACGAGATGCTGCGCGTGGGCCGCGAGGCCGTGGTGAGCTTCCCGAACTTCGGTTACTGGCGCCACCGCCAGAGCATCCTCAACGGCCGCATGCCGGTGTCGGAAAGCCTGCCGCACCAGTGGTTCAACACCCCCAACGTGCGCTTCTTCACCATCGCCGACTTCGACGCACTGTGCGAGATGAACGGCATCGCGGTGCGAGAGCGCCTGGCTTTCGACGAGGGCAAGCTGGTGCTCGAGGAGCCGAACTTTCTCGCCAGCGTGGCGGTGTACCGCCTGGGACGCGGCTGAACGCAGACCGGGGCGCGCTGCCGATGCAGGGCGCCCCGGTCAGGTAACGCGGAGATCAGCCGACGACGAAGGCCGACACGTCCACGCGCACGGCGGGACGATCGAGCGCGGCTGCCGTCACCACCGCGAACTTCTTCGCCCAGTCGGACGCCTGCTCGAAGCGGCTTTCGCCACCGTACTTGGCGACGTTGAGGATCATGTCCAGCACCAGCACCTTACCCATCGGGTTGGAGGGCGTGCACTCGAGTTCCTCGAATTCCTTCGCCAGCCAGCTGCGCGCCTGGTCCTTGGTCGTTCCCGCCACTTCGGATTCGTGCAACGCAAACTCGTACTCGCGGTTGCCACCGAACACCACGGTCACTGTGTAGGACATGAAGGACTCCCTCCTCGAAGCTGGAAACGCGGAATGCGCGCATTGTTGAGGCAGATGGCGCCGGACGCAAGCAACGTATCGAATTGTGTAAACCGGCGCCCTCCCCCGATCTGCGATAATGCGCCGCTCCGCAGCGCCTCCCGCCTCGTCCCTTGCACCCCACCCCCTTGCCTGCCTCCCTGTCTCCCGCCCTTGCGCGCGCCTGGCGCCTGTCCGCCATTCTGGTGCTCGGCTTCGCCTCCGGCCTGCCGCTGGCGCTGACCGGCCAGGCGATGCAGGCGTGGCTGACGGTGGACGGCGTGGATCTGGCGACCATCGGCTTCTTCGGCCTCGTCGGCGTGCCCTACACCTTCAAGTTCCTGTGGGCGCCGCTGATGGACCGCTTCGAGCCGCCCTGGCTCGGTCGTCGCCGCGGCTGGCTGGCGCTGACCCAGCTGGCGCTGGCGGTGCTGCTATGGTGGATGGCGAGCCTGTCGCCCACCGCGACGCCGGGCCTGTTCGCCGCCGCCGCGGTGCTGGTGGCCTTCCTGTCGGCCTCGCAGGACGTGGTGGTCGACGCCTACCGCACCGACCTGCTGCCCGAAGCCGAGCGCGGCCTGGGCGCCTCGGTGCACGTCTTCGCCTACCGCCTGGCGATGATCCTGTCCGGCGGCATCGCGCTGATCTGGGCCGGGCAATGGGCATCGTGGCCGCGGGTTTACGAAACGATGGCGCTGATCATGCTCGCCTGCGGCGTGGCCTCGCTGCTGGCGCTGCCGCGCGTGTCGGCCGCGTTGAAGCCGCTCGATTCCGACCCGAAGCGCGAGCTGGTCGGTTTTGCCGCGATGCTCGCCGGCGTGGCCGCCGGCTACTGGATCGCGCGCCAGGCGCTGATCCTGATCGGGCTGAACCCCGACGACACGAATCGCTGGATCCAGCTGCTGTTCGTCCTCGCCGAGATCGCGCTCGCCCTGCCGCTGGCGTGGTGGGCGGCGCGGCGCGCCGGCTTCGAGACGCTCAACCGCTCGCTGTCGAGCTACTTCGCGCAGCAGGGCGCGGCCGCCTTCCTCGCGCTGATCATCCTCTACAAGCTCGGTGACGCCTTCGCCGGCAGCCTGACCACGCCCTTCCTGATCAAGGGCATGGGTTTTTCGCAGGAAGAGGTCGGCATCGCCAACAAGGTCATCGGCATCTGGCTC
Organism: Thauera humireducens; assembly: GCF_001051995.2. Taxonomy (NCBI): domain Bacteria; kingdom Pseudomonadati; phylum Pseudomonadota; class Betaproteobacteria; order Rhodocyclales; family Zoogloeaceae; genus Thauera; species Thauera humireducens. Next base: position 3,180,338 of record NZ_CP014646.1, on the reverse strand, counting down.
ACCATCCTCGGCGCCTTCATCGGCGGGCTGATCATGACGCGGCTGGCGCTGTACCGCTCGCTGCTGCTGTTCGGCGTGCTGCAGCTGGTGTCGAACTTCGGCTTCTACCTGCTCGCCCAGCTCGGCAAGGGTGCCTGGGGCGCGGTGATGATGCCGGCCTTCGACTGGGGCTTCGTGTCGCTGGATGCGCCGGCGGCGCTCGACCTGCTGCTGCTCACCGTGATCGCCGGCGAGAACATCAGCGGCGGCATGGGCACGGTGGCCTTCGTTGCACTGCTGATGGGGCTGTGCAACCAGCACTTCACCGCCACCCACTACGCCATGCTCTCGGCCTTCGCCGCGGTGGGGCGGATCTACGTCAGCCCGCTGTCGGGCGTGCTGTCGCAGAGCATCGGCTGGCCGGCATTCTTCATCTTCTCGATCATCGTCGCGATACCCGGCGTGGTCATGGTGTGGTGGCTGCGCGAGGCGCTCGGCCGCCTGGGCCGGCCGCAGACCGACGGCGCGGTGGACGACTGATGGCCGGGGCCGGCATGAGCGCGGGCGGCGAGTTCCTCGCCGGCTGCCGCGACGAGGCACCGCTGCTCCTCGGCGTGGCCCCCTTCGGCATGATCTACGGCATCGCCGCGCTATCTGCCGGCGTGCCGGCCTGGCTGGCGCAACTGGCCTCTGCCGTGGTCTTCGCCGGAGCCGCGCAGCTGGTCATCGTGCAGATGCTGGCCGCGGGCGCAGGCGCCCTGCCGATCGCACTCACCTCCGGCCTGCTCAATCTGCGCCACGTGCTGTACAGCGCGTCGATGGCCGAATACGTGCGCCACCTGCCACGACGCTGGCGCCTGCTGCTGGCCTACCTGCTGACCGACGAGGCCTACGCGGTTGCCGTGCTGCGTTATCAGCGGCGCGACCACAGCGAACCCCCTGCCCCCGCGTCGGACCTGCGCCACTGGTACTTCTTGGGCGCGGGCTTCACGCTGTGGGCGGGCTGGCAGCTGTCCACCGCGGCCGGCCTGCTGTTCGGCGCGACGATCCCGGCCGCATGGGAGCTCGATTTCGCCGTGCCGCTGACCTTCATCGCGCTCCTGACCCTGCTGCTGCGCGAGCGTGCGGGCCAGGCTGCGGCGCTGGTCGCCGGCCTCGGCGCCCTGGCCTTCGCCGCCCTGCCCTACAAGCTCGGGCTGGTCGCGGCGATCCTGCTCGGGCTGCTGGCCGGCGTATGGACGGTACGCCGCCTGGAGCGCGCACGATGAGCGCCACCACCCTGGTCCTGCTGCTGGTGTTCGTCGGCGTGCTGACCTTCCTCTACCGCTACGCGATGATCGGCGTCTTCGCCAGCCGCAGCCTGCCCGGCTGGCTGCATGCGCTGTGCCGCCACATCGCCCCCGCCAGCTTCGCCGCGCTGACCGCCAGTGCCTTGTTCGTCAGCGCTGGAGAAGTGCAGTTTGCCTTCGACACCCCTCGCCCATGGGCGGCGCTGGTCGCCGTGACCGTCGCCTGGCGCACGCGCAACGTGCTGGCAACCATTGGCGCCGGCATGGCGGCGCTGTACCTGCTGAAGCGCCTGTTCTGACCCCCCTCACCCCGCACGCCCGATGACCGACACCCACCCGACCGCCACCACCCTGATCGACGCCGCCCGTACGCTTTCCGATGCGGTCGATGCGATGCGTTTCGCGCCGCCGGTCACCCACGTGTACAACCCGCTCGACTACGCCTGGGACGTGCATCGTCGCTATCTCGAGCGCTTCGGCGCAGGGCGCAAGCGCGTGGTCTTCGTCGGCATGAATCCCGGCCCCTTCGGCATGGCGCAGATCGGCGTGCCCTTCGGCGAGATCGCCAGTGCGCGCGACTGGCTCGGGCTGGAAGGACCGGTCGGCCAACCGCGCGAAACCAACCCCAAGCGCCCCGTCGAAGGCTTCGCCTGCCCCCGCTCCGAGGTCAGCGGCCAGCGCCTGTGGGGCTTGTTCCGCGCGCGATTCGGTACGCCAGCGGCCTTCTTCGCCGAGCACTTCGTCGCCAACTACTGCCCGCTCGCCTTCTTCGAGGGCGGCCGCAACCTCACGCCGGACAAGCTGCCGGCGATCGAGCAGCGCCCGTTGCTTGAAGCCTGCGACGCCCACCTGCGCACCCTGATCGCCACCCTGCAACCCGACTGGGTGGTCGGCATCGGCAACTGGGCCGAAAAGCGCGCGACGGAGGCCCTGGGCGACACCGCCCAAGTGAGGTTCGGTCGCATCCTGCATCCCAGTCCGGCCAGCCCGGCCGCCAACCGCGGTTGGGCAGAGGCGGCGACACGGCAGCTGGTCGGGCTGGGCATCTGGCCCGAGGTGTCCGCCGGCGCCTGAAAGCGCGCCATCGCGACACCGGCCGCCCGCACGCTTACGCCCGTCGCACGAATTATTCATAATTTCGCCTTTACGCGATTCCAGACAGAGAAACGGCCATGGCCCAGACCATCGAACACCTCTTCGCCAACAACAAGGCCTGGTCCGAACGCATGCATGCCGAGGACCCCGAGTTCTTCGCCCGCCTGGTCAAGCAGCAGTCGCCCGAGTACCTGTGGATCGGCTGCTCGGACAGCCGCGTGCCGGCCAACCAGATCATCGGCCTGGCGCCGGGCGAAGTCTTCGTCCATCGCAACATCGCCAACGTCGTCGTGCATACCGACCTCAACGCGCTGTCGGTGATCCACTACGCGGTCGAGATGCTGCGCGTGAAACACATCCTGGTCGTGGGCCATTACGGCTGCGGCGGGGTCAAGGCCGCCCTCAACGACAACCGCACCGGCCTCACCGACAACTGGCTGCGCCACGTGCAGGACGTGCGCGACCGCCACGAGGAGCGCCTCGCGCAGATCGACGACCCCAATGCCCGCCTGGACCGGATGTGCGAACTCAACGCCATCCATCAGGTGGTCAATGTGTGCCAGACCTCGGTGTTGCGCGAAGCCTGGCAGCGCGGCCAGGGCGTCACGGTGCACGCCTGGTGCTACAGCCTCGACGACGGGCTGGTCCGCAACCTCGGGGTCAGCGCCCGCAGCCGCGAGGAGGCGATGGAGCTCTATCGCGGCGCGGTCGAGCGCATCGCCTGACGGTTCATCGCGGTCGCGACATGCGCATCGGCGTCGACCTGGGTGGCACCAAGATCGAGCTGGTCGCGCTCGACGAGGACGGTGGCGAGCGCTTCCGCCGCCGCGTGCCGACGCCGCAAGGTGACTACCAGGCCACGCTGCGGGCGATCGTGGGCCTGGTTCAGGACGCCGAGCGCGCCATCGGCCGCAGGGCCAGCGTCGGCATCGGCACGCCCGGCTCGCTGTCGCCGGTCACCGGCCTGATCCGCAACGCCAACTCCACCTGCCTCAACGGCCAGCCGCTGCAGCAGGATCTGGAGGCGCTGCTGCAGCGGCCGCTGCGCCTGGCGAACGACGCCAACTGCCTCGCGATGTCCGAAGCCACGGATGGCGCCGGCACGGGCGCGGAGGTGGTGTTCGCCGTGATCCTCGGCACCGGCGTCGGTGGCGGCCTCGTCGTGCGCGGCGGGCTGGTCAGCGGTGCCAACGCCATCGCCGGCGAATGGGGCCACAACCCGCTGCCGCTGCCCGGTCAGGACGACCTGCCCCTGCCCGCCTGCTATTGCGGCCGTGCCGGCTGCATCGAGACCTACCTGTCCGGGCCGGGCATGGCGGCCGAGCACCAGCGGCGCTACGGCGATCGGCTCGACGCGGCGGCAATCGTCGCGGGCGCGGCGCGGGGCGACATCGCCTGCGAAACCACGCTGCAACGTTATGAACAGCGCCTCGCGCGCGCGCTGGCCAGCGTCATCAACCTGCTCGACCCGGACGTGATCGTGCTCGGTGGCGGGCTGTCGCACATCGAGCGCCTGTACGCCAATGTGCCGCGGCTGTGGAAGTACGCCGTGTTCTCGGACCACGTCGCCACCCGCCTGCTGCCGGCGCGCCACGGCGACGCGTCCGGCGTGCGCGGCGCGGCCTGGCTGTGGCCGGCCTGCAGCGACGGCCCGGCGCCGGCCCGCTAGGCCGGCTGGCCGATTTCCTGCCCGTCCAGCAGGGCGTCGACCTCGACTGCATCGATCTGCCCGGGTTCGACGAAGCGCTGCGCATACGCGAGGTAGGCCCCGGAACGCAGGAACAGGGCGAACAGGGCCGGATCGATGTGCCCCTCGCGGGCCATGCGCGCCATGATCGACAAGGCCTCCGACAAGGTCTTGCCGCGCTTGTAGGGGCGGTCGCGCGCGGTGAGCGCCTCGTAGATGTCGGCGATCGCCATCATCCGCGCCAGCGGGCTCATCTGCTCGGCCCGCAAACCCTTGGGGTAGCCGCTGCCATCCATCTTCTCGTGGTGCGAGACGGCCACTTCCGGCACGCCCGCGAGGTGGCGAGGAAACGGCAGGCTGCGGAGCATGATCTCGGTCTGGATGATGTGGGCATTGATCAGGTAGCGCTCCTCCTCGGTCAGCGTGCCATAGCGCACCCCGAGGTTGTGCAGTTCGCCCAGGTTCTGCCGCCAGCGCGGCGGCTGCATGCGGAAACCCCATCGGTTGTCTGCCGCGAAGCACTCGTCCGTGCGGCGCGGAACGAGGTGCTCCGGACGATCGGCGAGCAGCGGCTCGGGGTGCGGCAGGAGCGCAGCCGGCGCCGCCTGCCTGCGCGCGGCCTCCTCGTGCGAGAGCCCGAGACGGTCGTCCAGCGTACGCGTCCAGGTGCGGCTGGCAATGCGGTGCAGGCGTTCCACGTCGGCGTCGGCCATCGACTCGCTCCCCTGGTTGCAGCGCGCGACGAAGGCGAAGTCGTCGTCGAGTGCGACCAGTTCCTCGTCGCGCAGGCGCTTGCGCGCATCGGCGTCCGCGCCGTCCAGGATGTCCTGCAGGCAGCGCAGTTCGGCCTCGCGCTTGAGCACCTCGAACCGCATCCGGACCTCGTGGATGCGGTCGTACAGGGTCTGCAGCTTGGTCGCCTTGTCGACAACGTACTCGGGCGTGGTGATCTTGCCGCAGTCGTGCATCCAGGCTGCGATGCGCAGGATCTCCCAGCCATTGTCGTCGAGCTTGAAGTCCGCATACGGGCCCTGCTTCGCCTCGCACGCGGCCTGGGCCAGCAGGCGGGCGAGCTCGGGGACGCGCGCGCAATGACCACCGGTGTGCTCGCTCTTGGCGTCGATCGCACCGGCGATCATGCGGATCAGGGCCTCGAACAAGGCCTTCTGCGCGGCGATGAGGGCCCTCGCTTCGAGCGTGACTGCCGCGAGGCCAGACAGCGCGCTGATGAAGGCGAGACGGTCATCGTCAGCCGGTGCGTCCAGCAGCAACAGCAGGGCGCCGACGAGTTCGCCCTGGCGGTTGATCAGCGGCACCGCGATCGCCTGCGACACGCCCAGCGCGTTCGCCTGCGCCTGCAGGCCGAGGGCGACGAGATCGGCATCGGTCAGCGCCGCGGAGCGCACGGCGCGCGCGGCGAGCGCCTCGCCCAGCAGCGGCCCGAGTGCGTCGAGCGCACGGGCGGCCTGGGCAATCTGCCCGGGCGGACGGGCATGCATCCACTCCCCCGCCTCCGCGTCTGTTGCAGCCCAGGACGCAGTGTCGGGCAAGGGATGACCCTCGCCGTCCAGCGTCGCGACCGGCGCCAGGTGTCCGTCGGTCGCGAGGTAGAGCACCCCGCCCTGCGCCCGCGTCGCCGACAAGGTCTCCCCGAGCAGACGCGGCAGCAGGCTGTCGAAATCGGGTTCGCCGGCGACCGCAGTGTTGAGTTCCAGGAAGCGGCGGATCGTCTGTCGCATCCCGTCCATGGTCTCGCCCAGCACCTCCACCTCGCGAATGCGCGAGCGCGGCGCGCCGACCGGCGCAAAGTTGAAGCGGCGGATCGCCTCCGCCTCGGCTGCGAGCGCCCGCATGGGACGGGCGATCTGGCGCGCGAGCAGCCAGGTGAGCGGCGCGGCGATGCAGAGCACGAGGACGGTGATGACGAGCGCGACGTTGCGCTGGTGCAGCGCTCCCGCCATCAACTCCTGCTCCGGGATGGCCATGACCACGAAGCTGGCGTCGACGTGTTCCATCTGCAGGGCCGTGGCGCTGAGCAACCACGCCTCGCCATCGACCACGCGCTTGCGCGCGAGCGTGCCACCGGGCGCGGCCCGGGCTTCGGCAATGAGGCCGCCCTGGTCGCGGAAGGCTGGATGCGCCAGATCCTGCAGGTGCTGCAGGCGCTGCACACCGCGCGCGTCGGGCGCTGCGACCGGCAGGCTGGCATCGTCCAGGGCCACGATCCGTCCGTCCCCGTCAGCCAGCACGAGGCGCGCACCGGGCGTCACCTTCTGCCGCGCGAGGACTGCGCCCAGGGTGTGCAGGCGGATGTCGGCGCCGATCACGGCGCTACCGTTGCCGGCACGCCGTGCCAGGGTGATGCCCACCTGCTGGTCGGAGAAGAAGGGATAGGGCGGGGTCACCAACAGTTCACCGTTCTGCGGGGCGTCGCGGTACCAGTCGCGCCGGCGCGGATCGAACGCGTCCGGATACTGCGTCCGCTCGCGCTGCGCCAGCACGCCGAGGGCGGCATCGAGGAACAGGTAGCGCCCGCGCAGCGCGCCGCCCGCGTCGCGGTCTATGCTCTGCACCAGGTAGGCCGTCTGCGGCGGCGCCTCGAACCGCGCCCGCTCCGCCTCGCCGGCCAGTCTGCGCACGAAGAAGAACTGGCCGTCGCCATAGCCGACGTAGAGCGAGGACAGCGCCGCCGAACCCGCCAGCGCCGCACGCGCCGCGGGCAGCCGCCGCAGGCGCTCGTCGAGCGTGGCAGCGTCCGCGAGGGCGTCCTCGCTCAACAGCCTGAGCGCCATGTCGGCGGGCTGCACCAGGTGATACAGGCTGCCCCGCACCTCGCGGTTGATGCGCAGCGACTGGTCCTCGGCCACCGCCGACAGCATGTTGCCGGCAAGCTGCTGGCCGATGAAGGCCAGCAGCCCGCCGACCAGCAGGACAAGACCCAGCGCCAGCGCCAGGACATGCGTATGAAGCGGAAACGTTCGCGCCATGCCAGCGGCTCCCTTCGCGACGATCGATCGAAACCGCGCGCGACGGCATGGAGGTATGCCGGACGCACAGCAGCGGGTCGTCGTCGATCATGACGCATCATCACCCAGCTTGGGTAGCGCGATGTCACGACAAGCCGCCCCCCGAGCGACCGGGAGCAGCCCGACCGCCTCGCTCAGACCTCGAGAGGATCCACGTCCAGCTGCCAGCGCAACTCGCGCGCGGTGCGCTGGCGGTACAGCAGCGCCACCCAATCGGCGAGAAAACCCTGCAGCACGCCGCGCTGGTCGGCTTCGAGCAGCAGTTGCGCGCGCTCGCGGCGGGCCAGGCGGGTCATGCGCATGGGCACCGGGTCGTAGATGCGCAGGCCTTCGGGCGCGCGCTCCTCGGCCAGCCGCCGCGCGTGGCGCAGGAACTCGACGGCATCATCCAGCGCGGGCGCATCCGCACGCAGCATGGCCTGGTAGGTGAAGGGCGGAAAACCCGCGCTGCGCCGCTCGGCCAGCTCCATGCGCGCGAAGGCATCGAAGTCGTGGCGTGCGAGGTGCAGGTACAGCGGATGCGCGGGGTACTCGGTCTGGATCAGCACCTCGCCGGGCAGCGTGCCCCGCCCCGCGCGACCGCCCACCTGCATCAGCTGCTGGAACAGGCGTTCGGGCGCACGGAAATCGGCCGCATGCAGCGAGGCATCCGCCCCGATCACGCCGACCAGTGTCAGCTTCGGGAAGTCGTGTCCCTTGGCCATCATCTGGGTACCGACCAGGATGTCGGCCCCGCCGTCGGCGATCGTCGCCAGCAGACTCTCCCACTGCTTGCGGGTGCGTGCGGCATCGCGGTCGACGCGCAGCACCCGTGCCTGCGGAAACAGCTCGGCCAGGCGCGCCTCGATGCGCTGCGTACCGCGACCGAAGGGCTGGATGTCCTGGTTGCCGCAGCTCGGGCAGGCGTGCGGGATACCGCCGTCGCAACCGCAGTGGTGGCAGCGCAGGCGGCGGTCGACCAGATGAACGACCAGGTTGGCCGAACAGTGCGGACAGCGGCTGACCCAGCCGCAGGACGGACAGGACAGCACCGGTGCATAGCCGCGCCGGTTGAGAAACACCAGGCTCTGCTCACCGCGCGCCAGGCGCTGCTCGATCGCTGCCTTCAGGCCGGGGCTGAGGCCCTCGTCCAGCTTCAGGCGGCGCACATCGATGCAGCGCACGGCAGGCATGGTCGCGGCCACCGCACGCTGGTTCAGCACCTGGAGCGCATAGCGGTCGTTGCGGGCGTGATACCAGGTCTCGAGCGAGGGCGTGGCCGAGCCGAGCACCACCGGTACATCGCCCTGGCGGGCGCGCCACACCGCGACGTCACGTGCCGAATAGCGCACCCCTTCCTGCTGCTTGTAGGAGGCGTCGTGCTCCTCGTCGACCAGGATCAGGCCCAGACGCGGCAGGGGCGCGAACACCGCAAGCCGGGTGCCGAGCACGATATCGGCGTGGCCGCTGAGCGCCTGCACGAAGCCACGTGAACGCGCCCCATCGGCCAGTCCGGAATGCAGGCTGACGACGTTCGCCGCAGCGAAGCGCTGCGCAACGCGGCGCTCGAGCTGTGGGGTCAGCGCAATCTCGGGCACCAGCATCAACACCTGCTTGCCCTGGGCCAGCGCGTTGGCGGCGAGACGCAGGTAGACCTCGGTCTTGCCACTGCCGGTCACGCCGTGCAGAAGCCACGCACGAAAGCCCGGGCCGGCGTCCAGGATGGCGTTCACCGCCTCACCCTGCTCCGCCGTCAGTTCGGGCTGGGGGCCGGTCGCGTCGCGGCGCAGATCGCCGATGGCCGCCTCGACCAGCCAGCCGCGACGCAGCAGGTCGCCGACGGCCTCCCCGCCTTCGCGTTCGCGTACCGCACTGCGGCGCCAGGGCGGCGTGTCCTGCGCCAGCGCCTGCAGCAAGGCCAGCGCCTTGCTCGGCCGGCGCGCCGCGCGCAAGGCCTCGCTACCCGCTGCGCCAAGCGCCAGCAGCGGGTCCGCGTCATCGCCGCTGACGCCATCGGCTCGGCGCAGACCCGGCGGCAACGCCAGCGCGACGACTTCGCCGAGCGGCGCGTGATAGTAGCGGGACACGAAACTGACCAGCGCCAGCCAGTCGCCCGGCAGGGGCGGCACGTCACGCTGGATGTGATGCACGGGCTTGAGGCGGGCGACCTCGACGTCCGCCTCGGACGCCACCGCCACGATCAGGCCATTGCGCTCACCGCGCCCGAAAGGCACCTTGACGCAACGCCCGACGTCCTCTGCGGACGCATCTGACGCAAGGTAATCAAACACTTGCGGCAGGGGCACGGGCAATGCGACACGGACGATGGGCATGCGTAAACGGAGACAATCTGAAAAGACGTTGAACGTCAGTAACTTGCGGGCGTTTCGTGAGAACCAGCCGAGAAAACGTAGGGCAAGTCTTTGGCAGGAAAACCGACCCGGCGCTTGTCCACAAAACCTGTGGATAAGTTTGTGGGGAAAGTGGGAACATCAGGCGCAAACCGGCGCCACATCAGGCTTTTCGTCACATTGCCTTAACATTGTGCGAAATTTTTATTCTTATTTTTCAATAGCTTAATCGATCAGCCGCATAACCCGCCGGTGCACTGCGCGCCCAGGCTCAGGAACGCGCAGTTGTGCATAAGTCAAGCCTTGAAATACAAATATCGTGCTTGACAGGCCGCCGCTCGCGCCTCCCGGGCGACGGCCTGCCACGCCTCAGCCCTGGGCGCGCAGCTTGCGGCTGTGCGCGTGAACGGTGTCGACCAGCACCGAGACGTTCTCCGGGGGCGTGAATTGCGAGATGCCATGGCCGAGGTTGAAGACATGGCCAGGATGGTTGCCGAAGGCGTCGAGCACACGACGGGCCTCCGTCGCCACGGTCTCGGGCGGGGCGAACAGCACATTGGGGTCGATATTGCCCTGCAATGCCACCTTGTCGCCGACGAGCTGGCGGGCGCGACCGATGTCCATCGTCCAGTCGAGGCCCACCGCGTCGTAGCCGACGGCGGCAATCGATTCGAGCCACAGGCCACCGCCCTTGGTGAATACGATGCTCGGCACGCGCACGCCGTCGCGTTCGCGGATCAGCCCAGCCTGTACCTGCTCGAGGTAGCGCAGCGAGAACTCCTTGTAGGCGGCCTCGGACAGCACCCCGCCCCACGAGTCGAACACCATCACGGCCTGGGCGCCGGCCTCGATCTGGGCATTGAGGTACTTCACCACCGCACGCGCGGTGACGTCGAGGATGTGGTGCATCAGGTCCGGGCGGCTGTAGGCCAGGCTCTTGACCTTGCGGTAATCGTCCGACGAGCCGCCTTCGACCATGTAGCAGGCCAGGGTCCACGGGCTGCCGGAGAAGCCGATCAGCGGCACGCTGCCGTCGAGCGCGCGGCGGATCTCGCTGACCGCATCCATCACGTACTGCAGCTCGGCATGCGGGTCCGGCGCGCTGAGGTTGCGGATCTCCCACTCGTCCTTGAGCGGACGCTCGAAGCGCGGCCCCTCGCCTTCAGCGAAGTAGAGGCCGAGGCCCATCGCGTCGGGCACGGTGAGAATGTCCGAGAACAGGATGGCCGCATCGAGGTCGTAGCGTGCCAGCGGCTGCAGCGTCACTTCGCAGGCCAGCGCGGGGTTCTTGCAGAGGTTGAGGAAACTGCCTGCACGCTTGCGCGTTTCGCAGTACTCCGGCAGGTAGCGCCCGGCCTGGCGCATCAGCCAGACGGGCGTGTATTCGGTGGGCTGGCGCAGCAGTGCGCGCAGGAAGGTGTCGTTCTTGAGACGGCTCACGTCGAGTCCTCTTGGCAATCGTTCGGGCACAAGCCGTCATTATCGCCCGTCGGCGCCGGCGGTGGGGTTGTCACGCATCAAGCCGGTGCGCAACGCCCCTTCAGCGGCGCCAGAAAGCCGGCGTCAGCACGACGAGAAAGGTGAAGATCTCGAGTCGCCCGAGGATCATCGTGAACGCCAGCACCCACTTGTGGAATGCGCTGAGCGCCTGATAGTTCGCCGCCGGCCCCACTGCCTCGAGCCCGGGTCCGGTGTTGTTCAGGCAGGCCACGACGGCGGAAAAGGAGGTCACCAGCTCGAGACCGGTGGCCGACAGGATCAGCGTCAGGCTGACGATCGACACCATGTACATGAAGCTGAAGCCGAGCACGGCATGCAGGATCGTCTCGGGTACCGGCTTGTTGCCCATGCGCACCGGACGCACCGCATGCGGGTGCAGCGAGCGGACGATCTCGCGCAGCACCTGCTTGTACAGGATGATCGCGCGCATCATCTTGATGCCACCGCCGGCCGAGCCCGAACAGGCGACGAAACTGCCGAGGAAGAGGATCCAGATCTGCGCGAACATGGGCCAGCTGGTGTAGTCGTCGATGGCCAGACCGAGCGAGGTCGAGATCGACACCACATGGAAGGCCACGTTGCGCAAGGTCGTGAACAGGTCGGCGTGGATCTGCCAGTACATCATGTACACGGTCAGCATGGCGATGCTGAACAGCAGCACACCGAAGTAGAACGGGATCTCCGGATCGCGCAGGTAGGGCCGGAACGAGCCACGCACCAGTGCGAGGTAGTGGGTCGCATAGTTCAGGCCGGCCAGCAGGGCGAAAGTGATCGTCACCAGTTCCACGTTGAGGTTGTCGAAGTGGCCGAGCGAGGCATCCTTGCTCGAGAACCCTCCCAGGCCGGTGATCGTGAAGGCATGGATCAGCGCATCCCAGCCCTCCAGCCCGGCCCCCCAGAGACTGAAACCGCAGGCGACGGTCAGCAGCAGGTAGGTCAGCCACAGCCCCTTCGCGGTCTCGGCGATGCGCGGCGTGAGACTGGCGTCCTTCATCGGCGTCGGCACCTCGGCCTTGTACAGCTGCCGGCCGCCGATGCCCAGCAGCGGCAGGATCGCCACCACCAGCACGATGACGCCCATGCCGCCAATCCAGTGCATGAAGGTGCGCCACAGGTTGATCGAGATCGGCAGGTCGTCGAGGCCGGTCAGCACGGTGGCGCCCGTCGCGGTCAGCCCCGACACCGCCTCGAAGTACGCATCCGTGAAACTGAGCGTGGGCAGGAAGGCCAGCAGCGGCAGGGCACCGAACAGCGGCAGGACGACCCAGGTGGCAGCGACCAGGAAGAAGCCGTCGTGCACCCGCAGGTCGCGCCGTACGCCGCGGGTGATCGTCCACAGGATCAAGCCCGCGACGAAGGTGCCGAAGATCGCCTGGTCGTAGGCCAGCGTCGCACCGTCGTCGAGCCAGGCCGACACCGCGAGCGGAAAGCCCATCAGCAGGCCGAAGATCATGATGATCAGGCCGAGCGCATTCAGCGGTGGGTGGTAGGCACGCATGAGGGTGAGCGCTCAGAGGAAATGGAAGCCGACCTGGAACAGCTTCTCGACCTTGCGCACCAGGTTCTTGTGCGTGCAGAACACGATCACGTGATCATCCTCTTCGATCACCGTGTCGTGGTGGGGCATGATCACCTCCCGCCGCACCACGCGCCCGTCCTCGCGTTTCTCGTCGCGCACGATGGCCCCGATGGTCGCGCCCTTGGGCAGCATGATCTCCTCGATCGGCCGTCCGACCACCTTGGAGTCCCTGCGGCTGCCATGGGCGATGATCTCGAGCGCTTCGGCGGCACCGCGGCGCAGGCTGTGCACCGCAACCACGTCGCCGCGTCGCACATGCGCCAGCAGCGTACCGATCGAGGTATGAGCCGGCGAGATGGCGATGTCGATCGGCCCGCCCTGCACGAGGTCGACGTAGCTCTTGCGGTTGATCAGCGCCAGCGTGCGGCGCGCGCCCATGCGCTTGGCGAGCGAGGCGGACATGATGTTGTCCTCCTCGTCGTTGGTGAGCGCGACGAAGAGGTCGGTCTCGTCGATACCCTCGGCTTCGAGCAGCTTCTCGTCGGTGGAGTCCCCGCGCAGCACGAGCGCCTTCGTCAGCTGCGTGGCCAGCGTTTCGGCACGGTCGCGGTTAACCTCGAGAATCTTGACGTGGTAGTTCTGCTCGATCGACTGCGCGAGACGGAAGCCGATGTTGCCGCCACCGGCGATCATGATGCGGCGCATCGGCCGGTCGGAACGGCGCAGCTCACGCATCACCTGGCGGATGTGCACCGTGGCCGCAAGGCAGAAGACCTCGTCTCCCGGCACGATGATGGTGTCCCCCTGGGGAATGATCGGCAGCCCGTTGCGGTAGATCGCCGCGATACGGACCTCGACGTTCGGCAGGTGAAAGCGCAGGGCCTTCAGCGGGTGGCCCACCAGCGGGCCGCCCTCGAAGGCACGCACACAGATCAGGCTGACGACGCCCTCGGCGAACTCCAGTACCTGCAGGGCCTCGGGAAAGGCGATGAGGCGCTTGATGTAGTCGGTGACGACCTGTTCGGGGCAGATCGAGAAGTCGACGGCAAAGTTGTCGTCGTCCAGCAGTTCCGGATGATCGACATAGTCGGTGGAGCGCAGTCGGGCGATCCGCGTCGGCAGGTTGAACACCGCCTTGGCGATGCGACAGGCGCACAGGTTGGTCTGGTCCGACTGGGTCACGGCGATCAGCAGGTCCGCGTCGTTGGCCCCTGCCTCGCGCAGCACCGAAGGCGAGGCGGCGTTGCCGCAGACCGTACGCACCTCGAGGCGGTCGCGCAGGGCGGCAAGGTACTCGGCGCTGGTATCGACGAGCGTGATGTCGTTCGCCTCCGAAACCAGGTTTTCCGCGACCGACGCGCCGACCTGGCCGGCGCCGAGAATGATGATCTTCACCGAGCGTTCCCGAGATGCGTTTCAGCGGCGGATTCTACGCTGCCGTGCAACATCCAGATACAGCGATTGCTGCAATGCAACACCCGCCGCGGTTCAGGCTTCCTCATGGCGGCGCCCCGCCTGCAGGCCCAGTTGCTTGAGCTTGCGGTAGAGGTGCGTCCGCTCGAGGCCCGTCTTCTCGGCCAGTCGCGTCATGTTGCCGCCCTCGAGGCGAAGGTGGTGTTCGAAGTACAGGCGCTCGAAGGCCTCGCGCGCCTCGCGCAGAGGCTGGTCGAGCGATACGCCGACCGAGCCCGCCGCCGCATCAGGGGGTAGCAAGCGGCGCACGTCACCCGCGCCGATCTCCTCCTCCAGCGTTCCCAGCGCCAGCGACTTCACCGCCGCGCGCAGTTCGGCATAGCCGCCTGGCCAAGGAAGGTTGCGCAACTGGTTGAGCGCGGCCGTGGAGAAGCGCCTGAGCGGCACCTCGCCGCCTTCGGACAGATGCATCAGGACCTGGCTCGCCAGCTCGGGCAGGTCGTCGCGCACGTCCGCGATCGACGGCGGCGCCAGACTGACTTCGAACAGGCGCGACACCAGCGCCTCCTCCCAGCCTTCGGCGAGCAGTCCCTCCGCGCTGCGGTCGGTCGCGACGACCACGCGCAGGTCGTAGCGGTCGAGCCGCTCGACGGCGAAGGCGAGGTTCTTCTGCTGCGCGCGCGACAAACGCGCGAGCTCGCCCACGAACAGCACCCCGCCCTGCGTTGCCTGCAACTGCGCGATGTCGAGCGGCGCACTGATCGCGGACAGGTCGAGCCATGCCGGGGAGCTGCTCTGCACGCTGCGGGCGACGAGCTCGGCCAGGCTGCCCGCGCCGACACGCAGCAGCAGAACGCGCGTGCTGCTCGCGATCTGCTCCACCCGCCGGCGCAGCTCGCGCAGGGGCACCGAGCGCGTGAACGCCGCCAGGGTCAACGGCGCCGGGGCGCCTGGTGCCTGAGGGCGCTGCAAGCCACGCTTGACCGCCGCCAGCAGCTTCTGCAGGGCGATGGGCTTCTCGAGGTAGTCGATCGCCCCGATCCGCGTGGCCTCGACCGCGGTGTCGATCGTGCCATGGCCCGACATCATCACCACCGGCATGTTGAGCTGGCCATTGGCCGCCCACTCCTTGAGCAGGGAGATGCCGTCGGTGTCCGGCATCCAGATGTCGAGCAGCACCATGTCGGGGCGGCCGGCGTTGCGCATCGCGCGTGCCGTACCCGCGTTCTCCGCCAGCAGGATGTCGTAGCCCTCGTCGCGCAGGATCTCGGACAGGAGCTCGCGAATGCCGACTTCGTCGTCAACGATCAGTATCTTTGCCATCTTATTCAGTGTTTACCATTCATTTCGGCCAAGCGCAGCCGGATACGGATCTCCGCCCCGCCACCATCGCGGTTCGCCAGCCGCACATCGCCGCCGTGCTCGTCGACGATCTTCTTCACCATCGCCAGTCCCAGTCCCGTGCCCCGCGACTTGGTCGTGAAGTAGGGCTCGAACGCATGTGCAAGCAGCTCGGCCGGGAACCCCGGCCCATTGTCGCGGAACAGCAGCGCCACGCGCTCACCCTCGACCCGCGTGATCACCCTCACCTCGCCGTCCTCGGTCCCGGAGAGCGCATCCTGCGCATTCTGCAGGATGTTGTGGACGACCTGCCGGATCTGGCTGGCGTCGCCTTGCACCAGAGGCAGTCCGCCCTCCAGTTCGAGCCGGATGTGCGAGGCAAAGCTCTCGTACAGGTTCAGGATCTCGCGGATAAGGGCATTGAGGTCGATCGCCGACAGTTGCGGCGCGGGCAGGCGCGCGTAGTCGCGGAAAGCGTTGACCAGGTTCTTCATCGCCTCGACTTGGTTGACGATGGTCGTCGTGCCGCGCTCGAGCATCTCGCGGCTGCTGTCGTCGAGCTTGTCGGAAAGCTTGAACGCAAGCCGCTCGGCGGAGAGCTGGATCGGCGTCAGCGGGTTCTTGATCTCGTGTGCGAGCCGCCGGGCAACCTCGCCCCACGCCGCCGTGCGTTGCGCTGCCACCAGACGCGAGATGTCGTCGAACACGACCACCAGGCCACCGCCGGTGCTCTTGGGCAGGCGCGAGCCGTGGATCAGCAGCGTGAGCGGCGTGCTGTCCTTGACCGGCAGCTCGATCTGGCTTTGCCAGTCGCCCTCGTTGGCGGCGAAGCCTTCGAGCAAGGCGTCGCGGAAGCCTTCGAGACGCGGCCATTCGGCCAGCGTGATGTCCTCGAAGCCGGCCAGTTCGTCACCGAGGATCTGCATCGCGCCGTGGTTGGCCGCGCGCAGGCCGCCCTCGGCGGAAAAGGCCAGCACCCCGGTCGACAGGTTCGCCAGCACGCTCTCCAGATAGGCGCGCGCCGACTCGACCGCCGCGCGGTTACGCTCGGCGGCCGCGCGCGCATCCTCGAGCTGACGCGTCATGCGGTTGAAAGACTGGGTCAGCACGCCCAGTTCGTCGCGTGCCGGCAGCGCCTGACGGGGGCTGTAATCGCCCTGTGCGACCGCCTGCGTCCCTTCGGCCAGGATCAGCAGCGGCGCTGCCAGCCGGCGCGCGATGATGAAGGCGGCGGCGAGTGCGGTCAGCAATGCCAGCAACAGCGTCAGGGTCAGCGTGAGCGTGTAGATGCGGTTCAGCCCCTCGCGCCCGAGGGTGAGCTGCTGGTATTCGCGGTATGCATCCTGCACCGCCTCGGCATGGCGGCCGAAGCTCTCGGGCACGGCCTGTGTCAGCTGCAGCAGGTTGGGTTCGCCCGCCAGCGTGCGCAGGGGAATCGGCACGATGACACGGATGACCAGCCGGCCATCCTTCTGGCTCTCGATCGCATGGAAGATCCGTGTCTGCCGCGCCTGGCGCAGCTGGGTGACGCTGGGCAGGTCCGGAAGCAGGGCTGACATCGCATCGGCCGCCGTAGCGAGCACCTGGCCATTGGCGGCAATCACCGTGACGCTGCCAACGCCCGCCTGTTCCCGCAGCCGGTTCAACATGACCGCCGACACCGTGCTCGCGTCTTCGAGCTCCAGCACCATGTCCCCTGCCTTGTCACCCATCTGGCTGACGAGGTAGTCGAGCGCGTTCTGCCCCAGCGCGATGCCGCCCTCCAGCGCAGACTCCACCCGAACGTCGAACCACGACTCGATGCTGCGCACCACGAACTGCAGCGACACCGCGTAGATCACGAGACCGGGAACGACGCCCATCAGCCCGAACATCAGCACCAGCCGGTACTTGAGCCGCGAGCCAAACTGGCGCGAGCGGTACTCGCGCCATAGCTGGCGCAACTGCACGCCCACCAGTCCGCCCAGGACCACCGCGAGCACGCCATTGAAGGCAAGCAGGTAAGGATAGCTGCTGGCGAAGAGATCGGAGTTCGAGCTCGCCGAGGTGAGCAGGAACAGCGAAATGCCTGCCAGCGCAGCGGCAATGACGAGAAGGATGCGTTTCATCGCTGGCCCGCCGCACCCGGAAGGAAGGTCCACGTCGCCCAGTCGGTGCCGAGGTTCCAGTCCCGACTGCCGATCGCCGTGACCTGGAAGGGCTTGGGCAGTTGCGAGGTATCGAGGCGGAAGCGGAGCGCAACCTCGTGCGACACCCCCGCCGTCAACTCGGCGAGCTCGGCAACCTGCCAGTTGCGCACCCTGCGCATCGTGCGTACGGCACTGTCCAGGGAGTCGAAGCTCTGATGGAAACTGCCGATCGAAAGGCGATAGCTGCGCGTGATCGGATGGTAGGACAGCCGGTAATCGAGACTGCGATCGACGACGACCTCGTCGAGCCAGTACCAGCGTGGACGCTCGATGCGCAGCTCGGTGGTGAAGTACAGCGATACGCCCCGGCTCACCGCGTCGGCCAAGCGGGGGTTGAGCTCGACGTCGATGTCGGCGTTGAGCACGTAACCGCCCTCGCCTGCGACGACCTCGGCGCTCACGATACGCGCCTCGTTGGCGCGTGCAAGCGTCGCACACGCCATCAATGCGAGCAGCGCGACGACGCGCAGGGCGCGGTCACGCCTGCTTGCGGAGCCGGGCAAAGTAGAAGCCGTCATGTTCGGCGTCGGGCAGCAACTGGCAGTCGGAGGCAGCATGGATGGGCACGCATTCGGCATCGGCATGGCGATCGAGGAAGCGTGCGATCTGCGCCGCATTCTCCTGCTCGAACACAGAGCAGGTCACGTAAAGCATTGTGCCACCCGGCGCCAGCGTCTGCCAAAGCGCATCGACGATGCGCCGCTGCTGCTTCGCGAAGCCCGCGATGTCCTCGTCGCGACGCAACCACTTGATGTCCGGATGACGGCGCACGACACCGGATGCCGAGCACGGCACGTCGGCGAGGATGCGATCGAATGGCCGCCCGTCCCACCAGCTGCGCAGGTCGCAGCAATCGGCCACACGGATCTCGGCGCGCAAGCCGAGGCGCTCCAGATTGGCGCCGATACGCTGAGCGCGCTGCGGCTCCAGTTCGAGGGCGAGCAGCTCGACGTCGGCGGACTCCAGCAGGTGCGCCGTCTTGCCGCCCGGCGCAGCGCAGGCGTCGAGCACGCGTTCGCCGTCCCGTGGGGCCAGCAGTCGAGCGGCCTGCTGGGCGCCTGCGTCCTGCACCGACACCCTGCCCTCGGCATAACCCGGCAGGCGCGCCACGGCCACTGGCTGCGCCAGCAACAGGGTGGCATCGCCCAGGCGCTTTGCCTCGATTCCCGCCGCGGCGAGTTCGGCACGCGCGGCCTCGAGCGTGCAGCGACGCAGATTCACCCTTAACGCCATCGGCGGACGCTGATTACCCACCGCGAGCACGGCCTCCCACTGCTCGGGCAGGGACGCCCGGATCCGTTCGATCCACCAGGCTGGATACGCGTGCGCCGACACCCGGCTCGCGCCAATCCATCCTGCCCATTCGGACTGCTGCCGCAGCGCGTTGCGCAGCACCCCATTGACCATGCCTTTCAGGCCGGGCATCGCCGTCGCCACTGCCT
The DNA here is from genome assembly GCF_001051995.2 of Thauera humireducens. Taxonomy (NCBI): domain Bacteria; kingdom Pseudomonadati; phylum Pseudomonadota; class Betaproteobacteria; order Rhodocyclales; family Zoogloeaceae; genus Thauera; species Thauera humireducens. Next base: position 3,161,528 of record NZ_CP014646.1, on the reverse strand, counting down.
GCACCGCCTGGTCGACCGCCGTGTGGGCCTGCGCAGGACGCTGGCTCAGGCGCTGAACGGCCACCAGCAACAGGGCCTGGACCAGGGTCGGTGGCGGGCTGTGCAGCAGGCGGTCGAGCACGGCATCGCCGCGACCGAAGTCGCGCAGCGTCGTCCAGGCGAGATCGCGCACAGCCCCGCGCGTGGATTCGGGCCAATCCCGATGGGCTTCGAGCATGCGCTCGAAGGCGTCGGTGAGATTGCCGCCCTCGATCACGCCAGCAACCAGTTCGGCAGCCCGCAGCATGGCATAGCCAAGGCTGTCGACCGGCAGAGCCGGGGGCGGAGCAGACCGCGATGTGCGAACCGGCGCCGCGTGCGAGCGCGGGCGGACATGAGCGCGACGAGGCGCAGCGGAAGACGAATTCACGAGGGACCTGATTCGGGCGACACGCGTCGCCGGCCGCTTCAGGCCAGCAACGCGCGCAGATGGTTGGGAAGGGCAAACTGTGCGCAATGAACAGCGCCATTGTAATGTTGAAGGCGCGCAATCCGGCGCTCGGCAAGCCTCCGCTCGATCTCGTCGGCTCCCAGTGCGCAGGGATCAAGTTGATTGGAAGCGGTCGCCAGCCCCCAAAGGCTTCCGTAAAGCGGGACATAAAGGAAATACGGCCTGACAAACCGGAACACCCGTCGCAGGCGCTGGACGAGTTCGCGTACACGCTCGGGCTGGAAGATCGGCGGCCCGATGTGCAAGCTCAATGCGCCGTCGTCGGCCAGCAAGGCGTTGCTTGCACGGAAGAAGTCTTCCGAGTACAGGGCCTCGGCGGGCCCCACCGGATCGGTCAGATCGAGCACGATCAGCTCATAGCGCTCCCCGGCAGCCGGCCCGTCGGACATCAAGTACTGCATGCCATCGCCAATTCGAATATCGACCCTCGGATCATCGAGCGATCCATGGTGCACGGCATCAAGATATCGGCGGGAGATCTCCACCACCTTCTCGTCGAGCTCCGCGATCACGATGCGCTCGATGCCCGGATACTTCAGCAACTCCTCCGCCGAACCGCCATCGCCTCCACCCACGATCAGGGCCTTGCGTAACCCGGCGTGAGCCATGCCCGGCACATGGATCAGGTTCTCATGGTAGAAGAACTCGTCACGCTCCGAGGTCATGAAGCAGCCATCGAGACGGAACAGGCGGCCGAAGGCGGGCGTATCCCACACCTCGTAATCCTGCCACTCGGAACGCCCCTTCTCGAGCAGACGCCCCGCACGGCAGAAGAAACCCACGTCGGCGCTAAGCTGTTCGGCAAGAACACCCTCCTGAGCCGGAAGCAGACGCCCCTTCATCGCTCAGGCCTCGACGGGCAGGCGCCCACGCATACGCCGATGCTCGACGCGCTCATCGGGCTGAAAAGCATCGATAACACGGGAGCACCCAGTACGCACACGATCCTTATTGCCTCGCGAATGGTTGCAGACATTCCTATCGCGCACCACATCGGCGCTTGCCGGCAAAGGCGAGTAGGACTCCACGCGCACGACCGCCCCGCTGACGCCGGCCGGCACACCGTGCTCGGCATGAAACGAAAGAAGCCCGCCCCAAAACGCCAGTCCGCCTTCGCGACACTCTTCGGCGCGAAGGGTGTCTGCTGAGGCCCCCATTCGCGCATCAATGCCTTGGACGCTGCCGCGGCACAGCGCTGCGATGAGGCAAAGTCCGTTCATGCCCCGAGCGGACGGGGACGACGAATCGGACGAGCGATTTTACCACGGCGAGAATGAGAGCATTCAGGCAAACATACTTGGCAGTATGTTTCACGTGAAACACCGCCCGGATCAGCGGAGAAAGGTGTCGTACGCCAGTCTTGCAATCAAAACGCTGACCACGGCAAGGAACATCTTGCGCACGAACCCGGTTCCATGCCGCATTGCCATCCGCGATCCAACAACCGACCCCGTCAGATTGCACACCGCCATCAACGCCGCAAGCTGCCACATCAACTCGACATTCCCGGCAAAGTACGCGATTGCGGCAACGTTCGTCGCCACATTCAGAATCTTGGCGGTGACGGAGGCCCGCAGGAAATCCATGCCAAGGAAACGGATGAAGAGGAAGATCAGGAAGCTGCCGGTACCTGGCCCAAAGAAGCCATCATAGAAGCCAACCACTCCACCAATCGATACTGCCAGGGTTACCGAGCGCGCCCCATGGATCGGCTCCGTCGAGATCGAACCGAGATCCTTGCGCACGAAGGTATAGACGGCGACCATAACCATCAACATCAGGATGAGCGGTCGCAGGAGTGCCGGATCGAGAAAGGCAACGGCCTTCGCCCCAAACCACGAACCGACAAGGGCCGCGACTGCCCCCGGGGCAGCGACAGCCCAGGGGATGGCCACCCGACGGCTGTACTGGATCGCGGCGCTGGTCGTACCGATGACGCTGGCAAGCTTGTTCGTTCCGAACAGCGTAGCCGGCGCGACGCCCGGATAGGCGGTAAAAAGGGCCGGCAACTGGATCAAGCCGCCGCCACCGACGATCGCGTCCACGAAACCAGCAAACAGCGCAGCGACCCCGAGCGCCAGAACGAGAAACTCGACTTCCATCAGAATTGTTTCACGTGAAACATCAGCGCACCCCCGCGCCGATCATGAAGAGACGCTTGAACGGAAAGAGCACGTCGCCCTCCGCTCGAACCGGATAGGCGCGCAACAGCTCGACGCCAAGTTCTGCCAGAAACTCCGCGCGCTGCCCCTCATCCAGGCGCGCGAGATACGGCACCAGTGTCGTACCCTGCAACCATTCGAGAACCGCGTTCTCGCCCTGCAGTCGCTGCCAGTAAATCGTCTCCCACAACTCAACGCTGTGAAACAGTGACGACATCAGCGTCCAGTAGCGCTCCGCAGTCATCACCGACCCCATACGCGCGCCGGCAAGGCACGACGACCATTTCGCCCCGTCAGCAAGTGCGCGAATGCTGCGATGCGACGGCGCATCGAAGTTGGCCGGCATCTGAACCGCAAGCGCCCCGGCTGGAGCCAGATTTGCCGCGAGGCGCGCAAACAAGCCCTCGTGGTCGTCCAGCCAATGGAGCGCCGCATTGGAGAAGATCACATCAGCCGGCACATCCGTCCGCCAGTGCGCGATATCCGCATCGACCCACATCAGGCGCGGATACGCCGCAGCCGCACGCGCCAACATCTCGGCGGACGAATCCACACCGATGATCTCGGCATCTGGCCATCGCTCGGCCAACACGGTCGTGACGGTCCCCGGACCACACCCCAGGTCGACCACACGCCTGGGACTGTCGTGCCTGACCCGCATGAGCAGGTCCAGCGCAGGGCGCAAGCGCAGACTGCCATACTTCAGGTAGCGCTCGGGCTCCCAACTCACTTTCGACTCCATCGAGATAGATTACAGCCACTGTCCGCCGGGAGCCCGCACGCTGCGCAAACGCGAGCCCACCCGTTGCGCCCCGGCATTGTGCCAGCCGGCCTACCCAACGTCACGCCTCGTCGCGAGCGCTCACTTACGGCATCATCCGTTCCGCACTGAGCCGGCGCGATGCCAGCCCGGGCCGGACCCACCATGCCGATCCTTACATCGGCGGTCCGTCGTGCCGCCTCCGGCGGACACTTGCCTGCAGGCGTACGCGCCTGCCTATTAAGCCCCGGCGGCATCCCGCACCGGGGCGGCTGACGAAACGGGAGCCATCATGACCCAACAAACCTCGCACCCGCGCCGGCGATTTCTCGCCGCCGCCGGCGGTATCGCGGCCGCAGCCGCGGCCGCAGCCCCCACGCTCGCCATGGGCGCCTCGCCATCGCCCGACACCGCGCGCGCCCTGCCCTTCCTGATCGGACGATCGACCGACACCCTGGCCCCACGCGGCAAGAACCCGCGCGTCGTCATCTGCGGCGGCGGCTGGGGTGGCGTCACTGCGGCCAAGTATCTCCGCCAGTACGCCCCTCATCTTGAGGTGGTGCTGCTCGAACGCAACCCGGTCTTCTTCTCCTGCCCGATGAGCAACAAGTGGCTGGTCGATGCCGTAGACACCCAGTTCCTCACCCACGATTATCTCGCCGTCGCCGAGAAGTACGGCTACCGCTTCATCCAGACCGAGATCCTGGAGATCGAGCGCGATCGCAAGGCCGTCGTCACCGCTGCGGGCAGCATCGCCTACGACTACCTCATTATCGCGCCGGGCATCCGCTACAACTACGAAGCCTGGTTCGCCAACGATCGGCGCATGGCCGAAGCGACACGTGCTCGCTTTCCCGCCGCCTACATTCCCAATGCAGAGCACTTCCATCTGAAGAACGCACTGCACGCCTTCAAGGGCGGCGACCTGGTCATGACCCTGCCGCCCCCTCCGCAGCGCTGCCCGCCCAGCCCCTACGAACGCGCCTGCCTCATCGCCTCGATGTTCAAGCAGAAGAAGATCCCGGGGCGCATCATCATCCTCGATCATAAGGACGGCGTGCGTCCCATCGGTCCGGGCTTCCGCGCAGCGTTCGAAGAGCTCTATAAGGACATCATCACCTACGTGCCGAATGCGCGCATCGAAGAAGTCGACCCGTTCAAGAAGGAGATCAGGACCGAGGCCGGCGACTTCCGCTTCGACCACGCCATCCTGATGGCTCCGCACCAGGCCGGCGATCTGGCCTGGAAAGCGGGTGTCGTGCCACAGCCCGGCGCCGGGCGTCCCGGCGGCTGGGCCGACGTCGATCCACTCTTCCTGCACGACCGCAACGACAAGGATGTCTATGTCATCGGCGACGCAGTCGGTTTCGTGTCGCCGCAATTCGCCTTCTACCCGAAGGCCGGGCACGTCGCCAACCGTCATGCACGCATCGTCGCACGCTACATCGCCGAGCGCGAAGCCGGGCGCGAACCGAGCTACATCCTACCGGACAACCTCTGCTACATGATGGTGAACACCAACCCGCAGGAAGGCATCTCGGTCCAGTTCGACTACAGGGTAAACGACCAGGGCATCATCGAGCAGACCCAGATGGACTTCAACGAACGCTCGCCGGCCACGATTCCGGAAGACTTCAACTGGGCGCGGCTGATCTACGAGGACATGTTCTCGTAAGCCCCGACGGCCGCAGCAAGCGCCAAAGACAAAGCCCGCACGCAGCGGGCTTTGTCTCATGTGTCAGACACCGGACGCGGGTGTGCCGCCTCACTTGCCGATGCAGAACCGCGAGAAGATGACCCCCAGCAGGTCGTCCGCCGTAAACTCGCCGGTGATCTCGCCCAGACTCTCCTGCGCCAGCCGCAGCTCCTCGGCAAAGAGTTCGAGCGCCGCCGACTGGGTCGCAGCCGCATCCACGTGCGCCAACGCCACGCGCAAGGCGTGAAGGTGCCGCTCGCGGGCGAGGATGACATCCTCGCCATGCGCGTGCCAGCCGGCGATGCGCAGCAGTTCGGCGCGCACCAGGTCCATGCCGGCGCCGCTCCTTGCCGACACCTGCAGGCGAACCTGTCCGCCCTCCTCGGAACGGCCCGGCACGAGGCCGCACAGGTCGATCTTGTTGGCGACGGTGATGCGCTCGGCCGCTTGCGGCAGGCGGGCATCAATCGCCTCGAGCGCGGCATCCGTGGCCACCACGCTTGCATCGACCAGCCTCAGGATCACGTCGGCACGCTCGATCTCGCGCCACGTCCGCTCGATGCCGATGCGCTCCACCGTATCGGCGGTCTCGCGCAGGCCGGCGGTGTCGATGATGTGCAGCGGGATGCCCTCGATCTGAATCGTCTCGCGCAGCGCGTCGCGCGTCGTGCCGGCAATGTCGGTGACGATCGCGCGGTCTTCGCCGGCGAGCTGATTCAACAGGCTGGACTTGCCGACGTTGGGTTCGCCGACGAGCACCACGTTCAGGCCGCTGCGCAGCAGCGCGCCCTGACGCGCGCGATCGAGCACGCCTACGAGGTGTTCACGGATCTCGTCGAGCCGCGGCATCGCCCGCGCGCGCTCGAGGAACTCGATCTCTTCCTCCGGAAAGTCCAGCGTCGCCTCGACCAGCATGCGCAGGTCGATCAGCGCATCGACGATGCGCCTGATCTCATCGGAGAATCGGCCCGACAGGGAGCGGACCGCTGAACGCGCCGCTGCCGCGGTCGAGGCCTCGATGAGATCGGCCACGCTCTCGGCCTGAGCCAGGTCCAGCTTGCCATTCAGGAAGGCGCGGCGGGTGAACTCGCCCGGCTCGGCCAGGCGGGCGCCCAGTTCCAGGCAGCGCTCGAGCAGCATCTGCATGACCACCGGGCCGCCATGGCCCTGCAGTTCGAGCACATCTTCGCCCGTGAAGGAAGCTGGGGAGGGAAAGTACAGCAGGATGCCTTCGTCGATCGCGACGCCCGCGGCGTCGCGGAAGGCGGTGAACACGGCCCGCCGTGGCTGCGGCTCGCGGCCGCAGAGCGCCGTCGCGAAGTCACGCAGGCGGGCACCCGAGACGCGGACGACACCGATGCCGCCGCGGCCCGGTGCCGTCGCGATGGCCGCGATCGTGTCAGGCGGCCTTGCTGCCGGGTTTTGCACTTTCGATCATCCGCGTGATCTGCCACTGCTGGGCGATCGACAGCACGTTGTTGACCACCCAGTACAGCACCAGGCCGGACGGGAACCACAGGAACATGAAGGTGAAGATGATCGGCATCGCCATCATGACCTTCGCCTGGATCGGATCCGGCGGCGTCGGGTTCAGCTTCATCTGGATCAGCATCGACACGCCCATGATGACCGGCAGGATGAAGTACGGATCCTTGGCCGACAGATCCTGGATCCAGCCCAGCCAGGGCGCATGGCGCATCTCGACGCTGCCCAGCAACACCCAGTACAGCGCGATGAACACCGGGATCTGCACCAGGATCGGCAGGCAGCCGCCGAGCGGATTGATCTTCTCGGTGCGGTAGAGATTCATCATCTCCTGCTGCATCTTGGCCTTGTCGTTGCCGTACAGCTCCTTCATGCGCTGCAGGCGCGGACCGAGCACGCGCATCTTGGCCATCGACTTGTAGCTCGCGGCCGACAACGGGAAGAAGATCGCCTTGAGTGCCACGGTGACCAGGATGATCGCCCAGCCCCAGTTGCCGGTCAGGCTGTGAAGCCAGGACAGCACCCAGAACAGCGGCGCGGCGATGACCGTGAGCCAGCCGTAGTCCACCACCAGATCGAGGCCCGGGGCGATGCCTTCGAGCTTGTCCTGCTCCTGCGGCCCCGCGTACAGGCGGGTACCGACGGTCGCCTCGGTGCCCGGCGCGATCGCTGCAACCGGCATGATCAGGCCAGCGGAGAACAGATTGTTGCCCAGCGCGCGGGCGAAATACTCACGCTGCACGCCCTGCTCCGGCAGCCATGCACTGACGAAGTAGTGCTGCACCATCGCCACCCAGCCGTCGCTGGCGGTCTTCACGAACTTGGCGTCGCCATCGGTGATGTCGTCGAACTGCACCTTCTGGAACTTGCCGGCATCGGTGAAGACGGCCGGGCCGGTGAAGGTCGTGACGCCGAAGGCCTCGACCTGCTCGGCCGGATTGCCGTCGCGGGTGAGCTGGAAATAGGCGTGCGGCGCGATCGGCTGGTCACTGCCGTTGCGGATCTCGTACGCGACGTCGATCAGATAGCTGCCGCGCTTGAACGTCATCACCTTGGTGACCTGCATGCCGTTCTGCTCGGGCGCCTGCAGGCGCAGGACCACGCTGTCCTCACCATCCTTCAGCGACAACGCACTGCCCGGCAATGCGAACACCGTCTTGTGCGTCGGCAGCCCTTCGCCGATCAGGCCCGACTGGGCCGCGTACTGGTGACGGGTGGTGCCATCGTCGAGCAGCACGAAGTCGGCCTCGGTTTCGCCGCTGGCCTTGTGCTGCTTGAGCGCCAGGCGAACGATGTCACCGCCCTGAGCGGAGACTTCGGCGCGCAGCAGGTCGGTCTCGACCACCACGCGCGGCGCGGCGGCCGTGGCCACCTGCTCGCCCGGCACGGCGCTCTGCCCCGCGCCCAGACTGGCCGACGGGGTCGGCACCGAACCATCGGCGTTGGCGGTCGCGGCGACGCCAGCCGCTGCGGTCGCCTGCGGCGCCGGCTGCGGGTTGTTGTGCTTGATCCAGCCTTCCCACAGCATCACCAGCGAGAAGGAGAAAATCAGGAAGAGGATGAGGCGGCGTTGATCCATCGGATTCGTTCTATCTCAGGTCAGGGAACGGGATCATACCCGCCCGGATTGAAAGGGTGACAACGCCCCACCCGCTTGGCCGCGAGCCAGCCGCCGCGCAAGGCGCCATGGCGCTGCACCGCTTCGATCGCGTACTCGGAACAGGTCGGGTGAAAACGGCAATTGCGCCCCAGCATGGGACTGATCGCGTAGCGGTAAAAACGCAGCAGGGCGATCAAGACGGTTTTCATTGCCGGGGCAGCCTTTGGAACAGAGCAAGCAGATCCTGGTTCAGCTCGGCACGTGTCGCCGTGGCGACCGACGCATGCAGACGGACAACCATGTCGACCGCGGGCAGCGATTCGCGGTTGCGCCGAAAGCATTCGCGCGCGATGCGCTTGACCAGGTTGCGCGTGTTGGCGCGCTTGGCGAGCTTCTTCGCGACCACCGCGCCGAGTCGGGCCGTATCGAGACCGTTGGGGCGGTAGTGGAGCATGTAGAAGCGGCCACGCAGGGCCCGCCGAAAAGCAAAAACGGATGAATACTCATCCGTTTTGTGCAATTTGTGAGCGCTGCGGAAACTCTGGTCAGCGCTCGTGAGCGGCGTCACCTCAGACGGCGAGGCGATGACGGCCCTTGGCACGACGTGCGCGGATGACCGCACGGCCGCCACGGGTCTTCATGCGAACCAGAAAGCCGTGGGTGCGCTTGCGACGGACAACGGAGGGCTGATAAGTGCGTTTCATGATCGGCTGCCAGTGTTAGGTCAAACGCGAGAGTTAAATGGATAATCCCATGTTTGTCAATAACAATTTTTGGGACGCCCTGTGGATAAGTCCCCCCTGCGGGGTTAGAATGTCGGCTTCCTGAGCCTCGCCGTCAAGGCAGACGTCGCCAAGCCGACGTCGAGAGGCCGCCCATGCAGGCTCCTCAGACAACACACACCACAAGCCGGTTCGCCGTACACCGCAGCGTGTCCGGCGCACCGCTTGACTATATTGCCGCACATTTATTCCGAAACCGCCGTGACCGAAGAACTCTGGCCTTTCTGCCTGTCGCGCCTTGAGCAGGAGCTGCCTCAGCAGCAATACAACACCTGGATCAAGACCCTGCGGGCCGAAGCCGGCGAAGACGGCACGTTCCGGCTGATCGCCCCCAATCGCTTCGTCCTGCAGTGGGTCCGCGAGCGCTACCTCAGCCGCATCCACGAGCTGAGCGAGACGTTTACCGGTGGTCCGCTGCAAATCGAACTGCAGCTGCCGCCCGTCAGTACCGCACGCACCAGCCGCCCCGCCACGGCCACCGCAACGACCGCGCCTGCACGCACCACCCCGAGTGCGCACGATGCTGCCGAGCAGCCGGCTGCCGCGGATACCGCCGCGCCATCGCGTGCCCCGCGCGCGCCGGCCGTCATCGCCAGCCGCGAGCCCGAGCCCGCCGCGGCCTCGTCCGGCCTCGAACTGGCCTACGAGAAGACCCGCCTCAACCCGGACTTCACCTTCGACACCCTGGTCACCGGCCGCGCCAACGACCTCGCCCGCGCTGCCGCGATGCAGGTGGCCCAGAACCCGGGCACCTCGTACAACCCGCTGTTCGTCTACGGCGGCGTCGGCCTGGGCAAGACCCACCTGGTGCACGCCATCGGCAATGCGGTGTTCAGGCACAACCCGCGCGCGGTGGTGCGCTACGTGCACGTCGAGGACTACTACGCCGACGTGGTGCGCGCCTATCAGCAGAAGAGCTTCGACGCGTTCAAGCGCTACTACCGCTCGCTCGACATGCTGATCATCGACGACATCCAGTTCTTCAACAACAAGAACCGGACGCAGGAGGAGTTCTTCCATGCCTTCAACGCGCTCACCGAGGCGCGCAAGCAGATCGTCATCACCTGCGACACCTACCCCAAGGACATCCAGGGCCTGGAAGACCGCCTCATCTCGCGCTTCGACTGGGGTCTGACGGTTCAGATCGAACCCCCCGAGCTGGAGATGCGCGTCGCCATCCTCAAGAAGAAGGCCGAAGCGCTGCGTGTCAGCGTCGACGACGACGTCGCCTTCCTGATCGCCAAGAACCTGCGCTCGAACGTGCGCGAACTCGAAGGCGCGCTCAACAAGGTCGTCGCCTACGCCCGCTTCCACGGCCGCCAGATCTCGCTGGAAGTCGCCAAGGAGGCGCTCAAGGACCTGCTGCACGCGCACAACCGCCAGCTGTCGATCGAGCACATCCAGAAGACCGTGGCCGACTACTACAAGATCAAGGTCGCGGACATGCATTCCAAGAAGCGCACGCGCGTCATCGCGCGTCCGCGCCAGGTGGCGATGTGGCTGGCCAAGGAGCTCACGCCGATGTCGCTGCCGGCCATCGGCGAGGCCTTCGGCGGCCGCGACCATACCACTGTCCTGCACGCCTGCCGTACCATCACCGAGCTGCGCCTCGGCGACCACCAGCTCAACCACGACGTCCACGTGCTCACCCAGGTCCTGCGGGGCTGAGCCAGACCCACCCTTCGATCAACCCAACGCCTGATCTGACGCCATGCTCCTGCTCACCACCACCCGCGATGCGCTCCTGGCCCCGCTGCAGTCGGTTGCCGGCATCGTCGAAAAGCGCCACACGCTACCGATCCTGTCCAACGTGCTGATCGAGAAGCGCGGCGACCAGCTCACGATGCTCGCCACCGACATCGAGATCCAGATCCGCACCACCACGGGCGGCCACATCGGCGGCGAAGACGTGTCGATCACCGTCGGCGCGCGCAAGCTGCAGGACATCCTGCGCGCGCTGCCCGACAGCGACGACATCAGCCTCACGCTCGACGACAAGCGCCTCACCGTCAAGGCCGGCCGCAGCCGCTTCCAGCTGCAGACCCTGCCCGCCGCCGACTACCCGCGCCTGTCGCCGCCCGACGAGGCCGCCGCCCGCATCACGGTCAGCCAGCGCACCTTCAAGCGTCAGCTCGCCCAGGTGTCGTACTCGATGGCGCAGCAGGACATCCGCTACTACCTCAACGGCCTGCTGATCATCGCCGACGGCAGCGAGCTGCGCATGGTCGCCACCGACGGCCACCGCCTGGCCTATGCCGCGTCAGACCTCGAAGCCCCGGTGACCCCGCGCACCGAAGCCATCCTGCCGCGCAAGACCGTGCTCGAACTCGCCCGCCAGCTCGCCGACAACGACGACCCGCTGGAGATCGTGCTCGCCGGCAACCAGGCGGTGTTCCGCTTCGGTCCGATCGAGCTCGTCACCAAGCTCATCGACGGCAAGTTCCCCGACTACGAGCGCGTGATTCCGCAGGCCCATCCCAAGCTGGTCAACTTCGCCCGCCAGCCGCTGCTGGCCGCGCTGCAGCGCGCCGCGATCCTGACCAACGAGAAGTTCCGCGGCGTGCGCATGGTGCTCGAGGACGGCGTGCTCAAGATCGTGTCGACCAACGCCGAGCAGGAAGAAGCGCAGGACGAGCTCGAGATCGACTACCAGGGCGACAAGCTCGACATCGGCTTCAACGTCACCTACCTGCTCGACGTGCTCAACAACCTCTCCTCGGAGACGGTCGACTGGCGCTTCAACGACGGCAACTCCAGCGCGCTGATCACGCTGCCGGGCAACGACAAGTTCAAGTACGTCGTGATGCCGATGCGGATCTGAGTCGAAGCCCCGCCGCAACACCCCGTTCTTTACGAATCACCGAGATGACCATGTCCGAACCGCAAAACACGCCGGCCCCGCAAGGTGGCAACGACTACGACGAATCCAGCATCCAGCAGCTCGAAGGGCTGGAGGCCGTGCGCAAGCGCCCCGGCATGTACATCGGCGACACCTCCGACGGCACCGGCCTGCACCACATGGTGTTCGAGGTCGTCGACAACTCGATCGACGAGGCCCTGGCCGGCCACTGCGACGACATCGTCATCACCATCCACGCCGACAACTCGATCTCGGTCACCGACAACGGCCGCGGCATTCCGGTCGGCGTGAAGATGGACGACAAGCACGAGCCCAAGCGCTCGGCGGCCGAGATCGTCATGTGCGTGCTGCACGCCGGCGGCAAGTTCAACCAGAACAGCTACAAGGTGTCCGGCGGCCTGCACGGTGTGGGCGTGTCCTGCGTCAATGCGCTGTCGAAGTGGATGCACGTCACCGTCGCCCGCGACGGCAAGCGCCACCTGCTGGAGTTCGAGCGCGGCAAGCCGCAGAACCGCGTCATCGAGGTCGTCGACGGCGTCGAGGTGAGCCCGCCGCGCGTCATCGGCGAAACCACCAAGCGCGGCACCAAGGTCCATTACCTCGCCGACGAGGAAATCTTCGGCACGGTCGAGTACCACTACGACATCCTCGCCAAGCGCCTGCGCGAACTCTCCTTCCTCAACAATGGCGTCAAGATCCGCCTGGTTGACCAGCGCACCGGCAAGGAAGAGGACTTCGCCTTCGCCGGCGGCGTGAAGGGCTTCGTCGAGTACATCAACCGCGCCAAGACGGTGCTTCACCCCAACGTGTTCTACGCCCAAGGCAGTACCCGCATTCCCACCGGGCAGGGGCACGACGCGGAGCTGACGGTCGAAGTCGCGATGCAGTGGAACGACAGCTACCAGGAACAGGTGCTGTGCTACACCAACAACATCCCGCAGGCCGACGGCGGCACCCACCTCACCGGCCTGCGTGCGGCGATGACGCGCGTCATCAACAAGTACATCGAAGAAAACGAGATCGCCAAGAAGGCCAAGGTCGACATCACCGGTGACGACATGCGCGAAGGCCTCGCCTGCGTGCTGTCGGTCAAGATGCCCGACCCCAAGTTCGCCAGCCAGACCAAGATGAAGCTGGTCTCGTCGGAAGCCCGCCCGGCGGTGGAAGAAGTCGTCGCCAACAAGCTCGGCGACTTCCTGCTCGAGAACCCGATCGACGCCAAGACCATCTGCAACAAGATCGTCGAGGCCGCGCGCGCCCGCGACGCGGCGCGCAAGGCACGCGAGATGACGCGCCGCAAGGGCGTGCTCGACGGTGTCGGCCTGCCCGGCAAGCTCGCCGACTGCCAGGAAAAGGACCCCGCGCTGTGCGAGCTCTACCTGGTCGAGGGCGACTCCGCAGGCGGCTCGGCCAAGCAGGGTCGCGACCGCAAGTTCCAGGCGATCCTGCCCCTGAAGGGCAAGATCCTCAACGTCGAGAAGGCGCGCTTCGACAAGCTGCTGCAGAGCCAGGAAATCGCCACCCTGATCACCGCGCTGGGCACCAGCATCGGCAAGGACGACTACAAGCCCGAGAAGCTGCGCTACCACCGCATCATCCTGATGACCGACGCCGACGTCGACGGTGCGCACATCCGTACCCTGCTGCTCACCTTCTTCTACCGCCAGATGCCCGAACTGGTCGAACGCGGCCACATCTACATCGCGCAGCCCCCGCTGTACAAGATCAAGCACGGCAAGACCGAGATCTACATCAAGGACGACCACGAGCTCAACGGCCACCTGCTCAAGCTCGCGCTCGACGGCGCCAGCCTGACGCCGCGCGAAGGCGCCGCCCCCATCACCGACGAGGCGCTCGGCGGCCTCGCCCGCAGCTACCTGCTGGCCGAAGCCGTCGTCAGGCGCCTGGCCAGCTACATCGACCCCGAAGTGCTGCAGGTCATGCTGGCCCACGACCTCCAGGTCAGCCTCGACGACGAAGCGGCCGCCCGCGCCTCCGCCGAGCGCATCCAGCCGCACCTGCCCGACGGCCTGCAGATCTACGCCGAGTACCACGACGAATCCGAAGGCTGGCGCCTCACCATCGAGCGCCTGCACCACGGCAACCGCAAGTTCGGCTGGGTCGAACAGGACTTCCTCGTGTCCGGCGACTACCGCAGCATCCGCAACGCCGCAGAAGCCATCAGCGGTCTCATCGGTCCGGGCGCCGAGATCCGTCGCGGAGAGAAGCGCCAGTCCGTCACCCGTTTTGCCGACGCCATCACCTGGCTGCTCGCCGAAGTCGAACGCGGCCTCAGCAAGCAGCGCTACAAGGGCCTCGGCGAGATGAACCCCGAGCAGTTGTGGGAAACCACCATGGACCCGGCCGTGCGCCGCCTGCTGCGCGTACAGATCGACGACGCAATCGCCGCCGACGAGATATTCACCACGCTGATGGGGGATAACGTCGAGCCGCGCAGGGCGTTCATCGAGAGCAATGCGCTGTATGCGCAGAACATTGATGTGTGATGTTGTTGTAGCGAGAGACATAAATTGGCAAATTGCTAGGTAAAAACTGGCAGACGACCAGCAAGGGGCGGGCGAATCCGGCAGGGTTCCCCGCCCTTTTCTCATTCTCGCCCCTTGCGGATAGCGCTGTTCGGAGACGGCTCCACGCAAGCAAGCCCTTCAGCGTCGTAGTGGCTGCGCGCATTGAAATGGGGCGCGTTCATGTGCACCTGCACCAATATGCGACCAGGCCAGCGGTCAACTTCGCCCGCAGCCCCGCCTGAAGGGCGAAAGAAATCCACCTAAAAGACTGATTAATCGCACTTTTCATACGCAGAAAAGCAACTGGCACGTCTCTCGCTTAGATGTGCATGCATTCTTGAATACAAGATGGCATGCAAAGCAAGCAGCACTGGCGGAAGTAATCCTTCCCGCTGGTATCGATAGACAGATGACTGTTGGAGCGTCGTATGAGTGCATTGATTGCAGATCCGCCACGAGTGGATCGACCTGTGGGCGGCGAGCTCGCCGTCTCTCTCCAAGGGGTGAAGAAACACTTCCAGGACGCAGATGGCGGGCTCATCGAGGTCATTCGGGACATCACCCTCGGAATCCGCAAGAAAGAGTTCATCAGCATCGTCGGGCCGAGCGGATGCGGCAAGACCACGATGTTCAACATCATTGCCGGGCTCCTCGAGCCAAGTGGCGGGCACATCACCCTGCACGGCAAGCAGGACGCCAAGCGCCCCGCCCGGATCGGCTACATGCTGCAGACCGATCTGCTCTTTCCATGGCGCACGATCATCGACAACGTCAGCCTGGGGCTCGAGATTGCAGGCAAGCGCAAGGAAGAGCGGTATGAGCTCGCCCATCGCTATCTCAAGCGTTACGGCTTGGGAGACTTCGCAGAGGCTTACCCGAGCAAGCTCTCCGGGGGCATGCGGCAGCGGGTCGCGCTCATCCGCACCCTGATCACCGATCCCGACGTGATCCTGCTCGATGAGCCCTTTTCCGCGCTCGACTACCAGACACGTCTCGTGCTCGAAGAAGAGATCGTTTCGATCCTGCGCGAATTCGGCAAGACCGTGGTGCTGATCACGCATGACATCGGTGAGGCCATCTCGATGTCCGACCGGATCGCCGTCATGAGCAAGCGCCCGACGACCGTCAAGAAGATCTACGACGTCGGTCTGGCCCGCAAGCACGGGTCGTGTCTCAAGGCGCGCAGCGACGCCGAATACCACGAGTTCTTCGATCAGATCTGGTCCGACCTCGACATCCAGATGGGAGCGGCACACTAATGGCTATCGCACAGGCAACCGTCCCCGGCAGGGGAACCAAGGGGCGCAAGGCGCTCACCTTCAACCAGCTCAAGAACACGCCGTTCATCACGGACAATCTCTGGCGAGGCGCGATCATCGCCACGGTCCTTGCTCTCTGGCAGTTGGCGGTCAACATCGGCTGGGTGAATCCCTTCCTGATGGGGTCCCCCGAGGGGATCGCCAAGGAAGCCCTCAGGCTGATCGAAAGCGGCCAGTTGCTGGACGACACCCTGACCACCGTCTATGCAACGGTCGTCGGCTTCCTGCTCGGAAGCGTACTCGGCTCGATCTCGGGATTGGCGCTGTGGTACTCGAGCAAGGTCGCGCGGGTCATCGATCCCTTCATGGTCGCGCTCAACGGCCTTCCGAAGATCGCTCTCGCCCCGATGATCATCATCTGGTTCGGCTCGGGAATGCTGTCGAAAGTCGCGCTGGCCTTCGTGGCGACCTTCGTGGTGGCCCTCCTGTCGGCCTACCAGGGTACGCACCAGATCGACGACAACCTCGTGAATCTGATGCGTTCGCTCAAAGCGACGCGACGCCAGATCTTCGCCAAGCTTGTCATCCCCGCAACCCTGCCGTGGATCATCTCCGCACTGCGCCTGAACATCGGCTTCGCGCTGATCGCGGAGATCGGCGGCGAGTTCATCGCCTCGGACAAGGGCCTCGGCCGAATGATCTTCGTGGCCGGCAACCTCTTCAATCTCAATGCCGTGTGGGTGGGCGTGATCGTCCTGATGCTCGTCGCCACCACCCTCTACGTGATCGTCTCGCGCATCGAAAAAAACATCCTCTCGTGGTCCGGCAAGTAATCCCTCCCCGTCATCGTCAGAAGGAAATTCAAAATGAAATCCGTCTCGAAGCTCCTCTCCGCCATCGCCCTGGGCACCGCGCTCGCTCACCAGCCCGCAGTCGCCGCCGACAAGATGGATACGATCCTCGTTACAGAGGCCTTCCATTCGCTGCTTTATTTGCCGGTTTACGTGGCAAAACATGAAGGCCATTTCAGGAACCACGGCCTCGATGTACCGGTGGTTCGCTCCGCAGGTTCCGGACCCACGGCCCTGGCATCCGTCCTGGCAGGCGAATCGCAGTTCTCGGTGCATGGACCTGAACACGTTGGCTTCGCTCAGGAGAAGGGCGGAAAGGCAAAAGCCATCAGCGCGGTCGCAAACAGCGCGCCCGTCTGGGTGCTGGCACGCCAGGAGGTCGAGTTCTCCTCACCGGCGGACCTCAAGGGCAAGAAGGTCGTGGTCGGCCTTGCCCCGGGAACGTCGAACACTCTTCTGAAGCGAATGATCGCAGATGCGAAGCTCAGCCCTCAGACGGACGTCACGGTCACCGAGGTCCAGAACGGATCCGAGCTGGGTCCGGTGATCGCCGGACGCGCCGACATCGCCGTCGCCTATCAACCCCAGGTCGAACAAGGCCTCTCCCAAGGGCTGAAGGTCATCTACGAATTCCCGAAGGACTATCCGGAGTATGCCTTCTCGACCATCAACACCTCCCAGCAGCTCATCGACTCCAATCCCGACCTGGTCAAGCGCTTCGTGAGCGCGATCGGCGACTCGTTGAAGATGATGCACACCTCGCCCGAGAAGGCGCAGGCTGTTGCGCGGAAGGAGTTTCCGAGCCTGGACGCTGCGGTGGTCGATACTGCGGTCAAGCGCATGCTCGCCAACAACGTCTATCCGCAGGGCGTCGAGATCACGCCCAAGGCATTCGACAACGCGATCGCCATGCAGAAGTTCGTCGGCAACATCAAGACGGACATGGTGTTTGCAGACATCGTCGAACCGCGCTTTTCGACCATGCCCATCGACGGTGGTGTGAAATGAGCCTCCGCGTCCTGGGGCTGCAATGCGGCCCCTGCCTTCCCGGCGAGACCCTGGGTGACCGCCTTGCCACGCTCGAAAGGGCGTTCGACGAGGCGCTTCTCGAACGCCCGGATACCGACCTGGTCGTCTTTCCAGAACTGATGGCCACCCCGTACTTCTGCCAGACCCGGGACCAAACGGCCTTCGCACACGCGGAAACCCTGGATGGCGAGACGGTAAAGCGATTCGCCGCGCGTGCGAAGGCCAGGGGAGTCTTCGTCCTGGTGACGCTCTTCGAGAAATGGGTCTCACCCGACAACCTCGTCCGCTACTACAACAGCGCGGTGTTGATCGATCCGCAAGGGGCGTGCCGAGGGGTTTATCGAAAGACCCATGTCCCGACCCTCCATCTCGAAACGCTGACGACCGACGAAGCCTATTACTTCGCGCCCGGTGATGCCCTACCGGTGTTCGAGGTTCGAGGCGTCTGCGTTGGCGTGCTGATCTGCTTCGACCGCTCCTTCCCCGAAGCGGCGCGCACCCTGGCCCGCCAGGGTGCCGAACTGATCGTGATTCCTGCGGCGTCCTCGGGCGCCGAGCGGGGCGAGCGCTGGGTCCAGGAATGTGCCGCGCGTGCGATGGAGAACGGCATCTACGTCCTCGGCGTGAATCGCGCTGGCCACGAGACACCCGCAAGCGACCAGAGCCTGGACTACTTCGGCAAGAGCTGTGGCTGCGACCCGACTGGCGAGGTGGTCGCCATGCTCGACGCTGCGCCATGGCGTGCGGTCGCGCTGACGGTAGATCCCGAGATGATCGAACGCACTCAGTACCGCCTTCCGCTGCGGAAGTTCCTGCGGGACGACCTCTACGGTCCCTGTCCGCCTCAAGTCGTCCGTGTCAGGCAGACAGCTGTCGATATGACGGTCGTCCCTTCCTTCGGACCCCGCTTCTACGTCCCGTCCGTCTCAGGAGAACAATGATGCTGCGCAGCCACGAAAACCTCGACTCGATTGCCGAGGCACATCGGCTTCTCAATGACGGAGCGATCTCGCCAAGCGAACTCGTCGAAGAACACGTCCGACGCATCGCCGAGCGCGAACCCACGATCAGGGCGTGGGCACACCTCGGACTTGAGGCGGCGCGGGACCGGGCCAAGGCACTCGACGCCAGACTCGGCACCATGGCGGCGATCCCGCCGCTGTTTGGCATTCCGTTTGGCGCGAAGGACATCATCCACACGCGGCAACTTCCGACCGAGGCCGGATCACGTGTTCTCGCGGGCTTCCAGCCTGACAAGAACGCGACCGTCATCGACAGGCTGGAAGAGCAGGGCGCCGTCATGCTCGGCAAGACGACGACGACTGAATTCGCACACATGGGCGGTCCGCCCAAGACCGCAAATCCATGGAATTACGCACACACACCCGGCGGTTCCAGCAGTGGCTCGGCAGCCAGTGTCGCTGCCTCGATGGCCATGTTCGCCCTCGGCTCCCAGACGGCGGGGTCGCTGTCGCGACCGGCTGCCTACAACGGACTCACTGTCCTCAAGGGAACATTCGGGCGCGTCAGCAAGGCTGGGGTGATCCCGGCAAGCTGGACGCTCGACCATATCGGCGGCTTCACGCATTCGGTCGAGGACGCCGTGCTGCTCTACAACGGCATCGCCGGTCCCGACCCGGAAGACGAGTTCACCTGGGCACTCCCATACCAACCGCTCGAGCTGCATGCACGCCGGGACTTCACCATCGGTTTCGTGGATCATCCCTACTTCGCAAGTGCCAGCCGCGACGTGCAGACCGGTATCGACGACGCGCGTCGTGCCTTCGAAGACGCCGGGGTTCGCGTGGTGGCCGTCCAACTGCCCGAAGGGTTCGAAGCCGCCGCAGCCGCACACGCGGTGGTGATGCAGTCGGAAATGGCCGCTTTCCACTCGGACTGGTACGCGCGGACACCGGACCGCTACACGCCCGAGGTTCGGGCTTATCTCGCCGATGGTCAGGGCCTGAAGGCGACAGACTATCTGCGGGCGCAGCGTATCCGTGCGCAATACCGGTCCGTGTTCGCTGAAGTGTTCGGGCAGGTCGATGCCCTCTTGACCCCGGCGGCCCCATCTGCCGCCCCAGCGGGACTCTCCGCAACGGGCTCGCCGGTATTCAATCTGCCTTTCACGAACCTCGGCCTTCCCACCCTGGTCGTGCCTACGGGATTCGACAGCACTGGCATCTTGCCGGTCGGCATGCAACTCGTTGCCCCTGCCGCACGGGAGCAGACGCTGGTCGATGTGGGCATGCTCTACCAGTCCATAACCGACTGGCACCGCCGCCGGCCCACCTTCTGAGGACGTATCGTGAGCATTGGACTGATCATCCTCAGTTACCTCGCGGTGGGCGCCGTCGCGGGCACCATGGCGGGCGTGTTCGGGATTGGCGGCGGACTGGTGATCGTTCCCGCGCTCATGCTTGCGTTCGCCGAGCAGAACGTGTCGGCGGATGTGGCCATGCACCTGGCCGTCGGCACTTCCCTGGCGACAATCGCTGTAACCGGGGCGTCCTCGGCCTGGGGTCACATCCAGCGCGGCAGCGTCAAGCGCGAGTGGTTCTTCCTCCTGCTACCGGGACTCGTCATCGGCGCCGTCGCAGGGGTCTTTATCGCCGGCAGGCTCAGCGGGGGCGTGCTGGGCAAACTCTTCGGCATCTTCCTGATCGTGATCGCGCTAAGGGTCGTGATCGGCTTCAAGCCAAAGCCGACCCAAAGCGCACCGACGCCGGTCGGCATGGGGGCCGCAGGGGCCGTCATCGGCGGGGTGTCGGCGCTGTTCGGCATCGGCGGTGGGACACTGAGCGTTCCATGGCTCTCCCGCTGCGGCGCGCCCCTGCCCTTGGCCGTCGGGACCTCTTCAGCGTGCGGGATGCCGATCGCACTCGTCGGTGCCGTGAGCTTTGCCATCGTGGGTTGGGGACATCCTTCGCTACCCGAATGGTCGCTTGGCTACATCATGTGGCCGGCCTTCATCTGCCTTGCCCTGACCAGCGTTCCCTTCGCAAGGCTTGGCGTGATCCTCGCCCACTCGCTGCCTCCGCAACTCATTCGGCTGTCCTTCGGTGGCGTCCTGCTCATCGTGGGGCTACGCTTCCTGCTCTAGCTTGACCTTCACGCATTGCCTCATCGCCCGGCACAGAAAGGTGAAACATGGAACAGCTTCGACCCATCCCGAACAAGACGAATCAGCTCGCGGATCAGGTGTACGAACGAATCAAGAAGGATATCTTCGACTTCGTTTTCTTGCCTGGCGATCGATTTACCGAAACCGAGATGGCAACGCGCCACACGGTGTCGCGTACGCCAGTCCGTGATGCGCTCTATCGCCTGGAACGAGAGGGCTACCTTCAGGTGTCGTTCCGAAGTGGCTGGAGCGTTCGCCCGTTCGACTTCAAGCGCTTCGATCAGTTGTACGACTTGAGGATCGTTCTCGAACTCGCGGCAGTGAAGCAGCTCTGTGAAGCCGAGTCGGCACCGGACATCGGCCCCCTTCTCGATGTATGGGCGATCCCGGAGGGCGAGCGTCTAACCGATGGCAATCAGGTCTGGGCACTCGACGAGGCATTCCACCATCAGCTGATCCTCGCCACGGGGAATCTGGAAATGGCGCGAGTCCATCAAGAGGTCACCGAGAAGATTCGGATCATCCGCCGGCTCGACTTCACTCAGGCCAGCCGCGTCGACATCACCTACGATGAACACCGGGAGATCCTTCGGCTGATCGCACAGCGCAAAGCGGCTCAAGCTGCGATTGCGATCCGATCTCACATCGAAGCCAGCAAGGCCGAGGTGCACAAGATCACCCTGCACATGCTGCACGAAGCGAAGCAGCGTGTGCAGGCTGGCGCCGCCTAGCGGAGCTCACACACCCGCCCCAGTTGCTGAAAATCACGCTCGCAGAAGCGCCGGCGCAAACCTTCCATGCGCTACGTCGAACGCCAGACTCTCACGCAAACGCGAACTCCACCCTATTGCGCCCCAGTCGTTTCGCCTGCAGCAAGGCGCCATCGGCCGCTTCGGTCAGTCCGGCAGCGGCATCGACCTCCGGATAGACCGAGATCCCGGCACTGAAGGTCGCGTAAAGCACCCCGCCGGGATGCGCATGAGGCAGCGCGGCAAAGTCCGTCCGGATGCGGTCGATGACGTTTCGCGCCATTTCGGGATCGACATCGGGGAGGGCGACGATGAACTCCTCGCCGCCGTAGCGGCCGATCAGGTCGGTGGCGCGCAAGCGCGCCTTCAGCAGCCAGGCGAGGCCGCGGATGACCTGGTCGCCGACCGGATGGCCGTAGGTGTCGTTGATCGACTTGAAGTGGTCGATGTCGATCATCGCCACCGTGATGCGCGCCGGCTCGACCGCGGCAGCAACCAAAGCCTGCAGCCGCGCCTTGGCGGCGGTATGGTTGAGCAGGCCGGTGAGGCCATCGACCCGGCTCGAACGCTGGGTTTCGCGGAAGCGGGCGATCTTGGTCTTGACGACCGCGGCAAGCAGCACCGGGTTGAAGGGCTTGATGAGAAACTGGTCGCCGCCGAGACGCAGCGCCTCGACCTGCATGCCGATGTCGGACTCGCCCGACAGATAGACGATCGGGATCGACTGATAGGCCGACATCTGGCGCAGCACGCGCGTGGCCTCGACACCATTGAAACGCGGCATGTGCATGTCCATCAGGATCAGGTCCGGCCGGTAATCGCGGAGGACTTCCAGCAAAGTGCCGGGGTCGCCGATCGCGTGGCTGTCGATGCCATGCTCGGCCAGCGTGCGCTGGATCAGCGCAGCCGCAACCCGCGAATCCTCGACGACCAGCACCCTGTGCTTTTCCTGTTCGTGCGTCTGGACCAGGTCGAGCACGCGGCTCAGTACCGTCGAAGACTGTTCGTCGGCCGGAATCGTCACGTCGATTCCGGCGCGCATCAACACCACGATCGGATCGATCTCGGACCTTACGCCCAGGAAGAACAGCTGGCTCGCCGGACAGGCCGCGCGGACCTGCTCGATACGGGCGAGGTCCTTCGGCTGCGCTACGGTATGGCTGGGCACGAACAGCACGGCAAGCGGCGCCTCGGCTTGCGGCAATGCGCAATCCCAGCACAGCTGGAACACCTGGAAACCGAAGTAGTGCAACTGCCGGCTGAGGCCTTCGGCCAGCTCATGCCCGTTGGCATCCGCAACCACCCAGACCGAGCGGGGCTTCACCCAATCGATCTCCTTCAAGGCCGTCGACGGCGTTTCGGCACGGCGCACGGGCACCGGCGCACGCGACGTGCCCACCGCACCCAGCAGCGTGTCGAGCTGGCGCTGCAGCGACACGATGTCCTGCTGCGGCAAGGGGTGGGCCGACTGGTCGCCCAGCTTGGCGAGCGCGGCATTCTCGAGCCCCTCGCACAGTCTCACCAGCCCCGGCAAGCGCAAGCGGTTGAAGTGCTCGGCCAGGCTATTGATGGCAACTGCGAACTCGATGAAGTGCTCGAAGCTGCCGTCCGCGGTATAGCCCTCCCAACGGGTACGCAATACGTAGAGTCGATCCTCGACGGAGGTAAGCGGCAAGCTGGACATGGCATGAGCTAGGCGAGCAATCACGCATTATGGCCATCATGACCTTGCGATACAAGCCATCCAGCCGGAATAGCCAGCGGTTGCGCTGCCTCATGTTTTTTCCAGAAAAACAGGATGTTGCAACGAAGACCTCACAAGTCCTCGACCAGGGCGATCATCCGCCGCCGCATGTCTGCATCGGGCAGCACCCCCAGCGCGCCGCCAAGGTTGTCGATCATGTGACGTGCCTTGCTGGTCGCGGGCGTGGCCACGGTCACGGCCGGATGCGACAGCACGAACTTGAGGAAGAACTGAGCCCACGAGTGCGCATCGAATTCAGCCGCCCACTCGGGAACCGCATGGCCGCGCACGCGCTCCCACAGCCGGGTGCGCCCGAAGGGCGCATAGACCAGCACGCCCACGCCGCGGTCCTGCGCCAGCGGCAGGATGCGCTCTTCCATCGTTCGGTTGTCGATCGCGTAGTCGATGCCAATGAAGTTGACCGGCTCGCGGGCGAGGATCTGCTCGAGCTCCGCATACTGGCGCGGGAAGGTGGTGGTGACGCCGATGTAGCGCACGCGCCCGTCGGCACGCAGCTCCTTGAGCAGGCCGAGCTGGGTCGGCACATCGCCGAGGTTATGCACCTGGATGAGGTCGAGCACCGGCTTGCCCAGACGCTGGAACGAGGTCTCGAGCTGCGCCCGCGCCGCCGCAGGGTCGGCCCGCCCGCCGCCCCATCCGGCCACATTGAGCTTGGTCGCCCAGAACACCTGGTCGGTGATGCCGAGCTCGGCGGCAACGCGCCCCGCCACCGCCTCCGACGCACCGTAGGACGGCGCGGTGTCGAACACCCGCCCGCCATGCGCGATCAGCGCCTGCAGCACCTCGCGCACGGCGGCGACGTCCTCGCTGCCCGCCACCTCGGCGAAGGTGGCCGAGCTACCCAGGCCCACGGCGGGCAGGCGCTGGCCGGACGCGGGGATGGCGCGGGTGATGAGCGCCAGCTGCTTGTCCGCGTTCGCGGCCAGCGACGGGACGCTCTTTGTGCCGAGCGCGACGCCGGTGGCGACGCACAACTTCAGGTAATCACGGCGGGAGATCATGTCGGGTTCCTCCAATAGAGTCTGGCTCCGGGACGTCACGATGACGACCGCGGCAAGGCGGCCCGCTCCGGTCCGCTTCCTTCTGCGGCAAGCGACTCGGCCATGGCCTGCTGCGTACGCCCCAGCCACAGAGCCAGCACCGCCCACATCAGCGCCAGCGGCACGGCAACGCTGGCCAGCGCCGCCAGCCCCATGCCCAGCCGCCCGAGCAGACCTTCGAGCTGCGCGCCGATCACATCGCCGCCGCGATAGACGAAGGTGTCGATGAAGGCCTTCGCCTTGTACTTGTCCTCGCGGTGCAGCACGGTGAACAGCGTCTCGCGCGCCGGCCGCATCAGCGCCCGCTGCACCGCGCGGAAGCTCGCCTCGAAGGCGATCAGCGCTGCCAGCGAACCAACCAGCGCCAGCCCGATGAAGCCGAGCGCGGTGGTCAGCGGCAGCAGGGCCAGCGTCAGCGGCACGCCCACCCACTGCATCAGCCGCCCCGCCACCAGCGCCTGCAGCAGCAAGGTGGCGACCTGGGTGATCAGGTCGATGCGTGCGAACACAGTCGTGCGCAGGTCGAGGTCGTCGCCCAGCTCGGCCACCATCTGCAGCCGGGTGAAATAGAGAAAGGTCGCCATCACCGCCAGAATCACCACATAGGCGGCGATGCCGAGCAGGTAGCGCGAGCCGAACACCGCCCGCACGCCCGCCCAGGCGCTGCCACCAATCGGCGCCTGCGCATCGACGGTGGCCACCGCATCGCCCGGTGTCGCGGCAGGCAGCAATGGGCGGACGCGCGCGATGCCCCACGCCGCCGCCAGCCCGGCCGCCAGGAACCCGGCCGAGACCAGCAGCAAGGTCGGCGTCCCCAGCGGCGTTGCCAGCTGCGAGGCCAGCCATGGACCGGCGATCGCCCCCAGCGTGCCGCCCACCGCAATCAGCCCGAAGAAGCGCTTGCCCTGCTCGAGCGTGAAGCGGTCGGCCATCAGCGCCCAGAACACCATCGTCGCGAACAGGTTGAAGACGCTGAACCACACGTAGAACACCAGTCCGCTCACCACACCCACCGCCGCGGGCGCCAGCACCAGCAGCAGGAAGAAGCCCACCAGGCTGCAGGCGAAGAAGGCGTAGGTCGCCGAGATGAACTGCAGCCGCGGCAAGCGGCTCACCAGCCAGCCGAACAGTGGATTGACCAAGAGCGTGACCACCGCGGTGCCCATGAACAGCCAGCGCACCGCATCGATGCCGCCGCGCAGGCCGAGCGCCTCGCGCGCCGGACGCAGGATCATCAGCGCCACCAGCACGCAGAAGAAGAACAGCACCGCCAGGCACACCGGCAGCACTTCGTCGCGGCGGACATCGAACAGGCGCTGCTGCCAGGTCGTCAAGGGCGGGGCCTCCGCAGGGACGGCGGGATCGCGCCCCGCCACGTTTTCACTGGACCCGATACCGCGCACCGAGTTCGCACGCCGCGCCGACGACCCGGTCCCGTCAGACGCTCCGGAGCGCAAGGGGCGAACTGATGCAATCCCGCCACAGCGTCCTGCAGCCGCTACGCATGAGTGCGAGAATCCGCGCCGCATGCGCCACTTACGGCGCGCCCGATCAGAACACCATCAACTTACAGGACCACACAACATGTCGAGCAAGCTTGCCGCTTTGATCGTATTGGGACTGGCGAGCGCAAGCCCGGCGCTGGCCGCCGGGCAGGCCGATGCCAAGGGTTTCGTCGAGGACAGCGCGCTCGACGTGCTGCTGCGCAACGCCTACATCAGCCGTGACTACAAGCAGGGCCGCCAGGACAAGGCCGAATGGGGCCAGGGCGCCATCGCTAACTTCAGCTCCGGCTTCACGCAGGGCACCATCGGCGTCGGCATCGATGCCTTCGCCGCCTACGCGGTACGCCTCGATGGCGGTCGCGGCCGGGCCGGTGCAGGCGGTATCGACTTCTTCTACCAGAACCCGACGACGGGCGAAGTGGATGACGACCTCGCCAAGGGCGGCGCCTCGATCAAGCTGCGCCTGTCGAACACCGTGCTCGCTTACGGCGACCTGCGCCCTAACCTGCCCGTGCTGAATCACGACAGCTCGCGCCTGCTGCCCGAGAGCTTCACCGGCACCATGATCACGTCGAACGAGATCGACGGCCTCGAGCTGACCGCAGGCACCTTCCACGCCCAGTCGCGCAAGAGCGACGAAGGCCGCGACAGCGGCGGGCTGAAGGGTATCGACGTGATCGGCGGCAGCTACAAGTTCAACGACGCGCTGAGCGCCTCGGTGTACGCCTCCGACGTCGAGGACGTGCTCAAGCGCCAGTACCTGAACCTGAACTACACGATGCCGATCGCCAGCAACGCGCTGACCTTCGACTTCAACGGCTACCGCACCCAGTTCGACGAAGACTTCGACGCGAACGAAAGCAAGAACCGCATCTGGAGCCTGGCCGCGACCTACGCCACCGGACCGCATGCCTTCACCCTCGCCTACCAGCGCAGCAGCGGCGACGTCGGCTACGACTACGGTTTCTACCAGAACGCCGGCGGCATCGGCGACGGCGGCAACTCGATCTGGCTGGCCAACTCCTACTGGTCCGACTTCAACGGCAAGGACGAGCGCTCCTGGCAGCTCAGCTACGCAGTGGATTTCGCCCAGTACGGCTTCCCGGGCCTGAGCTATCGCGTCGCCTACGTTCGCGGCAGCGACATCGACGCCGGTACCACCCGCAACGGCAAGGAGCGCGAGTTCTTCAACCAGCTGTCGTACAAGGTGCAGAACGGTGCAGCCAAGGATCTGAACGTGCGCCTGCGCGCTTCCGCACTGCGCGTCTCGGATGACGCTCGCGCCTACAACACCTCGGGCAACGAAGTCCGCATCTTCATCGACTACCCGTTCAGCGTCTTCTGAGCCTGGGCGCATGCGTGGAGCCGGTCGCGCTCCACGCATGCCCGGCATCGGTCCGCAAGAATCGGATTGATCGCCGGCAAGGGGCTGACATACTTCAGGCACACGCTGGCGCAGCCATCCGGAGTCCTGCCGACCATGTCACCCGCCGAACACCCCTCCCGCCACTATGCGCGCGTCGCCAAGGCCATCGCCTTCATCCGCGCGCACGCCCGCGAACAACCCACGCTCGACGAGATCGCGGCGGCGGTGCACCTTAGCCCGCAACACCTGCAGCGGGTCTTCGCCGAATGGGCGGGCATCTCGCCCAAGCGCTTCCTGCAGTTCCTGACCAAGGAGTACGCGCGCCATCAGCTCGCCGCCGCCGACACCTTGACCGTTGCCGAGGACGCGGGCCTTAGCAGCACCAGCCGCCTGCACGACCTGATGGTCAGTTGCGAAGCGATGACGCCGGGCGAGATCCGCACTGCCGGTCGCGGCATCGACATCGGCCACGGCGTCGCCCCCACGCCGTTCGGCGACGCGCTGATCGCGTGGACACCGCGCGGCGTATGCCATCTCGCCTTCGGTACGGCCGACGACCCTCGCCTGCTCGACGAACTGCGGGCGCGCTGGCCTGCGGCCACGCTCGTGCCTGACCCTGCACAGGCTCAGGCCCTGGCGCAGCGGATCTTTCCCCTCACGCCGACCCGCGGGCGCATTCATCTCGTGTTGCACGGCACGAACTTCCAGATCAAGGTCTGGGAGGCACTGCTGCGCGTCGAATCCGGCCAGATATTGAGCTATGGACAGCTTGCCCGCCGGGCCGGCGCGCCGCGCGCCGCGCGTGCCGTCGGCAGCGCCCTGGCAGCCAATACCATCGGCTTCCTCATTCCCTGCCATCGCGTGCTGCGCGAAGGCGGCGATGTCGGCGAATATCGCTGGGGCAGCGAACGCAAGGCAGCCATGGTCGCATGGGAAGCCGGCCGCGCATTGACCACACACGAGACCGTTCAGGCACGCGAAAACCTGCCAGAATCCCGCTTTGCCCGATTGCCCCACCCCTCACCGTGATCGTTCGTCCCCGTCCGCACTGGATCCGACTGCTGTTCGTCCGTCGCGGCTCGCTGATTCACCGCATCTTCTGGCAGCAACTCTTCGTCTTCCTGTTGTCGTGCGCGGTCTTCGTGGTGCACGGCGAGCTATTCCACTGGAAGGTCACGCTGACGGCCGCACCCTTCTCGCTGATGGGGGTCGCGCTCGCGATCTTTCTCGGATTCCGCATCAACGCGAGCTACGATCGCTACTGGGAAGCGCGCAAGCTGTGGGGCGCCGTGCTGATCGCCACCCGCAACCTCGCCCGCCAGGCGCTGACACTCACCGCCCGCGGCGACGGGGTGCGCCCCTTCGTGCTCGGGCTGGTGGCCTTCGCCACCGCCATGCGCAACCAGCTCCGCCGGCAGCCCTGCGACACCGGGCTCGAAGGTCTGCTACCCGAAGATGTCCGCAAGCGCCTGACCGGCACGCGTTCAGCACCGAACCTGATCCTGGTGTGGCTCGGCCAGTGGCTGGCCACACAACGCGAGGCCGGCCAGCTCTCGCCGATCCTCGCCCAGCACATGGAAGCCGGGCTGGATGACCTGTCCGCCGCGCTGGGCGGCTGCGAGCGCATCGCCAACACGCCGCTGCCCTTCACCTACTCGGTGATCCTGCATCGCAGTTCCTACTTCTACTGCATGCTGCTGCCCTTCGGCCTGGTCGATTCGATCGGGGTGATGACGCCGCTGGTCGTGGCCTTCGTGTCCTACACATTCTTTGCGCTCGAAGCCCTCAGCGACGAGATCGAGGAACCCTTCGGCACCATGCCCAACGACCTCGCACTCAACGCCATCGTCGCCGGCATCGACGCCAGCCTGCGCGAGATGCTGGGCGAGACACCGCCCCCGGCGCCGCAGCCCGACGCCGACTTCGTGCTGCGCTAGGCAAGCCAGACGACGCGCCGCTCACCGCCTGACCGCTGCATCGCGCCTGTCCAGCCCCGCTCGCCTCGGGCACCCCAGCCCGCGTGCGCGCCCTGTCATCTTCCTGCAATGAAGGCCAAGGACAATCACGCGGATTCTTCTGCACTCGGCTCAAGCCCATGCGCGCGCACCCGGCTCCCGCGCCAGTTCCCCCACACCATCGTCCATTCAATGTCTGGCGCGCCGCCGACGGCACCACGTTGACACTGCGTCCGGTGTGCCCGGAGGACGTTGAACGCACCCTCCGCTTCGTCGAGTCGCTGTCCTACGGCACGCGCTACTTCCGCTTCGGGCGGGGCGACTTCCGCCTCGAGGAAGCCGAAGCCCGCTGCATCTGTTCACCCAACCCCACCGAGTGCGTCGCATTCATCGTGCTCGCGGCACGCGAGGGCGACGAGCAAGAGGTCGCATCCGGCCGCTACTGCCTCGACGCCGACGGCCGCAGTTGCGAGTTCGCCCTGGTCGTGGGCGACGACTGGCAAGGAAACGGCATTGCACGCAGGCTGATCGCGACGCTGATCGACAGCGCAAGCCGTCGCGGCCTTGCGCGCATGTACGGGCGGGTGCTTGCCACCAACCGGTCGATGATCGCGCTGGCACAACGCATGGGTTTTCACCTCAAGCCGACCGAAAGCCGGGCCGTGGTCGAAGTCGAACGCCTGCTGGACGGCGACACGACAACGCTCCCGCCCATGCCGCCGACGCAATCGATCGACGGTACAGCACCTGAAGGCCCGGCATGCCTGCTTCCCGGTCCGCAGGTGTGCCGGAATGCGGCCCGCCGTGCCAAACGAGGCGCCGATCACCCCGCAGCAGGAGTCAACGCTTCTTGCCGCGCTTGCCCTTGGGCACCTTGGGCAAATCACCGACGAGGTTGATGATCTCGCCCAGCCCGCGGCTGGCCAGCAGCGCCACGCCTGCGCGCAGCACTTCCGACTTGCTCGCCTCGTAGCCCGCCTGCGCCAGCGCGTCACGCAGTGCCTTGATGCGCTTGTGCTCGCTGGCCGGCATCGAGAAAGAGTCGCGCGCGACCTTCTCGTGCCTGTCCTTGTCTGCCTTCGTCTTCCCGGGCTTGGTCTTCTCGGTCGCCGGGGAGCGCGCTTTGGGGGGTCGGTCCACCGAAGCGGGGCGGGATGCAGCCTTGGGTTCGGCGCCGGAGGCGGCGGGGGGCTTCGCCTCGGCCTGACGCGCAGCAGCCGCAGCCGGCGCGCTCACCGCGGCTGGTTTCTGCCGCGTACGCGCTGCAGGCGCCGCTGTCGGCGTCTTCCGGCTTGCAGGCTTCGCAGCCGGGGTCCTGGGCGGTGCGGGGAGACGCTCGGCCAGCGAGCTGTCCTCCTGCTTGAGCGTTTCACGCAAGCGCGACTGAGTGTTCTTCGTGCTAACCATGAATCATCCTTCGATCAGTCCGAGTACGGCCGAGACCAGTTGCTCGACCTCCTCCTGGGCAGCGGCCGCAGCACGGCCGAGCCCGAACACGGAGGTACCGCGCACGGCGCTCAGCGCATAGGCGCTGCGCTGCGACAAGGAGACATCCAGCACCGGCAGCTCGAAATCCTGCAGCACGTCGAGCACGTCGCCCGCCAGTGCCGTGCGCGTCACCCGGTTGGGCAGCAAGGCGCCGCGCAGCGCAGGACGTTGCTGCTGGCGATCGAGGATCAGACGCTCGATGCCGCGCGTCGCCCACAGGTCGGTCGGGCTGGGCACCACCGGCACCAGCGCGAGGTCGCACAGCTCGAGCGCGCTCATGGTGTGCGAGTGCTCGATCGACGGCGGGCAATCCATGACCACGATATCGACGCCGTTGGCGACAGGCTTCAGCGTGCGCGCCATGTCCTTGGGCTTGCCCTGCAGGCGCACCAGCTGCGCCGGGAAGGGGCTTTCGGGCGATGCGGATTCGGCCCAGCGCGAGGCGCTTTCCTGCGGGTCAAGATCGGCCAGCGCAACGCGGTAGCCGGCCAGTGCCAGGCCCGCCGCCAGTTGCATCGCCACCGTGGTCTTGCCCGATCCGCCCTTTTGCGAAATGAGGGCAATCAGCGTGGGGGCGCTCATGTGTCATCCGGAAAAGGTAATACGGCAGGATGCTATCGCAAGCGTCGCCGCGGGTGTGTTACACATCGCATTTCACCTCTGGCTCCCGAGCATGGAAAGCCCGTCCCTCCTGCGCCGCCTTGGCGCCTTCGTGCGCACGGAATGGCGCCATCTCACCACCATCAATCCCAGCACTCGCCGCTGGCAGATGCCGCTGGCCGCCGCCCTCGCCTGCGGCCTGCCACTGGCGGTGGGGGCCGGATTCGGCCGGCTGGACTACGGGCTGATCTCCTCGCTCGGCGGACTGGCCTTCCTGTACCTGCCGAACACGCCACTGAACCATCGCATGGTGTGGATGATGGCCTGCGGCTTCGGCATGTCGGCCAGCTACGCCGTGGGCGCGATCGGCCACTTCATGCCGGTGCTGATGGTGTGGATGCTGAGCTTCGTCGCGATCGTGGTGACGATGGTGTGCCGCTTCTACCGGGTCGGACCGCCCGGCAGCCTGTTCTTCGTCATGGCCGCCTCGATCGCGGCCTACACGCCCGGCACCGTCGAGGAGATCCCGCTGAAGGTCGGCCTGCTGACGATGGGCGTGCTGCTCGCCGCACTGATCGGCTTCTTCTACAGCCTCTACATCCTGCGCCTGCAGCCGGCTGAACCGGTGGCGCCGCTCCCGCCTCCCACCTTCGACTTCGTGGTGTTCGACGCGGTCGTCATCGGCGTCTTCGTCGGCCTCGCGCTCGCGATCGCGCTGGCCCTGCAACTGCCTCGTCCCTACTGGGTGCCGGTCAGCTGCCTTGCGGTGATCCAGGGCGTGACGCTGCGCGCAGTCTGGAACCGCCAACTGCACCGCGTGCTGGGCACCGCCCTGGGCATGCTGCTCGCGTGGGCCATCCTGATGCTGCCGCTGACGCCCTGGAGCGTGAGCCTGCTGGTGGTCATCCTCGCCTTCATCATCGAGAGCACGGTCGTACGGCACTACGGGTTCGCGGTCGTGTTCATCACGCCGCTGACCATCCTGCTTGCCGAAGCAGCCACCTTGGGCCACGCCGTGCCCGCCGAACTCATCCAGTCGCGCTTCATCGACACCGTGCTCGGCTGCCTGGTCGGGCTCGTCGGCGGCATCTGCCTGCACAGCCCGCGCTTCCGTACCGTCGTCGGCGAGCCATTGCGGCGCCTGTTAGTGCAACGCACGTCACGCTGAGGCGCACGGACACGGGGGGGCAAGGCGATTTCCGGTATTCTCGCCAGGTCGCCCGCGCCCCACCAGAGTGCGCAGGCGCGCTTGCCCTCCATCCCTGCAAAATGAGTTCCCGTTGAGTGCGCCGACCGAACCGCGCGTTGTCCGGACCGACCGGCTGATTGATTCCCTGCTGCTGCCACGGGCAATCGTCTTCGTCTGCGCGATCCTGCTCGCCGGCCTCAACAGCCTGATCGTCCATCAGCTCATCGAAGGGCGAAAGGAGGCGCTCGTGCGCGGCGACGAAGCACAGACGCTGCAGCACCGGGCGCTGCTGTCGCAGATCGAGCAGACGCTGAACCTCTACGAGTACGTGGTGAGCGACCTCGCGGGGCGGCGGGACACACCTGCGCTCGGCGACGAACTCCGCAGGCTGGGCGCCCTCGACGCCAAGCTGATCGACCTGCTCGTACTGTCGCGGGACGGACAGATCCAGCACTGGGCGAACGACGGGCCCCGCCCCGACGTCAGCGATCGCGAATACTTCACTGCATTGCGCGACGACCCGAATCGGCGGCTGTACATCGGCCCGGTCCGTGCCTCGCGCGCCTATCCGGATCGCTGGTTCTTCAGCCTGAGCCGTCCGCTCCGGACGGCCGATGGCAGCTTCGACGGCGTGATCGTCGCGATCATCGACCTTTCGGTGTTCAACCGCGACCTCGCCGAAGCCCTCGAGGTCGAAGGGGCAGGGCTGGGCATCATCAAGGCCGACGGCCACGTCATCACGCGCCTGCCCGTCATGACCAACCGCCCGACCGAGGAAAGTGTCAAACTGCCGGATGACCTGCCGCCGGCCGATACACGCCCCGGCCTGATCAAGCGTGAGGACATCTCACCCTTCGACAAGGCACTGCGCCGGCAGACCTGGACCTACATGCCCGATCACGAACTGTGGGTCATCACCTCGATCACCCGCGAACGCATGCTGAGCCTGTGGTGGTCGAGCGTAAAGGATGCAATTCCATTCTGGATCGCACTGAACCTCGTACTGGTCGCCGGCGCCCTGGCAATGCTCGCCGCCTCGCGGCGCAACCAGCGGAACATGCGCGCCCTGCAGAAACTGACCTCGAGGCTGGAGACGCAGGCCTCGGTCGACCCGCTCACCGGTGCCTACAACCGCCGCCAGTTCGACGTCCTGGCCGATCTCGAATTCAAGCGAACGCGCCGCCACGGCGGGGCCGTTTCGCTGCTCGCGCTCGACGTCGACCACTTCAAGCGGATCAATGACGAGTGGGGTCACCCCGAGGGTGACAAGGTGCTGCAGACGGTCGTCAGGGTCATCCGCGACCGCCTGCGCAGCACCGATATCCTGGCCCGCTTCGGGGGCGAGGAGTTCGTCGTGCTGATGCCGCATACCGATCTCGAACAGGCGCTGATCGTTGCCGAAACCCTGCGCCACTGCATCGCGGAGGCGGCTGCACACGACACCAACGCCCTGCCTTGCCCGGTTACGGCCTCCTTCGGCATCGCGACGCTCCGACCGGGCGAAACGCATCTGTCCGACCTCATCCGCCGCGCCGACATGGCGCTCTACGCTGCCAAGCGCAAGGGCCGCAACCGGGTCGAGATCGAAGCCGCCTAGCGGCCCCTGCGCAACGCGCCCCCTCGCCCCGGCAGCGGTCCGATTGAACTTCGTCCGGCCGGACGGCCTCCATTGTCACCGGGCGCCATGCCCGTCGACATCACCCGAAACCTCACGAGTACGCCATGCCCCGATTCGCCCTTCCTTCCCTGCTGATCCTGCTGACCCTCGCCGCCTGCAGCGGTCCGGTCGAAGACACCCGGCCCGGACAGCCGGTGAAGCAGCGCCAGGACGCCTTCAAGGCCATGCTGCGCAGCTTCGAGCCGATGGGCAAGATGCTGCGCGACAACCGCTACCAGCCCGACGAATTCGCCCGCCTGGCTTCCGAGCTGGTGAGCCGCCGCGATGCGCCCTGGGGCCACTTCGGGCCCGATACCAACTACCCCCCGACCAAGGCCAAAGCCGCGGTGTGGGAGCGCCCGCAGGCCTTCGAAGCCGAGCGCATCACCTTCTTCGCGTTGACCGACGCCCTGGCGCAGGCCGCGCAGACGCGCGACAAGGCAGCCGCCCAGGCGGCCTACGACAAGGTCCACGCGAGCTGCAAGTCGTGCCACGACGAATTCAAGAAGTGAGCCGACGGGACTTCTGAACACCACCCCCAGGACAACCACCATGCGCCCCAGGGCCGCCCCCGACTATCTCGCCGGCTACCCGCCGCATCTGCGCGAACAGGTCGCCGCGCTGATCGAACAGGGCCGCTTCGCCGAGGTACTCTGCAAGCGCTATCCGCACGCGCACACGGTGCGCTCCGACAGCGCACTGTACGACTACGTGCAGGTCTTGAAGGCAGAGCACATGCGTGCGGCACCGCCACTCAGCAAGGTCTGCTTCGACAACACGCTGCACGTGATCCGCAACGCGCTCGGCACCCACACCGCAGTCTCGCGCGTGCAGGGCAGCCGCCTGCAGGCCAAACGCGAGATCCGTGTCTCGACCCTCTTCCGCGAGGTGCCGCTGGCGTTCCTGCGCATGATCGTCGTCCATGAGCTCGCGCACCTGCGCGTGCGCGAGCACGACAAGGCCTTCTACCAGCTGTGCCTGCACATGGAGCCGCAGTACCACCAGTACGAGTTCGATCTGCGCGCCTATCTCAGCTATCGGGACGCGGCAGGGGCGCCGCTGTGGACGGGCTGAACACGGCGCGGGCAAGGCGCAGTCGATCGCAACGATTGAAAACGCCCATGCAATCACAGCCCCGATTTGAAGGAAAATAACGGTTTCGCCGGTCGCGGTGCCCTGTGCCCGCCTCGCCGGCCCCGAATTTTTCCTTCAGGAAGCGACCATGCTGCAAAAATTCCCCGCCTTCGCCGGCGTTCCGGGCCCTGTCGTCGTGATCGTCATGGATGGCTACGGCATCCCGAAGCATGACGTGGGCAGCGCCATCGACGCCGCGCGCAAGCCGACGCTGGACCGCCTGTTCGCAAAGTACCCCAACATCCGCCTGCGTGCCCACGGCACCGCGGTCGGCATGCCGTCGGACGACGACATGGGCAACTCCGAGGTCGGCCACAACGCGATCGGCGCCGGCCAGGTCTATGCGCAGGGCGCCGCGCTGGTGGCCAACGCCATTGCCGAAGGTGCGATCTGGCAGGGCGAGGCCTGGCAGCAGATCGTCGCCGGCGCCAAGGCCGGCCGGGGGGTGCTCCACTTCATCGGCCTGTTCTCCGACGGCAACGTGCACAGCCACATCGACCACCTCAAGGCGATGGTCGTGCAGGCCAAGGCCGAAGGCGTGAAGACCGTGCGCATCCACGCCCTGCTGGATGGCCGCGACGTGCCCGAGACCAGCGCGCTGGACTACGTCGTCCCCTTCGAAGCCTTCCTGCGGGACATCAGCACCGGCGGCTTCGACGCCCGCATCGCCTCCGGCGGTGGCCGCCAGACCATCACGATGGACCGCTACGACGCCAACTGGCCGATGGTCGAACGCGGCTGGCGGACTCACGTGCTGGGCGAAGGCCCGCAGTTCGCCAACGCCACCGAGGCGGTGAACGGTCTGCGTGAGCGCAACCCGGGCACCATCGACCAGGACCTGCCCGAGTTCGTCATCGCCGAGAATGGCAATCCGATCGGCACCATCGAGGACGGCGATTCGGTCGTGTTCTACAACTTCCGTGGCGACCGCGCGATCGAGATCACCCGCGCCTTCGTGGAAGAGAACTTCACCGAATTCGACCGCGTGCGCACCCCGCGCGTGACCTACGCCGGCATGCTGCAGTACGACGGCGACCTGCAGCTGCCCAAGCGTTTCCTGGTCGCACCGCCAGCAATCAAGGACACGTCCAGCGAGTGGTTCAGCAAATCGGGCCTGGCGCAGTACGCCTGCTCCGAGACGCAGAAGTTCGGCCACGTCACCTACTTCTGGAACGGCAACCGCTCGAACAAGTTCGAGGGCGAGACCTGGCAGGAAGTCCCCAGCGACGTCGTACCCTTCGAGCAGCGGCCGTGGATGAAGGCGGCCGAGATCACCGACGCGATGATCGCCGCGCTGCAGTCCGGCCAGTACAAGGTGCTGCGCTGCAACTACGCAAACGGCGACATGGTCGGCCACACCGGCAACTTCCGCGCCGCGACGATGGCGATCGAGGCGGTGGACCTGGCGCTGTCGCGCCTGCTGCCGGCGATCGATGCCGCAGGCGGGGTGGCGCTGATCACCGCCGACCACGGCAACGCCGACGAGATGTTCGAGCTCGACAAGAAGACGAAGCAGCCGGCACAGAACAAGGACGGCTCGTTCAAGGCCAAGACCGCGCACACGCTGAACCCGGTGCCGCTGGTTCTCTACGACAACGTCAGCGGCGGCAGGCTGGACCTGACACAGACCGACACCGCCGGCCTGTCGAACATCGCCGCCACAGTCGCCAACCTGCTCGGGTTGCAGAAGCACGACACGTGGGACGAGAGCCTGCTGAACGTGAAGTGATCCGTGCGGCAAGGTCGCCCAGGCCGACCGGCGGCGCATGACGTCGTGCCTGGACGATGGCCGGGAAACGGCAGGGCATGTGCCGCGCTGGAGTCCGGCCCGCGCCCCGGCAGGAAGTCCTTGCCGGGGCGGGCCGACAGCGGCGCCGGCATCCTCGCGACGATCAATCTACAATCGTGCGACTCGCCTCGAAGGACCGCCGCTCATGATCCGCGCCATCCCCGCCAGCCTGACCCTCGCCTTTCTGGTTACCGCCTGCACCGTCCAGCCGCCCAGGGTGGTCGAGCCCGACAGCGGCATCTCCACCCAGGCCGGTCAGTTCGAGTTCGCCCTGCCCAGCGGCGACTACCGCTGCGAGCAAGGCATCCGCCTGGCGCTGCAACGCGAGGTGCGGGACAAGGTCAATCACCGCCTACAACTCGACTGGAATGGGCGTCACTACCAACTCGAGCGCGACCCGTCCTATTCCGGCCTGCCGCGCTTCGAGGATGCCGCCAGCGGCCTCGTGTGGATCGACCTGCCATGGAAGGGCCTGCTGCTGGATGGACGTACTCAGGCCCCGCTCGCAAACGAGTGCCGTGCGGCCTGAGCAGCCTGCCGCGGCGTAGTCAGGCCGCCCTGCGGAAGAAGCGGCGGAACCAGCCGCCGTCCTGACGTTCGCGCTTTTCGGCGATGATGCCGATCATGTTCGCCTTCACCGCGCCGACGTAGTCGCTGTCATCGCGCTTGATGTGGTTGACCAGCCAGGTCGCGAGCAACTTGTACAGTTCATCGCCGATGTCGTCGCCCAGGCGGTGACGCTCGACGTACTCATTGACCCGCCGCACGAACAGCTCGTGCACACGCTTGTGCGGCTTGCTGAAGGCGTAGCCGGCTTCTTCCTGCAGGCTTTCCTCGAAGGCAAAGTGCGAAATCGTGTATTCGACCAGTTCATCAAGCGTACGCCCGATTGCAGCCCGGTCCCGGGTTGCATTGGCCACTTCTAGCGCGTTGATGTAATTGACAATGCGTCGATGCTGCTGATCGATCACGTCGATGCCGGTATCGAGCTCGGGGTTCCAGGTAATGGGCACGCCGCTTTTCCTCCATGATGCCGGAAATGCCCAGAATCCGGGCATCCGAGGCTACGAGGATACAGGCGGCACCAGATTGCCATTTTGATGTGCATCAAAGCGCCTCAAAGTGTGGCAACACGACGCCCACGCAATGCAGGCTGGAATCGGGACGCGGTTCCGGTATGGCGGACGGCTCACTCGGCAGCGAGACCGGCCGCCGCACGTGCGCGTTGCTTGGCGGCCACGAAGTCACCGCGCGGAATGTAGAGCAGGTCGCCGAGCTTCAGCATCAGGTGCGTCTCATGGTGGCTCAACTGCCCATCCGCATAGGCGACCTGCCACAGGTACTCGACCATCCTCACCTTCTGCTCGGGGTTGAAGCCCCGGTTGAGCTTCGAGGTGAAGGAGTAGAGATCCGGCGCGTCGCGCGAGGTCGCATCGGCGAGCTCCATCAGGCGCGCGACTTCGTCGTCTCCCAGGGCAAATTTGACCGCGAGCGCATCGACCGCGGCCTGACGCTCCTCGTGCCCGCAGTGGCTGTCGGCACGCATCATCTCGATCAGCAGGACCGCGGCCGCGAGCTGGAGGGTGTGTTCCGGTACGGCGAGTTCGGCCGTCGGCGGAGTCAGGGTATTGAAGAGCTGTTTCAGCGTTCTGAGCATAGGGTCGATACTTGGGAGAAACTGCAACGAGGGTCTGCTTCCGTCAGTCCGCAGCAGCGTGTCGCGAGTTCCCGCGCCGGACATGGCGATGCACGGCCAAGGCCATGAAAAAAGCCGATGTCCCTCGCGGGACACCGGCTCTTCTGCCTGCACTGGCCGGGGTCTGCCCGGCCTTCGATCAGGCGGCGCGCGCGGCCTTCAGGATGGCGTTGAGCGTCGCGCTCGGGCGCATCACGGCCTTGGTCTTATCGGAATCGGCCTTGTAGTAGCCGCCGATGTCGGCCGGCTTGCCCTGCACCACCGTCAGTTCCTCGACGATCTTGGCTTCGTTGTCGCGCAGGGCCTTGGCGAGCGGCGCGAACCGGGCGGCCAGTTCGGCATCCTCGGTCTGCCCGGCCAGGCGCTCGGCCCAGAACATCGCCAGGTAGAACTGGCTGCCGCGGTTGTCGAGCTGGCCGGTCTTGGGCGACGGCGACTTGTTCTCGTCGAGCAGCCTGCCGGTGGCCTCGTCCAGCGTCTTGGCCAACAGCTTGGCCCTGGCGTTGCCGGTCTTGATGCCCAGGTCTTCCATCGACACCGCCAGCGCCAGGAACTCGCCCAGCGAATCCCAGCGCAGGTGATTTTCCTGAGTGAGCTGCTGGACGTGCTTGGGCGCCGAACCGCCGGCACCGGTTTCGTACATGCCGCCACCGTTCATCAGCGGCACGATCGACAGCATCTTGGCCGAGGTGCCCAGTTCCATGATCGGGAACAGGTCGGTCAGGTAGTCGCGCAGGATGTTGCCGGTCACCGAGATCGTGTCCAGGCCGCGCACCACGCGCTCGAGCGTGTAACGCATCGCGCGCACCTGCGACATGATCTGGATGTCGAGGCCGCTGGTGTCGTGATCCTTCAGGTAGGTCTTCACCTTCTTGATCAGCTCGTTCTCGTGCGGACGATAGGGGTCGAGCCAGAAGATCGCCGGCATGCCGGAGTTGCGCGCGCGGGTCACGGCGAGCTTGACCCAGTCGCGGATCGGCGCGTCCTTGACCTGGCACATGCGCCAGATGTCGCCCGCTTCAACGTTCTGCGACAGCAGTACCTCGCCGGTGGCAAGGTCGGTGATGTTGGCGACGCCGTCCTCGGGGATCTCGAAGGTCTTGTCGTGCGAGCCGTACTCTTCGGCCTTCTGCGCCATCAGGCCGACGTTCGGCACCGTGCCCATCGTGCGCGGGTCGAAGTTGCCGTGCCATTTGCAGAAGTTGATCATCTCCTGGTAGATGCGGGCGAAGGTCGATTCCGGCATGACGCACTTGCTGTCGTACTGCTTGCCGTCCGAACCCCACATCTTGCCGCCCTGGCGGATCATGGCCGGCATCGAGGCGTCGACGATGATGTCGTTGGGCGAATGGAAGTTGGTGATGCCCTTGGCCGAATCAACCATCGCCAGCTCGGGGCGGTGCTCATGGCAGGCGTGCAGGTCGCGGATGATCTCGTCGTGCTTGGACTCGGGCAGGGTCTTGATCTTCTCGTACAGGTCGACCATGCCGTTGTTGACGTTGATGCCGAGCTCTTCGAACAGCTTGCCGTGCTTCTCGAACGCATCCTTGTAGTAGATCTTGACGCAGTGACCGAACACGATCGGGTGCGAGACCTTCATCATCGTCGCCTTCACGTGCAGCGAGAACAGGATGCCTGCTTCGCGGCAGTCGTCGAGTTCCTTCTCGTAGAACTCGCACAGCGCCTTCTTGCTCATGAACATCGAATCGATGATCTCGCCGTCCAGCAGCGAAACCTTCGGCTTGAGCACGATGGTCTTGCCCGACTTGGTGATCAGCTCCATCTTGACGTCGCGCGCCTTGTCGAGCGTCATCGACTTTTCGCCGTGATAGAAGTCGCCATGGTGCATGTGGGAGACATGGGTCTGCGACCACTGCTTCCATTCACCCATCGAGTGCGGGTGCTTCTTGGCGAAGTTCTTCACCGCGGCGGGGGCGCGGCGGTCGGAGTTGCCTTCGCGCAGCACCGGGTTGACGGCCGAGCCCAGGCACTTCCCGTAACGGGCCCTGATCGCCTTCTCTTCGTCCGTGGTCGGGTTCTCGGGATAGTTCGGAACGGCGTAGCCCTTCTCCTGCAGCTCCTTGATGCACGCCTTCAGCTGCGCAACCGATGCGCTGATGTTGGGCAGCTTGATGATGTTGGTGTCGGGCAGCAGGGTCAGGCGGCCGAGTTCGGCCAGCGTGTCCGGCACGCGCTGCGCCTCGGTCAGGAATTCCGGAAACTCGGCCAGCACGCGACCGGCGACCGAGATGTCGGCCTTCTCGATCTCGATGCCCGCCGGCTCGGTGAAGGTACGGATAATGGGCAGGAACGCGCACGTGGCGAGCATCGGCGCCTCGTCCGTGAGCGTGTAGATGATCTTGGATTTCCCCTCAGCCATTCTTTTCCCCTAGATTCTGGTCTTGTGACGCCAACGCGGTGGCGGCTCCCGGTCGACATGCGCGACACGTGGACGTGCTTTCGCAGCAGGCGGGAAAATACCACGCATCGCCTCACCCCGGCACCCGGAAAACGTCAAATCCGCAAGGTAAATCGCCTACCGCGGGCCTCAGGCCTGCATGCATGGCTCGGCGGACGCGCGTGCCGCGATGTCGCGCCGCTCCACCGCCTTCAGCATGAACAGCAGCAGGGTACCCAGCACCATCATGCCCGCGGCCAGGTAGAGCCCGCCGGCGTAGCTGCCGAAGCTCGCCGCCAGCCAGCCGGTCGCCGCCGGGCCGATGATCTGCGCGGCACCGTAGGAGAGGGTCATCTTGCCCATCATCTTGGCCGGCCGCGTCGGGTAGTAGCGCCCGGCCATCGTCAGCACCAGGCTGACCATGCCGATGAAGGTACCGCCGAACAGCAGCGCACCCAGGATCGCACCACCCAGTCCGCCCACCGCCACAGGCAGCAGGATGCCGACGATCTGCAGCACCGCGGCGAGGATCAACGCGTTGAGCTCGCCGGTGCGGCGCGCGACGAAGTCCCACACGATACAGGCCGGCGCGGCTGCCAGACCGATGGCGAGAAAGCTCATGGTGCCGCGCCCTTCCAGGCCTGGCAGGCGATCGACGATGGCGACGATGAAGGTCGCGCTGACCACGTAGCCCACCCCCGCGCAGAAGTAGGACGCCATGAACAGGCGCAGGAACAGCGGGCTGGGCGGGTTGTCGTGCATCGGCGCACCGCTCCTGGTCACCGGACTGGTGTCGGGCGCGGGCAGCCAGCCCAGCGCGGGCACCAGCAGCACGCACGCGATGGCGGTGAACACGAACCACTGCGTGCGCCAGTCGAGCGACGGCCCCATCAGTGCAACGGCGGCCGCACAGCCGGCGATGCCCAGGCCGATGCCGGCAAAGTGGATGCCCAGCTCGCTGCGGTGGTTGTGGCGGATCAGCCAATTCAGGATCAGCCCGGTCCCGAGCAGCATCGCCGCCGCGCTGGAGAGGCCGGCGAAGTAGCGCGACACCGCCCACAGCGTCACGTTGGTGGTCAGGCCCATCATCAGCGTGGTCAGCACGGCCACCACCATGCCGACGCGGAACAGGCGGTCCTTCAGTACCAGATCGCTGATCGAGGCCGCGATCAGCGCGCCCGACAGATAGCCCGCATAGTTGATCGCCGCCAGCCAGCCGCCCTCGGCCAGGCTCAGGCCGGCCTGCTGCTGCATCAGCGGCAGCAGCGGCGTATAGGCGAAGCGCGCGACACCCAGCGCGAGAATGAGGCTGAAGATGCCGGCGCCGAGCACCTTCATGCGTTGGATCTGGTCGTTCATGGCGTTCGTGTGCTGTCGGCTCGTGGATACCGAACGATAGTCGGCGTACGATATCGATACAAGCGAATCTTATAGAACGAACAGTTCTTTTTTGGAGATAGCGGAATGGAGCTCCTCGCCCTGCGCACCTTCGAAGCCGTCGTCGACGAAGGCGGCATCCTCGCTGCCTCGCGCAAGCTCAACACCGTGCAGTCCAACGTCACCGCCCGCATCCGCCGGCTGGAGGAGGAACTGGGCACCGAGCTGTTCTTCCGCTCCGGCCGCGGCGTCGAACTCGCCCCTGCGGGTCGGGTGCTGCTCGACTACGCACGCCGCATGCTCAACCTCGAACGCCAGACGGTCGCCGCCGTGCGCCAGGCCGGCGACGAGGCGGGCGAACTGCGCATCGGTTCGATGGAGACCTTCGCCGCGCTCTACCTGCCACCTGCACTGAGCGAACTGCGCGCCACCCACCCCGCGCTGGAGCTGCGCGTGCGGGCCGATACCAGCGCAACGCTGGTGGACCACGTGCTCGCCCACAAGCTCGACTGCGCTTTCGTCGCCGGCCCGGTGGTGCATCCGGCGCTGCAGTTCGACGAACTGGTGGTCGAGGAACTGGTGCAGGTCTTCGCCCCCGGCACCGATCCGGTGCTGAGTCCGCTGATCCTGTTCCGCGAGGGCTGCGCCTACCGCGCACGCGCCATCGCCCTGCAGCGCGCGCTAGGCCATGCCCAGGCCGACGCGATGGAGTTCGGCACGCTGGAAGGCATCCTCGGCTGCGTGTCGGTCGGCCTGGGCTGGACACTTATGCCGCGGCGCATCGTCGCGCAGTCGGCGCATGCGCGGCGGCTGGAGATGCGCGCTGTGCCGGCCGAGATCGGGCTGGTGCCGACCGGGATGGTGTCGCGCAGATCCGATGCCCCACCCCGCGCCCTGGCGACACTCGCCAACCTCATCCGCACGCAAGCGACGGCGCACTGATCGCCGTGCGTCCGTGTCGCGCGGCGATCAGCGTGCGCATCCTCACAGCGTTCGGGCGTCGATCCAGGTGACGCGGCCCGTCCTGCGCCTGACCTCCTCGTACATGTGCGCCGTACCGCCGGAGCCGTCGCCACCGTCGCCGTTCCACAGGCAGAGGAAATGCACGCGGTCGATCCCCAGCGCCAGGGCCGTGTACAACAGCCAGCGGTTGCAGCGCTCGTAGGGATCCATCCACGCCGTGGGGCTGATCCTGGGCAGCGGGCCCAGTTCAGCCGGCATCGTGCGCGGCGCATCCGGCAACCCGGCACGCAAGGCGCGATAACGCGCGCACCAGCGCGCGCCGTCCGTGGCGGGCCGGACCGAGCGCTCGATGAACGCCGGCTCGGCAAAGGGCAGCATCAACTGCAGGCGCACGCCGCGCACCTTGCAGGCCTCGAGAAACAGCAGGTCGCCCCCGCTGGCACCCTGGGCCAGCGCCAGGTCGCCGGGGCCCGCACCGAGCGCATCGAGCGCCGCCGCGATCCTCCGTGCCGCGATCCCTTCCTTGTCCGGCGGAAAGCGCGGGCTGGCACGATCGGGGGCGTCGATCATGTGCCCGCTGAACAGGAACACGCGCCGCGGCTGCAAGGGCGGCGTGCTGCGGGCGATCTCGCGGTCGATGATCCCGAGCGCCGCCGCCGTCTCGCGCGGGCGGAATTCGAGGTCGCGCAGCAGGCACAAGGTCTGGCGGCTGGAGGCGAGCGCAATCCAGTCGCCGTTGGCGGCCGCGGCCGTGGCGCCGTACGCCCGGCAAACCGTCTCGAGCGGTTCCACCAGCAGGCACAACGCGGCATGACTCGCGCGGGCCCTGCAGTCCTGGGGGTTGCGTTCCTGCGCACTCAGCGCCGCCCATCGCACCCCGCCGACGAGGTCGTCGATCGGAGCCGGCTCGCCGTCGCCCCCCAGATGGCGTCGCAATCTCAGCAGCATGAGCGCCTTGACGCCGGAACAATGGTGCGCGGGATCAATGACGAAGGCTTTGCGATACGGTTCGATCGCCTCGGCCAGCGCAGCATCTTCGGACTCCGCGGCCCCGCGCAGTTCCGCCGCAGACGCGCCGTCTCGCCACCAGCGGCTCACCCAGTTGTCCGTCTC
Organism: Thauera humireducens; assembly: GCF_001051995.2. Taxonomy (NCBI): domain Bacteria; kingdom Pseudomonadati; phylum Pseudomonadota; class Betaproteobacteria; order Rhodocyclales; family Zoogloeaceae; genus Thauera; species Thauera humireducens. The sequence continues at coordinate 3,117,118 of NZ_CP014646.1, read as the reverse complement.
GATGCGGCCTGACAAGGCCCACACCCCGGCATCGTGCGGATACGTCTCGCTCAGCCGGCGCACCCATTCGCGCGCTTCCTCCAGGCGCCCCAGGCGGCCGAGGCAGACAGCCTTCCGTTCGCGCGCCGGCTTGTATCCGGCATCGAGCGCGAGCACGGCCTCGAACTGCTCGAGGGCAAAATCGTGATGGCGCAGCTTGAGCAGGACTTCACCCGCCGCGTGGCGGGCCTCGATACGCAGTGCGCGCGTCGGCATCTCGTCGGCCAGTACCAGGATGTCACCGGCACGGCCGTTCTGCCGCGCCACCGCCATGCGGCGCATCCATTCTTCGCAGGCGACGGTGAACGCGTTGCGCACCCCCGGCAGAAGGGTTTTCCAGTCCGGCTCCCGCAGGTGCGGCAGCAGGCTGTACACCGGACTCCGCTGGCGGTCCTGCCAGGCCTGCAGCGCCGCCTCCGCCATGCGGGTCAGGGCCGCGCGATCCTCGGCCAGTGTCGCGGGGTCAGGCCGGCCGTCCTTCAGCCGGTAATGCAGCTTGTGCTCGGTGTAGCGGTCGAAGGGCTGCGCCGGCCGCGGCCACTGCACCAGGATCACGCCGTGCGCGCGCAAGGCGTGGCGCACCCCGAGCTCGTACCAGACATTCGGATCGTCGAGCGTGAGGTCGGCCACCACCAGGTCGGCGAGCAGCAACTCCTGGAACAGGTCGGTGCGGATGTCTCCGGCACGCAGTTCCTGCTCGACGCGAAACGCCTCCAGCCCCGCTGCCGCCAGCGCAGGGACCAGGTAATCGTCGTAGATGCGGTTGAAGTCGATCGGCGCGCCGTCGTGACCCGGCTTGATGCCGAACGGCATGGCGACGAAGACATGAGGCTTCATGGGCCGCTCCCCTTCACGCACTGCCCCGGATGCGATGCGGCAGGTGCATCGCGCTGCAGCGCCTGCCCTAAGCATAACCGCCGTGGGTAAACTGCGCATTCCCACGCTTCCGGCTTCCCACCCCAGGCCTTGCCCCCGATGCTTCGACTGCGCATCCTGCTCCTTCTGCTGCTCCTGCCCCTGATCGCCTTCGCCCAGCCGGCAACCCGCCCCGTCGCCAGCGAATTGCAGGCACGGCTCGACACGCTCAGCGAACGCCAACTGCCCGAAGCCGAGTTGCGCGCCGCACAGCAGGACCTGCAGCAGGCGCTCGCCCAGCTCGCTGCGGCGGAGGACGCCCGGCGCCGGCTCGCGGACCTGCGCCGGCAGCTCGACCAGGCACCAGCGCTCATCAAGGAGGCACGCGACAAGCTTGCGCGCCAGCAATCGACGCCACCCGCCGCGCTCACCATCCCGCCGACAGAGACGCTGGACGCACTCGAGGCCCGGCTGGCACAGGCCAACGCCGAACTCGCGCGCTGGCGTGCCGAACTCGACCAGGCCAGCGCCCTCAGCCTGCGCGCCAGCACCGAACGTACCCAGTCCGAGATCGCTGCGACGCAGGCCCGCATGCAGGCCATCGAATCCGCGTTGCGCAGCGGTCGCGAGGCGAACCGTGCGCTCAGCGCCGAACGCCGCGAGTCCCTGGCGGCCGAATGGCATGCCCTCGATGCGCGCGCCGCACTGCAGCTGGCGGAACTGTCGGGCAGCAGCCAATTGCAGGAACTTGCCCAGGCGCAGCGCGAACTGGCCACCTTCGAGCTGGACGAGATCGAACGTGACATGGAGGTCATCCAGGCCGCGATCGGCGAACGCCGGCGGGCACAGACCCTGCAAACGGTGCAAAAGCTGGCTGGCCAGGAAACCGCGGCGGCCGACGGCAGCCTGCTGGCGCGCGAGACCGCCACCAACCAGACGCTGTCGGCCTACCTGCTGCGTGCCACCGAGCAACTCGCCGTACTCAAGCAGCGCAACCTCGACACCCGCCAGCGCCTCGACGCCCTCAACCGCAACAGCAACCTGATCGCCGAACAGATCAACATCCTGCAGGGCAGCCCGCTGTTGTCGCGCATCCTCAACGAGCAGCGTCGTGCGCTGCCCGTACCGAGCGTCGACACTGAACTGACCCACCAGATCGCCGACGTCCGCCTCTACCAGTTCGAGCTCAACAAGCAGCGCGAGGCCCTGGGCAGCCCGGCGGCCTACCTCGACACACTGCTGGCCGGGCAGCCCGCGCCGCCCGACAACAGCGAACGCGAAGCCCTGCTTGCCTTGCTCGAAACACGGGCAGAACTCCTGGAGCGCCTGAACCACGAGCTCAATGCCGTCCTCGGTGAATCAGTCAGCCTGCAACTGCACGAGACCCAGCTGCAGGCGACCGCCGACCGCTTGCGCGCGACACTCGATGAACAGATCTTCTGGGTGCCCAGCAACCGCCCGCTCGATCTCGAATGGGTGAAGAGCCTGCCCGCGGCGCTCGAGCAGCAGATCGCGGCCATGCCCTGGCGGGCCGTGACCACGCAATTGTGGGAAGGCTTGCTGGCACGCCCCTTGGTGCTGCTGCCGGTACTGCTGCTCTCGGTGCTGCTGCTGGTGCGCCGGCGCTGGCTGCGCGACAAGCTCGCCAGCCTGCACGCCGACATCGGCTACGTGCGCCGCGACACGCAATATCACACGCCGCTGGCCATCCTCCTCAACCTGCTGCTGGCCCTGCCGGTGAGCCTGCTGCTGGGTCTTGCCGGGCTCGCCCTGCAGATGGACGGACGCGGTCAGAACATGGCACTGGGCATCGGCCTGATCGACATGGCCGAGGCCTGGCTGGTGTTCTACACCGCCTACCGCGTGCTGTCGCCCGGTGGTGTGGCCGAACGCCACTTCGAGTGGCGGCCCGAGCTGATCCGCGCCCTGCACCGCCGGCTCAGCCGCCTCGGTCTGGTCGTGCTGGCGGTGGTGCTGGTCGTCGCCATCGCCGAACATCAGCCCGAACGACTCGCGGACGACGTGCTGGGGATGCTGACCCTGCTCGCCAGCTATGCCGTGATGGCCTGGCTGATGGGCCGCCTGCTGTCGCACCAGCGCCCGCATGATGCGGCACCGTCGCCCTTGCGTGTGGTGATCGGCCTCGTGCTGGCGCTGATGCCGCTGGCGCTGATCGGTGCGCTGGCGATGGGCTACTACTACACCGCGCTGAAGCTCACCGGCCGCCTGATCGACACGCTGTTCGTGCTCATCGTCTGGCGTATGGCCGAGGCCACTGCGGTGCGCGGCCTGGCCGTGGCGGCGCGGCGTCTGGAACACAAGCGAGCGGTCGAACGGCGCGAGGCAGCCGAGCGCGAAGCCGTGCTTGAGGTCGCGAGCGACCCCGAGATCCTCGAACGGCCGGTGATCGATGTCGAGAAGGTCAGCCAGCAGTCGCTGCGCCTGATCCGCCTCGGCCTGCTCGGCGCGCTGCTGGGCGGCCTGTACTGGGTGTGGGCCGACCTGATCACGGTCTTCGCCTACCTCGACAACATCACTCTGTACGAGTACGCCAGCGGCACCGGCGCCACCGCGACCCTGGTGCCGATCAGCCTGCGCGATGTGTTAGGCGCGCTGGTCATCGCCGCGCTCGCGTTCGCGCTGGCCAGCAACCTGCCCGGCCTGCTCGAAGTCCTGGTGCTGTCGCGCATCAAGCTGGCGCAGGGTAGCGCCTACGCCATCACCACGCTGCTGTCCTATCTCATCGCCGGCATCGGCATCGTCGCCACGCTGGGTACGCTGGGCGTGAGCTGGGACAAGCTGCAGTGGCTGGTGGCGGCACTGTCGGTGGGTCTGGGCTTCGGTCTGCAGGAGATCTTCGCCAACTTCATATCCGGTCTGATCATCCTCTTCGAGCGCCCGGTGCGCATCGGCGACGTCGTCACCATCGGCAACCTGTCGGGCACGGTCAGCCGCATCCAGATCCGCGCCACCACGATCACCGACTTCGACCGCAAGGAGATCATCGTCCCCAACAAGACCTTCGTCACCGGCCAGTTGGTGAACTGGTCGCTGACCGACACGGTGACGCGGGTGACGGTGAAGGTGGGCGTCGCCTACGGCTCCGATCTGGCGCTGACGCGCAGGCTGCTGCTCCAGATCGCCGACGAGAACCCGCGCGTGCTGAAGGAACCGGCGCCGATGGCGCTGTTCCTCGCCTTCGGCGCCAGCACACTGGACCACGAGCTGCGCATCCACGTGCGCGAACTCGCGGACCGCAACCTCGCTATCGACGAGATCAACCGCCGCATCGATGCACTGTTCAGGGAGCACGGCATCGACATCGCCTTCAACCAGATCGACGTGCATGTGCGCAGCATCGACGGCAAGGAAGCGCGACTCGAGACGATCTCCCGTGCCGCACCCGCAGCGGGAGACGAAGCGTCGCCGGCGCGCTGAAACCCGCGCACCCAAACGAATCGCCCCGCGGCCCGGGACGGGCGGCGGGGCGATTCACACCGCGGCCGATGCCGCAGGTCATGACAGGCTCAGCGCCCGATCATCGCGCGCAGGCGGGCGATGCGGTCCTGGGTCGCCGGGTGGGTCGAGAACAGGCCGCGCAGACCGCCCCCCGACAGCGGGTTCATGATCATCATCTGCGCCGTTTCCGGGTGCTGCTCGGCGGTGTGCATCGGAATGCCGCGGGCGTAGGCGTCGATCTTCGCCAGCGCGCTGGCGAGTGCCTCGGGGTCGCCGGAGATCTCCGCGCCGCCACGGTCGGCGCCGAACTCGCGCGTACGGCTGATGGCCATCTGGATGATCATGCCGGCCAGCGGCGCGAGGATCATCATCGCGATCGACACGATCGGATTCGGGCGGTCCTCGCCGTCGCGGTTGCCGAACAGCATCCCGAAGTTGGCCAGCATCGAGATCGCACCGGCCACGGTGGCCGAAATGGTCGAGATCAGGATGTCGCGGTTCTTCACGTGGGCCAGCTCGTGCGCCATCACGCCGCGCAACTCGCGTTCGGACAGCATGCGCATGATGCCGGTCGTGGCGGCCACCGCGGCGTTCTCAGGGTTGCGGCCGGTGGCGAAGGCGTTGGGCTGGTCCTCATCGATGATGTAGACCTTGGGCATGGGCAGGTCTGCACGCTGCGCCAGCTCGCGCACCATGTTGTACAGGTAGGGCGAGGTGCTGGCATCGACCTGGCGTGCGTTGTACATCTTCAGCACGGCCTTGTCCGAGAACCAGTAGGCCCAGAAATTCATCGCGCCACCCACGACGAGGGCAATCAGCATGCCTTGCTGGCCGCCGATGGCGGCACCCATCGCGCCGAACAGCGCGACGATGCCGGCCATCAGGATGGAGGTCTTGATCCAGTTTCCGAACATTGCGGGGTCCTTCCTAAAGATGCGGGTTGTTCGACAGATGGGGGCGCAGGCGCCCGGCATCAAGCCGGACCGGCCTCGCCCGATGCGAAGCGTTCGCCGACAGAGACCTGAAATCCGCGCAGGAATTCCCCCGCCGGCAGGCGCTTGCTGCCCGGACGCTGTAACACCGTGCAACGCAAGGCACCGTGGCCGCAGGCGACCAGCACCCCCCCGTCGTCGGCGGCCAGCACCGTGCCGGGCTCGCCCTGGGCGTCAGCGAGCTGTGCGGACCAGAACTTGATGACCGTGCCCCGCAGCGAGGCAGCCAGGCCGGGGAAGGGGTCGAAGGCACGCATCGCGCGCTCAAGTTCGACCGCAGGCCGCGTCCAGTCGAGCGTGGCCTCGGCACGGCCGATCTTGGCGGCGTAGGTCACGCCTTCCGCCGGTTGCGGCACGGGCGTCAGGCCGCCCTTGTCCAGCTCGGCCAGCGCGCTGACGATGGCCTTGCCGCCCAGTGTCGCCAGACGGTCGTGCAGAGTGGCGGTGGTGTCGGTCGGCAGGATGGGCAGCGCGTGCGTCAGCAGCATCGCCCCGGTGTCGAGGCCTTCGTCCATCTGCATGATGGTGATGCCGGTCTCGGCGTCACCCGCCTCGATCGCACGGTGGATCGGCGCCGCGCCACGCCAGCGCGGCAGCAGGGAGGCATGGATGTTGATGCAGCCCAGGCGCGGCAGCTCAAGCACGGCCTTGGGCAGGATCAGCCCGTAGGCGGCCACCACCAGCACGTCGGGTGCACACGCGACCAGGCGCGACCGCTGCTCGTCGGTGCGCAGCTTCTCGGGCTGGTCGACCTCGATGCCGCGCGCCAGCGCCAGTTGCTTCACCGGGCTGGGCGTGAGCTTCATGCCGCGGCCGGCAGGACGGTCGGGCTGGGTCAGCACCAGCGGCACTTCATAACCCGCCGCCAGGATGGCCTCGAGCGCGGAGGCGGCGAACTCGGGCGTTCCGGCGAACGCCACGCGGAGCGGAGCGACGTCCATCACGCGGTGATGCGCGCTTTCTTCGCCAGCTTGCCCTTGATGCGGCTGAGCTTGAGCGAGGAGAGGTATTCGACGAAGACTTTGCCGTCGAGATGATCGATCTCATGCTGGATGCAAACCGCCAGCAGGCCCTCGGCCTCGATCTCGCGCGATTGGCCGTTTTCATCCATGGCGCGAACTTTCACACGCTCGGCACGGATCACCTTCTCGTAGATTCCGGGTACGGACAGGCAGCCTTCCTCGCATACCTGCTCGCCCGAACGCTCGAGAATCTCGGGATTGATCAGCGCCATGAGCCCGGACTTGTCCTCGGTGACGTCGATCACGACGACGCGCTTGTGGACATTGACCTGGGTTGCCGCAAGACCGATGCCTGGCGCCTCATACATGGTCTCGGCCATGTCGGCGACGAGTTGGCGGATGTCATCGTCCACCTGCTCCACCGGCGCGGCACGCGTGTGGAGACGTGGGTCTGGATAGCGAAGGATGGGTAGAAGTGCCATGAATGCTTGCCGCAATAAACCTTTAAGTGCAGAATTTCAAGTGATTTCACACGCATGCGCATGTGCTGAAGGAGTACGGCGGAATGCTTGCCGTTCCACTGCGCATTCGACATAACCAGGCCGACGGCGTTCCTCAGCTTGATCCGTACGCCCCGCTACCACCGGAAGCGATCAATGATCCGAATTATATTCCCTCTCCTCGTCGGCATTGCGACGCTCTTCAGCGGTGCATCGATCGCACAGTCCGGGATACAGCTCGCCGACGATGCGCCCGACAGCTACACGGTGATCAAGGGCGACACGCTGTGGGACATCTCCGGCCGCTTCCTGCGCGAACCCTGGCGCTGGCCGGAAGTCTGGCGCCTGAACCGCGACGAGATCCGCAACCCGCACCTGATCTATCCGGGTCAGGTGATCATGCTCGACCGCAGCGGCCCGTGGCTGACGATCGGTCGTCGCGTCGGGGGCAGCGACAAGCTGCAGCCGCAGGTCTACAACGAACAGCTCGATACCGCGGTGCCGAGCATCCCGCTTCACGTCATCGAGCCTTTCCTCAACAAGCCGCTCGTCGTCGACCAGGCTCGCCTCGAGGACGCAGCCACCATCGTCGCGACCGAAACCAGCCGCGTGCTGACCGGCTCGGGCGACACGGTGTTCGCCAAGAACGTCAAGCCCGACACCGAGGTCTGGCAGATCCTGCGCCCGGCCCGTCCGCTGCAGGATCCCGTCACCCGTGAAACGATCGCCTACGAGGCCGACTACCTCGGCACCGCCCGCGTGACCGAGCACGGCGAGCCCGCCACCCTCGAGATCCTGTCGGCGGTCGAGGAAATCGGCACCGGCGACCTCATGGTGCCGAGCGAGAGCCCCAGCGTGTTCTCGTATGCGCCTCACGCCCCGGACCAGGAGGTGGATGGCCGCGTGATGTCGATCTACCGCGGCGTTACCGAGACCGGCCGCCTGAACGTCATCTCGCTGAACGTGGGCGCACGTGACGGCATCGAGCGCGGCCACGTGCTGTCGCTGTTCCGCAACCGCGGCGCCGTCGAGTACAAGGGCGAGGACGGCAAGGAAGTCTTCAACCTGCCCGAGAAGCGCTTCGGCGTGGTGTTCGTGTTCCGCGTCTTCGACCGCGTGTCCTACGCGCTGGTGATGGAGACCGATGGCCCCGTGACCATCGGCGACGCAGCGCGCAAGCCCTGACCGGCAGGCGCCCTGCAGACACCCCCTGCAGATACACTCTTGGCCGCGGACGATCTCGAAGACTGGCTGCGCCTGACCTCGGTACCCGGACTGGGGGCCGAAAGACAGCGCAGCCTGCTTGCGGCCTTCGGACTTCCGCAGCACATCTTTGCCGCGGGGCGCAGCAGCGTCGCGGACGTCATCGGCGGCAAGCTGGCAGACGCGCTGCTCGCTCCCCCGGTGCGCGACCGCATCGACCCGGCGCTCGCCTGGGCAGCCGAGCCCGGCAGCCACGTCCTGACCCTCGCGGACGAGGCCTATCCGCGCAGCCTCCTCGAGATTCCCGATCCGCCGGTGATGCTCTTCGTGAAGGGCGATCCGGCCCTGCTGCAGCATCCGGGACTGGCCATCGTCGGTGCACGCAGCGCGACGGCACAAGGCATGGCCAACGCCGAGGCCTTTTCACTCGACCTCGCCGCCCGCGGCCTCACCATCGTCAGCGGGCTCGCGGCCGGCATCGACGCCGCAGCACATCGCGGTGCCCTCACTGCCGGCCCCGCTGCGGGTCGCACCATCGCCGTCATCGGCACGGGCATCGACCGCATCTACCCCGCCCGCAATGCGGCTCTCGCACGCGAGATTGCGACCTGCGGCGCGATCGTCAGCGAGTTTCCACTCGGCACGCCGCCGCTGCAGCACAACTTCCCGCGCCGCAACCGCATCATCGCCGGACTGGCACAGGGCGTCCTGGTCATCGAGGCTGCGCTGAACAGCGGTTCGCTGATCACCGCGCGCCTGGCCACCGAGTGCGGGCGCGAAGTCTTCGCCATCCCGGGCTCGATCCATTCCCCGCTCGCGCGCGGCTGCCATCGCCTGATCCGCGACGGTGCCAAGCTGGTCGAGACCGCGGAGGACATCATCGAGGAACTGCGCGGACGCCCAGGCTGGTCGACGCAGGCCGCGGCGGATACCGAAGGCAGCCTGCCCGGCGCCACCCGCACGCCTGCCCAGGCCCGCCTTCCCATCGACGACGAAGCGACACGAATGCTCGCTGCGGTCGGGCACGACCCCGTCGACCTCGATACCCTGTCTGCCCGTTGCGGCTTGACGGTCGATGCCCTCTACGCCATTCTGCTGCCGCTGGAGCTGGACGGACACGTCACCCGTTTGCCGGGCGGACGCTTCCAGCGCGCCTGAGAACCGCACTCCAACCTCCCCGCATGCGCCCTGCGCATCGCCTGCCGCATTCCCGCCGTTCCCCTGAGAGGCCGATTTGTTCGACATCCTCGTCTATCTGTTCGAAAGCTACATCCACGCCGACGCCTGCCCGGAGTCCGACCTGCTCGCCCGCAAGCTGTCAGCAGCGGGTTTCGAGGACGAGGAGATCTCCGAAGCGCTGGAATGGCTGGCCGGACTGCGGCGTGTGGCGCGCGAGATCCACCCGGGCACGGCACCGGATGAAGGCTCGATCCGCATCTACTCCGAGCAGGAACAGGCCCACCTCAGTCCCGACTGCCGTGGATTCCTCACCCTGATGGAAAGTGCCGGCGTGCTCGAAGGCGTACATCGCGAACTCATCATCGAGCGCGCCATGGCGCTGGAAGGCTTCAACATCACGCTCAACCGGTTGAAGGTCATCGTACTGATGGTGCTGTGGCAGCAGGAACACCCGATCGACACCCTGATGGTCGACGAACTCCTGAGCGAGGACGACGACTGGGATTACGCGCCGACCCTGCACTGACGCAGGCACCGGCACAGCTTGCAAGGCGCAACGCGGCGTCTTTATCATCCGCGGCTTCAGCCCCACCACTCCCGAGGCTGGCACCCGCCAGCCCGCCCCATAGCCAGAGAGCATGAGCAAGCAACTGATCATCGCGGAAAAGCCCTCCGTCGCACAGGACATCGCCCGTGCGCTGGGCGGCTTCACCAAGGAGAAGGACTACTACGAGTCCGACGACTACGTGCTGTCGTCGGCCGTCGGCCACCTTCTCGAGCTCGCCGTGCCCGAGGAATTCGAGGTCAAGCGCGGCAAGTGGACCTTCGCCCACCTCCCGGTCATCCCGCCGCACTTCGCGGTCAGGCCGATCGAGAAGACAGAGGACCGGCTCAAGCTGCTGACCCGGCTGATCAAGCGCAAGGACGTCACCGGCCTCATCAATGCCTGTGACGCGGGGCGCGAGGGCGAGCTGATCTTCAACTTCATCGCCCAGCACGCCGGCACCAAGAAGCCGATGCAGCGCCTGTGGCTGCAGTCGATGACTGCGCAGGCGATCCGCGACGGCTTCGCTCACCTGCGTGCCGCCCAGGACGTCGAAGGCCTGCGCAACGCCGCGATCTGCCGCGCCGAATCGGACTGGCTGATCGGCATCAACGGCACGCGGGCAATGACCGCGTTCAACTCCAAGACCGGCGGCTTCCACCTGACGACGGTCGGCCGCGTGCAGACACCGACGCTGGCCCTGGTGGTCGAGCGCGAAGACAAGATCCGCAAGTTCAAGCCGCGCGACTACTGGGAGCTGGAAGCCGACTTTGCCGCGGCGGCCGGACATTATCCCGGGCGCTGGTTCGACGAGAAGTTCAGGAAGCCCGAAGGCGACGAGCACGCGACCGCATTCCGCATCTGGGACAAGGCCCAGGCCGAGGCCATCCGTACCAAGTGCGAGGGCAAGCCGGGCGTGGTCACCGAGGAAGCCAAGCCATCCACCCAGTTGTCGCCGCTGCTCTTCGACCTCACCAGCCTGCAGCGCGAGGCCAACGGCCGCTTCGGCTTCTCGGCCCGTGTCACGCTGCAACTGGCGCAGGCGCTGTACGAAAAGCACAAGGTGCTGACCTACCCGCGTACCGATGCCCGCGCCCTGCCCGAGGACTACATCCCGACGGTCAACGAGGTCATCCGCAACCTGCCCGGCCAGTACGCGCCGTTTGCCAACGAGATCGTCAAGCAGGGCTGGGTGAAGCCGAACAAGCGCATCTTCAACAACGCCAAGATCTCCGATCACTTCGCGATCATTCCGACCGGGACGCTGCCCAAGAGCCTGTCCGAAGCCGAGCAGAAGATCTACGACCTGGTCACCAAGCGTTTCCTGGCGGTGTTCTACCCGGCAGCCGAATATCAGATCACCACCCGCATCACCCGCGTCGAAGGCGAGGCCTTCAAGACTGAAGGCAAGGTGCTGGTCAATCCGGGCTGGCTCAGCATCTACGGCAAGGAAGCCGCCAGTGACGAGAAAGACGCCAAGGAGGGCGGCGGCCCGCAACTGGTGGCAGTGAAGCAGGGCGAAACCATCACCACCGACGACATCCTGCTGAAGTCGCTGCAGACCAAGCCGCCGGCGCGCTTCAACGAAGCCACCCTGCTGTCGGCGATGGAAGGCGCGGGCAAGATGGTCGACGACGAGGAGCTGCGCGCGGCGATGGCCGAACGCGGCCTGGGCACCCCGGCCACCCGCGCACAGATCATCGAAGGCCTGATCACCGAGCAGTACATCCACCGTGACGGTCGCGAGCTGATCCCGAGCGCCAAGGCCTTCTCGCTGATCACCCTGCTGAAAGGCCTGGGCGTCACCGCGCTGACTTCGCCCGAACTGACCGGCGGCTGGGAGTACAAGCTGTCGCGCATGGAGCGCGGCGAACTCAGCCGCGAAGCCTTCATGCAGGAAATCGCCGACATGGCGCGCGAAGTCGTGGAACGGGCCAAGCGCTTCGAATCCGACACCGTGCCGGGCGACTTCGTCACGCTGCAGACACCCTGCCCGAAGTGCGGCGGCGTGGTGAAGGAGAACTACAAGAAGTTCGCCTGCCAGAGCTGCGACTGGAGCACCTGGAAGATCGTCGCCGGCCGCCAGTTCGAGTACGACGAGATCGAGACCCTGCTGCGTGAGGGCAAGGTCGGCCCGCTGCTCGGTTTCCGCAACAAGATGGGCCGGCTGTTCAATGCCGACATCGTGCTCAACGAGGACAAGCAGCCCGCCTTCGACTTCGGCCAACCGAAGGAGGGCGAGGAAGCCGAGGCGGTCGACTTCTCCGCCCAGGCATCGGTCGGCGCCTGCCCGAAGTGCGCCAGTGGCGTGTTCGAGCATGGCATGGCCTACGTCTGCGAAAAGTCGGTCGGCCCCGGCAAGAGCTGCGATTTCCGCTCCGGCAAGATCATCCTGCAGCAGCCGATCGAGCGCGAGCAGATGGCCAAGCTGCTGACCGAAGGCAAGACCGATCTGCTGAAGGGCTTCGTGTCGGCGCGCACGCGACGCAAGTTCTCGGCCTTCCTGGTACGTGGCAAGGACGGCAAGGTCGGCTTCGAGTTCGAGGCCAAGGCGCCGAAAGCCGCCGGCAAGGCACCGGCGGCAAAGGCTTCCGCCGAAGGCGACGCCGATGCCGAAGCCACCAAAGCCCCGGCAAAGAAACGCAGCCCGTCCCGCAAGGCCAGCTGAACACCGGCAAGAAGAAACGAAGGGCTGCCTGCGCAGCCCTTTTTCCTTTGCCTGGCGACCTGACGCCCCGGACGGTGGCGGCCGCGCTCAGGCGCCGGCGACTGCCTCCGGCATCGATACGCGGCCGACCGGCCTGGTCCCCGGCAGCTCGCTGTCGAAGATCGCACGCCGCAGGACGTCGATGGCGCCGCTGCGCGGATAGGTGACCCGCCACGCCAGCGCGACGCGGCGCGACGGTTGGGGCTCGGCAAAGGGCCGCACCGCAACGAGCGGATTGGCCGCCATTCCGTCCGCGGCCGAACTGGGCAGCACGGTCACGCCCAGTCCGGTCGCCACCATGTGGCGGATCGTTTCCAGCGAACTCCCCTCCAGCGAGCGCTGCAGACCACCGATGTTGCGGCAGCTCGGACACACCTCGAGAACCTGGTCGCGGAAGCAGTTTCCGGCTCCGAGCAGCAGCAGCTGATCCTCGGCCAGCTGCTGCGCATCGACCTCGCGGTGCTGCGTCCAGGGATGATCGGCAGGCATCAGCACACGGAAGGGCTCGTCATACACGGGCTGCGCCACCACCCCCACCTCCTCGAACGGCAGGCTGATGATGATGACGTCGAGCTCGCCGCGCTTGAGCGCCTCGGCCAGGCGAGCCGTGTAGTTCTCCTGGATGATGAGGGGCATGCGCGGCGCCAGCTGGTGAACACGCGGAATCAGGCGCGGCAGCAGGTAGGGGCCGATCGTGTAGATCACGCCGACACGCAGCGGCCCGGCGAGCGGATCCTTGCCCGCAGCCGCGATCTCCTGGATCTGGCTCGCCTCCATCAGCACCTTCTCGGCCTGCGCCACGATCCGGCGGCCCGTCTCGGTGATCTTGACTTCGGTGGCGCTGCGTTCGAACAGCTGGATGCCGAGCTCATCCTCGACTTTCTTCACGGCCACCGACAGGGTCGGCTGGGAAACGTGACATCTTTCGGCTGCGCGGCCGAAGTGACGCTCATGGGCGAGGGCGACGAGATAGCGCAGGTCGGTCAGGGTCATGGTCTTACCCCCAGCGGGCGTGGCTGAAAGCCTGAATTGGGCGTCGCCCGATGTTACCCCGTCCACCCGTTTCCTGCGCAGCCCGATCACGCCCGGTATACTCGCGCCACCGTTCCTCCCGTACCCGCCGATGCCGATCCGTCCACGCCTCGCCCTCGCCGTCCTGCTCCCCGCGCTGGGCACGACGACGACTGCCTCTGCGATGGATTCCGACGCCCACTTCTTCGAGTCGCTCCCGGTCGTGCTCAGCGCCTCGCGACTGCCGCAGGCGCTGCAGGATTCGCCGGGCGCGGTGACGGTGATCGACGCCGACATGATCGCCGCCACCGGCTATCGCGACCTCGCCCGCCTTTTCCGCCTGGTGCCCGGCATGCAGGTCGCACAGGAGCGCGGCAGCCAGCAATGGGTGACCTACCACGGCCTCGGCGCCGACTATCCGAACCAGATGCAGGTGCTGATCGACGGGCGCTCGGTCTATTCCCCGCACTATTCGGGTGGTGCGAACTGGAGCGCGCTACCGGTCCTGCTGGAGGACATCGAGCGCATCGAGATCGTCCGCGGCTCGAACTCCGCCACCTACGGCTCGAATGCCTTCCTCGGCGTGGTGAACATCATCACCCGTCACACCGGCTCCGAAACCGGCAACTCGGTTTCGACCCGGCTCGGCAGCCACGGCATTGCCGATCTCGCCGGCCGGGCCGTGCTGCATGACGGGCCACTTGGCCTGCGCCTGAGCGCCGAGGAACAGCGCGACGACGGCTGGTCGGGGCTGCGCGACGCGCAACGCCTGCGGCGCTTCAACCTGCGTGGCGACCTCGCGCTCGACGCGATGAATGCGCTGCAGTTCTCGGCTGCCTACAGCGACGGCCGGCTCGGCGTCGGCTTCCGCGACACCCTGTTCGACGGCAGCGGCGAGCGCGACCTCGAGCAAAGCAACTACACGCTGCATCTGGGGTGGCGGCACACCCCGAGCGCGGACGAGGAATGGTCGCTGTCCTGGTATCGGAACGGCGAACGGACCCGCGACGAATGGCAGGTCGATTCACGCGCCAACTGCGTGCTGACGGTGGTCTGCGATTTCCTGGCACGGCTACCGCAACTGCGTGGCGAGGTCGACAACAACCGCCGGAGCGTACGCGACAACATCGAGCTGCAGCACCGCTTCAGCCCGACCGACGGACTGCGCCTGCTGTGGGGGGCGGAGTGGCGCGAGGACCGGATCGAATCGGCCTTCCTGTTCTCGGACGGCCGCACGCCTTCGCAACGGGAGTGGCGCCTGTTCGGCAATGCCGAATGGCGCATGGCGCCCGAATGGCTGTGGAACGCCGGTGCGATGGCCGAGCATATCGAGGGCGACACGCTGCGGCTTGCCCCCCGCCTGTTCCTCAACTGGCAACCGGCGCCCGCCACCGCCTGGCGCGTCGGCTACTCGCGCGCCTGGCGCCAGCCGACCCTTTACGAACGCTGGGCCAACGTGCAGGTCAGCACCGACGTGCTCGGCGTGGTCAACCAGCGTCACACGCCCAATCCCGGCATCCGGCCGCAGCAGATCGACAGCTGGGAACTCGGTTATCTCGGCCCGCTGCCCTGGGGCGGGCTGGCCGACGTGCGCGTTTTCGACGAGCACATCACCGACTACATCCGCCGCACCCCGGTGCTGGATCCGGCGCCTTTCGTACCCAGCCAGGCGCTGAGCGACATGCTGGGCGGCAACCCCTTCCTGATCCACCAGATCATGGGGGGCACGCAGTGGGCCAACATGTCGGGCAAGGTCCGCCTCACCGGCATCGAATACCAGCTGACGCTGCGCCCGCGCGCCGGCACCACCCTGCTGCTGACCCACACGGTCATGCAGCGTCGTGCCGACGATCCGGCGGTGCGCCGCAGCGTTGCACCCTATTCGGCCAGCCTGACCTGGCTGCAGGAGATCGGTGCCTGGCGTTCGGCCGCATCGGTGCTGCACATGGGCCCGCTCGAGGCCGGGACCGGTTACGCCCCCGGGCAGCGCTACACCGTGCCGGCCTACACCACGCTCGACTGGAGCCTGGGCCGCAGCCTGCGCGTCGGCGCGCAAGCGCTCGAGATCCAGCTCACCGCCACGAACCTGCTCGGTGCCCACCAGGAACTGGCCCACAAGCCGCTTCAGGCCATGCCGCGCTACGCGGGCCGGGCCGCGAACGAGGCCGGGCGCCAGGTCTTCGTCTCGCTGCAGTTGCCGTTCTGAACGCCTGCGCGCATCCCGACTCGCACCTGATCGCCACGCCCCGCAGCGGACCTGCCGGCCGCACTTGATCCGCGCCCGACCCGTCCCCATGTGGCGTGTTGATGCGATAACGGGAACAGGATGCGCAAAACCGCGTCCACCGCCACTGTCGGCATCGAAAATCTTATGGACTCGACCATGCGCAAACCTCTCCTCGCCACCGCCCTTGCCGTTTCCGTCGCCACCCTGCTGCCGGCGGCACCGCTCGTTCCCGCCGCCCACGCCCAGGCGACACCGGGTGCTTCGCTCGTCGCGCCCAACCGCTACGGCCTGCCCGACTTCGGCGACCTCGTCGAGCAGGTCGGTCCGGCCGTCGTCAACATCAGCGTCGTCCAGCAGCAGCAACAGGCGATGGCCGGCCAGAACCCGTTCGCCAACGACCCCTTCTACGACTTCCTGCGCCGCTTCGGCGTACCGACGCCGGGCTTCCCCGGCCAGCCCGGCATGGGACCACGCACACGCCAGGGCATCGGCTCGGGCTTCATCGTCAGCCAGGACGGCTACGTGCTGACCAACGCCCACGTCGTCGCCGGAGAGGATGGCGACGCGACGCTGTCCGAAGTCACGGTGACGCTGATCGACAAGCGCGAGTTCAAGGCCAAGGTGGTCGGCATCGACCGTCGCACCGACGTCGCGCTGCTCAAGATCGATGCCAAGGGCCTGCCCGCGGTGAAGATCGGCAAGCCTGACGATGCCCGCGTCGGCGAATGGGTCGTGGCGATGGGCTCGCCCTTCGGCTTCGACAACACCGTCACCGCCGGCATCATCTCGGCCAAGGCGCGCCGCCTGCCGGACGAGACCTATGTGCCCTTCATCCAGACCGACGTCGCGATCAACCCCGGCAACTCCGGCGGACCGCTGTTCAACCTGGCAGGCGAGGTCATCGGCATCAACTCGCAGATCTACTCGCGTTCCGGCGGCTTCATGGGCATCTCCTTCGCCATCCCGATCGACGTGGCGATGAACGTCAAGGACCAGCTCATCACCCATGGCCGCGTCCAGCGCGGACGCCTGGGCATCGCGATCCAGGGGGTGGACAAGGATCTCGCCCAGTCCTTCGGCCTGCCCGATGCGCGCGGCGCGCTGGTCGCCAGCGTGGAGCCGGGCAGTGCGGCCGAGAAGGCCGGGCTGCAGGCCGGCGACGTGGTGCTGGGCGTGGACGGCAAGCGCATCGGCGATTCGGCCGATCTGCCGCGCGTGATCGGCGAGAAGCGCCCGGGCACGCGCATCCGCATGGAAGTGTGGCGCGACGGCCGCAGCCGTGACGTCGTGGCCACGCTGGACGAACTGACCGCGGACAACGTCGCGAGCGCGCCGACGCCGAGCCAGGTCGAAAGCGTGAATGCCGGCATCGGCCTGACGGCGCGCCCCCTGACGTCGCAGGAGGCCGCCCAGTTGCGCCTGCGCGGCGGACTGGTGGTGGAAGGGGTCGATGGTCCGGCGGCCCGTGCCGGCCTGCAGCGCGGCGACATCATCCTTGCGCTCAACAACCAGGCGGTGACCAGCGTCGCGCAGTTCCGCAGCCTGGTCGAAGCCTCCGGCAAGCGCTTCGCGCTGCTGATCCAGCGCGGCGAATCGCGCATCTTCGTGCCGCTGCGGCTGGAGTAAGCCGCAAATCCGGGCCGGCCGGCCGCGAACGGCGCCGGCCGACCCCCGTCTCAGACGCGGAAGCGCGCCACCGATTCCTGCATGCGGCGGGCGAGTTGTTCGAGTTCGCGCGCCGCATTGACCGTCTGCTCGATGGCGACGTTGTTCTCGCGTGCCATGCCGGCGATGTCGTCGATGCTCGCGGTCACCGACTCGCTGGAACGGCGCTGCTCGGCGGTCGCGGCCGCGATGCGGTCCAGACCCTCGCCCACCTCGGCCACCAGCGCATTGGCCGTCACCAGCACACGGGCCACGTCGTCGGCGACGCGGCGGCTCGACTCGAGGTGCTCCAGGCCGCTGTTGATCGCACCCTGCACCGAATCCGAGCGCTGGCCGATCTCGCGCGTGATCTCGTCGATCTCGCCCGCAGAGCGGGCAGACTTCTCCGCCAGCTTGCGCACCTCGTCCGCCACCACCGCAAAGCCGCGGCCCTGCTCGCCGGCACGCGCGGCCTCGATCGCCGCATTGAGCGCCAGCAGGTTGGTCTGCTCGGCGATCTCGCGCACCTCGCTCGTCATGCGCGTGATGGCGGCGGTGGACTGGACGAAGTCGCCGACCGTGCCCGCCATCTGGCGCACCGCGGCCTCGACCTGGCCGACGCCCTCGACCAGCCGCTGCAGGCTCTCCTGGCCTTCGCGCGAACGCTGCAGGCTCTCGTGCGAACGCTCGCGCACCGAGGCCGTGCTGTCGGCGATGTGCGTGACGTTCTCCATCATCGTTTCGACCGCCGCCGCCGCCGTCACCGAACTGTCGTTCTGGCGGTGCGAGCGGATCGCCAGGTCCGCGGCGCCACTCGCCAGGTTCTGCGCCGCCACGGTCACTTCGCCGGCCGCATCGCCGACCTGGCGCACCAGCGTGGCGATCGTACCCATCATGTTGTTGAAGGAACCCGCCGTACGGCCGATCTCATCCTCGCCGCGGCGCTCGAGCCGGCGGGTGAGGTCACCTTCACCCTTGGCGATCTCGGACAGGCTGCCCGCGAGGGAGGAGAGCGGCCGGCTCACGAAACGGCGGATGAACAGGAACACGAAGCCGAGCAGGGGCAGGGACACGAGGAAGGCGAACAGCAGGCTCTTGTTGCGGAACTCGGCCACCGCGGCCTCGGCCTTGTCGAGCGAGATGCGCATGCTGACGAGCCCCAGCGGGGTCCCCTCGGCGACCTGGTGGCAGGCGATGCAGTCCTTGCCGAGCCAGTTCTTCGACGCCAGCGAGGGCATCACGACGCGCAGGTAGTCGCCGTGCTCGGCGCTGTGCTCGAGCACCATCATCGATTTACCGTCAGCCATGGCCTGGCGTTCGGCCTCATCCATGACCACCTCGCCCGCATTGCCGGGCCCGAAGATCGTGCTCACCGCTTCGCCGCGGATCACCTTGAGGTCGTGCACGACCGACAGTTCCTTGATCTGGTCGAGGAAGACATCGCGCTGGCCGACCGTGCCGGTGATCATCATGCCGGTCAGGCCGGCCATGGTCATCTCGTTGACCGTACCGGCGAAGTCCTTGGCCTGTGCAATCGCCATGTCACGACTCGCCTTGGTTTCCCAGGCGATCATTCCCCCCCAGGCAAGCACCAGCATGAGCCAGATGGCTGCGGTGAGCCGGACCCAGATTGGCGTATCAGCCATGCGGCGCATCATCGGTCTCCTGATTCCCAATATGAACTTGAATTTCGCCAAGATGACGCCAGTGTAGGCCAACGCAGCCCTTCGCCGTCGCCGGAATAGCGACGGATACCCCGCCCAGATCGGGCGACGGCAGGCCATCCGATGACCAATGACTGAACGGAGAGCGAACCGCTACACTGTCGGCGCTGTCACAGACCGGTCCGGAAACCTGAACCCGGACCTTCGATCCATCGTAACCACGAGGCAACACATGAAGAAGTCCATCGCCCGCGCCACCCTCGGCGTGCTCGCACTGTCCCTGACGACCCTGGCCTCCGCACAGGTCAAGCCCGAAGACCAGATCCGCTATCGCCAGGCTGGCTACTCGTTCATGAGCTGGAACATGGGCAAGATCAAGACCAACCTGGAAGGCAGCTACAACAAGGATCAGGTCATCGCCGCCGCCAATGCCATCGCCGGCATCGCCAACTCCGGCATGGGCGCCCTGTATGGCCCCGGCACCGACAAGGCGATCGGCAACGTCAAGACCCGTGTGAAGCCCGAGTTCTTCACCGACGGTGACAACGTCGGCAAGATCGCGCGTGACTTCAACGCCGCCGCAAACGAACTGGCCAAGGTCGCCGCCAGCGGTGACGCCGCCGCCGTGAAGACCGCCTTCGGCGAAGTCGGCAAGAACTGCAAGGCCTGTCACGACAAGTACCGCCTGGAAGACTGAGACGGGTCTGCTACCCGGACAGGCGCCCCGATGAGGCGCTAAAAAGATCGGCGATCCACTCAGGCGGATCGCCGATGACGGGAACGGCGGCATCCTGCCTCTCGCTGCAGGACCCCGACGATGACCGGTGTGCGGAGGAGACCACGACCCGGTATCGAGACTTCATTCTGCACACGAACGCGCCCCGGGCATGCAATAAACCGGCAACAGGGCGCCACGGCAGGCCGGTCACGCCACGCTTTCGACATCGCGACACAAGTACTGCCGATTCTTGCTACGGCTCGCGAATGCGCGTCTTCAGAATTCCTCACGGAATCCCCCACATCCTGGACTGGAGACGTCATGCGCCTGAAACTGCTGCTTCCCCTGCTGCTCGCGCCGGTCGTGGCGCAGGCACAAACCTGCGAGACCACCGTCGGCAGCGCTGACACCATGACCTTCGACGTACGCAGCATCACCGTGCCGTCGAGCTGCGAGACCTTCACCGTTCATTTCCAGCACCGCGGCCGCATGCCCAAGACCGGCATGGGCCACAACTGGGTGCTGGCCCGCAGTGCCGACGTCGAGAGCATCGCCAAGGCCGGGGTGGCGGCTGGCGCGGAGAACAACTTCATCGCGAAGGGTGACGCGCGCGTGATCGCCGCCACGCCCTTGCTCGGCGGCGGCGAGAGCGCTTCGGTCAGCTTTCAGGTGAGCGCGCTCGGCAAGGACGAGAAATACACTTACTTCTGCTCCTTCCCCGGCCACTGGTCGATGATGCGCGGCAGCCTGAAGCTGGAAGGCTGAACCTTCAGGCAGGCGGGATGCGCGGCCGGGCCACGATCCGGACACGCATCCCGAGGCCTGCCGACGGGTTGGCATCCATGCATGCGCCGCAGCGCATGCACTCGCCCGACCTCACCGCCTCTGCCTGCCCCGATACGATCGGTGCCAGCACCTGCGGCTCGGGGCAGGCCCTCACCGACGCGCTCCGTTCGCCCATCCCGGATGCACCGACCTGCAGCCGTCCGAACCGTCCGAGCAGGGCATAGAACGCCCCGACGGGGCAGAGATGCCCGCACCAGCCACGCCGGCTGTACAGCAGGTCGAACAGGAAGAGCACCACCAGCAGCCAGCTGCCGCTGCTGACACCGAACATCAGTTCGCGCTGCAGCAGGGTGATGGGATTCACGATCTCCCAGGCCAGGGTCGATCCAGCCGCCGAGGCGCACACTGCGGCGGCCAGGACGCCATAGCGGACATGTCGCGATACCGGGACATGGCGCCGGACGCCGAGGCGGGTGCGCAGCCAATGGGCCAGGTCGGTCAGCAGGTTGATCGGGCAGATCCAGGCGCAGTAGATGCGGCCGCCCAACGCCGCGTACGCCACTGCGACCACCAGCGCGCCGATGAGCGCGGCCGCCCCCAGGGCCTGGCCCGCCAGCAGCGCCTGCAGGGCGACGAAAGGGTCGGTGAGCTGGAGCTGTCCGAACCAGGTGCTCGACGCCAGATTGCCGGTCACCACCCGGCCCAGACCGGGCAGTTCGTACATGAAGGCGGCGAGCACGGCGAGTTGCACGCTGCGCCTTGCCAGCAGCCAGTATGGGAAGCGGCGCCGCATCGCTTTCATCAGCGGACCCCGCCACGCCCGGCCGCATTGGCGCCCGAGCGGCCGATGCCCAGCGCCCGGGGCAACACCCGGATCGCCGCATGCGACAGCACGCAATGCTTCTCGCAGCTGCCGCAGCCGGTGCACTGGTCGGTATTCACCGTGGGCACGCGGATCACCGCGCCATTGCGCACGATCTCGCGCAACGCGATCGCTTCGCCGCGCACCGGGCACACACGCACGCATACCCCACAGCTCAATCCCTTGTAATTGAGGCAGCTCTCGTGACCGACCAGTACCGCCACGCCCATGTCGGCCTCGCGCACATCGACCAGCAGCGGGTCCAGCGCCCCGGACGGACAGGCACGCACGCAAGGCAGGTCGGCGCACATCCGGCACGGATCCTGGCGGGCGACAAAAAAGGGCGTTCCGATCGGGGCGGGATCGTCCCAGTCCGCCAGCTTCAGGATATCGAACGGGCAGCCCTGCACGCACAGGCCGCAGCGTATGCAACGGGCGTCGAAATCGGCGTCGGGCAGGGCGCCGGGCGGCCGCAGCATGTGCGCGGCGCGTGCCGGGCGCGCACCCAGCAGGCCGCGGGCCGCGAGGGTGGCGATCATCACGCCGCCCAGCGCACGCGCCACGCGCCGGAACGCCTGCCGCCGCGGGCTGACGCCCGGTGCCGGAACGGGGTCAGTGGGGGGTGGCACCATGATGCTGCCGCCGCCCGTCCGAGCCGCCGCCCGAGACCGGACCGGCGCCCACCGTCAGTGCGGCACGGATCACCGGATGTATCCAGCAGCGCAGCACGAACTCGCCATCCTGCGGTGGCGTCCAGCGCAGCACCGTGCCCGGCAGCTGGGTGCCCAGGCTCACCACGGTGCCGTCGGGGTAGGTGATGTAGATGCTGTGCGCGATGTCGGAACGGTTGTCGATCTCGATCGGCTCCCCCGCGCGCGGCACGAAGGACCAGGGCTCGAACTCGTGGTGCGACAGCGTCATCCGCGCCGCCAGCGGTGGCGGAGTCGTCGCACATGCCGCCAGCGCCCCGAGAAGCCCCAATGCGGCAGCCCAGGCGGCTGCGGATTTCCTCATGCGGTCGATCATGTGCTCACCTCACTCCGGCAGCACCGGCGGGTCGACACGGACAAACCCGCCATCCAGCGTGCGCAGGAACGCGATCAGTGCCGCACGCTCATGGGGGTCCAGCTCGAAGCTCTTCATTTCCGGCGACAGACTGGGCCGCTGCCGCCCGCCCTTTTCGTAGTGCCGGATGACCTCTTCCAGGCTGTGCATGGAACCGTCGTGCATGTAGGGTCCCTCCACCGCCAGATCACGCAGCGACGGCGTCTTGAAGGCGTGCTGCATGATCACCACCTCCGCCGGCACGTGCGCGCCGCGCCCGGGGTCGGTCGAATCCAGCCCGATGTCGTGGAAGCTGTCGTCGGTGAAACGCCAGCCCTTGTGACAGGCAACGCACCGTGCCTTGCCGGTGAAGACACGGAAACCAGCACGCGCCTGCGCGTCGATCGCATCGTCCTCACCGGCCACCCATCGATCGAAGGGCGCGACCGGCGACACCAGCGTGCGCTGAAAGCTGGCCAGGGCTTCGGCCACACGACGTTCCGACACCACCTCGTCGCCGTAGGCCTGGCCGAACAAGCGGCGATAGCCGGCGATGCCCGACAGGCGCTCGACCAGTGCCGGCATCGCCTGTCCCATCTCGTGCGGCGAGGTGATCGGCAATGCCGCCTGGGCCTCGAGCGACGCGGCGCGCCCGTCCCACATCAGCGCGCTCAGCCATGCACTGTTGACCACCGTAGGCGTGCGCCGGGCATGGACCACCTGTTCCGACCCGATCGGCCGCACCCGGCCGTCGCTCCAGCGCAGTTCGGGCGCATGGCAGGTCGCGCACGACATCGTCGCGTCGCGCGACAGCCGCGGATCGAAGAACAGCGTGCGGCCGAGCTCGATCTGCGCCGCACTGGGCGGCTGTCCCCCCGGGGCGGGCGGCGAATCCGGCCGGCGGTAGTCGCTGCGCCCGCCACCGTCCATGGCGGCAGCGGGCACGCAGACAAGCGACACCGACAGGCCGAGCGCGAACGCCCGCAGCGCACGCGGCGCTGCGGACGACAGGACACGGCTTGCGGTTTCCACTGCACTCAGCTCGCCTTGCCGACGATGGGCGAGATCGTGCAGTGATAGGTCATCGCGTCGTTATCGGCACCGAAGCACCACACGATGTCGTTGTTGAACTCCGGTCGATAGATCGGCAGTTCGCCCTCGGTATTGACGCAGTTGCAGCGCCCGCAGGTCTGCTTGCCGCAGCAGTCGCGGTAGGCGATCAGGTAGTTCTGCCCGTCGCCCGGGTTGTAGCAGCTGGCCACCCACGAACTGGGCGACAGCTCGGTGCCCGGCGGGCAGGAGGTCAGCGAGCCGCCGCAGCAGTCGCAGAGGTTGCCGTCGATGGAGCAATGGCGCCAGTAATCGCAGGACTTCGGGTCCTTGTCCTGCGGCTTGAAGCCCTGCCGCGTCAGCCCGCCAACCGTGGCCGCATGCGCTTCGTTGAGGCGGCCGCGGCGGTCGACCGGCAGCAGCGGCAGCAACGCCACGCCGGCCAGGCGGGCGCCGAGCTTGCCCAGAAAGCCGCGGCGACTGGTCTTGCTGGCGGTCGATCGCGCCAGCCTCTCGATGGTCGAGTCAAATCCTGTGTTCTTCTTCACTTCGGTCTCCTTCAGCGTGGTCGTGCTTGGTCTTGCCTTGCTGCTTCGATGAGGCGCCCCCTGCCGCCCGACAGGCAGCGACGGGCTTCCATCAGTGAAGTTCGTACTTGCCCGCGGCTTCGGACGCGGTTTCGCGCTGGAGATACCCCTGCAGCGAGGCATGGCCCATGCGCACCGTCTCGAACAGGCTCTCGACATGCTCGCGGGTGTTGCACAGCCCCTTGCCCTGGATCACCCCCTCGCCATCCAGCAGCACGCCGTAGGGAATCTTCGCGACCTGGAAGCGCATGCCGATTTCGGCCGACACCACGTAGCGCTCGCCCTGCAGCGGGTGAAGACGCAGGAACTCCTTGTGCTCGGCCGGCGTACCGTCGCTGATCAGCACCACATCGGCCCCTTCGGCCGCCGCCACCGAGCGGATGATCGGCAGCAGCTTCGCGCAGATCGGGCAGGTCGGGCCGGTGAACATCAGCAGGCTGGGGCGACCCGGGTTGAGCGGACGACCGACCGTGATCGGCGTACCGTCGAACTCGGTCACCTTGAACGTCGGCGAGCGTTCGCCGATGTCCGGGCCGTGGTCGATCATCATCGCGCCCAGCGGGGCCGAGCGTTCGTGGAGCAGGCCAATCTGGCGCACCACGCCGAACAGGAGCGCCGACAGGGCGATGAAGCCGGCCCACAGCAGGACGTTGGATGCAAAGAGGATTTCGCTTGCCATTGGATGGATTCCTTGAAGAGTTTGTTGTCAGTGCTTGCGTGCACGTGCATCCGGCAGACCGGTCATGAGATCGGCCACCAGATAGATCAGCACGAGCATCAGGGCCGCCACCACACCCAGCGTCAGACTGCCGAACGACGCTTCGCCGGTGGCCTTGCCGGTGCCCGCGATGAACAGCGCGATGCCGACGAGACCGAGGGCGCGTGCGACGTGGAAGCTGCCGATCCGGCTCTTGCTGGCCGGCCGGCGCAGGCAGCCGCAGTCGATATGGGTACGACCGCGGGCGATGTTGATGGCCAGCGCCAGGGCGAAGGACGCACACAGTCCGGCTGCCACGCCGGCGGCGAGCACGCTCGTCGCCGGGATGAACAGCGCTGCCGCACATGCCAGCTCGATCCAGGGCAGCAAGGCCGCGAACGGTGCCACCAGGGCCGAGGGCAGGATGCGGTAGTTGGCGACCACGCCCAGGAACTCGTCGGGATGCCGCAGCTTGGGAACGGCGGCGGCAACCAGAACGAGCGCCAGGAACATCTTGGCGAACACCAGCACGGCAGGGTTGGATAGCCAGTTCATCGCGCGTCACCTGTCCGGCGTGACGATCAGGATCGGCGCCCTGCCGAGCTCATCTACCGTGCCGACCGCCTTGCCGCTGCGGGCGTCGTAGGTGTAGAGCGCCTTGTCGGTCGCCGACACCGCATACAGCAGCGGCTCGGCATCCTGGCTCACCGCGATCGAGTCGATCTCGTGATTCAGGTCGATCCGGCGCAGTCGCTTGCCGGTCGCGCCATCCACCACGAACACGAAACGGCTCGGCAGCTTGTGCGTCCACTTCTCACGCTGGTCGGCGAGCAGATAGAGCTCGTTGCTGCCCGTGTGATAGGTGATGGTCTGCCAGCCCCCCGGACGCCACTTGGCTGCCTTCTCCTGTTCGGTGAATACCTCGATGGGCGGCAGGAACTCGGCGCCCGACGCCGACAGCTTCGCCTGGAAGATGCGGCCTTCGTAGGTCGGCCACGCCAGACGTCCGCTCGCGTTGGAATAGAAGGGGTTGTTCAGCAGGTACTCGTTCTCGGCATGGAACACCTTGGTCGATTTCTGCGTGGTGTTTCCCGTACCGTCGTAGCCGACCTGCAGCAGCGAACCGTCGCGGCAGTGCATGAAGAACTGCTGCTTGGGCACCGGGAACAGGTGGTAGCAGTCCGGCACTTCCATCATCTTGACGAAGGACTTCTTCTCCAGATCGACCAGTCCCACCGCCGGCGACGGCGAGAACTGCTGGAACAGGAGGTGCTTGTCGTCGGTCGACATCGCCGCAAGACGTTCGAGCACACCGGTCAGGAAGCGGCCTTCCGGAATGTCGATATCGGCCAGCACGTCGTGCGTGCGGCTGTCGATCAGCTCGACGTAGTCATTGCGCGTGCCGCGCGAAATGCGCGAATACACCGTGTTCGCCACCGCGAAGAAGCCGCCGTCGCTGGCCAGCATCACATGCGGCAGCTTGCCCGCATCGGTCATGCCGAGCAGGGAAGACGACTTGCCATCGATCGTGTAGACGGTCGAGGTCGCGTTGAAATGGCCCGGATCCAGCACATACACGCGCTTCGAATCGCTGGGCGGCGCGGACAGGATCACGGACTCTTCCTGCAGTTGCGCCGTGGCCTCCGCGCCGAGCTGTTCCGGCACCTGCGCCGAAACCGAAGCCGCCCCCAGGATCAGCGCCGTGGAGGCCACGCCGCCGAGCAAGATGTCCAGGCGCCCGCGTCGGGCGCCGGTCGAAAGCTTCTTGTTCATTTTGTCTCCTGTTGATTTCTGGTTCTCGTGCTTGCGCCGCGCTGGATCGCACCGCGACGGCGCGTGGAACCGTTTCAGCCGAGCAACAAGGCGAGCGCGGCCGAACCGAGTGCGATCAGAACGAAGCCATCCACCTCGACCGCACGCTCTTGCCAGCGCGCGAGCCAGGCCTGGACCCCCTGGTCGGTGACCGGCAGGAAATTGATCGCGACCGGCAGGCAGCGGCCGACGTTGAACAGGGCGATGATCGCGATGGCCGACCCCACGCTGCCGCTGGCAAGCGCCGCACCGGTGGCGATGTAGAGCATCGGCGTCTGCACGTAAGTGAGGTAGTTCATCCCCAGCGCATAGCCGTAGAGCAGCCCGATGACCGAGGGACGGAAGCGGAAACGCGCATCGTGCGGCACCTGGGCCCGGCGCTGCGGATACGGCATCTTCAGGAAGCCGAACTGATGAACCCCGTAGGCGATCGCGAGCACCGCAAGGCCGATTGCCGAATACTCGAGCGGAAGCGCGCCCAGGGCGATGCCGCCGACCAGGCCGAGCATGGAACCGAGAACCAGCGCGCCGACGGCGTAGCCGATGGCATGGGCGATGAAGGTCGGCGTCCAGCGCAGGACCGAGGCTGCCGAGTAGCGGCCCGCCGGACGCAGCAGGCTCAAGCTGGAATAGCCGCAGGGCGACCACGTCGACAGCAGGCCGCCGACCAGCGCAAGCACCGCTAGAATCAGCGTCAGCGACCCGCCCACCGGGAACTGTGTCGCGAGTGCAGAACCCGCTGCCACGCCGGCGGCCGCCGCCAATAGCATCCACAGGCTGCGTGCCGCTGCAGACTGCGACTGGGCGAAGCGCTGCTGGTCTGGAATGCAGGCGGTGCCGTCATCCTGATATGCCGGCTCGTCATAGCGAGCCGCACCCGGGCTTGAGTTCATTGTCCCCTCCTGTTCGGGCTCCGAGGCCCGCTGGTTGATCGTGCAGGTTCAGGTTAGGAGGGCACCCCGGACACTCGTAGCAATATTCGGCATGACCCGGCCGGTGAACCCGGTCGGGCAGGGTCTGTTGCTGATTCTTGCTATCCCGCGCCTACGCATCTGGCTTATGTTGCATGCGTGGCAGTGGGATCACGGCGCGAACAAGACGCCGCCCTTGCCAGCAGCAGGCCCACGGGTACCTGCAGGTCGAGGAGACTCAAACGATAAAGCCATGTCCGCCGATGCCGCTCAAGTGCGCATCGACGAGAACAGGGATGCGGAGGAGGAGTTGAATTGAATCTCAACGAGAGCTTCGCCGGCCGGGTGCCGACCCCGCGCGGCGACTTCATGGTCGTTCGGCGAACGACGAGCGATGTGCTCGAACAGGCGGATGCACTGCCGTTCTGGTCACAGGACTACACGCAGTTGTGCAAGGGTGAATTCACCGGCGCAGTCACCAGCGTGTCCCGGCAAGGGCTGCAGCTGTTCCGCGAAGCAATGAATCGCTCGGTCGATGAAGTGGCCAGCGCACCGCCGGACAGCTATGTCATCGGCTTCCCGACCGTCGTCGAGGGCGAAGCCAGCTGGGGCCTGCTGCCGATCAACGCCCAGTCCGTGCTGACGCTCGACAAGAACAGCGAGCTGCTGTTCCGGACCTCCAGACGCTCGGAGATCGCCGCCGCCGTCATTCCCGCGGAGTGCCTCGAGTGCTACGCAGAACGCGTCGAATGCATGAACCTGCGCAAACTGCTGGAGTCGCTGAAGCCCGCGGAAAGTGTCTCGGCGGAGATCTCGGCTCGCCTGAAATCGGCGGTGCTGGGCGGCCTGCAGCGATTCGCGGAGCACCTGCCCGGCGATGACGGAAACGATCAGGCGTGGCGCCACTTCGAGGACGAACTGCTCGCGTCCTGCGTGCAGGTACTGGCCCGCGGCCGTTCGGACGGCTCCAAGCACCACGAGCACCGCATCCACCGCTACATCGTCAATCGCGTACGCGAGGCGACCCTGGCCAACCCCGGCTACCCGCCCACGATCGGCGAGCTGTGCGAACAGTTGCGGGTGAGCCGGCGCACGCTCAACCATGCCTTCATCCGCGTGCTGGGCATCACCCCGGTGACCTACATGCGCAACATCCGCCTGCACCGGGTGCGCGCCCAGTTGCAGAGCGCGCCGGAGCAGATCGTCACCATCGCCAACGTCGCCGCCAAGTGGGGCTTCTGGCACATGAGCCTGTTCTCGCGCTACTACCGCGAGTTGTTCGGCGAACTCCCGATGGGAACGCTGAGCCGCGCGCGCCGCACCTGAAGGCCGGGGGGCACGACCGCCGCCGCCACGGCGACCGTGCCGTCCGCGCTTACCAGGCGGGCGTCGCTTCGGCTGGCGCGGGCGGTGGCGGCGGCGGCAGCAAACCCCCGTTGGCAGCCCAGACCACCGCGAGCGCAATCGCGAGTGCAACCACGAAAGCCAGCACACCGCCGCCCTGCGCGGCCCGGGCATCCGGGTCGGAGACCTCCTTGGTACCGACGATCATCGGCTTCACCAGGTTGTCCTTCTTCGCATGCAGGTAATACAGGATGGCGCCCACGTGCGCCGCCACCAAGGCGATGATCACCCAGAAGTTCAGCCGGTGCAGACTGCTGAGCCAGTCGCTGGTGTCCTTGCTGACCAGCGCGTACAGCGGTCCCTCGAAGGCGATGTCGTCGTTCGACACCAGCCCGCTCACCGCCTGGAAGATCAGGATGCCCAGCAGGGCGAGTACCGACAGGGCGCCGAAAGGATTGTGGCCCAGACCGTTCCATTCACCCCGGATGTGCGCCCAGATATGGGCGGGGCCGGGCACGAAGTCGGCAAAACGGGCGTAGGTCGAGCCGATGAAACCCCACACGAGACGGAACGCCAGCAGGCCGGTGATGGCGATGCCGGCACGGCCGTGCCATTCGATGAGGTTGCCGCCCAGCCAGCCCGTGACGAAGGCGGCGACCACCAGTATGGCCAGCAGCCAGTGGAAAATGCGCGTGGGCAGATCCCACACCTTTATCGTTCGCGTGCTCATTCCTGCATTCCTGTATTGATCCACAACGCGGGTTTCCTGACGGCACCCGCCCACGAAAGATGATTGCGACCGCCGCCCGCCGCCGAACGGCGGCATGCCGCATAGATGACCCGGACACAGCGGCCGGGGTTCCGCTGCACTGCATCATCCTGCCCTGCGCTGGGCCAGGAACTCGCGCAGATGCCGCCCGGTATGGGATTCCGCCGTTGCCATCGCCAGCTCCGGCGGACCTTCGGCCACCACCCGTCCGCCACCGTCGCCGCCTTCCGGCCCCAGGTCGATCAGCCAGTCGGCCTCGGCCATCACGTCGAGGTCGTGCTCGATCACCAGCACCGTGTGGCCGGCATCGGCAAGGCGATGCAGCACGCGGATCAGCTTGTCCACGTCGGCCATGTGCAGGCCGACGGTAGGCTCGTCGAGCACGTACAGGCTGTGCTTGTCGGCCGGCAGCGGCACGCCGCCGGTGTCCTCCGCGTCGCCGGGGCGGCGCCGCACCTTGGCGAGTTCGGTCACGAGCTTGATGCGCTGCGCCTCGCCACCCGACAGCGTCGGACTGGGCTGGCCCAGGGTCAGGTAGCCGAGGCCGACGTCCTGCAGCAGCTGCAGCGGGTGGGCGATCGCGGGATGGGCGGAGAAGAAGTCCACCGCCTCGTCCACCGGCATCGCCAGCACCTCGGCCACGGTCCTCTCCTTCCAGCGCACCGACAGCGTCTCGGGGTTGAAGCGCGCGCCGCCGCAGGCCTCGCACGGCGTCTTCACATCCGGCAGGAAGTTCATCTCGACGGTGGTCTGGCCTGCGCCGTCGCACACCGGGCAGCGCCCGGCGCCGGTGTTGAAGGAGAAGCGCGAGGCGTTCCAGCCGCGGGTGCGGGCGTCGAAGGTGTCGGCAAAGAGCTTGCGGATCGCGTCCCAGAAGCCGACGTAGGTCGCCGGGCAGGAGCGCGGCGTCTTGCCGATCGGAGTCTGGTCGACTTCCAGCACGCGGCCGACCTGCTGCCAGCCGTGGAGGCCCTTGCAGCCGACCAGCGCCTGGTCGACCTCCTCCGGCTGCGCCTGGCCGCGGCGGCGGGCGCGGGTGGCCTCGGGGTCGCCCAGGCGGGCGCGCAGGTTGGCGTGGATCACGTCGCGTGCCAGGCTGGACTTGCCCGAGCCGGACACGCCGGTCACCACGGTGAGGCGCGCGAGCGGAATGCGCACGCCGACGTCACGCAAGTTGTGCAGGCTGGCGCCTTCGATGCGGATCGCGGGGTGATCGTCCGCCACCGCGCGGCGCGGACGTAGCGGGTGCTGCAACGGATGGCGGAAGCATTCGCCGGTGGCGGATTCGGGCGCCGCCAGCAGGTCGTCGATGCGGCCTTCGGCCACCACCCGGCCGCCGCGCACGCCGGCGCCGGGGCCGAGGTCGATGACGTGGTCGGCGCGGCGGATGGTGTCCTCGTCGTGCTCGACCACCAGCAGCGTGTTGCCACGGTCGCGCAGCGCTTCAAGGGTGTCGAGCAGCAGGCGGTTGTCGCGCGGGTGCAGGCCGATGGTCGGTTCGTCGAGGATGTAGCACACGCCGCGCAGGTTGGAACCGAGCTGCGCCGCCAGACGGATGCGCTGCGCCTCGCCGCCCGACAGCGTGGGCGCGGCACGGTCCAGCGCCAGGTAGCCCAAGCCCACGTGCTGCAGGAAGGCCAGCCGGCCACGGATCTCGCTGACGAGATCGCGCGCGATGTCGGTTTCGCGCTCGCTGAGCGCCAGATCGGCGAAGAAGCCGGCCGCCTTATCCACAGGCTGCGCCGCAAGCTGATGCAGGCCGAGCGCGCGGAAACGCACCGCGCGCGCCACCGGGTTGAGGCGCGCACCGTCGCAGGCGGGGCAGAGCTCGTCGCTGACGATGATCTCCTCCGCGTCGCCGAGGTCGAGCGCGTTCGGGTCCTCGATGCGTGCCGCGGTCTTCAGCCCGGTGCCGTAGCACTTCGGGCACCAGCCATGCTTGGCGTTGTACGAGAACAGGCGCGGATCGGGCTCGGGGAAGCCGGTGCCGCAACTCGGGCAGGCGCGCAGGGTGGAGAAGGTGATCGGCGCCGCGCCGAGCTTGCCGATCTCCAGCACCTTGATCACGCCCTTGCCGATCTCCAGCGCCTGACGCACGAACTCGCGCAGCGTGGACTCATGCTCCGGCTGCACCACCACCATGCCGGTGGGCAGCTCGATGTTGTGTTCCTTGTAGCGGTCCAGCCGCGGCCACTTGGCGGTGGGCAGGTAGTCGCCATCGACGCGCAGTTGGGTGTGGCCCTTGCCGCGCGCCCACTTGGCGAGGTCGGTGTACAGGCCCTTGCGGTTGACCACCAGCGGCGCGAGCACTTCGACCGAGGCACCGCGCAGCTCGCGCTGGATCTGCGCGACGATGGCCTCGAAGCTCTGCGGCGTCACCGGCACGTTGCAGTCCGGGCAGAACTGCGTGCCGAGCTTCACGTACATCAGGCGCAGGAAGGGGTGGATCTCGGTCAGCGTCGCCACCGTGCTCTTGCGCCCGCCGCGGCTGGTGCGCTGCTCGATCGCCACCGTGGGCGGGATACCGAACAGGCCGTCCACGTCCGGCCGGCTGGCCGGCTGGACGAACTGGCGCGCGTAGGCGTTGAGCGACTCCAGGTAGCGGCGCTGGCCCTCGCCGAACACGATGTCGAAGGCCAGCGTGGATTTGCCCGAACCCGACAGACCGGTGATCACGGTGAACTGGTCGCGCGGAATCTGCAGGCTGACGTTCTTGAGGTTGTGCTCGCGCGCATGGCGGATTTCAATGACGGACCCAGCGATCGCCGGCGCGGCGACCGGGCGGTATTCCACCCGCGGTTCGGCCGCGATCAGCGGCGCCATGCGCGTCTTCTCCAGTGCCTCGGCGTAGTCGCGCAACGCGGCGCCCGTATGCGATGCGACATGAGTGCGCACCACCTCGGGCGGCCCCTCGACCACGATCGCGCCGCCGCCGTCGCCGCCCTCGGGGCCGAGGTCGATGATCCAGTCGGACGCAGCGATCACGTCGAGGTTGTGCTCGATGACGATCAGCGAATGCCCCGCCTGCAGCAGCTTGTCGAAGGCACCGAGCAGCGTCGCGACATCCTCGAAATGCAAGCCGGTGGTGGGTTCGTCGAACAGGAACAGCAGCCCCGGCTCAGACGTGCTCCCGGAATTTTCAACAAAGTTATCCACAACCCTGGCTTTGCGTACAGTCTTCTTCTGCGACGCCTCGGCAAGATGCCCGGCAAGCTTGAGACGCTGCGCCTCGCCACCCGACAGGGTCGGCACCGGCTGGCCAAGGCGCAGGTAGTCGAGGCCGACATCGGCCAGTGGTGCGAGTGCGGCAATCGCCTTGGGATGCTCGCGGAAAACGTCGAGCGCTTCATGCACGGTCAGCTCGAGCACGTCGGCCACCGACAGCCCGTTCCATTTCAATTCAAGCACTTCCGGCCGGTAACGCTTGCCGTCGCAGTCCGGGCAGCGCAACCAGACATCGGACAGGAACTGCATCTCCACATGCTCGAAGCCCGAACCGGTGCAGGTCGGGCAACGGCCGTGACCGGCGTTGAAGCTGAAGGTGCCGGGGGAGTAACCCCGCTGCTTCGCCTCCGGCAGGGCGGCGAACAGGTTGCGGATCGGGTCCCACGCGCCGACGTAGCTGACCGGGTTGGACCGCGAACTCTTGCCGATCGGCGACTGGTCCACCATGACCACGCCACGCAAGTTATCCACATTCTCGAGACGATCGAACACCCCAGGCGATTCGGTCGCCTCGCCGAAAT
Source organism: Thauera humireducens (assembly GCF_001051995.2). NCBI lineage: Bacteria > Pseudomonadati > Pseudomonadota > Betaproteobacteria > Rhodocyclales > Zoogloeaceae > Thauera > Thauera humireducens. The sequence goes on along the minus strand of NZ_CP014646.1, from coordinate 3,083,806 downwards.
GCTTGGCCAGCGCCGGGTACAGCACATCCTGAATTAGCGTCGATTTGCCCGAGCCGGACACGCCGGTCAGGCAGGTCATGCGCTGCAGCGGAAAACCGACCGTGAGGTCACGCAGGTTATGCTGGCGCGCGCCGACCAGGGTCAGGCGCGGCGTGGCGTCATCGACCGGCCGCGGCGGACGGTCGATGTCGATGCGCTTCCTGCCTGCCAGCCACGGACCGGTCACCGAGTCCGGATTCGCCGTGATCTCGGCCGGCGTGCCGCGCGCGACGATGTTGCCGCCGCGCTCGCCCGGGCCGGGGCCGATCTCCAGCAGCTCGTCGGCAGCGACCATCACCTGCGGGTCGTGCTCCACCACCACCAGCGTGTTGCCGGCGTCGCGCAGCCGCGTCATCACGCCGAGGATGCGGCCGATGTCGCGCGGGTGCAGGCCGATCGAGGGCTCGTCGAGCACGAACAGCGTATTCACCAGCGAGGTGCCCAGCGCCGTGGTCAGGTTGATGCGCTGCACCTCGCCACCCGACAGCGTGCGCGACTGGCGATCCAGCGTCAGGTAGCCGAGGCCGACGTCGGCGAGATAGGTCAGCCGGCTGCGGATCTCGCCCAGCACCAGCTCGGTGGCTTCGTCACTCAGCTTCTCAGCTTGGCCGGGGATCTGCAGCGCGGCGACGGCCTCGCGGATGCGATCGACCGGCATTGCCATCAGCTCGTGGATCGCGATGCCTTTGTCACCCACGGGCAGCCGCCACAGCAGCGCATCGGGCTTGAGCCTCGCGCCATGGCAGGCCGGGCACTCCGTATAGCTGCGGTAGCGCGACAGCAGCACGCGGATGTGCATCTTGTAGGCCTTGGTCTCCAGCCAGTCGAAGAAGTGGCGCACGCCGTACCAGTAGCGCGGCCACGAGCTGTCCCAGTTCTTCCATTTCGGGTCGCCCTCGAACAGCCAGTGACGATGCTCGGATGGCAGGTCTCGCACCGGGATGTCCATCGCCACGCCGTATTTCTTCGCCATCTTCTCGAGGTCGGCCTGGCACTCGCGGTAGCTCTCGGTCTGCCAGGGCTTCACCGCGCCTTCGGCCAGGGTCTTTGACTCGTCCGGCACCACCAGGCCGAAATCGACCCCGATCACGCGCCCGAAACCGCGGCAGGTCTCGCAGGCGCCGATCGGCGAGTTGAACGAGAACAGGCCGGGTGTCGCCTCCGAATAATGGATGTCGCAGTCCGCGCAATGCAGGCCGGACGAATAGCGCCACACCGCCTCGCCCGGCGTCCCCGTCCCATTCCTTGTCTCAGCCCTCACGCCCTCGCCCGACGCATACACCGACAGCCGGCCATGACCGCGATGCAGGGCCGACTCCAGCGCCTCGGCCAGACGCGCATCCTCGGCGTTCGAGGCGCGAAAGCGGTCCTGCACCACCTGCAGCACGTCCTGCCCCTCGGGGCCGGCACTGGCGATGCGTTCCTGGATGCGGGTGTAGCCCTGCGCGTTGAGCAGGCCGGTCACCTCCGCTTCGCTGAAGTTGGACGGCACCGGCACCGGAAAGCACACCACCAGGCGCGGATCGCCCTCGGCGGCCGCGCGCGCGCGCAGCTCGGCAGCGATGCTGACCGCCGAATCCCGCCGCACCGGCTTGCCACAGCAGCGGCAGTGCAGGTGCGCGGCGCGCGCGTACAGCAGCTTGAAGTGGTCGGCGAGCTCGGTCATCGTGCCCACCGTCGAGCGCGAGGTGCGCACCGGGTTGGTCTGGTCGATCGCGATCGCCGGCGGCACGCCCTCGATGCGATCCACCTGCGGTTTATCCATGCGATCGAGGAACTGGCGCGCGTAGGGCGAGAAGGTCTCGACGTAGCGCCGCTGGCCCTCGGCGTACAGGGTGTCGAACACCAGAGAGGACTTGCCCGAGCCCGATACGCCGGTCACCACCGTCAGGCGGTTCAGCGGCAAATCGAGCGAGAGATTGCGCAGGTTGTTCTGGCGCGCACCGCGGATGCGGATGGCGTCGGCGATCGAAGCGGGCGCATCGACCGGGGTGTAGCGGGTTGCAGAGGCGGACATGGGACGGAAAGCTCGGACACAAGACGCCATTCTAGGCGCGGACCGGCATCCGACTCATGCCCGGGGGTGAAAGGTTCCCCTGCGGGTGGGGATCAGGCACCGACATCGACCATTGCGGCCGGAGCGACATCGCCAGCCCGGCGGAGCCGGACTCACTTCACGGCGTCGGGTTTCGGTTCCGTCGCCGCCTCGACCGTGGCGTCCTCGACCGGTGCGCCATCCTCGCGCGGACGCACGCTGCCGAGCGCGCCCTGGCCGGCTTCCTTCAGGCGTTGCGCCGCGCCGCGCGTCGCGTCGGCGATCCGCTGGGCCGCGGCTTCGGCAGCCTCCTTGGCGTCACGCACGCCCGCATCGGTGACTTCGCGGGCGACGTCCGAATTCTCGCGCACCGCCTCTTCGGCCACTTCTGCGCCTTCCTTCACCTTCTCGGTGGCGGACTCGACCACCGCCTGGGCGGCCGCGCTACCGGACTCGCCGAGCTTCTTCACCGCCTCGCCCGCCTTGTCGAGCGCCTCGCGCGCGGCCTCGGCCGCTTCGCTTGCCGCCTTCTCCGCTTTCTCCGCGGGGGCCTCGGGCGCACAGGCGGCAAGCAGCATCAGGATCGGGCCGGCGAGGGTGACAATCAGGGGCTTCATGGCGGCGATGACGGTGAGTTGACGAGGAACGACAGGATTGTGCCAAGGAAGACAACACACGGCACGCCTGGTTCGACGCTCAAGAAAACAAAAGGGCCACGCGGGCCCTTTCGCTTGCAGAACGACGTCGATTACTTGACGCGGTTCTTGTACTCGTCGGTACGGGTGTCGATCTCGATCTTGTCACCGATTTCGACGAAGGCCGGCACCGGCAGCTCGAAGCCCGTGGAGATCTTGGCCGGCTTCATGACCTTGCCCGAGGTGTCGCCCTTGACGGCAGGCTCGGTGTAGACGACTTCGCGCACGACGCTGTTCGGCAGTTCGACCGAGATGGCCTTGCCGTTGTAGAACACGACTTCGCACTGCAGGCCGTCTTCGAGGTACTTCAGCGCGTCGGTCATGTTCTCGGCTTCGACTTCGTACTGCTCGTAGTCGGCGTCCATGAACACGTACATCGGATCGGCGAAGTAGGAGTAGGTCACTTCCTTGCGGTCGAGCACGACCACTTCGAACTTGTCGTCAGCCTTGTAGACCGATTCGGAGGGCGCGCCGGTCAGCAGGTTCTTGAGCTTCATCTTGACGACCGCGGCGTTGCGGCCGGACTTGTTGTATTCGGCCTTCTGCACCACCAGCGGGTCGCTACCGACCATGATGACGTTGCCGGAGCGGAGTTCCTGAGCGGTTTTCATGCTGTTTCCTGAATGAAATCGACGCGGCGAGAGCCGCATGTCTTTGAAAATTAGGCGCGGGATTCTACCCCGCGACGGCCGGAATGTGGGAACAGAATCCTGTCAAGCGTGAAACAAGATCCGATTGTCGCGCCAGGTCGTCGCACCAGCGCGCGGCACGACGCTGCAGTCCGGGCAGCGCGGCGGCGAAGGCCGGCCAGGCGGCCGCCGGGTCACCGCGTCCGTTCCAGGCGCGCCAGAAGGCGCCGAACGCTTCCGCCTCGGGCAGGGCCGCACCGGCAAGGTAGCGGGCCATGAAGGCCTCGAGCTTGTCGAAGTGCGCATCCTCGTCCTGCGGATAGATCTGCCACACGCAGGGCACGCCGGCCCACTGTGCGCGCACGAAGGAATCCTCACCGCGCACGAAGTTCAGGTCGCAGGCCCACAGCAGCTCGTCGTAGCCATCCTGGTCGGTGAAGGGCAGCACATGCACGCTCAGACTGCCTTCGTGAATGCAATCGCCGACCTTCAGCGCGGTGCGCCCCAGCGCACGTTCGACATCGCCCAGCACCCGCCCTTCGGGAACCAGCACATGCAGTCGCTGCGCCCCCTGCGTCCAGAGGCGGATGAGGCCGGGCAGCCGGGCCTGTTCGTAGGCGAACAGCGACACGCAGGTCTCGTCATGGCCGGCAAGCACGCCGCGGCGCGCGAGCCAGTCGCCCCGCCCGGCCGAATCGGCGCGGAAGGCATCGCGGCGCGCGAGCAGGTCCGGCTCGCGCAGCAGGCCCCCCGTGCCTTCGTCGAAACCGGGAAAGAAGAAGTGCTTCACCAGCGGCAGGCGCGGATGCGGCGATGCCAGCGCATGACAACCGGCCACCCAGTCCTCGGCCGACAGGTACTCGAGATTGATCCACACCGGCACCGGCGTTCGCGCCGCCATTGCCTGCAGGTGCGCCTCCGGGATCTCGCAGGCGAACGCCTCGATCACGACATCGGCCGGCGCCACCCGCGGGAACGGATCCGTCCACTGCCGCAAGTCGACACCGGCAACCCGTCCCCCCTGCTGCGGATCGAGCGTTCGTGCCTCGGGACAGATGCGCGTCAGCACCGTCCAATCGTCCACCCACAAGCGGACCTGAGATCCCGTCCGAGCCGCGAGATCGCGTGCGAGCCGCCAGCAGACGCCAATATCCCCAAAATTATCCACAACCTGACAGAAGATCTCCCAGTTAAGGGCAGATGAGCGATGAACGGACTGCATGACTGTGGATATTCCTGGACAAAAGTGCGGGAAAGCTTGTGAACAAGCCGGACAATCCGCTTGTGTCGAAAAACGATGGACAATTCACGCACAGCGGTCTACGGGGTTTGTCCACGGTGTTTTACCGCAGCCAAAACCCTGTCCTTCAAGGGCGCACAGGACTTATCCACAGTTTTTGCCCGACTGTTTACATCTTTATTATTTAAATTAAAAGAAAAACAGAACAAACAAACCTTCCCCCATCTGGCTGCCCGCCGCACGACAGTGGACCCTGCAAAACCCCGTCGAACAGACCGGCGTAGAATCGGAAGGACAAGAAAGGCCCAAAGGGAGGCAGTCATGATCTGCCGGCGTTTCTGGCACTTCGCCCTGGTGGTTGCACTCGCAGGGTGTGCAGGCACGACCTCACCGCATGTGCGGGACAACGATGCGCGGACGACACCTGCGGCGCCCCCCACTCAGCGGCTTGCGGGCGCGGAACACGAATCGGAGGATTTCGTCGACACGACCCGGCGCAAGGTTCGCGAATTCGCGCACTGGCTGGGCGAAGAGGTGAACGACTGGTTCGGCGACAAGCCCTTTGCCGACGGCGGCAAGGTGTCGCACGGCCGACTGGGCATTCGCGCCAGCTGGCGTGAAGACGACGGCAGCAGCACCAGCGTGCGCTTTCGTGCCCGATTCGACCTGCCGAACCTGAAGGACAAGGCCTACGTGTTCTTCGGACAGGAGAACGAGCGCGAGCTGATCTCTGACCAGCCGGAGACCTTTTCCCGCGAACAGCAGCTGCTGCGCGAGCGTCGAAGCGCGGACCAGACCGGCTTCCTTGGGTTGGGTTTCAACCTGCGTGACTATGTCGATCTGCGGGTCGGGGTGCGGGGGGGCATCAAGCCCTACGCACAGGCACGCTATCGCAGGTCATGGGCGCTTTCGGCATCGAACAGCGCCGAGTTCCGCGAGACGGTGTTCTGGCGTGCCAGCGACGGCTTGGGTTCGACCACAGCAATCAACCTCGAGCACGCCTATTCGCCATCGCTGGCGCTGAAATGGCAGAACGCGGCGACCCTCACCAAGGAAACCGACGGCTTCGCGTGGTCGAGCAGCATCGGGATGTTCAAGACCTTCGGCGATACCAGGCTGCTGTCGCTCGAGGCGTTGGCCAGTGGTGAAACCGGCGCGGAAACCGACGTGGGCGAATACGGCATCCGCCTGAAGTGGCTGCAACCCGTCTATCGCGACTGGCTGCTGGCGGAGTTCATCGTCGGCCATTTCTGGCCCCGGGGCCACGAGGATCGCGAGCGCGACCGCAGCTGGGCCGTCGGAGCCGGCCTGGAAATGCGTTTCTGAACGCCGGCCCGAAGCCAGCGTTGATTCAGGCGTAGTCGGCCAGCGTCTGCAGGTCGGCCGCTTCCAGCCAGCGCCACTCGCCCGGCGCCAGTGCGGGGTCCAGCGAGAGTCCGCCGACTCGGCTGCGGTGCAGGGCTTCGACGCGGTTGCCCGCGGCGGCGATCATGCGCTTGACCTGGTGATACTTGCCTTCGCAGATCGTCAGGCGCAGGGTCGTTTCGGATGTCAGTTCGCAGGCCGCCGCCGCGATCGGCGCCGGTTCGTCATGCAGCTCGACGCCGGCGAGCAGCTGGGCGACGAAATCCTCGCCGACCGCATGCTTCAGCGTCACCTCATACACCTTCGGCGTGCGCTTCTTGCCCGAGCTCCACTGGTGGATGAACTGCCCGTCGTCCGACAGCAGGAGCAGCCCGGTCGTGTCCTGGTCCAGCCGGCCGACACACTGCACGTCGCGCAGCAGCATCTGTGGCGGCAGCAGCGTGAAGACCGAGGGATGGAAGGTCGGCTTGTGCGAGCACTCGTAGCCCGTGGGCTTGTGCAGCATCAGGTAGGCCTTGGCACGAAAGCGCCAGGTTTCGTCGCCGACACTGAATTCGAGGCCGGCCGAACCATCGCTGCTGCCGGGGTCGAAATCCGCATAGGGGTCTTCGCAGGAAACGCCGGCGACGCTGACGTGGCCGGCACGGATCAGGGCGCGGCATTCCTTGCGGCTGCCGAAGCCCTGGGCATGGAGAAGTCGTTCGAGTTGCATGGCGCGCATGGTATCCCGGCCCGGCCGGTCGACGGGGTAAACTGTCGCGCCTGCACAGGAGATGCCCTTGAAATTCGAACATCTGATCGAGGTCAACGATCTCGCTAACCCCCTGCAGGATCCGCTGACGCGCGAGGAGTTGTGGTTCGGCCTCTTGTGCCGGGCAGAGGACGCCCGTCCCTTCCTGCCGGGTCTCGAAGCCTGTCGTATCGTCGAGCGCAGCGACGCTGGCCTGGTGCGCGACCTCGACTTCGGTGGCGTGGTCATTCGAGACCGCGTCACGTTCAGTCCTTTCGACTGGATTCGCTTCGAGTCGGAGGCGAACGCACAGCATCCCGGGGGAAGCCTGACGATTCGCATCGATGAACCGCAGGCCGGTGCGCTGTTCCTGCGCTTCTGCTACCAGACCACGCTGCCTGAAACTGCGGATAGCGACGATGCGCGTTATGCCGACTTCGTGCGCTCGGCTTACCACCAGTCCGACGTCGATACCGTTCGCGTCATCCGCATGATCGCCGCATCCGGCGGTCTGCAGCAGTAATCCCCGCCATTGACCGCGCCCGTTGCCCCGGCAGCGGGCGTGTATTCGTTCACGACAAGGAAAGACCCCCATGTGGTTCAAGAACCTGCAGATCTATCGCCTGCCCGCCAAGTGGGACATGAGTGCCGAGCGCCTCGAGGAACAACTGGCGAAGAAGCCCTTCCATCCCTGCGGCAGCCAGGACATGGAGAGCCGCGGCTGGTTGTCGCCGCTGAACAATGACGTGCTGGTGCACGCCGTCGGTGACCAGTGGCTGGTTTCGCTCGGTTTCGAGCACCGTCTGCTGCCCTCGGCCGTGGTCAAGCAGGAGGCCGACGAGCGCGCCGAGGAGCTTGCCGAGCAGCAGGGCTACAAGCTCGGTCGCAAGCAGATGAAGGAACTGCGCGATCAGGTCACGCAGGAGCTCCTGCCGCGCGCCTTCACCCGTCGTCGCCGGATGTTCGCCTGGATCGACCCGGTCAATGGCTGGCTGGTCATCGACGCTGCGAGCCAGAGCAAGGCCGAGGACATGCTCGAGCAACTGCGCCACACCCTCGACAGCTTTCCGCTGACGCTGCTGCGCACCGAACTGTCGCCGATGTCGGCGATGGCCGACTGGCTGGCCGGTGGCGAGGCACCGGCGGGCTTCACCATCGACCAAGACTGCGAACTGCGCTCGGTCAGCGAGGACAAGGCCGCGGTGCGCTACGTGCGTCACACACTGGACGGTGACGAAGTGAAGGGCCATCTGGAAGCCGGCAAGCTGCCGACCCGGCTGGCACTGACCTTCGACGACCGCGTCAGCTTCGTGCTCACCGAAAAGCTCGAGATCAAGCGACTGGACTTCCTCGATGTCGTGCGTGACCAGATCGATGGCGAGAAGGAAGACGCGGAAGCGCTGTTCAACGCTGAGTTTGCCTTGATGACAGGTGAACTGACGCATCTGCTGCCGGCAGTGGTGCAGGCACTCGGGGGCGAAATCGCCTTTGTCGCGGCCGAGCCGTCGACGGCCTTGGCACCGTCGTCTTCCGCAGTCGTGCAGCCTGCAGCGGACGATCCGCCGTTCTGATTCCTGTCCCGAAGGGGCTGTAGAAAAGGCGTCGGCTGCGGTCGGCGCTTTTTTTCTTCTGGGTGTACACAGGTTTTATATATTTAAAAGACTGTAAACATAGTGTACCGGCGATTTCTGTGGATAAGTCGTTTTTAACCTATAAAAACAGGTATTTGCAATCTGTATAAAGCCGTTCATATCTGGGCTTGAAGCGCGGGATCATTTGTTGATGGAAACGCGTCGCCAGACCGGAATCATCGTTGTCCACAACTTCGCCCCCCCTGGAACCACAGCTTTCCCACTGCGCCCTGCGACAGGTCAAATCCGTTTGCCGTCGGGGTGCGCTAAAGTCTCGCCATGGAAAACGCCTTGATCATCGAATGGTGGCACTGGGAGCTGGCTGGTCTGGGGCTGGTGCTGCTGGAGCTGGCGGTGCCGGCCTTCTTCGTCATCTGGTTCGGCTTCGGCGCGCTGCTGGTCGGACTGGTGTTGCTGGTCGCGCCGGAACTGTCGCTGACGACGCAGATCGCGGCCTGGATCGTCGCGTCCGTGGCAATGGCGGTGCTGTGGTTCCGCGTGTTCAAGCGGTCGCAGCACAAGACCCTCGTCGGCACGGCTGCGGGCGAGGTGATCGGCGAGGTGGGTCTGCTGGTCAGTGCCGTCGCCCCCTTCCAGCGCGGCAGGGTGCGTTTCCAGCGGCCGGTGCTGGGCGCCGAGGAGTGGGCCTGCATGGCGGAGACCGCGATCGCGGCCGGCGAGCGCGTGCGTGTCGTCAGCGTCGAAGGCAGCTTCGTCAAGGTGACGAAGGCCTGATCAATTCAAACGAAAGGAAGAACTCATGACCGAAGGCCTCGCCATTGCGCTCGCCATCCTGGTGTTTGTCGTCATCACCATCGCCAAGGGCGTGCGCCTGGTGGCGCAAGGCGAGGAATGGGTGGTCGAGCGCCTGGGCAAGTACCACGCCACCTTGCGTCCCGGCCTCAACATTCTGATTCCCTACCTTGACAACGTCGCCTACAAGCTGGTGACGAAGGACATCATCCTCGACGTGCAGGAACAGGAAGTCATCACCCGTGACAACGCGGTGATCCTGACCAATGCCATCGCGTTCGTGAAGGTCACCGACCCGGTCAAGGCGGTGTATGGCGTGACCGATTTCTCCGAGGCGATCCGCAACCTGATCATGACGACATTGCGCTCGATCGTCGGCGAAATGGAGCTGGACGAGGCGCTTTCCTCGCGCGACAAGATCAAGGCGCGGCTGCGCGAGAGCATCGCCGACGAGGCGGTGGACTGGGGGCTGACGGTGAAGTCGGTCGAGATCCAGGACATCAAGCCCTCGCAATCGATGCAGAGAGCGATGGAGCTGCAGGCCGCAGCGGAGCGCGAGCGCAAGGCGGCGGTGACCAAGGCCGAAGGCGCCAAGCAGGCGGCCATCCTCGAAGCCGAGGCACGGCTGGAATCCGCCAAGCGCGACGCCAACGCCCAGGTCATGCTGGCGGAAGCCTCGGCCGAGTCCATCCGCCGCGTGACGGCCAGCATCGGCGACCAGACGACGCCGATGCTCTACCTGCTGGGCGAGAAATACATCGCCTCGCTCGAGAAGCTGGGCGAGTCCGGCAGCTCCAAGGTGGTGGTGATGCCGGCCGACCTGCAGGAGACCCTGCGTGGTCTCGTGGGCCGTCTGGGCGCACGCGGCTGAACGGGGCGGCGGCGCACGCGGCAGATGGACAATCGCGGGACATTCCGCATCGATCGACCGAAAGTACGTACATGAGGACGAACATGAAGCTGAAGCTCGGGAACACGGGACGCGCCCTGGCGGCGGCGCTGGCATTGTCTGCAGCGGCCGGTGGTGCGCTGGCGCAGAACTTCATCACCAGCAAGGCCGAAGTCGAACAGCTGTTGAGCGGCGCCACCTTCATCGGCGTGTATCTGCGCACCGAGTCCGCCTACACGCTCAAGTTCGGTAGCGATGGCATGCTGACCGACACCACCGGTGCCAAGGCGCGCTGGTGGGTGGACGAGCAGGCGCGCTACTGCCGCGAATGGCTGGACGGCAAGCTCAAGGGCAACACCGCCTGCATGAATGTCGAGTTCGAGGACGGACAGGTGGCGCTGTATTCGGAGGGCAAGAAGGTCGTCGAGGGGATCGTCACCGGCAACTGATGCCCCTCGCCCTTATCGAGAGGCAAAATCTCGATATTTTCAGGTTGTCGTATTAAGCTGAGGGCCTACTTCAGCTACGACGCCGAGCAATGTCCGATCTCAACTCGATTTCCCGATTCAATGCCGTGGTCGCGCTTTGGCTGTTGTCCGCGGCGTTCATGGTTGCAAGTTTCTTCCTGGCGACTGATTTGGCTCCCGTCCCTGTCGGGCTTGCGCTGTTGTGCGTCATGGCCGCGGCGGGATCGAGTGTGCGCAGTGCGAGGGCGGCGAACGAGCAGGCGGCGCTGGTTGCGGCGCTTGAAGGCAGGTGTTCGCGGGCGCAGGACGAGGTCGAGCGCCTGCAGCTCAGCCTGCACGAGGCTCAGGCATGTGCGCAGCCGGCCGCTGAGCTCACGGATGCTGCAACGCGACTGGAACGCTTGCAGCAAGCGGAAAGCCGCGCGCTCGCACTCACGCATGAGCTGATCGGGCTGGTGGATCGAACCCTGGCCGACATGGACGAGGCGAATACCCTCGCCAAGGTGAGTGGTGGCAATGTGGCGACCGGGGCCGAGCTGATGTCACGCGCCCGTGGGTCGATCGAAAAGCTGGGTGCCGGTCTGCTCCGCGCGCAGCAGGATCTCACCGCGCTGGCCGCGCAGTCAGGCGAGATTCGCAGCATCGTTGCCTCGATCACGCAGATTTCCGAGCAGACCAACCTGCTGGCGCTCAATGCCGCCATCGAGGCCGCACGGGCAGGTGAGGCCGGCCGGGGCTTTGCGGTCGTGGCCGACGAGGTTCGAAAGCTGGCCGAGCAGGCGCGCAGTGCCAGCGAACGCATTGGTCGGATTGCAGCCGATCTCAACAGCACGTCGCGCGATGCGTCCGATGCGGTACGCGACACGCTCTGCATCGTCGATGAGGGACTGGCGCTTGCATCGAGCGCACGCGATGCAATGACCGAAATCCAGTCCGGGGCGAAAAGGCGTGTGGAGGTGGTGACCCAGATCACCCGGGCCATCGGACGCCAGCGCGAGATCGGTGCGGGGATTGGAGAGGCGCTGTCGGCGCGTTGAGCTGCGCGGAGTCGGCAGGCGTCAGCGTGCCGACTCTGGGGAGTGGGAATCAGCCCAGCACTTCCCCATGCTCGCGTGTGGCGTGGAAGGTCACCTTCGGCCACTTCTCGGCGGTGACTTCCAGATTGTAGCGGCTGGTGGCCAGATACACCGGATTGCCGTCGATGTCCTTGCCCAGGCGCAGCGCCTGCTCGCGCTCGAAGTTGCGGCGGGTGACGTCGTCGGGGAAGGTGAGCCAGCGCGCGGTGTGGATGTCGGCGGGCTCGAAGATGGCATCGACCTTGTACTCGTCCTTGAGGCGCTGGGCGACGATCTCGAACTGCAGTACGCCGACCGCGCCGAGCAGCATCTGGCCGCCTTCGAGTTCGAACACCTGGATGGCGCCTTCTTCGCCCAGTTCCTGCAAACCCTTCTGCAGTTGCTTGGACTTGAGCGGGTCGCGCAGGCGAGCGGCGCGGAACATTTCCGGCGAGAAGTACGGGATGCCCTTGAAGCCGAGGTTCTCGCCTTCGGTCAGGGTATCGCCGATCTGCAACTGGCCATGGTTGTGGATGCCGACGATGTCGCCGGCGACGCCGTCTTCCATGATCACGCGCTCATTGGCCATGAACGTGAGCACGTTGGCGAGCTTCATGTCGCGACCGGCGCGCACGTGCTTGACCTTCATGCCGGCCGTGTAGCGACCCGAGCAGATGCGGAAGAAGGCGATGCGGTCGCGGTGCTTCGGGTCCATGTTGGCCTGGATCTTGAAGACGAAGCCGGTGAAGGCCGGTTCGGCCGGCTGCACCATGCGCGTGCCGTCGGCACCGGTGCCCGCGAGTCGCGCCTGGGGCGGCGGCGCCCAGTCGATCAGTGACTGCAGGATCTCCTGCACGCCGAAGTTGTTGATACCGGAGCCGAAGAACACCGGGGTCTGCTTGCCCGCCAGGAATTCGTCGAGATCGAAGGGCGGCGAGGCACCCTCGATGAGCTCGACGTCCTCACGCAACTGGCCTACTTCCATTGGGAAGCGTGCATCCAGTTCGGGGTTGGCGATGCCCTTCAGCACTTCAGCGTCGCTGCGCCGCTCTTGGCCGGGGGTGAAGGTCAGGACCTGATCCTGCAGCAGGTGGTAGACACCGCGGAAGGCCTTGCCCATGCCCAGCGGCCAGGTCACCGGCGCGCAGGTGATCTTGAGGACGTCCTCGATTTCGGCGAGCAGTTCGAAGGGCTCGCGTACCTCGCGGTCCATCTTGTTGACGAAGGTGATGATGGGCGTGTTGCGCAGCCGGCAGACCTCGAGCAGCTTGATGGTCTGCGCCTCCACCCCCTTGGCGGCGTCGATCACCATCACCGCCGCGTCCACGGCGGTGAGCACGCGGTAGGTATCCTCGGAGAAGTCCTCGTGGCCCGGGGTGTCGAGCAGGTTGACGGTGTGGTCCATGTACTCGAACTGCATCACCGAGCTCGATACCGAGATGCCGCGCTGCTTTTCCACTTCCATCCAGTCCGAGGTGGCATGGCGTGCGGACTTGCGCGCCTTCACCGTGCCGGCGAGCTGGATCGCGCCGCCGAACAGCAGCAGCTTCTCGGTCAGCGTGGTCTTGCCCGCGTCGGGGTGGGCGATGATGGCGAAGGTGCGGCGCTTTTCGACGTCGCGCAGCAACTCGGGCGGATAGGGGGTGGTGGTCATCGAGAGTCGTCGGCAGAAAGAAAAACCGCCTGCGCGGGTTTGGGCGAGGCGGGACAAGCGCAATTCTATCAAGGAACTACGGGGCTGCCTTGCGGGGTTCGCAGTCCGCTCGGGCAGATATCTTCAGTGCCTGACTATGCGTGCCGGCCCGCATTCCCGAGAGCCTGGTTAGTCGCGAGGCACGATCGTGCGTCACGGGGAATAATCGATAATCCCTGCCGTTGATCCAGCAGCGAGACACTCGGCCATGACCGAACCCCTTCGCGACGACCGCAACGCGTGGTCCGTCTTCCTGGCTTTCCTGCGTCTCGGGCTCACGTCCTTCGGCGGGCCGGTGGCGCATATCGGGTATTTCCGCGAGGAGTTCGTCGCCCGCCGGCGCTGGCTCAGCGAGCGCAGCTATGCCGATCTGGTGGCGCTGTGCCAGTTCCTGCCCGGTCCGGCAAGCAGCCAGATCGGGATTGCGCTCGGTCTGTCGCGCGCAGGTTACGCGGGGGCGCTGGCGGCCTGGGCGGGTTTCACCCTGCCTTCGGCCTTCGCGATGATCCTGTTCGCGTTCGGCGTCGCGGCACAGGACACGCTGCTGTCGCCGGCCGTGCTGCACGGGCTCAAGGTCGTCGCCGTGGCCGTCGTGGCCCAGGCAGTGTGGGGCATGGCGCGTACGCTGTGCCCCGATGCGTCCCGTGTCAGCATCATGGCGGTGGCGAGTTGCATCGTGCTGGCGAGTCCGTCGGCATGGACGCAGGTGGGCGTGATCGTCCTCGCCGCGCTCGTCGGCCTCGCCTGGTTTCGTCCCGCGGCGCGCGACGGACACGAGTCGCTGCCGATCCGCGTCGGCCGCCCGGCGGCAATCGCGGCGCTGGTCCTGTTCTTCGGCCTCTTGCTCGTCCTGCCTTTGCTGGCGGACGGGTGGAACGCGACCGCATTGGCGCGCATGGACGTGTTTTTCCGTGCCGGTTCGCTGGTTTTCGGCGGCGGCCACGTGATGCTGCCGCTGCTGCAGGCGGAAGTCGTGCCCAATGGCTGGGTCGACAACGAGACCTTTCTCGCGGGCTATGGTGCTGCACAGGCCGTGCCTGGGCCGCTGTTCACCTTCGCTGCCTTTCTTGGCGCTTCGATGACGGGTGCGCCGAACGGCTGGCTCGGCGGTCTGCTTTGCCTGGTGGCGATCTTCCTGCCGGCCTTCCTGCTCGTGGTCGGCGTACTGCCGTTCTGGGAAGGCCTGCGTCGCCACGTGCGCATGCAGGCGGCACTCATGGGGATCAACGCCGCGGTGGTCGGTCTGCTGCTCGCGGCGCTCTACCAGCCGGTGTGGACGAGTGCGGTCCTGGGGCCGGCGGACTTCGCGCTGGCGCTGCTCGCGCTGGTGGCACTGATGTTCTGGAGGCTGCCGCCGTGGCTGGTCGTCGTTGGCGCTGCGCTGGCCAGCGGGGTGATGGGCGCGGTGGGCTGAGACGGGAAAGAAAACGGGGCATGTCGGCCATGCATGGCGTCGATGCCCCGAATGAGGAGAGCGAAAGGAAAAATCCGGCGTCCGCGTCTCGGGGACGCGGCAGCGGCTTACTTCTTCTTGCCGACCTGATCGCCGATCACACCACCGATGGCTGCACCGCCGACCGTGCCCAGGACACCCCCGTTGGAAATGACCGCGCCAGCCACGCCGCCGACGGCAGCACCGGTCGCTGCGCTCTTCTCGCGCGACGACATGTTGTCCCATGTGGCACAACCGCTCGCGGCCACGGTGATCAGGAGGGCGGGAATCAGGGTCTGGACTTTCATGCTGTTCTCCTTCTGCGTTGTTCGAGGCGGAACTGGCGTGTTCCGCACAGTGGCATCCATATGAACACGGCGAGGCGTCGGCGATCCCCACCGAGCGTGACGAGTTGTTTCAGTGCCGGATCGTCGCCGATGTGTGCCTTACGCTGCCGTTCTCAGCAGGCGGACAGGGGGCTTCGCTGACGACGCTGCGGCACCGCGACCGGATGAGAATTACATTTGGACGCATGTTGGTGAGCAATATGGCCAGCCGAGGGCGTGCCCGGCTGAGCGGTTTACCGTCCGATGGCGCTTGTACCTACCGTGGCGACGCGGCAGCATGGGCCATCCCGTGCGCACGACCTTGCCGCCATGCTGTTGCTCGATGCCTCGCTCGCCCAGTCCATCGTCGATCGCACGATGCAGATCCTGCACGCCAACGTGAATGTGATGGACGCGCGCGGCATCATCATCGCCAGCGGCGATCCGGCGCGGCTCGGTGCGCGGCACGAGGGCGCGACGATGGTGCTGGCGCAGGGGCGCACCGTGGAGATCGACGATGCGCTGGCGAGCCGCCTGCACGATGCCCGCCCGGGCATCAACCTGCCCTTGCGCGCCGAGGGCGCCATCGTCGGGGTGATCGGGCTGAGTGGTGCGCCCGATGCAATCCGGCAGTTCGCCGAACTGCTGCGCATGGCGGCCGAAACCATGCTGGAGCAGGCGTGGCTGATGCGGATCATCGCGCGCGACCTCCGCTTGCGCGAAGAACTCGTGCTGCAGCTCGTCGGCATCGCGACGCCGACGCCGGCGCTGGAGGACTGGGCGCGCAAGCTGGGGGTCGATCCGGACATGCCGCGCGTCGCCGTGCTGGTCGCGCTCGATCCGGCCGTGGGTGACGCGACCGCGCTGCTGGCCGAGCAGCAGCGCGTGCTGGAGTCGATCGCCCGGGCCGAACCCGGCGTCCTGTGCGCACCCGTGTCACTGCGCGAGATCGTGGGGCTGCTGCCGGTGGCCGGCGCCGGGGATGATCCCTTGCGCCTGCACGGGCGCGTCGACGCCCTGCTCGTCCGCCTCCAGCGCGGGGCGCCGCGCCCCCTGCTGCTGGGGCTGGGCGGTGTCTTTCCCGGGCGTGCCGGTCTGGTGCGCTCCTATCAGTCGGCGCGCACGGTGTTGCGCGTGGGCCGTCGTCGCCAGCCGGCGCGTGCGCTCCATTGCTATGCAGACCAGACCTTGGCGGTACTGCTCGCCGGCCTGGGTGAAGGCTGGCAGGCAGACGAGCTGCGCCGGCCGCTCCAGCGCGTGGCGGAACATGACCGCGACGGTGTCCTGCGGCGCACGCTTGCCGCCTGGTTCGCGCACGACATGAAGTCCTCGCTCGCGGCCGGTGCGCTGCACGTCCATCGCAATACCCTCGACTACCGCTTGCGCCGGATCGGCGAGTTCAGCGGACTGGATCTCGGCCGCCTTGACGACGTTCTGCTGCTGTTCATCGCGCTCGAACTCGATCAGGGTTGATTGATGTGAAAAAGCACATTCTTCGCGCAGTTTTACGCGCCATTTATGTGCAATTTCATGAAGACCCGGTGATGGCGCTGCCCTAAGCTGTGTCGTCCTGTTCGTGAGCCTTTTGTCGCCCGGAGCCCCCTGTTCATGAAGATCGTCATCGCCCCCGATTCATACAAGGAAAGCCTGTCCGCGCTGGAGGTTGCACAGGCGGTCGAGGCGGGCTTCCGCGCCGTGTTCCCGCAGGCCGACTATGTGCTGGTGCCGGTGGCCGATGGTGGCGAGGGCACGGTCGAGGCCATGGTCGCCGCGACCGGCGGGCGACGGCTGGAGGTGGCGGTGACTGACCCCTTGGGCGAGCCGGTGCAGGCCTTCTACGGGCTCACCGGAGACGGTGAAACGGCGGTGATCGAGATGGCCGCGGCCAGCGGCCTGGCGCTGGTGCCGCCGGCGCGGCGCAATCCGCTCCTCACCACCTCGCGCGGTACCGGCGAGCTGATCCGCAGCGCGCTCGACGCCGGCGCGCGCCGCTTCATCCTCGGCATCGGTGGCAGCGCGACCAACGATGGCGGGGCCGGCATGGTACAGGCCCTGGGCGCGCGCCTGCTGGACCGGGATGGGCAGGTGTTGGCACCCGGCGGTGCGGCGCTGGCGGCGCTGGCGCGCATCGATGTGTCGGCACTCGACCCGCGCCTGGCCGAATGTCGCATCGAGGTCGCCTGCGATGTGGATAACCCGCTCACCGGCCCGCGCGGTGCCTCGGCCGTGTTCGGCCCGCAGAAGGGCGCGACCGCCGGGATGGTGCCCACCCTGGACGCCAATCTGGCCCATTTCGCCCGCATCATCGACCGTGATCTGGGTGTCGCGGTCGATCAGGTACCCGGTGCCGGTGCCGCCGGTGGCATGGGCGCGGCGATGCTGGCCTTCTTCGGCGCGACGCTCAAACCCGGCATCGAGATCGTCACCGCGGCAGTCGGACTCGAGGCCCACGTCCGCGATGCCGATCTCGTCATCACCGGCGAAGGCCGCATCGATTTCCAGACCGTCCACGGCAAGACGCCGGTCGGTGTCGCCCGCGTGGCCAAGCGCCACGGCAAGCCGGTGATCGGCATCGCCGGCTCGCTCGGGGCCAATGTCGGCGTCGTCTACGCGCACGGCATCGACGCGGTGTTCAGCGTGCTGAACGCGCCTTGCTCGCTGGATGACGCCTTGCGCGAGGCGGCGGCGAATGTCGAACTCACGGCTCGCAACGTTGCCGCCACCCTCCGCGCGGGCATGTCTGCCCGTCCGTGCTGAAGGATTCCCTGTCCGACACGGAGATTGCCGTTCGCACTCAGGCGGTCCGGTCCTTCGTGCCGGTGGCGCGTTCTGCAGCAGCGTCCGTCGCTTCCGCGCTGCGCTCGGTCGTCACCCACCAGATCCCGGCCGACACCATCGCCAGCGCGAGGGCGTTGCGCCATTGCAGGATGTCCTCGCCGAGGAAGATCGCCGACAGCACGGCCCCGAACACCGGAATCAGGAAGTTGTACACGGTGACCATGCCGACGCGGTTGTACTTCAGCAGCGTCGCCCAGATGGCGAAGGCGGCCGAGGACAGCACCACCATGTAGGCCAGCAGCGCGGTGGAGGCGAGGGTGAAGCCCTGCAGGGTGCCCCCGCTGCCATAGCCCATGGCCAGCAGCACCGCGCCGCCGATGGCGAGCTGGTGGCCGGTCATCACCATCGAGTCCATGCGTTGCGACAGACGCTTGCCATAGATGGTGGCGGCCGACAGCACGAAGGCCGCGATGACGATGAAGCCCTCGCCCAGCAGCGTGAACTCGAAGTCGAAGCCGGCCGCGCCGCCCGCCAGATTGACCACCATGACGCCGGCGAAGCCCACCGTGCAGCCGAGGACCTTGCGATAGCTCAGGCGGTCGTTGTGATAGATGAAATGCGCCAGCAGCACGCTGAAGAAGGTGCCGGTGGCGTTCAGGATCGAGCCCTTCACGCCGGTGGTGTAGGCCAGGCCGACGTAGAAGAAGACGTACTGCAGCGTGGTCTGGGTGATGCCAAGCAGGCCGAGCGCGCCGAGGTCGCGACCGGTCAGCCGGAACACGGGCTTCTTCATCAGGCTGGCGAGCACGAGCAGCACCCAGCCGGCGAACAGGAAACGCCAGCCGGCGAACACCAGCTTGCCCGGAATGTCGTCGGCGGCGATGCCGAACATGGCATAGCCGTTCTTGATTGCCGGGTAGGCACTGCCCCACAGCATGCAGCACAGTGTGGCGAGCAGGAGAACGGCCCTCGGCCCGGTAAAGTAGCGGCGACTGTCCATTGGTACGAATCTCCCTGTACAAGTTGTGATGCGCGCCCGTTCTCCAGGGAAGGGGCGCGGCGGATGTAATGGCGGGGGGACGCTGCGGGTTCAGGTCACCGGTGCGGGGTTGAACAGCACCAGCGCGTTGGCGAGCTTCCAGTGTTCGGCCCAGGTCTTCCTGCGGCCGCTGGCGACGTCGAGCATCAGGTGGAACAGCTCCCAGCCCACGTCTTCGATCGTGGCGTCGCCGGTGGCAATGCGGCCGGCATCGACATCCATCAGGTCATGCCATCGCCGGGCGAGTTCGCTGCGGGTGGCGACCTTGATCACCGGGCATTCTGCCATGCCATAGGGCGTGCCGCGACCGGTGGTGAAGATGTGCAGGTTCATGCCCGCGGCCAGTTGCAGCGTGCCGCAGATGAAGTCGCTGGCCGGGGTCGCGGCATAGATCAGCCCCTTCTGCTTCAGCTTCTCGCCCGGCGCGAGCACGCCGGAGATGGGGGCGGTGCCGGACTTGATGATCGAGCCCATCGCCTTCTCGACGATGTTCGACAGCCCGCCCTTCTTGTTGCCCGGGGTGGTGTTGGCGCTGCGGTCGACCTGGCCGCGCTGCAGGTAGGCGTCGTACCAGGCCATCTGCGCGATCATCGCCTCGGCCACGCCGGCGTCGATGGCGCGTGCGGTGAGCTGGTCGATGCCGTCGCGCACCTCGGTGACTTCCGAGAACATCACCGTGGCGCCGGCCCGCACCAGCAGGTCGGTGGCGAAGCCGACCGCCGGGTTGGCGGTCACGCCCGAGAACGCATCGCTGCCACCGCACTGCACGCCGACGACCAGTTCGGCGGCCGGCACCGTCTCGCGCCGGCGTGCGTTGAGGCGTTCGAGATGTTCCTCGGCGGTGCGCATGATCGATTCGATCATGGACATGAAGCCGACATGGCGTTCGTCCTGCAGGCAGACGACGTCGAGCCCGGGTTCCGCACTGGTGCCGACGTCGGCGACGTTGCGTTCGTCGACGATGGGGATGCTGCCGGGTGGCAGCAGGCGTTCGGGCTGCAGCTTCTCGCAGCCCAGGCTGACGACCATGACCTCGCCGCCGAAGTTGGGGTTGAGGCTGATGTTGCGCAGGGTGCGGATCGGCACGATGGCATCGGGTGCGTCGATCGCCACGCCGCAGCCATAGCTGTGTTCCAGCCCGACGACGTCGTCCACGTTGGGGTACTTCGGCAGCAGTTCGGCCTTGATGCGCGCGACCGCGAAATCCACCACGCCGGCCACGCACTGCACCGTGGTGGTGATGGCGAGGATGTTGCGCGTGCCGACCGAGCCGTCGGGGTTGCGAAAGCCCTCGAAGGTGTAGCCCTCCAGCGGCGGCAAGGGCGCGGTGCGCCTGGTGGCGATCGGCAGGCCGTCGAGTTCGCGCGCCTCGGGCATCCGCAGCAGGCGTTCATGTACCCAGCTGCCGGCCGGGATGTCTTTCAGCGCATAGCCGATGGCGACGTCGTAGCGCCGTACCGCGGTGTCGGCGGGGATGTCGACCAGCGCCACCTTGTGGGCCTGTGGCACTGGCTCGCGCAGCACGAGACCGTTCGGCAGCGCCGTGCCAGCCGGCAGGCCGCCGTCATTGGCGACGATGGCGACGTTGTCCGCGGGGTGCATGCGGATCGTGAGCGGGGCGGGGCGGTGGGACATGGCGTGGCTCGGCGTGGGCGGGAGGGGCGCGTCCGGCATCAGGGCGCGGGCAGGTCGACGATCTCGACCCAGTTCGGATTGCGGCCGACCTCGATGCGCTGCACGGAAGCCAGCGCGCCGCTGACGGGGTCGATGGCGTAACGGCTGAGCCGGTCGGACAACTGGCCGACGGCGAGCAGCCATCGCCCGCGGCTATCGATGGCGAAGCCGCGCGGCTGGATTTCGGTCGGCACGTGGCCGACGAGGGCGAGCCGGCCGCTGTCGGCATCGATACGGAATGCCGCGAGCGTGCTCGAACGGCGTTCGCTGGCGTACAGGAAGCGGCCATCCGGCGTGAGCTGCAGGTCCGCGGCCCAGGGTTCGCCCTCGAATCCGGGCGGCAGGGAATCGACGGTCTGCAGCGGCGTGAGCGTGCCGGTGTCCGCGTCGAAACCGAGCACGTCCACGCTGGCGTCGAGTTCGTTGAGCAGATAGACGAAGCGGCCGTTCGGGTGGAAGCGCAGGTGGCGCGGCCCGGCGCCAGGGCGCACGGTCAGTGCGGCGGGGACGTTCGGTGTCAGCCGCCCGCTCGCGGCGTCGAAGGCGAACTGCATCACCACACCGCCGCCCAGGCTGGTGGCGAGCACGTGGCGGTTGGACGGCGCGGGCAGGATGGCGTGGGCGTGGCGGCCGGTGGCGATCGACTGCCGTACCGGCCCGGCGCGGCCGTCGGCAGCGATCGGACTGACGGTGACCACGTCACCCTGGTAGGACGCGGCGAACAGCCAGCGACCGCTGCGATCGGTGGCGATGTAGGCCATGCTGGCCGGCAGCGGCGCTTCGCCCAGGCGGCTCAGCGCGCCGTGGATGGGGTCGATGGCGAAGCTGACCACCGCCATCGGTTCGCTGCGCCGCGCCGCGTAAAGGAAGTGGCGGCAGGGGCTGACGGCGAGCGGCATCACCGTGCCGCCGACCTCGGCAGTGCCGAGCGGCGCCAGCTTGCCGTTGGTCGCCATCGACAGGATGGCGATGTCGCCACTGTCGGCGTTCGAGACATAGACGACGGTGCTCATGGCCGGCTCACAGACCCAGTGCACGCGGCAGCCACAGCGACAGGCCGGGGATGTAGGTGACCAGCAGCAGCACGGTGAAAAGTGCGACGAAGAAGGGCATCGTCGCCTTCGTCACCACGCCGATCGGCAGCTTGGCCACCGCGCTGCCCACGAACAGCACCGTGCCTACCGGCGGCGTGATCAGGCCGATGCCCAGGTTCACCATCATGATCATGCCGAAGTGCACCGGGTCGATGCCGAGCGCGGTGACTACCGGCAGCAGGATCGGGGTCAGGATCAGGATCAGCGGGGCCATGTCCATCAGCGTGCCCAGCGCCAGCAGCATGACGTTGATCAGCGCCAGGATGACGTAGCGGTTGTCCGAGACCGTGGTGAAGGCAGCGGTGACCTTGGTCGGGATCTGCATCAGCGTCATCAGGTAGCCGAAGGCGGCGGCGAAGCCGATCAGGATCATGACGATGGTCACGGTCTTGACCGTGCGGTGCATCAGCTTGGGCAGTTCCGACCACTTGTAGTCGCGATAGATGAACATCGTGACGAAGAAGGCGTACACCACCGCGATTGCCGCGGACTCGGTGGCGGTGAAGACGCCGCTCAGAATGCCGCCGAGGATGATGACGATGGTCAGCAGGCCCCACATCGCTTCGCCGACGATCTTCAACGCCTGACGCAAGGGGATCGGGTCGCCCTTGGGGTAGTTGCGCTTCTTGGCGATGAACAGGCACATGATCGCCAGCGTCAGCCCGAGCAGCAGACCGGGGACCACGCCGGCCATGAACAGGCTGGCGATCGACACCGTGCCGCCGGCGGCGAGCGAATAGATCACCGCGTTGTGGCTGGGCGGGATCAGGATGGCCTGCACCGAGCCGCTGACCGTGACGGCGGTGGCAAAGGCGCGCGGATAGCCCTTGCGCTCCATCTCGGGGATCAGCACCGAGCCGACCGAGGCCGTGTCCGCCACCGACGAGCCGGAGATGGCGCCGAAGAAGGTCGAGGCCAGGATGTTCACCAGCGACAGCCCGCCGCGGATGAAACCCACCAGCACCCCGGCGAAGGCCACCAGACGGCGCGACATGCCGCCTTCGGCCATGATCGCGCCGGCCAGCACGAAGAAGGGAATCGCCAGCAGCGAGAACTTGTTGACCCCGGAGGCGAGCTGGATCATGACCGCTTCGAGCGGCAGCTCGATCCACAGCGCGCCGACCAGCGCCGCCAGGCCCAGCGAATAGGCGACCGGCACCCCGATCGCGATGAAGACGGCGAGACTGCCGAGCAGGACCAGGGCGTCCATCATGCGCCTCCTTCGGCGTGTTCTTCGTGGTGCTCGTCGAAGCGCACGATCGGGCGCATGTGCTGGCTGCCGAAGACGATGCGTTCGATGACGAACAGCAGGGTGATCATGCTGCCGACCGGCAGTGCGAGATAGGTGTAGCCGACCGGCATCGAGGGCAGTTCGGCGACGGTCTGGCCCATGGTGGCCAGCACCAGGTCCATGCCGTACCAGGCGACGAAAATGCTGATGGCCGCCATCAGCAGGTCGACCAGTTTCGCGCACAGCCCCTGCAGGGTCGCGGGCAGGCGCTCGGTCAGCATGGCCACCGCGATGTGGCCGCCGGCACGGTAGCTGGCCGCGGCGCCGACGAAGGTGAACACCACCATCAGCATGATCGAGATCGGCTCGGGCCAGTGCGAGCCGGTGCCCAGCACGTAGCGCGAGAACACGCCCCAGGGAATGATCAGGGACATGGCCAGGATGGACAGGCCGGCGACCCAGATGCAGGCGTGATAGAGATGGTCCATCAGCCGGACGAAGGGATGACTCATTTGGAGAAGACTCCGGAGGTGGGGCCGATGCCCGCTCGGAACACCGGCCCCTGGGAGAGACGTCTTGGGTCTTACTTGACGGCTTCGATGCGCTTGATCAGGTCGGCGTACTTCTCGCCGTACTTCGCGCGCACCGGCGCGGTGGCATCGTAGAAGGGCTTGTTGTCCACCTCGATGAACTCGACGCCGGCAGCCTTCAGCTTGGCCACGCTTTCCTCCACGCTCTTGTTCCACAGCTCGCGCTGTTCCATCTGCGCCTCACGGCCCAGCTTCTTGAACATCGCCTGGTCGTCCGCCGACAGCTTGTCCCAGGTGACCTTCGACATCACGATGATCTCGGGAATCATCAGGTGCTTGGTCTGGGTGTAGTACTTGGTGCCGGTGGTGTAGTGGTTCGAGGTGAACAGGCTGGGCTCGTTGTTCTCGGCGCCGTCGATCACGCCGGTCTGCAGCGCGGTGAAGACTTCGCCGTAGCCCATCGAGATGCCGTTGCCGCCCATCGCGTTCATGGTGTCGATGAACAGCGGATTGCCCATCATGCGGATCTTCTGGCCCTTCAGGTCGTCGGGCGTGCGCACCGGCTTCTTGGTGTAGAGGCTGCGGCTGCCGGCCACGGTGAAGGCGAGCGCCACCATCTTGGCCGGCGAGGCGCTGATCTTGTCCAGCATCTCCTGGCCGATCGGGCCATCGAGCACCGCGTGCAGGTGGGCCTCGTCGCGGAACATGAAGGGCATGTTGAAGACGTTGACCTCGGGCACCACGTTGCCGACCGGGCCGAGCGAGGTGCGCAGGATCTGGATCGCGCCGAACTGGGTCTGCTCGATCATCGTCTTCTCGTCGCCGAGCACGCCGCCGGGGAACATCTGGAACTTGATGCGGCCGTTGGTGGCGGCCTCGACCTTCTTGCCCATGTTCTCGACCGCGACCACGGTCGAGTAGCCGGCGGGGTGGACGTCGGCGGCCTTCATGACCATCTGCGCACTGGCGCTCATCGGAGCGAGGCCGGCGAAGCCGAGCGCCGCCATCAGGGCGCCGGTGGCGAGGAACTTCCTGCGGGTTTTCATCTGAGTCTCCTTCCTTTGGCGAGGTGCTACGAGGCCGCTTGCGGCGGTGCGCGGCCGGTTATGAAAAGGGATTGCGGGGTCAGTCGAACGGTCCCTTGGTGACGAAGCCGCCACCCTGGTACAGCGCGACCGGATCGTTGCGGTCGATGGTCTGCTGGCGCGCCTCGACTTCGTCGCGGAAGACGTCCGAGCTGTCGAGCGGGCGGTAGCCGATGTGTCTGGCGTAGGTGTTGTCCCACCAGGTGGTGGCGTTGTCCGACATGCCGTAGATGACGCTGTGGCCGACGATGGGGGCGGTCAGGCCGGCCACCACCAGGCGCTCGAGGTCGTCGTAGCTCATCCAGGTCGCGAGCATGCGGCGGTCGACCGGGGCCGGGAAGGACGAGCCGATGCGCAGGCTGACGGTCTCGATGCCCCAGCGGTCGAAGTAGAGCTGGGCGAGGTTCTCGCCGAAGGCCTTGGACAGACCGTAGAAGCCGTCTGGGCGGACCGGCACGCGGGTGTCGATCACCTCGTCCTGGCGGTAGAAGCCGGTGACGTGGTTGGAGCTGGCGAAGATGATGCGCTTGACCCCGTTCTTGCGCGCCGACTCGTACAGGTTGTAGGCGCCGACGATGTTGCCGGCGAGGATCGGCTCCCACGGCTGCTCGGTGGATACGCCGCCCATGTGCACCACGGCGTCGACGCCTTCGAGCAGGCCCAGCATGGCGTCCTTGTCTTCCAGCGAGGCGATCATGATCTCTTCGCCGGCCTCGGGGGCGCCGAGGTCCGAACGGTGGCTCACGCGCAGCACGTCGCAGTAGGCGCGCAGCCGGGGGCGCAGCACCTTGCCGAGGTTGCCGGCCGCGCCGGTCAGTAGCAGGCGCTTGAAGCGGATGGGGGAGGCGGGTTTGTCGAGCATGATGGTCGTCCTGGGTTCGAAGCGGGAGTTCAGCCCTTGAAGCGTGCAGCCAGTGCCTGTGCGCCGTCGCGCAGCACGTTCTGGTCGGCGCCAACGGCGACGAACAGGCAGCCGAGTTCGACGTAGCGCTGCGCCAGCGCCTCGTCGCCGGTCAGGATGCCGGCGGCCTTGCCGCAGGCCTGGATGCGGCGGATCGCGTCCTCGATCGCGGCCAGCACGTCCGGGTGCTTGGGATTGCCGAGATGGCCGAGTGCGGCCGACAGGTCGCCCGGGCCGATGAAGACGCCGTCGATGCCGTCCACGCTGGCGATCGCTTCCAGGTTCTTCAGCCCGTCGATGGTCTCGACCTGCACCAGCACGCAGATCTCGTCCTGGCAACGATGGGCGTAATCCTTGACGCGGCCGTAGTTGGACGCGCGCGGCGCGCCGGCGTAGCCGCGCACGCCCTGGGTCGGGTAGCGCGTGTAGGCGACGGCGTTGCGGGCCTCTTCCTCGGTCTGCACGTAGGGGACGAGCAGGGTCTGCACGCCGATGTCGAGCAGGCGCTTGAACAGCACCATGTCATTCCAGTAGGGGCGGATGATGGCCGAGGCCGTGCCGCCGTTCATCGCCTGCAACTGCGACAGGATGGTGCCGACCTCGTTGGGCGAGTGCTCCATGTCGAGCAGCAGCCAGTCGTAGCCGCAATGGGCGAGGATCTCGGTGCTGATGTTGCTGCACAGGTGCGACCACAGGCCGATCTGCTTCTGGCCGGACTGGATGGCGTGCTTGAAACGGTTGATGGGCAGGTCCATGGTCGGTTCCGTCAGGGCTGTTGGAGGTGGCAGGCACCGCGGCGACGGGCGTCGTCCATGGCGCCCGCCTGGGAGAGCGGTCGGGGTCGGGGGCTCAGTTGCCGGCGATCTTGTGGTTGGCGGCGATCTCCAGGGCCTGCACCAGGCCGGAGTGGTCCCAGGCCGCGCCGCCGTGGGCGGTGCAGGCGTTCATCAGCTGCAGCGCGCTGGCGGTGTGGGGCAGCGACAGCCCCAGGGCCCGTGCGCCTTCGAGCGCGAGGTTGAGATCCTTCTGGTGCAGCTCGATGCGGAAGCCGGGGTTGAAGGTGCGCTTGATCATGCGCTCGCCATGCACCTCGAGGATGCGCGAGGACGCGAAGCCACCCATCAGCGCCTGGCGTACCTTGGCCGGATCGGCGCCCGCCTTGGAGGCGAACAGCAGCGCTTCGCCGACGGCCTCGATGTTGAGGGCTACGATGATCTGGTTGGCGACCTTGCAGGTCTGGCCGTCACCGTTGCCGCCGACCAGGGTGACGTTCTTGCCCATCAGCTCGAACAGCGGCCTGACCTTCTCGAAGGTGGCTTCGTTGCCGCCGACCATGATGGTCAGGGTGCCGGCCTTGGCGCCGACCTCGCCGCCCGACACCGGCGCGTCGAGGTATTCGCATCCCAGTGCGTTGATGCGCTGGGCGAATGCCTTGGTGGCGATCGGCGAGATCGAGCTCATGTCGACCACGATCTTGCCGGCGGACAGGCCTGCGGCGGCGCCGTCCTCGCCGAACAGCACCTCACCGACGTGCGGCGTGTCGGGCACCATGAGGAAGACGATGTCGGCCTGCTGTGCCACTTCACGGGCGTTGGCGCAGGCCTTGGCGCCCTTCTCCAGCAGTTCGGCCGGCACCCCGCTGCGCGACTGCGCGAAGAGTTCGTGACCGGCCGCGAGCAGCTTGCCCGCCATCGGTGCGCCCATGATGCCGAGGCCGATGAATCCGAGTTTCATGTGAGTTCTCCGTGATCGTATGAAATGACGTGGGGTCGGGGGTGGCGGCTCAGCGCACCATGCACGGCCGCTTGTTGTCGAAGGTCCAGCCTGGGATCAGGTATTGCATGGCCACCGCGTCGTCGCGCGCGCCGAGGCCGTTCTCCAGGTAGCAGCGGTGGGCCTTCTCGAGCTGGTCCTCGTCGAGCTCGATGCCCAGGCCGCCCTTCTGCGGCACGGCGACCTTGCCGTCGACGATCTGCAGTGGCGCACGCGTCAGGCGCTCGCTGCCTTCCTGCCAGATCCAGTGGGTGTCGATGGCAGTGATGCGGCCGGGCGCGGCGGCGGCGCAGTGGGTGAACATCGCCAGCGAGATGTCGAAGTGGTTGTTGGAATGGGAGCCCCAGGTCAGGCCCCATTCGTGGCAGATCTGCGCCACCCGCACCGAACCGGCCAGCGTCCAGAAGTGCGGGTCGGCGAGCGGGATGTCCACCGACTGCAACTGGATCGAATGCCCCATCTGGCGCCAGTCGGTGGCGACCATGTTGGTGGCGGTGGGCAGGCCGGTCGCGCGGCGGAATTCGGCCATCACCTCGCGGCCGGAAAAACCGCCTTCGGCGCCGCAGGGGTCTTCCGCGTAGGCCAGCACGCCGTGCAGGTCGCGCAGCAGGCGCACCGCATCCTTCAGCAGCCAGCCGCCGTTGGGGTCGAGCGTCACGCGTGCCTGCGGGAAGCGTTCGTGCAGGGCACGGACGGCTTCCACCTCTTCCTCGCCGCGCAGCACGCCGCCCTTGAGCTTGAAGTCGTTGAAGCCGTAGCGCGCGTGGGCGGCCTCGGCCAGGCGCACCACACCCTCGGGTGTCATTGCTTCCTCGTTGCGCACGCGGAACCAGGCTTCGTCGGCGTCCGCTTCGCTGCGGTATTTCAGGTCGGTCCGGTTGCGATCGGCGATGAAGAACAGGTAGCCGAGCATCTCGACTTCCGTGCGCTGCTGGCCTTCGCCGAGCAGGGCCGCGACCGGCACGCCCAGATGCTGGCCGAGCAGGTCGAGCAGCGCGGCCTCGACCGCGGTGACGGCGTGGATGGTCACGCGCAGGTCGAAGGTCTGCAGGCCGCGGCCGCCGGCATCGCGGTCGGCGAAGCGCTGGCGCATGGCATTGAGCACGGCGTTCCAGTTGCCGACCGGTTGTCCGACGATCAGGCTGCGGGCGTCTTCCAGCGTCTGGCGGATCTTCTCGCCGCCGGGCACCTCGCCCAGGCCGGTATTGCCCGCGCTGTCCGTCAGGATGAGGATGTTGCGGGTGAAGTAAGGGCCGTGTGCGCCGCTCAGGTTCAGCAGCATGCTGTCCTGGCCGGCGACCGGGACGACTCGCATGGTGGTGACGACCGGGGCGTGGCTGGCGGGCTGGGAAAGACTCATGAAGAGGGCTCCTGCGTCCTGCGGCTTAAGATGTCTGACATCCTATAATTCGGTTTTTCCTCGTGCAAGACTTTTCCTGATGAATGAAAAGATTCTATTTATTGCTTTGCAGCATGAAATGCGCGCATACAAAGAGTTTTTTCGCTTTCGATAAGGGCTCAAACCCTTACTGCATTGCATGAATGGGGGCTTCAAGACGTGTCTGGTGATGTGATGACCAGGCCGATCCCCGAGGTTTTACTGATGATGTCTGACAAGTGATGGTTCTGACGAGCATTCGCGTGCTTGGCTGAAGACATCAGACAACATACAATTCAGCCCTAATCCAACGACATGCGACAGGCGCTCGCCTGCCGCCTCGCCGATCACTGACGAGGGCGCGCTGCGCGATACGACATGAGTCCCGACCCCCTTCCTTCCGCATCGAAACCGCGCCGCCCCGCCCGCGGTCTGGCGCACGACGTGGTGGCCGACCTGACGCAGCGCATTCAGACAGGCGAACTCCGACCCGGCGACAAGCTGCCGACCGAATCCGAGATCGTGCGCGAACGGGGTGTCAGCCGTACGGTGGTACGCGAGGCGATCTCGCGACTGCAGGCCGCCGGCCTGGTCGAGACGCGCCACGGCATCGGTTCATTCGTGCTGGCGCCGGCCCGCGCGCCGCAGGGCACCTTGCGCATCGACCCCGCCACCTTGCACACGGTGCGTGACATCATCTCCATCCTGGAACTGCGCATCGCGCTCGAGACCGAGGCCGCATCGCTGGCGGCCGTGCGCCGCACCGACGCCCAGCTCGACGAGATGCGCGCGGCGCTCGACGATTTCCAGGACGCGGTGGGCAACCAGGGCAACT
The DNA here is from genome assembly GCF_001051995.2 of Thauera humireducens. Classification (NCBI taxonomy): domain Bacteria; kingdom Pseudomonadati; phylum Pseudomonadota; class Betaproteobacteria; order Rhodocyclales; family Zoogloeaceae; genus Thauera; species Thauera humireducens. The sequence goes on along the minus strand of NZ_CP014646.1, from coordinate 3,054,509 downwards.
GTGTCGGCGCCGACATCCGCTTCCACCTCGCAATCGCCAAGGCCACCGGCAATCCGCACTTTTCCGACTTCATGAAGCACCTGGGCGAAGCCATCATTCCGCGTGCCCGGGTCAACACCGCCCGGCTGGCGGGCGACGACTTCGCCGCCTACCTGTACCGCGTCAATCGCGAGCACGAGGACATCTACAACGCGATTCGCCGGCAGGACACCGAGGCGGCGCGGGCGGCGATGCGCACCCACCTGTCCAACAGCCGCGAGCGTCTCGTGCGTGTGCAGGAAGAGGCGGAGCGTCCGCCGGCCTGAGTGCCGCGTGGGCGCGGTCGGCCATCTGAGCAAGGAAGGGTCTTGGACATCATCTTCGGCATCATCCTGCCGGTTTTCGGCACGCTCGCGCTTGGCTATGCCGCGGCGCGCCTCGGCGTGTTCGACGAGGCGGCCAATCGCGGGCTGTCCCTGTTCGTGTTCAACTTCGCCCTGCCCTTGATGCTGTTCCGTGCCATCGCCCAAGCCGATCTGCCGGAGGCGATGCCCTGGGGCTACCTGCTGTCCTACTACATCGGCGCCTTTGGCGTGTTCGGCATGGCGATGGTGGCGGCGCGCGCCCTGTTCGCGCGCCGTACCGACGAGCAGGCGGTACTGGGCCTCGGCGCCGGCTTCTCGAATACCGGCATGCTCGGCATCCCGCTGGTGATGACCGCCTACGGTCCGTCTGCGGCCTTGCCCCTGTTCGTGATGATTGCCTGCCACAGCCTGCTGATGCTGCCGCCCACCACCGCGCTGATCGAGGCCGCGCGCGGCGGCAAGCAGTCGGCGGCGGCGACCTTGCTGAACCTAGGCAGGAGCGTGCTGGGCACGCCGATCATCTGGGGCCTTTCCTGCGGGCTGGCCTTCGCGCTGTCGGGCATCGAGATTCCCGGCCCGGTCGATGCCGTGGCCAAGGGCCTGGGCGGTGCGGCCACGCCCTGCGCGCTGTTCGCGCTCGGCGCCTCGCTGACGCGCTACAGCCTGGGTGGCAACCTGCGCGAGCCAGCCGTGCTGGTGGCCCTCAAGACGGTCGTGCATCCGCTGCTGGTGTGGCTGCTGGCCACGCAGGTGTTCGACGTGCCCCCGTTGTGGATGATGACCGGCGTGCTGCTCGCGGCCCTGCCGGCGGGGATCACGCCCTACCTGTTCGCTCAGCGCTACAACGCCTGCCAGTCGACCGTCGCCTCGGCCGTGTTCCTGTCGACCGTGCTGTCGGTGTTCACGCTGTCCGGACTGCTGTTCCTGCTGCGACCCTGACGCGCGCCGATGACCGATTTCCTCTCCATCCTGGGTTTCTCCTTCTCGGTCACCGGACCGATCTTCGTGCTGCTCGGCCTCGGCGTGCTGCTGCGCCGTACCGGCATGCTCACCGACGGTTTCATCGAGGGCGGCTCGAAGCTGGTGTTCACCATCGCCCTGCCCACCCTGCTCTTCATCAGCATCGCGCGCACGCGCATCGCGGAGTCGGCCAACGCCGGCATGATCGCCTACGGCCTGCTGGCGACGCTGGCGATCTACCTCGCGCTGGAGTGGGTGGCGAAGTACATCGTCCGGCCCGAGCGCGACCGCGGCGTGGTGGTGCAGGGCGCCTTCCGCTCCAATTTCGGCGTCATCGGCCTGGCCTACTGCGTCAATGCCTACGGCGATGCGGGCCTGGCGGCAGCCTCGCTCTACCTCGGACTGGTGACGATCCTGGTCAACATCCTCGGCGTCATCACGCTCAGCCGTTCGCTGCATCGCAGCCAGGGCGCCGGCCGCATCGCGCGCGGCATCGCGACCAATCCGCTCATCATCGGCATCCTGCTGGCGCTGCCGGTGTCGGCGCTGGAGATCCGCCTGCCGGCGCTGGCCCTGCAGTCGGCGCAATACGTCGCCGACATGACGCTGCCGCTGGCGCTGCTGTGCACCGGCGCGTCGCTGAACTTCCGCAGCCTGCGCTCGGAGATCGCCAGCACCGCGCTGGCGACGGTCGGCAAGCTGGTGCTCGTGCCGCTGGTGCTGACGGCGGGCGCCGTCGCGCTCGGCTTCCGCGGCATCGAGCTCGGCATCCTGATGCTGATGGCCTCCTCGCCCTCGGCCGCAGCCGGCTACGTCATGGTGCGCGCGATGGGCGGCAACGCCGCGCTGGCGGCCAACATCATCGCGCTGACGACCCTCGGCTCGCTGCTGACGACGAGTCTGGGCGTGATGCTGCTGCGCAGCGGCGGGCTGATCTGAGCCACGGCGCTTACACCGCAGCTTCGGGCGGTGCTTCGGCTGCGCCTGTCGCCTCGTCCGCCGGTTCCGCCAGCAAGGTGGCGATGTAGTCCTGCGGCAAGCGGTACTCGGCGGCGAGTTGCGCTGCGTCGGCGCCGCTGGCGCGAATCGCCTGCAGCCACCCTTCCAGGCCGGTCGACAGCGAGCGGCCCGCCCGTTCCCCGTCGCGAGTGGCGCGTTCGCCTGCGGCGACCTCGTACTTGTTGCTGTAGCCGCGCGGCGTCACCATCAGGCCGTCGCGCACGAAGGTGTTGGAGTTGCCGATCAGCACGGTGGTCAGCATGCCGATATCGGCCTCGGTCATGCGCGCCAGCGTGGTGAATTCGATGCGCTGCTTCGGCCGGTAGGCCGACTTGACGATGGCGACCGGTGTGTCGGGGCGGCGGTGGCGCAGGAACAGGCGCTGGGCCTCGACGATCTGGCGGGTGCGGCGGCCGCTCTTGGGGTTGTAGAGGGCGACGACGAAATCGGCGTAGGCGACGGCATCCAGGCGGCGGGCGATGGTCGGCCACGGTGTGAGCAGGTCCGACAGCGAGATCGCGCAGAAATCGTGCGTCAGCGGCGCGCCGACCAGCGCGGCGCAGGTGTTCAGTGCAGAGGCGCCAGGGACGATCTCGACCTCGATGCCCGAATCCGGCGTCCACCCGGCCTGGAACAGCACCTCGAAGGTGGGGCCGGCCATGCCATAGACGCCGGCGTCGCCGGAGGACACCAGCGCGACCTTGCGGCCCTGGCGCGCGCGCTCGAGCGCCTCGATGGCGCGGTCGAGTTCCTCGGTCATCGACTTCCTGATGACCTCCTTGCCTTCGAGCAGGTCGGCAACCAGGCGGATGTAGGTGACGTAGCCGATCACGGTGTCGGCCTCGGCGATCGCGGCGCGCGCGCGCGCCGTGAGGTGCGCGTGGGCCCCGGGGCCGAGGCCGACGAGCATGATCTTGCCGCCGGGAGCGGCGGGGCGGAGGGGTTCGGGCGCGTTCATGCGGGCATCCTTGCGATGGAGACGGTGGCGTTGCGGCCGTCGGGGCCGCGCAGCTTGTGTTTTTCGACGCGCAGAGCGCCGGGGTCGGTGGCGAGATCGGTTCCGGCGGCAAGCAGTGCGGCAGCCTCGGACACCGAGGGTGTGCCGGTGTATTTGCGCACCGTTTCCGACGGGTTGGGCACGGCGACCGCGGCCAGCAGCTGTGGCGGAAAGAAGCGTGGCGTCCAGCCCGCCGCGGCGACGGCCTCGAGCAGGCCGGCTTCGTCCGCCTTGAGCGTGATGCTGGCCACGGCGAGGACATCGCGGCGCGACGCGCCGATGCCGGCGAGCGCCGTGTCGATGGCCTGTGCGATGGTCGCGGCCGGCGTGCCGCGGTCGCAGCCGAGGCCGAGCGCGAGTCTCTGAGGACCCGGGCCGGCGCCCCCGGCCGCGCTCAAGCCGCCTCCGGCGCCGCGGGGCGGTAGATCACCCGCTTGCCGGCGAGGCGAGCGGCATAGCCGGTGGGCAGCGGCCGCTGGCTGATCCACAGCACCGCGCCGAAGTGCTCGGGATCGACGTCCTCCAGCCGCTCGAAGCGCTGGATGTTGGTCGGCAGCGGGCCGCTGCGACCGTTGGCGTGGCGAGACCACCAATCGGTGCTGCCGGCCTCCTGCACCAGCGCCACCGGTTCGTCGTTCACCACTGCGGCGCTGGCGCGCACGATCTCGTCGTGGCTGGCCTCGAAGGTCCAGCCCAGCTCGCGGCCGAGCAGGTCGACCGCCAGCGTTTCGCGTGCGTCCGACGCGGTGGTCAGCACCGGGGTGGCACCCACTGCCTGTTGCAGCACGCCGGCGATGGCGTTGGCGCCGCCGAGGTGGCCGGACAGCACCGGAATCGCCCAGCGCCCCGCTTCGTCGAGCACCACCACGCCGGGGTCGGTCTCCTTGTTCTTCAGGTGCGGTGCGACCAGACGCACCACCGCACCCAGCGACACGATGGCGATGATGCCGTCGAAGCCGGCGAACAGCGCCGGCACCTGGTCGCCGACCTTGCCTTCGTAGCAGGCGAAGGCGCCGGGTGCGGCGGCTTCGGCCTCCACGCCGAACTTCTGTGGCGCGAACAGCATGGCGCCGGGCAGCGCCGCGATGACGCGACCGGCCAGCGCGATGCCGTGGCGGGTGATCGACACGACGGCGATGCGGGTGTTGGGAAAGGGCAGGTGTTGGGTCATCGTTGGCGACATCGGGCGGGATCTCAGGAAATGGTGGCTTCGGCCTGCTGTTCGGCGCGCTTGCGGCAGCCACGGCGCAGTTCGCCGCGCTGGCGCTTGGGGTTCTGTACCAGCAGCAGCGACAGGTAATTGACCTTCGCGCCGCGCAGGCTGGCCACGTCATGCACGACGCGCTGTGCGGGCGCTCCCACCTTCTCGACGAAGCAGCTGCTGGCGAGCAGGCCGCGGCGTTCGAGCAGGTCGAGCACCTCGTCGAGCAGCGGCTTCACCTTCATCAGCACCAGGGTGTCGAACTCGTCGAGCAGGTGGTCGATGACGGCGGTGCCGTAGGCGGCGGGGATCACCGCCATCGTCTCGTCCTCTTCCGCCAGTGCGAGGTCGGCCACGGCCGCGGCGGCAGCGAAGGAGCTGACGCCGGGGATGGTCTCGACCTCGACCTCGGGTGCCAGCTCGCGCACGGCGCGGGCCAGGTGGCGGAAGGTGGAGTAGGTGGACGCGTCGCCTTCCACCAGGAAGGCGAGGTCGCGGCCTTCGGCCAGCAACTGCAGCGTCTGCGCCGCGGCGCGTGCCCAGGCCCTGGCGAGCGCGATCGCGTCGCGCGTCATCGGGAACACCAGTTCGACGGCGTCGTCCGGAACCGCCAGTCCGCCACGGCGGGCGATGTCCAGTGCGTAGGAGGATTCCGCGGCGCGCTTGACCGGATAGGCCCAGCGCGCGCCCGACTGCAGTGCGGTCCAGCCGCGGCGGGTGATGAGGTCGGGGTCGCCGGGGCCGAGCGAGACGCCGATCAGGCGGCCGAAACGATGGGGGGTCAGTGTGGGCGCGTTCATGCGGTCTCCTTGCGGGCGGTGACGATCCACACCGGGTTCTGCGCAGCGAGCCGGTGCATGTCGAGGATGGGCTGGCTGCGCGCGGCCGACAGCATGGTCACGTCCCAGGCAGCGCCGCTTGCAGCCAGTGCGGATGTGGCGGTGGCGAGGTTCTCGAGGGTGACGAAGTTCATCACCAGCCGGCCGCCGGGTCTGAGCCGGCGAAGTACGAGGCCGATCAGTTCGCCCAGTTCGCCGCCCGAGCCGCCGATGAAGACCGCGTCGGGGTCGGGCCAGGCGTCCAGCCCGGCCGGGGCCTTGCCTTCGTGCAGGCTGTAGTTGCTCGCGCGCAGGCGACGGGCGTTGGCGCGCGCGTTGGCGGCATCGCCCGCGTTCTTCTCGATCGCCCACACATGGCCATGGCGGGCGATCCGGCTCGCCTCCAGGCCGACCGAGCCGGAACCGGCGCCGATGTCCCATACCCTGCTGTCGGCGCGCAGCGCCAGCTTGGCGAGCGACACCGCGCGCGCCTCCAGCTTGGTGATCAGGCCCTTCTCGGGGCTGCGCTGCACGTAGTCGAGATCGTCGAGGCCGAACAGGGGGGTATCGGCGGGCAGGGCGCGGAGCGCGGCATCGGCTGCAGTCGCCGTCTCCCTGCCCGCCGCCGCCCCGTCTCGTCGCTCGGGGGAGTGCGAGCGTTCGATCACGAGGATGTTGGGCTCCGGAAAACGCCGGGTGGCGGCCTCGTGCAGGCTCAGTCCCTCGAAGACGGCCTCGTCGTCCAGGCACAGGCGGGCGACCACCGACAGGCGCAGGTCCTCGCCGCCGCCCGGCTCGCCATAGCCGGCCGCCAGCAAGGCGCGGGCGATGCGGTCGGGGCTGTTGGCCGGGCTGGTGAAGCTGGCGACCAGCGGATGCTCGGCGACGGCGCGGACCAATCGGTACAGGCCGTGCTCCGGCGTCGGCCCGGGCTGCAGCGGGTCGGCCTGCCATTCGCCGGCATCGGCGCCGTGGCAGGAGGTGAAGCGGGCCTCCTGCCACGGCCTCTTCAGGCGGGCGAAGGCGAGCTGCAGCGTGGACGGCGCGGGCAGCACCTCGATCCGCGCGGCGCCGAGCTTGCCGATCAGGAAGCCGGCGATGCCGTGGCACAAGGGGTCGCCGGTGGCGAGCACCACGGCGTGGCCACCCTGCCCGGCAACCTCCTCGATCCAGCCCGGCACGCGGCTCAGCGCGCCGTCCATGTCCAGCAGGCGGGCGGCCGGCGCGTGTGGCGCGATCAGCGCCAGCGTGCGTCCGGCACCGATGACGCAGGCAGCGGCTTCGATGCGCTGGCGCGCCACAGCGCCGAGGCCGTCCCAGCCGTCGTCGAGCAGGCCGACGATGCTGCAGGCGGGCGTGGTGGATTCAGGCATGCGTGGTCTCCATCAGGTCGGCCTCATCGACAGTCACGATCGGCACGCCCTCGAAGTTGCAGGCCAGCACCGTGAGCCGGTGCGGGCCGGGGTAGCGCTGGCGCAGGCTGCGGATGGCGCGCTCGGCCAGCGCGCGGTGGAAGGCCACGGCCAGGCCGAGTCCGGCCAAGCGTTCGGCGGCGAAGCGGGCGGTCTCGGCGGCGCGGATCTCGGCCACGAGTGCGGGTGGCGCACCGACCTCGGCGGCGGCGCCGGCGATCAGCGCGCGGTCCACTTCCTCGCGCCAGGCGTGCGTGACCGACAGACCCTGGGCGATCTTGGTGAGCTTGCCGACCATGGCGCCGACGATGATGTGCTGCATGCCCTGCTTCACCGCGGTGGTGAAGGCGGCCTTGACGAAGTCGCCCATCTGCACGAAGCAGGCTTCGTCCAGTTGCGGGAACTCGCGCATCGCGCATTTCTCGGTGCGCCCGCCGGTGGTGAACACCACGCTGGTCTGGCCCTGGTTGGCGGCGACATCGATGGCCTGGATCACGCTGGCGCGGAAGGCGGCGGTCGAATACGGGCGGACGATGCCGGTGGTGCCGAGGATGCTGATGCCGCCGACGATGCCGAGGCGGGCGTTGAGCGTCTTCTTCGCCATCTCTTCGCCGCCCGGCACCGAGATCGTCACCGCCAGGCTGTCCCCGGCGTCGAGGAGGGGGGCGCCCGCGGCGCGCACGTTGTCGACGATGTTGCGCCGTGGCACCGGGTTGATCGCCGGACCGCCCACGTCCAGCCCGAGGCCGGGCTTCGTCACCACACCCACGCCGGGGCCGCCCAGGAGGATCACTTCGCCGCCGCCGCCGGGGATGCGGCGTACGTCCGCCGTGAGGTGGGCGCCATGGGTGGCGTCCGGGTCGTCGCCGGCGTCCTTGACCGACACCGCGTGGGCGTGATCGCCGTCGACATGGCCGTCGGTGATCGCAAAGCGCACCCGCATCGTGTTGGGCAGCACGCACTCCACCGCGTCCGGTACCGCGCCCCGCACGAGGCCGAGCGTGGCTGCGGCCGCTGCGGCGGCCGAGTTGGCACCGGTGGAGAAGCCGGTGCGGTTGCCACGGTCGCGCCGGGCATCGCCCTTGCGCACCTTCTCCGGCAATGCGTGTCCTGCCGCCATGGCCGGTCCTCAGCCCTGCAGGGCCTGCAGCTGGCGAGCCTCGGCCAGCCCGAGCAGGGCGTGGATCGCCGCCACCACCAGGGTCGAGCCGCCCTTGCGGCCGCGGATGACGATCCACGGCACTTCGTCGACCCCGGCCATCAGGTCCTTGGATTCGGCCGCCGACACGAACCCGACCGGCATGCCGACGACCAGCGCCGGGCGCACGCCCTCGTCGCGGATCAGCCGCACCAGCTCGATCAGCGCCGTGGGTGCGTTGCCGATGCCGACGATGGCGCCGTCGAGCAGGCCGAGCCGGTGGGCCTTGCGCATCGCCTGCACCGCACGCGTGGTGTCCTCGGCGCGGGCGCGTTCGATGACATCGGCGTCGGAAATGAACTGATGGGTGCGCATGCCGAAGTGCGCCAGGCGCGAGGCCGACAGGCCGACGCAGATCATCTCGACGTCGGCGACGATGTTCGTGCCGCCACCGAGGAGGGCGGCGAGGCCGGCTTCCACCGCGTCCGGGTGGAAGTCCGTGAGGCCGTTGAAATCGAAGTCGGCGTTGGCGTGGATCATGCGGCGCACGACCGGCCACTGGCCGGCGCCATAGGCATGGGTGCCGACCTCGGCGTCGATGATGGCGAAGGAGTCGTGCTCGATCGCGCGACCGGCGGCGGTCAGCTGTTCGGTGACGGTGTTGGTGTTCATCGCGGCGCCGGCCTCAGGCGTGAGCATGTTCATGGGCGTGGGCATGGTCGGAACCGTGGTGATGGCCATGGTCGTGGTCCGTGTGATGGACGTGCGAGTGATGGACGTGTGTATGGCTGTGGTCATGCAGATGCTCGGCCTCAGCGGCGAGGCGGTACTTGCAGCCGTCGCACTCCAGCAGCGCGCCTTCGGGCAGTTCCTGGCCGCCGACCTTGGCGTCGAGCAGATCGAAGATGCCCTTGTCGAAGCCGAAGTGCGTGCCGAGGGCGAAGGCGATCTGCGGGTACTGGCGCTGCAGGCGCTCGACCTGGGCCTTGATGCGTTCCATCAGCACACCGGTGAAGAGGTACACCGGCACGACGCAGATCTGCGTCATGCCCAGCCGCGCCTGGCGCTGGACGACGGTTTCGAGTCGCGGCCAGGTGACGCCGGTGAAGGCGAGGTCGACCAGTTCGTGGTCGCCGTCCTCGAACAGCCAGCGCGCCATCTTGGCCAGCTCGCCGTTGGCGCCCGCGTCCGACGAGCCGCGGCCGAGCAGCACCACGCCGGTGGTGCGCGGGTCGGGCATGTCGAGCTGCTTCAGCAGGCGGTCGAGCTGGCCCTTGAGCACGCTGAAGATCTCGCGCCCCATGCCGAGGTGGCGGGCGCAGGCGAAGGCGACGCCGGGGTGGCGCTGGCGCGCGCGCTCGATGGCGGCCGGCAGCTCCATCTTGACGTGGCCGGCGGCGTTGAGGATGAAGGGAATCGTGACCACCCGGCGCGCGCCGTGCGCGGCACGGTCGAGGCCCGCGTCGAGCAAGACCTCGGCATGCTCGATGAAGCAGGTCTCGATGCGCCAGCCGGGGTGGCGATCGCGCCACTGGGCGGCGAAATGCAGGATCTCCTGGTTGCCCTCGCGATTGCGCGAGCCGTGGCCGACGAGGAGGATGGCGGTGTCGTTCATGCGGATTCTCCGGTGGGCAGGCCGGCTTCGGAGGCAGGCGCCGAGGCCTTGCGGAAACGGTGGCCGAAGCCCGGGTCGTAGAGCTTGGAGCGGGCGATGTCGGGCCAGTGGCGGGCGCCGAGCGCGGGGCTGGCGATGATCATGGCCTGGCTGGCGATCTTCTCGTCCTGGCAGCGGCGCTTGATGTCGGCCAGCGTGCCGCGGACGATCTTCTCCGCGCCCGGCCAGCTCGCCTTCTGCACCACAACGATGGGCGCCTCCTCCGGCCAGCCGGCGGCGCGCAGCGCGCGCTGCACCTCGTGCAGCAGCGTGATCGACAGGAAGATGCACAGCGTCGTGCGGTGCGCGGCGAGCGCCGCCAGGTCTTCGCCCGGCGGCATCGGCGTGCGGCCGGCGACGCGGGTGAGGATCACGGTCTGCGTCACTTCCGGCAGGGTCAGGGTCTCACCGGCGGCGGCGGCCGAGGCCATCGCCGAGGACACGCCCGGCACCACCTGCCAGGCGATGCCCGCCGCATCGAGCGGGCGGGTCATCTCGACCAGCGCGCCATACAGGCCGGGGTCGCCGGTCTGCAGGCGCACCACGGTGCGATGGCGGGCGCAGGCGTCGAGCAGCCAGGCGCTCATGGCCTCGAGCGTCATGTCCCTGGAGTCGCGGATCTCGCAGTCGGCCGGCGCGTACTGCGTGGCCGTGCGGTCGACCAGCGAGCCGGCGAACAGGATCGCTCCGGCCTGCTCGAGCAGGCGGCGGCCCTTCACGGTGATCAGGTCCGGGTCGCCGGGCCCTGCGCCGACGAACCAGACCGTGCCGGGCGTCCCGGTCATCAGCGGCTCGCCGGGACGGCGAAGCAGAGCTGGACCAGCGGGCGATGCGCCTGCGACTGCAGCAGCCTGACGACGGCCACGGTCAGCACCGGCTCGATCAGCACCACCGGCAGGTAGGCGGCGGCAAAGGTCATCCACTCGGCGAAGGGGGTGGCAACCTCGCCCATCGACAGCCAGAAGCCGACCATGATCGCGACGCCGGCGTAATAGGCGGCATCGAGCTTGAGCACCGACCTGATCTCGGTCGCTGCCCCGGCGGCGAGCCTGCGACCGAGGCCGAGATGCAGCGCAAGCAATGGCACGGCCAGCGACAGGAAGTTGACGCCCAGGTGCAGCAGGTCGGCGGGCTCGAAGATCACGCCCTGCAGCAGCAGGCCCAGGCCGAAGCCGAGCAGCGTGGGCACGAAGCCCAGCGTCAGGTAGATCGGCATCGCCCCGATGAAGTGCAGTTCCGACGCGCCGGCGGGCAGGTGGAAGCTCTGCATGAAGACCGAGAAGAACAGCGCCGCGAGCAGCGTACGCAGGACGAGTTGTGGCTGCTTGAGCAGTTGCGGTGCCTGGGCGGCGGCGAGGCCGATGGCGGTGAGATTGGCGGCGGCGATCTTGGCGCCGGAAAGGATGCCGGGTTCGATATGCATGATGACTCCCCACGAGTGCTTCGAATCAACGATGGGAGCCACGCAGGCGGAGTGTGCGTACGTGCGCGCACCCTGGCCTCGCCAAGGACGTGCGGACGCATGCAATACGAATCGGCTGGAGCTTCCGGCGCACGCAGGCAGCCGGCGGAAAACCAGTCGGATCGAACCCTCACCCCGGGGCTCACATCAACCAAACTCGATCGGGCCGGTCTTCTGGCTTGCCTTCTTCCTCGTCCGCCGACCTTCCCGAGCGCAAGGCTCAGTGGCGTGTGGCGGAGTCGTCAGGCTCACAGCAGCGGGGGCTGCGCCGGACTGGTCGTACGCGCGGGGCGGACGACGTCACCGGACTTCCCGTTTCACCCTGTCATGCGGCTGCATGACAAGGCACCCGGATCGAATGCGGGCGCAGACTAATCGAAACCGATCCGGATATGCAAGTTGCCGCTGCGGAAGGTCGCGGCGTGACCGCAGGGTAGAGGCGACATTCCGATGGGCTGCGCCACGGCTTGAATAGCGTGCGCGCCTGGGCTTTAGTGAGAGTGCGCCGACGGCCGCGGGGGCGCGCTTTCCGGGAGACACAGCATGTTGATCACGCGCGAGGTGCTGACCCGCATGGGGGCGACCGGTCCCAATGCCGATCGCTATGTCGAGGCGCTCGATGCGGCCATGGCCCGGCATGCCATCGACACGGCGCCGCGCATCGTCCATTTCCTCGCGCAGACACTGCACGAGTCGGGCTGCCTGCGCCTGACGGAGGAGAACCTGAACTACTCGGCGGACGGACTGCTGAGGGTGTTTCCACGCTATTTCCCTACCCGTGCCGACGCCGAGGCCTGTGCGCGCAAGCCCGAGCGGATCGGCAACCGCGTGTATTCCGGGCGCATGGGCAACGGGCCCGAAGCCAGCGGCGACGGCTTCCGCTACCGTGGCCGGGGCCTGATCCAGCTCACCGGCAAGGACAACTACCGCGCCCTGGCGCGCTGGTGCGGCCAGGACGTGGTGGCCGAGCCCGACCGCGTGGCCGGCGAGCTGGCGGTGCAGTCCGCCGTGTTCTTCTGGGAGCGCAACGCCCTCAACGACCTGGCCGACATCGATGACCTGAAGGCGATCACGCGCCGCATCAACGGTGGCCTCAACGGCTTTGCCGACCGCCGCGAACTGCTCGAGAAGGGCCGCCACGCGCTGCGCGAGCTCGGGCTGGCGGGCTCGGTGGCACCGGCCTCGGTGCCGTTTGCCCCCACGCACCGTGTGGTGCCGCTGCAGCTGAACCTGCGTTCCGCCCCGCGCGTGTCGCCGGCGACCTTGCTGGCTTCGCTGGCACAGGGGACCGAGGTCGAGGTGCGCGGGCCGGGCGCGGCCGCGGGCTGGGTGCGGGTTCGCGTGATGCTCGGCGGGACGATGCGTGAGGGCGTGGTGGCCGAGCAGTATCTGGCCGCCGTGGCGCCACAGCCGCGTGCCCGCGGCCGTGCGCGTGCCGCGCTGCAGGGCGCGGCGTCGCTTCCGGCCTTGCCGCCCGCGGTGCTGCACGACGCCCTGTCCGCGACCAGCCGGGTCCGTGCGGAGGGGCGCATCCATCCGCTCGCCGAGGGCGATCGGCCTGCGCGCAACGCGCGGGTGTCGACGGCGCGTGCCGCCGAACTGCAGTCGATCCTGGATTGGCTCGATGTCGCCAACCCCGCGCATCGCCGCTATCGGCCGCTCGATGGCAAGGGCGTGGCGCTGGCGTATGTCGCCGACTGCGCCGACCTTGCCGGCGTCTATCTGCCGCGGGTGTGGTGGACCGACAGCGCGCTGCGCCGCCTGACGCTGGGCGAGGCGGTCGCAGCGGTCCTCGACCAGACCGTGCGCGAGATCGGCATCAATGCGCTTCACGACTGGCTCGACGACCAGGGCACGGCCTTCGGCTGGGTGCGCGAACTCGACCCCACACTGCTGCAGGCGGCGGCGAATGCGGGCGAGGTCTGCGTGATCGTTGCGCGCCATCGCGACATCGACCAAGCGGGGCAGGTCTCGCTGGTCGTGCCGGAGCAACCGGGCGCCGAGGCCCTGCGCCGCGCGGATGGCGAGGTGCTGCGGCCGCTCGAGTCGATGGCCGGCCGTCGTGGCGTGCGCGCCGCGGTGTCGCGCAATGCCTGGTGGACGGGGCGCCGCTTCCAGTCCTTCGCGTTCTGGCGCCACCCGTGACGGAGCGGTGAAGGTGGATGATACGTTGCGCCGCAGCGCCGTCGCACGGCCGGTGTCAGTGCTCGCTGAAAATTCCATGGGCATGAGAGGATCGTCGCTCCGACGGGCGGGTCGTCCGCGGGTCGAACAAGGGAGAGCATCGTGGCCAACAGTCAATCCACCCGGCGCGGCGCGCCTGCGCTGAAACTGCCGGTGCAGGCCGAGGCGGGCGCCGGCACGGCACTGCCCGGCGTGCTGCGCAGCGCCGGCAGTCGCGCCGACGGCAGCGACGGCATCGCCCTGGTGCCCGGCCTCAAGGTCGTGCGCACGCTCGAACTCGCCGAAGTCAGCCGCAGCGCCGACGCGCCCGCACCGGCGCAGCTCGATGCCGGGCCGCGCCTGCTGGCGCTGGAGGCGTCTGACGGCACGACGGTATTCATGCGCGCCGATGCGCTGGCCGAGCAGCTCGCGCGGGCCCGCCCCGAACTGCTCGACACCGACGGATGCATCGACTTCGCCCGTTTCCGCGACAGCCGCGACACCTCGCGCGGTGCGCTGGGCTGGGTGTGGCGCCGCGTACTCGAGCTGAGCCTCGACGAGGACGAGATCGGCGCCGAGGCGAAGGACACGCTGCGGCAACAGCTCGCCGGCAAGGCCGAGGACTGGGCGGCAGCCTGGGCCTCGCGCAAGGGCGCGCAGGCCCTGATGCAGACCATCGAGGCCCGCCTCGCCGGCCCGCCCGGCCTCTACCGCTGGAAGGGCGGTGTGCTGCACGACAGCGACCGCTGCGCGGCGGATGACGCCCGGCTGCATGAGGCGGCACGCGCGGGCAGTCTGCTGGTGTTCATCCACGGCACGGGCTCGCACACCCTCGGTGGTTTCGGCGACCTTCCCGGCAGTGCCGCCTGGGGCGTACTGGAAGCGGCGTTCGGCGAGCGGGTGTTCGGCTTCGAGCACCGGACCTTCTCCGAGAGTCCGATCGACAATGCGCTGGCGCTGGCCGAAACCCTGCCCGCCCGCAGCCGGCTGTGCCTGGTCACGCATTCGCGCGGCGGTCTGGTGGGCGACCTGATGTGCCTCGACCCGGACGATGCGCAGCTCGACGAACTGATCGAGGCCTGGCGTCCGGCCCCGACCGCGCGCGTCGGCACGGCGCGGGAGCGGGCCGCCGTGGCGGCGGCCGAGCGGGCCAAGCTGCGCCGCCTGGCCGGACTGCTGCGCGACAAGAGCCTGACGGTCGAGCGCTACGTGCGCGTGGCCGCGCCGGCGCGCGGCACCGCCCTGCTGTCGGACAACCTCGACCTTTTCCTCTCCACCCTGCTGAATCTGGTGCGCCGCTTCGGCGCCTGGAGCACCGGCGTCGTCGCCGGCGCGGTGGCCTCGCCGCTCGCCGCCGAAGCGGCGAAGAAGGCCGCCGACCGTGGCCTGGCCTTCCTGTCGCGCGTGGTGCTGGAGATCGCCGACAAGCGCCTGCAGCCCGAGGTTGTACCCGGCATCGAGGCCATGCTGCCCGAGTCGCCGATGGGCATGCTGCTCGGCCGCGCCGCGCTGGCGCCCCGGGTCAGGATGGCGGTGATCGCCGGTGACATCGAAGGTGGCGGGATGTTGCAGCGAATCGGCGTGATGTTCGTCGATTGGGCCTTCTTCGAGCGTTCGCGAAACGACCTTGTGGTCGATACCGACTCGATGTACGGCGGCCTGCTCGCCCGCGCCGCGGATGATGCGGACGCACCGCACCGCGCGATCTACGTGCAGGGACCCGAAGTCAGCCACTTCCGCTACTTCCGCGACGACGTGAAGAGTGCGGGCGTGCCGCTGCCCGGGGCGCTCGGCAGCTGGCTGACGCACGACGCGCCGGAGCAGGTCGCGCCCTGGCAGCCGCTCACGCTGCCGGATCTGGAGGCCGCTGGGGGCCGTGCCAGTCGCGGCGAGGCGGAGCCCGCCGACAACACCCTGCCGGTGCTGGTGCTGCTGCCCGGCATCATGGGCAGTCATCTCGCGGCCGATGGCGACCGGATCTGGCTCGACCCCGTCGATCTCGCGCGCGGCCGGCTGTCGCGCATCGCGATGGGCGGACGCCGGGCCGTGCGTGCGCAGGGTCTCGTCGGGCTGGCCTACGGCCGGCTGGCCGAGCACCTCGAAGGCAGCCACCGCGTGATCCGCCACGATTACGACTGGCGCCAGCCCATCCGTGCGCTGGGCGTCGAGCTTGCCGGCGTGCTGCGCGAGGCGCTGCGCAAGCATCCCGAACAGCCGGTGCGCATCCTCGCCCACAGCATGGGCGGCCTGGTGGTGCGTGCCGCCTTCACGGCCGACAGGCGTCTGTGGCAGGACCTCGTCGCGCGGCCGGGCGGCCGCCTGCTGATGCTGGGCACGCCCAACCACGGCTCCCACCTGTTCGTGGAAACCCTGCTCGGCCAGTCGGACACGGTCCGCATGCTGGCGCGGCTGGACATGAAGAACGGCCTGCAGTCGGTGCTCGACATCGTCGCCGCCTTCCCCGGCGCGGTGCATCTGCTGCCGGCGCCGGGCTTCGAGGACACCGGCGGCGCGGCGGAGCGGGATTACTTCCGTGCCGAGACCTGGTCCGAACTGGCGGCGATCAACGACGACTTCTGGTTCGGTCGCCGCCTCGCCGGCAAGCCGGCGCAGGGCCTGCTCGACGACGCCGTCGGCTTCTGGCGGGACGTGGCCGACACGCACTGGGTGGCCGAGGCGCCCGAGCGGATCGCTTACGTCTTCGGCCAGGCGGACAACACGCCCTGCGGCATTCTCGTGCGCACCGAGGACGGCAAACCCCGGAACGTGGTGATGCGCGGCACGCCGTTTGGCGACGGCTCGGTGACCTGGCAGTCCGGCCGTCTGCCCGGCCTGCCCGACGAGCGCTACTGGATGATGCCGGCCGACCACATGGGCCTGACCAGCACGCCGAAGTTCTTCGCCGACATCGAGTCCCTGCTCGCCGATGGTGCGCCGCTTCGTCTCGGCCGCCTGCCGGTGAGCCGCGGCGAGGAACTGGCCGCGCCCCTGCTGAGCTATCGCGCGGGGCCGCCGCCTGCCTACCCGACCGACGCCGAGATCGTCAGCCGTGTGCTGGGCGGGCACCTGCAGCCCTTGCCGCGGCGCAAGCGGGCCACGCTGGCGGTGTCGGTGCGGGCGATGGACCTGCGTTTCGTCCAGGTGCCGATCCTGTGCGGCCATTACGCCGGCGATCTGATCGCCGGCGCCGAAGGCGTGATCGACCGCTGGCTGGTGGGCGGCGCGCTGAGCCATCGCCAGCGCCTGGGCGTCCATGCCGCCGAGCTCGGCAGCGCCGCGGTGGTGCTGATGCCGCGCAGCCGCGAGGAGCGTCTGCGCGGAACCGGGCGCGGCGCGGTGGTCGTCGGTCTGGGCGAGATGGGGCGGCTGGGGGCCGAAGGCGTCACCGAGGCGGTGCGCGCCGGTGCGCTGCGCTATCTGCTGCACGCCTGCGATCGCAATGTCGAGGCGCACTGCATGCAGGCTGCCGGGGGCGAAGGGACGCTGCCGCTGCGTCTGGCCAGCCTGCTGATCGGCACCAACTCCGCGGCCCAGCTCGAAGTCGGCGATGCGGTGAAGGCGATCGTGCGTGGCGTGCTGCTCGCCAACCGGGATTTCGCCCAGGGCGCCGGCGGGCGCAAGGCGCCGTCGGGGCGCATCGTCGAGCTGGAACTGGTCGAGCTCTATCGCGATGCGGCAATCTCCGCGGCCGATGCGGTGAGCGCGCTGGGGCAGACGCTGGCGGGCGAGCTCGCGCAACTGGGCGTCGAACTCGAGGCCGCCACCGAACTTCGCCACGGCGAGGGCGTGCGCCAGCGCCTGACGGTCACGCCCTTTTCCGACTATTGGCCGCGCCTGGCGGTGGGCGATGCCGACCACGACGACAGCGACTGCCCGGCCGATTGCTGGACGCCCCGCCTGCGCAACCCGCTGCCGCCGGATGTACTGCGCCGCTGGCTGAGCCTGTATGGCTGCGGCGCCGAGGCGGTCGATGCCGCCGCGCTGCAGCCAGGGCTGGATTCGCCGCCGGTGCTGCGCCATGCCGAGCGCCTGCGTTTCACCTACATGGGCGAGAAGGCGCGCGCCGAGGCGGTGGTGCAGCAGCGCCAGCCGGGCCTGGTCGAGAAGCTCGCCACCGAGGCGCTCACCGGTCCGGCCGCCACGCGCCATGCGCAGGGTGAACAGGCGCTGGGTCATCTGCTGTTCCAGCTGCTGGTGCCGGTGGAGTTCAAGGCCGCCGCGCGCAAGGCCAACAACCTGATCCTGGTGGTGGACGAGCGCACGGCCAACCTGCCGTGGGAGCTTCTGGAAGCCGATGGCGAACCGCTGGTGCGCACGACCCGCATGGTGCGCCAGTTCATGACCACGCGCTTCCGCCGCGAGATCGTGCGCACCGACGCGATCAGCGCGTGCGTGATCGCCAACCCCAGTACCGAGGGCTATTACGCGCAGTTCGGCGGTCCGGGCTGGAAGCCGCGCCTCGATGCCGAGGGCAAGCCGCGTCCCGATCGCCTGCCCAGCCTCGAGGGCGCGGCGCGCGAAGGCGATGCCGTGGTCCGCATCCTCGAGGCGGCGGGCTACACGGTCAGCCATGCGCCACCGGATTCGCGCGCGCCCGAAGTGTTCGCCCGCCTTTTCGCCCGCCCCTGCCGCATCCTCGCCATCGCCGCGCACGGCATCTACGCCAGGCGCGGCGCCGACGGGCGTTATCGCAGTGGCGTTGTGCTGTCCGACGGACTGCTGCTGTCGGCCGCCGAGATCGGCCTGATGGAGACGGTGCCCGACCTGGTGTTCCTGAGCTGCTGCCACCTCGGCCGGATCGGCGAGGGCGAATCCGGCCAGCGCCTGGCGGCCAGCCTCGCGCGCGAGCTGATCGACATGGGCGTGCGCTGCGTGGTCGCGGCCGGCTGGGAGGTCCGCGACGATGCCGGGCTCACCTTCGCCGAGACTTTCTTCACCCACATGGCGGTTCGCGGCGCACGCTTTGCGGATGCGCTCTTCGCCGCCCGTATTGCCGCCCTCGATACCTACCCCGACTGCAATACCTGGGGCGCCTACCAGGCCTACGGCGATCCGGCTTTCCAGCTCCGACTGGGTGAGCCGGCGAGCCGCGACGACACGCCGCTGCGGGCGCCCGAGCAACTGCTCGACTGGCTGGAGCAACTGCGGCTCGATACCCGCCTGCCGGCGGCTGGCAGGAGCGCGCGTGACTTCACCGCCCTGCAGAAGCGCGTGCGCCGCCGCCTGGGCCGGCTGCCGCCGCACTGGGCGGAGCGCACCGATGTGCTGCAGGCGCAGGGGCGTCTCTATGCCGAGTACGGCGGCGCAGGCTTCGCGGCGGCACGCGCCGCGCTGCTGCGGGCGATTGCCGAGGATTCGTCGCAGGGACTGGTGCCGATCAGCGCGATCGAGCAGCTCATCAACATGGAGGCGCGCGAGGCCGAGCGCCTCAGCGGGCCGGGCGAGGGGCAGGACCTGAAGGCCGCGGCGACGCTGATCGACGATGCGCTGGCGCGTGCCGGCGCGCTGTCGGCCCTGTCCGGGGAGCATCCGGCCACGGCGGCACGTGGCGCGGAGACCCCACCCATTCCCAATGCCGAACGCCAGGGTATCTTCGGCAGCGCCTGGAAGCGCAAGGCCATGGTCCTGCTGCGTGGCCCCGAACCCGAGCTGCAGGCCGTTCGTGAAGCCCTGTCGCGCGCGCGCGACGCCTACGCTGCCGGCGAGGGCGATGCGCGCGCCACGGACTGGAACCCGCAGGCGCGCATCAACCGCCTGCAGCTCGATGCTGTCCTCGGTGACGCCGGTGCGGGTGGGGTCGATGCGCTCGCGTGCGTGGAGCGGGCCCGGCGGCGCTTCGAGCGCAGCTTTGCGTTCTGGGATGCCGCGATGGCGGCCGATGCGACCGTGGCGGCCTGGCTTGCAGGTGGCGCGCTGCCCGAGGGGCGCAGCGCGGAAGTCGTGCTGGGCGACCTTTATCGTGATGCCCTGGCGACGGTCGCCGCGTCGGCGCGCGAGCTCGATTCGGTTCGTGCGCAACTGGCGATGCTGGCCGCCTTCCTGCGTCTGCGCGGAAAGCGGGGCGACGCGGGCAAGGCGGAGGTGCTGGACACGGTCGCGGTGTCCTTGCCCGGCTGACGTGTGTCGGCATCAGGGCGCCAGCAGCCACTGCCAGGCTTCGGTGGCGTGGTCTGCCAGCTGCCGGGCGTGTCGCGTGCGTCGCGCCGGATCGAGACGGCTCGCGCCTGCCAGCGCCGCCTCCGCCATCTCCGGCCGCGCGAGCCGGTTCAGTCCGTCCGGGTCCCAGGTCCGTGCGTAGGCCGACTGCTTGCGCCCGGCCCGGGGCGTGCGCAGCAGGGTGACCACCGGCCGCGCGAAGGCCTCGCCGACGATGCGCGCATGCAGGCTCGAAGCGCACACTGCGTAGGACTCTGCGATCAGCGCGCACAGCGCCCACAGGCTGCGGGCCGGGCTCGATACCAGACGTTGCGGGTCGGTGAGGAAGTAACGCAGGCGCCGGTAGATCGCCGGGTCGTCGTGCCACGGCGCGCGCCCTGCGCAGAAGGCGACGATGCCCAGTCCGCGCGCGGCGGCGAAGGTTTCGACCCCGTTGGCGAGCTGGCGCAAGGTTTCGTCGTCGCCGAAATCGGCGCTGAACTGCAGGGCCAGGTAGCCCTGCGGGAAGCGTGCGCGCAGGGCCGCCATGCCGGCGCCATTGGACCAGCGGGCGATCCGCGCCGAAAACAGGTGGGCGACGAGGGTCGCCGGGTCGGGCGCGAGCCGGCTGTGGAGGCCGGCCCGCATCAGTGCGTCCTGCGTTATTGCATCGCGCACCCAGATGCGGTCGGCGTCGCGCAGCCGGGCCAGCGCGGTGTCGCGCAGCATCGCCGGCAGGGTCTCGAGTTCCACGCCGCCGATGCCCGCATGCAGGATGCGGCGCACGCCGGGCAAGGCGGCGCGCGAGGCAACATAGGGTAGCTCACGTGCGGTGCCGGGCTGGCCGACCGCCCAGTGATCGCGGGCGGCCGTGTCGCGGTCGAGGCGGGCGACGATGCGCGCGGCCTCGTCGGGCGCGAGCAGCATCACCGCGGCTTCGTAGCGCGAACAGCCCAGGATCTCGCCACCGACCTGCAGCAGGTCGAAGGCATGGCCCGCCTGTGCCGCCACGATGTCGTCGAGCGCCGCCACCGCAAAGCCACCCGCGCGGCGCAGCTCGCGCGCCGCGAGGCCTGCGGCGATGGCGTCCGCCCGTCCTGTCGTCCGGGCCGCGATGCGGCCAAGCAGGAGGTCGCCGAAGTTGTGGCGGTCGAAGGCGCCGAACAGGATCAGCGGGATCCGGGGCTGCCCGTTCCGGCGCGCAGGGCGTTGCTGCGATGACATGACGTGGTTTCCGCATCGAACGCCCCCGAGACTAGCGCAGCTTGCATCGGTCCGGGATTGCTGGTGGACTGTCGGACGGCCGGGGCGGCATCGTTTCATGCTGAAACAGGCGCGGGCCGGAATCTTTTGTCCGGTGCGGGCTCTGACCTGCAACCCGTCCAGGCACGCAGGGCGTGCAGGCCCCGATCCCTACCAGGAACCCCTCATGTATCGTGATCCGAAGTTCTCCAGTTTCTTCAACCAGTTCGGCCGCGGTGACGGCACGCCGCCCAGCCTGCTGCAGAAGATCGTCACCGTGCTCGTCACCATCGCGGTGTTCGGCGTGGCCCTGATGTTCTCGGTCGTGCTGTTCGCCGTCGTCGTTACCGTCGGCGCGGTGGCGTGGGGCTACCTGTGGTGGAAGACGCGCGCGCTGCGCAAGCAGATGCGCGAACATCCGCCGACGGGGCGCGGCATGATCATCGAGGGCGAGGTGATCCGCGAGGTCGAGATCGAGGACCGGCCGCCGCGCTGAGCGCAGCGGTCGCCGGATGTCATGCCTTGGTGTAGGCTGACGGTCCGCCGACCGCTGCCGGAAAGAGCACGGCGGCCCAACCAATCCTGAGACAGAGGACAGACCCATGAGCAAAGTGACCCTTGGTGGCAACCCGATCGACGTTGCCGGCCGTTTCCCGCAGGCGGGTGAGCAGGCGCCCGCGTTCAAGCTGACCGGTGCCGACCTGGCCGACGTCGGCCTCGAGGCCTTCGCCGGCAAGCGCAAGGTGCTGAACATCGTCCCCAGCCTGGACACCCCGGTGTGCGCCACCTCGACGCGCAAGTTCAACGCCGATGCCGGCAGCCTGGCCGACACCGTGGTGCTGGTCGTGTCCGCCGACCTGCCCTTCGCCGCCAAGCGCTTCTGCGAGACCGAGGGCCTGCAGAACGTGAAGACGCTGTCGACCTTCCGCAACCCGGCCTTCGGTCAGGACTACGGCGTCGCCATCACCTCCGGCCCGCTGGCCGGCGTCACCGCGCGCGCGGTAGTGGTGGTCGATGCGAACGACAAGGTCGTGTATTCGCAGCTCGTGCCCGAGATCAAGGACGAGCCGGACTACGCTGCCGCGCTCGCCGCGCTGAAGTGATGCGCTGAAGTCGTCCGGCGCCGGGCTGCGAGCGGCGGCCTGGCGACCGCGCCGACAGCAGAACGCCCCGCGTCCGGCAGGACTGCGGGGCGTTTTTCCGTGTGCGCCCAGCATGGGCGCACTCCTGCGGGTGGAAGTCCCGCCGTAAGTTGATCACAGCGAACGAAGTGAAGCGCAACTGCGTGAGGGTGACCGAGCGTGGGAAGGAAGCGTGGAGCATAAGCTGCGAGCCGATGGACAAGAATCGGATAGAAGGCGCTGCGGAGCAGGGCGAGCGAGCACGTAATCGGGAAGCTCTCGTGATCAAGGCGAAGTGGCGTAGATCCGGCGGTTGTGCAGCGAAGGAGTGCGTTCTTACCTGGGGAGATCTCGCCTTATGCCTGAAAGGGCGACGGTGCTGAGCCGGAGCGAGAAGTCAGCAGAGGCTGTAGTACTTGGTGGTAGGGCCGTTGAGGCTGGAGACCGCCGGGGAAGGGCCGAACGAGTAGGAGGGCCGAAGGCCGTGTCGCTCGGACGTGCAATGCATCAGAAGCTCGGGAGGCCGGGGCGCAACGCGGGAGGGCGAGGTGAAGCCGATCCCGAAGCGGTGCGTGATGAAGCACGGACGGCGCGGCATGAAACCGGAAGCCCGGGGCGAGATGGCCTGCTTCTTCAGGCGCTCGCGAAAGCGAACATGGAGGCGGCGTGGAAACGCGTCAAATCCAATCGCGGCAGTGCTGGGGTGGATGGGTTGTCGATCGCCGAGACGGCGGCCTACCTGAGAGCGCACTGGCCTCGGATTCGGGAGTCCTTGCTGGATGGCAGCTACCGGCCTTCTCCGGTGCGCCGCGTCCAGATCCCGAAGTCCGATGGCGGGGTGCGCGAACTGGGGATTCCGACGGTGACGGATCGGCTGATCCAGCAAGCCCTGCTGCAAGTCTTGCAGCCCAGGATTGATCCGACGTTCTCTGACCATAGCTATGGCTTTCGCCCGGGACGCCGTGCGCACGACGCGGTGCTCGATGCACAGCGCTACGTGCAGGACGGTTACCGGGTGGTGGTCGATGTGGATTTGGAGAAGTTCTTCGACCGGGTCAATCACGACATCCTGATGGAACGCCTGGCGAGGCGAATCGAGGACAAGGCCGTGCTGCGGCTGATCCGTTGTTACCTCGTGGCCGGGATCATGGGTGGCGGCGTGGTCATGGAGCGGTTTGAGGGCACGCCGCAAGGCGGGCCGCTGTCGCCGCTGCTGGCCAATGTGCTGCTCGACGAGGTGGATCGGGAACTGGAGCGGCGGGGGCACCGCTTCGTGCGCTACGCCGACGACTGCAATGTGTATGTGCGCAGTCGCCGTGCAGGCGAACGGGTGCTAGCGGGCCTGACCAAGCTCTACGAGCGACTCCGCCTGAAGGTGAACGACGCCAAGACGGCCGTCGCGCCGGCCTCGCGCCGCAAGTTTCTGGGCTATGCCTTCTGGTACGGCCCAGGCGGACAGGTCAAGTGCAGGGTGGCCGACAAGGCGCTCAACGCCTTCAAGCAACGCATCCGGCAATTCACGTGTCGCTCGGGCGGGCGCAACCTGACCGAGACTGCCGAACGGCTGCGGGCCTACATGCCGGGCTGGAAGGCGTACTTCCAACTCGCGCAGACACCCAAGGTGTTCCGCGAACTCGACGAGTGGATTCGACACCGGCTGCGTGCGGTGCAGCTCAAGCACTGGCGTCGGGGTACGACGATGTACCGGGAATTGAAGGCTCTGGGCGCTTCGGAAACGGACGCTCGACAGGTGGCGGCGAACAGTCGAAGGTGGTGGCGTAACAGCCGCTTCCTGCTGAACCGCGCAATGCCTGTTGCCTACTTTGATCGGCTCGGTGTGCCCCGGCTCTCATGACCTCAACGACTCGAACCGCCCGGTGCGGACCCGCATGCCGGGTGGTGTGGGAGGGGAACGGTCAGGTAACCTGGCCGCCCCTATCCCGATCTTGCGCCGGTCGTGGCGAACGGCTCAGGCGCCGGGCTCGCTGCCTTCCGGGGTTTCCTCGCCGCTGGGTTCGGGCACCCGGCTGGCGAGCACCTTGTCGATGCGCTTGCCGTCGAGGTCGACCACCTCGAAGCGCCAGTCCTCCCACACCGCGATGTCGCCGGTGCTCGGCAGGCGGCCGAGCAGCCACATCATCATGCCGGACAGGGTGTGGTAGCGCCCCTTGTCCTCCTCCGGCACGGCCTTCATGTCGAGGCGGTCCTTCAGTTCGAGGATGGGAATCAGGCCGTCTAGCAGCCAGGAGCCGTCCTCGCGCTGCACCGCCCAGGCTTCCTCGGCGTTTTCGGTCTGGAACTCGCCGGTCACCGACTCGAGCAGGTCGTGCAGCGTGACCATGCCCAGCACCTCGCCGTACTCGTCGATGACGAACACCATGTGCGTGCTGGAGGCGCGGAACTGGTCGAGCAGCTCCATGCCGGTGAGCGACTCGGGCACGTAGACCGGTGCCTGCAGGGCTTCGGTCAGGTCGACCTCGGCACCGCGCAGGGTCTGGTTGAAGAGCTGCTTGGAACTGATGATGCCGAGGATCTCCTCGAGGCCGCCGCGACACACCGGGAAGCGCGAGTGGGCGGAATCCGCCATCAGCGCCAGGTTCTCGTCGAGCGGACGGTTCACGTCGAGCCACACGATGTCCGAGCGCGGCACCATCAGCGAGCCGAGCTGACGCTCGTCGAGGCGGAACACGTTGCGCACCATCTCGTGCTCGCTCTTCTCGATGATGCCGGCCTCCGAGCCTTCGTCGAGCATGGCGCGGATCTCCTCCTCGGTCACGCTCGGGCCCCCGGTCTCGCGCTGGCCCATCACCCGCAGCAGCAGCGCGGTGGAGCTCGACAGCAGATGGACGAAGGGGCGCGAGGCGATCGACAGCATGTTCATCGGTCGCGCGACCAGGCGTGCGATGCCTTCCGGGTTGATCTGGCCGATGCGCTTGGGCACCAGCTCGCCGATCACGATCGACACGTAGGTGATGACCACCACGACCAGCACGGTCGAGCCGATCTCGCTGACGCGCTGCTCGACGCCGAGCGACTGCAGCCAGTGCGCGAGCGGCCCGGCCAGCGCGGCCTCGCCGACGATACCGTTGAGGATGCCGATCGAGGTGATGCCGATCTGGATCGTCGACAGGAAGCGGGTGGGCTCCTCGCCGAGCTTGACGGCCACCGCCGCTGCGTTGTCGCCATCCTCGGCGAGTTTGGCCAGCCGTGCGCGGCGTGCGGTCACGAGCGCGATTTCCGACATGGCGAACAGGCCATTCAGGATGATGAGGGCGATGAGTACGAATATTTCCATGGGGGCAGTTTTCGGCAGGGCTCAGGCGTGCGCACGCCCCAGCGGGCCGGCAGGTGCGGTGCGCATGGGCGTGGGCGACAGGTGTTCAGCGCGCACGGCAAGGTGCGTGCGCGGGGATCGCATCAGGGAAAGGGTGTGCGCACGGAAGGCACGCACAGGAAACACGCCGGCAGAGCGGGCCGCCGGCGGTGGGGGCGGGCAAGATCGCCCCGGCGAGTCGGCATCCGCATCGGGCGAGGATTCATCCTCGGCGCGGACCGGCTCGGTGGTGTTCGACAAGGAGCAACGACTCATAGCGCGGAGTCAATTTTTTGACCCCGCCTGACCCTTGATTTGTTTGAGGAAAAATAATCATGCCGCAAGCGCCCGGAATTGTCACCTTTCGTTGCCGGGCGCGCCTTCGTCCTCGAGGGCGAAAACGCCGAGTCCGTGCTCGGCCAGACGCACCGTGCTCGGCCCCCGGTGGCCCTGGATCGCGAGCCGGGCTTCGCCCATCGACACGACCACGCCTTCATGCATGGCCTGGTCGGCGGAGACGCGCGCCTGCCTTGCCAGGTCGAGCAGGTAACGGACCGCGTCCTCGTTCTCGCGCAGCGATTCGACCTCGGACGACAGCGTCTTCGCCGTCTGCTGGGCACGATCGCGCATCTCGGTCGGGATGCGGCCGGGCTGGCGGTCTGACAGGGTGAGGACCTTGCCGATCTCGAGCAGCTGGTTTTCCTTGCCGTCGCGCAGTTGCACCATGTCCCGCAGGGCGCCCGACAGCGTGTTGTCGGGGCCGATCTCGAGCTCGGTACGGATGCGGTTCGGGGCCCCGATCACGCGGGCCTGGATCGACAAGGTGGCGTGCAGTACCCCGCCGATGACATGGCCGCGGCGGCGGTTGCCGATGCGGATGTGGTTCTTCGCACGTAACGTGCATTGCATGGCCAGGTCGTCGATGAAGATCGAGTCGCCTGCCTCGATGCGGGCCTGCTGCGCATAGGTCGCCGAGAAGCTGCCGTCGCAGTGGATGCGATGGTTTGCGCTGTCCTTCTTGTTGCTGGCACCGAGCACACCGCTCTTGACCACGATGTTGCCGCCGGCATCCAGCGTCGCCGGCTCGACTACGCCGCCGATCTCGATGTCGCCGCTGGCTTCGATGCGCATGCCGGCCTTGACGTCGCCGCGCACTTTCACCGTGCCGTCGAACCGGATGTTGCCGGTCGTCATGTCGACGGTATCGACCGTGTAGACCGGCTCGACCATCATGCCGCCGCGCACCCGTACCGGCTGGCCATCGCTGGCGGCGACCAGCAGGTCGGGGTCCTCGGCCTGCGCACGCACGCCGCGCAGGCCGCTGGCGAAGCGCTGGTCACGGCCTGGGGTGGGCGGGATCGGGCGGCCGGTCACGTCGAGGCCGGGCGTGCCGGCGGTGGGCGGGTGGCGCCGCATCAGCGCGTCGCCTTCACGGACGACCTGGATCTCGCCGAGGTCGCGGTAATCCGTGCGACCGCTGGGGCGGATGTTGGGCACGCGGGCGCGCGTCTCCGGCAACAGGTATTCGAGCCTGCCGTCCTCGCCGTCGACCGGTTCGCGTCCGCGCGCGATCACCACCTCCTGCGCAACGCCGGCGGCGATCGCGCGGTTGATCTCCTCGACCCGCACGCCTTCGTAGATGCCGCGGCCGGCGAGCTGCTCGAGCACGTCGTCCTTGGTGACGGCACGGCCGCCCTCGGCCGGGGTGATCGTGAGCCGCGCCTCCATGCTGTCGGGCGAGGTCGTGATCTGCAGCGCACCATCGACCGCATCCGCGATCTCCAGGTCGATCACCCTGCCGCCGGCGTTGTACTGGGTGATCAGGGTCGTGACCGCGTTCGTGCGCAGCTTGAACTTCGCATAGCCTGCATCCTCGAGCCGGTCGTGCAGCCACAGGGGGTCGATGCTGGGCACGAGGCTGCCGGGCGACAGGCTCGCCCGCAGCGTCTGCGTTGCCGCATCGAATGCGAATCTCAGGTCCGGTGCAGGCGGAAGCGGGGTGTCCATCCGGGTGGGGCCGTGTCGGCCCGGTTGCTTCTAAGGCCTGCAGTATAGGAGGCCGGACGCGTGGCGTTAATCGTGCACCGCCGCATGCAGGGCGCGGGCGATGAAGTGCCTGGCGACCCGCGGTCGCGGCACGCGCTCGTCGAACCACTCGCGCACGTCGGCTTCCAGGCCGATGCCGTGCATGTAGTTGTACAGCGCCTTGTTCAGCGCCCGCCCGAGGCGGTCATGGTCGACGCCGGTGGGATCGATGAAGCCGACATCGTTCTTGGCGAAGCTCACCTGCGGCAGCGGCAGCAGTTCGACGCCGTACTCCTCCGGGTGCCGGCCCACCGGTGAATGCACGGTGCACGCGAAGCGATGGAAGAAGCCGGACTGGATGCAGCCGGCTGCGAAGAGCTGGCGCACGTACTCGAGCGCATCGACCGTGTCATGCACGGTCTGCGTCGGGAAGCCGTACATCAGGTAGGCATGGACCAGCACTCCGGCCTCGGTGAAGGCGTGGGTGACGCGCGCCACCTGTTCCACCGACACGCCCTTCTTCATCAGCTTGAGCAGACGGTCGGAGGCCACTTCCAGCCCGCCCGACACCGCGATGCAGCCGCTGTCGGCCAGCAGCTGGCAGACCTCGGGGGTGAAGGACTTCTCGAAGCGGATGTTGCCCCACCACGAGATCGCCACGCCCCGGCGCAGCAGCTCCTCGGCCAGCGCCTTCAGCGCCTTGGGCGGAGCGGCCTCGTCGACGAAGTGAAAGCCGGTCTGCCCGGTCTCGGCGATGATGGCCTCGATGCGGTCGACCAGCAGGGCGGCCGGGGCGCCGTCGTAGCGGCCGATGTAGTCGAGGCTGACGTCGCAGAAGCTGCACTTCTTCCAGTAGCAGCCGTGCGCGACGGTGAGCTTGTTCCAGCGTCCGTCGGACCACAGCCGGTGCATGGGGTTGAGCATGTCGAGCACCGACAGGTAGCCGTCCAGCGGCAGGCCGTCCCAGGTCGGGGTGCCGACCTCGGCGAAGGGCACGTCGGGCTCGACCAGGTTGATGTAGCGCACGGCCCGCGTTTCGGCGTCGCGCACGAAGGTCCGCACCAGGCGTGATCGGCCGCGCCTGCCCTGCAGGTGCTCGAGCAGCGCCAGCAGCGGACGCTCGCCGTCGTCCAGCGTGACGTAGTCGAAGTAGTCGAACACGCGCGGCTCGGCCAGCTCGCGCAGCTCGGTGTTGACGAAGCCGCCACCGAGCACGGTGACGATGTCCGGGTGCGCGGCCTTGATCGCCTGCGCGATGCGGAAGGCGCCATACACCGAGCCGGGGAAGGGCGTGGACACCAGCACGAGCTGCGGTGCGTGACGGGCGATGGCCTCGAGGGTGAGTTCGCGCAGGGTGTCGTCGACCAGGGTGGGCGGCGCGGCGAGTGCGGTGGCGAGCGGTTCGAAGGTCGGCTGGCTCATCGCCAGCGTCTCGGCGTAGCGCACGAACTCGAAGCGGGCATCGACCGCCTCGCGCAGGATGTCGGCGAGCTCGTTGAGGTACAGCGTCGCCAGGTGGCGCGCGCGATCGGCCAGCCCGAGGGCGCCGAAAGCCCAGCCCAGCGGGTCGCCGCCGTCCGGGTCGCTGGGGTCGACGTAGGCGTCGACCGCGTCGAAGCGCGGCCCCTCGGGCAGGAAGGTCCGGCTGGCGATGCGATGGGCGATGGTCGGGTCGCGCCCTTGCAGGAAGGCGATGGTCGGGCCGATGGTGAAGCGGTAGCGCGCGAAGTGCTCGATGAAGCCCTGCACCAGCGGCGTACGCTGCGCGCGCGGCAGCGCCTCGGCGCGGGCGCGGATGTGGTCCAGCCCGGCGGGCGACAGCAGGCGCAGCACCAGCTTCAGCGCCAGGTCCTCCTGTACCGCATCGATACCGCGCGAGCGCAGGAAGCCGGTGAGGTAGGCGGTGGACGGGTAGGGCGTGTTGAGCTGCGTCATCGGCGGGATGACGGAGAGCACGCGGATCGGGCGGGCGGCGGACATGGCGGGTCTTTCTGGCGAAGGGGCGCGAGGATGCCGCAGACGTTACTGGAACGCCACCTCGGCGAAGCTGCGCAGCTTGCGGCTGTGCAGGCGGTCGATGCCCTGTTCGCGCAGGCGCTCGAGGGCGCGGATGCCGATGCGCAGGTGCTGGTCGACACGCTCGCGGTAGAACTGGTTGGCCATGCCCGGCAGCTTGATCTCGCCGTGCAGCGGCTTGTCGCTGATGCACAGCAGGGTGCCGTAGGGCACGCGGAAGCGGAAGCCGTTGGCGGCGATCGTGGCCGATTCCATGTCCAGCGCGACCGCGCGGCTCTGGCTGAAGCGGCGTTCCGGGCTGCTGGCCATGCCATGCGAGGGCAGCAGCTCCCAGTTGCGGTTGTCGGTGCTGGCGACGGTGCCGGTGCGCAGCACGCGTTTCAGCTCGTAGCCGGACAGCTGCGTGATCTCCTCCACCGCGGCCTCCAGCGCCACCTGCACCTCGGCCAGCGCCGGGATCGGCACCCACAGCGGCAGCTCCTCGTCGAGCACGTGGTCCTCGCGCACGTAGCCGTGGGCGAGCACGTAGTCGCCCAGGTGCTGGCTGTTGCGCAGGCCGGCGCAGTGGCCGAGCATCAGCCACGCGTGCGGGCGCAGCACCGCGATGTGGTCGGTGATGGTCTTGGCGTTGGCCGGGCCGACACCGATATTGACCATGGTGATGCCGCTGCGGTCGCCGCGCACCAGGTGATAGGCCGGCATCTGCGGCAGGCGTGGCGGCACGGTGCCCCGCGCGTCGCGCGCCTCCGGCGGCAGGCCGGTGCGGCGGGTGAGGACGTCGCCGGGCTCGACGAAGGCCTCGTAGCCGTGGCCGGAGGCGCCGTCGGCCATCAGCTCGTGGCCGAGCTTGATGAACTCGTCGATGTAGAACTGGTAGTTGGTGAACAGGATGAAGTTCTGGAAGTGCTCGGGCCGGGTGCCGGTGTAGTGGCGCAGGCGGTGCAGCGAGTAATCGACCCGCGGCGCGGTGAACAGCGCCAGCGGATGCGGCTCGCCCGGGCCTGGCTCGAAGGTGCCGTTGGCGATGCCGTCGTCCATGGCGCCGAGGTCGGGCAGGTCGAAGCGGTCGCGCAGCAGCAGGCGGCGGTCGGGGCCGAGCTGGCCTTCGAGGTGGTCGTCCTCGGCCAGCGCGAAATGCACCGGGATGGGCTGCGTGCTGGTCCCCACTTCCAGTGGCACGCCGTGGTTCTGCAGCAGCAGGCGGAACTGCTCGCGGTAGTAGTCGGCGAACAGGTCGGGCCGCGTCAGCGTGGTCTCGAACACGCCTGGGCCGGCGACGAAGCCGTAGGACAGGCGCGAGTCCGCCCGCGCCACGGTGTCGGTGCGCACCCGCACCAGCGGATAGCAGGCGCGCACATGGCGGCCGATGTCGCCGCCGGCCACGTAGCGCTGCAGCGCGTCGCGCAGGTGGTCGACGCTGGTGGCGTGGATCTCGCGCACGCGTTCGAGCGCGGCGGCGGCATCGTCGAAGTGGGCGGGGGCGAAGAAGGGGGCGGTATTCACGGACGGGGGCATGGGTCTTGGCCGGGGCAGGAGCGACGGGGGGCGGCGAATGGGGTGAGTGGGGTAAATGCGTGCAGGGGGGCCGGGCGGCTCAGCGCGGCGTCTTCAGCCCGTCGGGCAGGCTCAGCGTGCCCTTGTCCGAGAAGCGCACGCCGCCCAGCACGCCGCCGGCCAGCCGGCCGCGCAGGGTGTAGGGGACGTTGTCGACGGCCTTTCCGTCCATCACGCCGAGCGCCTGGCGCACCACGGCGACCGCCGACACCGACACCGGAATGCTGACCAGGGCCTCGCCGAAACGCGGCACGCTGCCGCGCTGGTCGCTGACGCCGGTGGCGAAGGGCTTGTCGTTGAGATCGAGCTCGAGCGCCAGGCCGTCGAACTCGATCGCGGTCTCGTTGGGGTTCTGCACCCGCAGCTTCACTGCGAAGCGCATTTCCATGCCCTGTCCGGGCAGCGGCTCGAGGCCGACGACGTTGATGCGCACCGGCTCGCGGTGGATCAGGCTGGCGCAGCCGGCCAGCGACAGCGCGCACAGCAGCAGCACCGCCTGCAGCAGCACCGCCTGCAGCAGTGTGCGCGATTGCGCGAAAAGGCGGGAACGGGAGGTCGTGTGCATGAGGCGCGCTCCGGTCGGGTAAGGTCTGGCGCCATTGTAGACGGCTGCGCGTGGCCGCCCTCCGCCCTGCCGATGAAAGTTACATGCGCACGGACCGCGACCCGCGGCCGGGGGCGGTGTCCTCAGGCGTCAGGCGCGACCGTGGTTCAGAAGGATGAGCCCGGCTGCTGCAGGAAGGCCGTTTCGTCCTCGCGGGCCTCGCGGCCGAGCGCGGCATTGCGGTGGGGGAAGCGCCCGAATCGCTCGATGATGGCGAGGTGGCGGCGGGCGTAGTCGAGATAGCCATCGAAGCTGGGCCGGTGTGGCGCCGGCACGCTGGCGGCGAGGCGGTCAAAGAGCCGTACGGCCTCGCGCTGGTCGCCGAGATCTTCCGAATGCTCCAGCGGCAGGTAGACGAAGACGCGCTCCACGGCACGCAGTTCGTTGTCCAGGCCCAGCCGCAGGGTGTCCTTCGCCCAGCGCAGGGCCAGTACGTCGAAGGCGAAGGCCGCCGCCTCGCCGCGCCAGATGTTGCGCGGGAACTGGTCGGTCAGCAGGATCAGCGCCAGCCGGCCGCGGACGTCCGCCAGCCAGCCGTCCAGCTCGCCGCGTGCCGCGCGCGCGACCCAGGGCGCGAAGCGCCGCCGGATCTCCGCATCGACGTCGGCCTGCTTGCGCCACCACAGGGCGGACTGGCGGGCGATCACCGCGTCGTCGTCGGGGTGCGTACCGAACCAGAAGGCGTGGATCGTGTCCGGTGTTTCCATGCGGGGCTCCAGGGTCGAGGGGACTCTGTCGAAGCATAGTCCAGGCTGAGGGCGCACGGCCCGCCGGTGGACGATAATCGGGCATGCGCCGCCAAAGCCCCGATCGCCCCCCTCCGCCCCGCCCCTTGTCCGCCCTACGTGGCCTGACGCCCTTCCTGCGCCCCTACCGCGCGCGCATCGCACTGGCCTTCGTGCTGCTGTGCCTGGCGTCGGCGACCATCCTGGTGGTGCCGCTGGCCTTCCGCGACTTGCTCGACTCCGGTTTCGGCAGCGGCGTGAAGGCGGGCGGCGGCCTGTTCGGCACGGCCAGCCTCGACGGCCAGTTCCTCGGCCTGTTCGCGCTGGCGGCCCTGTGGGCGCTGACGGTGGCGGCGCGCTACTACACCGTGTCGTGGGTGGGCGAGCGGGTGACGGCCGACCTGCGCAGCGCGGTGTATGCGCGCGTGCTCGGCCAGTCGCCGCAGTTCTTCGAGACCTTGCAGACCGGCGAAGTGCTGTCGCGGCTGACGGGCGACACGACGCTGATCCAGACCGTGGTCGGCAGCTCGGTGTCGATGGGCCTGCGCAGCCTGTTCCAGTTCGTCGGTGGCATGGTGATGCTGGCGGTGACCAGCGTGCAGCTGTTCGGCCTCATCTTCGGGCTGATGGCCTTGCTGGCGCTGCCCATCGTCGCCATCGGCCGCCGCGTGCGCAGGCTGTCGCGCGAATCGCAGGACCGCATCGCCGACGCCTCGGCGCTGGCGGGCGAGATCCTCAACGCGATGCCGACGGTGCAGGCCTTCACCCAGGAGCGCAACGAGGCACAACGTTTCGCCGAGCGCAGCGAAACCAGCTTCCGCACGGCCGTGCGCCGCACGCGGGTCCGCGCGCTGCTGACCGCGCTGGTCATCGGTGCGGTGATGGGCACGATCATCTTCGTGCTGTGGATCGGTGCGCAGCAGGTGCAGGCCGGACGCCTGAGCGTGGGCGAGCTGGGCGCCTTCGTGCTGTACGCGGCGCTGGTCGCCGGCGGCGCGGGCACGCTGGCCGAGGTGTGGGGCGACGTGATGCGCGCCGGGGGGGCGACCGAGCGCCTGCTGGAGCTGCTGCATGCCGAGCCCGCCATCCGCGAGCCGGCCGTGCCGCAGCCGCCGCTGCGCGCGGCGCAGGTGGGCATCGCCTTCGACCACGTCGTCTTTTCCTACCCGGCGCGGCCCACCGTGCGGGCGCTGGACGATGTCTGCCTCGAAATCGCGCCGGGCGAGCGTGTCGCCCTGGTGGGGCCCTCGGGCGCGGGCAAGACCACGCTGTTCCAGCTGCTGCTGCGCTACTACGAGGTCTCGGGCGGCTGCATCCGTCTCAACGGCCAGGACATCCGCGCGTTGGCGTTGCACGAACTGCGCGGCGACATCGCCATCGTGCCGCAGGACCCGGTGATCTTCTCCGCCAGCGCGCTGGAAAACATCCGCTACGGCCGTCCGGACGCGCGCGACGACGAAGTGGTCGCCGCCGCGCGTGCGGCGGCGGCCGACGAGTTCATCGCCCGCCTGCCGGAGGGCTATGCGACCTTCCTCGGCGAGCGCGGCACCCGGCTGTCCGGCGGGCAGCGTCAGCGCATCGCGATCGCGCGCGCCATCCTGAAGGGGGCGCATGTGCTGCTGCTCGACGAAGCGACCAGCGCCCTCGACGCCGAGTCCGAGATCCTCGTGCAGCAGGGCCTGGCCGCTGCGATGCAGGGCCGCACCACGCTGATCATCGCCCACCGCCTGGCCACGGTGCAGCAGGTGGACCGGATCGTGGTGATGGAGGAAGGCCGCATCGTCGAGACCGGCACGCCAGCCGACCTGCGCCTGCGCGGCGGCCTGTATTCGCGGCTCGCGGATTTGCAACTGTCATCGTGACGGAGCGCACAAGTGCGCTGCACTGCAGCTTGCCTTGGCTAACCGCAGGCGGAATCATCGCGTCATAGATTTTTCTTCTTGACCTGTGGTGCATGCAGCCTCCATCCCTTCCCGATGACGAGTCGCAGCGCCTCGATGCCCTGTGCGCCTGCCGAACCTCGGGACGGTCGGCAGGGACGGACGTGAGCGCCTTGTGGATGAATTCATTTCCAGGGCCCGCGACATTGGGGAATACTGGAACATGATGGTCCGGCCTTCCGCACGCTGACCAGGCGCCTTGCGGCACATGCATCGCTCACGGAGCTCACCGATGGAAGCGCCCTCTCCCGCACCCGCGCAGGTCCTGCTGATAGAGGACGAGGCGGGCGATGTCGAACTGATCCGCTGGCAGCTGCTGGATGCCTTGCATGAGCACTTCGTCATCCACGTTGCCGATTCGCTGCGCGCGGCGGAGGTGCTGCTGGCCGGCGGCGGCTTTCAGCCCGATGTGGTGTTGCTGGACCTGAACCTGCCGGACTCGTTCGGCCCCGCGACCGTGGAGCGCTGCCGCGCGTTGACCGAGGCGCCGATCGTGGTGCTGGCCGGCCTCGACGACCCAGCAACGACCAGCCTCGCGATTGCCTTGGGCGCGGACGATTATCTTCCCAAGGGCGGGGACAGCGAGGCGCTGCGGCGCTCGATCCGCTATGCCCAGCTGCGCCACCGCCGCGACGCCGATGCGCGTCTGGCGGCGACGGTGTTCGCGCATTCGCGCGAGGGCATCATCGTGACCGACGTGCAGGGCCGCATCATCGAGGTCAACGAAGCCTTCACGCGCATCACCGGCTACACGCGCGATGAGGTGCTCGGGCGTGAGGCCAGCCTGCTCAAGTCCGACCGCCACGGCCCGGAGTTCCACGCCGCGCTGTGGCAGAGCCTGCTGGAGAAAGGTCACTGGTACGGCGAGGTGTGGAACCGGCGCAAGGGCGGCGAGCTGTTCGCCGAGCTGCTCACCGTGAGCGCGGTGCGCGACGCGCGCGGCGAGATCCGGCATTTCGTCGGCCTGTTCTCCGACATCACGCTGCAGAAGGAGCACGAGCGCCAGCTCGAGCACATCGCGCATTACGACGCGCTGACCGCGCTGCCCAACCGCGTCCTGTTCGCCGACCGCCTGCACCAGGCCATGGCGCGCGCCCGGCGTGGCGACCAGCGGCTCGCGGTGGTGTATATCGACCTCGATGGCTTCAAGACGATCAATGACACCCAGGGGCACGACGCCGGCGACCAGCTGCTGATGACCCTGGCAGGCCGGATGCGCAAGGTGATGCGTGACTGCGACACACTGGCGCGCCTGGGTGGCGACGAGTTCGTGGCCGTGCTGGGCGATCTGCCCGATGCCGACAGCTGCCGGCCGCTGGTGCGGCGCCTGCTGGCCACCGTGGCCGAGCCGGTGGAGGTGGGTAGCCATTCGCTCCAGGTGTCGGGCAGCATCGGGGTCACGCTCTACCCGCAGCGTGAGGAAGTCGAGCCCGACCAGCTGCTGCGCCAGGCCGACCAGGCGATGTATCAGGCCAAGCTCGCCGGCAAGGACCGCTATCACCTTTTCGACACCGATCACGACCACGACCTGCGCAGCCACCACGAAAGCCTGGAACGCATCCGCTACGGACTGGTGCGGGGCGAGTTCGTGCTGTACTACCAGCCCAAGGTCAACATGCATTCCGGCGAGCTGATCGGGGTCGAGGCGCTGATCCGCTGGCAGCACCCGGAACAGGGCCTGCTGTCGCCCGACTGCTTCCTGCCGGTGATCGAGCATCATCCCCTCGGCATCCAGCTCGGCGAATGGGTCATCGAGGCCGCACTGGGGCAGGTTGCCGCGTGGCAGGCGGAGGGCTTGCGCGTGCCGGTCAGCGTCAATATCGCCGCCAATCACCTGCAGCGGGCGGATTTCGCAGAGCGTCTCTACCTGCTGCTGTCGCTGCATCCCGGGATCACGCCCGACATGCTGCAGCTCGAGGTCCTGGAAAGCAGCGCGCTGGCCGACATGAACCACGTCGCCGAGACCATGGCCACGTGCACGCGCATGGGCGTCGGCTTCTCGCTCGATGATTTCGGCACCGGGTATTCATCCCTCAGCTACCTGAAGCGGCTGCCGGCGGCGGAGTTGAAGATCGACCGCAGCTTCGTGCGCGACATGCAGCACGATGCCGACGACCTGGCCATCCTCGATGGCGTGCTCGGCCTGGCGCGCGCCTTCCGCCGCCGTGCCGTGGCCGAAGGCGTCGAGACCGAGGCGCACGGCGAGCTGCTGCTGCGGCTCGGTTGCGAATACGCCCAGGGTTACGGCA
The DNA here is from genome assembly GCF_001051995.2 of Thauera humireducens. Classification (NCBI taxonomy): domain Bacteria; kingdom Pseudomonadati; phylum Pseudomonadota; class Betaproteobacteria; order Rhodocyclales; family Zoogloeaceae; genus Thauera; species Thauera humireducens. The sequence continues at coordinate 3,018,437 of NZ_CP014646.1, read as the reverse complement.
TTGCGCGGCCGATGCCGCCGGAGTCCCTGCCGGGCTGGGCCGCGAGCTGGCGACCCCCGGAGAGCTGGACCCGCCAGCGCCGCCTCGGGCCGGACGCGATGCCGCTGCTGTATGCCACGGTCGAACACCGCGGCTGGATCCTTGCCATCGAGGAATGCCTCTCGGGCGAGCGCGCCGCGCCACCGGCGCTCGACCCCCACGAGTGTGCCTTCGGTCGCTGGCTCGACAGCGTGCTGGCCAATCCCCACGAGCTGGGGAGCGAGCGACTGACCGAACTCGACCAGCTCCACCAGAAGGTCCATGCGCTGGCCATCGAGTTGCTGCGCCTGCACCGCGGCGATCGCAGGGACGAGGCACATGCCGGCCTGGCGCGGCTGAACGCTTTGCGCGACCAGACCCTCGTTGCCATGGAGACGTTCCTCAAGGCCCTGTAGGCACGCTACGCGCTCGCTCGCAGGCCGCGCCCGCTTCAGGCCGTGGCCAGCTTGCGTTCGACGGGCGCCTCGCGGATCGGCAGGTTGATGACGGCGGCCAGCGCAGCCAGCGCCATGTCGGCGTACCACATCCAGCTGAAGTCGCCGAACTCGACCACCGCCAGTCCGCCCAGCCAGGCACCGAGGAAGCCGCCGGTCTGGTGCGACAGCAGCGTCAGCCCGAACAGCGTGCCGAGGTAGCGCACGCCGAACAGCTTGCCGACGATGGCGGCGGTGGGTGGCACCGTCGCCAGCCAGGTGAATCCCAGGCCGGCGGCGAAGAGGTAGAAGGTCCATTCCGACGACGGCATCATCAGGTACCAGCCCACCAGCAGCGCGCGCGAGCCGTACATGGCGGCCAGCACGTACTTGCTGCGGTAGCGCCCGACGCAGGCGCCGGCGTACAGGCTGCCGAAGATGTTGGCCAGGCCGATGATCGCCAGCGACCAGCTCGCCACCGTGGGGGGCAGCCCGCACAGCGCCACCTCGCCCGGCAGGTGGGTGACGAGAAAGGCGATGTGGAAGCCGCAGGTGAAGAAGCCCAGGTGCAGCAGCAGGTAGCTGCGGTCCTTCATCGCGTCGCGGATCGCGCGCATCACGCCATGGTCGGTCTCGGCGTGGTGGACCGGTTTCTCCACCGGCCGCGTCAGGCGGCGGATCAGCGGCAGCGCGGCCAGCGTCATCAGCGCCATGCCCCACATCGCACCCATCCAGCCCACGGTCTGGATCAGCTTCTGCAGGATCGGCGCGAACAGGAACTGGCCGAAGGAGCCGCCGGCATTGATCACGCCCGAGGCCGTGCCGCGCGCCTCGGGCGGCATGCGCTGCGCGGCGGCGCCGATCAGTACCGAGAAGCTGGCCGCGCCCGAACCCATTGCCGACATCAGCCCGATCGTCACGACCAGGCCGAGGCCGGAATCCATGAAGGGCGTGATGGCGCTGCCCAGCGCCAGCAGCAGCAGGGCGCCGACCAGCACCGGGCCGGCGCCGTGGCGGTCCGCGACCGCGCCGGCCACCGGCTGGATCGCCCCCCAGGCGAACTGCGCCACCGCCATCGCCAGGCTGATGGTGGCGATGCCGAGGCCGGTGGCGGTGTTGAGCGGGCTGACGAAGAGGCCCATCGACTGGCGGGCGCCCATCGTCACCAGCAGGATGCCAGCCGCGGCCAGCGTGGTGATCAGGACGTCGGGGGAGCGGAGCGAGCGGAACATGGGAATCGGGAAAACGGGGAGGTGCGCGGTGGGCGGACTATACGTGCAAATGCCCGCCCCGTCGTGAGGGGGCGGGTGCCCCCTAGACTGCGTGCTGGCGCTTGTCGGCGTACATCGCACCGTCGGCGGTGCGCATCAGCTCGCTTGCCGTGTCTCCGTCCCGCGGGTAGAGGGCGAGACCGATGCTGGCCGAGATCGTGATGCGGTGGCCGTCGATCTCGAACGGGCTTGCGATCGCAGTCCGCAGCTTGGCGGCGATCAGGCCGGCGTCCTGGGTCTCGGCGAGGACGGGCAGCAGCACCACGAACTCGTCGCCACCGATGCGGGCCGCGGTGTCCGAATGGCGCAGCGTGCCGCGCAGCCGCTTCGCCACCGCCTGCAGCAGTGCGTCGCCGGTGTCGTGGCCGTAGCGGTCGTTGACCGGCTTGAAGCCGTCGAGGTCGATGAACAGCATGGCCAGCGAGGTGCCATTGCGCTGCGCACTCGCCAGCGCACGCTCGAGCCGGTCCTGCAGCAGCACGCGGTTGGGCAGACCGGTGAGCGGGTCGTGGTGCGCGAGGTGGCGGATGCTGTCCTCGGCCGCCTTGCGCGCGGTGATGTCGTTGACGATGTTCAGCGTCGCCGGCCTGCCGTTCCAGTTGATGCGGACGCCGCTGGTCTCCGCCCACAGCATGCGGCCCGACTTGCGCATCAGGCGCAGCGGGTAGCGTTGCTCGGTCTCCTCGCCGGCCAGCCGTCGTTGGTGGTTCGTGCGTGCGCGTGGCAGATCCTCGGGTGCGATCAGCGCGTCGAAGGCATCCAACTACGCCAGCTCCTCGCCGCTGTAGCCCAGCAGTTCGGAGAACGCCGGGTTGGCGTAGATCACGCGGCCGTCCTGCACGACGAGGATGCCTTCCTGCGCCATCTCGACCACCGAGCGGTAGTGCTGCTCGCTGTCCTTCAGCGCGCGTTCGGCCTGTTCGCGCGCGACGATGTCCTGGCGCAGCCGTTCACCGAGGTCGGCCAGCCGCCGGTTGAGGCGCCCCAGGTGGCGGATCCACAGGTAGGCCAGCAGCAGCACGACGGCGAAGCCGGCGACCACCTCGGCGACCAGCGTGTAATCGGTGCGTGCGGGCATGTCGATCGCGACGTGGCGATTGACGATCTCGTCGATCTCTTCCGGGGTGAGCGTGGCGATGGCGGCGTCCAGTGCGCGCACGAGCTCGGTCTTGCCGCCGCTGACGCCGATGCGCATGCGGTTGCCGAAGTCCGGCAACTCGCCCGCGATCTTGAGGTTGAACCAGCCCTCGTGCTTGATCGTGTAGGCCGCCACCGTCAGCGCGCGCAGTGTCAGGTCGGCCTCGCGCGCCTCGACCATGCCGAAGGCCTCGATCTCCGAGCCGACGGGCAGGATGCGGAGGTGCGGGAAGTCGTGGCCGATGCGCTCCATGATCGAGGTCGCGGTCGGCAGGGCCACGGTCGTGCCTTTGGGCAGTGCCGCGAGATCGGGGATGGCGGCGTGCTCGGCGTGCGTGATGATGACGTTGCGGTCGAAGAAGTAGGGCTGGGTGAAACGCAACCAGGTGTCGCGCTCGGGCGTCTGGTTGAGGAAGGACAGTGCGTCGCACCGGCCCGTCCGCGCCAGCGACACGCTTTCGTCCCAGGTGCTGGTGCGCACGATCTGCAGGTTCAGCCCGGCGCGCTTGGCGATGAGGCGCACGAGGTCGGCGGCGATGCCGCGGTGGCGCCCGGTCTCGTCCAGCCATTCGTAGGGCGGCCAGTCGGGGTCGACGCACAGGCGCACGGTGGCGACCGGCCCGACCGTATCGGCAAGCGCCAGCAGTGGGCCGCTCAGTAGGGCCAGCGTGGCCAGGGCGCGTCGCAACATGGGCAAGAAGTGCCTGTGATCAGGACCGCCGCAATGGGCGGAACTGGCGCGTGTCGCGGTAGTAGCCGGGGGATTCGCTGTCCGGCGTGACACCGGGAATGCCCAGCAGGGGAAGCGGCGAGAAGGCACGGGGGCTGATGCGGTGAGGGGGCTCGGTCAGATGGCGTTCGAGCCAGGCATCGGTGTCGGCGAGGCGGGTGGCTGCGTCCAGATTGTGCCAGTCAGGCGCAACCGGGCGATAGAGCGCCTTCGCACACAGACCGAGGAATGGTGCGCGCAGCTGGTCCCAGGTGCCGTGGCCGAAGACGAGGAAGCGTGTGCTGCCGCACAGCGTCTGCCGCCGCCGCTGCGCGTATCCGGCGCCACTTCCGCGAGCAGGGCGCCGAGTTCGGACGGGCTTGGCACGCCGGGCGCGGCAAAGCGCGCCAGCCAGGGCGCAACCGGTTCGAACAGCGGGCGTGCGGACAAGGACGCAGGGACGTCGTCGGGCAGATTCATCGGCGCGATCGTGCGCATCGCCTGCCGTGCTTGCGACAGGCGGGAAACGGTGCGCCGCACGAGGAAGAGCCGGCCACGCGGGCCGGCTCTTCGGTCGGGCGGGACGCCGCAGGGGGTGTCAGGCGGCGCATGCGGTCGGGGCAAGCTCGACCGCCGGACTCAGGCGGTTCACGCCGCTGATGATGGCGCGGATCGAGGCGGTGACGATGTTGCCGTCGATGCCCACGCCGTAGCGGTCGCCGCCGTTGCCCGCCGTCGGTGTCAGCTCGAGGAAGGCGCAGGCCTGGGCGTTGCCGCCGTCCGCGCTCGCCGTGATCGAGCGCTCCTCGAAGCTGCGCACCTGCACGTCGATGCCGGCGCTGCGCAAGGCGTGGACCGCGGCGTCGATCGGGCCGTTGCCCTCGCCGACGAGCAGGTGCCGGGTGCCGCCGATCTCGACGATGAGGCGGATGCCCTGCGCCGCGCCATGCTCGAAGAGGTGGTGCTCGACGTAGCGCACCGGCGCGACGCTGTCGAGGTAGGTGCGGCTGAACAGATCCCAGATCGCCGCCGCCGACATCTCGCCGCCGGTGGCATCGGTGACCTGCTGCACCTCGCGCGAGAACTCCACCTGCAGGCGGCGCGGCATGGCGATGCCGTACTCGGTTTCGAGCAGGTAGGCGATGCCGCCCTTGCCGGACTGGCTGTTGACCCGGATCACTGAGTCGTAGCTGCGCCCGACGTCGGCGGGGTCGATCGGGAGGTAGGGCACGTTCCACGGAGCGCCAGCCTTTTGAGCCGCGAATCCCTTCTTGATGGCGTCCTGGTGGGAGCCGGAGAAGGCCGTGAACACGAGATCCCCCACATAGGGGTGGCGTGGGTGGATGGGCAACTGGTTGCAGTACTCGACGGTGCGCGCGATGGCGTTGATGTCCGAGAAGTCGAGTCCGGGCGACACGCCCTGCGTGTACATGTTGAGCGCGAGGGTGACGATGTCGACGTTGCCGGTGCGCTCGCCGTTGCCGAAGAGGCAGCCCTCGACGCGGTCGGCGCCGGCCATCATCCCCAGCTCGGCAGCCGCAACGCCGCTGCCGCGGTCGTTGTGCGGGTGGAGCGAGAGCACGATGCTGTCGCGGCGGGCGAGATGGCGGTGCATCCACTCGACCTGGTCGGCGTACACGTTGGGCGTGGCGACCTCGACCGTGGCGGGGAGGTTGATGATGACCTTGTTGTCCGGCGTCGCGCCCCATTCGGCGGTGACCGCGTCGCAGACTTCCCTGGCGAAATCGAGCTCGGTGGCGGAGAAGGTCTCGGGGCTGTATTCGAGCGCGATCTCGGTGCCGCACTCGGCGCGCATCTGCTCGCCGATCTGCCTGATGAGGCGTACCGCTGAGACCGCGAGGGCCACCACCTGCGGCTTCTCCATGCCGAACACGACCTCGCGGAAGGTGGGCGAGGTGGCGTTATAGACATGCACGATCGCCCGCGGCGCCCCGCGCACGGATTCCATCGTGCGGCGGATGAGATCCTCGCGCGCCTGGGTGAGCACCTGGATGGTGACGTCCGCGGGGATGTGGCCGCCCTCGATGAGGGTGCGCACGAAGTCGAAGTCGGTCTGCGAGGCGGAGGGGAAGCCGACCTCGATCTCCTTGAAGCCGATGTCGCACACGGTGCGGAACATGCGCATCTTGCGCTCGACGTTCATCGGCTCGAACAGCGCCTGGTTGCCGTCGCGCAGGTCGGTGCTCATCCAGATCGGGGCGCGGTCGATGACCTTGTTCGGCCACTGGCGGTCGGCGAGTGCGATCGGGGCGAAGGGGCGGTACTTGGCGGCGGGGTTCTGCAACATCATGGCGCGGTCCTCGTGGGCATGGCGTGATTTGATGGACGAAAGTCTACGCCGGGTGTCGCGGCAGACGATTGCGTTGTTGCAGTGCGATGCGGCGATTTTGTGCAGAAACGTTCACATTTCAGTGTCGAAATGCAAGAATCTGCCGACTGGACAGAATAGAGCGCCCGATCATGCAACTCGACCGCTACGACCGCCAGCTCCTCGAGCTCTTGCAGCAGGACGGCCGCATCAGCAACCAGGACCTCGCCGACCGCATCAGCCTGTCGCCCTCGTCCTGCCTGCGCCGGCTGCGCGCGCTGGAGGACGCCGGCCTCATCGTCGGCTATCGCGCCCTGCTCGATGCGCGCAAGCTGGGCCTGTCGCTGATGGCCCTGATCCACATCTCGATGGACCGCCACACGCCGGAGCGTTTCGCGCACTTCGAGGGCGAGATCGCGAAGATCCCGCAGGTGCTCGAATGCCTGCTGATCACCGGGCAGGACGCCGACTACCAGCTGAAGGTCATCGTCGCCGACATGGATGGCTACCAGGAGTTGCTGCTCAACCGCATCACCCGCATTCCTGGCGTGACCGGGGTGCATTCGAGCTTCGTGCTGCGGCGGGTGATCGACAAGACGGCGCTGCCGGTCGGGGGGTGAGCGGCTGCGCAGAAACGCAACGGCCGCGGACATTGCCCGCGGCCGTTGCGTCGTTCAGCTGTCCGTCGCGCTTACTTGCCCGCGTTCGGGAAGAACAGCTGCTCGCCCTCGATCTTGTACGACGCGATTGCGTCCTGCCCCGCAGGTGACACCACCCATTCCACGAACTTGCGCGCCTCGGCCGTCTTCACATGCGGGTGGCGTTCCGGATTCACCACCATCACGCCGTACTGGTTGAAGAGGCGGGTGTCGCCCTCGACCAGCACCGCGAGATCGGCGCGGTTCTTGAAGCTGAGCCAGGTGCCGCGGTCGGCGAGCACGTAGGCGCCGGACGAGGCGGCCATGTTGAGTGCCGGGCCCATGCCGCAGCCGCACTCCTTGTAGCCCGTGCCCTTGTTGTCGACACCGGCGGCCTTCCAGTAGCGCAGCTCGGCGGCGTGCGTGCCGCTCTTGTCGCCGCGCGACACGAAATTGCCATTGCTGGCCGCCAGCTTCTGCAGCGCGGCGGTGATGTCCTTGCCGCGGGTGCCAGCCGGGTCGTCCTTGGGGCCGACCAGCACGAAGTCGTTGTACATGACCTTGCGGTGCTCGATGCCATGGCCTTCGTCGACGAATTTCTGCTCCGCCGCAGCGTCATGCACGAACACCACGTCCGCATCGCCGCGACGGCCGACGTCCAGCGCCTGGCCGGTTCCGAGCGCGACGACTTTCACATCGATGCCGGTGGCCTGCTTGAACTGCGGCAGAATGTGGCCGAACAGGCCGGATTGCTCGGTCGACGTGGTCGAGGCGACGACGATGGATTGCGCCTGGGCGGCCAGCGGCAACAGCGCCAGCGCGGTCGTGGCCGCGATACCGGCCAGATGCTTACGGGCGCGCGACAGGATGGAATGGTTCATGTGGAGCGTCTCCTCGGGACTTCGGGGCAGGGTGTCGCAAGGGCGAACTGCGCAATGCGATGCGGCCGAATCTAGGCAGGCGGCGCCACATCGGCAATATGAAGAGAAATGCATAGGATCAGCCTCAACTACACGCTGGGCACCGACATCGTGCCGGCCCTGGTGCGCAATCCCCTGCTCGACCTGCTGCAGGCGGTCAGCGACCAGGGCTCGATCTCGGCCGCGGCGCGCCAGCTCGGTCTCTCCTACCGTCACGTCTGGGGCGAGCTCAAGCGCTGGGACGCCGAATTCGGCCAGCCCCTGATCCTGTGGGAGAAGGGCCAGGCGGCGCGGTTGACCGACTTCGGCGCCAAGCTGCTGTGGGCCGAGCGCCAGGCGCAGGCGCGCCTGCTGCCGCAGATCGAGGCGCTGCGGGCCGACCTGGAGCGCGCCTTCGCCGTGGCCTTCGACGAATCCGCCCATGTGCTCACCTTCTACGCCAGCCACGACGAGGCGCTGACCCTGCTCAGCGAGCAGGCGCGCGGCCAGCGTCTGCATCTGGACATCCGCTTCACCGGCAGTGTCGATGCGATTCGCGCGCTCAACGAGGGGCGTTGCGAGATGGCCGGTTTCCATACCCGCATCGAGCCCGCACGCGGTTCGCTGTCGCAGCGCAGCTACAAGCCGCTGCTGCGCCCGGGCCGGCACAAGCTGATCGGTTTCGCGCGCCGCACGCAGGGCCTGATCGTGGCGCCCGGCAACCCGCTCGGCCTGCGTTCACTGCACGATCTGGCCGACCCTGACGTGCGTTTCGTCAACCGCGCGCTGGGCACCGGCACGCGGGTGCTGTTCGACGAACTGCTGGCCGATGCGGGCATCGCGCCCGGCGCGATCCGTGGCCACGGCTGGATCGAGCAATCGCATGCGGCGGTGGCGCACGCGGTGGCGACCGGCGCGGCGGACGCGGGTTTCGGCATCGAGGCCAGCGCGAACGCGCGGGGGCTGGATTTCGTGCCGGTCGTGGACGAGAACTACTTCCTCGCCTGTCTCAAGAGCAGCCTGGAGCACCCCGCGACCCAGGCGCTGCTCGCACTGCTGCGCACCGCGGAATGGCAGCGCCGGCTGGCCGCCCTGCCCGGCTACGTGCCGATGCGATGCGGCGAGGTGCTGTCGATGAGCCGAGTGCTGCCGTGGTGGCGCTTCCGCACGCCGGCGCCGAAGTGAATTTATATTTGTACGAACTTTTGTAGCGCGCTATGGTCCTTCTGAGGTCGATTCGGCCTCGTTCCCAAGGAGGAGCCATGAAGAAGAAACTCACCGCGTTCGCGGCAACGTTCGCCCTGATCGGCACGCTGGGCGCCACGCCCGTCCACGCGCAGCAGCAGTTCGTGACCATCGGTACCGGAGGCGTCACCGGCGTGTATTACGCGGCGGGCGGCGCGATCTGCCGCCTGGTGAACAAGGACCGCGCCCAGCACGGCGTGCGCTGTTCGGTGGAGAGCACCGGGGGCTCGGTCTACAACGTCAACACGATCAAGGCCGGCGAGCTCGATTTCGGCGTCGCGCAATCCGACGTCCAGTACAACGCCGTGAAGGGCGAGGCGCAGTTCAAGGATGGGGGCCCGGTCGGCGACCTGCGCGCGGTGTTCGCGCTGCACCCCGAGCCCCTCACCATCCTCGCGCGCAAGGAAGTCGGCGCGACGAAGATGGAGGACTTCAAGGGCAAGCGCTTCAACGTCGGCAATCCGGGATCGGGCCAGCGCGCGACGATGGAGATGTTGCTGCCGGCCCTGGGAATGAGCCGTGCCGACTTCTCGCTGGCGTCCGAGTTGCGGCCGGACGAGCATGGTGCCGCGCTGTGCGACAACAAGATCGACGGCTTCGCCTATACGGTCGGCCACCCGGCGGCGAATATCCAGGATCCGACCACGACTTGCGGCGCCAAGCTGGTGCCGCTGACCGGTGATGGCGTCGAGAAGCTGATCGCGCAGTATCCCTACTTCGCGCACGCCACCGTGCCCGGCGGCCTGTATGCGAACAACCCCGAGCCGACAAACACGTTCGGCGTGGTCGCGACCTTCGTCAGCTCGACGCGGGTCTCGGACGACATGGTCTACACGCTGGTGAAGGCCGTGTTCGACAACTTCGAGGAGTTCAGGAAGCTGCACCCGGCCTTCGCCAACCTCGAACCGCAGCAGATGATCAAGGAAGGCCTGTCGGCGCCGCTGCACGAGGGCGCGGTGAGGTACTACAAGGAGAAGGGCTGGATGTAAGCCCGTCGGATGCGGTCTGCGGAGCGGGCTGCACGGATTGCATCGGGACGGCGGCGGGCCACAGGCTTCCGCCGTCTCGCGCTTTGGCGGGCACGCTTCGCGGTCGGTACGGATGAGCCTGCGTGCGTAACGCGCTACCCTTACCGTTTGGCGTGTTGAAGCCCGAAGAACAATTCCCCGGGGAGTCGTGATGAATTACGAAACCATCCTGTACGAGCTGCGCGACGGCATCGCCGAGATCCGGCTGAACCGTCCGCAGCGTCTCAATGCCGTCACCCAGCAGCTGTACGACGAACTCAACGACGCGCTCACCCGCGCCGAGGCCGAGCGCGATGCGCGCGTCGTGCTCATCACCGGCGAAGGCCGCGCCTTCTGCGTCGGCGCAGACCTCAAGGAACACAAGGTCGGGCGTACCGCCTTCGACCGCCGTCAGTACCTGAAGGGCGAACAGGACGTCTGCCATCGCCTGCTGCACCTGAACAAGCCGGTCATCGCCGCGGTGAATGGCTTCGCACTGGGCGCCGGGGCGGAGGTCGCGATCGCCTCCGACTTCGTGCTGATGGCCGAGAGCGCGCAGATCGGCCTGCCGGAGGTGTCGATCGGGACCTTCCTCGGTGGCGGCGTGACCTGGCTGCTGCCCCGCCTGGTGGGGCTGGCCAAGGCGCGCGAGCTGGTCTTCCTCGGCGAGCGCATCAAGGGCGAGGAGGCGGTGCGCATCGGCCTGGCCACCCGCGTGTTCGCCGACGAGGGCTTCCTCGATGCGGCGCGCGAGTTCGCGCGCAAGCTGGCGGGCAAGGCGCCGTTCTCGATGGAACTGGCGAAGCAGCAGCTCAACCTGTCGGCCGAACGCACGCTGGACGCCTGCCTGACCGCGGAGCTGGAAGGCATGATGTTCGTCGGCACGACGCGCGACTGGCAGGAAGGCGTCGATGCCTTCGCCGAGAAGCGCGCGCCGGTCTTCAAGGGGGAATGACATGACTGCAGGCAGTACCGAATCCATGCCGGCCAGCCACAAGAGCCCGCTGCACGACTTCCTCGCGCCCGACTCGATCGCGATCATCGGCGCCTCCGCCGACCCCACCAAGCGCGGCTACAAGGCCATGGTCGGCCTCATCAAGGGCAACTACCGCGGCCGCATCTTTCCGCTCAACCCCAAGGTACCAGAGATCCTCGGCGTGCCCACCTACGCTTCGCTCGACGACATCCCCGGTCCGGTTGATCTGGCGCTGATCTGCACGCCGGCCGCGACCCTGCCCGGCCTGATGGCGGAGTGCGGACGCAAGGGCGTGAAAGGCGCGGTGATCCTCGCCAGCGGCTTCCGCGAGACCGGCCCCGAGGGCGCCAGGCTCGAGCAGCAGGTGCTGGATGCCGCGCGTGCCGGCGGTGTGCGCATCATCGGCCCCAATACCTCGGGTATGTTCAACCTGCACAAGAACGTGAACCTGCTCGACCTGCGCAACGTCAAGCCGGGCGACATCGGCTTCATCTCGCAGTCGGGCAACATGCTGCTGGCGCTGGTGCTGGAGGCCGAGCACAACGGCCACGTCGGCTTCTCGACCTACGTCGGCCCGGGTAACCAGACCGACATCGGCTTCAACGACTACCTGCGCTACCTCGGCGAGGACGAGCACACCCGCGTCGCCACCCTGTACGTCGAGGGGTTCCGCGACGGCCAGCGTTTCCTGCGGGCGGCACGCGAGATCACGCCGGTGAAGCCGGTGGTGGTCTACAAGTCGGGCGCGACGGAGCTCGGCAAGAAGGCGGCCAGCTCGCATACCGGTGCGCTGGCCGGCAGCTACGAGATGACGGTCGATGTGCTGAAACAGGTGGGCGTCAGCGTGGTGCGCCATTCCGACCAGATCCTGCCGGTGGCCGAAGGTCTGGCGCTGATGCAGCAGGCGCGCGGCAAGCGCGTGGCGGTGATCGCCGACGGCGGCGGGCAGGCCACGATCACCTCGGACCGCCTGTCCGACGCCGGGCTGGAGCTGGCGACCCTGTCGGAAGCGACCCGCAAGCGCCTGGCGGAGATCCTGTTCGCGCAGGCCTCGCTGGCGAACCCGATCGACGTCGCCGGCACGTCGGATGCCGATCCCGAGGTGCTGGCACGCTGCATGGAGATCGTGGCCGAGGACGACAGCGTCGACGCGGTCTTTCTCGTCGGCATGTTCGGCGGCTACCACACGCGCTTCGCCGAGTCCCTGCTGGGCGGCGAGATGCGCGCGGCCGAGGCGATGATCGAACTCGCCCGCCGCTGCGGCAAGCCGCTGGTCATCTACAGCCTGTACGCGCCGGTCAAGCCGCCGGCGCTGCGTCGCCTGCACGAGGCCGGGCTGCCGGTCTATGCGTCGATCGAGCACGCGGTGAAGGTACTGCAGGCCCTGGCCGAGCGCGGGCTCTACCTGCAGCGTCAGCACGGCCTGCCGCTGCAGGAGAGCGTGGCGCCGCGCGAGGACATGCTGGCGATGTTCGCCCGCGCCCAGAACGAAGGCCGCGACCTGTACGAGTTCGAGGCCAAGAGCCTGCTGCGCGCCCATGGCGTGGCGGTGGCCGAGGAATTCGTCGCCCACAATGCGGACGAGCTGGCGGCGGCTGCGGCGAAGTTCGGCGAGCAGCCGGTGGCGATGAAGGTGGTGTCGAAGGACATCCTGCACAAGTCCGACGCCGGCGGGGTCAAGCTCAATCTCGTCGGCGAGGCGGCGCTGCGCACGGCCTTCGATCAGATCATGACGAGCTGCCGGGCCTACGATGCCAATGCCGACATCCGCGGCGTGCTGGTGACGCCGATGGCGCGCAAGGGCGCCGAGGTCATCGTCGGCGTGGTGCGCGACCCGATCTTCGGTCCGGTGCTGATGTTCGGCCTGGGGGGCATCTTCGTCGAGATCCTGGAAGACGTCGCCTTCCGCGCGATTCCGCTGTCGCGCTTCGATGCCGAGGCCATGGTCGATCAGTTGAAGGGCCGCAAGATCCTCGCCGGCGTGCGCGGCGAGGCCGCGGTGGACAAGGCCGCGCTGGTCGAGTTGCTGCTGAAGGTGTCGAGCATCGTCAGCGCCTACCCGCAGCTGTCCGAACTCGATCTGAACCCGGTGATCGCGTATCCCGACGGCCTCGCCGTCGTCGATGCGCGCATCATCATCAACCGCGCCATGATGAGCGTCTAGGAGACCGCCCGATGAACCCTTCCCTGCCTCACCTCACCGACGCCCTGCTGACGCTCGATGAGCGCGTCGCCACGCTGACCTTCAACCGCGACGACCTGCGCAACGCGCTGACCGGCTCGGCGCTGATCGACGACATCTGCACCGTGGCCGACTGGGTGAACCGCTGCGATGACGTATCGGTGCTGGTGATGACCGGCGCCGGCGCGGCCTTCTCCTCCGGCGGCAACGTCAAGGACATGGCCGAACGCGGCGGCGACTTCGCCGGCGACGTGGCCGAGGTCGCCACCCGCTACCGCCGCGGCATCCAGCGCATCCCGCTGGCGCTGCAGGCGGTGGAGGTGCCGGTCATCGCCGCGGTCAATGGTCCGGCGATCGGCGCCGGCTTCGACCTCGCCAACATGGCCGACATCCGCATCGCCTCGACCAGGGCGAAGTTCGGCGAGACCTTCCTCAACCTCGGCATCATCCCCGGCGACGGCGGTGCCTGGTTCATGCAGCGCCTGATCGGTTACCAGCAGGCTTTCGAGCTGACGCTGTCGGGCCGCATCGTCGGTGCCGAGGAGGCGAAGACGCTGGGGATCGTGCTCGAGGTCGTCGAGCCGGACGCGTTGCTGCCGCGCGCCCAGGCCATGGCCGCCCGCTTTGCCGCCCAGCCGCCCAAGGCCCTGCGCCTGACCAAGCGCCTGATGAAGATGGCGCAGCGCACCGAGCTGAAGGACTTCCTCGACCTCTGCGCCGCCTTCCAGGGCATGTGCCACAACGAGCCGGAGCACCTCGAGGCGGTGCAGCGCATGCTGGCGGCGCAGAAGCGCTGATCGGCCATTGCCGCCGCAGCGCTGCGGCGGCAATCGAATGGAGCACATAAACCACTGTTTGAAATGTGAAATTCCGTGAAACATCGGGGCGGAGCACTAGTCGTCCGGGTGTCGAACGCGTAGAATCCCGCCCCTTGTTCACGCATTGCAGCACGGAGCGCGCCATGCTCTACCCCACCCGTTTCGATGTCATCGTGGTCGGCGGCGGTCACGCCGGGACCGAGGCTGCGCTCGCCGCGGCGCGCATGGGCGCGGCCACGCTGCTGCTTACCCACAACATCGAGACGCTCGGTGCGATGAGCTGCAATCCCTCGATCGGCGGCATCGGCAAGGGCCATCTGGTCAAGGAGGTCGATGCGCTCGGCGGCGCGATGGCGGCAGCCACCGACGAGGGCGGCATCCAGTTCCGCATCCTCAACGCTTCCAAGGGGCCGGCGGTGCGCGCCACCCGCGCCCAGGCCGACCGCGTGCTGTACAAGGCGGCGATCCGTCGCCGGCTGGAGAACCAGCCCAATCTGTGGCTGTTCCAGCAGGCGGTGGACGACCTCACCGTGGTCGGCGACCGTGTCACCGGCGTGGTCACCCAGATCGGCCTGCGCTTCGAGGCGCAGGCGGTGGTGCTGACCGCCGGCACCTTCCTCAACGGCCTGGTGCACGTGGGGATGCAGCACTATTCCGCCGGGCGTGCGGGCGATCCGCCGGCGATCTCGCTCGGCGCGCGGCTGAAGGAACTGAAGCTGCCGCAGGGCCGGCTCAAGACCGGCACGCCACCGCGGCTGGACGCGCGCACCATCGACTTCTCGGTGATGAGCATCCAGCCGGGTGACGATCCGGTGCCGGTGTTCAGCTTCCTCGGCCGTCCCGGGCAGCATCCGCGCCAGCTGCCGTGCTGGATGACCAGCACCAATGAGCGCACCCACGACGTGATCCGCGCCAACCTCGACCGCTCGCCGATGTATTCGGGCGTGATCGAGGGCGTGGGGCCGCGCTACTGCCCGTCGATCGAGGACAAGATCCACCGCTTCGCCGACAAGGACAGCCACAACATCTTCCTCGAGCCGGAAGGGCTGGAAACGCACGAGATCTACCCTAACGGCATCTCGACCTCGCTGCCCTTCGATGTCCAGCTCGCGATCGTGCGCAGCATCCGCGGCCTCGAGAACGCTCACATCCTGCGCCCCGGCTACGCGATCGAGTACGACTACTTCGACCCGCGCAATCTCAAGTCCTCGCTGGAGACGAAGTCGATCGGCGGGCTGTTCTTCGCTGGCCAGATCAACGGCACCACCGGCTACGAGGAGGCCGCCGCGCAAGGGCTGCTCGCCGGCGCCAACGCTGCGCTGCAGGTGCAGGGCCGCGCGCCCTGGTGTCCGCGCCGCGACGAGGCCTACCTTGGCGTGCTGGTGGACGACCTGATCACCCGTGGCGTGTCCGAGCCCTACCGCATGTTCACCTCGCGCGCCGAGTACCGCCTGTCGCTGCGCGAGGACAACGCGGACCTGCGCCTGACCGAGAAGGGCCGCGAGCTGGGCCTGGTCGACGACGCCCGCTGGGCCGCCTTCTGCGCCAAGCGCGAGGCGATCGAGCGCGGCACTGCGCAGTTGAAGGCGGCGTGGGCGCGGCCCGAGGCGATTCCTGCCGAGGATCAGCAGCGCGTGCTGGGCAAGGCGCTGGAGCGCGAGCAGCGCTACTTCGAGCTGCTGCGCCGGCCCGAGACGAACTATGCATCGCTGATGAGCCTGCCCGGCGCGCCGGACGAACGCGAGACCGATGCGCAGGTGATCGAGCAGATCGAGATCGCCGCCAAGTACCAGGGCTACATCGACCGTCAGCAGGAGGAAGTCGCCAAGCAGGCGCAGGCCGAGGCCACCCGCCTGCCGGCCGGGCTCGACTACGCCCAGGTGCGCGGCCTGTCCAAGGAAGTGCAGCAGAAGCTGAACCTGCACAAGCCGGAGACCATCGGCCAGGCCGGTCGCATCCAGGGCGTAACCCCGGCGGCCATCTCGCTGCTGCTGGTGTGGCTCAAGCGCCGCGACCTGGCGGCCCGGGCGGGCGGCGCGGCGAGCGATGAGGTGGTGCGGAGGCCGGCGGCATGAGCGGACGTCTGCAAGCCTACGCGGGCCAGCTGGCCGAGGGCATCGCCGCGCTCGGTCTTGCCCTGCCGCAGGAAACCGTCGATCGCCTGCTCGCCTTCGGCGAACTGCTGCTGAAGTGGAACAAGGTCTACAACCTCACCGCGATCCGCAATCCGCAGGAGGTGATCACTCACCACCTGCTCGACTCGCTGGCGGTGCTGCCGCATCTGGGCGCGGTGAGCCGGCTGGCCGACATCGGCTCCGGCGGTGGTTTGCCCGGCGTGGTACTGGCCATCGTGCATCCCGGGCTGATCGTCACCTCGATCGAGACCGTGGGCAAGAAGGCGAGCTTCCAGCAGCAGGCGAAGATCGAACTCGGCCTGGGCAACTTCGGCGTGATCAACAAGCGCGTCGAGCAGGTGCAGGCCGACGCCCTGCCCGGCGGCGCGGCGGACGGCGTGATCTCGCGCGCCTTCTCCAGCCTGGCGGATTTCGTGAACCTGTCCGGCCACCTCGTTGCAGAGGGCGGCGCGCTGTACGCGATGAAGGGCGTCAATCCGGTCGACGAGATCGCCGGACTGCCCGCGGGCTGGCGCGTCACGGAGACCCATGCGCTGGCCGTGCCGGACCTGGGCGCCGAGCGTCATCTGCTCGTCATCCAGCGCGCGTGACACTGCGCGGGGGTGACGATGGGCGTCACTCCGGCTGATGCACTGCCGCATTGAAGTACACTCCGGGTTTCGCGCGATGCGCGCGATCCTTGCAAATGGAATAGCCTGATTCGACCATGGCCAAGATTTTCTGCGTTGCCAACCAGAAGGGCGGGGTGGGCAAGACCACCACCTGCGTCAACCTCGCCGCCGCGCTGCAGCAGGCCGGGCAGCGCACCTTGCTGATCGATCTCGACCCGCAGGGCAATGCGACGATGGGCAGCGGCATCGACAAGCGCAGCCTGAAGAGCTCGATCTACCACCTGCTGGTCGGTCTGGTCGATCTGGCCGGGGTGCGCGTCACCTCGCCGACCGGCGGCTACGACGTACTGCCCGCCAACCGCGACCTGGCCGGCGCCGAGGTCGAACTGGTGAACCTCGACCAGCGCGAGAAGCGCCTGCGCAACGCGCTGGCCGCCTTCGATGCCGATTACGACTTCGTCCTCATCGACTGCCCGCCCTCGCTGTCGATGCTGACGCTCAACGGTCTGTGCTGCGCCAACGGCGTGATCATCCCGATGCAGTGCGAGTACTACGCGCTCGAGGGCCTGTCCGACCTGGTGAACACCATCAAGAAGGTGCATGCCAACCTCAATCGCGACCTCAAGATCATCGGCCTGCTGCGCGTGATGTTCGACCCGCGCGTGACCCTGCAGCAACAGGTCTCGGCGCAACTCGAGGGCCATTTCGGCGACAAGGTGTTCCGCGCCATCGTGCCGCGCAACGTGCGCCTGGCCGAGGCGCCCAGCCACGGCATCCCGGGCGTGGTGTTCGATAAGGCCGCCAAGGGTGCGCAGGCCTACATGGCCTTCGCCCACGAGATGATCGAGCGCGCCAAGACCTTCTGAATTCGGACAAGACCATGAACAAACCCAGACTCAAGGGCCTCGGCCGCGGACTCGATGCGCTGCTGGCCGCCAACCAGGAAGACGAAGCCGAGAAGGGCGAGCTGCAGATGCTGCCCACGATCGCGCTGCAGCCCGGCAAGTACCAGCCGCGCACGCGCATGGACCCGGGCTCGCTGGAGGAGCTCGCCGCCTCGATCAAGGCGCAGGGCATCATGCAGCCGATCATGGTGCGCCCGGTGGGCGAGGACGCCTACGAGATCATCGCCGGCGAGCGCCGCTGGCGCGCGTCGCAGATCGCCGGTCTGGCCGAAGTGCCCTGCCTGGTGCGTGACATCCCCGACGAAGCCGCGCTGGCGATGTCGCTGATCGAGAACATCCAGCGCGAAGACCTGAATCCGCTCGAGGAAGCCAGCGGCATCCAGCGCCTGATCGACGAGTTCGAGATGACCCACCAGCAGGCGGCCGACGCCGTCGGCCGTTCGCGCCCGGCCGCGTCCAACCTGCTGCGCCTGCTGAACCTGGCCAAACCGGTGCAGGAACTGCTGATGGCGGGTGACATCGACATGGGTCACGCCCGTGCGCTGCTGCCGCTGGATGGCGCGAGCCAGATCCAGCTTGCCAATCAGGTCGCGGCCAAGCAGTTGTCGGTGCGCGACACCGAGCGCCTCGTGCAGCAACTGCTGAATCCGCGGCAGAAGAAGCCCGCACCGCAGCCCGACCGCGACCTGCTGCGGCTGGAGGAGGAGATCGCGGACGCCATCGGGGCCTCGGTGAAGATCAAGGCGAACAAGAAGGGCGCTGGCGAGGTCTCGATCCGCTTCGGCAGCCTGGACCAGCTCGACGGCCTGCTCGGCCGGCTGCGCTGAGCCGCAGCGCGGGTCGCAGCGGCCCACGCTTGCGAGTGGCGGGCGATCCGGTGCGATCGGATCGTTAACGTGAAAAGGCCGGCCCTCATAGGGCCGGCCTTTTCATTCGACGAACCCGCGCACCGAGGGCGCGGGTTTCGGCAGTGATCAGGACAGCTTGCGACGCCCTGCCAGCAGGCCGGCCAGACCCAGGCCAAGCAGCGCGAGCGTGCCGGGTTCGGGAACCGGATTCGGGTCAACCGGGTCGAGGTCGGTCGTGAACCAGGTCTTCTTGAAGGCCACGACGGTGTTCAGTCCCGGCTCGTTCGAACCCTCCAGCACCACGGCATTACCGGCGCCGTCACCGAAGCCCACGGCCGCGGTCGTGCTGGTGTTGGTGACTTCCCACGGCATGGCGAGCCAGAAGAAGCCGATTGCGCCCTCGCCTTCGGGAATGGCGTAGTCGTTGCCGCGCACGATCATCTGGAAAGTGTTCAGTTTGTCGGCTGCACCGTTGTAATAGCCCACGTTCAGCCAGGTCAGGATGGTCTGGTTAGCGTCCTGGCGCAGGTGGAGCACGCCGCTGTCGAGGTTACGGGTATCAACGTCGCCAAACCAGGCCGAGATCGTCGGAATGCTGGCGCCGGTGGGGCCGGTCGGGATGTAGGCCGAGTTGCCGCCGCCGAAGCTGATGTTGCCGTTGTTGTTGGCGTAGAAGCTCGAGTAGGTCGCGCCGAAGAACGTGAAGTCGAAGCCGAAATTGATCGGGCCCGAAAAACCGTCGTCGTTGCGACCGCTCGGATTTCCGGCGCCGTTGGCATTGCCGCCACCGGTCATGACGACGACGTCACCGATGCCGCCGCCGATGATGTCGGTGTAGAGAACGGAGGTGGGCTGCAGCGCGGATTGCGCGAAAGTGGTCACGGCCGCCTGTGCGGAGCCGGCGCAGGCAAGCAATGCGACAGCGCCCGTAGCCAGCCACTTCGTACCGATGGAAGTTTGTTGCGACAGCATTTTTATTCTCCCTTGCGAATGTTGGCAGCCGCTGAGCAACGCGTGCTCGTGCAAGCCGTTCCAGTATTTACAACAAGCTTGCAAGCAAGAGTGATGCCACTTAACGGAAGTCTTTTCGAAACAAGACTTTTCCGGATCAGCTGAGCTTATGGAGTTGTCAGACTGTCAGATTTTCCGACACGGCCTTGGGTGCCGAAGATCCGTCGGCTGTTGGTGGCGTCAGCTTGGATCTGATGCGCGCCGCGCCGCATCGACGCCGCGGGCCTCGTCGATGCCTGCGAGCGGCACGAGTGCGGCGGCGAACAGGACGATGCAGAACAGCACTGCGCCCTGCAGCCCGAATGCCCACTGCAGCAGGCCGACGCCGAGGATGCCGAAGATGGCGGCCAGCTTGCTCATCAGGCCCCAGTAGCCGAACAGTTCGGCTGCGCGGGCCTCGGGCGAGAACATGCCTACCAGCGCCCGCCCGACCGACTGGCTTGACCCCAGGCTGAGGCCGGACAGCAGCCCAGCGAAGAGGAATACCTGTTCCTCGCGCAGCGAGAGGGTCAGCGAATGGTTGAGCAGCGTGGTCAGTTCGCCGACGAAATAGATCGCCAGGATGGCGGCGATCCACAGCGTCAGCGTCAGCGCGTAGGTGAGCCGCCCGCCGAGGCGGGACTGCAGCGCACCGAACGCCAGGGCGCCGATCAGGGCGGTGATCTGCACCACGACGAACATCAGCGCCCGCGTATCCTCGCTCCAGCCGATGACCTGCGCGCCGTAAATGAACGAGAAGGCGACGATGACGTAGACCCCCGCCATCGCAAACAGAATCGAGATGAACAGGCGGCGCAGGTCCGGGAATTCCGGAAGGCTGCGAAGCGTGGTCGCAACGCGCTTGTAGGCGATGCGAACCAGTTCGGCGTTGAAGCGACGGCGGTCCCCGATGGCGGGCTCGCGCACCCAGATGAAGGTCGGGATCGCTGCGAGCAGGAAGAAGGCCGCGGCGAAGGGGCCGACCCAGCGGATGCGCTCGAAGTTGTCCGCGGCGACCTCGCCGAGGACTAGCAGCACGAAGCCGGCGGAGACCAGTCCGCCGGCATAGCCCAGGGCCCAGCCCAGTCCCGAGATCCGTCCCAGCTCGTCGCTGTCGCCGAGAAACGGCAGGAAGCTGGCAATGAAGGACTCGCCCGCGGAGTAGGCCGCATTCGAAATCACGATCAGGATGAAGCCGAGCCAGACGTGGCCCGGGCCGACGAAATAGAGCAGCGCCGTACTTGCCACGGTGAGGACGTAGCTGGCGAAGAGCATGCGCTTCTTCGCCCGTCCGCCATCCATCGCGGCACCCAGCAGCGGCGCGGCAACGACCACCAGGGCGTAGCTGAGGCACAGCGCCGCGCTCCAGAGGAGATTGCCCACGCGGTAATCCGGCGCATCGCCGACGACGAGTCGCGTGTAGACGTCGCCGAATACGACGGTCACGATCAGCAGGGTGTAGGCCTGGTTCGCGAAGTCGAACATGCTCCAGCCGAGGATCTCCCGGCGCGTGGCCTTGCGTGTCTTGATCATGCCTTGTCAGTAAGCGTCGTGGGCGCCCCCCCAAGCCTCCCGCGGAACAGTCCGAGGGGCCTCGTCCGGCGCTCTTCCGGTTGGCGACTTGTATAAGATACACGACGGCTATGGGGGTCATTGTTGCAATGCAACTGAAGTTTGACTTTGTTGTGGATAACCCCTAGTATTCGCGGGATTTTTGGGCGGTCGCCGGCTGCAGCAACAGGCTGGCGCGACAACCGATGCTAAAAGCCGTTCTACTGCAGTTGGGCGCAACGATCCTGGCGGTGGTGATTTCCGCCGCTCTCTTCGGGATGCGGGGCGCGGTCTCTGCCGCAGGGGGCGGCTTGGCGTGCGTGTTGCCAAGCTGGATGTTCGCCATGCGCCTTGCCGCGATCACGCGCAAGGCCGGTACGGCGAGCGTGGCCGCTTTCGTCGCAGGCGAACTCTTCAAGGTCGCCTCGATCGTGGGATTGTTGGTGCTGGTTTGGGCCCTTTATCCGGCGCTCCACTGGGGTGCGATGCTGATCGGCCTGATTCTGGCACTTAAAGCGAATTTGTTTGCATTTTTGGTGAAGACCTGATCATGGCTGGAAACGCTCCCACCGCATCCGAGTACGTAATTCACCACCTCGGACACTTCAACAACACTGGGCACCCCCAGGAAAACATCGTCGATTGGAGCGTCATCAATATCGACTCGATGTTCTTCTCGATCCTGCTGGGTCTGCTCACCGTATTCATTCTCGCGCTTGCCGCCCGCAAGGCCACCTCGGGCGTTCCCGGGCGCTTCCAGGGCATCGTCGAGCTGCTCGTCGAAATGGTGGCCGACCAGGCCAAGGGCATCGTGCATAGCGCCGAGTCGCGCCGTTTCGTCGCGCCGCTCGCGCTCACGGTCTTCGTCTGGATCTTCCTGATGAACGCGATGGACTTGCTGCCGGTCGATCTGATTCCGATGATCTGGACCGGCATCTATTCCGCCGCCGGTGGTGACCCCGCCCATGCCTACATGCGCGTCGTGGCGACTGCCGACCTTTCCGCCGCGCTGGGCCTGTCGATCGGTGTGCTGCTGCTGTGCCTTTACTACAACGTCAAGATCAAGGGCGTTTCGGGTTGGGTGCACGAGCTCTTCACCGCGCCGTTCGGCAGCCATCCGCTGCTGTACCCGGTGAACTTCGCGATGCAGATCATCGAGTTCCTCGCCAAGACCGTGTCGCACGGCATGCGACTGTTCGGCAACATGTATGCTGGCGAGCTCGTGTTCATCCTGATCGCGCTGCTGGGCGGTACCGCCACCGTGTTCGGCTTCGTCGGTCATGTGGTCGCCGGCACCATCTGGGCGATCTTCCACATCCTGATCATCACGCTGCAGGCCTTCATCTTCATGATGCTGACCCTGGTGTACGTCGGTCAGGCGCACGAAAGCCACTAAGTTTCAGTTTCATCTTCAAAGCAGTACTGGTTTTTTAAACTCACCTTCCCCACTAAGGAGTTGTCATGGAAAACGTTCTGGGTTTTGTTGCTCTGGCTGCTGGTCTGATCATCGGTCTGGGCGCCATCGGTGCTTGTATCGGTATCGGCATCATGGGTTCCAAGTACCTCGAAGCGTCCGCTCGTCAGCCTGAGCTGATGAACGCCCTGCAGACCAAGATGTTCCTGCTGGCCGGCCTGATCGACGCCGCGTTCCTGATCGGTGTCGGTATCGCCATGATGTTCGCCTTCGCCAACCCGTTCCAGCTCTGATCGGTTCGAGTTCATCCTTTTTTGAACCAACCTGAGGGCCAAGAACCGTGAATTTGAACGCAACTCTGATAGCCCAGCTCGTTGTGTTCTTCATTCTGGCGTGGTTCACGATGAAATTCGTGTGGCCGCCCATCGTGAAGGCACTGGACGAGCGTGCGAAGAAAATCGCCGACGGGCTGGCAGCTGCGGACAAGGCCAAGGCTGATCTGGCACTCGCCGAGAAGAAGGTCGTCGAGGAACTGCGCAAGGCCCGCGAATCCGCGGGTGATGTGCGGTCCTCTGCTGAAAAGCAGGCGAGCCAGCTGATCGACGAAGCCCGCGCCGAAGCCAGCCGCATCATCGCGGCCGCCCGTGAAGCCGCCGAGGCCGAAGCCGGTGTAGCCGCACAGCGCGCCAAGGAAGCTCTGCGCGACCAGGTCGCCAATCTGGCTGTTGCTGGTGCCGAGAAGATTCTGCGCCGTGAAATCAACGCCCAGGTGCACGGCGAACTGCTTGCCAACCTGAAACAGGAACTGCAATAAGTCATGGCCGAGAACGTCACCATCGCGCGCCCCTATGCGGATGCCGCCTTCGAGCTGGCTCGCGGGGCAGGTGCGCTGGGGCCTTGGTCGGAAGCACTGGATCGGCTCGCCGCACTGGCGGCCGATTCCACCATGCGGGCCTGCATTTCCGATCCCAAGCTCACCGCCGGCCAGCTCGTGCAGCTGGTGCTGGATGTGGCTGGGACCCTGTCCGCAGAACAGCAGAATTTCGTCCGTGTCCTCGTGGATAACGAACGCCTGCAGGTGCTTCCCGAGATCCGTGACCTGTTCGTTGCACTGAAGAACGAACACGAAGGTGTCCTCGAGGCGGAAATCGCCTCTGCCTTCCCCCTCGACGATGCAACGCTGACCTCGCTCAAGGCTGACCTCGAAGCGCGCTTCAAGGCCAAACTGAATGTCCAGGTCCACATCGACCCTGCCCTCATCGGCGGGGTTCGCATCGCCGTCGGCGACGAAGTCATCGACGCCTCGGTCCGCGGCAAGCTCGCGAACATGGCCGCTGCGCTAAAGAACTAGGAGCATAAAAACTATGCAACTCAACCCCTCTGAAATCAGTGATCTGATTAAGAGCCGGATCCAGAACCTGCAGCTCGCCGCCACGTCGCGTAACGAGGGCACGGTGGTTTCCGTCACCGACGGCATCACCCGCATTCACGGCCTGACCGATGTGATGCAGGGCGAAATGCTGGAATTCCCCGGCAATACCTTCGGCATGGCGCTCAACCTCGAGCGTGATTCCGTTGGTGCCGTGGTGCTTGGCGAGTACGAGCACATCACCGAAGGCGACACCGTCAAGGCTACCGGTCGCATTCTCGAAGTGCCCGTCGGCCCCGAGCTGGTTGGTCGCGTCGTCAACGCGCTGGGTCAGCCGATCGACGGCAAGGGCCCGATCAACGCCAAGCTGACCGACAAGATCGAAAAGGTCGCGCCGGGCGTCATCGCCCGTCAGTCCGTTTCGCAGCCGGTGCAGACCGGCCTGAAGTCGGTTGACTCGATGGTGCCGATCGGCCGCGGCCAGCGCGAGCTGATCATCGGCGACCGCCAGACCGGTAAGACCGCCGTGGCCGTCGACGCGATCATCAACCAGAAGGGCCAGGACATGTACTGCGTGTACGTGGCCATCGGCCAGAAGGCCTCGACCGTCGCCAACGTCGTGCGCAAGCTGGAAGAAAACGGCGCGATGGAATACACCATCGTCGTCGCCGCCACCGCATCGGAATCGGCCGCCATGCAGTACCTGGCCGCCTACGCCGGCTGCACCATGGGCGAGTACTTCCGCGACCGTGGCATGGATGCGCTGATCGTTTATGACGATCTGACCAAGCAGGCCTGGGCTTACCGCCAGGTTTCGCTGCTGCTGCGCCGTCCGCCGGGCCGTGAAGCTTACCCGGGTGACGTGTTCTACCTGCACTCCCGTCTGCTCGAGCGCGCCGCGCGCGTGAACGCCGACTACGTCGAGAAGTTCACCAATGGTGAAGTCAAGGGCAAGACCGGTTCGCTGACCGCCCTGCCGATCATCGAGACCCAGGCCGGCGACGTGTCCGCGTTCGTTCCGACCAACGTGATCTCGATTACCGACGGCCAGATCTTCCTGGAAACCGACCTCTTCAACGCCGGTATCCGTCCCGCGATCAACGCCGGTATCTCGGTGTCCCGCGTCGGTGGTGCTGCGCAGACCAAGGTCGTCAAGAAGCTGTCCGGCGGTATCCGTACCGACCTCGCACAGTATCGCGAACTCGCCGCATTCGCCCAGTTCGCTTCCGATCTGGACGATGCGACCCGCAAGCAGCTCGAGCGTGGTCGTCGCGTGACCGAACTGATGAAGCAGGCGCAGTACTCGCCGATGTCGATCGCCGATATGGCCATCGTGCTTTACGCGGTGAACAACGGCTACTTCGATGATGTCGACGTCGCCCGCGTGCTGCCGTTCGAAGCCGCGCTGCTGCAGTTCGTCAAGACCAAGCAGGCCGATCTGGTCTCCTCGATCCTGAGCAAGAAGGAACTGGACGCCGACGGCGAAAAGACCCTGGCTGCCGCGATCGCCGAGTTCAAGAAGAGCTGGGCTTAAGGCCGGCGAGGGAGACGGAATATGGCTAGCGGTAAGGAAATCCGTACCAAGATCAAGAGCGTGCAAAACACGCGCAAGATCACGAAGGCCATGGAGATGGTGGCTGCATCCAAGATGCGCAAGGCGCAGGACCGGATGCGTGCCGCCCGCCCCTTTGCCGAGAAGATCCGCCGACTCGCCGCGAACCTGTCCCAGGCCAATGTGACCGACTACAAGCACCCGTTCCTGGTCCATAAGGACCAGGTCAAGCGGGTGGGGCTGATCCTGGTGACCACCGACAAGGGTTTGTGCGGTGGCCTCAACACCAACGTCCAGCGTATCGCGCTCAACGCGATGAAGGACTGGGAGTCCTCGGGCGTGACCGAGATCCGTGCCTGCGCCATCGGCAACAAGGGTCTGGGTTTCATGCAGCGCATGGGCGCCAAGGTGGTGTCGAACGTCACGCAGTTGGGTGACACGCCGCACCTGGAAAAGCTGATCGGTCCGGTCAAGGTCATGCTCGATGCGTTCCAGAACGACGAGCTCGACGCGGTTTACGTGGCTTACACCCGCTTCATCAACACGATGAAGCAGGAGCCGGTGCTCGAACAGTTGTTGCCCCTGACCGGTGACCAGCTCGGTACGCCCGAGAGCTCGTGGGATTACCTCTACGAGCCTGATCCGCAGGTCGTCATCGACGAGTTGCTGGTGCGCTACGTCGAGGCACTGGTGTACCAGGCGGTGGCCGAGAACATGGCATCCGAACAGAGCGCGCGCATGGTGGCAATGAAGGCCGCTTCCGACAATGCCAAGAACGTGATTGGCGAACTGCAGCTGGTCTACAACAAGACCCGCCAGGCCGCGATCACGAAGGAGCTGTCGGAAATCGTCGGCGGCGCCGCCGCGGTGTAACGGATTATTGATTTAAGGATATGACGATGAGTCAAGGTACGATCGTTCAGTGCATCGGCGCCGTGGTGGACATCCAGTTCCCGCGCGACTCGATGCCCAAGGTGTATGACGCCCTGAAGCTCGAGGACGCTGCCGACTCCTTCGCCGAAGCTGGCCTGACCTTCGAGGTCCAGCAGCAGCTCGGCGACGGCGTGGTGCGTACCATTGCGATGGGTTCTTCCGACGGCCTGCGCCGTGGCATGAAGGTGAGCAACACCGGCAAGCAGATCTCGGTTCCTGTCGGCATGGGTACCCTGGGCCGCATCATGGACGTGCTGGGTCGCCCGATCGACGACGCAGGCCCGATCGAAACCGACGAACTGCGCGCCATTCACCAGAAGGCGCCGAAGTTCGACGAGCTGTCGCCGTCGGTGGAACTGCTCGAAACCGGCATCAAGGTTATCGACCTGATCTGCCCGTTCGCCAAGGGCGGCAAGGTGGGCCTGTTCGGTGGCGCCGGCGTGGGCAAGACCGTGAACATGATGGAACTGATCAACAACATCGCGAAGCAGCACTCCGGTCTGTCGGTGTTTGCTGGCGTGGGTGAGCGTACTCGTGAGGGTAACGACTTCTACCACGAGATGAAGGACTCCAACGTTCTCGACAAGGTCGCGATGGTGTTCGGTCAGATGAACGAGCCCCCGGGCAACCGTCTGCGCGTGGCGCTGACCGGCCTGACCATGGCCGAGCGCTTCCGTGACGAAGGCCGCGACATCTTGTTCTTCGTCGATAACATCTACCGCTACACCCTGGCCGGTACCGAAGTGTCCGCGCTGCTGGGTCGTATGCCTTCCGCGGTGGGTTACCAGCCGACGCTGGCCGAGGAAATGGGCCGTCTGCAGGAGCGCATCACCTCCACCAAGGTCGGCTCGATCACCTCGATCCAGGCCGTGTATGTGCCGGCGGATGACTTGACCGACCCGTCGCCCGCGACCACCTTCCTGCACCTTGACTCCACCGTCGTGCTGTCGCGTGACATCGCCGCGCTGGGTATCTACCCCGCCGTCGATCCGCTCGACTCCACGTCGCGCCAGCTCGATCCGCTGGTTGTGGGCGAAGAGCACTACAACGTGGCGCGTCAGGTTCAGATGACGCTGCAGAAGTACAAGGAACTGCGTGACATCATCGCGATTCTGGGTATGGACGAACTGTCGCCGGAAGACAAGCTCGCCGTGGCCCGTGCGCGTAAGATCCAGCGCTTCCTTTCGCAGCCCTTCCACGTTGCAGAGGTGTTCACCGGCTCGCCCGGCAAGTACGTCTCGCTGAAGGACACCATCGCCGGCTTCAAGATGATCGTCAGCGGCGAACTGGACAACCTGCCGGAACAGGCCTTCTACATGGTCGGCAACATCGACGAGGCCATCGAGAAGGCGAAGAAGCTGCAGTAATTCGTCCGCCCGCGCGGCGCCTCGGTGTCGCGCGGATTTGAAAAGGAAACAACATGGCTATGACGGTTCATGTCGACATCGTCAGCGCGGAAGAGCAGATCTTCTCCGGGCTGGCAGAATTTGTCGCGCTGCCTGGTGAGGCGGGTGAACTCGGCATTCTGCCCGGCCACATGCCGCTGATGACCCGGATCAAACCGGGTGCGGTGCGGGTCAAGGTTCCGAATCAGGCGGAAGAAGAGCTTGTTTTCGTTGCCGGTGGTTTGCTCGAGGTTCAGCCGGGTCTGGTGACGGTGCTTGCCGACACCGCGATCCGCGGCAAGGATCTGGACGAAGCGAAGGCGCTGGAAGCCAAGAAGAAAGCCGAAGAGGCGATGGCGAACCAGACCGCGCGTCTGGACTATGCCAAGGCCCAGGCCGAGCTCATGGAAGCAGTGGCACAACTCGCTGCGATCGAGCGCCTGCGCAAGCGCGGTCACTGATCGCGTCTCCGCTCCGTCGATCGATGGAGCAGGAAGAAAAAAGCAGCTCTCCGGAGCTGCTTTTTTTTTGGTTCGGTGTTTGGCCTGTCCGACTCGGATGGCGTGCCGGTCAGCGCCGCCCCTCGAGGCGGGACACCCGCTTGTCGAGGCGGCCCAGCGCGTCGCGCAGTGCGATGACGTCCTGCGACAGCTCGGCAAGCGCATTGCGCGGAACGAGCAGCGGGGACTCTTCGGTGAGGTACTCGGCCAGGTTGCCGCTCGCGCGTTCGAGCGACCGCCGACCCTCGCCGACCAGGTGCTTGCCGCCTTCGACCAGGCGATGGGCGGCAATGTCGCCGAACACGCGCGACAGGTCCTCTTCCGCATCCCAGCGCAGGTGGCGGAACACGAAACCCAGAGCGTCGGCGAACTCCGCATTGCCTTCGATGCGTACATGGCGCATTGCCGTCTCGAGGCCATCGACCAGGAGCCTGGGCAGATCGACTGCCGCGAGCCGCAACAGCACTTCGGGCGCGTCCTCGCCCGACCAGGCCGCAAGATAGCCTTCCGCGGAAACCGAAAAGTCGAGTTCCGCGAGCGGTGCAATCGCCAGGCGCGCGGTACGTCCGGCGTGCGGCTGCAGGCGGGTGCGCGCCCAGCCCGATTGCGACAACAGGTGATTGGTAGCGGAAAGGAAAGCGCTGGACAGCATGGTGTCTGAGCCGGGAAAGGTACGAAAAGGCGGTGCTGAAAACAAAACGGGGAGGCCCTTGGGCCTCCCCGTCGATGATACGACGATCAGCTGATCTGCTGGATGCCGGCGATCAGCCAGCCACCGCTGCCACTGACCTGCTTGGTCAGGTGCCAGATCTCGTCAAAGGGGGCCGGGGCAGCGCCCTCATGCTCGCGCAACAGGCCGTTGAAGCGGACGCTGACGACGTAGCGGCCATTGTCCTCTTCGACGTCGACCACGTCGGCGTTCAGCTCGACCACATCGGTACGCTGCTCCACGGTGCCGCGCTCGCTGAGCTGCATGCGGATCTCGGCAAAGACTTCCGGCGTGGTGAATTCACGCAGGTCTTCGAGGTTGCCGGCATCGTTGGCAGCCTGGAGGCGGATGAAGTTGAGCTTGGCCTGGCGTGCGAAACCCTGCACGTCAAACCCCTCCGCGATCGCCTTGTCCAGGCCCGAGGCGGCAGCGCTGGTGCCCGACATCGGGGCAGCGACCGGAGCCGGACGCAGCGGCGTGGCGCCACCCGCAGCGGCGCCTGCGCCCGCGTACTGCAGGTTCTGGCTTTGCTGGGTGCTACCGCCGCGGCGGAACAGCAGGCGGAAGATGAAGAAGGCTGCGACGGCCAGCAGCAGGATCATCATGAACGATGCCATTTCTTCACCGAGGCCAAGGTGCGAGAACAGGGCGGCAAGACCCAGGCCAGCGGCGAGGCCGGCGACCGGACCCATCCACGAGCGCTTCGGTGCGGCGGCCGGGGTTGCGGCCGAGGCGGGCGTCTGGGTGGCGGCAGGCTGGCGCGGCGCCTGCTGAGGCGTCGCCTGGCGCTGCATGCCGAAGCTGCTGCCGCCGCCAAGGCGCTTGGCCTCCGCTTCGGGCACGCCGAAGCCGAACGACAGCACGGCAACGATCAGGGTGAGGAAGAAGTTTTTCATCTTTGGTCAGTCTCCAGGTTCAGATCTTGTAGCCACGGTGCAGGGCGACGACGCCCGCGCTGAGGTTGAAGTAATCGACACGCGCAAGGCCGACTTGTTCCATCATCGCCTTCAGTTCTTCCTGCCCAGGGTGCATGCGGATCGATTCGGCGAGGTAACGGTAGCTTTCCGCATCGTTTGCCACCTTCTCGCCCATCCATGGCAGGAGCTTGAACGAGTAGAGGTCGTAGAGCGGCGACAGCGGTTTCCACACCCGCGAGAACTCGAGCACCAGCAGTCGGCCGCCGGGGCGCAGCACACGGCGCATCTCGGCCAGCGCGACCTCCTTGTGCGTCATGTTACGCAGGCCGAAGGCCACGGTGACGCAGTCGAACCAGTCGTCAGGGAAGGGCAGTTTCTCGGCGTTGCACTGTGCGGTCGGCATCGTGAAGCCGTGGTCGACCATGCGGTCGCGGCCACGCGACAGCATCGCGTGGTTGATGTCGGTCAGCCACACCTGGCCCTTGGGGCCGACCTTGCGCGCGAAGGCGAGCGACAGGTCGGCCGTGCCACCGGCGACGTCCAGCACACGGTCACCCTCGCGTACGCCGGAGATCTGGATCGTGAAGTGCTTCCAGATCCGGTGCAGGCCGAACGACATCAGGTCGTTCATCACGTCGTACTTCTGCGCGACCGAGGAAAACACCTCGGCCACCTTCTTTTCCTTGGCCTCCTCGGCAACCGTCTGGAAGCCGAAGTGCGTGGTCTTGTCGCTCATGATCGTCTCAGTGATGGTGTCCGCAGCCGCCCTTGGGTGCCGGCGGAGGCACCTTGGCGGGGTCGCGGGTGCCGCCCGCCTGCTCCAGGCGGTCGAGATAGTCCTGCCACAGCGCGTCCTGCTGCTGGCCGAGCATGTAGAGGTAGTCCCAGGAATACAGCCCGCTGTCGTGGCCGTCCGAGAACACCGGGCGGATCGCATAGTTGCCCACCGGCTGCAGGTCGACCACGTCGACGTCGCGCTTGCCCTGCTGCAGCGTCTCCTGGCCGGGGCCGTGACCACGCACCTCGGCCGACGGAGAATGCACGCGCAGGAACTCGAAGGGCAGCGTGAAGCGGCTGCCATCGTCGAAGGCGATCTCGAGCCGCCTCGACTGGCTGTGCAGCGTGATCTCGGTGGGGAGCGGGGTGTTCTGATCCAGTCCGGCCATGGCGATAGCCTCGCATTCGGGGGCCACAATCATACCCGAATCACCCCTCCCCAGCCCTGGCACGGCAAAGCCGCATTCGTGTTTCAGGTGCATGACGCGTCATCAAAACGTCAAATACCTGAAATACACTGCGCGAGCCAACCGGAGTCAACAGCATGCCAGCAAACATTTTGCTCGTGGAAGACGAACCGGCGATCCAGGAGCTGATCGCCGCCAACCTCAATCGTGCCGGCCACCACGTGGTGCGTGCATCGGATGCCGAGTCGGCCCAGCGCATCGTGCGCGAGGCGCTGCCCGACCTGATCCTGCTCGACTGGATGCTGCCGGGCGCATCCGGCATCGAGTTTGCCCGCCGCCTGCGCGCTGACGAGCGTACCCGTGCGATTCCGATCATCATGCTCACCGCCCGTGGCGAGGAGCAGGACAAGGTGATGGGGCTGGAGACCGGGGCAGACGATTACATCACCAAGCCTTTCAGTCCGCGCGAACTGGTGGCCCGCATCAAGGCGGTGCTGCGTCGCCGGGCGCCGCAGGCGACGGAAGACGCGGTCGAACTCGGTGGCCTGCGCCTCGACCCGACCACCCACCGCGTCACCGCGGGAGACGAGGCGCTGGCGCTCGGACCGACCGAGTTCCGCCTGCTGCACTTCCTGATGACCCACCCCGAGCGTGTGCATTCGCGGGCGCAACTTCTCGACCAGGTGTGGGGCGATCACGTCTTCGTCGAGGAGCGAACGGTCGATGTCCACATCCGCCGCCTGCGCTGTGCGCTCGAACCCACCGGGCATGACGCCCTGATCCAGACGGTGCGTGGCAGTGGCTACCGATTCTCGACCCAGGCACCGCAGCTTTCCGCCGCGCGATAATCGGTACTTGCCGATCAACGGAGCGCGAGTGATCCATCGTCCCCTTCGCTATATTGCCACAGGCGTTGGATTGCCCGTGGCGGCCGTGCTGGCCCTCGCCCTGCTGGCCGGGCATTACCGCGGCACCGACGCAGCGCTTGCGCTCGTGATCCTGGGTTTCCTGGCCGCAGCCATCCTGCTTGCACGCCACATGCGCCAGTTGGTCGAATGGACCCGCCAGGCCGTGGGCAGCATGCCGCCGCAGGTCGAAGGCCTGTGGGGCAGCGTGTTCGCCGAGTTGGGAGACCGTTTCCAGCGCGAACTGATCGTGCGTGACAAGCTGTCGGCCGAACTGGGCCGGTTCCAGCAGGCGGCGCAGGCGATGCCCGAGGGTCTCGTCTACCTCGCCGACGACGACAGCATCGAGTGGCTCAACGTGATGGCCGAGCAGCACTTCGATCTCGATCGCCGTCGAGACCTGCGTGCCCCGA
This sequence comes from Thauera humireducens, assembly GCF_001051995.2. Lineage (NCBI taxonomy): Bacteria > Pseudomonadati > Pseudomonadota > Betaproteobacteria > Rhodocyclales > Zoogloeaceae > Thauera > Thauera humireducens. The sequence continues at coordinate 2,986,453 of NZ_CP014646.1, read as the reverse complement.
TCACCAACCTCGTACGCCAGCCCGAGTTCGTCGCCTACCTGCAGGCGGGGCAGTATGCCGAACCCCTGGTCATTCATTCGCTGCGCCGTCGCGAGCGCACGCTGCAGGTGCAGATCATCCGCTTTGCAGGCAGTCGGCGCATGGTGGTGTCACGCGACATCTCGCAGCTCGAGCGGCTCGAGAACATGCGCCGGGACTTCGTCGCCAACGTGTCGCACGAGATGCGTACGCCCTTGACCGTGGTCGGCGGCTTTCTCGAGACGCTGATCGACGGCCTCGACGACTTCAGCCGCGAGGAGGTGCTGCACTTCCTGAAGCTCGCCAGCGAACAGTCCAACCGCATGCAGCGCCTCATCGAGGATCTGCTGGCCCTGTCGGCCCTCGAGACCGGGGCGCCGGCCGCGCTGGAGGAGGCGGTGGACGTGCCCGAACTGATGCGAGAAGTCGCGCGCGAGACCGAGCTCCTGTCGGCTGGCCGGCACAGCGTGAAGCTGGCGCTGCAAGGCGGCGGTGCCTTGCTGGGCAGCCGCAAGGAACTGCACAGCGCGTTCTCCAATCTCGCCAGCAACGCGGTGCGCTACACGCCCGCAGGCGGCCACATCGAACTGGGCTGGCGGGTCGACCGCGAAGGCGGCGAGTACTGGGTCAAGGACGACGGCATCGGCGTCGACCCGGAGCACATTCCGCGTCTGACCGAGCGCTTCTACCGCGTCGACCGCGGACGTTCGCGCGAGACCGGCGGCACCGGCCTGGGCCTGGCCATCGTCAAGCATATCCTCACCCGCCACCAGGGCGAACTCGCCGTCAGCAGCGAGCCGGGCAAGGGCAGCCGTTTCGCGATGCGCTTCCCGGCGGCTCGTATCAGGCAGGACTAGGTTCGACGGCCTCGTAGGTGCACAGGTCGAAGTTCGCGCCACGCCTCAGCACCCTGCTGAGGCGGACCTGGCGGCGCTGGTCGCGATGGCGGATCTCGATGAGCTGACCGGCCTGGAACCAGAGCACGGGCAGCACCAATGCGGCGGGCGACTTCATCGAGGGCGACTCCGGCAGCAGGAAGCCTTGCTGGTAGGGCTTGCGGCCATCCTTGGGACCGGTCTGGCGCACGGCGACCATGTTCGGCACGCCGGGCAGCACTTCGACACCGGCTTCCAGTACGCCGTCTTCGCGATACATCAGCCAGCTGAGATCGCCCAGCACGAAGCGGTCGGCATCGAGCGGCCGTACGCCCACCAGCTGGTGGTGGGCGAGACGTTCGCCGCTTATGCCGCGTCGCAGCCGGAAGCCGCCAACCGAGTGGTCCATGAGGTCCCACTGCTCGTAGTCGAGGCCGAGCCGTTCGGCGTCGCGCAGGTTGCGTTCCCGCACCTGATGGCTGTCGGTGACCGCCATTGCGCGCTCGCCAAAGGTGAACAGCGAGATGTCGTCGCGCAGCAGGTGCAGCGGGCTCTCGAGCCTGGGCTGGCGGAAGATCTCGCCTTCGACCGCAAAGCCGATCGTGAGCCAGTCGCCGCTCAACTCGGCACTGCCCTGCTTGTGACGGCGCGGAAAGCGACGGCCGGCCGTGCCCCGTCCCCACGGGCGGTAGAGCGACAGCAGCAGCCGCGCGCTGGCGTCGGTGGGGCAGTCTTCGCCCAGCCCGAGCGAGGCCGGTTTGACGCCGCGCTTGAACTGCTCGAGCACCGCCTGGATCTGGCTCGCGAGGGTACTGCCGTCGAAGCGCTGCAGCGTGTCGGTGGTTGCCTGCACCCCGAGCGGCCGCAGGCCGATGTCGCCGCTGAGTTCCACGCCGTATTCGGTGGGCTTGAACTGCTGCGTATCCTGCGACAGGCTGCAATAGGGCGCGAAGCGCTGCGCCCAGCGCATGACCCAGTTCAGCTCGCGCTCGCTGCGGCCGTAGGGGTTGGCCAGGTCCAGCAACAGGATCGAGACGTAGGCTTCGAGCGGGCTCTGAGCACGCCAGACCTCGTTGAGCGGATCGGCCACGCGCGTGCGATGCACGCCGGCCTCGATGGCGTCGCGGTAGCTGGTATGGATCTCGGTCCAGAATCCGGCCGGCACGGCGCGATGGGCGCGGAAGTACTCGAACAAGGCGAGGCCGGCGTAGTGCGTGCGGCGCTGGGCCAGCAAGGCGCGCTGGTCGAAAAGCGTGCCGCCTGCAGCGTCGGCGCGGGCGATCTGGGCATAGGAGGCCGACAGCTTGCGCCACAGGTTCACGACGTCCAGCAGGGTGCGGTTTTCCTCGCTGTCGGGCGGCAGCGGCTGGGCCGCATAGCGGCGCGCCGTTTCATGCTGGGCGTAGGCGATGACTTCGCGCGCGGCCTCCAGGACTTCGAGATGCTGGTTGGGCGCCGGCTTCGCGCCGAGCAGGCCTTCGATGATGCGCGTCAGTGTCGCCTGGGTCGCCGGAATGTCGATCGGATGCAGGCGTTGCAGCTGGTCAAGGCAGGCAGCGGGGCTAGAGAAGTCCATCGTCGGAGGGCCTCGGTCGGAAGCGACAGGGTCATTGACCGGCGGAAAGTGCGCTGTCGATCGCACGCGCCAGGGCGACAGGGTCGGCTGCAGCATGTGCGACGCCGGGGCGCTGGGGCGTGCCCCACACCGACTCCGGGAAGTGGCTGTCGTCACGGTAGCGCGGGATCACGTGCCAGTGCACGTGCGGCACCATGTTGCCGAAGCTGGCGAGGTTGATCTTGTCCGGATGCAGCAGGTCGCGCAGCGCGCGTTCGGTCGCCATGACCACCGCGAACAGGTGGCGCCGGTCAGCCGTGAGCAGGTCCGTCATCTCTGCCACGTGCTCGCGCCAGATCACCCGGCAGAAACCGGGATGGACAGGGTCGTCAACGCGAATCACACGGCAGCGATCGTCCTCCCAGACGACCTGCTCGGCGGAGGGCGTGCACAACGGACAGTCCATGATCAAACCTCGACGACTCGAAACCCCGGGCGGATATGAACTCTAACCGGTCTTGCTGCCGCGGGGGGAGGAACTGCTACGCATTTGTCACTGTGCCACGCGGATAGTCCTGCGCAACGGTTGACGTGTCGCGCAGCGCGACCGGTTCGCCGTCGCGGAAGGCGAGCAGGTTGCCCGGCACGATCTGCGTCCAGCGTTCGTTGTCGGTCAGTGGCGTGGTGGCGATCACCGCAACGCGGTCGAGCGGCGTCGTGACCTCGTTGAAGTCGACGGTGAGATCTTCATCGGCCAGATGGGCCACCGGGAAAGGCGCCTTGCGCACGATGTAGCACAGCCGCGAAGAGCAGTGCGCGAACAACTGGTCGCCGTCCGACAGCAGGAAGTTGAACTCGCCGTGGCTGCCGATCTCGATGGCGAGCACGCGCAGCTCGGCGTGCAGTTCGGCGATGTCGCGGGTGCCCTGCGGAAAGCGCTGCGCGAGGCGATCGAGCAGGTAGCAGAAGGCGAGTTCGGAGTCGGTCGTGCCCACCGGCAGGAAGCGGCCCGTCAGCGTCGGCGCGAAGTTCTTCAGGTTGCCGTTGTGGGCGAAGATCCAGTAGCGTCCCCACAGTTCGCGCTGGAAGGGGTGGGTGTTCTCCAGCCTCACCTCGCCCTGCGTGGCCTTGCGGATGTGGGCGATGACGTTGAGGGAGCGGATCGGGTAATGCTTGACCAGCTCGGCCACCGGCGAATCCGCGCTCGGGCTGGGGTCGAGGAAGACCCGTGCGCCCGCACCCTCGAAGAAGGCGATGCCCCAGCCGTCGCGATGATGGTCGGTCAGGCCGCCGCGGGCGCGAAAACCCGCGAAGGAGAAGCAGATATCGGTCGGCACATTGCAGTTCATGCCGAGCAGCTGGCACATCGGAGACTCCGCGTGGTCGGTGGGGGAATCCGAAGTATAGCGAAGCGCTGCGGCCTGCCCCGGCATTGCGTCTCAGGGCTGGCTCGGCGCCGGTGCCGTGCCGGCAGCCGCAGCGGCCACCGGGCGATCCACGAGCCAGTCGGTCAGCGTCGCGCCGACCCACATCGCGGCCAGCGTCACCCACGCCGTCACCGCGAACACCGCGGCGCCCGACACGCCGGCCCCCACCGCGCAGCCGCCCGCCAGCATGCCGCCGAATCCCATCAGCACCGCGCCGGCGATGTAGCGCCGCATCGCATGTCCGCCCTGGAAGCCCTCGAGCTTCAGTTCGCGGGCGAACAGCCCGGCGATGAACGAACCGAGGAACACGCCTGGCACCATGCCGAGGTCGAAGTTGAGCGGCTGGCCCGGGGGCGACAGCACCCGCATCAGCACGTCGGCCGAAGGGCCGGTGAAGGACATGCTCTGCACCGGTGTCGGATCGAACAGCAGGCCGGCCATGCGGTAGGTGAACCACCAGGCGCAACCCACCATCAGGCCCGCGGCGATACCGCCGACCCAGCCCCAGCCGTCGATCCGCTGACGACGCGCGAACCAGGCGCCGGCCGCCAGCCAGAGCAGCCCGAACAGCAGCCCGCCGCCGTTGCCGATGCCCGCCCAGGCCAGCAGGTCGCGCGCGTTGCCGCCCTCGATGGTCCACAACTGGGCCAGGGCTTCGCGCCACGGCGACAGAATGCCGTTCATCGATGCCTGCGCGGTGACGGCGAAGATCAGGCCCGACAGCAGTGCGCGCAGATTGCCGTTGGCGGCGAGCACCAGCAGGCGGCTGGAGCAGCCGCGCGCCAGCACCATGCCGATGCCGAACAGCAGGCCGCCGATCAGCGAGCCCGACAGGCTGCCCTGGCTCGACAGCTGGCGCACGTTGGCGGTGTCGAACAGCCCGAGCAGGATCAGCGTCTGCGTCAGGATCAGCGCCGACGAGAACGCGAGCAGCCAGATCGACAGCTTGGCACCTGCCTGGGCGCGCGCCACCTCGACGACTGCCGCACGCAGGCAGAAGCGGGAGCGCTGCGCGAAGAAGCCGAACAGCGCGCCGATGACCAGGCCGCCGAGCGCGAGGCTCAGGTCTTCGCCCAGCCAGTCGATCAGGTCGACCGATGCATCCATCTCTCCTCCAGCGCCGGTGACTTGTGTCCGCGATTCGAGGCCGGCTTCGTCAGTGTCGAAGAATATAAGAATGTGACGAATTGCTGGAGATGTTATTGATGCAGGGCAAGTGCGGTGCAGGCCGTAAACGGACCGACCCCGCGTCCTGCCGCCGTGGCGGTCGGACGCGGGGTCGGTCGAGGCGCCTGAATCGGGCGCCGGGCGGTCAGGCGCCGAGCTTCTTCTTCAGCAACTCGTTGACCTGCGCCGGGCTGGCCTTGCCCTTGCTGGCTTTCATGACCTGGCCGACCAGCGCGTTGAAGGCCTTGTCCTTGCCGGCGCGGAATTCGTCGACCGACTTCTGGTTGGCGGCCAGCACCTCGTCGATCATCGCTTCGATGGCGCCCGTGTCGGTGACCTGCTTGAGGCCCTGCTTGTCGATGACTTCGTCTGCCGTGGCGTCTTCGCCGTTCCACAGCGCTTCGAACACCTTCTTGGCGATGGCGTTGGAGATGGTGTTGTCGGCGATGCGTGCCACCAGTCCGGCCAGCTGTGCGGGCGACACCGGCGATGCGCCGATGTCGAGCTCGGCCTTGTTCAGGCGCGCGGCGAGGTCGCCCATCACCCAGTTCGCGCAAGGCTTGGCGAGCGCCGCGCCGGCAGCCGACACCGTGGCCTGGTAGAAGTCGGCGACTTCCTTGGATGCAGTGAGCGTGGTCGCGTCGTAGGCGGACAGGCCCCATGCGTCCATGAAGCGCGCCTTCATCGCCCCCGGCAGCTCGGGCATCGCCGCCTGCACGCGCGCCTTCCACTCGTCCGAGATCATCAGCGGCAGCAGGTCGGGGTCGGGGAAGTAGCGGTAGTCGTGGGCGTCTTCCTTGCTGCGCATCATGCGCGTCTCGCCGGTGTCGGGGTCGAACAGCACCGTGGCCTGCTGGATGCGGCCGCCGTCCTCGATGGTGTCGATCTGCCACTGCACCTCGTAGTCGATCGCCTGCTGCAGGAAGCGGAAGGAGTTGAGGTTCTTGATCTCGCGCCGGGTGCCGAACTCGGCCGCGCCCTTCTTGCGTACCGAGACGTTGGCGTCGCAGCGGAAGGAGCCTTCCTGCATGTTGCCGTCGCAGATGTCGATCCAGCGCACCAGCGCGTGCAGCGCGCGCGCATAGGCCACGGCCTCGGCCGACGAGCGCATGTCGGGCTCGGAGACGATCTCGAGCAGCGGCGTGCCGGCGCGGTTGAGGTCGATGCCGGTCATGCCGTGGAAGTCCTCGTGCAGGCTCTTGCCGGCATCTTCCTCGAGGTGTGCGCGGGTCAGGCGCACGGTCTTCTCGTAGGCCTGCTCACCCTCGCCGACACGGATCGTGATCTCGCCGCCGACCACCACCGGCAGGTCCATCTGGCTGATCTGGTAGCCCTTGGGGAGGTCGGGGTAGAAGTAGTTCTTGCGTGCGAACACGCTCTTGTCCGCCACGTGGGCGCCGATCGCCAGCCCGAAGCGGATCGCGCGCTCGACCGCGCCGCGGTTCAGCACCGGCAGCACGCCGGGCAGTGCGATGTCCACCGCGCTCGCCTGCACGTTGGGCTCGGCGCCGAAGGCGGTGCTGGCGCCGGAGAAGATCTTGCTGGCGGTGTTGAGCTGGGCGTGGACTTCCAGCCCGATCACGACTTCCCAATCCGTTCTGCTCATGGTCGTTTCTCTTGTTGCGGTTCGCGGCAGATGCTCAGTGGCATTCACCGCTGGTCCGATCGACGATGATCGGCCATACGTAGTCGAAAGTGCCGCGGCTGCAACGCCGCGCGCAGTTGGAGAAGCCCACCGTCACCTGCTCGCCCTGCTCCCAGATATTGACGGTGCAGCCGTCCTGCGCACGCAGTTCCACACTGGGCAGGCTGCGCGTCTGGGTGAAGGGGCCGTCGAAGCGGCAGCTGCCGCGGCGCGGTATGTCCACCGTGGCGCTGAATGCCTTCACCTCGGCGTGGCTGATGTCGAGGACGGCCGTCGCTGCGTAGCCGGCTTCGTCGCGGAAGCGGCAGCTGGCCTTCACGTCCAGCGGGCGCACCGGCATCGGCTTCAGGCGGCCGGGCGCCTCGCTCGGGCGTGCGACGTCCGGCTGCGCCGAAGGCGGTGCCGGCGGCAGCACGCCGCAGGACGCCAGCAGCCCGCCGGCGAGCACGAAAAGCCCGTGACGGAGCGTGTGGCGCAGCGCTGCCCGCATCGCGGTCTGTCTCAGGCGGCGGTGGCCGGCCGGCGGGCGTGCCAGTCGGTGACCTGCTGGAAGCGGTGTGCGGCGTTCAGCAGCCGTGCTTCGGCGAAGTAGTCGCCAATCAGCTGCAGCCCCACCGGCAGGCCGTCGGTACCGAAGCCGGCCGGGTGCGACAGGCCGGGCAGGCCGGCGAGGTTCACCGCGATGGTGTAGATGTCCGACAGGTACATCTGTACCGGGTCGTCCGCCATCTGGCCCAGTGCCCAGGCGGTGGTCGGCGTGGTCGGGCCGGCGATCACGTCACACTGCTGCAGCGCGGCCTGGAAGTCCTGCGCGATCAGGCGGCGCAGGCGCTGTGCCTGAAGATAGTAGGCATCGTAGTAGCCGTGCGACAGCACATAGGTGCCGACCAGGATGCGGCGCTTGACCTCGGCGCCGAAGCCCTCGGCGCGGCTCCTGCTGTACATGTCGGCCAGGTCGCCGTAGTCCGCGGCGCGATGGCCGTAGCGCACGCCGTCGAAGCGGGACAGGTTGCTCGAACACTCGGCCGGCGCGATCACGTAGTAGGCCGGGATCGCCAGCTTCGCGTTGGGCAGCGATACCTCGACCGTGGTGGCGCCGAGCGCGCGGTACTGGTCAAGTGCGGCCTCGACCGCGGCACGCACGTCGTCGGCCATGCCTTCGGCGAAGAACTCGCGCGGCAGGCCGATGCGCAGACCTTCGAGCGGCTTTGCCGAAGCCGGCGCAGCGAGTGCGGCGGCGTAGTCTTCGGTCGGACGCTCGAGGCTGGTGGAGTCGCGTTCGTCGAAACCGGTCATCGCCGACAGCAGCAGCGCGCAATCCTCGGCGCTGGCGCCGAAGGCGCCGCCCTGGTCCAGCGAGGACGCGTAGGCGATCATGCCGTAGCGGCTCACCAGGCCGTAGGTCGGCTTGATGCCGGTGATGCCGCAGAAAGCTGCCGGCTGGCGCACCGAGCCGCCGGTGTCGGTGCCGGTGGCGATCGGCGCCAGGCGCGCCGCAACCGCGGCGGCTGAGCCGCCGGACGAGCCGCCGGGCACGCGGGCGGTGTTCCACGGGTTCTTCACCGCCCCGTAGTACGAGCTTTCGTTGGACGAGCCCATCGCGAACTCGTCCATGTTGGCCTTGCCCAGGCTCACCACGCCGGCGGCCTTGAGCAGGCTGACGACGTGGGCGTCGTAGGGACTGACGAAGTTCGACAGCATCTTCGAGCCACAGGTGGTCAGCACGCCCTCGGTGCAGAACACGTCCTTGTGCGCGAGCGGGATGCCGGTGAGCGCGCCGGCCGTACCGGCTGCGATGCGCTCGTCGGCGGCACGGGCCGCGGCGAGTGCACCGTCGCGATCAACGGTGATGAAGGCGTTGAGCTCGGGATTCAGCGCGTCGATGCGGTCGAGGAACAGGCTCGCGAGTTCGACGCTGGAGATCTGCCGCGCATCGAGCGCGCGGCGCAGTTCCGGGAGGGAAGCGTTGATCATGGGTTCGGCAAGAAAGTGGGCATCGCGGCGAGGCCGGCCGCGATGCGGATCATTCGATGACCTTCGGCACCAGGTAGAGGCCGGCTTCGGTCTGCGGTGCGACCTTCTGGAAGGCTTCGCGGCGGTTGGTCTCGGTGACGACGTCCTCGCGCAGGCGCGTGGCGAGCTCCTGCGGGTGGCTCATCGGTTCGACGCCGGTGGTGTCCACCGCCTGCATCTGCTCGATGAGGTCGAAAATGCCATTGAGCTTGGCGCGCGTGGCATCCACTTCGGCGTCGGAAAGTGCGATCCGCGCGAGGCGGGCGATGTGCCCGACTTGTTCATTGGACAGCGACATGAGGTAACAAAACCTGCTGAATCCACAAAGGTTTGTAGGTTATCATAATCGTCTTTGCCCCGCCCGGGGCTACACCGCTTGGCGGTAGCGGGCGAGGCGCTGGCGTTGCGGCGCGCGATCACCTTGTCTGCGGCGCACGGCACAACCACTCCACCGGTTTCGGAAGGTTTCATGTTCGGTTTCCTGCGCTCCTATTTTTCCAACGATCTCGCGATCGACCTCGGCACCGCCAATACGCTGATCTACGTGCGCGGCAAGGGCATCGTGCTCGACGAGCCTTCGGTGGTGGCGATCCGTACCGAAGGCGGGCCCAACGCCAAGCGCTCGATCCAGGCGGTTGGCCACCAGGCCAAGCAGATGCTCGGCAAGACGCCGGGCAACATCACCGCCATCCGCCCGATGAAGGACGGCGTGATCGCCGACTTCGTCGTCACCGAGCAGATGATCAAGCAGTTCATCAAGAAGGTGCACGACTCGCGCCTGCTGTCGCCGTCGCCGCGCATCATCATCTGCGTGCCCTGCGGCTCGACGCAGGTCGAGCGCCGTGCGATCCGCGACGCGGCCCTGGCGGCGGGCGCCTCGCAGGTGTTCCTGATCGAGGAGCCGATGGCGGCCGCGATCGGCGCCGGCCTGCCGGTGTCGGACGCGACCGGCTCGATGGTGGTCGACATCGGCGGCGGCACCACCGAAGTCGGCGTGATCTCGCTCGGCGGCATGGTGTACTCGGGCAGCATCCGCGTCGGCGGTGACAAGTTCGACGAGTCCATCGTCAATTACATCCGCCGCAACTACGGCATGCTGATCGGCGAGACCACCGCCGAGAAGATCAAGAAGGAGATCGGCTCCGCCTTCCCGGGCTCCGAGGTGCGCGAGATGGAGGTCAAGGGCCGCAACCTCGCCGAAGGCATCCCGCGCAGCTTCACGATCTCGTCCAATGAAATCCTCGAGGCCCTGACCGAGCCGCTCAACCAGATCGTCTCCGCAGTCAAGATCGGCCTCGAGCAGACGCCGCCCGAACTGGGCGCCGACATCGCCGAGCGCGGCATGATGCTGACCGGCGGCGGCGCGCTGGTGCGCGATCTCGACCGCCTGCTGATGGAAGAGACCGGCCTGCCGGTGGTGGTGGCCGAGGAGCCGCTGACCTGCGTCGCGCGCGGCTGCGGCATGGCGCTCGACAAGATGGACAAGCTCGCTTCCATCTTCACGTCCGAGTGATGACCGGCCCCGGCGTGCGTGCCGGGGGGCGTTCGCTTCCCTCCACCTGACGGCCCCGGGTTTTTCGGATGTCTTTCGTCGGCCATCAGCCTCCTCCGATCTTCAAGCGCGGACCAGCGCCCGTTGCGCGCCTGTTTGCCTTCGTCGCCATCTGCCTGGCGCTGCTGGTGGCCGACCTGCGCTTCCGCTATCTTGAAGTGATGCGCAACGCGCTGTCGGTGGTCACCTATCCGCTGCAGATGGCGGCCGCGACGCCGGCCGACTTCGTGCGTAACGCCTCGCGCTATTTCGCCACGCTGCTCGAGGTCCAGATCGAGAATGCCGACCTGCGGCGCCAGCAGCTCACGTCGGGCGAGCGCCTGCTGCGCTTCGAGCTGCTCGAGCAGGAGAACGCCCATCTGCGCGAGCTGCTCGGCATGTCGCGCCGTGTCGAGGTCGAGAGCATCGCCGCCGACATCCTGTACAACGCCCCCGATCCCTTCGCGCGCAAGGTCATCCTCGACCGCGGTGCCCAGCAGGGCGTCGAGCCCGGGCTGGCGGTCGTCGACCCGAAGGGGGTGGTGGGCCAGGTCACGCGCGTGCATCCGGTGCAGTCCGAGGTGACGCTGCTGACCGACCGCACGCAGTCGATTCCGGTCAGCGTGGTGCGCAACGGCGTACGCGGCGTGCTGTTCGGCACCGGCCGTGGCCGGCTGGAGATGCGTTTCGTGCTGGCCGATGCGGACATCCGCGAGGGCGACCAGCTCGTCACCTCCGGACTGGACGGGGTTTTCGTGCCCGGCCTGCCGGTCGCCGCCGTCGTGGCGGTCGACCGCGAGACGGACGCCTTTGCCCGCATCGAAGCCACGCCGCTGGCCGCCGTCGAGACCAGCGTTCAGGTGCTGGTGATCGGGCGCACCGCCTACCCGCCACCGCCACCGCCTCCACCGCCGGCTGCCCGGGAGCGCTGAAGCATGCAGCCAACCAATCTTTCCAGCCGCATCCTGCTGCCGGTCAAGCTGTGGTTCGTGTACCTCAGCCTGATCGTGGCGCTCGGACTGGAGTACATCCCCACCGGCCGCGTGCCGGGCATTCCCGACTGGGTCGCGCTGGTGCTGGCGATCTGGTGCGTGCGCGAGCCGCTGCGCATCGGCATGGGCGTGGGCTTCGTCTTCGGCCTGCTGGTCGACGTCGGCCAGGGGGCCGCGATGGGGCAGCATGCACTGGCCTACGTGGTGCTGGCCTATGTCGCCAATGGCGCCGCCCGTCGCGTGCTGTGGTTCCCGCTGCTGCAGCAGGCGATCCACATGCTGCCGCTGTTCCTGCTCATCCAGGTGCTGATGCTGGTCGTGCGCGTACTGGCAGGCGCGGAATTCCCGGGGTGGTCGTACTTCCTGTCCAGTCTGAGCAGTGCCCTGCTGTGGGCGCCGCTGTCCATCCTGCTGATGGTGCCGCAGTATCAGCCGGTGGATCGCGATGACAACCGGCCGATCTGAGGGTCGCGGGCGATGACCGAGCTACGCGCGCCTGCCCAGGAGCTCGCACGTTTTCGCCTGCGCGTGGTGGTCGCGGCCTTGTTCGTGTGCGTCTGCCTCGGGCTGCTGGCCGCGCGCTTCTACTACCTGCAGGTGGTGCGGCACGACTACTACCTGACCCGTGCCGAGGACAACCGCATCGCCCTGCTGCCCACGGTGCCCAACCGCGGCACCATCGTCGACCGCAACGGCGTGGTGCTGGCGCGCAACTACGCCACCTACACGCTGGAGATCACGCCCTCGCAGGTCGGCGACGTCGAGGCCACGCTGGACGAACTGGCGATGCTGGTCGCGATCGAGCCGCGTGACCGGCGCCGCTTCACGAAGCTGCTCGAGGAAAGCCGGAATTTCGAAAGCGTGCCGGTGCGCAGCCGCCTCACTGACGAGGAAGTCGCCCGCATCACCGCGCATCGTTACCGCTTCCCCGGCGTCGAGGTGAAGGCGCGGCTGCTGCGCGACTACCCGCAGGGTAGCGTGGGCTCGCACGTCGTCGGCTACATCGGCCGCATCAACCAGCGTGACGTCGAACGCATCGAGGAGGCGGGCAACACCGCCAACTACCGCGGCACGCAGCACATCGGCAAGGCCGGGCTGGAACAGTTCTACGAGAACGAACTGCACGGCACCACCGGCGTCGAGCAGGTCGAGGTCAATGCCGGCGGACGCGCGGTGCGTGGGCTGTCACGTACGCCGCCGACTCCGGGCAACGACCTCGAGCTGACGCTCGACATCGAGCTGCAGCGTATCGCCGAGAACGCCTTCGGTGATCGCCGGGGCGCGCTGGTCGCGATCGAGCCCGCCACCGGCGGCGTGCTGGCGCTGGTGTCGACGCCCACCTTCGACCCCAACCTGTTCGTCGATGGCATCTCCACGCAGGACTGGAAGGCGCTCAACGAATCGCCCGACCATCCGCTGCTGAACCGCGCAATCTATTCGGCCTACCCGCCGGGCTCGACCTTCAAGCCCTTCATGGCCCTCGCCGGGCTGGAAACGGGCAAGCGCACGGCCAAGCAGGCGATCTCCGACTTCGGCTACTTCAATCTCGGCAACCACCGGTTCATGGACGACAAGATCGGCGGCCACGGCATGGTCGACCTGCACAAGTCCATCGTGGTGTCCTGCAATACCTACTACTACCAGCTCGCGCACGAGCTGGGCATCGACAACATCGCCAACTTCATGGCGCCCTTCGGTTTCGGCGCGCGCACGGGCATCGACCTGCCCGGCGAGGCCGCCGGCGTGCTGCCGTCGCCGGAGTGGAAGCGCCAGCGTTTCCGCCGGCCCGAGCAGCAGCAGTGGTTCGCCGGCGAGACCATCTCGGTCGGCATCGGCCAGGGCTACAACGCCTTCACGCCGCTGCAGCTCGCGAATGCACTGGCCGCGCTGGTCAATGACGGCAAGCTGTATCGGCCGCACATCGTGCGCCACGTGATCGATTCGCGCAGCGGCGAACGACGTGTGATCGAACCCGCGCCCTTGCGCGAGATCGGCCTCAAGCCGGCCAACGTCAAGGCCGTGCTCGACGGCATGGTGGGCGTGAACATCAGCGGCACCGGCCGGCGCGCCTTCCAGGGCGCGGAATACACCTCGGGTGGCAAGACCGGCACCGCGCAGGTGTTCTCGCTGCGTGGCCAGCGCTATGTCGAAGGCCGTGTGCGCGAGCGCCTGCGCGACCACTCCTGGTTCGTTGCCTATGCGCCGGCCGAGGCGCCGAAGATTGCGCTGGCGGTGCTGGTGGAGAACGGCGGTTTCGGCGCGCAGTCGGCCGCACCGATCGCGCGCCAGGTCATGGACTACTACCTGCTGCACCAGCGTGCCGGCCAGCCCGCTGCGGAAGATCCCGGCGCCGATGAGAGCCTCGGTGAGGGAGACGCCGGCGCGCCGGCGGAACCCGCCTTGCCATCCGCTGAGGAGGCGGTGCGATGAGCGGCTGGCGCTTCAACCCGGTGGCCTTGCTGCGCGGCTTCCTGCGCCCGATCGACCCCATGCTGCTGCTGCTACTCGGCGTGCTGCTCGGCTACGCCTGGGTGCTGATGCAGAGCGCCTCGCCCGAGCGCCTCGACAACCAGTTGCTGCACTTCGGCATTGCGCTCGGCGCGATGTGGTGCATGGCATGGCTGAAGCCCAGCCACATGCTGAACCTCGCACTGCCGTTGTACGCGGTGGGCGTCGTGCTGCTGCTCGGCGTGGAGTTCTTTGGCGAGGTGTCGAAGGGCGCGCAGCGCTGGCTCGACATCGGCATCACCCGCATCCAGCCGTCCGAGATCATGAAGATCGCGATGCCGCTGATGCTCGCCTGGTACTTCCAGCAGCGCGAGGGGCAGACGCGCTTCGTCGATTTCCTCATCGCCGGCCTGCTGCTGGTCGTTCCCTTCGGCCTCATCCTGATCCAGCCCGACCTCGGCACCAGCCTGCTGGTCGCCGCGTCCGGCCTGTACGTCATCTATTTCGCCGGCCTGTCGTGGAAGCTGATCGTGCCGCTGGTGCTGGCGGCGGTGATCGGCATCGGTTCCATCGTCGCCTTCGGCGACACCCTGTGCCAGCCCGAGGTCGACTGGCAGGTGCTGCGCGAATACCAGAAGCAGCGCGTGTGCACCCTGCTCGACCCCACCCGCGACCCGCTGGGCAAGGGCTTCCACATCATCCAGTCCACCATCGCCATCGGCTCGGGCGGCGTGTCGGGCAAGGGCTGGATGGAGGGTACGCAGACGCACCTTGCCTTCCTGCCCGAGCGCCATACCGACTTCATCTTCGCGGTGCTCGCCGAGGAGTTCGGGCTGGTCGGCGCGGTCGTGCTGCTGGCGACCTACCTGCTGCTGCTCATCCGCGGCTTCACCATCGCCGCGTTCGCGCCCACGCACGCTTCGCGCCTGCTGGCAGGCGCGGTGACGATGATCTTCTTCACCTATGCCTTCGTGAACATGGGCATGGTCAGCGGCATCCTGCCCGTCGTGGGCGTGCCGCTGCCCTTCGTCAGCTACGGGGGAACTGCGCTCGTCACCCTGTGTCTGGGCATCGGTATCCTGATGAGCATCCAGCGCAGCCGCATCGCGGCGCGCAGCAGTTGACGTCCCGGAGTGCCGATGAAGTCCGATTCCGCCGCCGTTCCGCCGCCCCCCGTCGCACGCCATGCCGCCCGTGCCCCGTCGCTGGCCGGTCTCGCGCTCGTGGCCGCCGCCGCGATGCTGCTGTCGGCCTGCGGTTCGGCGCCCAAGCGCAGCGACGACACCGTTGCGTCCAAGCCCTCGGCCCCGGCCGCCACGACCGCGCGCCGCGGTGGCGGCTACTACAAGGACGACGGCCCGGACGACGTGCCGCCCGACAACCTCGACGCCATCCCCGACGCCGAACCACGGCTCGAGCCGCTGCACCGCTTTGCCAACCGGCCCTACAACGTCTTCGGCCAGGGCTATGTGCCGGCCACCGAACTGCGCCCCTTCCGCGAACGTGGCCGCGCGAGCTGGTATGGCCGCCGCTTCCACGGCAAGCCGACCTCGAGCGGCGAACCCTACGACATGTACGCGATGACCGCGGCCCATCCCACGCTGCCGATCCCGAGCTACGTGCGCGTCACCCACGCCGGCAGCGGCCGCACGGTGGTGGTGCGGGTCAATGACCGCGGGCCCTTCCACAAGGGCCGCATCATCGACCTGTCTTATACCGCGGCGCACAAGCTCGGCTACATCAATGCCGGCAGTGCCGAGGTCGAGATCGAGCAGATCCTGCCCGACGAGGTGCCGATGATGGCGGCCGCCAAGCCCGTGCCGCCGCTGCCCGGGCGTACGCCGGTGGCCGTCGCCGAGACGCCCGCGCCGGCCAGCCCCCCGCTTGCGGCGGTCGAATCGCGCACGCTGGCGCCGCTCGAGCCGGCGCCCCAGGCCTCGCCGTCCATGCCGGTCGCCGCGGCCACTGCCGATGCCGAAGGCGACGGCCTGGTGCCGCACATCGCGTCGGCCAGCGCCGGCATCTTCCTGCAGCTCGGCGCCTTTGCCTCGCGTGCCAATGCCGAAGGCTTTCGCGCCACGGTCGAGCGCGAGGTAGCCGAGCATGCCGAGCGCCTCGAACTGTTCGCCGACGGCGAGCGTTTCCGCCTGCATGCCGGTCCCTACGACACGGTCGATGCGGCTCGTGCCGCGGCCGAGCGCATCGGCTCGACGCTGCAGCTCAAGCCATTCGTCATCGTGCGCTGACGCGGCGGCTTGCGCAACGCAACATTGGGTTGAAACAAAGGCTTTCGCTTTTGGTCTGCCTTTGGGCGGGCGCCTATAATTCGGCGTTCCCGCCTGTCTCCTTCATCACTTCCCGGGTTCCTCTCATGCGTCTTTTCCTTGCTTTACTGATTTCCTTGTTCTCCTTCACCGCGCTGGCGCAGTCCGTGCCGCCGCCGGCGCTCGCCGCCAAGGCCTGGGTGCTGGTCGACCACGCGACCGGCCAGACGCTGGCCGACAAGGATGCCGACGCCCGTATCGAGCCGGCCTCGCTGACCAAGCTGATGACCGCCTACCTGACCTTCGCCGCGCTCAAGGCCGGCACGCTGACGCCCGACCAGGTGGTGCCGGTATCGGAAAAGGCGTGGCGCATGGAAGGCTCGCGCATGTTCATCGAGCCGAACAAGCCGGTCACGGTCGACGAGCTGATCCGTGGCGTGATCGTGCAGTCGGGCAACGACGCCTGCGTCGCGCTGGCCGAGACCATCGCCGGCAGCGAGGAAGCCTTTGCCGCGCTGATGAACCGCGAGGCCCAGCGCCTGGGCATGACCAACACCCACTTCACCAACTCCACCGGCCTGCCCGACCCGCAGCTCTACACCACCGCGCGCGACCTCTCCATCCTCGCCAGCGCCATCGTGCGCGACTTCCCCGAGCACTACAGCCTGTACTCGATGAAGGAGTACACCTACAACAACATCAAGCAGCCCAACCGCAACCGCCTGCTGTACATGGATGCCACCGTCGACGGCATGAAGACCGGCCACACCAGCACCGCCGGCTACTGCCTGGTGTCGACCGCCCAGCGCGGCACGCGCCGCCTGATCTCGGTGGTGCTCGGCGCGGCGTCGGACACGGTGCGGGCGCAGGAGTCGCTGAAGCTGCTGAACTTCGGCTTCCAGTTCTACGACACGGTGAAGCTCTACTCGGCCGACGAGTCGCTGTCGCAGTTCCGCGTGTGGAAGGGCAAGGAAAACGAGGTGGCCGTGGGCTTCACGCATGACTTCGTGATGTCGCTGCCCAAGGAAGCCGCGCAGAAGGTGCAGGTTACGCTCGAGAGCCGCCAGCCGCTGGTCGCGCCGCTGGAGAAGGGCCAGGAGGTCGGCACGCTCAAGCTCAGCGTCGACGGCAAGGCGATCGGCGACTACCCGGTCGTGGCCCTCAAGGACGTGCCGGTGGCGGGCTTCTTCGGCCGCCTGTGGGACGCCATCGTGATGTTCTTCAAGAGCCTTTGAGCCAGCGGGAGCCCAGTGTGATCACCGCCTACGTCAACGGTCAGTACGTCCCGCTCGCCGAAGCCCGCGTGTCGCCGATGGACCGCGGCTTCCTGTTCGGCGACGGCGCCTACGAAGTCATCCCGGTCTATTCGCGCCGCGCCTTCCGCATCGACGAGCACGTCGCGCGGCTGGCCAACACGCTGGCCGCGATGCGGCTTGCCAATCCGCACGGCGCCGAGGAATGGAAAGCCATCATCGGCGAAATCGTCGCCCGCAACCCGTGGGACGACCAGTCGGTGTACCTGCAGGTCACGCGCGGCGCCGACACCAAGCGCAACCACGCCTTCCCCGGCCCCGAGGTCACGCCCACGGTGTTCCTGATGAGCGAGCCGCTGGTCACGCCGAGCGCCGAGCAACTGGCGACCGGTGTGTCCGCCGCCAGCGCTGCGGACATCCGCTGGCTGCGCTGCGACCTCAAGACGGTGTCGATGCTGGCCAACTGCCTGCTGCGCCAGCACGCCATCGACAAGGGCTGCGCCGAGACCGTGCTGTTTCGCGACAGCTTCCTCACCGAAGGCGCGGCCTCCAGCATCTTCGTGTGCAAGGACGGCGTGCTGCTGGTGCCGCCCAAGAGCCACCTGATGCTGCCCGGCATCACCTACGACGTGGTGCTGGAACTGGCCCGCGCGCATGGCATGACGCACGAGGTGCGCGAGGTGCTCGAAGCCGAGGTACGCAGCGCCGACGAATTGTGGATGACCTCGTCCACCAAGGAAGTGCTGCCCATCACCTCGCTCGACGGCCAGCCGGTGGGCAACGGCCAGCCTGGCCCGATGGGGCGGCAGATGTATGTCTGGTACCAGGAATTCAAACAGACGGTGATGCGCAATGGTGGATAACGCGGGCGCGCCGACGCGCCAGACCCTGATCGAGTATCCCTGCGATTTCCCGATCAAGATCATGGGGGCGCGGGTGGATGGTTTCGCCCAGGCGGTGATCGAAGTCGTGCTGCGCCACGCGCCCGACTTCGACCCGGCGGGGGTCGAGATGCGGCCGTCGAGCAAGGGCAACTACCTCGCCGTCACCTGCACCTTCCGCGCGGTGTCGCAGGTGCAGGTCGACACGATGTACCGCGAGCTGACCTCGCACCCGATGGTCAAGGTGGTGCTGTGATCGTCAAGCGCCTCGGCCTGGTGGAGTACGCGCCGGCGCTCGAGGCGATGCGCGTATTCACCGCCGAGCGCACGGACGACACGCCGGACGAGATCTGGCTGCTGCAGCACCCGCCGGTCTACACCCTGGGCCAGGCGGGCAAGCCCGAACACCTGCTGCAGAACCCGGCCGGCATCCCGCTGGTGCACATCGACCGCGGCGGCCAGATCACCTACCACGGCCCCGGCCAGCTCGTGGCCTACCTGCTCATCGACCTGCCGCGGCGGCGGCTCAAGGTGCGCGAGCTGGTGAACCTGATGGAGCAGGCGATCATCGATACGCTGGCCGAGTACGGCCTGGCGGCCGAACGCAAGGACGGTGCCCCCGGCGTCTACATCGCCGGCGACAAGATCGCCGCGCTCGGCCTGCGGGTGAAGAGCGGCTGCAGCTACCACGGGCTGGCGATCAACGTCGATGCCGACCTCGCTCCCTTCGGCTGGATCAACCCCTGCGGCTACGAAGGCCTCAAGACGATCCGCATGAAGGACTTCGGCGTCACCGACGGCGTCGAGCAGGTCGGCGAGCGCCTGCTGGCCCACCTGCAGCGTCTGTTGCCGCCTGCGGGCGGACGTACGGATAACGACAATCTGTCGGACGAGGGTGCCCAAGCCCTGCCGGCAGGCTCATAATCGCGGTCTGCGCGACGAGCGCGACTCCTGAACCCCCAGAGAACAGCCACTATGGAAAAGCCGGTGGAAACCCAAGCCCGCAAACAGCGCGGCGCAGAGAAGACCGCGCGCATCCCGATCAAGATCGTCCCGGCCGAACGCCTCAAGAAGCCCGACTGGATCCGCATCAAGCTCGGCGCAGGCCACGAGGCCGAGCGCTTCAACGAGATTAAGGAGACGCTGCGCGAGCACAAGCTGCACACCGTGTGCGAGGAAGCCTCCTGCCCGAACATCCATGAATGCTTCGGCAAGGGCACGGCGACGTTCATGATCATGGGCGACATCTGTACCCGTCGCTGCCCGTTCTGCGACGTCGGGCATGGCCGGCCCGAGCCGCTCAACGCCGACGAGCCGCGCGATCTCGCCAAGACCATCGCCGCGATGCGCCTCAACTACGTGGTGATCACCTCGGTCGACCGCGACGACCTGCGCGACGGTGGCGCCCAGCACTTCGTCGACTGCATCCGCGAGACGCGCGCCGTGTCGCCGAAGACCACCATCGAGGTGCTGGTGCCGGACTTCCGCGGTCGCATGGAGATCGCGCTCGACATCTTCGATACAGCGCCGCCCGACGTCATGAACCACAACCTCGAGACCGTGCCGCGCCTCTACAAGCAGGCCCGTCCGGGTTCGGACTACGCCTACTCGCTGGAGCTGCTCAGGCAGTTCAAGGCCCGCCACCCCGAGGTCTCCACCAAGTCCGGCCTGATGGTCGGCCTGGGCGAGACCGACGAGGAGATCCTCGAGGTCATGCGCGACATGCGCGCCCACAACGTCGACATGCTCACCATCGGCCAGTACCTGCAGCCCTCCGGTGGCCACCTGCCGGTGCTGCGCTACGTGCATCCGGACACCTTCAAGATGTTCGAGACCGAAGCTCTGAAGATGGGCTTCAAGAACGCGGCCTGCGGCCCGATGGTGCGTTCGAGCTACTGGGCCGACCAGCAGGCGCACGGCGCCGGCGTGGTCTGATGTCCGCGCGCCCGCATGGGCGCGAATGCGGGTGCGAAAGGCGGGGTGCGTGGGCATGCCGCCTTTCGCCGTTTACGGCCGCGCGCGGGGCTGCCCGGCACGCCCGGACACCGTCCGTTTGAGTATGGAAATGGCGGCCGGACAGGCGTAATGTCGGCGCTTTGCGTGACATGCCGGCGGGTTGGCCGGCATGACGGTGTCCAAGCGCGTTCAACCTACGAGAATTCCATGCGCCTCGCGATGTTCCCGCTCTTCCTCGGTGTGCTCCTTCTCGCCGGCTGTGGCGACGCCACGCCGCCCCCGCAGGCCAAGGCCCCGCCCTTCGTGCGCACGGTGGCGGTGGCCGCCGCGGGCGACACCGCCTTCGGCCTGTCGGGCACGGTGCGGGCGCGGGTGGAGTCGCCGCTCGCTTTCCAGGTGGGCGGGCGCATCGCGCGCCGCGCGGTGGATGCCGGTCAGCATGTCGCCGCCGAGCAGGTGCTGTTCGAACTGGATACCCGCGACCTGGAGCAGGCGGTGCGCGCGACCGAGGCCGACCTTGCCGCCGCCGAGGCCGCACTGGCCACCGCCAGCGCCGACCTGGTGCGCAACCGCCAGCTGCAGCAGCGCAACTACACCAGCGAACAGGCGCTGCAGCGCTTCGAGCTGGCGCAGCGCGAGGCTCGCACCCGGCGCGATGCCGCTGCCGCGCGCCTCACCCAGGCGCGCAACGCGCTGGGCTACGGTCGCCTGCAGGCCCCCGCGGCCGGCGTGCTGATCGACGTCGTCGGCGAAGCCGGCCAGGTCGTCGGCGCCGGGCAGCAGGTCGCGCTGCTGGCGCAGGCCGGCGAGCGCGAGATCGAGGTGCATTTCCCCGCCGGTGCGACGCCGCCTGCCGAAGGCGAGGCCACGCTGGCCGACGGCGCCAGCCTGCCGCTGGCACTGCGCGAGACCGCCGGCGCCGTCGAGCGCCAGGGCCGCACGCTGCGCGCGCGCTACACGGTGCGCGGCGCGCAGGACGCGCTGGTGCTGGGCGCCGTGGTGCGTGCCCGCTTCCGCAGCGCGGCCGCGGCCGAAGGCGAGTTCGTGCTGCCGCTGGGCGCCCTCAACGAACGCGGCGAGGGGCCGCGTGTGTGGCGCGTGAAGGAGGGCACCGTCAGCCCGGTGCCGGTCACGCTGCTCGCCACCGACGGCGACACCGTGCGCGTGCGTGGCGCGCTGGCCGCGGATGATCGCGTCGTCTCCCTCGGCACCCACCTGCTGGTCGACAACATGGCGGTGCGGGAGCTGCCGCGATGAGCTTCCCCAACCTGTCGGCGCTCGCCGTGCGCGAGCGCTCGGTCACGTTCTTCTTCCTCGTCCTGTCGATACTGGCCGGCATCTATGCCTTCCTGTCGCTCGGGCGCGCGGAAGATCCGTCATTCACGATGCGCGTCCTGGTCGTCAATGCGGTCTGGCCCGGCGCCACGCCGCAGGAGATGCAGGAGCAGGTCGTCGACCGGCTGGAAAAGCGCATCCAGGACGTCGAGAACATCTACCGGATCATCACCACGGTGCGCCCCGGCTCGGCCAACCTGCAGGTGGAGTTCCACGACTACACGCCGCCGGCGCAGGTGCCGGCGCTCAAGTACGACGTGCGCAAACGCATGCAGGACGAGGCCGCCAGCCTGCCCGCGGGCGTCATCGGCCCCATCGTCAACGAGGACTTCGCCGACACCTACTTCAGCCTCATCGCGCTGACCGCGCCGGGCATGCCGATGCGCGAGTTGGTGCGCGAAGCCGAGGCGATCCGCGATCGCCTGCAGCACGTGCCCGGGGTGCACAAGGCGCAGGTGCTGGGCGAGCGCCCGGAGCGGGTGTATGTGTCCTTCGACAACGCCACGCTGGTCAACCTGGGCCTGTCGCCGCAGGCGGTGTTCGACGCCATCGCCGCGCACAACCGCCTGCTGCCGGCCGGCAGCATCGAGACCGACGGTCCGCGCCTGTACCTGCGGCTCGATGCCGACCTCTCCGACCCGGCGCAGCTCGCCGCCGTGCCCATCCGCATTTCCGACCCCGCTGGCGACCGCGTGCTGCATCTGGGCGACATCGCCACCATCGAGCGCGGCTACGAAGACCCGCCGGGCTATCTGGTGCGCTCGCGCGGCGAGGATGCGGTGTTGCTGGGCATGGTCATGGCCAAGGGCGAGAACGGGCTGGAACTGGGCAAAAGGCTGGGCGCCTTCATCGAGGCCGAACGCGCACGCCTGCCGCTGGGCATTTCGCTTGAGGTGCTGACCAACCAGGCCGAGGCCATCGCCGGCGCGGTCAATCTCTTCCAGATCAAGTTCCTCGTCGCCGTGGCGGTGGTGGTCGCCGTCAGCATGCTGGCCATCGGCTGGCGCGCCGGGCTGGTGGTGGGCATCGCGGTGCCGCTAACGCTGGGCATCACCTTCCTGGTGATGCAGCTGATGGGCATCAACCTCGACCGCATCTCGCTCGGCGCGCTCATCATCGGCCTGGGCCTGCTGGTGGACGACGCCATCATCGCCGTCGAGATGATGCTGGTGAAGATGGAGGAAGGCTGGGACCGCGTGCGTGCCGCCGCCCACGCCTGGAACGTGACCGCCGCGCCCATGCTGTGCGGCACGCTGGTCACGGTGGCGGGTTTCCTGCCGATCGGCTTCGCGCGCTCGTCGGTGGGCGAGTATGCCGGCAACATCTTCTGGGTGCTGTCGCTGTCGCTGCTGGTGTCGTGGCTGGTGGCGGTGGTGTTCGCGCCCTACCTGGGCGTGAAGATGCTGCCCGAGGTGGCGCGCGAGAACGTGCATGACCACGCCAGCGTGTACCAGACGCCCATGTTCCGCCGCCTGCGCCGGCTCATCACCTGGTGCGTGACCTGGCGCAAGTCGGTGGTGTTCGGCACGCTCGGCCTGCTCGTGCTGGCCGTGGTCGGCATGGTCACGCTGGTGCAGAAGCAGTTCTTCCCCAGTTCCGACCGCCCCGAGGTGCTCGTCAGCGTCTATCTGCCGCAGGGCAGCAGCATCGGCGCCACCGACGCCACCGTACGCAAGATCGAAGCCATCCTCGCACCCATGCCCGAGGTGCGCACGCTGTCGAGCTACGTGGGCGGCGGCGCGCCGCGCTTCTTCCTGGCCGCCAACCCCGAGCCGCCCGACCCCGCCTTCGCCAAGATCATTGCCGTCAGCCAAGGCGTGCCCGAGCGCACCTGGGTCATGGCCGAGCTGCAGCGCCACATCGACGAAGGCGCCTTTCCCGAGGCGCGGGTGCGCGTGTCGCGCCTGTTGTTCGGCCCGCCGGTGATCTGGCCGGTGGCCTTCCGCGTGGTGGGCGCCGACGCGCTGGAAGTGCGCCGCATTGCGCATCAGGTGCGCGAGATCATGGCCGCCAACCCGCACGTGGTCGAGCCGCATCTGGAATGGGACGAGCGCGCCCCGGTGCTGCACCTGGAAATGGACACCGAGCGCCTGCGCCTGCTCGGCCTCACCCCGCAGGACGTGGCGCAGCAACTGCAGTTCCACTTCAGCGGCGTGCGCGTCACCCAGGTGCGGCAGGACGTGCGCACCGTGGACGTCATCGCCCGCGGCGCCAACGGCGGCCAGCGGCTCGACGCCGAAAGCCTGTCCACCCTCGAGATCCTGACCCCCGACGGCCGCAAGCTGCCCGCCAGCCAGCTCGGCCGCCTCGCGCTGCGCTTCGAGGAGCCGGTCATCAAGCGCTATAACCGCGAGCTGTCGCTATCGGTGCAGGGCGACGTCGAAGGCGCCCAGCCCAACGACGTCACCGCCGAGGTCTGGAAGGCGCTGGCCGAACTGCACAGCCAGCTGCCAGCCGGCTATTACCTGGAGATCTCCGGCGCGGTCGAGCAGTCGGGCAAGGCCAACGCCTCCATCCAGAAGCTGCAGCCGGTCATGGTCGCCTTCATGCTCATCTTCATCATGCTGCAGATGCGCACCTTCTCCGGCACCTTCATCGTCGTCGCCACCGCCCCGCTGGGACTCATCGGCGCGGTGCTGGCGCTGCTGCTGTTCAACCAGCCCTTCGGCTTCGTCGCGCTGCTGGGCCTTACCGGCCTGGCCGGCATCCTCATGCGCAACACGCTCATCCTCACCCAGCAGGTCGCCGACAACTTCGAGGAAGGCATGAACGCCTTCGACGGCGTCGTCGAAGCCGCCGTGCAGCGCGCGCGCCCGGTCATCCTCACCGCGCTCGCCGCCGCCTTCGCCTTCATCCCGCTCACGCTCGACACCTTCTGGGGCCCGCTGGCCTACGTGCTGATCGGCGGCGTTGCGGTGGGCACGGCGATTACGCTGCTGTTCGTGCCGGCGCTGTACGCGCTGTGGTTCAGGCTGGGGCGGGGGTGAGGCGGGCTCAGATCGCCCCGCGCACGGTCTCGAGCGCCTGCGCGCCGTAAGGCGACAGCAACCAGCCGAGCGCCGCGCAGTTCAGTACCACGGTGATCCAGTACACCGCCTGGAACGACGACTTGGAGGTCTTGTGTCGGAACACCCGCTGCGCTGCCAGCGCGCCCGGCCAGCCGCCGAGCAGCGCGAACAGGTGCAAGGTGCTCTCCTGCGTGCGCCACTGGTTGCGCTTCGCCGCCGACTTGTCGGCCCAATAGGCGATAAAGGCGACGACACTCGCCGCCCCGTACAGTCCGAGGATCGCCACCGGAAGCCGACCGTAGATGACGGCCGCGCCGATGAAGAGCAGAAATGCCGCGGCAAAGAGCAACGGCAGCACGCTGCGCCCGGGGGCACCCTCGACCCGCTCGCCCACATAGGCCACCTTCCTTGCCTGCGTGCGTCCCTTGTCGTCGGTGACGCGCTCGTAGGTCACCAGTTCGTTGCCCTCCGGCCGACGCGACCGGCCCGAGAAGCTGCTGATGTGGAGAAAGACCGGCTCGCCGCCGCCATTGGGCGTGATGAACCCAAAGCCTTTGTCGTCTTTCCAGGTGGTGATTCGGCCTTGGTGGCGCATGGTGGGCGTGGAGAGAGTCGGGGAGAGTGATCGGATTGTCCGCTATCGACCCAAAGTGGTCATTGGTATCGATAGAAAGCTGTCGCCCAATACAGAGCTTGCGCATCAGTACCTAGACCAGACAACATGCTAACCGCTTCGAGAACTGAGGATTCGAATTGCCAACTGCTCTGCGCTCTTTGCATAGCCGGCCGGCGGCAATGCTCTCAACTTTAGCTTATAGCCCTTGTGAACCCTATGGGAAACGGGTAAAATGGCGTTCGTTAAGTCATTGATAAATAGACAATATGAACTCGAATACTCGACCACGAGTCGCTGCTGTCCGAGTTCGCTGACTTTCTGCTCGACCCCGCGCTGGCCGAGCAGGTACGTCTTCGGCCTGGGGCCTTCACCCGCGATCGCAAGCTCACCCTGCCGCGCCTGGCGGCCATGATGATCTCGGGCATGTGCGCGAGCGTTCAAGCCGAACTCGACGCCTTTTTCGGTCGCCTGCATGCGGTGCCCGGGCGGATCCGCGAGGTCAGCGCACAGGCCTTCAGCAAGGCCCGCCAGGGGTTTTCGGGCCGGCTGTTCGAATTGGCCAGTGCGCACCTGCTGCACCTGGCGCGCCCGCACATAGAGGCGGCACGCTGGAATGGCCGCCGCGTGGTGGCGGCTGATGCGTCGCGCCTGCGTGTGTCGACACGCAAGACGGCCGCACTGACGGCGGACCACTACGCGTTTGCCTTGTTTCTGCCGGGCACCGAACTCACGCTGCACGCCAGTCTGCATCCGGCCGACGGCTCGGAGCGGCAGATGCTGTTCGAGCCGCTCGACGCACTCGATCCGGCGCAGGATCTGCTCGTGCTCGACCGAGGTTACGTCGGCAACACCATGGCAGCGACGCTGGCGCAACACGGCATGGCCTTCTGTCTGCGCGTCGATGCCAGCGGCTGGCGTTGCGTCGCCGACTTCCGACGCTCGAACGAGGCCGAGCGCGTGGTCACACTGTCGCCGCCCACCGCACGCGATGCCAGCACGTTCGATCTGGCCCGCACCGCCACCACCGTGCGCCTGATCCGCAACATCGCTCCGAACGGCCAGATCCGCGTCCTGATGACCAACCTGCTCGATGCCCAGTCGTATCCGGCCGCGCAGTTCAGCGCGCTCTATCACCAGCGCTGGCGCGTCGAGGAGGCCTTCAAGCGCATCAAGCATCGTCTGCGCCTCGAGGCCACGACGGGGTTGAACTACCTCGCCCTGCAGCAGGACTTCGCCGCCAAGATCCTGGCCGACAACCTGTGCGCACTGCTCAGCGGCAGCGGCACTGACGACGCCATCCAGACCGGCTCCCGCCCGAATCGCACCTACGCATTCGGCGCACTCAAGCCCATCCTCGCCGGGTGCCTGCTCGGCATCGCTCAGGCATGGGCGGCATTGCCCGATACCCTGGCCGCCATGGGCCGCAGTCGATGCCGCATCCAGCCAGGCAGAAGCTACCCACGACCGCCCCGAAGCAAGCCACATTTGCATATGTCCTATAAGGGAGCGTTACTAACGTTCCCGTAAGTAGTGTCATGTGAGCGATAATATGCCCCATGAAATGCAAACGACCTTCCGACGGCCGTGCCCTCGATCATCACACCTTGCAGGTGATGCGGCAGCAGGCTGTCAAAGCAGTGCGTGAGGGGCAGACAGTGCAAAGCGTCGCGGCGGCGTATGGCGTGAATGAGCGCAGCGTTTTCCGGTGGCTCGCCGACTTTGCCAATGGCGGGCAGAACGCATTGCTGGCCAAGCCGATTCCGGGGCGCCCCAGCAAACTCAGCGCCGAGGAGTTGTCGTGGATCGCCAATGCCGTTCGTGACCATAACCCGCAGCAGTTCAAGTTCGAGTTCGGCTTGTGGACGCTGTCGCTGATCCGTCACCTGATCAAGCGCCAGTTCAAGAAGGAGTTGTCGGTCTCCTCGGTCCACCGTCTCATGAAGATCCTGGGCTTCAGCGCCCAGAAGCCGCTCTACCAGGCGTGGCAGCAAGACCCGGTGCTGGTGCGCACGTGGGAGACGGAGACCTACCCCACGATCCGCGCCGAAGCCAAGCGGGTCGGCGCAACGATCTACTTTGGCGACGAGTCGGGTATCCGCTCGGATTACCACACCGGCACGACCTGGGCGCCGCAGGGCCAGACGCCGGTGGTGCAGGCGACGGGCCGGCGCTTCTCGCTGAACATGATCTCGGCGGTTAGCACGCAGGGCGAGTTTCGATTCATGTTGCATGAAGGCTCGGTTGGCGCGAAGGTGTTCGTCGAGTTCCTCAAGCGCTTGATGGTCAATGCCGAGAAGCCGGTGTTTCTGATCGTCGATGGTCATCCGATCCACAAGGCAAAGATGGTCAAGAGCTACGTCGAGGGCTTGGACGGCAAGCTCAAACTCTTCTACCTGCCGCCGTACTCGCCGCATCTGAACCCCGATGAAACGGTCTGGGCTCATGTGAAGCGCAAGGTTTCGCGCCAGTTGGTCGAGAGTGCCGAGGAGATGAAGCGACTCGCACTCGGTGCATTGCGCAGCATCCAGAAGCTCCCTGAACTCGTGAAGTCATTTTTCAGGCAGCCAGAGTGCCGCTATATCCTGGAATGACTCTACTTATTGAAAAGTTAGTAAGTTGAGAGCATTGGGTGAAAGGAGGATGGGAGCAAAGGCCGGCTTACTTCAATCGCGGCTGAACGATGATCTTCACCGCCGACTCATTGTTGTGGATCAGGGTGTCGAAGCCTTGTGAAACCAGGTCGTCCAGCTGGATGCGCTGGGTGATGAAAGGCTCCAGGTCGATCTTCCCCTGTTCCACCAGCTTGATGGTTTCCCGATGGTCGTTGCAGTAGGCGATGGTGCCGCGCACGTCCAGCTCCTTCATCACCACGCTGTGCACGTTGATGGTGGCCGGATGGCTCCAGATCGACACGATCACCACCACGCCGGTGGGCTTGGTCGCGGCCACCAGGGCGTCCAGCACCTTGTTCACGCTGGTGCATTCGAAGGACACGTCCACGCCCTTGTCGCCGGTGAGCTTCATCGTTTCCGCCACCACATCCACTTCGGACGGGTCCAGGATGTGATCGGCGACGCCGGATTCGCGGGCCTTTTCCTTACGCTTGGCGCTCAGCTCGGTGATGATGACGGTCAGGCCCTTGGCTTTCAGGATCGCCGACAGCAGCAGGCCGATCGGGCCGGCGCCGCCGACCAGGGCCACATCGCCGGCCTTGGCGCCGCTGCGGCTCCAGGCGTGGTGGCCCACCGACAAGGGTTCGATCAGGGCGGCCTGGTCCAGCGGGATGTTCCTGGAGATCGGGTGCACCCAGCGGCGCTTGACGGCGATCTTTTCGGACAGGCCGCCGCCGCGGCCGCCCAGGCCGATGAAGTTCATGTTCTTCGACAAGTGGTAATTCTGGCCCGGTCCCGTGGGCACGTCGTCGGCCACGATGTAGGGTTCGACCACCACATGCTGGCCGACTTCGATGTCGTCCACGCCTTCGCCGACCGCATACACCACGCCGGAAAACTCGTGGCCCATGGTGACGGGAGCGGATTCCCCGGAAATCGGGTGCGGATGGCCGCAGGGCGGAATGAAGATCGGCCCTTCCATGAACTCGTGCAGGTCGGTGCCGCAGATGCCGCACCAGGCCACTTCGATGCCGACGGTGCCCGGCGCCACGACGGGTTCGGGGATGTCTTCGATGCGGATGTCGCCGCGGTCGTAAAAACGTGCTGCTTTCATGGGTCAAACTCCGTGCTCGTGATCTTCTGTGGTTGTCGCCGGAGTGTCTCGCCCCTCGCTGGGGAGGCACTCCGGAAACCGGCTGGTCAGCGCAGGTGATGCACTTCCTGCAGGCCATAGACCTGCACCGGCAGATCTTCCTGGCGCGCTTTCAACTGCAGCGCCAGGTATAGCGAGTAGTGGCGCGACTGGTGCAGGTTGCCGCCGTGGAACCACATGTTTTCCTGCTGCGTGGGCTTCCACATGTTGCGCTGTTCGCCTTCCCAGGGGCCGGGGTCCTTGGTCGTGTCCGAACCCAGCCCCCAGACCTTGCCGACCTTGTCGGCCACTTCCTGGCTGACCAGATCGGCGACCCATCCGTTCATCGAGCCATAGCCGGTGGCATAGACGACGAGGTCGGCGGGCAATTCGGTGCCGTCGTCCAGCACCACGGCGTTCTCGGTCAGGTGGCTGATGTCCTTGCCCGACTGCAGCTTGATGCTGCCGTCGATGACCAGATCGCAGGCGCCGACATCAATGTAGTAGCCCGAAGCGCGGCGCAGATACTTCATGAACAGGCCCGAGCCGTCGTCGCCGAAGTCGAGCATGAAGCCGGCTTCCTCGAGCTTGCGGTAGAACTCGGCGTCGCGCTCGCGGATGCGGTCGTACAGCGGGATCTGGAAGTCCGCCATGATGCGGTAGGGCAGCGAGGCGAAGATCAGGTCGGCCTTCTTCGTCGTCACGCCGTTGGCGACGGCGCGCTCGGAATACAGGTCGCCCAGGCCGATGTCCATCAGCGAATCCGAGCGCACGATGTGGGTGGAGGAGCGCTGCACCATCGTCACGTCGGCGCCGTGTTCCCACAGCGCGGCGCAGATGTCGTGCGCGGAGTTGTTGGCGCCGATCACCACCACCTTCTTGCCGCGGTAGGCATCCGGCCCCGGGTGCTGCGACGAATGCTGCTGCTCGCCCTTGAAGACGTCCTGGCCCTCGATCTTCGGCACGTTGGCCTTGCCGGACATGCCGGTCGCGAACACCAGGTGCTTCGGCCGGATGACCAGCGTCTCGCCGTCGCGCTCCACCGTCACTTCCCATTCCTTGCGGGCCGCGTCGTAGCGGGCCTTCACGCAGTTGGTGGAAGACCAGTAATTGACTTCCATGACCTTGGTGTACATCTCCAGCCAGTCGCCGATCTTGTCCTTGGGTGCGAACACCGGCCAGTTCGGCGGGAAGGGCAGGTAGGGCAGGTGGTCGTACCACACCGGGTCGTGCAGACACAGCGACTTGTAGCGGCTGCGCCATTGGTCGCCGGGGCGGGGGTAGCGGTCGATGACGATGTGCGACACGCCCAGTTGCCGCAGCCGCGCGCCCAGTGCGATGCCGCCCTGGCCGCCGCCGATCACCAGCACGAAGGGCTGCTGGCTGCGGCCCAGTTCGGCCGCTTCTTCCTCGCGGCGCTCCAGCCAGGTCTTGCGCCCGCGCTGGATGCCGTGCTCGGCGCCCATCGGGCGGCGCGTGTTCAGCGGCTCCTCGTGGCCCTTGAGTTCCTGCGCGGTGGTCAGCAGCGTCCAGATGCGGCCGTCCTTGATGCGGATGTGGCCGTGGCCGGCGATGAGCTTGGTGTCGATGTCGATCCACGCGGAAACCACGCCATCGGCTTCGTCCACCGTTTCGCCGGGGGCGAGGCTGAAGACGACCGGCGAGGCGGCATCCAGTTGCGCGTCCAGCATCTGCCGGATGGCGGCCCGGCCTTCCAGGGTCTTGAGGTTCCAGGTCAGCAGCACCAGGTCGCGCCAGTAGGATTCGTCGGCGAACAGTTCGGATGCGGCCTGGGTATCGCGTCTGGCCAGTGCGGCGTTGAACTGGTCCAGCATTGCCTGGGCGCGGGCGGCGGGGGTTGTGGTCATGATGTCTCCTGGATTGTTGTTGGTGTGTCCGCTTGGGAATGCGGACAGGAACAGGCATTGCAAACGCCGTGCCATGCCTGTTTCGGTCGCTCGGGCGCCATGAAATCAATGGCTTGATGAATGGCGGATGGGGCGTCCGCAATGCAGTGGCCCATTTCGGCGCTTCAGGTGTGGCAATGCATGCGACAGGTGTCGCATTCTCTTTGCTGCAGTGCAATGTCATTTGTGGGTAAACCTTCATTCACGTGCAGGCGCTTTGATTCCAGAATCCCTGGCACTTTCCGCCGCGCAACACGCTTCGCCATCCAGGCAAGCCAGGCCCCGGGCGCGGACATGCTGAATACCCATTGCCAGCCAATCGAAAGCAGACGGGCCTGAATGAGCTGCTGTGCCGGCTGGCTGGTTTTTCCCTTTCGGCGTTGCCGGTTTTTTCGATCGTTCGATCATCAGGAGGCATCATGAGCAAGAAAGTCGCAGTCATCACCGGTTCCGCCGATGGCCTGGGCAAGGGGATTGCCGAACGCCTGGCTGCGGATGGTTTTCGTATCGTGTTGTCGGACATCAATGCCGGGCAACTCGCCGCGACCGAGCAGGAGTTCAAGCGCAACGGCCACGAAGTCACTTCCTTCGTCGGCAACGTCGCCAGGCGTGACGACCAGTTCGCGCTGGTGGCTCATGCCGTGGCCACTTTCGGCCAGGTCGACGTCTTCATCAACAATGCGGGCATCGAAGACGTGATGCCGCTGGATGCCGTGCGCGAGCCGGACCTGGAAAAAGTCTTTTCGGTGAACGTCTACAGCGTGGTCTATGGCACGCAGGCCGCGGCCGAACAAATGAAGAAGCAGGGCACGGGCGGCAAGATCATCAATGCCTGCAGCATTGCCGGGCATGAATCGTACGAATTCCTGAGTGTGTATTGCGCAACCAAGCATGCCGTGCGTTCGCTGACGCAGAGTGCCGCCAAGGAATTGGCGCGGCACAAGATCACCGTCAATGCCTATTGCCCCGGCGTCGCCGCCACGAAGATGTGGGACCGCATCGACGAGGAAATGGGCAAATACCTCGGCACGAAACCGGGCGAAGCCTTCGAGCGGTTTTCGTCGGGCATTCTGCTGGGCCGCCCGCAAACGGCCAAGGACGTGGCCGATTTCGTTCACTACCTGGCCTCGCCCGATTCGGACTACATGACCGGGCAATCCATCATGATCGATGGCGGTATCGTGCTGCGCTGACTGCCGCTAAACTGCAGTGGATGGACGAGGGTCTTGCTTGCGGAGGCCCATCGTCCGAGTGCAAATACTCAGCGCCAGGGCCTGCGATGCCGCCCCAGTCCTACGTCTCGCACATCAAGGAGATCGAAGCCTTCGGGCTGGGGCAGCCCATGCATGGGGGCAGCAGGGACGAGGCCGTGCTCGGCAGCTGGCGCCGCTGCCTGGACCACCACCGGCTCGATCCGGCCCGGACCTGCGAAGCCGTCATCGTTCCCGAAGGGCAACTGCGCCAGCACCAGGAAGAATCCGAGCCGCTGATCCGCATCGCCCGCAGCGGGCTGGAGCGGCTCTACCAGCAGTTGAAGGGCCTGGACTACGTGCTGCTGCTGGCCGACCGCCATGGCGTGGCGGTGGATTTTCTCGGCCGGGATGCCGACACCGGCGACCTGCGCCGCGCCGGCCTGTACCTGGGCGCCGAATGGCGCGAGGACCGTGCCGGCACTTCTGCCGTGGGCGCCTGCCTGGCCACCGGCGACGCCCTGATCGTGCATCAGAGCGACCATTTCGATTTCACCCACACGCGGCTGTCCTGCACTGCGGCGCCGATCTACGACCTGCGCGGCGAACTGGCGGCGGTGCTCGATCTTTCCCAGCTCAGGTCCCCCGAGGAACGCGCCAGCCAGGGGCTGGCGCTGAATCTGGTGGTCGCGGCGGCCCGGCGCGTGGAACTGGCGAACCTGATGGCGCAGTCGCGCAGGGACTGGGTGTTGCGCTTTTCCCAGTCGCCGGACTTCCTCGACGTGGACCCGGACGCCGCCATCGCCCTCGATGCGCATGGCCGCATCAACGCCATGACCCACGCGGGCGCACGCCTGCTGGCTGCGGCGGCACGGCTGGACTGGCGGCAGCGCCATGCGCTGATCGGCCAGCCGCTGGAACGCTTCTTCCAGTTCGACGCGCGCCACCTGCCCAATCTGCGCGCCGACCGTCCGGCGCAGCAACGCATCGTCCGCGCCTGCGACGGCAGGGTCCTGTTCGCCCATGCGATCGAGCCGATGCGTGTGCTGAGCCCGGCCTCGCGCCCGGTGACGCCTGCGCCGCTGTCTTCCGCCTTGCAGGCGCTCAGCGCCGGCGATCCGGCAATGGACGCGCTGCTGCACAAGGCCGCAAGGCTGGCGCCGCAGAACCTGCCGATTCTGGTGCAGGGCGAAACCGGCGCCGGCAAGGAATTCCTCGCCCGTGCAATTCATGGCGCCAGCGGCCGCAGCGGCGCGTTCGTCGCCATCAACTGCGCCGCCATTCCCGAGTCGCTGCTGGAGAGCGAGCTGTTCGGCTACCTGCCCGGCTCATGGACGGGCGGCGCCAGCAAGGGCCGCCAGGGCCTGATCGAAGCCGCCCATCGCGGCACCCTGTTCCTCGACGAGATCGGCGACATGCCGCTGGCGCTGCAGGCCAAGCTGCTGCGCGTGCTGTCGGAGTCTCAAGTCCTGCCGCTGGGTGCGCGCGAGCCGCGCACGGTCGATATCCGTGTGGTGTCGGCTTCGCATCGGCCATTGGCCGAACTGGTGCAGTCCGGCCAGTTCCGCCAGGATCTGCTCTACCGCCTCAACGCCGCGGAACTGCACCTGCCACCGCTGCGCCAGCGCCGCGATCTCGGCGGCATGATGGATCGGATGCTCGTCGACCTGGGCAGCCAGCACAGCCTCGGCGAGGCGGCGCGTGCGATGCTGCTCGCCCACCCGTGGCCCGGCAACCTGCGCGAGCTGAACAACGTGCTGCGCTACGCCGTCGCGCTGTGCGGCGACGGGCCGCAGGCCGGCGCGGCGGCCTGGGAATGCGTCATCGAGCCGGCCCATCTGCCCGACAGCCTGCAGGCGGCCGATGTGCTGGATGCCGGGCCATCCCTGCTGCCGATGGACAGCGCCGCAGGGCTGGACGCGGCGGGTGGCGCTGGCGGACGTTGCCAGCCCGGAACTGTCGTGGAGCTGGAACAGTTGCTGGCGCAATGCCACGGCAACGTCTCGGAAGTGGCGCGGCGGCTGGGCGTGAGCCGTTCCACGGTACACCGGCGCATCCAGCGCCTGCAGCTGGGCGTGCGCTGCGCCCGCTGGAGCAAGAGGCCGTCCTGATCGCCGCGCTGATCGAGCGCCTGCCGCGCCTGCTGCCTCAACGAGGTCGAGGCCATCGCGGCCCAATGCTCTCAACTTAACGCTCCCTTATAGGACATATGCAAATGTGGCTTGCTTCGGGGCGGTCGTGGGTAGCTTCTGCCTGGCTGGATGCGGCATCGACTGCGGCCCATGGCGGCCAGGGTATCGGGCAATGCCGCCCATGCCTGAGCGATGCCGAGCAGGCACCCGGCGAGGATGGGCTTGAGTGCGCCGAATGCGTAGGTGCGATTCGGGCGGGAGCCGGTCTGGATGGCGTCGTCAGTGCCGCTGCCGCTGAGCAGTGCGCACAGGTTGTCGGCCAGGATCTTGGCGGCGAAGTCCTGCTGCAGGGCGAGGTAGTTCAACCCCGTCGTGGCCTCGAGGCGCAGACGATGCTTGATGCGCTTGAAGGCCTCCTCGACGCGCCAGCGCTGGTGATAGAGCGCGCTGAACTGCGCGGCCGGATACGACTGGGCATCGAGCAGGTTGGTCATCAGGACGCGGATCTGGCCGTTCGGAGCGATGTTGCGGATCAGGCGCACGGTGGTGGCGGTGCGGGCCAGATCGAACGTGCTGGCATCGCGTGCGGTGGGCGGCGACAGTGTGACCACGCGCTCGGCCTCGTTCGAGCGTCGGAAGTCGGCGACGCAACGCCAGCCGCTGGCATCGACGCGCAGACAGAAGGCCATGCCGTGTTGCGCCAGCGTCGCTGCCATGGTGTTGCCGACGTAACCTCGGTCGAGCACGAGCAGATCCTGCGCCGGATCGAGTGCGTCGAGCGGCTCGAACAGCATCTGCCGCTCCGAGCCGTCGGCCGGATGCAGACTGGCGTGCAGCGTGAGTTCGGTGCCCGGCAGAAACAAGGCAAACGCGTAGTGGTCCGCCGTCAGTGCGGCCGTCTTGCGTGTCGACACACGCAGGCGCGACGCATCAGCCGCCACCACGCGGCGGCCATTCCAGCGTGCCGCCTCTATGTGCGGGCGCGCCAGGTGCAGCAGGTGCGCACTGGCCAATTCGAACAGCCGGCCCGAAAACCCCTGGCGGGCCTTGCTGAAGGCCTGTGCGCTGACCTCGCGGATCCGCCCGGGCACCGCATGCAGGCGACCGAAAAAGGCGTCGAGTTCGGCTTGAACGCTCGCGCACATGCCCGAGATCATCATGGCCGCCAGGCGCGGCAGGGTGAGCTTGCGATCGCGGGTGAAGGCCCCAGGCCGAAGACGTACCTGCTCGGCCAGCGCGGGGTCGAGCAGAAAGTCAGCGAACTCGGACAGCAGCGACTCGTGGTCGAGTATTCGAGTTCATATTGTCTATTTATCAATGACTTAACGAACGCCATTTTACCCGTTTCCCATAGGGTTCACAAGGGCTATAAGCTAAAGTTGAGAGCATTGCGGCCGGCGGGTCCGACACATTTCCGTGAGCGATGGCGTCTCTCGCTTGTTTAAGCTGTTTGAACAGGGCGACGTCATCGGTAGTTAGGTGAGTCCACGAACACGCTGAGCACCAGACAAACCGGTCGTGCAGGCTCTTTAGGCCGGAGAGTTGCGTGCCTAGAAGTGATCGCGTAGGGGGCGTGGCCGCCGATTCGTGCAGTAGAGCTGCTAGCTCTTGTCCGTGATCAAGACGTCCGAAGGTGGCATGAGTTTCGATCTCTAGTGCCAGAAAGAAGTAGAGAAACCTCTTCATCTGGTCCTCCTCGCTTTGGCCTAGAGCGAGAAATTTCGCAACCCGATCGTTCAAGGACTGCGCAAGCGATGTAGTCGTTTCCAACTTGGCCTGAAGGGCCTCTTGGCCTATTGCATAGGAAGTGGAGAGTTCGCCTCTAAACTCCAAACGTACATCATGAAGCGTGGTTCCGTCCTGTAGCTCGCCAACAGTCGTTCGTGCGACTTTTTTCAGCCGGACATAGCGATCTTGCTCGTTAAAGGCGCACGCGAGAGCTGCAGCGATCCGAGGCAACGCTCGATGCTCCAAACGCCGAATCTCTTCACGTGAGGACGCGAAGGCATCATATGTCGTAATTGATCCATCAGCTCCGCGCCGAATGTGCGTTACCTCCGCTTCGTAAGCCTCGGTTGGACCAATCTGAACGAGCGCAAATGGTCCCTGAGCCTGGTGTTCTTTCATCCACTCAATCTCGGCATCGACGAAGTCATCATCTGCGATTGCGCGGCATGCTGAATTCACGCTTGCACTGACGCCAATCCGATAGTTGACACCAGCTGCGATGCCTGTAACGGACCGAGAAAGCTCGTCAGTGATCGTAATTCCCCGGACTTCGAACACGGTAAACCCGGAGAACGTGGCGATCAGTCGCTCAGGTACTAGAGTGTCTTCAAACCCCATCGCGCTGATGAGCTCTGGGCTTACGTATGAGGCCATGGGTCAAGTGCAAATCGTAACGCTTGTCACCGCTTCAGCCAGCTGACAAACATGTATGTCGATGAGATGGAACGTGACAGCAACGGGCAACTCCTAGCGGACACAGATCCTTCCGCCTCGGGCTGCGCCACCGCTTGTGCGAAGCCCCGGGATTTCCTGCCCCGTGCGACAGGAGCCGACCCACTGCCGCCATTGGACTTTGAAGAAAGCTGCCGCTCCAGCGGGTGGTTAGGCCTCATGCCGCTGCCTCGAAGTTATGTATCGAGCGGCACTTCTTCCCAGGCCTCAGCCACTCCGATAACCCAGTCTGCAGCCTGACGCCGGAAGCTCACTCTGGGCAAGGCCACTCGGGCATCGGGACGGTCGATCATTTTGTTCTCAACCGCGCGCCAGTGAAGCATGTACTAACTTTTCAATAAGTAGAGTCATTCCAGGATATAGCGGCACTCTGGCTGCCTGAAAAATGACTTCACGAGTTCAGGGAGCTTCTGGATGCTGCGCAATGCACCGAGTGCGAGTCGCTTCATCTCCTCGGCACTCTCGACCAACTGGCGCGAAACCTTGCGCTTCACATGAGCCCAGACCGTTTCATCGGGGTTCAGATGCGGCGAGTACGGCGGCAGGTAGAAGAGTTTGAGCTTGCCGTCCAAGCCCTCGACGTAGCTCTTGACCATCTTTGCCTTGTGGATCGGATGACCATCGACGATCAGAAACACCGGCTTCTCGGCATTGACCATCAAGCGCTTGAGGAACTCGACGAACACCTTCGCGCCAACCGAGCCTTCATGCAACATGAATCGAAACTCGCCCTGCGTGCTAACCGCCGAGATCATGTTCAGCGAGAAGCGCCGGCCCGTCGCCTGCACCACCGGCGTCTGGCCCTGCGGCGCCCAGGTCGTGCCGGTGTGGTAATCCGAGCGGATACCCGACTCGTCGCCAAAGTAGATCGTTGCGCCGACCCGCTTGGCTTCGGCGCGGATCGTGGGGTAGGTCTCCGTCTCCCACGTGCGCACCAGCACCGGGTCTTGCTGCCACGCCTGGTAGAGCGGCTTCTGGGCGCTGAAGCCCAGGATCTTCATGAGACGGTGGACCGAGGAGACCGACAACTCCTTCTTGAACTGGCGCTTGATCAGGTGACGGATCAGCGACAGCGTCCACAAGCCGAACTCGAACTTGAACTGCTGCGGGTTATGGTCACGAACGGCATTGGCGATCCACGACAACTCCTCGGCGCTGAGTTTGCTGGGGCGCCCCGGAATCGGCTTGGCCAGCAATGCGTTCTGCCCGCCATTGGCAAAGTCGGCGAGCCACCGGAAAACGCTGCGCTCATTCACGCCATACGCCGCCGCGACGCTTTGCACTGTCTGCCCCTCACGCACTGCTTTGACAGCC
Organism: Thauera humireducens; assembly: GCF_001051995.2. Taxonomy (NCBI): domain Bacteria; kingdom Pseudomonadati; phylum Pseudomonadota; class Betaproteobacteria; order Rhodocyclales; family Zoogloeaceae; genus Thauera; species Thauera humireducens. The sequence continues at coordinate 2,948,722 of NZ_CP014646.1, read as the reverse complement.
TGCTGCCGCATCACCTGCAAGGTGTGATGATCGAGGGCACGGCCGTCGGAAGGTCGTTTGCATTTCATGGGGCATATTATCGCTCACATGACACTACTTACGGGAACGTTAGTATTAAGGGGGCTCAGGTCGCGGCGGCGCGCATTGGCAGCATGCCGCGGCATTTTGGGTAGCTGGCACAGCCCCAGAAGCGGCCACGCTTGCTGGCGCGCGCGGTCATCTTGATGCCGCAGGACGGGCAGGTAGGCGTGGTCCAGTCGCCGGCGGTGGCGAAGTCGAGCAGTTGCTGGCGGGGTTCGGCGGGCAGGCGTTCGAGCATGGCGAGGAAGAGCTTGCCGTCGAGCAGGGTGATGCGGTTTTCGGCGGCGAAGGCGCGGGCGTCGTCGGTGAAGCCGTTGGGGGCCATGAAGAAGGCCTTTTCAACCTTCTCGTGCGCCATGACGCCGCGTAGTTCGCGCACGGCCTTCACGCCAACGGCCTGGTTCCATGCCTTGCATTGCACGACGGCGGTGCAGCGTTGTGGATCGCTGTCGTCCTGGAAGAGCCGGATGTCGACGCCGCCATCCGCACCGAGGCGGGTCGTTTCCGCGCGGATGCCCTTGATGCGGTAGAACTCGCAGCAGAGGTCTTCGAAGCGCTTCCATTCGATGCGGTCGATGAGTTCGCGCGACCACGCTGTCGAGCGTTCGGCGACTGCTGCGGTCGCGGGCGGTTCGGGGGTGCGGTGAAGGAAGGCCTTGTCGAGACTGGACAAGGGCTGACTGACTGCGGTGGTGGCAGGCGCGCTGCGAGCGATGGGGGCCGCTCTGTATGGCGTGCGCGCTGTGTGGGAGACCGGGGCGGGTCGTGTCTTCAGGTAGCGCATCAGCGAGATGAAGCCGAACACCGCGGCCATGATCCAGGCGATCGGGCTGAGCAGGATGACCAGCGAGGTCAGAATCCGGCTGCCGCCGAAAAGGGCGGGGATGACGACGCCGCCCGCCAGCGCGCAGAAGACGGACATGCCGGCGGAGACTTTCCAGTCCGAGGTCAAGGCGATCTCGATGAGACCCGGTTCGCGCCGGGATCTGCGGCTTCTACGTGTCATGCCGTGATTATGCTTGGGGCAATGCTTCAGGTCATGGGCATGTTGCTGGCGGGTGCGACATAGTTCTCGGGCATGGCGTCGAGCCGGGTGCGGCCGGTGTGCGGTTTCGCACGCTGCCCGATCTGGCTCGGGGCCAGTCGGGGCGGGGGAATCGGGCCGGTGTTAATATCGGCCGACAGTTCATCGCGCAGGGCGAGAGGGAATGGAGAAACGTCTGGGCGATTTCCAGTTGCAGACCAGCCAGATCCGGCAGACGCGGGAGTTTCCGTTTTCGGACCGGGAGTTCCAGCAGGCGCGCCGGCTGATCTACCAGTTGGCGGGCATTTCGATGTCGGATCTGAAGCAGGATCTGGTGTATGGCAGGCTGGTGCGGCGTCTGCGCGCGACGGGGCACACGAGCTTTCAGGCCTACCTGGATTTCGTCGAGCGCGATCGCGGGGCGGAGCGCGAGGCCTTCATCAATGCGCTGACGACCAACCTGACGTCCTTCTTCCGCGAGCCGCATCACTTCCCGATCCTCGCCGACCATGCGCGCAAGCGGCCGGCGCACGAGCCGTTCCGGGTGTGGTGCGCGGCGTCCTCGACCGGCGAGGAGCCGTATTCCATCGCGATCACGCTGGCCGAGGCCCTGCCGACGACGCGGCGGGTGGAGATTCTGGCGTCGGACATCGACACGCAGGTGCTGGCGACGGCGCAGCAGGGTGAATATCCCCTGGTGCGCCTGAACGCGATGAGCGCCGAGCGTCGGAGCCGCTTCTTCATCACCGGCGCCGGCGTGCCGGCCGGCATGGCGCGGGTCAAGCCCGAACTGATCGAGCGCATCCGCTTCAGCAAGATCAACCTGCTCGACCCCACGTGGTCGGTGCGCGGGCCGCTGGACGTGATCTTCTGCCGCAACGTGATGATCTATTTCGACAAGCCGACGCAGCGCAAGCTGCTGGAGCGCTTCAAGCCGATGCTGCGCCCGGACGGCCTGCTGATCTGCGGCCATTCCGAGAGTTTCCAGCACCACGCCGACCTGTTCCGCAACCTGGGGCACACGGTCTATACGCCTGCCGGCCCGGTGCGCACTTGAACGGCGCTTTGAACAGGCCCGCGCCCTTGCGCATCGAAGGCGCCGACCGGCTGATCGCCATTGGCGCATCGACCGGCGGCACCGAGGCGATCCGCGAGGTATTGAGCGGCCTGCCGGCGGATGCGCCCGGCATCGTGATGACGCAGCACATGCCCGAGCGCTTCACCAAGGCTTTTGCCGAGCGCCTGGACCGCCTGTGCGCGGTGCGTGTGAAGGAGGCCGAGCACGGCGAGCGCGTGCGCGCCGGCCACGCCTATCTGGCGCCGGGGCATTCGCACCTGGCGGTGAGCCGCAGTGGCACGCACTACGTGCTGGAACTGTCGAACGGCCCGCCGGTGAATCGCCACCGGCCGTCGGTGGATGCGCTGTTCCATTCGGTGGCGCGCGCGGCGGGCGGCAACGCGGTGGGCGCGCTGCTGACCGGCATGGGCAAGGACGGCGCGCTGGGCCTGCTGGAGATGCGCCGCGCCGGGGCCTTCACCATCGCGCAGAACGAGGTCTCGTGCGTCGTCTATGGCATGCCGCGCGAGGCGGTGGAGATTGGCGCGGCGTGCGAGACGCTGCACGTGCAGGCGATCGCGGCGCGCATCGTCGAGGCGCTGCGCAATCCGCTGCGGCGCTGAAGGCGCCCCGCGGCCTTTTCAAGCCGCCCCGTTCAGGGGCAGCCGGTGCAGCCTTCGGTCTGGGCGTTGAGGAAGATGGCCTGGTCGAGGTTGGCGCCGGTGAGATCCGCATCGACCAGCGAGGCGCGGGTGAGGATGGCGCCCTGCAGGTTGGCCCCCACCAGCGAAGCGCCCTTGAGCTTGGCTGCGCGCAGGTTGGCGCGTTGCAGGTCGGCGTTGTTCAGGATGGCGCCGTCGAGCCGCGCGTTGGTGAGATCGGCGTTGGCCAGTCGGGCGCCGGTGAGGTCGGCCTGGTGCAGGTCGGCGTTCTGCAGCACGGCGTTGCGCAGGTCGGCATCGACCAGCTTTGCCTGGCCCAGGCGGGCGGCGCGCAGGTTGATGCGCGTCATCGAGGCGCCGGTGAAGTTGGTGCCGGTGAGTTCGGTGCTGGAGAAGTTGGCCTCGTTGAGCGTGGCGCCGCTGAGGTTTGCACCCGACAGGTCGGAACGGGTGAATTGCGAGTTGGCCAGATTGACGCCGGTGAGATCGGCGCCGTTGAGGTTGGCGTTGGTGCACAGCGTGCCGCGCCGGATGTCGCAGCCGCCCACGCTGCCCGCGCGCTGGGCGTGGGCGAGCAGGGGCAGGCACAACAGCAGCGCGACGATCAGGCCGGAACGGGATCGCATCGTCACGCAGACTCCGCCAGCAGTTGGTCGATGAGGGCGTGCAGCTTGGTGAAGTCGGGTTCGCCGAGGATCTTCTGCACGATCTCGCCACGCTTGTTGACGATGTAGGTGGTGGGCGTGAGGCGCACGCCTTCGAAGCTGCGCGCGATGCTGCCGTCGCGGTCGAGCACGAAGGTGAAGGGCAGGCCGCTGCGCTCGACATAGGCGGCGACCTGGGCCGGCGGGTCGTAGTCCATGGCCACGGCGACGGTCTCGAAGCCGCGCGCCTTGAACTTGTCGTGCGTGGCCTGCAGGCCGGGCATCTCCTTGATGCAGGTGGTGCAGGTGGTGGCCCAGAAGTTCACCAGCACGACCTTGCCGCGCAGGTCGGCGGTGCGGAAGCTCTGGCCCTGCAGGGTGTTGAAGGCCACGTCCGGGGCGGCCGGTTTCTGGGTGAATACGAAGGCGCCGGCAATGGCGAGCACGACGACCGCGACGGCGGCCAGGATCTTCATCTTCATGTTGGATTCCGGTTGGGCGGGATGCGCCGCGATTGTCCGCGAGCAGGCGCGGGATGTCACCCGTTGTGTTGGCCGGCGGATCGCGCATTTGCGGGGTTTGAGGCGGGGTGGCGGTGAAAGGTTCGATCTCGCAGCGCGTGCAATAGGCGTATCGTTGTGCACCTTGGGAACCGGAGTGCTCAAACTTGAGGAGAGCCTGATGCGTGCCATCTTTCGTGCTATTGCGATCCTGCTGGTGAGTGCGCCGGCGTGGGCGCTGGACCTGGGCAGCCTGAGCAACGCCGATGCGGCGGGCGGGTTGAAGGAGGCGCTGACCCAGGGGGCGGGCCGGGCGGTTGAAATGCTGGGCCGCGACGGCGGTTTCCTGAAGAACCCGAAGGTGAAGATTCCGCTGCCCGGCGTGCTGCAGCAGGCCGAGCCGCTGCTGCGCATGGCCGGCCGCGGCAAGGACGTCGACCAGCTGGTGACGACGATGAACCGTGCGGCCGAGGACGCGGTGCCCGAGGCCAAGGCGCTGCTGCTGGCGGCGGTGAAGTCGATGACGGTGCAGGACGCCAAGGCCATCCTCACCGGGGGCGACGATTCGGTGACGCAGTACTTTCGCAGCAAGACGCAGGACGCGCTGACGCAGCGTTTCATTCCGGTGGTGAAGAAGCACACCGAGCGCCTGGCGGTGTCGAACCAGTACAACCAGCTGGCCGGCCAGGCCGCCGGCGTGGGCCTGGTCAAGGGCGAGGACGCGAAGATCGAAGGCTATGTGACGCGCAAGGCGCTGGACGGGCTGTACCTGATGATTGCCGAGGAAGAGCGCGCGATCCGCAAGAATCCGATGGGCGCGGCGGGCAGCCTGGCGAAGAAGGTGTTCGGCGCGCTGTAAGGCCTTGCCGTGATGCAGATGTAAGGGGACGCATCGTGCCGGCGTGATCGGCTAAACTTGCGCGCCAAGCCGCCCTGTCGGGCGGCTTCTGTTTTCTGGTAACGCCCCCGCCACGATGTCCGCCCTCCTCAACGCGCCCCAGCGCGAAGCCATCCGTTATTTAGACGGCCCCTGTCTGGTGCTGGCCGGCGCCGGCAGTGGCAAGACGCGGGTGATCACGCACAAGATCGCGCACCTGATCAACGAGTGCGGGCTGAACCCGGGCAACATCGCGGCCATCACCTTCACCAACAAGGCGGCCAAGGAAATGCAGGAGCGCGTCGCCCACATCATGGGCGGCCGCGCGCCGAGCGGGCTGACGGTGTGCACCTTCCATGCGCTGGGCGTGCGCATCATCCGCCAGGAGGCGGTCCATTGCGGGCTGAAGCCGCAGTTCTCGATCCTGGATGCGTCCGACACGGTGCAGATCGTGTCCGACGTGGCGGGCGACAGCGACAAGGGCATCGCCAAGCAGATGCAGTGGCAGATCTCGTCGTGGAAGAACGCGATGATCACGCCCGAGGAAGCCGCGCAGTTGGCCGACAATGAGATCGCCTCGGTCGCCGCCAAGCTCTACAAGGAATACGAACGCACGCTGCGCGCTTACCAGGCGGTGGATTTCGACGACCTGATCTCGCTGCCGGTGCGCCTGTTCGACGAACATCCCGAGGTGCGCGAGCGCTGGCAGAACAAGCTGCGCTATCTGTTGGTGGACGAATACCAGGACACCAACCGCGCCCAGTACCGCCTGCTGCGCCTGATCTCGGGCGTGCGTGGCGCCTTCACTGCGGTGGGCGACGACGACCAGGCGATCTACGCCTGGCGTGGCGCCGACGTCGAGAACCTGCGCCTGCTGCAGCAGGACTACCCGAAGCTGAGGGTGATCAAGCTCGAGCAGAACTACCGCTCGTCGCGCCGCATCCTGGAAGCCGCCAACACCGTCATCGCCAACAACGAGAAGCTGTTCGACAAGCGGCTGTGGTCCGAGCACGGCACGGGCGAGCAGATCGTCGTGACCAACTGCCGCGACGCCGATCACGAGGCCGAGTGGGTGGCCACCAAGATCGCCGCGCACAAGTTCGAGCACCGCACGCGCTTCAAGGACTACGCCATCCTGTATCGGGGGAATCACCAGGCGCGCATCATCGAGCAGCAGCTGCGCAACAACCGTATCCCCTACGTGATGTCGGGCGGGCAGAGCTTCTTCGACAAGGCCGAGATCCGCGACCTGATCGCCTACCTGCGCCTGCTGGTGAATGAAGACGACGACCTCGCCTTCATCCGCGCCATCACCACGCCGCGCCGCGGCGTCGGGCCGACCACGCTCGAGGCGCTGGGCGGCTACGCCGGCCGTCGTCACATCAGCCTGTTCGCGGCGGTGTTCGAGGAAGGGCTGACCCAGCACCTGAACGCCAAGCAACTGCACGGCGTGCAGGAGTTCGCCGGCTTCATCAATCGCCTGCAGTACCGCGCCCCGCGCGAACCGGCGGCGCAACTGCTGGAGGATCTGCTGGCCGCCATCCAGTATGAAGCCTGGCTGTTCGAACACTGCAGCACGCGCGAGGCGGAATCCAAGTGGAGCAACGTGCGCGACTTCGTCGGCTGGCTGGGGCGCAAGGGCGAGGAGGACGGCAAGAACCTAGTCGAGCTCACCCAGACCATCGCGCTGATCTCGATGCTGGATAAGGAAGACCCGGATTTCGACGGCGTGCAGATGGCGACGCTGCACGCCTCGAAAGGGCTGGAGTTTCCGCACGTGTTCCTGGTCGGCGTGGAGGAAGGCTTGCTGCCGCACCAGAGCAGCATCGACGAGGACAAGGTGGAGGAAGAGCGCCGGCTGATGTACGTCGGCATCACACGGGCGCAGCGCAGCCTCAACATCACCTGGTGCGAGCGCCGCAAGTCGGGTCGCGAGTTCCGCCCCTGCGAACCGAGCCGCTTTATCGCCGAGATGGGGGACGACATCAAGATGAACGACCGCAAGACGGCCACGCCGGTGTCGAAGGAAGAGGGCAAGGCGCGCCTGGCGAATCTCATGGCGATGTTCGAATCGCGCGAGAAGGGCGGCTGACGCCTTACCGAGGCGCCATTGCCGCGGGGCGGACAAAGAAAAAGGCAGCCGAGGCTGCCTTTTTGCTGCGAGCGTCCCCGCAAGCGGGGTGGTCGATTACTGCTCGACCGGGGGCTCGGTGAAGTTGGCGCCGGCGGTGTTGGCCAGGTAGGCCACCGCGCGCTTCACTTCGGTGTCGGTCAGGTCGCTGCCACCACCGCGCGGGGGCATCGCATTCTTGCCGGCGATGGCCGACTTGGTCAGACCGTCGTGACCCAGTGCCAGGCGAGGCGCCCAGGCGCCCGAATCACCGGTCTTCGGTGCGCCGACGGCGCCGGAGTCGTGGCAGGCGGCGCAGATGGCCTTGTAGATCTGCTCGCCGGTGCGGGTGCCCGGGGTGATCTTGACGGCCTGGATCTCGACGCGTGCAACTGGCTGGATGAGGGTGGCGGTCAGCTCGGGATCGACCGAGCTCTGCTTGCCACAGCCGGCCAGCGCTGCGGCTGCGACCATGGCGACAACAGGCGTTGCGAAGCGGGTGAGAGCGCGATGGTTCGACATGCTCGAGTCCTTTGACTTGTGTTATGGCGCAAGGCGAAAGCCGCGATTATAGCGGGCGAAAAACCATTGTGGCAGCGCGGCATGGACTTTGTATGCGGCGCACTATATGCTTACGCGCCTTACGTGAGTGCCCTTGGCGCCACGGCACGCGCCCGTAGCTCAGCTGGATAGAGTACTGCCCTCCGAAGGCAGGGGTCGGACGTTCGAATCGTCTCGGGCGCGCCAAAGAATACAGTGGGCCAGGTCTTTGCGGACCTGGCCCATTTTTTCTTGTGCGCCCAGCATGGGCGCACTCCTGCGGGTGCAAGTCCCGCCGTAAGTTGATCACAGCGAACGAAGTGAAGCGCAACTGCGTGAGGGCGACCGAGCGTGGGAAGGAAGCGTGGAGCATAAGCTGCGAGCCGATGGACAAGAATCGGATAGAAGGCGCTGCCGAGCAGGGCGAGCGGGCAAGAAGCCGCGAAGCTCTCGTGATCAAGGCGAAGCGGCGTAAATCCGGCGGTTGTGCAGCGAAGGAGTGCGTTCTTACCTGGGGAGATCTCGCCTTGTGCCTGAAAGGGCGACGGCGCTGAGCCGGAGCGAGAAGTCAGCAGAGGCCGTAGTAGTCGCTGGTTTGGGGCGAAGGGCCGAACGAGTAGGAGGGCCGAAGGCCGTGTCGCTCGGACGTGCAATGCATCAGAAGCCTGGGAAACTGGGGCGCAACGCGAGAGGGCGAGGTGAAGCCGAGCCTGAAGCGGTGCGTGATGAAGCACGGACGGCGCGGCATGCAACTGGAAGCCCAGGGCGAGATGACCTGCTTGCGCAGGCGCTCGCGAAAGCGAACATGGAGGCGGCGTGGAAACGCGTCAAATCCAATCGCGGTAGTGCTGGAGCGGATGGGTTGTCGATTGCCGAGACGGCGGAGTACCTGAGAGCGCACTGGCCCCGGATTCGGGAATCCTTGCTCGATGGCAGCTACCGGCCTGTGCCGGTGCGCCGCGTCCAGATCCCGAAGCCCGATGGTGGGGTGCGCGAACTGGGGATTCCGACGGTGACGGATCGGCTGATCCAGCAAGCCCTGCTGCAAGTCCTGCAGCCCAGGATTGATCCGACGTTCTCTGAACACAGTTACGGCTTTCGTCCGGGACGCCGTGCGCACGACGCGGTGCTCGATGCACAGCGCTACGTGCAAGACGGTTACCGGGTGGTGGTCGATGTGGATCTGGAGAAGTTCTTCGACCGGGTCAACCACGACATCCTGATGGAACGGTTGGCGAGGCGAATCGAGGACAAGGCCGTGCTGCGGCTGATCCGTCGTTACCTCGTGGCCGGGATCATGGATGGCGGCGTGGTCATGGAGCGATACGAGGGGACGCCGCAAGGCGGACCGCTATCGCCGCTCTTGGCCAATGTGCTGCTCGACGAGGTGGATCGGGAACTGGAGCGAAGGGGTCACCGCTTCGTGCGCTACGCCGATGACTGCAACGTATATGTGCGCAGTCGCCGGGCGGGCGAACGGGTGCTGGCGGGCCTGACGAAGCTCTATGATCGACTCCACCTGAAGGTCAACGACGCCAAGACGGCCGTCGCGCCGGCCTCGCGCCGCAAGTTTCTGGGCTATGCCTTCTGGTACGGCTCAGGCGGACAGGTCAAGTGCAGGGTGGCCGACAAGGCGCTCAAGACCTTCAAGCAACGCATTCGGCAACTCACACGTCGCTCGGGTGGGCGCAACCTGTCCGAGATTGCCGAACGACTGCGGGCCTACATGCCGGGCTGGAAGGCGTACTTCCAGCTTGCGCAGACACCCAAGGTGTTCCGCGAACTCGACGAGTGGATCAGGCACCGGCTACGTGTGGTGCAGCTCAAGCACTGGCGTCGGGGCACAACGATGTATCGGGAGTTGAAAGCGATGGGCGCTTCGGAGACGGACGCCCGCAAGGTGGCGGCGAACAGTCGGTGCTGGTGGCATAACAGCCGCATGCGATTGAACCGCGCGCTGCCTATCGCCTACTTCGACCGTCTCGGTGTGCCTCGGCTCTCATAACCTCAACGACTCGAACCGCCCGGTGCGGACCCGCATGCCGGGTTGTGTGGGAGGGGAACGGTCAGGAAACTTGGCCGCCCCTATCCCGATTCCCGCCTCTCGTCGTAACCGATTACCACCCTCCATGCTGCCGGTGCGCGCACAGTCGTCGCGGCGGCAGGTTTGGCCTGGCATGGGCCGGCGCTCCGCCGCCAGCTTCCAAAATCAGGAGGAGACGATGGGTAAGAAGATTCTGATGATCTGCGGCGATTTCTGCGAAGACTACGAGACGATGGTGCCCTTCCAGGCGCTGCAGGCGGTGGGGCATACGGTGCATGCGGTGTGCCCTGACAAGAAGGCGGGCGACGTCATCGCCACCGCGATCCACGACTTCGAGGGGCATCAGACCTACAGCGAGAAGCGGGGCCACAACTTCGCGCTCAACGCCAGCTTCGCCGATGTGCGTGCCGCGGACTACGATGCGCTCGTGATCCCCGGCGGTCGCGGCCCGGAATACCTGCGCATGAACGACGCGGTCGTCGCCATGGTCCGGCACTTTTTCGACACCGACAAACCCGTGGCCGCGATCTGCCATGGGGCGCAGTTGCTGGCCGGTGCCCGTGTGCTGGAGGGGCGTCTATGTTCCGCCTATCCTGCTTGCCGTGCCGAGGTCGAACTGGCTGGCGGGCGTTACGCCGACATCGCGATCGACGCCGCGGTCACTGACCGGAATCTCGTCTCGGCGCCGGCGTGGCCCGCACATCCTGCCTGGATCGCGCAGTTCCTGGCCGTTCTTGGCACTCGGATCACGCACTGACCCTCTTTCGCCCGCGACGGCCCAAGCCGAATCCCGCTAGGATTCCATCACCCGACCCGTCGCGGAGCGAGCCATGTGTCAGATATTCACCACCGCCGACCCCGAGCTTTACGCGTGCCGCTCACGCTCGATCCGCCTGCGCGGTGTCGCCACCAGCGTCCGGCTTGAGAACATCTACTGGAACACGCTTGAAGAGATCGGCGTGCGCGATGGTTTGACCGTGCCTCAACTCGTCAGTCGCCTGCATGATGAACTCGACCACGCGGGTGCCCTCGGTGATCGTGCCAACTTCACGTCCTTCTTGCGCGTTACCTGCACGCGCTACCTGCAGCTTCAGCTCCAGCTCGCAGGCTTGATTCCCACAGATCGCTCGATTGCCATCCGTTCGCTCGACGCCGGCAAGGTCCTCGCCGACGAGCGCTCCAGATTCTTTTCGTCTGTTGCTTGACGCCGCCGTTTTGTCGCCTATAATGCGCACCTCTTTCAGCGCTGACGCGGTTTCTTCTGAAGCGGCGGCGGGGCTGGAGGGGCGAGGCGGGCGGTTCGCCGGGGCTTTGGGTTGTTCGATGATTCGGGCGACGCGGTTAAAAAAGTTTCGGTGAGTGCTTGACAGGTTGTGTGAAGTTGAACATAATCTCGCTTCTTCGCTGCCGGGTGGCAGCGGTTCTTTAAAAAATTGAACAACCGATAAGTGTGGGTGCTTGGTTGTTGTGGTCGGCAGCTTAGGCTGCTTGGTTTCGCAATGATTAGGTGCTCATGCTGATTAAGTCAGTATTTTGAGTACTTTGCTGGATTGAACTTAAGAGTTTGATCCTGGCTCAGATTGAACGCTGGCGGCATGCTTTACACATGCAAGTCGAACGGCAGCGCGGGCTTCGGCCTGGTGGCGAGTGGCGAACGGGTGAGTAATGCATCGGAACGTGCCCATTTGTGGGGGATAACGCGGCGAAAGTCGCGCTAATACCGCATACGCCCTGAGGGGGAAAGCGGGGGATTCTTCGGAACCTCGCGCAATTGGAGCGGCCGATGTCAGATTAGCTAGTTGGTAGGGTAAAGGCCTACCAAGGCGACGATCTGTAGCGGGTCTGAGAGGATGATCCGCCACACTGGGACTGAGACACGGCCCAGACTCCTACGGGAGGCAGCAGTGGGGAATTTTGGACAATGGGGGCAACCCTGATCCAGCCATGCCGCGTGAGTGAAGAAGGCCTTCGGGTTGTAAAGCTCTTTCGGCCGGGAAGAAATCGGCGACTCTAACATAGTCGCTGGATGACGGTACCGGACTAAGAAGCACCGGCTAACTACGTGCCAGCAGCCGCGGTAATACGTAGGGTGCGAGCGTTAATCGGAATTACTGGGCGTAAAGCGTGCGCAGGCGGTTTTGTAAGACAGATGTGAAATCCCCGGGCTTAACCTGGGAACTGCGTTTGTGACTGCAAGGCTAGAGTACGGCAGAGGGGGGTGGAATTCCTGGTGTAGCAGTGAAATGCGTAGATATCAGGAGGAACACCGATGGCGAAGGCAGCCCCCTGGGCCTGTACTGACGCTCATGCACGAAAGCGTGGGGAGCAAACAGGATTAGATACCCTGGTAGTCCACGCCCTAAACGATGTCGACTAGTCGTTCGGAGCAGCAATGCACTGAGTGACGCAGCTAACGCGTGAAGTCGACCGCCTGGGGAGTACGGCCGCAAGGTTAAAACTCAAAGGAATTGACGGGGACCCGCACAAGCGGTGGATGATGTGGATTAATTCGATGCAACGCGAAAAACCTTACCTACCCTTGACATGTCTGGAACCTTGCTGAGAGGCGAGGGTGCCTTCGGGAGCCAGAACACAGGTGCTGCATGGCTGTCGTCAGCTCGTGTCGTGAGATGTTGGGTTAAGTCCCGCAACGAGCGCAACCCTTGTCACTAGTTGCCACCATTCAGTTGGGCACTCTAGTGAGACTGCCGGTGACAAACCGGAGGAAGGTGGGGATGACGTCAAGTCCTCATGGCCCTTATGGGTAGGGCTTCACACGTCATACAATGGTCGGTACAGAGGGTTGCCAAACCGCGAGGTGGAGCCAATCCCTTAAAGCCGATCGTAGTCCGGATCGTAGTCTGCAACTCGACTACGTGAAGTCGGAATCGCTAGTAATCGCAGATCAGCATGCTGCGGTGAATACGTTCCCGGGTCTTGTACACACCGCCCGTCACACCATGGGAGTGGGTTTCACCAGAAGTAGGTAGCTTAACCTTCGGGAGGGCGCTTACCACGGTGAGATTCATGACTGGGGTGAAGTCGTAACAAGGTAGCCGTATCGGAAGGTGCGGCTGGATCACCTCCTTTCAAGAGAAAAGGCCGCGTACGGCCAAGTATCCACAACTTATCGGTTGTTCAGACCAAGAGCCTCGAAGGCGTGAGGGTCTGTAGCTCAGTCGGTTAGAGCACCGTCTTGATAAGGCGGGGGTCGTTGGTTCGAATCCAACCAGACCCACCAAGCTTTTTTGGGTTGCTCGAGAAGGACGGGGCTGTAGCTCAGCTGGGAGAGCGGCGGCTTTGCAAGCCGTAGGTCGTCGGTTCGATCCCGACCAGCTCCACCAGGACTCGTGCAGACGCATTCGAGTAGTCAGACATGACGATAGCGATGTCATCATCTCTGACTTCTCGATCGGCAGCGCAAACTGTCGGTTGTTTGAGGTTCGCTCTTTAACAAAGTGGAAGAAGTGTAGTACGTACCGAGCCGGTGCGTACTGCAAGTTGTGTGATTGCATTGATCACATCACCGTTGTCAGCAGTGGTGTGATCGCACAAACGAGTTCGTCTTATGACCGGTGCTTCGACAAGAGGCACTAAGGTTATAGGATCAAGCGACTAAGTGCATGTGGTGGATGCCTTGGCGATCACAGGCGATGAAGGACGTGTAAGCCTGCGAAAAGCGTGGGGGAGCTGGCAATAGAGCTTTGATCCCACGATGTCCGAATGGGGAAACCCACCCCGCAAGGGGTATCCCAGACTGAATACATAGGTCTGAGGAGGCGAACGCGGCGAACTGAAACATCTAAGTAGCCGCAGGAACAGAAATCAACCGAGATTCCGCAAGTAGTGGCGAGCGAACGCGGAGCAGCCTGCACGACTAAACCATCAGCTTAGCAAAACGGTCTGGAAAGTCCGACGATACAGGGTGATAGTCCCGTATGCGAAAAGCCGGTGGCGGGTCTGAGCGTGCGACAAGTAGGGCGGGACACGAGAAATCCTGTCTGAAGATGGGGGGACCATCCTCCAAGGCTAAATACTCGTGATCGACCGATAGTGAACCAGTACCGTGAGGGAAAGGCGAAAAGAACCCCGGGAGGGGAGTGAAATAGATCCTGAAACCGCATGCATACAAACAGTGGGAGCCTCGAAAGGGGTGACTGCGTACCTTTTGTATAATGGGTCAGCGACTTACGTTCAGTAGCGAGCTTAACCGAGTAGGGGAGGCGTAGCGAAAGCGAGTCTGATAAGGGCGTCAGAGTTGCTGGGCGTAGACCCGAAACCGGATGATCTATCCATGGCCAGGATGAAGGTGCCGTAACAGGTACTGGAGGTCCGAACCCACTAACGTTGAAAAGTTAGGGGATGAGCTGTGGATAGGGGTGAAAGGCTAAACAAATCCGGAAATAGCTGGTTCTCCCCGAAAACTATTTAGGTAGTGCGTCGTACGGACACTTGCGGGGGTAGAGCACTGTAATCGTTGGGGGGGTCACTGCGATCTACCCCGCGATAGCAAACTCCGAATACCGCAAAGTGATATACGGCAGACAGACATCGGGTGCTAACGTCCGGTGTCAAGAGGGAAACAACCCAGACCGCCAGCTAAGGTCCCAAATGCATGGCTAAGTGGCAAACGAGGTGGGAAGGCATAGACAGCTAGGAGGTTGGCTTAGAAGCAGCCACCCTTTAAAGAAAGCGTAATAGCTCACTAGTCGAGTCGTCCTGCGCGGAAGATGTAACGGGGCTCAAGCCATGAACCGAAGCTGCGGATGTGTCTTTGACACGTGGTAGGGGAGCGTTCCGTAAGCCTGCGAAGGTGTCTCGTAAGGGATGCTGGAGGTATCGGAAGTGCGAATGCTGACATGAGTAGCGATAAAGGGTGTGAAAAGCACCCTCGCCGTAAGCCCAAGGTTTCCTGCGCAACGTTCATCGGCGCAGGGTGAGTCGGCCCCTAAGGCGAGGCAGAAATGCGTAGTCGATGGGAAACAGGTCAATATTCCTGTACCGCTCTATGATGCGATGGGGGGACGGAGAAGGTTAGCTCGGCCATCTGTTGGAATAGGTGGTTCAAGTGTGTAGGCGTGCTGCGTAGGCAAATCCGCGCGGCTAAGCTGAGGCATGATAACGAGGACCCTCGGGTCCGAAGCGAGTGATACCCTGCTTCCAGGAAAAGCCTCTAAGCTTCAGTCATAGAGTGACCGTACCGCAAACCGACACAGGTGGGCTGGTAGAGAATACCAAGGCGCTTGAGAGAACTCAGGAGAAGGAACTCGGCAAATTGATACCGTAACTTCGGGAGAAGGTATGCCCCATTAGCTTGTAGGAGTACATCCGAAGGGCGAAGGGGCCGCAGAGAATCGGTGGCTGCGACTGTTTATTAAAAACACAGCACTCTGCAAACACGAAAGTGGACGTATAGGGTGTGACGCCTGCCCGGTGCCGGAAGGTTAAGTGATGGGGTGCAAGCTCTTGATCGAAGCCCCGGTAAACGGCGGCCGTAACTATAACGGTCCTAAGGTAGCGAAATTCCTTGTCGGGTAAGTTCCGACCTGCACGAATGGCGTAACGATGGCCACACTGTCTCCTCCTGAGACTCAGCGAAGTTGAAATGTTTGTGAAGATGCAATCTCCCCGCGGCTAGACGGAAAGACCCCATGAACCTTTACTGTAGCTTTGCATTGGACTTTGACGGGATTTGTGTAGGATAGGTGGGAGGCTATGAAGCCAGGACGCTAGTTCTGGTGGAGCCGTCCTTGAAATACCACCCTGGTGTCGTCGAGGTTCTAACCCAGGTCTGTGAATCCAGATCGGGGACCGTGCATGGTGGGCAGTTTGACTGGGGCGGTCTCCTCCCAAAAGGTAACGGAGGAGTACGAAGGTCACCTAGGTACGGTCGGACATCGTACTGATAGTGCAATGGCAAAAGGTGGCTTGACTGCGAGACCCACAAGTCGAGCAGGTGCGAAAGCAGGTCATAGTGATCCGGTGGTTCTGTATGGAAGGGCCATCGCTCAACGGATAAAAGGTACTCTGGGGATAACAGGCTGATTCCGCCCAAGAGTTCACATCGACGGCGGAGTTTGGCACCTCGATGTCGGCTCATCACATCCTGGGGCTGTAGCCGGTCCCAAGGGTATGGCTGTTCGCCATTTAAAGTGGTACGTGAGCTGGGTTTAAAACGTCGTGAGACAGTTTGGTCCCTATCTGCCGTGGGCGCTGGAAGTTTGAGAGGGCTTGCTCCTAGTACGAGAGGACCGGAGTGAACGCACCCCTGGTGTACCGGTTGTGACGCCAGTCGCATCGCCGGGTAGCTATGTGCGGAAGAGATAACCGCTGAAAGCATCTAAGCGGGAAACTCGCCTCAAGATGAGACTTCCCCGGGGCCTCGAGCCCCCTGAAGGGTCGTTGAAGACCACAACGTTGATAGGTCGGGTGTGGAAGCGTGGCAACACGTTAAGCTAACCGATACTAATTGCCCGTGTGGCTTGATCCTATAACCTTATTCAAGACAAACTCGTAACACCGGTGTCAAAAAACACCCAATCACACAACACTTCTTCCCGCTTTGGCCTGGATCAACCCCAGGTAACAAGTCAAAGTCTGACGACCATAGCTTTGTGGTACCACACCTTCCCATCCCGAACAGGACCGTGAAACACAAACGCGCCGATGATAGTGAGGATTGCCCTCGTGAAAGTAGGTCATCGTCAGACTAACCAAAAAAAACGCCCAGCATCAAAACGATGTCTGGGCGTTTTTACGTCAACACAAATATATCCGAACAAACAGAAACTGCGCGCCAAGGCCGTAAGCGTCCAGCGAAACCACCTTCCCCTAACCGCTTAGCCCATTGAAGATCGTGTCCATCAAGTTCGATGGTGGACACGATGGATGTCGTCATCCCGCGCCGGACGCGGCGCACGCACAGCGAAGCCTTCAAACAGTCGGTGATCTCGGTCTGCCGTGAGCCCGGATGTCAGTGGCCGGCGTGGCACTGGCCAACGGGCTGAACGCCAAACAGCTCCATCGCTGGATGCGCGAGCGCGGCATCATGCCGCCGGGCCGGCTTCAGCCTTACGTTGTCTGATCACTGATGCCGTGCTTCTTGGCGAACTCCGCGACCGAATTTCTATCGGTTTGACGCAGGATCGCAAGCGTCTGGGCTTCGGGAAGACGACTCTTTCTCATGACTTCCTCATCGCAAGGAAGCCTTGCTCTAAAGCTTCACGTGGTCCGGAAATCCCGAGACAGATCAGCTTGTGCCACGAGGTTTACGCTACAGCGTCCAGCAAAGCTTCGACTTCGGCTGGCGGCACAGGGCGACTGAGGAGGTAGCCCTGATACTCGGTGCAGTGGGCGTTGCGGAGGTGAGTGAGTTGAGTATCGTTTTCCACGCCCTCGGCGATCACCTCGAGGCCGAGGTTGCGGGCCATGGACAGGATGGTGGCGACGATGGCGACGTCGTCGCGGTCGTCAGGGATTCCTTCGACGAAATTACGGTCGATCTTCAGGCGGTCGACAGGTAGCTTCTTCAAGTAGCTGAGCGAGGAGTATCCCGTGCCGAAATCATCGATCGCGAGGGTTACGCCCAGCGACTTCAGATCCCGCAAGGTCGAGATGCAATGCTCAACGCGTTGCAGGAGGTGACCTTCGGTAATCTCGAGTTCCAGTAGCTGGGGTGAAAGTCCGGTCCTGGCGAGCACATCATGTACGAGCTCAACGAGGCCATCACGCGAGATCTGCTGGCCGGACAAGTTGACTGCGATGCGCAGGTCGTGACCCTCTTCTTCCCAGCGACGCGCTTGCGCACATGCAGTGTGGAGCACCCAAGCGCCGATCTTGCCGATGAAGCCGACTTCTTCGGCGAGGGGTATGAAGAGGTCTGGGGAAACGAGCCCACGCGTCGGGTGTTGCCAGCGCACCAGTGCCTCGACACCGACAATGCGGCCAGTGACGCAGTCCGCCTGTGGCTGATAGAGCAGACGCAACTCGCCCCGCTCCACGGCCTGGCGCAGATCGCGTTCGAGCTCGAAGCGTTCGCGACTCTCACGGGCTTGCTCGGGCGTGAAGAACTGGAAGGTGTTGCGCCCGGCTTCCTTTGCCCGATACATCGCCGAGTCGGCGCAGCGGACGAGCGCGTCGATCGAGTCACCATCAGTCGGGAATAGGCTGATGCCGATGCTCGCCCCGATGAAGAGCTCATGACCTTCCACCTGCAGGGGCGTCTCCAGCACCTCGAGCAACTTTCCGGCGACCCGGGCGGCATCATCGGTGGCACCGAGATCCTCCAGAATCACTACGAACTCGTCGCCGCCGATGCGCGATAGGGTGTCTTCTTCCCGCAAGGCCGTGGTGAAACGGTCGGCGACGACCTTCAGCAGCTTGTCACCAACAGGGTGGCCCAGGCTGTCGTTGATGTACTTGAAGCGATCGAGATCGATGAAAAGGACGGCCAGCCTGGTTCCGTGCCTGCGCGCGCGATCGAGCCCGTGTGCGAGGCGGTCGGTGAGCAGGGCACGGTTCGGAAGCTCGGTAAGGGGGTCGTGATGAGCGAGATGGCGAATCCTCTCCTCGGCCCGCTTCTCGTCGCCGATGTCGGTGAACATGCAGACATAGTGGCGTATGACGCCACTGGCGTCATGAACCGGGGTAACGCTCTGCCAGGCGGGAAAGACCTCTCCGGAACGACGCACGAGCTCGGTTTCGCCCTGCCAACCGTTGTGCGCATCGACGCGCTGCCACAGCATTTCGTCGCATGCGGCGCGCCTTTCGGGACGGAACAGGGTCTCGCACAGCGGCTTGCCATGCAGTTCGGACTGGCGATAGCCGGTGATGCTGATGCTTGCGCGATTGGCCTCGATGATGCGGTGCGAAGCGTCCATGATGAGGACTGCCTGGGGACTGGCGTCGAAAACGCTGGCGGCAAGTTGCCGACTTTCGCCGAGTTCAGCGAGCTCGCGCGCTTGCTGCAGTGCGCGTTCGGCCATGGGCCGGATGGTCCGTGCCGTGAGTACGGCGCCTGCACTGACCAGCAGCGCGATCATCGACAGTGGCAGCAGGATCTGCCACAGCACGGGGCGGTAGAAGTCGCTGGCCTGGATCGAGTAGGCGAAGCTCCAGCCCGGCATCTCGCGAATTGCCGTATAGAACACCATGTCATCCGGCCCGTTGCGTGCCACGTGCTGCTGGCCTGCCGGTCCATCGACGGCACGGCGCAGATAGACGGGCGCTGACTCCGTCGCGTCGAAGATGCGGAGGACGGCGCCCGTCGCCGCCAGTTCAACGGTGGTACCGCTTTCGCCGTTGAACACCAGCAGCCGGGTGCGTGGCAGGGAGCCATGCGCGAGCGTCAAAGGTGCCTGCAGCTGCGAAAGCCCGAAAGCGAGCACGTCGGTACCCACAAGTTCGCCTTCTCGCGACAGGATCGGCGCGCTTACCAGCAGATAGTGACCGTCGGCGGTCGTGACCGGCCCGGTGCGCCGGGTGGCGATGGCATTCGGGCCGGCCAGGGCCTGCGCAGCGTCAGGCAGGGCGATACCGAGTTCGAGTACCGGGTTTCCTTCTGCATCGTAACGGACCATGCCCGCGATGTTGCCTGCCTGGTCGAGCGCTTCGCGGATACGTGGTGCCGAGAACTGGACCATCTCCGCGAGACTGATCTCCCAGCGGTTGTACTGCGCAAGCTTGTCGCGCACGGCACTGCGGCTCGCGATCTGCCGTGCGAGCTCGGTAGCCTTCTCGAGGTACTGGCCGACCGCCTGCGCCTGCGCACGCACGCCTTCCATGTGCGAGTTCGAGACCAGGGTGTACGCATGGCGATACATCGGGATCGCTGTTGCGAGCGCCACGAGCAGCCCTGTGATGAGAATGCCCATCACGGCAAAGCGGTGAATTCGGCGCTGCAGGTGAACGCTTTGATCCAGATTCATGCGCGACCGATGCGGATTCGTTCTTGAGTCGAGCGGCTATGCTGCCACGGATGTCATCGACTGCCCATCCCGGATGGATGCCTGAGGGCGGGAGACATGCGTGCCAAAGGAATTTGTGCACGTATCCCGTCAGCGAGCCGCGCCTGAAGGGGGTGGGACGGCATGCAGCGGCACGACAGGCAGGCGCCCGACCGCCCTCACCAGGATCTTGTAGATATCCATGTCGAACGCCGGCCGGCCGCGTTCGAGCACGTCGGCCAGTTCGTCTTCGCTGCGCGCGCTGCCGAGGAAGCGCCAGCCGTCGACAACGTGAAGTGTCGTTCCCTCGCGCAGGCCGATTGGTCCGGTCCAGGACCAGCTTTCGAGCTTCAGGCCGTGCAGTGCTTCGATCAGTCGCAGGCCGTGCGCGGCGGGTGACTCTCCGCCGTTGCAGGCGCCGCGGCAGCGCTTGAGCTGGAAGTCGAAGCAGCGTGCCCCGGGGGTGTGCTTCTCGAGCCCCAGCAATGGCGGACACAGTGCGTGGTCGCGGGCGAGCGCGCGCAGACGGTTGGTCGCCTCGCGCCGGCTGCGGAACAGGCCGAAAAGGTCATCGTGCCGGCCGAAGTCGAGGTCTGCGGCATGCATGAGTTCGAGCTGCCAGTCACCGACCATGTCGGCCGAGAGCCGCCAGGTGCACAGGTCACGGTTGCGTCGCAGCAGGCGGTTGTGGGTGGGTTGGAGCTGCTTGATCAGTTCGGCTTCCTTCAGCAGCGCACCGATCTCCCCGGCGGTTTCGATCCAGTCGATGCGCCGCACCTGCTGGCTCAGGCTCAGTTCGCGGTCGCTCTGGTGGTCGGCGGCAAAGTGCGACAGCACGCGGCTGCGCAGGCGGGTGCTCTTGCCGACGTAGAGCGGCAGGCTGGCGTGGCCGTCGCGCTCGCCGTAGAACAGATAGACGCCTGGGGCGTCGGGCAGGTCGGCGAGTTGTTCGGCGGCCAGATGTGGCGGAAGGCTCGGATGACCAATGAGCTCGCGGACCTGCTGCTCGATGTGGCCGGGCGCGAAATGCGAGTGGATCTTCTGCCAGAACTGCCACAGCAGCGCTGCGTCGGCGAGTGCACGGTGGCGGGCGCTGGCGGCCAGGCCGTGGCGCGCAATGAGGTGGTCAAGCCCATGGTGGCGGTATTCCGGGAACAGTCGCCGCGACAGCTTGACCGTGCACAGCACCTGCGGCCGGATGTCGAGCCCGGCGCGACGAAAGGCCGCGCGCAGGTGGCCATGGTCGAAGCGTGCGTTGTGCGCGACGAAGAGCCGTCCATCCAGGCGGTCGAAGACTTCGTCGGCCACTTCGGCGAAGGTGGGCGCATCGGCCACCATGTCATTGTCGATGCCGGTCAGGCGCTGGATGTAATCCGGGATGCGCGAGGCTGGACGAATCAGCGTCGACCACTCGCGCACGCCGTCCTCGTCGACCTGGACGATGCCGATCTCGGTGATCGACGCGCGCTGTGCGGGGCCGCCATTGGTTTCGATATCCACGAAGGCAAGGCCGCCGGAGGCGAAGCGCGGAATGGAGAGCAGGGTTGCTGAAGACACCCGCAATGGACCGGGCGACGCCGCCGAAGGTTTCCTGCGCCCCGCGGTTTGCCGCAAGCCTCAGCGCGCGCTGAAACCGGCGTCCTCGACGGCCTGGTAGATGTCGGCCGGGGACACGAAAACGCCGTGCTCGATCGTCGCCTGTCCGGTCTCGAGCGAGATCTCGAGATAGCCGATGCCCGGCAGGTCCTGGATGGCGTTGGTGACCAGGCGCAGGCATTGCTCGTCGCGCATGCCGCTGATCGTCAGGGTGGTGGTCTGCATCGCTTGAACTCCGGGTGGAACAGCCTGCATGGTGTTCGCAGGACGGCTCTGGCGCAAGCGGGCGGTCAGTGCGACATGCCGTCATGACATCGACGAATTACGAGCAAGTGTTGAATAGTGGGCGTTCATTCCCCGTTTTGGGTGCGACAATCGCGGGTCGCCGTTTCCATGGCCTGCTTCGCACCGTCTCGGCGCGAGTCGGGTCCTTTGCCGATGTCCCAACAAGATTGCCTGCGCCGCATGCTTGACGATTCCCTGCATCTCACGGCGAACGATGCTGTGTGCGTGGGCGCGATTGCGCGTCCCGACCTGCTCGAATGCTCGCCCGAACTGCCGGTGTTCGAAGCCGCGCGCCTCATGAGCGAGCATCGTGTCAGCTCCATCGTCGTCGTCGATGACGACGACGTGGTGGGCATATGGACCGAACGCGACGCGCTTGCGATCGATTTCCGCGATGTGCGCACATTCTCGCAGCCGATTCGCAGTGTGATGAGTGCGCCGGTGCGCACCGTGCCGGCGACGATCGGGCTGCATGAACTCGCGCTACGCTTCCGTGAGGAGCATGTGCGCCACTACCTGGTCGAGAACGACCAGGGGCGGCCCTGCGGCATCGTCTCGCAGTCGGATGTCGTGCTCAACCAGGGGGTGGAGCACTACCTGCGTCTGCGCAAGGTGGAGTCCCTGGTCAAGGGCGGGCTGCGCACCCTGCCCGCGGACGCCCTGCTCGGCCAGGCCACGCGCTGCATGCGGGAACAGGCGACCGATGCGATCGTGGTCGATTTCGGGCCAGAGGCCGCCGAGGATCCGCTGGGGCGCTACGGCATCATCACCGAGCGCGACGTCACGCGCATGGTGGCGCAGTGCGAGGCCGAGCAGCCGCTGTACGCGGTCGCCAACCGCCCCTTGCTGACGGTGCAGGAACACGACAGCCTGTACCGGGTGCGCACCTTGCTCGCCGAGCGTCGCTTCCGTCACATCGGCGTGCTGCGGCAGGATGGCACCCTGGCCGATCTGATCAGCTTCGGCGACATCATCGGCGGCATGGAACTCGCTTACCTGCACGAGCTGCAGCATGCGCTGCAGGCGCGCGACCAGGCGCTGCATTCGTCGCAGCGCAGCCTGCGCCTTGCCGAGAAGGTGATCGAGAACTCGCTCGAAGGCGTCATGGTGACCGATGCCGAATCACGGATCGTGTCGGTGAACCCCGCGTTCTGCCGCCTCACCGGTTACAGCGCCGAAGAGGTCGTCGGCCAGCGTCCGTCGATGCTGTCCTCGGGGCGGCATGACGGCGCCTTCTACGCCCGCATGTGGGAGCGGCTCAAGGCCGAGGGCCAGTGGCAGAGCGAGGTCTGGAACCGCCGCAAGTCGGGCGAGATCTACCCCGCCCTGCTGCACATCGCGGCGATCACCGACGACGACGGCACGCTGACCCACTACGCGGCGCTGTTCACCGACATCAGCCCGCTCAAGGAAACCGAGGCGCGCATCCGCGACCTCGCCTACTACGACCCGCTGACCGGCCTGCCTAATCGCCGCCTGCTGGAAGACCGGCTTGCCGTCGAACTCGCGCATGCGTCGCGATCGGGCAAGCGCCTGGCGGTGATGTTCGTCGACCTCGACCGTTTCAAGCGCATCAACGACAGCCTCGGCCACGAGATCGGCGACCGCGTGCTGGTCGAGGTGTCCAAGCGCCTGCGCGCCTGTCTGCGCGAGGACGACACCGTCGCGCGCATGGGCGGCGACGAGTTCCTGATCGTGCTGTGCAACCTGGACGGGCCCGAGGATGCGGTCGTCACCGCGCGCCGTATCGTCGAGGCGCTGCGCCGGCCGGTGGTCATCGACGGCCGCGAGCTGGTGGTGACCACCAGCATCGGCATCAGCATCTGCCCCGATGACTCGAAGAGCGCGACGACGCTGATCAAGAACGCGGACGTCGCGATGTATCGCGCCAAGGACGACGGGCGCAACAGCTACCAGCTCTACCAGCCGGCGATGAACGCCCGCTCGCTCGAGCACCTTGCGCTGGAGACCGCGCTGCACGGCGCGCTCAAGCGCGACGAACTGCTGCTGCACTTCCAGCCGCTGATCGACCTGCAGAGCGGAGCGATCGTCGCCGCCGAGGCCTTGCTGCGCTGGTGCCATCCCGAACTCGATCTGGTGTCGCCGGCGGACTTCATTCCGCTCGCTGAGGAAACCGGGCTCATCGTGCCGATCGGCGAATGGGTGTTGCGCAATGCCTGTGAGCATCATCGCGCGTGGCGCAAGGCCGGGCGCGGCGACCTGCGCATGATGGTGAACATCTCGGCCCGCCAGTTCCGTGACGACGCCTTCGTCGAGGTCGTCGACCGCGTGCTGAAGGAGACGGGCATGCCGCCGGAACTGCTGACGCTCGAAGTTACCGAAACCATGCTGATGGACGACGTCGATTCGTCGATCGTGCGCATGCACAGGCTGCGCGCGCTAGGCGTCCGGCTGGCGCTCGACGACTTCGGTACGGGGTATTCGTCGCTGGCTTACCTGAAGCGCTTCCCGATCGAGGAGCTCAAGATTGATCGCCTGTTCGTGCGTGGCATTGACCGCAACACGCGCGATGCCGCGCTGGTGGCAGCCATCATCTCGCTTGGGCAGAGCCTGGACCTGCGCGTCGTCGCCGAAGGCGTCGAGAACAAGGACCACCTCAAGGTGTTGCGCGAGCAGGGCTGCGACGTGGCGCAAGGCTTCCACTTCAGCGTGCCCCTAGCCTGGCCTGCGTTCATGGCCCTGGGTGGCTAGCGCGCGGCCTCGAGCGCCTGCCAGGCGGCCTGCACGGCCTCGGCGCCGTAGCGCCGCTCCAGCCGGCGCACGGTGAAGTGGCCGCGACTGACGTCCTGGAAGTGGTTCATGAACATCAGGTTGATGCCGGCGCCGGCGGCTGCGCCGATGCCGGGTACCAGCATGCCGGCGGCTTTCTGTGTCAGTTGGACCTTGTAGCGTGCGGCCACCAGCGTGATCAGCCGCACCAGCGCCGGCGCGCCTTCGCTCGTCAGGCCCTTTTCCGCCAGATGGCGGGCCGCCTCGCCTACCGTCGTCGCCAGCGCCGCACGGACCGCGTAGTAGCCGGACTCCGCCGCGTCGTCGCTGCGGCTGCTGCCACCGAGCGCGAACACTTCCAGCGCGGCCAGCCGCGTCCGTGCGCTGCCGATGTCCTCCCCCTCGGCGCGGGCGATGTCGAGGATGGCGCGCATGATCAGCACCGTCGACACCGGGATCTCCACCGCCAGTCCGGCCAGGCCGAAGGCGCCACCAGCGCCGCCGCTGACCGAACCGAGCAGCTTGTGCAGGCGCGGCGAGGCGTCGCGCGCTTCGGGCTTGAGTGTCTTCGCCGCCGTGTCCATCGCCTTCAGCAGCGCGTCGTGCGCGATTGCGCCGACCTTGCCCCGCCAGCTCGCGGGCAGATGCGCCATGCCTTTCTCGAGCGGGCTGCCGACGAGGCTGCTGAGCCGCGCGGTCAGGCTCGGGCGCTCGAGCAGCGCACGGGC
Source organism: Thauera humireducens (assembly GCF_001051995.2). Classification (NCBI taxonomy): domain Bacteria; kingdom Pseudomonadati; phylum Pseudomonadota; class Betaproteobacteria; order Rhodocyclales; family Zoogloeaceae; genus Thauera; species Thauera humireducens. The sequence continues at coordinate 2,923,900 of NZ_CP014646.1, read as the reverse complement.
GCGGGCGAGGGCGTCGAGGTCGGCGGGGGAGAGCAGTGGCGTGGTCATGCGGGCAGCGGTGAACGTCGTCGCTCGGTCAGACGCGCGCCGGCGTCATGCGTTCCGTGACGCCACGCCGTCGCTTCAGGACGGCTTGCCGGTCTCGAGCGATTGCAGGATCGCCGCGCCCAGCACCGCTGCCGACTGCGCACCCGACACCGCCAGCTTGCGATTGAGGATGAAGAAGGGCACGCCCTCGATGCCTTGCTTGCGCACGCCTTCGGCCATGCGTTTGACCTTGTCGAGGTCTTCACGGCCATCGAGGTAGGCACGCACTGCATCGCGGCGCTCGCCGCACGCGGCGGCAATGTCGGCCAGCGTGTCCTTGTCTCCGATGTCGCGACCCTCCTGGAAGTGGGCGGCAAACAGTGCGCTCGCCAGCATGCGGATGCGTGCCGGCGTCTGGCCGATGGACTGGGCGCGGTACATTAGGCGGTGCGCCTGCAAGGTGTTGGGACGGGTCTGGATGCGCTCGAAGGCGTACTGCAGGCCGTCGTCGGAGGCCGCGTCGCGCACCTTGTCGAGCACCGCCTCGGCCTTGATCGGACCGCCGAACTTGGCTTCGAGGAACGCGCGGTAGGGCTCCCCGGCTGCGGGCGTGTCCGGGTTGAGGAAGAAGGGCAGCCAGTTGACGCGCACGTCGAGGTCGGGGCGCGAAGCCTTCAGCTCCTCGAGGGCACGGTCGAGCCGCACCTTGCCGAGGAAGCACCAGGGGCAGACGAAGTCGGAAACGAGGTCGATGTTCAGGATCATGGCGTTGGGCCGTGCGGGCGGGCAGAAGGCGACAGGGTAGCCGCTCTGCCGCGCGGGATCAGAGAAAGCGCGCGATGAAGCAGGGCTGTGCGGGATCGGCGCCCTGCGGCAAGGGCAGCCACACGCGCCGGCCGCTGCCCGGGATGCGCGTGACGGCGTCGCCGTTGGCGTCGACGATGCGGTCGAGCAGCAGTTCATGATTGCCGCCCGGTTGCACGAACTCCAGCCGGTCGCCAACGCCGAAGCCGTTCTTGACCTCGACTTCGGCCAGGCCGCGTGCGGCGTCCCAGCCAACCACCTCGCCCACCAGCAGGCTGCGGCCCGATTCGGAGTGGCCGCGCAGGTAGTTCTGGTGTTCGGGCGTGGAATGACGCTGGTAGAAGCCGTCGGTGTAGCCGCGGCTGGCCAGCCCTTCGAGCTCGCCGAGCAGGCGCGGGTCGAAGGGGCGCCCGGCGACCGCGTCCTCGATCGCGCGCCGGTAGCCCTGGGCCGCGCGGGCGACGTAGTAGGGGCTCTTGGTGCGGCCCTCGATCTTCAGGGAATCGACGCCGATCTCCACCAGGCGCTGCACGTGCTCGATGGCGCGCAAGTCCTTGGAGTTGAGGATGTAGGTGCCGTGCTCGTCTTCCTCGATCGGCATCAGCTCGCCGGGGCGGGTGCCTTCTTCCAGCAGCCAGACCTTGCTGCCGCCGATGTGGCGCGGCCCGCCGCCCAGGGCGAGGCCCTGCACGGTGTCGAGCTTGCTGCGGGTGGCGGTGCCGACCGCGCCGGCGTCCCTGGGATTGCCGATCGGCATGTTGCCGCGGGCCTGCAGGTCGCCGGCGCCGCCTTCGCCCGCCTCGTGCAGCTTGTAGTCCCAGCGGCAGCTATTGGTGCACGTGCCCTGGTTGGGGTCGCGGTGGTTGAAGTAGCCCGACAGCAGGCAGCGGCCGGAGTAGGCGATGCACAGGGCACCATGGACGAACACCTCGAGCTCCATGTCCGGACAGGCGTCGCGGATCTCGGCGACCTCGTCCAGCGACAGCTCGCGCGACAGGATGATGCGCTTCACCCCCACGGACTGCCAGAAGCGCACCGAGGCGTAGTTGGTGGTGTTGGCCTGCACCGACAGGTGGATGTCCGTCTCCGGCCAGCGCTCGCGCACCATCATCATCAGGCCGGGGTCGGCCATGATCAGCGCATCGGGCTTCATGGCCATCACCGGCGCCATGTCGTCCTCGAAGCTGCGGATCTTGGCGTTGTGCGGGTAGATGTTGGCGACCAGGTAGAACAGCTTGCCGGCGGCGTGGGCCTCGTCGATGCCGCCGGCGAGCGTGTCGAGCTGGCCGAAGCTGTTGTTGCGCACGCGCAGCGAATAGCGCGGCTGCCCGGCATACACCGCGTCGGCGCCGTAGGCGAAGGCGGTGCGCATCATGTCGAGGGTGCCGGCGGGCGCGAGCAGTTCGGGGCGGCGGTGAGGGGGTGTGGGCATCGAACCGGACTCTTGGTCTTGAAGGCGCGCATTCTAGCCGAGTGTGCCGGTCGCGCCGTCCGCAGGGCGCAGGCCTTTTCAGCTGGTTACGGTGCTGGCCATGCCGCCCAGATGGTGGGCGGCGCGGTGGAGATGCGACAGGAAGTGGCGGACCATGACGGACATGGCCATTTCCTCGCGCACCATCACGCCCAGCGTGAGCCGCAGCGGACCTTCCTGCAGCGGGACGACGTCGAAGTAGCTCGAGGTCACCGGGTGTCGGGCGAGGGGGGCCGGCATCAGCCCGATGAAGTCGCCCGAGCCGAGCAGGGCGAGCAGCGCCAGGGTCGAATTGACCGTGGCGGCCACCGGCGGCGGGGGCAGGCCGTTGCGGCTGAACAGTTCGCGGGCGTAGCCGGTGGCGCCAGACAAGCCTGTGTACACCCAGCGCGCCTCGCTCAGTTCGGCCAGCCGGGTGCAGCGGGCCTGCGGATGGCCCTTGCGTACCGCCACCACCATGTCGATCGGCAGCAGGGGCTCGACCAGGTATTCGCCCTGCGCCAGGCCTTCCGGGATCGGGCCGATGGCGACGTCGGCCTCGCCCTTGCGCAGGTAGGCGAGCTGGGCGATGTAGAGCTCCTCGCTGATGCGCAGGCGCATTTCGGGGAACTGCTGGCTGAAGGTACGCACGGCTTCGGGCAGCACGAGCATCACCGCCAGGGGAACGGCGGCGATGCTCAACTCGCCCACCATGCGCCCGCCGAGCTGGCCGATCTCCTCGACCGCCCGGGTCAGCTCGCGGTCGGCCGCGCTGGCGCGCTCGTACAGCACCTTGCCCTGGGCGGTCGGGATGACGCCGCGCGTCGAACGCACGACGAGGGAGGCGCCAAGCTCGACCTCCAGTTCGCGCAGCATCTTGCTCAGCGCCGGCTGCGACAGGCCGAGCCGGGCGGCCGCCTTGCGCAGGCTGCCGTCGTTGATTGCGGCCACGAAGGCCTGGAGTGCGGAGAGTTTCATGGTGTTGTGATAACCGCCGGTTATCGCGCTACTGATCCAGACATCTTATCCACAGCGGGATGCCTGTCTAGACTCTGCACGCACTTCGGGCTCGGGCGGCCGGTCTCGCCCGCGGCACACGATCGACCAGGAGGGAGACACCTGCATGGCACGCATCATCGGCGGCATCGCCTGCTCGCACACACCGACCATCGGCTTCGCGTTCGACAAGAACAAGCAGGACGATCCGGTCTGGAAACCGATCTTCGACGGCTTCGCGCCGGTTCGTCAGTGGGTGAAGGACACGCAGCCCGATGTGCTGCTCTTCATCTACAACGACCACGTCACGTCGTTCTTCTTCGACCACTACTCGGCGTTCGCGTTGGGGATCGGCGACCACTACGCCGTGGCCGACGAGGGCGGCGGCGCGCGCGACCTGCCGCCGGTGGCGGGCCATCCCGGACTGGCGCAGCACATCGGCCATTCGCTGATGGCGGACGAGTTCGACATGTCCTTCTTCCAGGACAAGCCCTTGGACCACGGTTGCTTCTCGCCCTTGTCGATGCTGTGCCCGCATGAACCGGCGTGGCCGGTTTCGATCGTGCCGCTGCAGGTCGGCGTGCTGCAGTTCCCGATCCCCACAGCGCGGCGCTGCTTCCGGCTTGGGCAGGCCTTGCGTCGTGCGATCGAGAGCTATCCGGAAGACCTCGCGGTCGCGATCGTCGCCACCGGCGGCCTGTCGCACCAGGTGCACGGTGAGCGGGCCGGGTTCAACAACACGCCTTGGGACGAGCAGTTCCTGGCGCTGTTCGAGCATGACCCGGTACGGCTGACGGAGCTGACTCAGGCCGAATACGCCACGCTCGGCGGGCTGGAAGGGGCCGAGGTGATCATGTGGCTGGTCATGCGCGGCGCCCTGTCCGCCTCGGTGAACAAGATCCACCAGACCTATTACCTGCCGTCGATGACCGGCATCGCCACCGCGATCTACGAGAACCGGGCCGCCCCCGCGGTCGCGGGCGAGGTCGAGCGCCACCGCGCCCATGTTGCCACGCAACTGGCGGGCGCGCAGGCGCTGGCCGGCACCTATCCCTTCAGCCTGGCCACTAGCCAGCGCGCCTACCGCCTCAACCGCTTCCTGCACGACATGATCGTGCCGGCGCATCGCCAGCGCTTCCTCGCCGACGAGGAAGCGAGCTTCGAGGCCGCCGGGCTGATCGAGCAGGAGCGTGACCTGGTTCGCAGGCGGGACTGGCGTGGGCTGATCCACTATGGCGTGATCTTCTTCATGCTGGAAAAGCTCGGGGCTGTGCTGGGCGTGTCCAACCTGCACATCTATGCTGCCATGCGTGGAGAATCGCTCGAACAGTTCCAGCGCACCCGGAATGCGCCCGGGGCGCTGTACTCGGTCGCCGGCAGGGAAGCGCCTGCCCTCGATTGGGACGCCGGCAAGCGTCCCGAAACTGCATGACCCGACAATTCAAGCCCCGAGGAGGAGACATCGATGAAATCCCGTACCCTGATTGGCCTGCTGGCTGCCGCGCTGCTGCCTTTGCCCGCCGCCGCACAGGAGGTCGTGCTGAAGGTTTCGCACTTCCTGCCGCCCAGCTCGCTGGCCCAGACTCAGTTCATGCAACCCTGGTGCGACAAGATCGAGGCGGAGAGCAGGGGCCGCATGAAGTGCCAGATCTATCCGTCGATGCAGCTCGGCGGAACACCACCCCAATTGCTCAACCAGGTGCGCGACGGCGTGGCGGACATCGTGTGGACGCTGCCGGGCTACACGCCGGGCCGCTTCCCGGTGTCCGAAGTGTTCGAACTGCCGTTTTTCACGACCACGGCCGAAGCGTCCTCGCGCGCTTTGTGGGATTTCTCCCAGGCGCATGCCGCCAAGGAGTTCGCGGGCACCAAACCGATCGCGATCTGGGTGAATGGTCCTAACGTACTGCATCTGCGCAGCAAGCAGGTGAAGACGCTGGATGAGCTGAACGGCCTCAAGGTTCGTGCGCCGTCGCGCCTGGGCAACAAGATGCTGGCTGCACTGGGCGCAACGCCAGTGGGCATGCCGGTTCCGCAGATGGCCGAAAGCCTGTCCAAGGGGGTCATCGAGGGGGCGCTGGTGCCCTGGGAGGTGGTGCCGGCGACGAAGACGCAGGAGTTGACCCGCTACCACGCCGAGTTCAAGGGGCCCAAGGCGATGACTGTCGCCACGATGGTCTTCCTGATGAACGCGAAGAAGTATGAGAGCCTGCCCGACGATCTCAAGAAGGTGATCGACGACAACAGCGGTGCGGAGACCTCCGCCTGGGTCGCGACTCAGTTCATCAAGGCCGACGTCATCGGCCGTGAAGCCACCGTGGCCAACAACAACACCATCTACGCCATCGAGGGTGCGGAGCTGGCGCGTTGGGAAGCCGCGACCCGCCCGGTCGTCCAGGGCTGGATCGAGGAGCTCAGCGCCACCGGTGTCGACGGCAAGGCCATGCATGACGCCGCGGCGGCGCTGGTAGCGCGCTACAGCAAGAACTGAGCGCGCCGCGCGATGCGTCCGGGCCATCCACGCACGGTCTCGTGCGCGGGTGGCCCGTCTTGTTTGTGGCGCAATGCGTTCAGGTCTTGGGGCGCAGCCAGTCCAGCACACCGTGCGCGGCCGCCGCTCCGCTGGCGAAGCAGGCGGTCAGCAGGTAGCCGCCGGTCGGCGCTTCCCAGTCGAGCATCTCGCCGGCGATGAAGACGCCGGGCCGGGCTCGCAGCATCAGGTGGGCATCGAGCGCCTCGAAACGCACGCCGCCTGCGCTGCTGATGGCTTCGTCGAGCGGACGCGGCGCCGTCAGCCGCAGCGGCAGGGCCTTGATGTCGGCCGCCAGGCGCAGGGGGTCGTCGAAATCGTCCCTGGAGAGGCATTCACGCAGCAAGGCGGCCTTGATGCCCTTGATGCCGGCCTGTCCCTGCAGGTGGCTGGCCATCGAGCGGCTGCCGCGCGGGCGTGCGAGGTCCGCCCCAAGGCGTTCGAGGCTGCGGCCGGGGGCGAGATCGAGTCGCAGCGTGACCTCGCCCTGCGCGGTGATCGCGTCGCGCAGCGGCGCGGAAAGGGCGTAGATCAGACCGCCTTCGATGCCGGTGGCGGAGACGAGGCATTCGCCGGCCCGCTCCTGTGCTTGGCCGGCGGCATCGGTGAAGCGGGCCACGACCGATTTCAACGGCTGGCCGCGGAAGCGTTCCAGAAAATGCGCGCTCCAGGCCGTGCCACCTTCGCCGCCCGCGGCGACGTCGAAGCCGCAATTTGCCGGCCGCAGCTCGGCAACGTCGGCGCCGGTCGCGCGCAGCAGCGGCACCCAGGCACCGTCCGAGCCGAACTTGGCCCAGCTGCCGCCGCCAAGGGCGAGGAGCAGGGCGTCGGTCTCGACCCGGTGCTCGCCCTCGGGCGTTGCGAAGCGCAGGTGCTGGCGCAGCGGTGTGTCGCTGGTCGGTGCGTCGTTCGTTGGGTTGGGACCGTCATCGCCATCGCTGTCGGCCCAGCCGAGCCAGCGGTGGCGCACGGCGAACTGCACGCCCGCGGCGCGCAGGCGTGTCAGCCAGGCGCGCAGCAGCGGGGCGGCCTTCATCTCGCGCGGGAAGATGCGGCCCGAGGTCCCGACAAAGGTGTCCACCCCCAGTCCGTGTGCCCAGTCCTGCAGCGCCTGCGGACCAAAGGCCTGCACCATGGGCACGAGCACCTCGCGCCGCGCACCGTAGCGCGACAGGAAGGCGTCCAGCGCCTCGCTGTGGGTCAGGTTCAGGCCGCCACGTCCGGCGAGCAGGAACTTGCGCCCGACCGAGGGCATGGCGTCGAACACGGTCACGCGCACGCCTGCAGCAGCAAGCGTCTCTGCGGCGATCAGTCCCGCCGGACCGCCGCCGACGATGGCGACGTGTGGTGTCCTCGGCGGCGCAACGGGAGGGCGAGCGCCGGCGTTCATGACCTGGGTTCCGCCGCGTCTGCCGGGAAGATCAGGCTCATGATGCCGGTGCGAATCGGCGGCGGAAGCCTTCGGGCACCGCCGCCTTGCGCCGTTCGCCGTAGTCGAAGAACACGATGCCGGTCTTGCCGCGTGCGACTTCCCGTCCGCTGGCCTCGTCGGTGAGGCGCCAGACCAGGTCGCAGCCGAACTCGCTGAAGTCCTCGGCCGCCATCTCGACCACCATCGTCTCGCCGTGGAAGGCTTCGGAGCGGTACTGCACGGCCGCATCGGCGACGATGATGCCGACGCCGTCGATGTCGAGTTCGGTGTAGCCCTCGGACTTCAGGAAGCGTGCGCGCGCCTCGGACACGAGGCCAAGCAGTTGGGCGTTGTCGAGGTGGCGCCCGTAATTGATGTGAGAGATCAGCAGCGGGATGGCGGTGCGGAAGGCGAAGTGGTCGGGCAGCTCGATGCGGACGCGGGCCATGAGGGGGCAGTTCCGGACGTTGACGTGAAGAGGCCCGAGCGTAACGGCCCGGGCCTCGGCGTTGCAAGCGCGGCCTGTCGGCCGCCGGTGCGGATCAGGCCTGCGGCGGTATGCGCAGGACCTGGCCCGGATAGATCTTGTCCGGGTGGGTCAGCATCGGCTTGTTGGCTTCGAAGATGGCCATGTACTTGTTGGCGTTACCGTAGAACTGCTTGGCGATCGCCGACAGGGTATCGCCGCGCACGACGGTGTGGAACTGCGCCTCGGGTTCGCTGCGGGCCACGGTCATGCGGTCCTCGACCTTGGCGACGCCGGCGACGTTGCCGGCTGCAAGCAGGATCTTCTCGCGTGTCGCCTGGTCGGGCGCCGTGCCCGTCACGGTGACGACCGATGCGGCGCCGTCGAAGCTGATCGCCAGGTCCGCCGGCGCGAGCTGGAGGGCGGCAATGTAGTTGTGGATGGCCGATGCGGCCTTGGCGTTGGCCGCTGCAGGATCGGGCGCCGTCTCGGCCGCCTTGGCTTCGTTGCCACCGAAGAGCTTCTCGCCCGCTTCCTTGACGAAATCGAAGAATCCCATATGTGCCTCCGTGTTGGGCCGTATGACAGGACGCTCAGAATAGACGATTCGTGGCGGGCAAGTGTATTTGAAGCAAACAATTGATTCAGTTCCCGCCAGGACGCATGGGCGTCCATCGAGGCGGCCATGGCATTCGGCTAGAATCGCAGCGACCCGATCGTTGGGTTCATCTTTTCAAGGGAGTGCAGCACATGTTCGATCAGGAAGACAGCGAGCTCAACGTCGTCATGGGCGTGGTGTTCGGCATCATTGCGCTGGTCATTGCCTTCGTCATCGGCTTGGGTGTGTATCAGCTGCGCGGGGCGCAGACGCCCGTCGCGCAGGTCGAGGACATGTTCGTGGAGGTGGCCGAAGTCGGCGAGCCGCTGGTGAAGATCCACTTCGACCTCGGTGAGACGGCGCTGCCCCCGACGGCCGCGGCGCAGATCGAAACCGTGATCGCCGCGCTGGCGGCGGCGCCCGAGGCTCATGCGCTGTTGTCCGGTTATCACGACGAAACGGGCGGTGCCGCGATCAATGCCGAGGTGGCGAAGAATCGCGCCCTGTCGGTGCGCGAAGCGCTGCTGGCCGCAGGCGTGTCCGCCAAGCGTGTGCTGATGCGCCGTCCGGCGGTGACCCTGGGCGAGGGCGACGCAGCCGAGGCGCGCCGGGTCGAGGTGCGCGTGCAGTAAGCGTCGCCAGCGGCGTTCACACAAAAAGGCTGGGAATGTCCGGCCTTTTTGTTGCCCTCAAACCGTGTGCACGCACCGCAAAGGTGCGTGTGCCATGCCATGAGGGCATTTCAAGGCTTGCTGCGCAAAGGCATGCACCAATTGTGGGAATTTGATGCACAATATCGGGGAATCCGCGCGACCGCCTCGGGTAACACCGAGGCGGTCGCGCGCGCGTGTCCATCCATCTAACAGGCCAAGCATCATGAAATATCAGTCTCTCGAGGAGTTCCTGGCATACGTTGAGCAACGCAACCCCGGTCAGCCCGAATTTTTGCAGGCGGTGACCGAGGTGATGGAGAGCCTGTGGCCCTTCATTTCCGCCAACAAACGTTATGCCGAGCATTCGCTCCTCGACCGACTGATCGAACCCGAGCGCGTGATCATGTTCCGCGTGTCCTGGGTGGACGACAGAGGTGAGACGCAGGTCAATCGCGGCTACCGCATCCAGCACAGCTCGGCCATTGGTCCCTACAAGGGCGGCCTGCGCTTCCATCCCTCGGTGAACCTGTCGATCCTGAAGTTCCTGGCATTCGAGCAGACCTTCAAGAATGCGCTGACGACCCTGCCGATGGGCGGTGGCAAGGGCGGCTCCGACTTCGACCCGAAGGGCCGCAGCCCGGGCGAAGTGATGCGATTCTGCCAGGCGTTCATGACCGAGCTGTATCGCCACGTCGGCCCCGACACCGACGTGCCGGCCGGCGACATCGGCGTGGGCGGTCGTGAAGTCGGCTTCATGGCCGGCATGATGAAGAAGCTGTCGAACAACGCGGCCTGCGTATTCACCGGCAAGGGCCTGACCTTCGGCGGGTCGCTGATCCGTCCGGAGTCGACCGGCTACGGCACCGTTTACTTCGCCAATGCGATGCTCGAGCACGCGGGTCGTGACATTCGTGGCATGCGCGTGTCGGTGTCGGGTTCGGGCAATGTTGCCCAGTACGCCATCGAGAAACTGCTCGAACTGGGTGCCAAGCCCATCACCTGCTCGGATTCGAGCGGCACCGTGATCGACGAGGAAGGCTTCACGCCTGAGAAGCTGGCGGTGCTGATGGAGGTGAAGAATCACCTTTATGGCCGTGTGTCCGACTATGCCGAGCGTGTCGGCGCCCGCTTCGAGCCCAACGTGCGTCCGTGGCACGTGCCGGTCGATGTCGCCCTGCCGTGCGCGACCCAGAACGAGCTCGACGCCAACGATGCCGCCAACCTGGTCAAGAACGGTGTGATCGCGGTTGCCGAGGGCGCCAACATGCCGAGCACCGCCGAAGCCGTGAAGATCTTCGAGCACAACGGCGTGCTGTACGCACCGGGCAAGGCCTCCAACGCCGGCGGCGTGGCCACCTCGGGTCTGGAGATGAGCCAGAACGCGATGCGCATGTCCTGGACCCGCGAGGAAGTCGACGCCCGCCTGAAGGAGATCATGCTCGGTATCCACGCGGCCTGCCTGAAGTACGGCAAGCGCGAGGACGGCAGCGTGAGCTACGCCGACGGCGCCAACGTCGCCGGCTTCGTCAAGGTGGCGGAGGCGATGCTCGCGCAGGGCGTCATCTGATCGCCTGAGTCCGTGGCGCTGCCGCGCCCGGCAGCAGTCCAAGCCCGCCTGTCGTGCCGCGCGCCGACAGGCGGGTTTTTCGTTCACCGAGTCGTTCGGCCTGATCAGTTAAACTGCCGCCCGATTTCCAGCGTTCAGGAGCACGATCCATGATCCAGGCCAGCATTGTCCCGGTCACGCCCTTCCAGCAGAACTGCAGCATCCTGTGGTGCGAGAAGACGAAGAAGGCGGCGGTTGTCGACCCGGGGGGCGACATCGATCGCATCCTCGCGGCGGTGGCCAAGCTGGGCGTGACGGTGGAGAAGATCCTGATCACGCACGGCCACATCGATCATGCCGGCGGCACGGCCAGGCTGGCACGCGAACTCGGCGTACCGGTCGAGGGGCCGCAGGAAGAGGACCGCTTCTGGATCGAGGGCATGCCGCAGCAGAGCAAGATGTTCGGCTTCCCCGACGTCGAGACCTTCGAGCCTGACCGCTGGCTGCATGACGGCGACACCGTTACCGTCGGCGAGGAGGTCTTCAAGGTTGTCCACACGCCGGGCCACACGCCCGGTCACGTCGTCTTCGTGCACGAGGGCGCACGCCTCGCCATCGTCGGCGACGTGCTGTTCGCCGGCTCAATCGGCCGCACCGATTTTCCGCGCGGCGACCACCAGACCCTGATCCGCTCGATCCGCGAGAAGCTGTTTCCGCTCGGTGACGACATCACCTTCATCCCGGGCCATGGTCCGACCTCGACCTTCGGCGAGGAGCGCGAGACCAACCCCTTCGTCGGCGCCTACGGCTGACGCCGTTTCCGCAAATCCGCTTCGGATGCCCAGCGGTTGTCCGCGATCCGATTCCAGCGCAGTATTCCGGCGGTGTAGTCATTTCGGTCAATGCCCGCATCTCAACAGGGAGTGTGAAAGATGAGCACGCAAGAGAACAGCAAGGGCTATCGGTGGCGCTTCTTCCGCTCCGGTGGCTTCGACCAGGTCCTGATCGAGAACGCGGACGACCTGCGTCACCTCGGCGAGCTCGACCAGAAACTGTGGTCCGTGCTCGCCTGCCCCACCTCCGGGCTCGAGTTCGATACCCGTACGCTGCAGTTGCTCGACTCCGATGGCGATGGTCGCATCCGCGCACCCGAGGTGATCGCCGCGGCCAACTGGGTGTGCACCGTGCTGAAGACACCGGACGTGCTGTTCCGCGGCGTGGACGGTCTGCCACTCGCGGCGATCGCGGACGATCACCCCGAGGGCGCGAAGCTGCTGGCCACGGCGAAGAAGGTGCTCGCCTACATGGGCCGGCCCGACGCCGATTCGGTCGGGGTTGCCGACCTGGCCGACCCTTCGCGCCTGTTCGCGCCCGATCACTACAACGGCGATGGCATCGTGCCCGCCGAACTCACCCCGGATGCCGAGCTGGCGAAGACGATCGGCCTCGTCATCGAGCATTTCGGCGCCCTCGAGGATCGCAGTGGCAAGCCGGGCATCGATCAGGACAAGGTGAATGCCTTCTTCACCGCGGCGCAGTCAGTGGTCGACTGGCACGACCAGGCCGTGGCCAGCCCTGACAGCGTGCTGCCGCTGGGCGAGGGCACGGCGGCAGCGGCTGCGGTGTTCGATGCGGTGCGTGCCAAGGTGGAGGACTACTTCACCCGCTGCCGCCTCGCCGCCTTCGACGAACGCGCCGCCACTGCGCTGAACCCCGCCGATACCACTTACGTCGGCCTTGCCGTGCAGACGCTGGCCACCGACACCGAAGGCGTGGCCGCGCTGCCGCTGGCCCAGGTCGGTGCCGGCCGTGCCCTGCCGCTGCAGGACGGGCTGAACCCGGCCTGGGAGGCGCGCATCGCCGCGTTGCGCGATGATGTGATCAAGCCCATCCTCGGCGCGCGGACCACGCTGTCTCACGCCGAGTGGCAGGATATCGCCGCCCGTTTCGACGCCTATCGCGCCTGGCTCGCCGCGACGCCGGCGACGCCGCTTGCAGCCGTGCCCGCCGACACCCTGCGTGCGCTGCTTGCCGGTTCCGTGCAGGCCGAGCTGACGGCGCTGATCCAGCAGGACCTCGCGGCCGAGACTGCCGCCGCCCAGGTCGATGCGCTCGAGCGTCTGGTGCGCTACAACCGCGACCTGGTCACCTTGCTGCGCAACTTCGTCACCCTCAGCGACTTCTACAACGCCGGCAACAAGGCCATCTTCCAGGCCGGCACGCTTTACCTCGACCAGCGCAGCTGCGAGCTGTGCCTGCGCGTCGCCGACATGGGGCGCCATGCCACACTGGCGCCGCTTTCCGGCGCCTACCTCGTGTATTGCGAGTGCCGGCGCGAGGGCGAGGCGCCGATCACCATCGTCGCGGCGATGACCGGCGGCGATGCCGACGAGATGATGGTGCCGGGCCGCAACGGCGTGTTCTACGATCGCCAGGGGCGCGACTGGAACGCTGCCGTGGTCAAGGTCGTGGAAGCGCCGATCAGCGTGCGCCAGGCCTTCTGGTCGCCGTACAAGCGCGTCGGCCGCATGATCGGCGACCAGATCCAGAAGTTCGCCGCGTCCCGCGACAAGGCGGTCGAGGACAAGGCCGCGGCCGGTGTCGCCGGCGCCGGCGCCAAGGTCGAAGCGCCCGCCCCCGCTCCGGCCCCCGCGCCCCAGGCCTTCGACATCGCCAAGTTCGCCGGCATCTTCGCCGCCATCGGCCTTGCGCTGGGTGCCCTCGGCACCGCGCTGGCGGCGGTGGTGACGGGTTTCCTGTCGCTGCCGGGCTGGCAGATGCCGCTGGTGATCGCCGGCATCCTGTTGCTGATCTCCGGGCCCTCGATGCTGCTGGCCTGGCTCAAGCTGCGCCAGCGCAACCTCGGGCCGCTGCTCGACGCCAACGGCTGGGCGGTGAACACCCGCGCCCGCATCAACATCCCGTTCGGCAGTGCGCTCACCGGCGTCGCCAGTCTGCCGGCCGGCGCCTCGCGCTCCATGGCCGACCCCTACGCCGAGAAGGAAACGCCGTGGGGCACGTGGATGTTCCTGCTGATCGTCGTGGTCATCGCGATCGTGCTGTGGCGCCAGGGCGTCTATGACCGCTTCCTGGGCTGAGGTCCCTGCCGACGGTCGGGACGCCGGGGCGTAGCGCATCGATTTAAACGAGCGTTTGAATCCTGCCGGAGCGATGTTAGAGTCGCTGTCTGGCAGACGCCCCCTCGCGAAGGCGTGCCGATCTTTCAAGGAGACAAGCCCATGAGCCTTCCCGCCAGCCTGCGCGGACGTTTCAGCGTACCGGCGATCGCCGCCCCTATGTTCCTCGTGTCCGGGCCGGAACTCGTCATCGAGACCTGCAAGGCCGGTGTCGCCGGCACCTTCCCGGCCATGAATGCCAGGCCCGCCGCGCAGCTCGACGAGTGGCTCACACGCATCGATGCCGAACTCGCGGCCCATCGCGCGGCCAGCCCCGATGCGCCGTGCGCACCGCACGGCGTCAACCTGATCCTGCATGCGTCCAATGTGCGGCTGCAGGAAGACCTGGAAATCCTCGTCCGTCACCGGGTGCCGATCGTGATCACCAGCCTGGGGAATCCGGCCGAGGTGGTGAAGGTGGTGCACGGCTACGGCGGCCTGGTGCTGTCCGACGTGGTCCATGCCTACCACGCGCGCAAGGCGATCGCGGCCGGTGTCGATGGCATCATCGCGGTGGCCGGCGGCGCGGGCGGGCATGCCGGCGGGCAGAACGTCATCAGCCTGGTGCGCGAGATCCGCGAGTTCTGGGACGGCCTGCTGGTCGCGGCCGGTGCGATTTCGGACGGCGCGGCGATCCGCGCGGTCGAAGTGCTGGGCGCGGACCTTGCCTACATGGGCACGCGCTTCATCGCCACCCGCGAGGCGATGGCCCAGCCGGAGTACAAGCAGATGGTGGTCGACTGCGCGCCCGCCGACATCGTCTATACCGACGCCATTTCCGGCACCAACGCCAATTTCATGTGGCCCAGCCTCGAACGTGCCGGTTACCGGCGCGAGGAACTGGCTGCCGGCTTCGGCAAGGGCAAGCTGCACGACCTCGCCGAGGAGGCCAAGGCCTGGCGCGACGTGTGGAGTGCTGGCCACGGCGTGGCAACGATCCACGACGTCCCGACCACGGCCGAACTGGTCGCCCGCCTGGCGCGCGAGTACCGTGCCGCCTGCGCCCTGCCGCCGAGCGCGGCGCTGACGTTGGCGTGATCAGGTCGGCGTGATCAGGTCCGACTGACCACGGCAGCCTGCCGCCCGGCTGCCTGCAGGGCAGCGGTGCAGGGGGCGGAACGGCTGCTATGCTTCGCCCCCATGCTTTCCTTTCTCCAGGTCCTGTCCAGCGGAATCGCCATCGGCTGCGTGTATGGCCTGGTGGCGCTCTCCTTCGTGCTGGTGTTCAAGGCCACCGAGACGGTCAGCTTCATGCAGGGCGACCTGCTGATGCTGGGCGGCTTTGCCGGGCTGGCGCTGCATCTTGCGGCGGGCTGGCCGCTGGCGCTAGCGGCCCTTGGCGCGGTGCTGGCGGTGGCCTTGCTCGGCGCGGGGCTGGAGCGGGTCGCCCTGCGGCGTGCGATCGGCCAGCCGCATCTGGTGGCGGTGCTGCTGACCTTCGGCCTCGGCATGATGATGCGCGGCGGCGTGGCTTCGGTGCCGGCCGCGGCGCAGGACATGTACCGCCTGCCCTTCGCCGCCGACACCCTCAGCGCCGGGCCGCTGGTGCTGGCGGCAAGCCACGTGTGGGTGGTGCTCGCCACCGTCGTGCTGGTGCTCTTGCTCGCGCTGTTCTTCCGTCACACCCGCGTCGGCCTCGCGCTGCGCGCCTGCTCCGAGGATGCGCGCGTCGCAGCGTTGATGGGCGTGCCCGTGGCGCGCATGCACACCCTGGCCTGGGCGCTCGGCGCCGGTCTGGCGGCGGTGGCCGGCCTGCTGCTGGCCCCGATCACTTTCGTGCATCTCAACATGGGCTTCATCGCGCTGAAGGCCTTTCCGGCGGCGGTGCTGGGCGGGCTCACGAGCCTGCCGGGCGCCCTGGCTGGCGGCCTGTTCCTCGGCGTGGTCGAGGCGCTCGCAGGGCTGGTGCTGCCGGAGGGGGCGAAGGATGTCGTGCCCTACGTGCTGCTGATGGCCGCGCTGCTGCTGTTTCCGCAGGGGCTGGCCGCCGGGCGTGCGGGCAGGGCCGGGCGATGAACGCGACGCCGGTGGCGGCGCCGGGCGGGCTGCGCCTGCTGCGGATGGTCCTCGTCGTGGGGTTGATGGTGGCCCTGGCGGTGGGCTGGCTCGGTGCCGATTTCGCCTTCGGCCAGGCGACGCTGGTCGCGACCTATGCGATCGCCGGTCTCGGCGTGGTGATCATCGTCGGTCAGGCGGGGCAGATCGTGCTTGGGCAGGGCGCGCTCGTCGCGCTGGGCGCCTATGCCCAGACCCTGCTGGTGCAGGCAGGCGTGGCGCCGCTGCTGGCCTTGCCGCTGACGGCCGGAGTCGGTGCGCTGGGCGGGGTGCTGGCGAGCCTCCCGGCGGGACGCCTTGGCGGACTGTATTTCGGCATGAGCACGCTGGCGTTCGCGCTGATCGTCGAGGAAGCGCTGGTGCGCTGGGAGTCCTTGACGCATGGCCCGGCGGGCCTGGTCGTGCCGGCATTCGGCGCGGGCGGGTGGCAGGCCGACACGCCACTGGCGCAGGCGGCAGTCAGCGGCGTCGTGCTGCTGGTCGCGCTCGCGCTCGCCGCCCGCCTGCTGCGCTCGCGCCTCGGACGGGCGTGGCGTGCGGTGCGCGAGGACGAGGCAGCTGCCGACACCTGCGGCATCGCGCCTGGCGCGGCCAAGCTGCGTGCCTTCATCGTCGGCGGCAGCCTGTCTGCACTGGGCGGCGGCCTGTACGCGCACTGGATCGGTTTCATCAGCCCGGAGCAGTTCGGCCTCGTGTTCTCGTTCGAGCTGCTGATGCTGGCCTTCATCGGCGGCGCGCGGCGCCTGTCCGGTGCAGTGTGGGGCGCGCTGGTGGTGGTGGCGATCCCACAGGCGATCGCCGTGCTGCGCGATGCGCTGCCCGGCGACTGGGCGCGCGCCGCAGGACTGGAGCTGGTGCTGTTCGGTGCGATCATCGTGGCGGTCGTCCTGCTGCGACCACAGGGGCTGGCCAGTGGTCCGCGCGGCGGATGAGGGCGATACCCGCTTGTCGATAATTTTGGATCCGTCGACAATCTGACGCCCTCGATGGCAGCGTGCCTGCCGTCTCGAACCCTTCCAGGAGACCTTCTGCGATGAAATGCCTGCGCCGACCAGCCCTTGCCCTGCTTGCCGCCCTGGCGGGCACGTCCGTTCATGCGGCCGATGTCGCCGGGGTCAGCACGCAAGAGATCGTCGTCGGCCACATCTCGGATCTGTCGGGGCCGATCGCGATGCTGGGCACGCCGGTGCGCGACGGCATGCTGATGCGCTTCGACGAGGCCAATGCTGCCGGCGGCGTGCACGGTCGCAAGCTGCGGCTGGCGGTCGAGGATGCGGGCTACGATCCCAAGCGTGGGGTGCTGGCGGCGCGCAAGCTGGTGCAGCGCGACAAGGCCTTTGCCTTCATCGCCACGATGGGGACGCCGGTGGTGATGGCGACGATGCCGGTGGTGCTCGAGGCCGGGCGCCTGCACCTGTTTCCGTTTTCGCCGCACAAGGCGACCTACGAACCGCTGCATCCGCTCAAGTTCCAGAACTTCGCGCCTTACCAGGACTATATGGAAGCCGCGACGCGGCACATGGTGCAGGCCGGCGGCTATCGCCGCACCTGCCTGCTGTACCAGGACGACGATTACGGTCTCGAGGTCATGAAGGGGGTGGAGACCGGCCTGGAGAAGCTCGGTCAGACGCTGTTCGAGCGCACCGGCTACAAGCGCGGCGCCACCGACCTGTCGAGCCAGATCGCCCGCCTGCGCGCGGCCGAGTGCGACCTGGTCGTGCTCGCCACCGTCGTGCGCGAAACCGTGGCGGCGATGGCCGAGGCGAGGCGCATTGGCTGGAAGGTCGACATGCTGGTGACGGCTTCGGGCTATTCGGCGCAGACGCACGAACTCGGCGGCGAGGCGGTCGAGGGCCTGTACGGCGTCAGCGTGCTGCCGCACCCGTATGCCGAGGGCGCGAACAGCCAGCTCGCCGGCTGGATCGAGCGCTATCGCGCGCGTTTCGGTGCGGCGCCCAATGTCTGGAGCGTGATGGGCTACTCGCTGGCCGACATGTTCGTGCGCACCGCCGAGGCGACCGGTCGCGACTTGACGCCCGAGGCGTTCGCGCGCACCCTCGAACGCCTCGAATTCACCCGTGATTACTTCGGCAGCCCGGCGTACCGCTTCAGTGCCGACGACCACCTCGGCAACCGCCATGGGCGTCTGGCGCAGATCCGCAACGGGCGCTGGGAGTTGATCACGGACTATCTGCGCTGACTTTGCGCGCCGTCATTTCTGGCTGAAGGAGGCCGATGAGCCCCCCACGTACCATTACCGTCGCATTCACCGGCGCGTCCGGCCTGCCCTATGGGGTGCGGCTGGTCGAATGCCTGCTGCAGGCCGGACATCGCGTGTGGCTGCTGTATTCGCAGGTGGCGCAGATCGTCGCCCGGCAGGAGATGGACTGGAACCTGCCGGCGCGCCCGGCGGAGGTCGAGGCCGAGCTGTCGGCGCGCTTCGGCGCGGCGCCGGGCCAGTTGCGCGTGTTCGGCCGCGAGGAGTGGTTCGCGCCGCCGGCCTCGGGATCGAATCCGCCCGACGCGATGGTGGTGTGCCCGTGCACGATGGCGACGCTGGCCGCCATTGCCGGCGGACTGAGCCAGAACCTGATCGAGCGCGCGGCCGACGTCGTGATCAAGGAAGGACGCAAGCTGGTGCTGGTGCCGCGGGAGACGCCGTATTCGGCGATCCATCTCGAGAACATGCTCAGGCTCGCGCGCCTGGGCGTGTGCATCCTGCCGCCCAACCCGGGCTTCTATCACCACCCGCAGTCGGTCGGAGACCTCGTTGACTTCGTTGTCGCACGCATCCTCGACCAGCTCGGCGTCGCGCATGCGTTGATGGCGCGCTGGGGCGAGGACGCCGCGCAAGCCGAGGGCCGTGACCGATGAGCGATACATCCAGCACGTTGACGCGCCTGCCGCTGTTTCCGCTCAAGACCGTGCTGTTCCCCGAAGGCGTGCTGCCGCTGCGCGTGTTCGAGCCGCGCTACATGGACATGGTCACGCGCTGCATGCGGGAGGGCTCGCCGTTCGGCGTATGCCTGATCGCCGCTGGCGAGGAGGTCGGCGAGACGGCGGTGCCACATCCGGTGGGTACGGCTGCGCACATCGAGCAGTGGGACATGGAGCAGGCGGGGTTGCTGACCTTGGTGACGCGCGGCGGCCGACGTTTTCGCGTCGTCGATCACGAGGTCGAACGCGACGGCCTGCTGGTGGGCGAGGTGCGCTGGCTGGACGAGCCCGCGCCGCAGCCGATGCCCACTGCCCAGCTCGACCTGCTGCCGTTGCTGAAGACCATCGTCGCCGAACTCGGCGACCGCCTGCCGCCGCCGCACCGCTTCGACGATGCGGGCTGGGTCGGTGCGCGCTACGCAGAATTGCTGCCGGTGCCGCTGGAGGCCAAGCAGCGTCTGCTCGAACTCGATGACGTGATCAGCCGGCTGGAGATCCTGCAGCAGTTCCTGCGCGAGCACGGATTGTTGCCGAAGCTCGCCTGAGCCCGCTTCAGCCCGAGAACAGGTCCGGCGTCTGCAAGGCGCAGAGGATCCGGCGCACCGGGGTCGGCAGCGCGGCCTCGTCTGCGCCGGCAAGCGGCTGCCACAGCAGGGCGGGCTCATCCGCCAGGGTGTGCGGCGCTGCATTCGCGGTGGCTTGCAGTCGGAGCGGCTCGATGTCGAGCACGAAATGGGTGAACGCATGCGTCAGCGGGGCCAGCGGCTGCGGCGCCGCGCAGGCGAGCCCGAAGCGCGCTGCAGCCCAGGCGCCCACGTCGGCCACTTCGTCAGGGATCTCGGGCAGGGCCAGCAGTCCGCCCCAGATCCCGGTCGGCGGCCGACGCTCCAGCAGCACCCGGTCCTCGTGCGTGATGACCGCAAAGCGTGCCTGGCGGCGCGGCACGACTTTCTTCGGCCGCGGCGTCGGTAGCTCGGCGACGCGGTTCTCGCGGCGCGCGACACAGTCGTCGGCGAAGGGGCAGCGGCTGCAGGCCGGCTTGCCGCGGGTGCAGAGGGTGGCACCGAGGTCCATCTGGGCCTGGATGTAGCGTCCGACCTCATGCTCGGGCAGCAGTGATTCCGCCAGTGCCCACAGGCGGTTCTCCACCGCCTTCTCGCCAGGGAACCCCTCCACGCCGAAAATGCGGCACAGCACGCGCTTGACGTTGCCGTCGAGGATGGCGGCGCGCTCGCCATAGGCGAAGGCGGCGATGGCGGCGGCAGTCGAGCGCCCGATGCCCGGCAGGCCGGCGATCTCCGCCGCGCTGCGCGGAAAGGCCCCGCCGTGTGCCTCGACGATCGTGCATGCCGCGCGATGCAGGTTGCGGGCGCGCGCGTAGTAGCCGAGGCCGCTCCACAGGGTCATCACGTCTTCCACCGGCGCCGCCGCGAGGCTGGCAACATCCGGGAAGCGCGCGAGGAAGCGCTGGTAGTAGGGGATGACGGTGTCGACCTGGGTCTGCTGCAGCATGATCTCTGACAGCCAGATGCGGTACGGGTCGTGTCCGCCCTGCCAGGGCAGGTCATGGCGCCCGTGGTGGCGCTGCCAGGCGATCAGGCGGTCGGCGAAATCACTCATGTCACGGTTTTTCCTGCGTTTTTTGTGATGAATCAGGGCGCCCACCCTCGACGTAGGTTCCCCGTGCGGCCATAATCCGCGCCTTCGTTCGTATTACTACAGGCGCGGATCCCACCGCGACGACGCCCCCATGACCCAGCAGACGCTCTCCGGCGAGGACTTCTCCCGCCGTTTCCGCAACGCCCTCGGCATGTTCGCGACCGGCATCACGGTGGTGACCACGCGCACGCCGGCCGGCGAACCGATCGGGCTGACGGTGAATTCGTTCAACTCCGTGTCGCTCGATCCGCCGCTGATCGTGTGGAGCCTCGCCAACGATCTGCCGAGCCGGCCGTTGTTCGAGGGCTGCGAATACTACGCGATCAACGTGCTGGCCGAAGACCAGATGGAACTGTCGCAACGCTTCGCCAGCCGCAACGGCGAGCGCTTCGCCGGGCTGGAGGTCGAGGTCGGGCAGGGCGGGGTGCCCTTGCTCAAGGGCTGCTGCGCGCGCTTCGTGTGCCGCAACACCGTGCGTCACGACGGTGGCGACCACATCGTGTTCATCAGCGAAGTGGTCGATTTCGATCGCGAGGAGCGCCTGCCCCTGCTGTACTTCGGTGGCGCCTATCGCCGCGTCGCCGACTGACCGGGCGCGCCGCGTTCAGGCGCGTTTGCGGCCCTTGCCCGTGTCTTCGACCAGCTCGATGCGATAGGGCAGTGACGGGTCCAGCGCCAGCGCCAGCAGTGACAGGCGGCGCATCGCGGCCTCCGGGCTTTCGTCGATGCTGCTGCAGGCTTCGCGGCAGAAGGCGCCTTCCGGATGGAAGTTCCATGCCGCCGCGGGCACGATGCGACAGTCGGCGATGCGTCCCGCCTCCATCCTGACCCAGCACAACAGCACGCCGCGCGCCGTGCTGGCGCGGGCCATGCCGACTCCCGGACCCGCCGCTGCCGCATCGAGCAGCGGGGGAACTTCGTCAGTCAGCGGATAACGCATGCGACTGGCGCAGTCGGCCAGGTCGATGATCTTCGAGAACAGACGCGCCGACAGCCGGTGGCCGCGGTCCAGCAGCAGGCGCACCAGCGGCGAGGCGGCATGCCGTGCCAGCGGGCCCGTCTCTGCCGGTTCGCCGGCGAAGGTCGGATGGGCGACAAATTCGTCCGACGGCCAGGCTCCGATCGTCGCCACCCACGCGGCGGCGGTCTGCGTGCCGAGGATGGCAACGCCGCGTCCCGCGCTGGGCTGCGAGGGGCCGAGCTCGATCATGTCGCGCAACACGGCGCCGAGGATGCTGCCGGTGTCCGCCCGCTCGATGAACTCGGCGAGGTTGTGCGGCATGCGGATGCGGTTGAAGAAGCCCGCCAGCATCTCGCGCGCCACCAGGTCAAGCACGTCGCCACCGAGTTCGAAGAACGAGGCGGCGTCGGTTTTCGTCCTCAGGCGGCGATGGAACTCGTTGTAGCGGCTATGGCGCGCATCATGTCCGAGCGCTTGGGGCCATTCGATCAGGAGCCGGCGCAGATGCGTGCCGGCCGCCTCGGCCGCCAGTTCGCGCTCGATGGCGACGAGCGTGGCGTGGTCCGGCGGGGCGTCGCCCATCGCGGCGGCACAGGCCTGGCCGAGCGCCAGCGCATGGGCGCGCGGGCTGTGCGTCGCGTGGGCGGCGAGGGTGTCGATCGCCGCGGCCGGATCGAGTCCGATGAGAAGACGACTGCGGGCAGCCGCGCCGGGCATGGCCACCGTCGTCCTGACGATGCGGTTGGCGCGGCGGTGTGCGGTGATGCGGACAACGCCTTCGTCGTCGGCGGATGGTTGCTGCTGCATTACGGCCCTCGGGCACGGGTTCCTTCGTGCTGCAAGGATAGCGCGGAAGTTGGCTGCACATGCAGCCCGTGCGGCCTTTGATTCTGGGGTCGGCGCCGCAGACCGGAGACGCCTTATGCCACACGTCACGCCAGCGTGTTACGAAATGCCCCACAAGCCGCGACGGTGCTAGAATCCGCCGCGTAGATCGGACTCTCCAGAACACTCCACTCACACCAATCGAGGAAAAGCATGAACAAAGGTGAATTCGTCGAAGCACTGGCTGACCGTATGGACGTTTCCCGCGCACAGGCTGATCGCGCGCTGTCCGCCGTGCTCGACATCATCGCCGAGCAGCTCGGCAAGGGCGAGAAGGTTGCGTTCACCGGCTTCGGCTCGTTCGAAGTCTCGAAGCGCGCTGCCCGTACCGGCCGTAATCCGCAGACCGGCGCGACCATCGAGATCGCTGCGTCGAGCGTGCCCAAGTTCACCGCTGGCGCCACGCTCAAGGCCGCGGTCAACAAGTAAGCAAGCACGTAAGTCGGGCGGGGCGTCGCCCCTTCCAGAGCGGGTCGGTGCCTGGGGCGCCAACCCGCTTTTTGTTTTGGTCAAGCACTTTTCTCAAGATTTCAGCGACAGCGGCGGCGAAAGTCGATATACTGCGCCTCGTTGTGCAATGCAGCAGCAGGGCCATAGCGGTTTTTGGCGCGGACAAGGATGCCCGCCAGCCCGGCCCGAGGGACTGTAACCACAGCCCCATCGCCCCCGACCTCCCGCCGAACCCCATACGTTCTTCCGAGCGTCTGGCATCGTGACAACCGGTTGGTGCCGATGCGCGGTCTAGCAGGCTTTTCCGAAGGCCGACGAGACCAGCCACGCCCATCGCGCGTTTGTCGCCCTTGCGATCCCGCTTCCGTTCCGGACGATCCGGTACGGCGCGGCGCGATGCCATTGAGGCCCACTCCAGGGCCCGAACCCGTCCGGCCCTCGCTTCGATCGAGGCCGGCGTGCAAGACACAGGAAGAATCACATGACTTTCCAGAGCCTCGGCCTCGCCGCAGAACTCCTCAAGGCCGTTGAACAGACCGGCTACACCACGCCGACCCCGGTGCAGATGCAGGCCATTCCCGCCGCCATCGCCGGTCGCGACCTGCTGGTGTCGAGCCACACCGGAAGCGGCAAGACCGCTGCCTTCACGCTCCCCGCGCTGCACAAGATCATCGATCGCCGTCCTGCCCAGGGCAGCGGCCCGCGCGTGCTGGTGCTGACCCCGACCCGCGAACTGGCTCAGCAGGTCGAGAAGGCCGTTCAGACCTATGGCAAGGCCTTGCGCTGGCTCAACACCGCCTGCCTCGTCGGCGGTGCGCCGATGTTCGCCCAGATCAAGCAGCTGCAGCGCCAGTGCGACGTCGTCGTCGCCACGCCGGGCCGTCTGCTCGACCACCTGACCCGTCGCAAGATCAAGTTGTCCGATGTCGAGGTGCTGATCCTCGACGAGGCCGACCGCATGCTCGACATGGGTTTCGCCGAAGACATCGATGCCATCGTCGCCGCCACCCCGGCCAAGCGCCAGACCCTGCTGTTCTCGGCCACGCTTGATGGCGTGGTGGGCAGCATGGCCACCCGCATGACCCGCGACCCGCAGCGCATCGAGATCGAAGTGGCTCAGGAAGACCGCGGCCAGATCGAGCAGCGTCTGATGTTCGCCGATGACCTTGGCCACAAGAGCCGCCTGCTCCACGCCCTGCTCGGCGAGGAGGGGATGAACCAGGCCGTGGTCTTCACCGCCACCAAGCGCAGCGCCGACGAACTGTCGCTGTCGCTGCAGGAAAAAGGCATCGCCGCGGCCGCGCTGCATGGCGACATGCACCAGACCCAGCGTAACCGCACCCTCGATCGCCTGCGCCAGGGCCGCATCGGCGTGCTGGTGGCGACCGACGTCGCCGCGCGCGGCATCGACGTCGCCGGCATCAGCCATGTCATCAACTTCGATCCGCCGCGCCAGGCCGAGGATTACGTGCACCGCATCGGCCGTACCGGTCGTGCCGGTCGCGACGGCGTCGCGATCACCTTGTCGGGCCCGCGCGAGACCGGCCTGATCCGTGCCATCGAACGCTTCACCGGCGGCCGCCTGGAAGTTCACACCATCCCCGGCATGGAGCCTTCGCCGCGCAAGCCGGCGGGCCCGCGTCCTGCTGGCAACGGCGGTCGTCGCTTCGGCAGCGGCGGCGGCTTCGGCCGTCCGGGCGGTGACAGTCGTCGCGCCGGTGGTTTCAGCCGTGATGGTCATCCGTCGCGTAGCGAACGCAGCCACGGCGACCGTCGCTCGCGCGGCTGACCGAGTCTTGACGCCGGCCGGTTCGCCGGCCTCGTGAACCGTCACGGCCCCCTTCAGCGCATCCGCTGTCGGGGGCCGTGGGCCGTCTACGGTCTCACCCGCCGCGGCTCAGTCCGGAATGGCTGCGCCGTTGGCCACCACGACCGCGAACAGGTCGGCGAGTGCGGCCAGTGCGGCGGACTGCAGGGTCGCCGCTTCGATGACGCTGCCGTCGGGCGCGGGCAGCGCGCGCGTGGCCGTAGCGGCGGCCGGGACGGTCACCGCGTAGCCGAGGTTGAAGGCGCCGCGCGCGGTGGAGTTGATGCACATGTGGGTCATGAAGCCCACGATGACGAGGTTCTTCACCCCCGCCGCCTTGAGATGTCCGTCGAGTTCGGTGCCGACGAAGGAGTTCGGATAATGCTTGACCACCACCGGCTCGCCGACGACCGGTGCCACCTTGTCGGCGATCGCGCCGCATTCGGCCTTTGGGTCGTAGGGTGACCCGGGGCCGGCATCGTGCTGGATGTGCACCACCGGCACCCTCAGCGCGCGGGCGCGGGCGAGGAGCCGTGCGCATTCATCGAGTGCCGGCTCCACATCGGTGAGTTGCATGACGCCACTGCGGTAGGTGTTCTGGGCGTCGACGATGATCAGGGCGGACTCGGACAGGCGGGCCGGTGCGACAGGCAGGCCGGACAAGTGGCGCAGGGTGGGCGATGCGGTGCTCATGGGCAGGATCCTCGCGAGGTCATGGAACGTACCATGAGACTACATCCCGCCGTGTGCCAGCGTAAATGTGCGGCGATGCGCTATGCTGCTGCAAATTTGCAGGTTCTGCGCACATGAACTGGGACGATCTGCGTTTTCTCGTCACGCTTGGCAGGGAGGGCACGCTGGCCGCGGCTGCGCGCCAGCTTGGCGTGGACCAGACCACCGTCGCCCGCCGCCTGCGCACACTCGAGCAGGATCTGGGCACGCCGCTGTTCGAGCGCAACGACGGCCTGTGGCGGCCCACGGCGGTCGGTGGCCGGGTGCTGGAGCGGGCGGGGCGCATCGAGGAAGACGTGGCCGGGATCAGCCGCCTGGCCGAGGCCGGCGCCGCTGCGGTCGGCGGCGTGGTGCGGATCACCGCGGTCGGCGCCTTCATTGGCGACTGGCTGGTGCCGCGCCTGCCCGGCCTCTACACCCGCCACCCGGAACTCTGCGTGGATCTCGTCGCCAGCAACGACAACCTCAATGTCGCCCGCCGCGAGGCCGACATCGCCATACGCCTGGCGCGCCCTGCGAGTGGTGACCTCCTGATCCGCAAACTGGCGGACGTGGGTTTCGCGCTCTATGGGGCGGCGCGCGGAGACCTGCAGGTCAGTGCCGGCGACTGGGTGGCATACAACGAGGATCTGGCACATACGCCGGAGATGCGGCGCCTGCAGGCCATGCTCGGCAGTGGCCGTATCCGGCTGCGTGCCAACAGCGTGCGCGGGCTGGCCAGGGCCGTGGCGGACGGCGTCGGGCAGGGCCTGCTGCCCTGTTTTCTCGCCGACCCGGACCCGCGCCTGGCCCGCCTGTCCGGACCGCACCCGGTTCTGAGCCGGGAACTCTGGATGCTGATCCATCCGGATGCGCGCCCCTTGCCCAGAGTGGCTGCAACGGCGGACTGGCTGGTGGCGTGCTTTGGCGAGGAGGCCGGGCGGCTGTCGGGAGTCCTGGTGCGTCCATAGCCGGGGACGAAAGCGGCGCTGCGCCCGGGCCTCAGAGCATGCTGTCGAGGAAGGCGCGCGTGCGCGGATGCTGCGGGCTGGCGAAGAACGCCGCCGCCGGCTGGGACTCGATCAGCTCGCCGCCGTCCATGAATACCACCCGGCTCGCCACCTCGCGCGCAAAACCCATCTCGTGCGTCACCACCAGCATGGTCATATGCTCGTCGGCGAGCTGGCGCATGGTGCGCAGGACCTCTCCGGTCAGCTCCGGGTCGAGCGCCGAAGTGGGCTCGTCGAACAGCATGATGTCCGGCTCCATGGCGAGCGCGCGCGCGATCGCCACGCGCTGTTTCTGGCCTCCGGACAGTCGCGACGGGTAGGCGTCGCGCTTGTCGAACAGGCCGACCTTGCGCAGCAGTTCCTCGGCCGTCGGCAGGATCGCCTCGCGCTTGAGGCCCTTGACCGTGACCGGCGCCTCGATGACGTTCTGCAGCACCGTCATGTGCGGGAACAGGTTGAAGTGCTGGAACACCATGCCCATGCGGCGGCAGATGCGACGCACCTCGGCCTCGGCGACGTAGTGTGCGTGGCCGCTGGCGTCGTTGTCGGCGAGCACGTCGCCCTCGATCACCAGCCGGCCGCTGTCGATGGTTTCCAGATGGTTCAGGCAGCGCAGGAAGGTGCTCTTGCCCGAGCCCGACGGGCCGATCACCGCCACCACCTCGCCCTTGGCGAGCGTCAGCGACACGCCCTTGAGGACCTCGTGCGTGCCGAAGCGCTTGCGGATGCCTTCGGCGAGAATCATCGGTTCGGGCATCGGTGTGCTCATCGCTGCGGCCTCAGTCATAGACGGCATGGCGTTTCTCCAGGCGCTGGAACAGCCAGGTCAGCACCAGCGTCATCAGCAGGTAGAAGCCGGCGGCAACGATGAAGGGCGTGATCGTGAAGTCGCGCTGCACGATGCCGCGCGCTGCGCGCAGCAGGTCGTTGAGCGCGAGCACGTAGATCAGCGAGGTGTCCTTGACCAGGGTGATGGTCTCGTTGCTCATCGGCGGCAGGATGCGCTTGACCACCTGCGGCAGCACGATGCGGCGCATGGTCTGGCCGTAGGAAAAGCCGAGCACCTTGGCGCCTTCGTACTGGCCCCGGTCGATCGACTGGATGCCGGCGCGGAAGATCTCGGCGAAATAGGCGGCGTAGTTCAGCGCGAAGGCCACGATCGCCGCCGGGAAGTCCGGCAGGCGGATGCCGATCACCGGCACGAAGGGCAGCGCGAAGTAGATGAACAGCAGCTGCAGCATCAGCGGCGTGCCGCGCATCAGCCAGATGTAGCCATTGACCGCCTGACTGGCGACAGTGAAGCGCGAGATGCGGATCAGCGCCAGCGCGAGGCCGAGCGGCACCGCCAGCGCGAGCGTGATGAAGAAGAGCTTGAGCGTGACCAGCGAGCCCTCGGCGAGCGGGCCGAGGATGCTGAGGATGTAGTCCATGAGCGGACTCCGGGCAGGGCGCGCGGGGCGCGAAGCCGGCGGGGCGGAGAGCCCGGTCGCGAGGGCCGCAGGGGCGATCACGGCGCCGGCAAAAAATGCGGCGCCGTGTCAGGCGCCGTACAGCGTCGGAGGGGGGCAGGCGTGCCGGGGTGGCCCCGCCTGCACGGTCCCGGGTCGGCTTACTTGATGATGTCCTTGCCGAACCACTCGGTCGAGATGCGTCCGGCGCTGCCGTCGGCCTTCATGTCGTCCATCGCCTTCTGCAGCCTGGCCAGCAGCTCGGTGTCGTCCTTGCGGGTACCGACGCCGTACTCTTCGGTGCCGAAGTGGTCGTCCAGCACGACGTACTCGCCGGGCTTCTTCGCGGTGTAGTAGCGGCCCACGACCTCATCGAGCACCACGGCATCGAGGCGGCCGGTGGTCAGGTCCATCAGCGCGGTGACGTTGTCGCCGAACTTCTTCAGCTCCTTGAACGAGGTGGCGACCGGGTCCTTTTGCACCGCGTCGATCGCGCTGCTGCCGTCCTGGATGCCGATGACCTTGCCGGCGAGGTCGGCCTTGGTCTTCACCGCCGAGTTGGCCGGGACCACGATGATCTGGTGGTTTTCCATGTAGGCGGTGGTGAAGCCGATGTTCTTCTTGCGCTCTTCGGTGATGGTGAGGCCGTTCCACAGCGCATCGACGCGCTTGCCGTTGAGCTCGGCTTCCTTTGCGCTCCAGTCGATCGGCTTGAACTCGACTTCGGCGCCGAGGCGCTTGGCCGCTTCCTTCGCCAGATCGATGTCGAAGCCCACGAGTTCATTCTTCTCGTTGCGGAAGCCCATCGGCGGGAAGTTGTCGTCCAGGCCGATGACGATCTTCGTCGGGGCGGCGGGCGCCGGTGCGGCGGCTTGGGGGGACGGCGCGGATTCGTTCTTGCCGCAGCCGGTGAGCAGGGCGCCGGCGGTGAGGGAGAGCACGAGCAGCGAGGAAAGTTTCTTCATGGTTTTGCCTGGGCGGGTGAAGAAGGCGCGCAGGATGGGCACGCCGGATTGCGGCACCGCGGGTGGCGGTGCCAAAGGCGTGATTCTCGCCGCGATGCGGCAACTGAGCAACCTTGCTGGCGCCCGGTGCAGGCGTCTACTCGCCGCGGATCGACTGCATGCGCGTGCGCCAGTCGGGCCTCGCGTCCCGCCCGTCATTGTCCCGCTCGCGATCGCGTATCGCACGCACGGCGTCCCGCCGGTCGTCCCGCTCGTCCCGCCGCGTCTCGCGGCGTTCGCCCGCGGTGACTGGCTCGTCGCTGCGGTTGCGGAGGCTGCGCGGCACCACCGGCAGACGTCCTTCGATGCGCTCTGGCCGGGTGTCCTCCAGACGATCGCGGTGCCGGTCATTCACAAAGCGCTCGCGGGGGCTGGGTTGCGGACGGTCACGGTCGCGGTCGCCGTCGTGATCGCGGTCGCGTACGCGATCACGATCTCGATCATGGTCGCGACGTTCCTCGCGCCAGTGAGACCGGCGATCGTCGTCGCGGTCCCGGTCGCGATCGCGCACGATCGGTCGCGGATGCGCATGCGGCGGCCGCCAGTAGCCGGGCACCCATACCTGACGCGCACCGACCCGGTTCCAGTAGCCGTCGATCCAGATGTAGCCGGCACCGGGCGGATAGCCGCGATACTCCACGCGTGGCGTCGAGGTGATGATCACCGTTTCGTCGCCGTAGCCGTAGTAATCCCGGTGCTCACGAACCTCGTAGCGCTCGGCGGGCACGACCGCGCAGCCGCCAAGCAGCAGGCTGGCGGCAAGGCCGAGGGGCCACAGTCGGTGAGGGAATCGCATCGCATCGTCCTTTGCATGTCGGCTGGAGGCGGGCGCCGGGGCGATTGCCCCGGTCACCCGGTCCAAGCTTCCCTGCTGTCTCGGATTGAACAATAGGCCGACTCGTTGCCCTTGTGTGTGTCGCGCGGTAATGAGTTGTAAGGCGGCATGACGCGGCCCCGCCTGGGAACGGGAAGGTGGCCGGGTTGCCCGTCGGCAGCCGGTTTCAGCATATCCGCGGCAGCTGCTCGCCGGACAGCCAGTCCACCATCCGCCATCCGCCGACGCCGGTGCGGATCTGCACGAAATGCTGTGGGTCGGAGGTGGCCGTGCCGATGCGCGACGCCTCGGCGCCGAGCGGATGCGCGCGCATGGCCGCGAGCAGGGCGTCGGCGTGCTCGGGCGCGCACAGTGCAACCAGCTGGCCCTCGTTGGCGACGCAGAGCGGATCGAGCCCGAGCAGCTCGCAGGCTGCCCGCACCGGCGGCGATACCGGGATCGCGGCCTCGTCGAGCTCCATGCCCACGCCCGATTGCGCGGCGATCTCGTTCAGCGTGCTTGCCAGGCCGCCGCGCGTGGGGTCGCGCAGCACGCGGATCGCGTCGGCGGGCACGGCCGCGTAGAGCGCCTCGACCAAGCCGTTGAGCGCCGCGCTGTCGGAGACGATTTCGGACTCGAAGGCGAGCGATTCGCGCTGCGCCATGATGGCCATGCCGTGCTCGCCGAGGCGTCCGGACACCAGCACCACATCGCCCGGCCGTGCCCGTGCGCCGCCTGGATCGCGTCCGGCGGGTAGTGCGCCGACCCCGGTCGTGGTGATGAACACGCCGTCGCCCTTGCCCTGCTCGACGACCTTGGTGTCGCCGGTCACGACCAGGACGCCGGCCGTGCGCGCGGCAGCGGCCATGGATTCGACGATGCGGGCGAGATCGGCCAGCGGAAAGCCTTCCTCGAGAATGAAACTGGCGGCCAGATACAGCGGACGGGCGCCCATCACCGCGAGATCATTTACCGTGCCATGCACCGACAGGCTGCCGATGTCGCCGCCGGGGAAGAACAGCGGGCTGACCACGTGCGCGTCGGTCGACATCACCAGGCGTTCGCCCGGACCCGGGGCGGGCAGCACCGCGCCGTCATCGCCGCGTCCCAGATAGTCGTTGGCAAAGGCGCGCGCGAACAGTTCGGCGATGAGTTGCGCCATCGCGCGCCCGCCAGCACCGAAGGCGAGGCCGACGCGGCCCGTGCGCAGGTCCAGCGGGCGGGCGTAGCCGGGTTTGACGGCGCTCATGCGGTGTCCTGGTTCGCGGGCGTGGCGGTGTCGCTGGCGCGCAGCGGCAGGTCGCGGAAACGCCCGTAGGTGTAATGCGCGGCGCAAGCGCCTTCGGAGGACACCATGCACGAGCCCATCGGTGTTTCCGGCGTGCACACCGTGCCGAAGAGCTTGCAGTCGATGGGCGACTTCACTCCGCGCAGGATGGCGCCGCATTCGCAGGCCTTGTTGTCCGGCACGGGCGTGTAGCCGAGGTCGAACTTCGCTTCGGCATCCCAGGCCGTGAAGGCGACACGGATGCGCAGCGCCGAGTCCGGCAGCGTGCCGAGGCCGCGCCACTCGAAGCCGGGGCGCGGCTCGAAGACCTCCGCGACCAGGGCCTGGGCCTTGAGGTTGCCGTCGCGGGTGACGGCGCGGGTGAATTCGTTCTCCACGACGGCGCGACCGGTGTTCACCTGGCGCAGCAGCATCAGGATGGCCTGCATGACGTCGAGCGGCTCGAAGCCGGCGATGACCACCGGCTTGCGGTGGGTCGAGGCGAAGGCCTCGTAGGGGCGGCTGCCGATGACCGTCGATACGTGGGCCGGGCCGACGAAGCCGTCGATCTGCACCGCCTGCGGCGCGTTGCCGCCGGGCGGCTCGAGGATGGCGGCGATTGCCGCAGGCGTCAGCACGTGGTTGCAGATCACGCTGAAGTTGGCGAGTCCCTGTCGCGCTGCCTCGCGCAGCACCAGCGCGGTGGGCGGCGTGGTGGTCTCGAATCCGATGGCGAAGAACACCACCTCGCGCCCGGGTTCGCGCCGGGCCAGCGCGAGCGCGTCGGCTGTGGAATACACCATGCGCACGTCGGCCCCATGGGCCTTCGCCTTCAGCAGCGACAGGCCGTCGGATGCGGGCACGCGCAGGCAGTCGCCGTAGGTGCACAGGATGACCTCGGGGCGCGACAGCGCGAGCCGGATCGCCATGTCAACACGGCCGATCGGCAGCACGCAGACCGGGCAGCCGGGGCCGTGGATCATCCGCAGGGTGGGCGGCAGCAGGTCGGCGATGCCGTAGCGCGACAGCGTGTGCGTGTGGCCGCCGCAGAACTCCATGAAGGCGTAGTCACGGCCGGTACCGGCCTCGTGCGCGATCGCGCGCGCCAGGCCGGCGGCGAGCGCCTGGTCGCGGAACTCGTCGATGTACTTCATCGCGTACTTCATCGCGGCGTGGCCCTGTCACCCTGCGCGCAGGATGTGGCCGGATCGAGCCCGGCCTCGGCAAACAGCGCCAGCGTCTGCGCGGCCTCCTCGGGATCGAGCTTCGTCAGTGCGTAGCCCACGTGCACGATGACGTAGTCGCCGACAGCGGCGCCGTCGATCAGCGCGAGCGAGATTTCCTTGCGCACGCCACCCAGCTCGACGCGGCACTGGTCGCCGTCGAGCAATTCGACGATGCGGGTGGGAAGGGCGAGGCACATGTTCAGGTTTCCTTGGCGGCGAGTTGGTGCAAGGCGACCCACGCCTGGCCCAGCGCGAGGCCGGCGTCGCCGGGCGACAGGCGTTGCGCGCCGAGCACCTCGCAGCCCACGGCCGGCAGGCTGGCGTGCAGCGCGGCCGACAGCAGGCGATTGTGCAGGCAACCGCCGGACAGCACCACCGTGTCGCAGCCCGTCAGGCGGCGTGCCGTGGCGACCCAGTCGGTGAGGGCGGCGGCCAGCGTGGCGTGGAAGCGGGCCGCGCCCCGCCCGGCATCGGGCGCGTCGGCGAGGCACAGCAACAGGGGGTGCAGATCGAGCTGCAGCGTGAGGTCGGGCGGCAATTCGCCGACCGGTGGTGAGGCTTCGGATGACGGGCCGGAGGGGCCGTGCGTTGCCGTCGCCTGTGTGATCTGCCAGTCGGCCGGCGAGACGGGGGGGGCGGTGCTGCCGGCAGCGAGCCGTTCGAGCGCGACGGCGGCTTCGGCTTCCGTCTGCATCACTTCGCACAGCCCGAGCAGGGCGGCGGCGGCATCGAAATGGCGGCCGAGGCTGGACGTGGCCGGACACAGGGCCGGGCGCGAGAGGACCTGGCCGAGCAGCGCGGCCGCTGGCTGCCGGGAGAAGCGGTGTGCGACTTCGTCGCCGCGGCCGCAGGCGTGCAGCAGCGCGGCGGCCATGCGCCAGGGTTCGCGTGCCGCACGGTCGCCGCCGGGCAGGCGCAGCGGGCGCAGGTGGCCCAGGCGCACGAAGCGCGCGCCGGCGACCCACAGCAGCTCGCCGCCCCAGGCCTCGCCGTCGGTGCCGAGGCCGACGCCGTCGAGCGCGAGGCCGAGCACCGGGCGCGCGTCGAAGCGGCCGTGCTCGGCAATCACCGCGGCGACGTGGGCATGGTGGTGCTGCACGCCGATCGCCGGCACCCCCAGCCGCGCCGCCAGCGCGGCGGCGACGCGGGTGGAGTGGAAGTCGGGGTGGAGGTCGTGCGCAACGGCGCGCACCCGGCCGTCCGCCTGCGCGAGCAGGGCTGCGGCAGCCGGCTCGACGCTGCGGCAGGCATCGGCGTTGTCGAGGTCGCCCAGATTGGGGCCGAACTGCGCGCGATCGTGTTCCAGCAGGCAGGCCGCGTGCTTGAACCAGGCGCCGAGGGCGAGGATGGGCAGGGCGTGCCCCGCACCGGCGAGCCCCCCGGTGAAGCGGATCTTCGGGGCGGTTGCCATCTCGCCGCCGCCGGGAGCCGGCGAGGGCGTCACGATCGGGCCGTCCTTGGGCGGCAGCCGGCGCGGTTCGGGCGAGCCGTTCATGCAGGCCGCGCCGAGGCGCATGCGGCGGCCAGGCCCGCGTCGATCCACGCCAGCCATTCGTCGATGCCTTCACCGCTGGTGGCCGAGCTGCGGATCACGCGCAGGCGGGGATTGATCCGCAGCGCGTAGTCGATGGCGCGTGCGGTATCGAAGCTGAGATAGGGCAGCAGATCCACCTTGTTCAGCAGCAGCAGGTCGGCGGCGGCGAACATGTCCGGGTACTTCAGCGGCTTGTCCTCGCCTTCGGTGACCGACAGGATCACGACCTTGTGCGCCTCGCCAAGATCGAAGGCCGCCGGGCAGACCAGGTTGCCGACGTTCTCGATCAGCAGCAGGCTGCCGTCGGCGAGTGCCATGCGCGGCAGCGCGCGCGCCACCATGTCGGCATCGAGGTGGCAGCCCTTGCCGGTGTTGATCTGCAGCGCGGGTACGCCGGTGGCGCGGATGCGCTCGGCGTCGAACTCGGTCTGCTGGTCGCCCTCGATCACCGCGGCCGGCACGCGTCCGCCCAGCGCCTGCAGGGTGCGCACCAGCAGGGAGGTCTTGCCCGAACCGGGGCTGGAGACGAGGTTGAGCGCGAAGATGCTGCGTGCACGCAGCCAGGCCCGGTTCCCGGCGGCGCGGGTGTCGTTCTTGCCGAGGATGTCGCGCTCGATCTTCAGCATCTGGCCCTGGCTCAAGCCAGGCGCATGGGCCCGCGCGGGGCCCGTGCCGAAGTCAAGGCGTTGAGGGTGGGGCGGGGCGCGTGTTTCGCGTGCGGCCGCGTCCTGCGTCGCATTCGTGGCGGCTGCGTCCCCGTGAAGAGGGGTGGTCGACCCGGTGATGACAGTGGGGCTGGCGAGGGGGCGCCACGCCCGCGTCGTCCCCGGGGTCGGCCGCGCGCGTGCTGGCGGTTTGCCGCCCCCGAATGCGCCGATTCGTGTTTCCCCTGTTCCGCAACCGCACACCGTACACATTGCAGGGTTTCCTCTGGTTTGGCGCGCCGGGCACGGCTTCGCTCAGGCCACATCCAGTGCCTTGACGCGCAGTTCCTCGCCCGCCGTGACCTTGAGCTGATAGTCGCCGCAATGGGGGCACGCATCGTAGCGTCCGCGCATCGGTACCGTCTTCGCACAGACCGGACACCAGCCGGCACCGGCAACACGCTCCACCACGACTGCCGCGCCCGCGGCCGGCGTGTCCTGCAGCACCACGTCGAGGCAGAAGCGCAGCGCATCGACTTCGACCGCCGCAAGCTCACCGATCTCGAGGATCACGCGGCGGACCCTGGTGAAGCCGTTCGCTTCCGCCGCGTCCTCGATGATGCTGCGTACGCTTTCGGCCAGGGACATTTCATGCATGGGACTTTTCCTCGCAAGCCGAGCTTACCGCGACCCGCGGGCAGGTGTAAGCGTTGTCTGCGACAGGGAAGCCGGGTACGCGAAGCGGATAGAATGCGCGGACACGCTTTCCAGTCCGGATCCCCCATGTCTTCGATCTCTCGTTGCGTCCTGCTGAGCACTGCGGCCCTCGTGCTGGCGGGCTGCTCGATGTTTGGTTCTTCTGCCTCTTCGTCCGAACGGGCCGCGGTGCTCGAGCTCGACCCGCAGCCGCCGGTCAGCTTTCGCTGCGGTGAGCGCGTCGTGAGCCTGCGCCATTTCGGCGAACTGGCGACGCTGAGCGTGGAGGGCCGCAACTGGACGTTGCGTCCCGAGCGCAGCGCCTCGGGCATGCGGATAGTGTCGGTGGATGAGGACGACACCGAGATCTGGGTGAAGGGCAACGCGGCGCGCCTGCGCTTGAACGGCGCGGATCTGCCCGAGTGCCGGATCGAAGGCGCGAAACCGCAGTTCCGCGCGGTTGGCAACGAGCCGGCCTGGCGGCTGGACATCGGGGCGCAAGGCATGGAGTTGCTTACCGAGGGGGGCGATCTGCGCGCGTTCGCACCCGGGCCGCTGGTCATCGACACGCCGGGACAGCGCAGCTATCAGGGCATGACGGCCGGCGGCGAGATGTCGGTGACGGTGTTCGATCGCCTCTGCGCCGATACCATGAGCGGCTTGCCGCACCCGAAAACGGTCGAGGTGCGCTGGCAGGCGCGCGTGCTGACGGGCTGCGGCGGCGACCCGGCCGAGCTGATTCAGGGCGAGCCATGGCAGGTGCTCGAAGTGGATGGCCGTCGGGTGGATGACCCGACGCACCTAACGCTGAGCTTCTCGGACGATGGCCGTGTCGCTGGCATTGCAGCGTGCAACCGGTATGCGGGTCGCTACGCACTGACGGGTGAGGGCTTGCGTCTTTCGCAACTGGCCGCGACGCGGATGGCCTGCGAACCCGGCTTGATGGAGGAAGAGCAGCGTTTCCTGTCCGCCGCCGACCGGATCAGGGGGGTCGCCCTCACCCGCGAGGGTAGCCTCGAACTGCGGGACGGTACACGCGTCGTGATGCGCGCACGGCGCAACTGATCCTCACCGGCTGCGAGCCCGCCCCACCCGCGACGATTCCGCGTACGATCGCCTGCCCGGCGCCCAGCGCCCAATCCGATGCCGTTCCGTAGCCGGCGGCCGATGGAGAAACGATGCCGATTCTTCCGCCTTCCCGCTTCCTCACCCTGATCGCGGCCCTGGCTGCGAGCCTGCTCGCCGCGTGTGGTTCCGATGCGCCGCCAACGGCTGCGGTCGTCTCAGCCGAGGCACTCGCCGTAGCCCAGGCGGCACACCAGCAGGCCTTGCAGAAGGTGGACGAGCGGGAACAGGGTTTCACGGCGGGTTTCGAGCTGCGCGACGACGGCACAGCGGTCGATACCGCCTCCGGGCTGATGTGGATGCGCTGCGCGGTGGGCCAGGCCTGGCACACGGGCGTGTGCGTGGGCGAGCCAAAGCTGTCGAGCTGGGATCAGGCGCAGAAGGCAGGCGAGGACATGGTCTTTGCCGGTCATGCCGACTGGCGCGTGCCGACGCGCGACGAACTGGCGGGGCTGATCTACTGCAGTTCGGGCGTGCGCCGGGCGCCGGAGCGCGAAGGGGTGCCGGGCAGCTGCGAAGGGGGGTATCGCACGCCCACGCTGCTCGTCACGGTGTTCCCGAATTCGCCCGCGCACAAGTTCTGGTCGGCGACGCCGGACGAGCGCTACCGCTTTGCCGCCTGGGGCGTGTCCTTCTACAACGGCGCCACCGGCATCGGTCCGCACACCGACTACGTCAATGTGCGGCTGGTGCGCGGCAGCGCCGCGGCGGCGCGTAACTAGGCCGGCTTGCGGCTCAGCCGCGCGCTGCGCGCGCCGCGGCGACTTCCTCGGGCCGCAGGCGGGCGGCGAGCTTGTCGAGCACGCCGTTGACGAACTTGTGACCGTCGGTGCCGCCGTAGCCCTTGGCCAGCTCGATGGCCTCGTTGATCACCACGCGGTAGGGCGTGTCGATATTGTGGCGCAGCTCGAGCGTGCCGAGCAGCAGGATCGCGTGCTCGATCGGCGACAGTTCGGCCAGCGGACGCGACAGCAGCGGCTCGAAGCAGCCGCGCAGTTCGTCGGCGCTGCCGATGGCGCCCCGCAGCAGGCTGACGAAGAGCTCGCGGTCGGTCTTGTCGAGGTTCTCACTTTCCGACTCGAGGTGGCGCTGCACCGTGGCCATCGTGTTGCCCGACAGCAGCCACTGGTAGACGCCCTGCAGCGCGAGCTCGCGCGCGCGGCGGCGGGCCATCTTGCTCGTCGGGTTGGGGGCGCCGGCGCCTTCGGGCGCCGGGCTGGTGTTGTCCATGTCGCTCATCGCACCACCTTCAGCAGGTTGGCCATTTCCACCACGGCGCGGGCGCAGTCGGCGCCCTTTTCGCGCATGCGCGCGATCGCCTGGTCGTCATCTTCGGTCGTCAGCACGCCGTTGGCGATCGGCAGGCCGGTGTCGAGGCCGACGCGGGTGACGCCCGCGCCCATTTCGTTCGAGACGAGCTCGAAGTGGTAGGTCTCGCCGCGGACCACCGCGCCGAGCGCCACCAGCGCATCGTAGTTTCCGCTCCTGGCCATGGTCTGCAGCACCAGCGGGATCTCGAGCGCGCCGGGTACGGTGACGATGCGGATGTCGCCGCGTGCCACGCCAAGCTGCAGCAGCTCGTCGGTGCAGGCCGACAGCAGGCCTTCGCAGATGTCGAGGTTGAAGCGCGCCATGACGATGCCGACGCGCACGCCGGCACCATCGAAGTTGGGGTCGATCTCGTCGATACCGTCGTAGCGGGCGCCCTGGCGGGCGTTTTCGGGTTGGTTGCGTTGCATGCGGTTCTCTGTGATTCGGTCAGTTCTTGTCGACGAAGCCGGTGATCTCCAGCCCGAAGCCGGTCATGCTCGGGATCTTGCGCGGGCTGGCGAGCAGGCGCATCTTGCCGACGTTCAGCGCGCGCAGGATCTGCGCGCCGACGCCGAACAGGCGCGCGTCCCATTTCACCGGGCGGTCCTGCGTGCCGTTGAGGCTGGCGAGCAGCTCGCGGCCCGACATCGGGCGGTAGAGCAGCACGATCACGCCGGCCTCGGCTGCGGCGAGGGTCGCGAGCGAGTCGTTCACCGGGAAGCTGTGGCGGCCGCTCGCCGGGTCGAGGAAATCGACCACCGAGATCGGCTCGTGCACCCGCACCAGGGTCTCGCGCTCGGGTGCGATGTCGCCGCGCGACAGCGCGAAATGCACGTCGCCCGAGGTCTTGTCCTCGAAGGCCGACAGCGTGAAGGGGCCGTGGGCGGTGTCGACGTCCTTCTCGCTGACCTTCTCGATCAGGTGCTCGGTGGCGGCGCGGTATTCGATCAGGTCGCGGATGGCGCCGATCTTGAGACCGTGTTCCTTTCCGAACTCGATGAGGTCGGGCAGGCGCGCCATGGTGCCGTCGTCCTTGAGGATCTCGCAGATCACCGCGGCCGGCTCCAGCCCGGCGAGATGTGAAAGATCGCAACCGGCCTCGGTGTGGCCGGCGCGGATCAGCACGCCGCCTTTCTGCGCGGTGAGCGGGAAGATGTGGCCGGGGGTGACGATGTCCTCGGGCTTGGCGTGGCGGCCGACGGCCACCTGCACGGTGCGTGCGCGGTCGTGGGCTGAGATGCCGGTGGTGACGCCGGTGGCAGCCTCGATCGACACCGTGAAAGCGGTGCCGTGCGGGGTGCGGTTGTCGCGCACCATCTGCTGCAGGCCGAGCTGGCGGCAGCGCTCGTCGGTGAGCGTCAGGCAGATCAGGCCGCGGCCGTGCTTGGCCATGAAGTTGATTGCTTCCGGCGTGACGAATTCGGCCGCCATCACGAGGTCGCCCTCGTTCTCGCGGTCTTCCTCGTCGACCAGGATGACCATGCGGCCGGCCTTGATGTCGGCGATGATCTCGGTAATCGGCGCGAGTGCGCTCATGCTGTGTCCTTTTTCGGTGTTCTTGCGGGCGTTCTGAAGACGCGTTGCGGTGTGCGTGATTCAGCCCTGCGCGGCCGCTTCCTCGCTGCGCCAGGCGAGCATGCGCTCGACGTAGCGCGCGATGAGGTCGATCTCGAGATTGACCTTGCTGCCAGCCTGCAGGTGCTTGAGGTTGGTCATCGCCACGGTGTGCGGGATCAGGTTGATCCAGAAGTCGCGGCCCTCGACGCGATTCACCGTGAGGCTGACGCCATTGACGGTGATCGAGCCCTTCTTCGCAATGTAGCCGGCGATGGCTGCCGGGGCGCGGATCACCAGCTCGTGGCTCTCGCCCACAGGGGCGAACTTCACGACCTCGCCCACGCCGTCGACGTGGCCGGTGACCAGATGCCCGCCCAGGCGGTCGGCCAGGCGCAGCGCCTTCTCCAGGTTCACCTCGTTGCCCACCGCGTCGAGGCCCACGGTGCAGTTCAGCGTCTCGCGCGAGACGTCGTACTTGAGCCTGGGGCCGTTCATCTCGACCACGGTCAGGCACACCCCGCTGTGCGCGATGCTGTCGCCGAGGATGACGTCGGACAGGTCGAGGCCGTTGGTGTCGACGCTGAGGCGGATGCCATCCGCGAGCGGCTCGATATGTTCGATGCGGCCGACGGCCGCGACGATGCCGGAGAACATGAAGGGTTTGAACCGAAAGGGGAAAGGCGGGATTGTAGGGGAAAAAACCCGCCCTCGCTCAGAGCGCCCGATCCAGCACCGTCGCGAACGGCTCCGCCTTCATGAAGCCCACGACCCGCATCCCTTCGCGCTCCTGGCCCTCGGCGTCGAAGAAGATGATGCCCGGCGGGCCGAACAGGCCGAAGCGCTTGAGCAGTGCCTTGTGTTCGTCGTCGTTGGCGGTGACGTCGGCCTTGAGCAGCAGCATCTGCCCCATCCGTTCGGCCACGCGCGCGTCGCTGAAGGTGAAGCGCTCCATCTCCTTGCACGACACGCACCAGTCGGCATAGAAGTCGAGCATCACCGGGCGGTCGGTGGCGGCGAGTCGCGCATCAAGCTCGGCGACGGAATTCACCTTCTCGAACTGCGGCACATTCACCGGTGCGGCGGCCTGGGCGCGCAGGATCGACAGCGGCTGCAGCGGATCGCGCGAGCCGGCCAGCGCACCGACCAGGATCGCCGCGCCCGAAAGCAGCAGCACGACCCCGACGCCCTTCCAGAAGCGCTGCCAGCCTTTGGCCTGCGGCGGCAACGGATCGATGGCGTGCAGGAAGATGGCCGAGAACAGCAGCAGCGCCGCCCAGCCCAGCATCATCGCCAGCGGCGGGATCACCGGCGTGATCATCCACAGCGCGACCGCCAGCAGCATCACGCCGAAGGCTTTCTTGACGCCTTCCATCCACGGCCCGACCTTGGGCAGCAGGCTGCGCGAGGCCACGCCCACCGCCAGCAGTGGCGCGCCCATGCCCAGCGCCATCACGAACAGCGCCCAGCCGCCCAGCACCGCATCGCCGGTCTGGGCGATGTAGAGCAGGGCGCCGGCCAGCGGCGCAGCCACGCAGGGGCCGACGATCAGCGCCGACAGCACGCCCATCACGGTCACGCCGCCCAGGCTGCCGCCCTTGTTGTGGCTGGCGGTGTCGGCCAGCTTGCTCTGCAGGGACGACGGCAGCTGCAGCTCGTAGAAGCCGAACATCGACAGCGACAGCAGCACGAAGAGCAGCGCGAACACCGACAGCACCCATACGTTCTGCAGGGCGGCGGTCAGCATCGTGCCCGACAGCCCGGCGGCAACCCCGGCCAGTGCGTAGGTGACGGCCATCCCCAGCACGTAGGCGAGCGACAGCACGAAGGCGCGCATGTGCGAGACGGCGTGTCCCTGGCCGACGATGATGCCCGACAGGATCGGGATCATCGGGAAGGTGCAGGGCGTGAAGGCCAGCAGCAGGCCGAAGCCGAAGAAGCTCAGCAGGATCAGCGGCACGCTGGCGCCCGACAGCAGGCGCGCGATGTCGCCCGTCTCGTCGCTGGAGACGGCGCTGCCCGCCTGCGCACCTCCACCCGACGCCGCGGGCGCGGCCGGCGTCGAAGCGGCCGAGCCGAAACCGCCGCTCAGCACGTTGTCGAGGAAGCCGCCACCCGCCTTCTTCGGCGGTGCGGCGAGGTCGATTGCGGCGGTCTGCGCCGTCGGCGGATAGCAGATGCCGCCATCCCAGCATCCCTGGCTGGTCGCGATCAGTTCGAAACGCGTCACGCCCGCCGGCGCCTGCACCGGCAGCAGGATGCGCAACTCGCCGCGGTGGGTTTCCACGTTGCCGAAGAAGTCATCCTTGTGCGTCTTGCCCGCCGGCTTCTCCGCCGGGCCGAAGCTGACGTCGGCGGGCTCGGCCTCGAAGCGGAATTTGTCGCCGTACAGGTAGTAGCCCTTGGCCACTTCGAAGACCACCTCGACCGTCTGCGCATCCAGTGCCTGGGCGCGCAGCTTGAAGGCCTTCTCGGGTTCGATCGGGTCGGCGTGGGACAGGCCCGGCAGCAGCAGGCTGGCGAGCAGTGAAAGCAGGATCAGCAGGCGGTGCATCGTGTTCTTCGTGGCGGGGAGTGAAGGGCGGGGCTCAGGCATCCGTGGTGACCTCGCGCGCGACCCAGTCGAGATAACCGGGCAAGCCCAGCACCACAGGGACCGCGACGATCTCGGGAAGTTCGTAGGGGTGGCGGGCGCGGATCGCAGCCTCGAGCGCATGGTAGCGCCCGGCGGTGGTCTTGATCAGCAGCGGCACCTCGGTCGCGGACTCGACCGCGCCCTGCCAGCGATAGACCGAAGTGCAGGGCGCGAGGACGTTCACGCAGGCGGCGAGCCGCGCCTCGATGAGCGCAGCGGCCATCGCGTCCGCGCTGTCGCGGTCGGGCAGGTTGGTCAGGACAAGCAGCGTATCGGCCATGGCGGTCTCCGAGTGGCAGACCGCGATTGTCCCAGAGTCGCCGGCCGTTTGACCTGCTCCGCATCAATTGGCCGACGCGCGGCGCCGGCCGATACGGCCGGCCTCAGCCCGCCGGCGGCGTGGTGTCGACGAAGCTCGGGCGTGCTAGCAGGCGGGCGGCATAGGCGGCCAGTACCGGGTGGCTGGCGCGCCAGTCGAGCGTGGGAAAGCGCAGGTCGAGATAGCCCAGCGCGCAGCCGGCGGCAACGTCGCCGATCTGCAGCGCAGCCCCGTCGAAGCCGCGCTGGCTGCTGACCCGCGCCCCGAGTTCGACCAGTCCGCGTTCGATCTTGTGGTGCTGGCGCTCGATCTCGCGTGCGCTGCGCTCGCCGTCCGGGCGGCGCGACTCCAGCAAGGCAGCCACCGCGGCGTCGGTGATGCCGTCGGCCAGCGCTTCGGCCTGACGGGCGCGCACGCGCGCCAGCGGATCGGCCGGCAACAGCGCGGGCGCGACGCCGAGCGTCTCGAGATAGCCGACGATGACCGGCGAGTCGAAGAAGGTCTCGCCATCGTCCGCGACCAGCACCGGCACCTTGCCCAGCGGATTGAGCGTCGGCACGCGGGTGTTGGCTTCCCACGGGGAGTCGACGACGAGTTCGAACGGCAAGTTCTTTTCCGCAAGCACGACGCGGATCTTGCGCGCGTAGGGGCTGGTGAGCGAGGCGAGCAGTTTCATGGGGCGAGTCTCCTTGGACGGGGTGGTCGCGCGGCGTGAGCCCATCGCCGCCGGGCGCACGGCTATTGTTGCAGAGAGGCGGGGGGATGTGTCTTGGCGCGCCGGTGGCGGGCGAGGCGCTGGTCGCGGGCGAGCCCCGCCTCGGGTTCTGAGCGCCGCGTTCAGCCCGCGTCGGCGCGGCTGACGTTGCGCGCGATCACGTCGCGGATCACGTGCAGCTTGCCGTGGAAGAAGTGGTCGGCGCCGGGCACCACGGTGACGGGCAGCTCCTGCGGCCGCGCCCAGTCGAGCACGTTGGCCAGCGCCACGGTCTCGTCGTTCTCGCCGTGGATGACCAGGGTCGGGATGTTGGCCGGCGCCGTCGGCGTTTCGTAGCGGCGCCCGCTGCCGGTGGTCTCGCCGGCCGCCATGCCCACCAGGATCAGCTGGCGTGGCGGCGCGATGCCGTCGGCGAGGCGGTTGGCGACGCGCGTCAGCACGTAGCTGCCGAAGGAGAAGCCGCCCAGCGCCAGCGGCAGGCTGCCCCAGCGCGACTGCGCCCAGCTCAGCACCGACAGCATGTCCTCGGTCTCGCCGACGCCTTCGTCGTGCGTGCCGTCGCTCTGGCCCACGCCGCGGAAGTTCGGCCGGATCGCGGCGAAGCCCAGGTCGCGGAAGCTGCGCGCGAGCGTGTGCGCCACCTTGTTGGTGTTGGCGCCGCCGAACAGCGGGTGCGGATGGCAGACCAGGGCGATGCCGCGGACCGTCTCCGGGGCGTCGATCAGCACCTCGATCTGGCCTTCGGGGCCGCGCAGCAGGGCGGATTCGGTGGGCAGCGGGCGGCTCATGCAGCGTCCTCCGGCAGGCGCAGGCGCTCGACGACGCGGCCATGCACCAGATGGTTGTCGATGATGTCGTCGATGTCTTCCTTGTCGACGTAGGTGTACCAGACGTTGTCCGGGTAGACGACCAGCACCGGGCCTTCGTCGCAGCGGCCCAGGCAGCCGGCCTTGTTCACCCGCACGCTGCCCTTGCCCTTCAGGCCGAGCGCGGCGGTGCGCTCCTTGGCGTAGGTCTGCAGTTCGCTGGCCTGGTGGTCGTTGCAACAGGTTTCGCCGGCGGCGCGCTGGTTGCAGCAGAAGAAGACGTGGTGTTTGAAGTAGCTCATGGGGTCTCGGTGTCTCGCAGCGGTTCGGGTGCGCCGCGCGGCGCACCGGGAAGTGGAGCGGATTATAGGCCGCGGCGGGCCTGCCCCGCCCGGGCGGTCAGGTGTTCGCCGCGCCACAGGCCGAGCGCCGACAGGTAGGCCAGCGCGACGAAGGGCCACAGGCTGTCGACGAGTTCGGTCAGGCCGTGGAAGTTGAGGATGTTGCTGTACTGGGCCAGGCGCTGGTTGTAGGCC
Organism: Thauera humireducens; assembly: GCF_001051995.2. Lineage (NCBI taxonomy): Bacteria > Pseudomonadati > Pseudomonadota > Betaproteobacteria > Rhodocyclales > Zoogloeaceae > Thauera > Thauera humireducens. Next base: position 2,880,134 of record NZ_CP014646.1, on the reverse strand, counting down.
AGGTAGGGATTCTCGGGCATCAGGTTGACCAGGGCCGTCGCCACCAGCAGCGCGGTGCCCGCCAGCGCGTGCTGCAGCAGGCGTGGCAGCAGCAGCGTCAGCGTGAGCAGGGCGCCGCCGATCACCAGACCGCGTTCGGCACCCGGCGTGAGCCAGGCCAGGGGCGTGCCGGGTTCGAAGAAGGTGGCGGTCGCCAGCGACTTGGCGCCGATGCCCAGCGCCAGCAACAGCACGATCGGCAGCGGATTGCGCCCGCGCATCATGCAGCGCGCGAACAGGCCGACGGCGAGGATCGAGGCTGCGGTGAGCGCGGCGTCGAAGGCGATGAAGCGTTCGGGCTGGAAGGCCAATGGGGCGGCGATGCCCAGCAGGCTGCGCAGGTCGCCGCTGGAAAACAGCAGGTCGGTGGCGCTGAGCTGGCCGAGCAGCCACAGCCCGAGCAGGATCAGCCCGGCCTCGCCGGTGCGCCCGCCGATGACCCACTCGGCACGCCAGCGGTGAAAGAAGCCTCGCGCGCCGAACCAGGCCTGTCCCCAGCGCACGCCCAGCAGCGCGCCGAGCAGGCCGCCGAGGATGTTGCCCCCCAGATCGAGGTTGCTGGCGATGCGGCTCGGCAGCAGGTTCTGTGCGGTCTCGAGCCCGAGGCTGAGCAGGCCCGCGAGCAGGGTGGCCAGCGCGATGCCGCGCCACGCGGGCCATGTGGCCGGCATCGCCGCGGCGGCGAGGAAGCCGAAGGGCAGGTAGCCGAGGATGTTGAACACGAAGTCCTCGAGGATGAAGTACTTCGGCCAGGGCGCGATCAGGTAGTCGAACAGGGGCAGTCCGCTCGCCTGCCAGCCGGTCAGCGGATGCAGGCAGGCGTAGGCGATCAGCAGCGCGTAGGCGAGGGCGAGGGTGCGTGGCAGCGAGGCGGGTGCGGTTCGGGTCATCGGGGTGGAGCGCCGGCGGGCGGCGCCGACAGGGGGCGCGAAGCGGTCCCGTCCTGGGGCCGGGCCAGTGTCCTTCTCTGAGGCCCCCCGATTCTGCCAGTTCCCGCGGCGGCATTCCTTGATGCGGGTGGCGCGAGCCCGCACCGGGCTGGTGCGCGATGCGCCGTGGAGGTGCATGTGCGCGGGCGAGGCGTCGGCCCTGGCGGACCCTCCGCAGGCGCCGGGGCGCATCGTCGTCCGCGCACGCTTCTTGCTGTTCGATTGGCATTGCCCATCTGCGCATCGCGAGGCCTTCGTGTCCATCCACGTCAAGCTGAACCACGTCACCCACTACCGCTACGACCGCCCGGTCAGCCTGTCGCCGCAGGTCGTGCGTCTGCGTCCGGCGCCGCATTGCCGCACGCCGATCCATGCCTATTCGCTGAAGGTCGAGCCCGCCGGGCATTTCATCAACTGGCAGCAGGACCCGCAGTCGAACTACCTCGCGCGCCTGGTCTTTCCCGAGAAGACCACCGAATTGCGCATCGAGGTGGATCTGGTGGCCGAGATGTCGGTCATCAATCCTTTCGACTTCTTCCTCGAGCCGGCGGCGGAGAAGATCCCCTTCGCCTACGACGAGGGCCTGAGCGTGGAGCTGGCGCCCTACCGCCTGAAGGCGCCGGCTACCGCGCTGGGGCCGAAGTTCCTCGACTACCTCGAAGCCATCCCGCGCGAGCCGAAGGCCAGCGTCGATTTCCTCGTCGCGCTCAACCAGCGCCTGCAGCAGGACATCCGCTACCTGGTGCGGCTCGAGCCCGGCGTGCAGACCCCGGAAGAGACGCTGACGCTGGCGAGCGGCTCCTGCCGCGACTCGGCCTGGCTGCTGGTGCAGCTGCTGCGCCACCTCGGGCTGGCGGCGCGCTTCGTGTCCGGCTACCTGATCCAGCTCACGCCCGACGTGAAGTCGCTCGACGGCCCTTCCGGCACCGAGGTGGACTTCACCGACCTGCACGCCTGGTGCGAGGTCTACCTGCCCGGTGCAGGCTGGGTCGGCCTCGACCCGACCTCGGGCCTCTTTGCCGGCGAGGGCCACATCCCGGTGGCGTGCACGCCCGAGCCCTCGTCCGCGGCGCCGGTCACCGGCTTCTCGGATGAGTGCGAGTGCGCGTTCGAGCACCGCATGAAGGTCGAGCGCGTGTGGGAGGCGCCGCGCGTCACCAAGCCCTACACCGACGAACAGTGGGCGGCGATCGAGGCGCTGGGCCACCGCATCGACGGCGACCTGACGGCCAATGACGTACGTCTCACCCAAGGCGGCGAGCCGACCTTCGTGTCGCTCGACGACCGCGACGGCGCGGCCTGGAACAGCGACGCGCTCGACCCGCAGAACCGGGATGCCAGCAAGCCGAGCAAGCGCACGCTGGCCGAGAACCTGATGTTCCGCCTCAAGGACCACTACGCGCCGCAGGGCCTGCTGCATTTCGGCCAGGGCAAGTGGTACCCGGGCGAGCAGCTGCCGCGCTGGTCGCTGAACTGCTACTGGCGCCGTGACGGCGAACCCATCTGGCGCGATCCGGACCTGTTCGCGCGCGAACTCTCCGCCACCGCGGTGGACGAGGCGATGGCGGCGCGCTTCCTCGTCCGCGTCGGCGAGCGCCTGGGCGTGGAGGCGCAGTGGATGATGCCGGCCTTCGAGGACGCCTGGTACTACCTGTGGCGCGAGCGCCGGCTGCCGGCCAACGTCGATCCGCACGACTCGCGCGTCGACGATCCGCTCGAGCGCGCGCGCCTGACCAAGGTCTTCGACCGGGGCCTGAAGCAGGTCATCGGCCATGTGCTGCCGATCGTGCGCAATCACGGCGGTGCCGGCCGCTGGCAGAGCGGTCCGTGGTTCCTGCGTGCCGAACGCCTGTACCTGATCCCGGGCGATTCGCCGATCGGCTACCGCCTGCCGCTGGATTCGCAGCCCTGGGTGGGCAAGGGCGATTTCCCGTGGATCCATGCCGCCGACCCCAACCAGGCCTTCCCCGCGCTGCCGGCGCATGCCGAACTGCGCCAGCAGCTGCGGCCGACAGGGGCGACCGTCGGCGCCGACAGCGGGCTTGGCTATACCGCCCACGGTGGCGGCTGGACGCCCGGTCGCGCCGCGCATGCCGGTTTCCATGGCACGCAGGGCGAGGCCGCCATGCCGCTTACCGGCGCCGCCGAGGCCGCGCTGGCGAGCCGCGACGAAGCTGTGGACCCGGCACGCCGCCCGGCGCCCTTCGAGTCGGCGGCCTGGATCACCCGCAGCGCGCTGTGCGCCGAACCGCGCGGCGGCCTGCTCCATCTCTTCATGCCGCCGACGGTGGCGCTGGAGGATTACCTCGAGATCGTCACCGCCATCGAGGACACGGCCGCCGAATTCAAGCTGCCGGTGGTGCTCGAAGGCTACGAGCCGCCGTCCGATCCGCGCCTGCAGCACTTCCGCATCACGCCGGACCCAGGCGTGATCGAGGTCAACATCCACCCCGCGGGCAGCTGGGACGAACTCGTCGAACGCACCACCACGCTGTACGAGGAAGCCCACCAGTCGCGGCTGTCGACCGAGAAGTTCATGCTCGACGGCCGCCACACCGGCACCGGTGGCGGCAACCACTTCGTGCTCGGCGGCGCCACGCCGGCCGACTCACCCTTCCTGCGCCGGCCCGACCTGCTGCGCAGCCTGGTGAGCTACTGGCACAACCACCCCAGCCTGTCCTACCTGTTCTCCGGGCTGTTCATCGGCCCGACCTCGCAGGCGCCGCGGGTGGACGAGGCGCGCCACGACTCGATGCACGAACTGGAGGTCGCCTTCCAGCAGTTCCCCGAGATCGGCAAGGCGGTGCCGCCCTGGCTCATCGACCGCCTGCTGCGCAACCTGCTGATCGACGCCAGCGGCAACACCCACCGTTCGGAGTTCTGCATCGACAAGCTCTACAGCCCGGACAGCGCCACCGGCCGGCTCGGCCTGCTGGAGCTGCGGGCCTTCGAGATGCCGCCGCATGCGCGCATGAGCCTCGCCCAGCAACTGCTGCTGCGCGGGCTGATCGCGCGCTTCTGGCAGCAGCCCTACGCCCCCGGCCGCCTGCGGCGCTGGGGCACCGAGCTGCACGACCGCTTCCTGCTGCCGCACTGGGTGGCGGAGGACTTCCGCGACGTCGTCACCGAGTTGCGCGAATTCGGCTACCCGCTCGAGTTCGACTGGTTCGCACCGCACTTCGAGTTCCGCTTCCCGAAGTACGGCGAGTTCGCGGCGCGCGGCGTGCGCGTCGAACTGCGCATGGCGCTCGAGCCCTGGCACGTGATGGGCGAGGAGGGTGCGCCCGGCGGCACGGTGCGCTATGTCGACTCCTCGGTGGAGCGGCTGCAGGTGAAGGTGTCCGGGCTCAACGACGACCGTCACGTGCTGAGCTGCAACGGCCGCGCCGTGCCGCTGCAGCCGACCGGCACGGTGGGCGAGTTCGTCGCTGGCGTGCGCTACCGCGCCTGGCAGCCGCCGTCCTGCCTGCATCCGACCATCGGTGTGCATGCGCCGCTGGTGTTCGATCTGGTCGATGGCTGGATGCAGCGCTCGATGGGCGGCTGCGTGTACCACGTGGCGCATCCGGGCGGGCGCAACTACGAGACCTACCCGGTGAATCCCTACGAAGCGGAAGGCCGGCGCCTGGCGCGCTTCACCACCACCGGCCACACGCCGGGCCGGATCGCGCCGGTGGCGGCGGAGCGCAACGCCGACTTCCCGTTCACGCTCGACCTGCGTCGACAGGGCTGAAGAAGCATGCAGGTCCAGCCGCACAGCCCGCCCCAACTGCTCGCCGACTACGCTGCACGGCCCGATCGCTACGACGAGCTGTGCCAGCGCATCGGCAGCGTGGTGGTGCTGCGACCGCACTGGCGCGATTTCTTCCACGGCCTGGCGGCGATGCCGGCGACCGAGACCGCGGCGCGGCGTGAGGCCCTGCGCCGGCAGATCCACGAGAACGGCATCACCTACAACGTGTATGCCGATCCGCGCGGCTTCGAGCGGCCCTGGGAACTCGACCTGCTGCCCTACATCCTGCCGGCGGCGGAATGGGCGCAGATCGAGGCGGCGGTGCTGCAGCGCGCGACGCTGTTCAACCGCATCCTCGCCGACCTCTACGGCGAGCAGAACCTGCTGCAGCAGGGGCTGATCCCGCCGGCGCTGATCTACGGCCACAGCGGGTTCCTGCGTCCGCTGGTCGGGGCCAGGCCGCCGCGCGACCTGTTCCTGCATCTGTATGCGGTGGATCTGGCGCGCTCGCCGGACGGCCGCTGGTGGGTGGTGGCCGACCGCACCCAGGCCCCGTCGGGCGCCGGCTATGCGCTGGAGAACCGCGGCGTGGTGGCGCGTGCGTTGCCCGAGCTGTATCGCGCTGCGGGCGTGCAGCCGCTGGTGCCCTTCTTCGAGACCTTCCGTGACGGATTGGCGGCCCTGGCCCCGGAGGATGGAGGAGAGGAGAAGGGGCCGGGCCGGGCCGGGGACGGCGATGCCCCGCTGATCGTCGTGCTGACGCCCGGTCCGTACAACGAAACCTATTTCGAGCACGCCTTCCTGGCGCGCGAGATGGGCTTTCCGCTGGTCGAGGGGCAGGACCTGACGGTGCGCGACGAGAAGGTCTTCCTGCGCACGCTCGAGGGCCTGCGCCGGGTGCATGTCATCCTGCGCCGCGTCGACGACATCTGGTGCGACCCGCTCGAGCTGCGCGACGACTCGGCGCTGGGGGTGGCCGGCCTGGTGGCGGCGGTGCGCGCCGGCCAGGTCGCGGTGGCCAACGCGCTGGGCAGCGGCATCCTCGAGACCGGCGCGCTGCTGGGCTACCTGCCGCGCCTGGCCGAACACCTGCTCGGCCAGAAGCTGAGGATGCCCTCGGTCGCGACCTGGTGGTGCGGCGAGAAGGCCGCTTGCGACTACACGCTGAAGCACCTGCGGGAGCTGGTGGTGAAGCCGGCCTACCCGACCGTGGGCGCCGGTCCGCTGTTCTGTCGCGACCTGCCGGCGGCGGAGCTCGACGGCCTCGCCGCGCGCATTGCCGCACGTCCGTTCGAGTTCGTCGCGCAGGAGATGGTGAACATCTCGCAGGCGCCGGTGCTGGCGGCTGAGGACGAACCGGCCGCGGGCCTGGTGGCGCGCAACATCGGGCTGCGGGTGTTCGCGGCGGTCGGCCCCGACGGTTTTCGCGTGATGCCGGGCGGCCTGGTGCGGGTGGCACCCGAGACCGACATGCGCGTGGTGTCGATGCAGCACGGTGGCGGCAGCAAGGATGCGTGGGTGCTCAGTGGCCCGGCGGAAACGGTGCGACCAAGCCGGCGCCCCGCGGTGCCGGGGCAGATCGCGCTGCGCGAGCGTAGCCTCGCGGCACCGGGACTGGCCAGCCGTGTGGCGGAGAGCTTCTTCTGGCTCGGCCGCTACAGCGAGCGTGCCGACGGCGCAGCGCGCCTGGGGCGCGAGACGCTGGGCCGCGTCGGCGGGCTGGCCGTGCTCGACCACGTCGGGCCGGCCGCGGGCGAGGCCGCTGCGCAGGCGGATTCGCCCACGGTGGCCGCGTTGGCCGAGCTGTGCCGGCGCTGCGGCGTGCTGCCGCGGGCGGGCGAGCGCGCGGAGGACGCGGAGGGTGGCGAAGGCGGCGCAAGTGCGCAGGCGCTGGCGTGCGCCCTGTTCGACGACACGCGCAGCGGCAGCGTCGTCGCCAACCTGCGCATGGTGTTGCGGCTGGCCGCGCAACTGCGCGACCGCCTGTCGCCGGACAGCTGGCGCATCTACAACCGCCTCGCCGGATTTGCGACGCCGGTGACCGAGGCGCCCGGCCTGGGTGAGGCGATGCACCGCCTCGACGAATCGCTGCTGTCGCTGGTGACGCTGTCGGGCTTCGTCATCGAGAGCATGCCGCGCGACGCCGGCTGGCGCTTCCTGTCGATCGGCCGCCGCATCGAGCGCCTGCAGTTCCTCGCTTCGGCGCTGGCGGTGCTGCTGGCGGTGCCGCAGCGAGGCGCGCTCGAGGCCCTGCTGGCCGTGACCGACGGCGAGATCCGCTACCGCAGCCGTCATGCGCGCGGCCTGGCGCCGCGGCCGGTCGCGGAGCTGGTGATGTTCGACGGCGACAACCCGCGCGCCTTGCGCTACCAGCTCGATTCGCTGGTCGACCACCTGGCGCGCCTGCCCGATGGCGCCGCGCTGGGCGAGCCCCTGGCCGTGCTGATGCGCGAGCTCGATGCCGTCGCCGACTGCGACTGCCTGGCCGGCCTCGCTGCCGACGGCCGGGCGACCCACGCCGCCGCGGCCTGCGCCACGGTCTTCGGCCTGCTTCAGCGCATCTGGGCGGCCGGCAACACGCTGTCGGATGTCCTCTCGCAGCGCTACTTCACCCACCTGGACGCGCGCAGCCATGCCACGGCCTCCCGCTGAACGGCCCGCCGACGCGATGCAGTTCTACGAGCTGCTTCACGACACGACCTACCGCTACACCAGCCCGGTGCTGCTGTCGCAGCAGGTCGCGCACCTGCGGCCGCGTGAAAGCCTGCGCCAGCGGCTGGTGTCGTACGTGCTGGAGATCGATCCGGTGCCGGCGCAGCGGCGCGAGCGGACGGACTTCTTCGGCAATCCGGTGAGCTGCTTCAGCCTCTATGCCGCGCACGACCGCCTGAGCGTGCGGGCGCGCAGCCGCGTCGGCGTGCTCGCGCCGGACTGGCCGGACCCGGCTGCCAGCCTGCCGTGGGAGGCGGCGCGCGACCATCTGCGCGATGCCCTGTCGGGCCATGCGCCGCTGCAGGCCGAGGCGCGCGACGCCGGGCAGTACCGCTTCGCCTCGCCCTTCGTGGCGCTCGGCGCCGAGGCGGCGCGCTACGCGGACTACGCCCTGCCGTGCTTCACGCCCGAGCGTCCGCTGCTCGAGGCGAGCGCGGCGCTGTCTGCGCGCATCCACGCCGATTTCCGCTTCGATCCGGCCGCGACCGACGTCGCCACGCCGGTCGCCCAGGTCTTCGCCGCGCGGCGCGGCGTGTGCCAGGACTTCTCGCAGCTGATGATCGCCTGCCTGCGTTCGCTCGGGCTGGCGGCGCGCTACGTGTCGGGTTACCTGCTGACCGCGCCGCCACCGGGGCAGGCGCGGCTGGTCGGGGCCGACGCTTCGCACGCCTGGGTGGGCGTGTGGTGTCCCGGCGTGGGCTGGGTGGAGTTCGATCCGACCAACGACATGCAGCCCGGCGATGGCCACATCACGCTGGCCTGGGGGCGCGACTACGGCGACGTGTGTCCGCTGCGCGGCGTCATCCTCGGTGGGGCCGGGCATGCCGTCGAGGTGGCGGTGACGGTGATGCCGGTGGAGGCCCCGTGCGACGACATCCGCGCACCATGTTGATGCATCGGATGCCGTGGTGGTGCGCACCACCGCAGTGCCCGCCGCGCAGCAGGCTGCGAAGCCGCATCCGTGCGTGCTTCGCGGGATTGGCACGCTTTCTGCTGAATCGCGTCGCAAGGGAGCCCAATCATGACCGCAGACAGCACGACCACCGCCGCGAAACCCTACGATGAAATGCACGCCCCGGATGGCGCCGTCCGTCCGCACTACCTCGCCTACGCCGACTGGCTGGCCGACACGCCGCGCGAGCGCATCGAGCGCAAGCGCAGCGAGGCCGACGTCGCCTTCCACCGCGTCGGCATCACCTTCAACGTGTATGGCGCCGAAGGGGGCAAGGAGCGCCTGATTCCCTTCGACCTGCTGCCGCGGATCATTCCGGGCGAGGAGTGGACGGCGCTCGAAGCCGGCCTGCGCCAGCGCGTGAAAGCGCTCAACGCCTTCCTCGCCGACATCTACCACGGCCAGGAGATCCTGCGCGCCGGCCGCCTGCCGGCCGACCAGGTGCTCAACAACGCCCAGTTCCGCGGCGAGATGAAGGGCGTCGAGGTGCCGGGCGGCCTGTACGCGATGATTGCCGGCATCGATCTGGTGCGGGCGGCGGGCGCGGACGGCAAGGGCGAGTACTACGTGCTGGAGGACAACCTGCGCGTGCCCTCGGGCGTGAGCTACCTGCTGGAGAACCGCAAGATGATGATGCGGCTCTTCCCCGACCTGTTCTCGCGCTACAACGTGCAGCCGGTCGAGCACTACCCCGATCTGCTGCTCGAGACCCTGCGTGCGGTCGCGCCCGCCGGCGTGCTCGACCCGACGGCGGTGGTGCTGACACCCGGCGCCTACAACAGCGCCTACTTCGAGCACAGCTTCCTCGCCCAGCAGATGGGCGTCGAGCTGGTCGAGGGGCAGGACCTGTTCGTCAAGGACGACACCGTCTACATGCGCACCACCCAGGGACCGCGCCGGGTCGACGTGATCTATCGCCGCCTCGACGACGACTTCCTCGACCCGCAGGTGTTCCGCCCCGATTCGATGCTGGGCGTGCCGGGCCTGATGTCCGCCTATCGCGCCGGGCGGGTGACGCTGGCCAACGCGGTCGGCACCGGCGTGGCCGACGACAAGTCGATCTACCCCTACGTGCCGGAGATGGTGCGCTTCTACCTCGGCGAGGAACCGATCCTCAACAACGTGCCGACCTACATGCTGCGCGAGCCGGACGACCTCGCCTACACGCTTGCGCACCTGCCCGAACTGGTGGTGAAGGAAGTCCATGGCGCCGGGGGCTACGGCATGCTCGTCGGCCCGGCCGCGACCCGTGCCGAGATTGAGGACTTCCGCCAGCGCATCCTCGCCGCGCCCGAGAAGTACATCGCACAGCCCACGCTGTCCCTGTCGACCTGCCCGACCTTCGTCGACGCCGGCATCGCACCGCGCCACATCGACCTGCGCCCCTTCGTGCTGTCCGGGGGCAAGGAGATCCGCATGGTGCCCGGCGGCCTGACCCGTGTGGCGATGAAGGCCGGCTCGCTGGTGGTCAATTCCTCGCAGGGCGGGGGCACCAAGGACACCTGGGTCGTCAACTGAATCCGATCGCGCATCGAATCACGCCGGGAGAATCATCATGCTGAGCCGCACCGCCGACCACCTGTACTGGATGGCACGCTACACCGAACGTGCCGAGAACACCGTGCGCATGCTGGACGTGTCGTACCGCATGTCGCTGCTGCCACGCAATAACGGCTGCTACGACGACGGCTGGGGCGCGATCCTCGCCATCAGCGAGCTGACCGAGGCCTTCGCCCGCACCGGGCGGCCCTTGACGCCGCGCGACGTCATCGAGTTCGTCGTGCTCGACCGCAACAACCTGTCGAGCGTGTGGAACTGCCTGCGCGCCGCGCGCGAGAACGCGCATGCGGTGCGCGGCACGCTCACCGCGGAGATGTGGGAAACCACCAACGCCACCTGGCTCGAGATCCGCGACATGACGCCGGAGAAGCTGCAGGCCACCGACCTCGGCGAGTTCTTCGAGTGGGTGAAGTTCCGCTCGCACCTGCTGCGCGGCGTCACCTTCGGCACCATGCTGCACGACGACGCCTTCCAGTTCGTGCGCCTGGGCACCTTCCTCGAGCGCGCCGACAACACCGCACGCCTGCTCGACGTGAAGTATCACAGCCTGCTGCCGCAGAACGAAAGCCCGACCAGCACCACCGATTACTACCAGTGGGGCGCGCTGCTGCGTTCGGTCTCGGCCTTCGAGACCTACCGCCACGTCTATCGCGACGTCATCACGCCGTACAAGGTCGCCGAGCTGCTGATCCTCAACGATGCCATGCCGCGTTCGCTGCATTCCTGCGTGGACGCGGTCAACGACATCCTCGGCCAGATCGCCAACCTGCATTCGGCCGAGGCCGCACGCCAGGCGGGCGAACTGCACGCGACCCTGCACTATGGCCGCATGGACGACATCTTCGACACCGGCCTGCACCCGTGGCTGGAGCGTTTCCTCGAGCGCATCAACCGCCTGGGGGACCGCATCGGCGACAACTTTCTCGTTCCGGTCGCCGCCTGAACGCTTCATGGCGCTGCCGCCCGCCGATCCGCCGGGCGTCGTCGTCGAGCAATGACCTGACAGGATTGCTTGCATGACCTACTGCGTTGCGATGTGCCTCGACGAGGGGCTCGTCTGTCTGTCCGACTCGCGCACCAACGCGGGCGTGGACCACATCAACACCTTCCGCAAGATGACGGTGTTCGAGCGCCCCGGCGACCGCGTGCTGGTGCTGATGAGCGCCGGCAATCTCGCCATCACGCAGTCGGTCATCAACATCCTGCGCGAGCATGCGGCGGTGCAGGACCGCCAGAGCCTGTGGAGCGCGCCGACGCTGTTCGAGTGTGCGCGCCTGGTCGGCGACACGATCCGCCGCGTGCATCAGCGCGACGCCGAGGCGCTGCAGCAGTTCGGCGTCGACTTCAACGCCTCCTTCATCCTCTGTGGCCAGATTGCCGACGAGCCGCCGCGGCTGTTCAACATCTACGCCGCGGGCAACTTCATCGAGGCCTCCAGCGACACGCCGTACTTCCAGATCGGCGAGTCCAAGTACGGCAAGCCGATCATCGACCGCGTGGTGAACTGCCACACCTCGCTCGACGAGGCGGCCAAGTGCGCGCTGATCTCGATGGACTCGACGATCCGCTCCAACCTGTCGGTCGGCCTGCCGCTCGATCTGCTGATCTACAGGCGCGACGGCCTGAAGGTGACCCGCCACGTCAGCATCGACTGGGACAATCCCTATTTCGACATGATCCACGGCCAGTGGGGTGCCAGCCTGCGGCGGGTGTTCGCCGAACTGCCCGATCCCGACTGGACGACCTGGCCGCAGGAGATCGAGCCGCGGCCGCGCATCCAGGACGTGCCCGAGGCAATGTTGCGCGAGCCGGCCGCGGGCGACGTGTCCGCCGACTGAGGCGGGCTTCAGCCGCGGGGCCGCGGCTGCACCTCCGCGGCCGCTGCCGTCCGTGCCCGCGCCTCCAGGGCGCGGGCCTCCTCGCGGCGCAGGATGCGCCCGGGCCAGGGCACCAGACCGGCCACGCGCCGACGGTAATCCGCATAGACCGCGCCGTGGAAGGCCAGCAGCTTGCGCTCCTCGAGCAGCGAACCGAGCCACAGGTACAGGGTGATGCACAGCGTGCTCACGAGCCGAGCCTCGTCCATGTCCCGCGTCCACAGGATCACCAGGCCGAGGCTGTACCAGGGGTGGCGCACGTAGCGGTGCAGCGGTGACAGCCGCAGCCGGCCGGGATCCTCGACCGCGCAGTGCGCCTTGCGCCATTGCGCGCCGCCGCTGAACTCCGCCATGTTGTAGTAGCGCGTCGACCACACGAAGCCCGCCACGGCCGCCAGCGCCAGCCCGTTCGCCATCCAGGCCCACGGCCCGCTCCAGCTCCACAGCAGGGCGCCGCGCCAGTCGAAGGTCAGCCACAGCGGGGGCAACAGCAACACTACCGCCAGCAGGTTGAAGCCCAGCCGGTAGCCGTGCGCCCGGTGCGGCCAGCGCGCGGCGACCCAGCGCTTGACCGTCAGCGAGGCGAGCGCGGAATGCAGCACCGCGTAGGCGCTCCAGGCCAGCACCAGCAGCACGACTTGAATCGCCGACAGTGTCATGGTTTCGGAAGTCCCCGCATAAAAAACGCTTGCGTTAATCTATGTTGCAGTGCAACATAAAACCACACCGCAGGATTGCTTCGGTGTCACCCACGCAAAGGAGTACACCATGAACGCCTCGCCCGAGAAAATGCTCGCCACCTTCAAGACCGCCACCGAAGCGCGCGTCGCCGACCTGTCCGCCGCCGGCGACAGCCTGATGTCGGCTGCCGAGCATCTGACCGCCCTCAACCTGAACACCACCCGCGCCCTGCTCGACGACGGCATCGCGCTGAGCCAGGCCCTGCTCGCCGCGCGCGATCCCAAGGCGCTGGTCGAGCTGCAGCTCGGCACCGTTACCCCTGCGCTGCAGAAGAGCTTTGCCTATGCCAAGACGGTCGGCAGCGTCGCCAGCCAGACCCAGGCCGAACTGCTGAAGCTGGTCGAGGCCGGCATGTCGCAGTGGCTGCAGGGCGTGATCGTGACGCTCGAAGGCCTGAACCGCAATGCGCCGATGGGCTCGGATTTCGCCGTCACCGCGCTCAAGACCGCCGTGGTCAATGCCTCGTCCGCCTACGAAGGCGCGACCCAGCTGGTGCGGCAGGTGTCCGAGGTGGCCCAGGCCAACGTCGACCAGGCCGCAGCGGCCACGGTCGATGCGGTCAGCAAGGGCACGACGGCGACCGTCTCGCTGTTCAAGACCGCCGCCTGATCGTCTCACCCGCACGACAGAAAGCCAGCCCGCGCGGCTGGCTTTTTTACGCCCGGGGATCGCCACCGCTGCAGGCGGGCGCACAAAAACAAAACGCCAGTCCCGGAGGACTGGCGTTTTGCGTGCGATGCGTGGCGGAGTGGACGGGGCTCGAACCCGCGACCCCCGGCGTGACAGGCCGGTATTCTAACCAACTGAACTACCACTCCGGAGCTGCATGCCTGGCGGCATCCAGCGCTGAAACTGGAGCGGGAAACGAGTCTCGAACTCGCGACCTCAACCTTGGCAAGGTTGCGCTCTACCAACTGAGCTATTCCCGCATGAAACCGTGTGTCGGCAGGGCCCGCTTGGTGCCCATGGGCAGGATTGAACTGCCGGCCTCTCCCTTACCAAGGGAGTGCTCTGCCACTGAGCTACATGGGCAGACCCCTGCCTGCTTCCGAACTTGCTACCCTCGGGAGCAAAAAAGCCGACCCTCTCGAATCGGCCTTTCATTGAATCTGGTGGGGGCACTAGGACTCGAACCTAGGACCAATTGATTAAGAGTCAACTGCTCTACCAACTGAGCTATACCCCCGGTGCCTTTCGGCAGATCGCCGTTGCCGTCGATCAAGAGCCGCGAATGATACCGATCACTTCCCCGCAGCGCAACACCCGTGGCGAAATTTTTTTCAGGCCAGGATGCGCCCAGCGCGGCGTCGCGTGCCGACCCCGGCGAGACCGCCCAGGCCTTGGGCGCCGTGCGCATGGCAGATGGCGCAGGCCAGCGCATCGGCGGCGTCGGGGCCGGGGCTGGCGTCGAGCGTCAACAGGCGCTGCACCATGTGCTGCACCTGCTCCTTGGCGGCCTTGCCGTAGCCCACCACCGACTGCTTGACCTGCAGCGCGGTGTATTCGGCCACCGGCAGGTCGCAGGACACTGCGCCGCAGATCACCGCGCCGCGTGCCTGGCCCAGCAGCAGGGTGGACTGCGGGTTGACGTTGACGAACACCTTCTCCACCGCGACCACGTCGGGCTGGTAGGTGGCGATCACCTCGCGCACCCCGTCGAGCAGGGTCTTGAGGCGGCCGGGCAGTTCGCCGTCCCGGGTCTTGATGCAGCCGCTGGCGACGTAGCGCAGCTGGCTGCCGAGGTGGTCCACCAGGCCGAAGCCGGTGATGCGCAGCCCCGGGTCCAGCCCGAGGATGCGCGTGGCGACGTTGCGCGAGGCGGTGCTCAAACCTGCACCGCGGTGCCGCTGACGCACACCATCAGCATGCCGTTGTCGGCACCGAGCACCTCGTAGTCGACGTCGATGCCGATCACCGCGTTGGCGCCGAGCTTCTTCGCTTCTTCCTCCATCTCCTCCATGGCGATGCGGCGGGCGTCGGCCAGCGTGCGCTCGTAGCTGCCGGCGCGGCCGCCGACGACGTTGCGGATCGACGCGAACATGTCCTTGAACAGGTTGGCGCCGATGATGGCTTCGCCATTGACGACGCCCAGGTACTGGCGCACGGGACGGCCATCGAGCGTGGCGGTGGTGGTCATCAGCATGGTGGTCCCTCCGTGAAGTGGAGCCTGCATTCTAGCCCTTGCGTGCCAGCCAGACCCCGGCCACTGCGATGGCCATGCCGGCGAGCGCGAGCGCGCTCAGGGTCTCGCCGAACATCGCCCACGCGATCAGCGCCGTGGTGGGCGGTGTGAGGTAGAACAGGCTGGCGACATTCACCGCACTGCCGCTGCGGATCAGCAGGTTGAGCAGGCTGATCGCGCCGAGCGACAGCACCAGCACCAGCCACAGCAGGGCGAACACGAATTCGCCGTCCCAGGCGATCTCCATCGTCTCGGTCCGGCTGGCGAGCAGCGCGGTGATCGCCAGCGAGGGCACGAACTGCACCACCGAGCCGGTGCGCAGGTCGAAGCGCGGGCAGAAGCGCTTCTGGTACAGCGTGCCGGCAGTGATGCCGATCAGCGCCGCCAGCGCCGGTGCCAGCATGTGGCCCAGCTCGGCGAGGGCTGCCGCGTCGATCGTGGTCTTGCTGCCCACCACTAGGCCTACGCCGGCAAAGCCCATCGCCAACCCCAGCCATTGCCAGCGCGATACCCGCTCGCCCAGCAGCAGGCCCGCGGCGGCGGCCGTCAGCAGCGGCTGCATGCCCACGACCAGGGCCGACACGCCGGCCGGCAGCCCGCGATGGATGGACATGAACACCCCGCCCAGGTACAGCGCATGCACCAGCAGGCCGGTGACGCCGATGTGGAAGGCCTCGCGCGGGCTCGCAGGCCAGGGCGCGCGCATCGCCAGTGCCAGCAGCGTCATCAGCGCGATCACCAGCACGTAGCGGGTGCTCAGGAAGGTCAGCGGCTCGGCATAGGGCAGGCCGAACTTGGCGCCGATGAAGCCGGTGCTCCACAGCAGCACGAAGAGGAGCGGCGTGGCCCGCTGGAACAGGGAGGCGGTCGTCATGTCGGGAAGGGGGCCGGAAAAGCAAAAGCGGCGCTGGGCGCCGCTTTGCGAGGGATGCGGAACGAGGAGCGACAGCTTACTCGTCGAACTCCGCCGAGGTATAGACCTCCTGCACGTCGTCCAGGGCTTCCAGGGCGTCGAGCAGTTTCTGCATGCGCACCGCGTCGTCGCCGGCCAGTTCGATGACGTTCTCCGGCTTCATCGTCACTTCGCCGAACTCGGCGGTGAAGCCCGCCTTCTCCAGCGTTTCCTTGACCGCGGTGAACTCCCACGGGCCGGTGATGACTTCGATCGAGCCGTCCTCGTTGGTGACCACATCCTCGGCGCCCGCCTCGAGGGCGGCTTCCATCAGTGCATCCTCGCTGGTGCCGGGGGCGAACAGCAGCTGGCCGCAGTGCTTGAACTGGTAGGCCACGCAGCCGTCGGTGCCCATGTTGCCGCCGTACTTGGAGAAGGCATGGCGCACGTCGGCCACGGTGCGGGTCTTGTTGTCGGTGAGGCAATCGACCATCACCGCCGAACCGCCGATGCCGTAGCCTTCGTAGCGGATCTCTTCGTAGCTCACGCCTTCGAGTTCGCCGGTGCCCTTCTTGATCGCGTTGTCGATCTTGTCCTTGGGCATGTTCACGCCCTTGGCCTTGTCCACCGCCAGGCGCAATCGAGGGTTGAAGCCCGGGTCACCTCCGCCCATCTTGGCGGCGACGGTGATTTCCTTTGCCAGCTTGGAGAACGCGGCGCCGCGCTTCTCGTCCTGACGCCCCTTGCGGTGCTGAATATTGGCCCACTTGGAATGACCAGCCATATGCCCCTCGATACTGCCGTAAGCGGTTGAAAGTGGCGCAGTATACAACCCGGGGGAGGTCGGCTGCACCTGCGCGGGACGCGGAAAATGCGGTCGGGCCACGACAATGACGCTGCGTTTTGCCCGGAGGGACGATGCACAGAGCGATATGGGTTGTGGGGATGGTGCTGGCGTTGCTGGCGGGCGGCGCACGCGCCGCGGACGCGGGCGAGCCGATCTACGGTGGTTGCGTGGATGCGCAGGGGGCGGCTGTGCCGGCCCTGAGCGACGACCAGTTGCCGGCCGTGGTCGCCACCGGCATCGAGGCGGGGCGGGCCGTCATCCGCTACAACCCGGCCGTGCTGCCGCGCCTGCTGCCGGTGACGCGCAGCTTCCTGTTCGCCCAGGCCTGCGCGCGCATCAACCTCGGCTATCCAGCGCTTGGTGAGCTCGATGCCGGCCAGGCGCGACGGGCGGACTGCGCGGCCGCCGACAGCCTGCGCCGTTCCGGCCTGCTGACGGCAGGCGCCCAGCCCGCTCTCGAGGCCGACCTGAGCCTGGCGGACGACGAATGGGCGTGGGTGCCGGGCCCGCGCCGCAGCTTTGCCCTCGACGCCTGCCCGGCGGGCTCGGGCCGCGGGTTGTACGGCCTGCCTGAGGCGGGGCAGCCGGGCTGGAACGCCTGCGTGCGCGCCTGCGCCGCACCGCTCTACCGCTGCCAGGCACGTTGCGCGGCGGGCAGCTGCGCCGACTGCGAATCGGCCTACGCGCGCTGCATCGCGGGCTGCGGGGCGCCCTGATACACTCGGGCGCAACACGACCACCCCGGGGACTGCGATGACCGAAGCGCTGCTGATTGCCAAGACCGCCGACAAGGAGATCCACCTGCTCCCGCGCCTGGCCAACCGCCACGGCCTGATCACCGGGGCGACCGGCACAGGCAAGACGGTGACGCTGCAGAAGCTCGCCGAGTCCTTTGCGGCCATCGGCGTACCGGTGTTCGTGGCCGACATCAAGGGCGACCTCTCGGGCATCGGTGCCGCGGGCCTCAGGTCCGACAAGCTGATGCAGCGCCTGGCCGCCATCGGCATCACCGAGTTCACGCCGCGTGCCAACACCGCGGTGTTCTGGGATGTGTTCGGCGAGCAGGGTCACCCGGTGCGGGCGACCATCTCCGACATGGGGCCGCTGCTGATCGCGCGCCTGCTCAACCTCAACGACACCCAGACCGGCGTGCTGACGCTGGTATTCAAGATCGCCGACGACAACGGCATGCTGCTGCTCGACCTCAAGGACCTGCGCGCGATGGTCCAGTACGTAGGCGAGAACGCGAAGAGCTTCACCACCGGGTACGGCAACATCTCCACCGCCTCCATCGGCGCCATCCAGCGCAACCTGCTGGCGCTGGAAGAGCAGGGCGGCGACGTGTTCTTCGGCGAGCCGATGCTCGACATCGCCGACCTGATGCAGACCGACGCCGACGGCCGCGGCGTGATCAACGTACTGGCCGCCGACAAGCTCTTCCACTCGCCCAAGCTCTACTCCACCTTCCTGCTGTGGATGCTGTCGGAACTCTTCGAGCAGCTGCCCGAGGTCGGCGACCCGGACAAGCCCAAGCTGGTGTTCTTCTTCGACGAGGCCCACCTGCTGTTCAACGATGCACCGAAGGCACTGGTGGAGAAGATCGAGCAGGTGGTGCGCCTGATCCGCTCCAAGGGCGTGGGCGTGTATTTCGTCACCCAGAACCCGCTGGACGTGCCCGAGACCGTGCTCGGCCAGCTCGGCAACCGCGTCCAGCACGCGCTGCGCGCCTTCACCCCGCGCGACCAGAAGGCGGTCAAGACCGCGGCCGACACCATGCGCCCGAACCCGGCCTTCGATGCCGTGGCCGCCATCACCGAACTGGGCGTGGGCGAGGCCTTGATCTCCTGCCTCGACGAGAAGGGCCGGCCGCAGGTCACCGAGCGCTGCTTCGTGATCGCACCCGACTCCCGCCTCGGTCCGCTGACCACAGCCGAGCGCCAGGCGGCGATCGCCGGCTCGGTCATCTACGGCCACTACGAGAAGGCGGTCGACCGCGAGTCGGCCTACGAGATGTTGCGCGCGCAGGCCGAAGGCGCGGCGGCACGTGCCGAGGCGCAGGCCGTCGAGACTGCGAAGGCCGGTCAGGCCGGCGGCGGGCTCAACGACATCCTGTTCGGATCCACCGGTCCGCGCGGGGGGCAGCGCGACGGCCTGGTGCAGATTGCGGCGAAGACGGTCACGCGCACCATCGGCAGCAGCATCGGCCGCCAGATCGTGCGCGGCATCCTCGGTTCGCTGCTCGGTGGCAGCAGCCGGCGCTAAGGCCGCTCAACGTGCCTGCCAGGGGCCGCAGCGCAGCTGTCCCTGCAGGCAGATGCAACTGCGGTTGCGGCCGCCTTCCTTGGCACGGTAGAGCGCACGGTCGGCGGCGTTGACCAGCATGTCGGCGTCGGTCATCGAAGCTTCGCGGGCGGCGATGCCGATGCTGATCGACAGCTGGATCTCGTGCCCGCCGACCTTGATCGCCAGCGCCGCCACCAGCTTGCGCAGGCGCTCGCCGGCGCCGAGCGCTGCACGTAGGTCGGTGTTGGCGCACACCATCAGGAATTCCTCGCCGCCCAGGCGGCAGACGACGTCCTCGCGCCGTGCCGACTGCTGCAGGGTCTGCGCCACCTCGCGCAGCACATGGTCACCCACGGCATGGCCGTAGCTGTCGTTGATGCGCTTGAAATGATCGACGTCGATGACCAGCACCGCCATCGGCTGTACCGCGCGCCCGCTCGCGCTCCACGCCTTTTCCAGCTCGCTCATGCCGGCCCGGCGGTTGGGCAGGCCGGTGAGCTGGTCGGTCATCGCCGCATGCGACAGGCGACGGTTGCTGATCGCAAGCTCGGCGGCAAACTGGCGCAGCTGAGCGCGGTCCGTCTCCCAGGCATCGAGCAGATGCACGTAGCGCCAGGCAGCGCGCAGGCGGGCGCGCAGGGTGCGCAGGTCGACCGGCTTGGCGACGAAATCGTCTGCACCGGCCTCGAAGGCTTCGGTGGCTTCGTCGCGGGTGTCGATGCCGGACAGCATGATGATGTAAATCGTCTGCCCCCAGTCGGTTGCCCGCAAGGCGCGGCACAGCTCGATACCGCTCATGCCCGGCATCAGCCAGTCGGTGACGACAACCTGCGGCATGAACTGCAGCGCCGTCGCCAGGGCTTCCTCGCCGCTGCCTGCCGACTGCACGGTGTGGCCGAGCGAATCGCCCAGCACGCCTTCGAGCATGTGGCGTGTCGTGGCGTCGTCGTCCACCAGCAGCACGCGCAGCGAGGCCGGGCTGTCGCCGTCTTCCGGACGCGGGGCCTGGCCGGCGCACATCTGCTTGAAGCTCGGCAGTGCCGAGGCGGGAACCTTCAGCAGTTCGCCCCATTCGTGCCAGGCCGTCACGATGCCGTCGATGCGTGCGCCGAGCTGGTCGGCGTCGAGACCGATCTTGCCGCCCAGCAGCAGGAGTTCGGCCGTGTGCCCGTTGCGCTCGGATTCGGGCGAGAGGCCGAGGTCGCCGATGCGCTTGGCGAGGTAGAACAGGTGGGTCAGCTGGTGCGGGCGCGAGCCGGGTGTGAACGGGGCCTTGTCCGGTGCTTCGTGGTAGTGGATGGGCTCGATCAGGGCCAGCGGCAGGCCCCAGTCGGACAGCAGGGCCGCCGTCAGTTCGTTGTGGTCGGTGTGCAGGCGCTCGTGCTCGAGTTCGGCCAGCCTTGCCCTCGCGTTGGTCTCGTTCAGCAGCCCGGCGTATTCCTGCGGATAGAGGGTCGCCAGCGCAAGCCGCCCGATCTGCGACAGCAGGCCGCAGGCAAACAGTTCCTCGGCCGCACCCGCGCCCGTCATCCGGCCGAACTCCTGCATCGCGAGCGCCACCAGCAGCGAGTAGGACCAGAAGCGTTCGTAGTCGAATCCCGCACAGGGACCGGAGTGATACTGGTCGATCAGCGAGAAGCCCATCGCCAGGTTGCGGACCGTGCCCATGCCCAGGCGCATGATCGCGTCGGTGACGGAGGCGATCGGTCGGACGCCGCTGCTGGCCGCGTTGGCGTTGCGGATCAGCCGCCCCGCCAGCGCCGGGTCGGTCTGGGCAATGTGCGCGATCTCGCTGATCGTCGTGTCTTCATTGCGGCACATCTCCAGGATTGCGAGCGCGACGCCCTTCGGGCTCGGCAGTTCGCCGGTCAGCGGGATGTGTTGAAGTGTCTTGATCATGATGACCTTCGTCAGGCGACGGCGCGTGCCGCAGGCGATGCCTGCATGTTAGCCCGCACGGCGGAGCGGTGGAGCAAGCGCGGGACGAAGTGCGATTGGTCACGGCCGCCGACCGAACTGCGGCCGTGACGGGCGTCAGTGGTGCAGCCCGAGCCGGCGGCAGATCTCGATCGTCGGGCCGGCCATGTTCATGCTGTAGAAGTGCAGTCCAGGCGCACCCTCGGCGATCAGCTTCTCGCACAGGCGGGTGACCACGTCGAGGCCGAAAGCGCGGATCGCATCGGCGTCGTCGCCGTAGCTCTCGAAGGTCTTGCGCATCCAGCGCGGGATCTCGGCGCCGCAGGCGTCGGAGAAGCGCGCCAGCTTGCTGAAGCTGCCGATCGGCATGATGCCGGGCACGATGGGGATGTCGACACCCAGCTTGCGCACCGCATCGACGAAGTGCAGGTAGGCGTCGAGGTTGTAGAAGTACTGCGTGATCGCGGAATTGGCGCCGGCGTCGGCCTTGCGCTTGAAGGCGAGCAGGTCGTCCTTCGGGCTGCGGGCCTGCGGGTGCCATTCCGGGTAGGCGGCGACTTCGATGAGGAAGCGGTCGCCGGTTTCGGCGCGGATGAACTCCACCAGCTCGTTGGCATAGCGGAACTCGCCTGCCGCGCCTGCGCCCGAAGGCAGGTCGCCGCGCAGCGCGACGATGCGGCGGATGCCGGCGTCGGCGTATTCGCGCAGGATCTCGCGGATGCTGTCGCGGGTCGAGCCGATGCAGGACAGGTGCGGTGCCGCCTCGTAGCCGGCGGCGGCGATTTCCTTGACGGTGGCGAAGGTGCGCTCGCGGGTGGAGCCGCCGGCGCCATAGGTGACGGAGAAGAAGGCGGGCTTCAGGGCCGCCAGCTTGTCGCGCGTGGCACGCAGCTTGTCGGCGCCTTCGGCGGTGTTGGGGGGGAAGAACTCGATCGAGATGTCGATGCTCATGGTGTGTCCGGATCGGTGTCGCCACCCGGCGTGCGGATGGCGTGGAAGAAGAATTCGCGGTTGCCGTCGCCGCCGGTGATGGGCGAATCGAACCAGTCGAGGATGATCAGCCCGGCGGCGTGGGCCGCTTCGCGCAGGCGGGTTTCGACCTCGGCGTACAGCGAGGCGTCGCGCACGATGCCGCCCTTGCCCAGGCCTTGCTGGCCCACCTCGAACTGCGGTTTGACCAGCGCCAGCACATGGCCGCTGGGCGACAGCAGGTCCGCCCACTGCGGCAGCAGCAGGGCGAGCGAGATGAAGCTGGCGTCGCACACCAGCAGATCGAAACCGTGCGGCGGGCAGTGCGTGCCGAGATCCGCCGTGGTGAGCTGGCGGGCGTTGAGGCCTTCGAGCGTGACGCAGCGGTGATCCTTGCGCAGGCGCGGATGGAGCTGGTCGTGGCCGACCTCGACCCCGACCACCTTCGTCGCACCGGCCTGCAGCAGGCAGTCGGTGAAGCCGCCGGTGGACTGGCCGATGTCGAGACAGATGGTGCCGCGCACGTCCAGGCCGCTGCGCGCGAGCGCGCCTTCGAGCTTGAGCGCGCCGCGGGAGACGAAGCGGTCGCTGTCGTCCGGAATGACGGCCAGCCGGGCGTCGGGCGGCAGTTCCAGCGCCGGCTTGGTGACCGGCTGGCCCTCATGGCTGACGCGACCGGCCTCGATCAGCGCGCGCGCCGCAGTGCGCGAGGGCGCGAGCCCCTGCGCCACCAGCAGCTGGTCGATCCTCAGCAGGCCGTGGCGATCGACCGGCTGCCTGTGCTCGGCCGCATGGCGCGGCCGTCCCTGGCGGGCATGGAAGGAATTCATGCTCATCGGGACGGCCTCCGGCGTCGCTCAGTAGCGGTACGAGTCGGTCTTGTACGGGCCCTGCTTCGGCACGCCGATGTAGGCCGCCTGCGCGTCGCTCAGCTCGGTGAGCTGCACGTTGAGCTTCTTCAGCTGCAGGCGGGCGACCTTCTCGTCGAGGTGCTTGGGCAGGGTGTAGACGCCCACCGGGTAGTCCGCCGTGCGGGTGAACAGCTCGATCTGCGCGATCGTCTGGTTGGCGAAGGAGCTCGACATGACGTAGCTCGGGTGGCCGGTGGCGCAGCCGAGGTTCACCAGGCGGCCCTTGGCGAGCAGGATGATGCGCTTGCCGTCGGGGAAGATGATGTGGTCGACCTGCGGCTTGATCTCTTCCCACGGGTACTGCTCGACCGAGGCGACGTCGATCTCGTTGTCGAAGTGGCCGATGTTGCACACGATGGCCTGGTCCTTCATCTTCGCCATGTGGTCGTGGGTGATCACGTGGTAGTTGCCGGTGGCGGTGACGAAGATGTCGGCCTTGTCGGCGGCGTACTCCATGGTCACCACGCGATAGCCTTCCATCGCGGCCTGCAGTGCGCAGATCGGGTCGATCTCGGTCACCCACACCTGGGCGGACAGCGCGCGCAGCGCCTGCGCCGAGCCCTTGCCCACGTCGCCGTAGCCGCAGACCACGGCGATCTTGCCGGCCACCATCACGTCGGTGGCGCGCTTGATGCCGTCGACCAGGGACTCGCGGCAGCCGTACAGGTTGTCGAACTTGGACTTGGTCACCGAATCGTTGACGTTGATCGCCGGGAACTTCAGTTCGCCGCGCGCGTGCATCTGGTACAGGCGGTGCACGCCGGTGGTGGTCTCCTCGGTCACGCCCTTGATCTGCGCCAGGCGGGTCGAGTACCAGGTCGGGTCCTGCGCCAGCTTGGCCTTGATGGCGGCGAAGAGGATGGTTTCCTCTTCCGAGCCCGGATTGGCCAGCACCGCGAGATCAGCTTCCGCACGCGCGCCCAGGTGCAGCAGCAGGGTGGCGTCGCCGCCGTCGTCGAGGATCATGTTCGAATAGCCGCCGTCGGCCCATTCGAAGATGCGGTGGGTGTAGTCCCAGTAGTCTTCCAGCGACTCGCCCTTGACCGCGAACACCGGCACGCCGGAGGCGGCGATGGCGGCGGCGGCGTGGTCCTGGGTCGAGAAAATGTTGCACGAGGCCCAGCGCACTTGGGCGCCGAGCGCGGTCAGCGTCTCGATCAGCACCGCGGTCTGGATGGTCATGTGCAGCGAACCGGTGATGCGCGCGCCCTTCAACGGCTGGCTGGCGGCGTATTCCTCGCGGATCGCCATCAGGCCGGGCATTTCGGTTTCGGCGATGCGGATTTCCTTGCGACCCCAGTCGGCGAGCGACAGGTCGGCAACGACGAAATCGGTGAAGTTCTTGTCAGCCACAGCGTTCATGTGAAGCTCCATGCTATGGCCGGGCGGGAGGGGAGAGGGCAGCGCGAACTGACTGCAAGGGGCTCACCCGACATCCCGAACCCGGCAGGGTTGAAGATGATTAGCAGGGTGAGCGCCGTTGACTGCTGCCCGCCATGGCGGCGGGGTCCGAGCCTGGGGGCCAGGGCCGGACGGCCCGGCGCCTCGCAGCGCTCCTCGGAGTGCTCGGATTATAGCTGATGGCGGCGGTCGTGAACCGTGATGCAGCTGGCGCGCGATGCGCGACCAGCCTCCCGAGCGTGACATCGTCCCTAAAGGCTTTCGTCATGCTGCCGATATGCTTATAAGAATATTCTTATTACAGCCCGGGCCCGGCGCCGGGGCACTCTCCCTTACTGCACGCAAGAGAACAGATATGGCTTCCAACACCCTGTCCGTAAGATCCCAGCTGGTGCTGCTGGCCGCCGCGACCTGTGGTCTTTTCCTGCTCGCCCTGGGTGGCGCACTGTGGCAGATGCAGCTCGGCGGCGAGCGCCTGTCCGGCTTCATCGACACCGAGCTCGCCGTCGAGCGCGACGTCACCCGCACTTACGCGCAGGGCCTGCAGATGGGCCAGGCGCTGCGCAACATCCTGCTCGACCCGGCCAACTCGAAGGCCTACGAGAACTTCGACCAGGCCAAAAAGCAGTTCGACGCCATGCTGGCGCAGATCGTCGCGCGCGGGCATGTTCTCGATGGCGGCGCGGCGGCGGCTGCGCGCATGCAGGAGGTCGTCCAGCGCTGGGCGCCGCTGCAGGCGGAGGTGATCGCCAAGGTGCGGGCCGACGATCTGCAGGCTGCGCGCGAGGTGCTGGTGCGCGGTGAGACGCCGGCCTGGCGCGAGATCCGCGGCGAACTGCTGAAGCAGATCGAGCATCTCGAGAAGCTGACCGCCGGGATGCGCTCGGATTCGGCCCAGGCGCTGGAGCGCAGCCGGCTCGTCGTGCTGGGGCTGGGCGCCTTTGCGCTGCTGGTGTGCGTGGTGGCCTCGGTGCTGGTGACGCGTAACGTGCTGTGCCGACTGGGTGGCGAGCCCGCCTATGCTGCGGAGGTCGCGCACCGCATCGCCGACGGAGACCTGCAGCAGCGCGTCGTGGTCCGCGGTGGCGACGGACGCAGCCTGCTGGCCGCGATGCAGGGCATGCAGGGCGGACTGGAAACCATTATCCGTGGCATCCGTGCCGATGCCGGGCGGCTTGTGGCCGCGGCCGACACCCTGCGCAGCAACGAGGAGAAGGTGGCCGCGGCGTCGCTCGTGCAGACCGATGCCGCGCAGGCGATCGCAGCCTCGATCGAGGAGCTGAGTACCAGCATCTCGGTGGTGGCCGAGCATGCGAACGACGCCGACCGCCTCAGCGGCGAGTCGGAAGCACAGGTGCGCGACAGCGTGAAGGTGATCAACCAGGCGGTCGAGACCATCGGCCTGGTGGCGCAGCGCATGACCGCATCGGCCGCGGTGGTGGCGGACCTGGGCGTCAGCGCGGAGAGCATCTCCAACATCGCGCAGGTGATCCAGGACATCGCCGAGCAGACCAACCTGCTGGCGCTCAATGCGGCGATCGAGGCTGCGCGCGCGGGCGAGCAGGGGCGCGGTTTCGCCGTCGTCGCCGACGAGGTGCGCAAGCTGGCGGAGCGTACCCGCCAGTCGACCCATGAGATCAACGCCATGATCGAGCGCGTGCAGGCCAATGCCCGGCAGGCCGTGGGGACGATGGAGGACGGACGTCAGCTCGCCGAGCGCGGCGCCGAGAACGCCGAGCGTGCGCGTGCCGCCGTGGCCGCGCTCGAGGGCAGCGCGGTCGAGGTGCGCGAGGTGGTCGGATCGATCAACGTCGCCCTTGGCGAACAGCGCCAGGCCAGTACGGACATCGCCCAGAGCGTCGAGCGCATTGCCCGCATGAGCGAGGAAAGCCACGGTACGACGCGCGATTCGCTGCAGCGCGCCGGGGAGCTGAGCCAGCTCGCCGACGCGCTCGAGCAGTCGGTACGCCGCTTCCGCGTGTCGCCCTGAGAGCCGGCGCCGGGGTGATCAGCGACTGGCTGTGCTGCCCGATTGTCGGACCATGCTGACGACCAGCGTGATCACAGTGATCGGCAGCACATAGCCCAGCATCACGCCCGAGAACGCCGGCAGGCTGCTGTGCTGCTGCGCCTGCAGCACCAGCCAGGCGGTGTAGATGGCGTAGTAGGCGAGGAACACGCCGCCTTCCCAGCGTGCGATCTCGCGGCCCGAGAGCATGATCGGCAGGCAGGCGAAGGCGACGGCCAGCATCACCCACAGGTCGAAGTTGCGTGCAGCCTCCGACACCGGCAGGCCTGCGCCGGTGGTGATGCCCGAGGCGATGCCCGAGGCGCCGAGTACGGCCAGGATGTTGAAGATGTTGCTGCCGACCACGTTGCCGACCGCGATTTCGCGCTGGCCCCGCATCGCGGCGACGATCGAGGTCGCGATCTCGGGCATCGAAGTGCCAACGGCCACCACGGTCAGTCCGACCACCAGGTCGCTGATGCCGAAGGCGCGCGCGAAGGCGACGGCAGCGTCCACCAGCCAGTCCGCGCCCACCACCAGCATGACCAGGCCGACCACGATCAGGGCCACCTGCACCGCCCAGTGGCGGTCCCAGGTGGAGGTCGGAATCTCGGTCTCGAACTCGTCCTGCGCCGCCTTCGAGGCACGTCGCGACTGTACGACCAGGAAGATGGTGTAGGCGATGACCAGTGCGAACAGGACGACGGATTCGAGAATGCCGATCCGGCCGTCGAGCGCCATCACCACCAGCAGCGCGGAGACGCCGATCATGATCGGGATCTCCTGGCGGATGATTTGCTCGTCGACCAGCAGCGGTGTGATCAGCGCCGAGATGCCGAGGATGAGCAGCACGTTGCAGATATTGCTGCCCACCACGTTGCCGATCGCGAGGTCGGGGCTGCCGGCCAATGCGGAGCCGACCGACACCGCCATTTCCGGTGCGCTGGTGCCGAAGGCGACCACCGTGAGGCCCACCACTAGCGGCGATACGCCGAAGGAGACCGCCAGGCGCGAGGCGCCGCGCACCAGTACGTCGGCGCCGATGACGAGAACGGTGAGGCCGAGGCCAAACATCAGGACTTGCTGGAGCATGGGCGTATCGAGCGTGCTGGGGAGTTTTGACAGACAGTATAGGCGTCGACGCGTTCGCGGCGCCGTGCCCTGAAAACGAAACGCCCCCCGCCGCTGCCGGCGAGGGGCATGGGACTGGCTTGGATTACAGTCCGGCGTCGGCGCGCAGTGCGGCGGCCTTGTCGGTCTGCTCCCAGCTGAACTCCGGCTCGTCGCGGCCGAAGTGGCCGTAGGCGGCGGTCTTGGAGTAGATCGGGCGCAGCAGGTCCAGGGTCTGGATGATGGCCTTCGGGCGCAGGTCGAAGTGCTTGCCGACCAGTTCGACGATCTTCTCGTCGGCGACCTTGCCGGTGCCGAAGGTGTTGACCATCAGGCTCACCGGGCGCGCCACGCCGATTGCGTACGCCACCTGCACCTCGCACTTGTCGGCCAGGCCGGCGGCGACGATGTTCTTCGCCACGTAGCGGCCGGCGTAGGCGGCCGAGCGGTCGACCTTGGACGGGTCCTTGCCCGAGAACGCGCCGCCGCCGTGGTGGGCCGCGCCGCCGTAGGTGTCGACGATGATCTTGCGCCCGGTCAGGCCGCAGTCGCCGTGCGGGCCGCCGACCACGAAGCGGCCGGTGGGGTTGACCAGGTAACGCACATCGCCCTGCATCAGCTCCTTGGGCAGCACCGGCTTGATGATCAGCTCGATCACCGCCTCACGGATCTGCTCCTGGGTCACGTCCGGGTCGTGCTGGGTGGAGACGACCACGGTGTCGATCGCCACCGGCTTGCCATCGACGTACTTCACCGTCAGCTGGCTCTTGGCATCCGGGCGCAGCCACGGCAGGCGGCCGTCCTTACGCACTTCGGCCTGGCGCTGCATGATTCGGTGCGCGTAGTAGATCGGCAGCGGCATCAGGCTGGGGGTTTCGTTGGTCGCGTAACCGAACATCAGGCCCTGGTCGCCGGCGCCCTGATCGAGCGGGTCGTCGTTGGCGGCATTCACCCCCTGGGCGATGTCGGGCGACTGGCGGTTGATCGCGGCCAGCACGGCGCAGCTCTTGTAGTCGAAGCCGATGTCGGAATTGTCGTAGCCGATGCGGCGGATGACTTCCTGCGCGATTTCGCGATAGTTGGGGTGGGCGGTCGTGGTGATCTCGCCCGAGATCACAACCAGGCCGGTGGACACCAGCGTCTCGCAGGCGACGCGGGCCTTGGGGTCCTCGGCCAGGATGGCGTCGAGGACGCCGTCGGAGACCTGGTCGGCGACCTTGTCGGGATGGCCTTCGGAAACGGACTCGGACGTAAACAGAAATTCAGCCATGTTGCTCTGCTCCAGAAACAGAAAATCCCCGATCAGCCAATGACTTGCGTCTGCGGCCAGCTCCGGGGATTTCGTCGAGCAGCCGACGCTTTAGCAGTATTTGTGACGCGTGCACCCTTGCCACGTCGCCGCCCTGCAAGTTGTCGATTTAACTCGGCGGTCGCCGCGATTATAGACCCGGATCGTCTGCTGTGTAAGCATTCACCCCTGAATCCGGTGTGAAGTCGCGCGCCGGGTGACCGATTTTCGTCGTCCGGCTGCGGCGGACCTTCGTTTCCTGGCCGGTTTCCATTCGCCCGACTCTGACGTGCTGGTCAATCTTTCCTTTCGTCTTCTATCCCGCCTCCCGCTGTCCTGGCTGCACCGTCTTGGCGCGTGGGCGGGCTGGCTCGTGTATCGCGCGTCGCCCTCCTATGCACGGCGCCTGCGCGAGAACCTGTTCAATGCGCTCGGGCGCGAGGACGAGCGCGTGCTGCGTGCGGCCATCGCCGAGGCCGGGCGGCAGGCGCTGGAACTGCCCTGGATCTGGCTGCGCCCGGCCGAGGAAGTCGTGGCGGGCGCCGTGCGTACCGAAGGCTGGGCGCTCGTCGAGCAGGCGCGTGCGGACGGCGCGGGCATCCTCTTCATCACGCCGCACCTGGGGTGCTTCGAGATTACCGCGCAGTGCATCGCGGCCCGGATCCCGATCACCGTGCTCTACCGCCCGCCCCGCAAGCCCGAACTGCAGCCGCTGATGGAAGCGGGCCGCGCGCGCGGCCAGATGCGCACTGCTCCGGCCGACCTGTCGGGCGTGCGCAAGCTGGTCAAGACCCTGCGCAGCC
Organism: Thauera humireducens; assembly: GCF_001051995.2. NCBI lineage: Bacteria > Pseudomonadati > Pseudomonadota > Betaproteobacteria > Rhodocyclales > Zoogloeaceae > Thauera > Thauera humireducens. The sequence continues at coordinate 2,850,980 of NZ_CP014646.1, read as the reverse complement.
AGGAAGCGGTGGGCATGCTGCCGGACCAGGTGCCGGGCGAAGGCGAAGGCATGTGGGCGCCCTTCTTCGGCAAGCCCGCGTGGACGATGACGCTAGCGGCACGCCTGGCCGCGGTGAAGGGGGTGCGCGTGATCTACACCTGGGCCGAGCGTCTGCCGCGCGGCGAGGGCTTCGTGTTCCGCCTGCAGGCGCCGACCGAGGCGCTGACCGGCGAGCTCGAAACCGACGTCGCCATCATCAACCGCGAGGTCGAGCGCATCATCCTGCAGTGCCCGCAGCAGTACCTGTGGGGTTACAACCGCTACAAGCAGCCGCGCGGCGAGCGTGTCGCCGCCGCCGCGGAGGCCGGGCAATGAGTCGCCTCGCCATCGGGATCTTCTGGCTGCTCCACTGGCTGCCCTTGTCGTTGCTGTCGCGAATCGGTGAAGCGTTCGGCCTGCTGCTCTACGTGTTCGTGGCGCCGCGGCGCAAGGTGGCGCTGACCAACCTGCGGCTGTGCTTTCCGGAACTGTCCGAGGCCGAGCGCCGTGCGCTGGCGCGGCGGCACTTCGCCGTCACCGGGCGCAGCATGCTGGAGCGGGGCCTGGCCTGGTGGGCAAGCCCGGAGCGCCTGCGCAAGCTGGTGCGCATCGAGGGCCTCGAGCGCCTGAACGCGCTGAAGGCCGCAGGGCGGCCGGTGATTCTGCTCACGCCGCACTTCGTCGGTCTCGACATGGCAGGCACCCGGCTGTCGATGGAAGGCGATTTCGTCAGCGTCTATGCCCGGCAGAAGAACGAGGTCTTCGACCACTGGCTGCATCATGGCCGCAGCCGCTTCAACGACCAGCTGCTGCTGTCGCGCAGCGATGGTGTGCGGTCCACAGTGAAGGCGATGAAGGCCGGCCGCCCGCTCTACTACTTGCCCGACCTCGATTACGGACGCCGAGAATCGATCTTCGTGCCCTTCTTCGGCGTGCCGGCCGCCACCATCACCGGTCTGCCGCGCCTGGCGCGCCTGGCCGGTGCCGCGGTGGTGCCCAGCATCGCGCGCGTCCTGCCCGGCGGCAAAGGCTACGTGCTGGAGCTGGGCGAGCCGTGGGCGGACTATCCGTCCGACGACGTCGAGGCCGACACCCTGCGCATGAACCGCTGGCTCGAAGGCGTGGTGCGCACCATGCCCGAGCAGTACTACTGGGTGCACCGCCGCTTCAAGACGCGGCCCAAGGGCGAGCCGCGCTTCTACTGAGGTGGCGTGCCGGTCCGGTGGACGCTGGTCGGCATGGTGGAGGACAATCGCCGCCTGCAGACCCGGTCTGCCCTGCAACCGCCTACTCCTGAAAGAGCTGCGATGAGACTGCGCTTCACCAAGATGCATGGACTCGGCAACGACTTCGTCGTCATTGACGCCACGCGCGCGCCGGTCGACCTCACGCCGGCGCGCGTCAAGGCCATCGCCGACCGCCACTTCGGCGTCGGCTGCGACCAGTTGCTGGTCGTCGAGCCGGCGACCCAGCCCGGCGTCGACTTCCGTTATCGAATCTTCAACGCCGATGGCGGCGAAGTCGAGCAGTGCGGCAACGGTGCGCGCTGTTTCGTACGCTTCGTGCACGACAAGGGCCTGACCGACAAGCGCGAGATCCGCGTCGAGACGAAATCCGGCGTGATTGCGCCGCGCTTGCGCGAGGATGGGCTCGTCACGGTCGATATGGGTGTGCCCGAGCTGATGCCGGCGAAGGTGCCCTTCGTATCCGATTCCGACGCCCTGGTGCAGCCGCTGCAGGTGGGTGACGCGACGGTGGCGATCACCGCGGTGTCGATGGGCAACCCGCATGCGGTGCAGGTGGTGGCCGACGTCGATACCGCGCCGGTGACCGGGCAGGGCGCGCTGATCGAGCGCCACCCGCGTTTTCCGGCACGGGTCAATGCGGGCTTCCTGCAGATCGTCGATGCGCACCGGGTGCGCCTGCGCGTGTTCGAGCGCGGCGCGGGTGAGACGCTCGCCTGTGGCACCGGCGCCTGTGCCGCCGTGGTTGCGGGTATTGTGCGCAATCTGGTGGAGTCGCCGGTGCGGGTCGAGACCCGCGGCGGCGAACTCGAGATCGCATGGGGCGGTCCCGGCACGCCGGTGCTGATGACCGGACCGGCGGTCACGGTGTTCGAGGGCGAGATGTCGCTCGACTGAAATCACGGAATTCGCTGCGCGCGGCCGTCGGCCGTTGCGCCATGTATGATGACGGGCGCATGCGTCGCCCGACGGGAGTATTGCCGATGAACGCCGAAGACGTTGCGCGCTACCTGCGCGACAACCCCGATTTCCTCGCCGAGCACGGCGAGTTGTTCACCCAGCTCACGGTGCCGCATCCGCAGCATGGCGGCCAGGCGATCTCACTTGCCGAACGTCAGCTGCACGCACTGCGCGACAAGATCCGCCAGCTCGAGCACAAGCTGGACGAGCTGATCCGCTTCGGCGAGGAGAACGACGACATCAGCGCCAAGGTGCATGGCCTTGCGGCGCAGCTGCTGGAGGCGCGCGAGCCGCAGCTGGCCGGACAGTTGCTGGTGGCCAGCCTGCGCGAGGATTTCGCCGTGCCTTATGTCGCGCTCGAGCTGTGGCGTGGCAATGATGAGTCCTGCCGCTTTGCCGAGCCATTGAAGCGCCAGCTCGAGGCGATGCGTCACCCCTACTGCGGTGCGCCCGAGAGCATGGAGCTGCTGGCCTGCTTCGGTGAATCCGCGCCGCATGTCCGCTCCGTTGCGCTGATTCCGTTGCGTGCGGCCGGTGCCGTGTTCGGTCTGCTGGCCCTCGGAGGTGCCGAACCTGAGCGTTTCTATGCCGAGATGGGCACGCTCTACCTCGGCCGCATCGGCGAGCTTGCCGCAGCGGCCCTGAAGCCCCAGCCTTGATGCCGGCGCCGCGCCAATCCCTGCGCTGACATCGCATGAGCGCGCAGCCCTCGGGACCGTCCTCCGCGACGCCGTCAGCCGGCGCCTTGCCACTGCCGGACGAGGTCGAGGCCTGGCTGGGCTGGCTGGCCAGTCAACGACGTGCGTCGCCGCTGACGCTGGCGGCCTACCGGCGCGACCTCGGCAACCTGCTGCGCCTGGCTGAAGGACGACCGCTGCCGGACTTGGCGGTGCATGACATCCGCCGCTTCGTCGGCCGTCTGCACGGCGAAGGCCTGTCGGGGCGCTCCATCGCCCGCAACCTGTCGGCCTGGCGCGGTCTGTATCGCTGGCTGGCACGCCACCATGGCCTCAAGGCGAACCCCGTCGAGGGTATCCGGGCGCCAAGATCTGCCACCACGCTACCGCGCGCGCTATCGCCCGACCAGGCTCAGGCGCTGCTCGATCCCGAGGCCGAGAGCGTGCTTGAAGTGCGCGACGTGGCGATGTTCGAGCTGTTCTATTCCTCGGGTCTGCGCCTGGCCGAGCTGGCGGCGCTGGACGTCGATGGCGGTCTCGATCTGGCCGAGGCGATGGTCACCGTTACCGGCAAGCGTCAGCGCAGCCGCAGTGTTCCGGTGGGCGGGAAGGCGCTCGAGGCCTTGCGTCAATGGCTCGCGTTGCGTGGGCAACTCGCCGCCGCTGGCGAGAAGGCCGTGTTTCTGAGCCGTACCGGGCAGCGGCTGTCACCCGCCGGCATCCGCAGCCGGCTGGCGCATCGGGCCCGTGTGCTCGGCCTCGGTGTGCATGTTCATCCCCACATGCTGCGCCACAGTTTCGCCAGTCACTTGCTGCAGTCGAGCGGGGACCTGCGTGCCGTGCAGGAGCTGCTCGGCCATGCGAGCATCCGCAGCACCCAGGTCTATATCCACCTCGATTTCCAGCATCTGGCCAGCGTGTATGACAAAGCGCACCCACGTGCGCGGAAATGACCTGCAATTCCCGCATTTTTGCCCAAATTGGGCATTTTTTAACGCATGTCTTTCAGGGGCTTGCGTTATGCTTTTAGTCTTGGAGCACTTGATAAATATTTAATATTCCAAGCTCATGCGGCCTCTCCTGCACCGGAGCGAGCCCCGCTCGGGAACACATGTCAAACACAGCCCCCCCCAAGGCGAGCTCGACCAGCGAGGGAATGGTCGAGACTGAACAACAGTCCTCCGAATCCTCGCACGCTGCCATCCGCACCGTCGCGCTGTTGCTGATGCGGCACGAGATCCGCAACCTGCGGCGCTGGTTCGAAGAGTTCGATCGCGACATCTTGCTGCCGATCCTGCTCGGCGAGATCGCGATGCACAACACCGGTGCGTTCGAACATGCGTCGGCGAACGGCAATGGCGGGCGCAACGGGCGTGCCGAGGAAGGCCTGCCAAGCAGCCCCGATGCCTGGCGAACCTGCACGCTGCGCCCCTGCAATGCCTATTCGATCGCTGCGGCAACCGGTTTGCCGCGCGAGACCGTGCGGCGCAAGATCGTGCGCCTGGTCGAGCTCGGCTGGGTCGAGCGGCGCGGCAATGGTCACCTGTTCGTTACCGAGGTCGCTTTCGATCATTTCGGCAAGGTGCTGACTTCGCGCGAATTGTCGGAAGTCATCGAAACCGCGGATCGTGCGCGCAAGCTGCTCCAGGAGTAAGGTCGTGCGCCCACGACCTCAGCCTGGCAGTTCTACGCGGGGTCGATAGTCGGGATTCGGACTGATCTCGGCGCTGAGCATGGCCGCCAGCAGCAGCGCCAGCGCCAGCAGCAGCAGGCCGAAGTAACGACGCTGCGCCACCGGGCCAGGCAGGCGGCGTTCTCCCGAGTAGTACATCGTGCGCAGATACAGGCTGCCAAGGGCCGCCAGTGCGAGCAGGCCGGCACCCAGCAGGCGTGAGGCCGTGGCGTCGAACTGCAGGCCGATGGCGGGGTTGCCGCGGCTGGGCAGGAAGAAGGGCGGCGCCTGCGTCAGCAGGTAGAGGCCGCCGAGCACGCACAGCATGAACATCACGACCTGAACCGAGCGCATCGCCAGTCCCCGGCTCGGGTGTCAGGCGTCGAACAGGTCACCGCCCGTGCGCGGCGGCGCCAGCCCGAAATGCTGCCAGATCGAATGCGTCGCCATGCGCCCGCGCGGTGTGCGCTGCAGGTGACCCTGCTGGATCAGGTAGGGCTCGATGACGTCCTCGATGGTGTCGGTCGATTCGCCGATCGCCGCAGCGAGGTTGTCCAGGCCGACCGGGCCGCCGCCGAACTTCTCCAGCATTGCCGACAGCAGCTTGCGGTCCATCAGGTCGAGGCCGAGGTTGTCCACATCCAGCATGCGCAGCGCGGCATCGGCTACCGCGGCGGTGATGTGGCCGCCGGCCTTGACCTCGGCATAGTCGCGCACGCGGCGCAGCAGGCGGTTGGCGATGCGCGGCGTGCCGCGCGCGCGGCGTGCGATTTCGAGTGCGCCGTTGTCGTCGATCTCGACGTTGAGCAGGCGCGCCGAGCGGCTGACGATGAAGCCGAGCTCTTCGGGCGTGTAGAACTCCAGCCGCGACACGATGCCGAAGCGGTCGCGCAGCGGGTTGGTGAGCATGCCGGCGCGGGTGGTGGCGCCGACCAGCGTGAAGGGCGGCAGGTCGAGCTTCACCGAGCGCGCGGCGGGCCCTTCGCCGATCATGATGTCGATCTGGAAGTCTTCCAGCGCGGGGTAGAGGATTTCCTCGACGACGGGCGACAGGCGGTGGATCTCGTCGATGAACAGCACGTCGTGCGGCTCGAGGTTGGTCAGCAGCGCGGCGAGGTCGCCAGCGCGTTCGAGCACCGGGCCGGAGGTCTGGCGCATGTTTACGCCCATCTCGGCAGCGACGATGTGAGCCAGCGTGGTCTTGCCCAGCCCCGGCGGGCCGAACAGCAGCACGTGGTCCAGCGCCTCGCTGCGATTGCGCGCAGCCTGGATGAAGATCTCCAGCTGTTCGCGGATCTTGGCCTGGCCGACGTACTCGGCAAGGCGCTTGGGCCGCAGCGCACGCTCGATCGCGTCTTCCTGGCGGTCGGCTGGCTGGGCGGAGATCAGGCGCTCGGGGCTTCCGGCGCGCAGCGTGTCGGTCTCGATCATGGTGGCAGTTTAGCCCTTCGACAGCAGCTTCAGCGCCTGGCGGATGCCGTCGGACACGCCCACCGCCTCGTCCAGGCCCTTCATCGCGCCCAGCGCCTCGCGCTCGTTGTAGCCCAGGGCCAGCAGCGCGTTGAGGATGTCGCTCTTCGCGTCGGGGGCGGTGCCCGGCGCGGCCGTGAGCCGGGCGCCGGCCATGTTCGGCAGCGCCTTGCCCAGCTTGTCGCGCAGCTCCAGCAACAGGCGCTCGGCGGTCTTCTTGCCGATACCCGGGATCTTCACCAGACGGCCGGCTTCCTGCAGCGCCACGGCCTGGGCGAGATCGTTGACCGACAGCCCGGACAGCACGGCCAGCGCCATGCGCGCGCCGATGCCCGATACCTTGAGCAACTGGCGGAAGGTGGCGCGCTCTTCCTCGGTGGCGAAGCCGAACAGGAAATGGCCGTCCTCGCGCACGACGTGATGGGTGTGCAGGCTGACCTGGGCCCCCGTTGCGGGCAGGTTGTAGAAGGTGCTCATCGGCACGTCGATCTCGTAGCCGACGCCGTGCACGTCAACGAGGATCTGCGGCGGATTCTTTTCCAGCAAGGTGCCGGTGATGCGTCCGATCATGATCGCGGTCCTGGGCCTCGGGCAGTCACTGTGGGGATGCGCAAGTCTACCAGTGCAGCCGGTGGCTGCCTGCATCGGGAGGTGAAATTTCATACAGTCCGGGCGCGCCGCGGGGCGCCAGCCGGAAACGGGCGTGCTGCCCTGCGCTTGTGTCCCGTGCCGTGCAGGGCATTTTCCTGCTGACGGGCATCGTGCTCAGGCTAGAATCGGGCAACTTCGTGCGCTTGCACCGATCGTGCGCGATCCCTGCGGTGCCGCGCCGCTTCCGTACCCCCTGTCGATACAAAACGAGGAGACACTCAATGCTGCAGATGAAGAACCTGGCCGTCGCCCTGGCGCTGTGCGGCGCTGCTGCCGCGCATGCCGCCGACATCAAGGTCGGCATCGCACTCGACATTTCCGGCCCGTTCGCGGCGCTCGGGGCCGAGGCGCGCGACGGCTTCGAGCTGGCGATCGAGAAGCTGGGCGGCAAGCTCGGCGGCCAGCCGGCGGAGTTCCTGCGCACCGACTTCGGCGGTAACCCTGAGCAGGCCAACCAGCTCGTCTCCCGCTACCTGCAGCGTGACAAGATCGACTTCTTCACCGGCCCGATCGGTTCCAACGCGGCGCTCGCCGTGGGGCCGGCGCTGTTCGCCGCCAAGGTGCCCTACCTGTCGGCCAACCCCGGCCCGAGCGCCTATGCCGGCGACAAGTGCAGCCCGTACTTCTTCGCCCAGTACCAGAACGACACCTATGACGAGGCCGCCGGCAAGGTCGCCAACGAGAAGGGCTACAAGAACGTGGTCCTGATCGCCCCCAACTACCCGGCGGGCAAGGACCACCTGAACGGCTTCAAGCGCCTGTACAAGGGCGAGGTGAAGGACGAGATCTACACCAAGCTCGGCCAGATCGACTATGCCGCCGAGATCGCCCAGATCCGCGCCGCCAAGCCGGACGCGGTGTTCTTCTTCCTGCCCGGTGCGATGGGGATCAACTTCGTCAAGCAGTTCGTCGGCGGCGGCCTGAAGGACATCCCGCTGATCGCCCCCGGCTTTTCGGCCGACGAGGACGTGATCCAGGCTGTGGGCGAGCCGATGATCGGCGTGCTCAACACCGCGCACTGGACGCACGATCTGAAGAATGCGGCGAACGCCGAGTTCGTGTCGTCCTTCCGCAAGAAGTACGACGGCCGCTACCCCTCGGTGTATGCGGCGATGGCCTACGACACGCTGATGGCGATGGATGCCGCGGTGCGCGATGTCGGCGGCAAGGTCGCCGACCGCGAGGCCGTGCTGAAGGCGCTGAAGAGCCCGAGCTTCCAGTCGGTGCGCGGCGAGTTCAAGTACGGCGTCAACAACTTCCCGGTGCAGAACTACTACCTGCGCGAAGTCGGCAAGGACGCCGAGGGCCGCATCACCAACAAGCTGGTGGGCACCACGCTCGAGCAGCACCAGGACGCCTACGTCGGCGCCTGCAAGATGTAAGACCGCGCGGGACGGGGGCGGGCGTCCCCGTGTCCGTCCCGCACTGCGGTGCGGCGTGCCTTGCCGCACTGCCTCCGGATCTCCCCGATGGATGCCATCTTCGTTTTCGAGCAACTGCTCAACGGCCTCGGCTACGGCCTGATGCTGTTCCTGATTGCCGCCGGCCTGACGCTGGTGTTCGGCATCATGGACACGATGAACCTCGCCCACGGCTCGCTCTACATGGCGGGCGCCTACGTCGCCGCGCGCGTGCACGAGGCGAGCGGCTCGTTCGCCGGCGCGGTGCTTGCGGCGGTGCTCGTCACCGTGGCCGTGGCGGCCGTGCTCGAGCTGCTGGTGGTGCGCCACCTCTATCGTCGCGACCATCTGGTCCAGGTGCTGGCCACCTTCGGCATCATCCTGATCGCGGATGATGCGGTGAAGGCGATCTGGGGCGTGGCGCCGCTGATGGCCTCGACGCCGGCCGCGCTCGCCGGACCGGTGCAGTTGTTCGAGGGGCTGCCCTATCCGGCCTACCGCCTGCTCCTGATCGGTGCAGGCCTGCTGGTGGCGCTCGGGCTCTACCTGCTGGTGAACAACACCCGCGTCGGCATGCTGGTGCGTGCCGGGGCCTCGAACCGGCAGATGGCGGAATTCATGGGCGTGCGCGTGGGGGCGGTGTTTTCCTTCGTGTTCGCGCTCGGCGCCGGGCTCGCGGCCCTGGCCGGGGCGCTGATGGCGCCGATCAGCTCGGTGCAGGTCGGCATGGGCGAGGCCATCCTGATTCCGGCGCTGGTGGTCATCGTCATCGGTGGCATCGGCTCGGTGCGCGGCGCCTTCGTTGCCGCGCTGCTGGTCGGCCTGGTCGATACCGCCGGCCGCGCCTTCCTGCCGCCGGCGCTGCGCGCGGTGTTGCCGCCCTCGGTGGCGGCCGACCTCGGGCCCGCGCTGGCCGGCATCGCGATGTACGTGCTGATGGCGGCCGTGCTTACGCTCAAACCCGCGGGCCTGTTCCCCGCCCGCGCCTGAAGACCGCTGTGACGAATCCTGCTTCCGCCGTGGCGCACCCGTCCTTCGCCACCCGTTTTCCCGGCGCGGTGCGCCGCCTGCCTTGGCTGGTGCTGGCGCTGCTGGCCGTCTTTCCCTTGCTGGCGCCGACGCTGGGGCTGGAGTACTACGTCGGTTTCGTGCGCCGGGTGCTGATCGTCGCCATTGCCGCGACCAGCCTCAACTTCATCCTCGGCTACGGCGGCATGGCGGCGCTGGGCCACGCCGGCTTCGTCGGCGTCGGCGCCTATGCGGTGGTGGCGCTGGTCGAGGCGGGCGTCTCGTCGGCCTGGCTGGCCTGGGGCGGCGCGCTGGCGGTCGCTGGCGTGGCGGCAGCGCTGATCGGCATGGTGTCGCTGCGCACGCGCGGCGTGTACTTCATCATGATCACGCTCGCCTTCGCGCAGATGCTTTACTACCTGGCGGTGTCGCTGCGCACCTATGGCGGCGACGACGGCTACGGGCTGTACACGCCGCTGGCGATGGGCGCCTGGCTCGATGGCGCACACCCGGACGTCTTCTACTGGGTGGTGCTGGCGATCGCGGCCGGGGTGTTCGCGCTCTTCAGCCGGGTTGCGCATTCGCGCTACGGCCATGCGTTGCGCGGCATCCGCGACAACGAGACGCGCATGGTCGCGCTCGGCTACCCGGTCTTCCGCCTCAAGCTCGCCGGCTTCGTTGCCGCCGGCGCGGTGGCGGGGCTGGCCGGCGGCCTGCTCGCCAGCCACAACGCCTTCGTCAGCCCCGGCGTGATGCACTGGACGCAGTCTGCGCTGCTGCTGGTGATGGTGATCCTGGGCGGCCTTGGCCGGCGCTGGGGCGCGCCGCTGGGTGTGGCGCTGTGGCTGACCCTGGAGGAAGTGCTGAAGATGCACACCGACTACTGGCACTGGCCGCTGGGCGTGCTGCTGTTGCTGGTCGTCTTCCATGCGCCGCAGGGGCTGGCGGCGCTGCTCGAGCGCCGCGGCGGCCAGGGGGGCGCGGCATGAGCCTGTTCGTGACCGAGGGCCTGGTGAAGCGCTTCGGCGGCCTGCTTGCGACCGACCAGGTCGACCTGACGGTGGCGCCGGGCGAGATCCATGCGCTGATCGGACCCAATGGTGCCGGCAAGTCCACCCTGGTCAATCTCGTCAGCGGCCTGCTGCCGGCCGATGCCGGACGCATCGTGCTCGACGGCGTCGATCTCACCGCGCTGGCGCCGCACATGCGCGTGCGCCATGGCCTGGCGCGCTGCTTCCAGATCACCAGCGTGTTCCGCAACGATTCCGTGCGCGACAACCTGCTGCTGGCGGTGCAGGCGCAGGCGGGCACCAGCTTCCGCTGCCTGCGGCGGCGCGAGGCCGAGACGGCGCTGATGGACGGCGCCCTGGCGCTGGCGGACAAGGTCGGCCTGGCCGATGTGCTCGATCGTCCGGCCGGCACGCTGCCGCACGGCATGCAGAAGAAGCTCGACGTCGCGCTGGCGCTGGCGGCGCGGCCCAAGCTGCTGCTGCTCGATGAGCCGATGGCGGGGATGGGGCCGGAGGATTCGCTGCAGATGGTGGCGCTGATCGACCGCCTGCGGCGCGACACGGCGATTCTCTTGATCGAGCACGACATGGATGCGGTTTTCCAGCTCGCCGACCGGATTTCGGTGCTGGTGTACGGCCGCGTGCTGACCTCCGGCGACGCGGCGCATGTGAAGGGGCATCCCGAGGTGCAGTCGGTCTATCTCGGGACCGAGGTGGCCGCATGAACGCCTCGCCATTGCTCAGCTGCCGCGGCCTGGAGGCGGGCTATGGCGCCAGCCAGGTGCTGTTCGGGCTCGACTTCGACATCCGCCCGGGCGATGTGGTCGCCCTGCTCGGACGCAACGGCATGGGCAAGAGTACGACGATCAGGACGATTGTCGGCGGCCTGCGCCCGCAGCGCGGCGAGATCCTCTTCGACGGCCGGCCGATCCAGGCCGCGCGCGCCGACCACATCGCCCGTCTCGGCGTGGCGATCGTGCCCGAGGGCCGGCAGTGCTTCCCCAATCTGACCGTGCGCGAGCACCTCGTCGCCTTCGCCGACCGCCGCAATGGCGTGGCCGAGCCGTGGACGCTGGAACGCCTGTATGACCTCTTCCCGCGCCTGGCCGAGCGCGCTCGCCACATGGGCAACCAGCTCTCGGGCGGCGAGCAGCAGATGCTGGCGATTGCGCGGGCGCTGTCGACCAATCCGCGCTTGCTGATCCTGGACGAAGCCACCGAAGGCCTCGCGCCGGTGATCCGCGACGAGATCTGGCGTTGTCTCGCGCTGCTGAAGGCGCAGGGCCAGACCACGCTGGTGGTGGACAAGTACGTCGAGAAGCTGCTTCCGCTGGCCGACCGCAACCTGATCCTGGAGCGCGGGCGCATCGCCTGGCAGGGCAGTTCGGCCGAACTGGACGCCCAGCGCGAAGTCTGGCATCGCTATCTGGGCGTCTGATGTATCCCGCGCCGGGACGCGCCAGCGCCCGCTATTGCGGGCTGTTCAGCAGGGCCATGCGCGCTGCTGCCAGGGCAATGCCCAGCAGGCAGGCGCCCCCCGAGAACAGCAGGCGCCAGGCCCGGTGCCGCGGCACGAAGCCGACGCCGCGCACGAAGCCCGCGCTCATGGCCCAGAACAGCGCCATGGCGGCCCAGTGGTCCGCACCGCCCTGCGGACCGGAGAGGGTGGCGGGCCAGGCGGTGATGCCGAGCATGATCACGATGGCGGCCAGCAGCGGCAGCAGTCGGATGCCACCGGTCGGCGCGGCGGCCGGGCCGGCGAGCTTCGTGTTCATCATGGCCTCCTTGCCGCGGTCAGTGCGCACCACTGCCGTTCGGGTCGGCGGGGGCGGCGTCGAGACGGGCCTGCCGCAGCGCCTCGGCACGCGCCTCTTCATTCTCGCCCCACAGGGCGTTCAGGATGGCCAGCAGCACGGCGAAACCGATGCCCAGGACCCAGGCGAAATACCACATGTCGTTCTCCTTGTTCGGTTCGTGTGGGTTCAGTACGCGGAGTGTTCGTTCTCGCGGATGTAGGCGGTCGTGACCTTGCCCGCCATCACCTTGTAGGCCCAGCTGGTGTAGGCGACGATGATCGGCATGAAGATCAGCGTGGCCCAGAACATGATGCCCAGCGTGCGCTGGCTCGAGACCGCATCCCACACGGTCAGGCTCGCCGAGGGCACGGTGGAGGAGGGCATCACGAAGGGGAACATCGACACGCCGGCGGTGCCGATCACGCCCACGAGGGCGAACGACGACGCGACGAATGCGGCCAGGGTGCGGCCCTTCCACACCAGCCACAGCGCGGCGATGCCGCCGGCGTAGGCCAGCGCCGGCACCAGCAGCGTCAGCGGCGCCTTGGCGTAGTTGGCCAGCCAGGCGCCCGGTTGCAGTTCGACCGTCTTGGCGAGCGGGTTGGGCAGCGCCGCGGTGTCCACCGCCGAGGTGATGGCATAGCCGAAGCCGCCGTTGGCGATCCACAGCCCGGCGGCGCTGAAGCCGGCCAGCATCAGCGTGCCGAAGATCAGCGCGGCGGTGATCGAACGGCGCTGGATGTCGCCCTCGGTGCGGTGGGCGAGATAGATCGCGCCGTGGAAGGTGATCATCGCCGTGCTCACCACGCCGGCCAGGAGCGCGAAGGGGTTCAGCAGGCCCCAGAACGAGCCGGTGTAATAGGGCACCAGGGAGTCGTCGAAGTGGAAGGGCACGCCCTGCAGCAGGTTGCCGAAGGCCACGCCGAAGATCAGCGGCGGCACCGCCCCGCCGATGAAGAGCCCCCAGTCCCAGGTGCTGCGCCAGGTGGCGTTGTGGATCTTGCTGCGGTAGTCGAAGCCCACCGGGCGGAAGAACAGCGCCCACAGCACCGCCAGCATCGCCCAGTAGAAGCCCGAGAAGGCCGTGGCATAGACGATCGGCCAGGCGGCGAAGATGGCGCCGCCGCCGGTGATGAACCACACCTGGTTGCCGTCCCAGTGCGGGCCGACGGTGTTGATGACGACGCGGCGCTCCTCGTCGTTCTGGCCGACGAAGGGCAGCAGCGTGCCCACGCCCATGTCGTGGCCGTCCATGATGGCGAAGCCGACGAGCAACACGCCCACCAGCAGCCACCAGATGAGTTTCAGGGTCGGGTAGTCGAAGATCATGATGTCCGCTACGGGATCAGGCGTGGGCGTGGTGGGTTTCGTTCATGTAGCGGCCGGTGCCGAGACTCCCCGGTCCTTGGCGGGCGAACTTCACCATCAGGACCATCTCGACGATCAGCAGCAGGGTGTAGAAGCCGACGAAACCGGCGAGCGAGCCGTACAGGCTTTCCACCGTCAGCGTGGACACCGACAGGTGGGTGGGCAGCACGCCGTAGATGGTCCACGGCTGGCGGCCGTACTCGGCGACGAACCAGCCCATCTCGCAGGCCAGCCAGGGCACCGGCAGGAACCACAGCGCCCACCTGAGCAGCCACGGCCGCTGGGCGAAGTCGCCCTTGATCGAGTACCACAGGGCCAGGCCGAACAGCGCGAGCATCGCGAAGCCCAGCGCCACCATGATGCGGAAGGTCCAGAACAGCGGCGCCACCTTGGGCAGCGTGTCGCGTGCGGCGCGCTCGATCAGCGCGGGCGTGACGTCGTCCATCGAGGCGACGTACTTCTTGAGCAGCAGGCCGAAGCCGAGGTCGGCCTTGACCTTGTCGAAGGCCTCACGCAGCGCCGCGTCCTGCGGATTCTTGCGCAGCGCCTCGAGCAGCTTCACCGCCTCCACGCCCACCGTCACCCGCTCGCGGTTCAGTGCGTAGATCTGGTTGAGGCCGGGCAATTCCTTGTCCAGCGAGCGCGTGCCGATGAGGCCCATCACCCAGGGAATGTGGAGGGCGAAGTCGTTCTTCATCTCGGCTTCGTTGGGCAGCGCGATGACGTTGAAGCTCGCCGGCGCCGGCTCGGTCTCCCACATCGCCTCCATCGCTGCGAGCTTGGTCTGCTGCGCTTCGCCGATCGCATAGCCCGACTCGTCGCCGAGCACGATCACCGAGCAGATCGAGGCGAAGCCGAAGGCCGCCGCGATGCGGAACGAGCGCTTGGCGAACTCCACGTCGCGCCCGCGCAGCAGGGACCAGGCCGAGATCGACAGCACGAACATCGCGCCGGTCACGTAGCCCGCCGACACCGTATGCACGAACTTGCCCTGCGCCACCGGGTTGAACACCACCGCCCAGAAGTCGGTGAGCTCCATGCGCATGGTTTCAAAACTGAACTCGGAACCCACCGGGTTCTGCATCCAGCCGTTGGCGATCAGGATCCACAGCGCCGACAGGTTGGTGCCCACCGCCATCAGGATCGTCACCAGCAGGTGCTGCTGGCGCGACAGGCGGTCCCAGCCGAAGAAGAACAGGCCGATGAAGGTCGATTCGAGAAAGAAGGCCATCAGCCCCTCGATCGCCAGCGGTGCGCCGAAGATGTCGCCCACGTAGTGCGAGTAGTAGGCCCAGTTGGTGCCGAACTGGAACTCCAGCGTGATGCCGGTGGTGACGCCCAGCGCGAAGTTGATGCCGAAGAGCTTGCCCCAGAAGCGGGTCATGTCCTTGTAGATCGTCTTGCCGGTCATGACATAGACGCTTTCCATGATGACCAGCATCCACACCATGCCGAGCGTGAGCGGCACGAAGAGGAAGTGGTACATCGCCGTGGCGGCGAACTGCAGCCGCGACAGGTCGACGAGTTGCTCACTGACCATGGGTTTCTCCAGATGTCGTGTGTTGTTTTACGCTGGCCGGGGCGAGCGCCTGCGCGGCCATCGCGCCGGCGTCGACCGCCACCTTCGCGTCGCGGATGAACGCCCACCACAGCGCGGTGATCAGCGCCAGCTTGATCACGATGGCGAGGGTGAGATGACGCAACAGGCCACGTTCCATAAGGGTCATGGGGCTGATTCCCGGGTGGTGGAGGCGAGGTAGTTTCGTCCGCACGAAGCACCGCGGCCAGTTGTTTGACATGGATCAACTTCGGGACAGATCGCGCGGCTGTTCGTGTGAATGGCCTTGCCTAAACGGGCGATACGCGGAGAATCTCGTCCCTCGTGAGGCCGCTCGAGCCTCGCCGTGGCATGGAGCAGCGCAGGATGGTGGAATTCAGCGGATCCGACGGGTTTGGGATGGACGGGGATCTTTCGGACCTGGTCGTGAACACGCCCAGGCATTTCCCGCGCGGTTTTTCCATCTATCAGGCGGGAGAGAAGGGTGGCGCGTGGCGGGTGGTCGCCGGGACGGTCCGTCTAGACCGTGGGCTGGATGGAGACGGTCACGACGCCCTTGCCAGCCTTGCCGTCGTCGGGGACATCATCGGCGCCGAAACGCTGTTGCTCGAACGCTATACCTTCACGGCGCGCGCACTTTCCGATTGCACGCTCATTCC
The DNA here is from genome assembly GCF_001051995.2 of Thauera humireducens. Classification (NCBI taxonomy): domain Bacteria; kingdom Pseudomonadati; phylum Pseudomonadota; class Betaproteobacteria; order Rhodocyclales; family Zoogloeaceae; genus Thauera; species Thauera humireducens. The sequence continues at coordinate 2,835,487 of NZ_CP014646.1, read as the reverse complement.
GTGGAACGAGTACGGCGAGCGTCCCGGACACGAGGGTTTGTTGAAGGCGCTCGCGCGCGCAGAGCAGCGCTTCGCCGACATTCTGGCGCTGCGTACCGGACGCGCCACCGAGCGCGTCGCCCGCCTGTTCTCGATCATGAGTTCTGGCGTCGTCGGCCGGCGTGCCCGGGCCGGCCAGGTCCTGCCCCGTCTCCGGGATATTGCGGAGATCACGGGCCTGACGATCGAAACCGTTTCACGCACGATCAAGCAGCTTCGGGGCGAGGGCTTGCCCGGACTTTCGGGCGGGCTGTCTGCGGTGGAGAGGGAAGACGACGCGTCAGGCCGGTGACTGCGGCTTCCTGCAAGCGCTCGCGGGCGCCGTGACGCTCAGCCGAACGCCAGTGCGCCGGCGAGGATCAGGCCGTGGAGGTTGGTCGCGAGGATGGTGCGCCTGATCGCGGGCACGAGTTCCGCCGGCTCCGAGGCGTATTCCAGCAAGTCGCGTCCGGCGGAGAAGGACAGGACCAGCGTCATCGCAGCAGCGGCGGTCTTCTGCGGCAGGGTGTCGTTGCCGACCATCGCCACGAGCCAGCCGTAAGCGAGGATCGCGATCAGCAGGTAGCCCCATTTCGCCACCTGCGGGCCGAGCAGCACGACCAGGGTGCGCTTGCCGGCTGCCGCGTCGCCGGCATGGTCGGGAAACTGGTTGATGAACAGCAGGTTGGCTACCAGCAACGCGTAAGACAGGCCGGCGACGAAGGGCAGTGCATCGAAGGCGCCGCGCTGCACGTAATCCGTGCCAACCACCACCAGCAGCCAGCAGGCGGCGATCACCAGCTCGCCCAGTCCGCGGCTGACGAGCTTGAGCGGTGGCGCCGAGTACGCCCAGCCCAGCACCAGGCCCGCCAGCCCGATCAGCACCAGGCCCGGTCCGGCCTGCCAGCTCAACCATAGCCCCGCGGGCACCACCGCCGCCAGCAGGCCGTAGCCGAGCAGGGCGGTCTGGCGCAGGCCGAGCACGCCGTTCTGGATGAAGCGGCTGCCACCGGTGAACGGAAACAGACGCCCGCTGTTGGCGTCGTCGGCTCCGCTCATGGCGTCGTGATAGTCGTTGATGACGTTGCCGGCCGCATGCGCGACGAGTGCGAACAGCACCGTCACCACGGCGGTGGCCGGGTCCGGCGCAAGACCGCTGCGCCAGGCCGAGGCGAGCCCGATCAGGCAGGCGACCAGCGTCACCGACAGGAAGGCCGGGCGGGTGGCGGCGAAGTAGCGGCCCAGCGGGCTGCCGAACGCGTCGGGTTGCGGCTCGGCCGGTTTCTGGGCGGGCATGGAAACGGATCCGGGGACTGGGCGCTTACAGCAGCACGATGTCGTACTGTTCCTGCGTGTAGCTGGCCTCGGCGTGCAGCGAGATCTTCTTGTCGATGAAATCCGACAGCATCGCGAGCGACTGGCTCTCCTCGTCGAGGAAGAGGTCGATCACGTCCGGCGCGGCGAGCACGCGGAACTCGCGGGCGTTGAACTGGCGCGCCTCGCGCAGCAGCTCGCGCAGCACCTCGTAGGCCACGGTGCGCGCAGTTTTCACCTCGCCGCGACCACCACAGGTGGGACAGGGCTCGCACAGCAGGTGCGCCAGCGATTCACGCGTGCGCTTCCTCGTCATCTCGACCAGGCCCAGCGCGGTGAAGCCGTTGATGCTCATCTTGGTGTGGTCGCGCGACAAGGCCTTGCGGAACTCGTCCAGCACCATCTCGCGGTGCTCGGCGTTCTCCATGTCGATGAAGTCGATGATGATGATGCCGCCCAGGTTGCGCAGCCGCAGCTGGCGGGCGATGGTCTGGGTGGCTTCGAGGTTGGTCTTGAAGATGGTGTCGTCGAAGTTGCGCGCACCGACGAAGCCGCCGGTATTCACGTCGACGGTGGTCATCGCCTCGGTCTGGTCGATGATGAGGTAGCCGCCGGACTTGAGGTCCACGCGCCGTGCCAGCGCCTTCTGGATCTCCTCCTCGACGTTGTAGAGCTCGAACAGCGGCCGCTCGCCGCTGTAGTGCTCGAGCAGCGGCAGCACCTTGGGGGTGTATTCCTGCGCGAACGCGGTGAGCTTCTGGTAGTTCTCCCGCGAGTCGACCCGGATGCGTGCGGTCTCCTCGTTGGCGATGTCGCGCAGCGCGCGCTGGCCGAGGCTGAGGTCTTCGTGCAGCAACTGGGGCGGCAGCAGCCCGGTGCTGCTGTTCTGGACCTCGCGCCATAGCTTGCGCAGATACCCGATGTCGGCCGCGAGCTCCTCGTCCGACGCGGACTCCGCCATCGTGCGCACGATGAAGCCGCCGGCTTCGTCCTCGGGCACCAGCGCCGTCAGGCGGCCGCGCAGGGCCTCGCGCTCGGCCTCGTCCTCGATACGCTGCGAGATGCCGATGTGCCTTTCCTGCGGCAGATAGACCAGCAGCCGGCCGGCCAGACTGATCTGTGTCGACAGGCGCGCGCCCTTGGTGCCGATCGGATCCTTCAGCACCTGCACCATCAGGCTCTGGCCCTCGGCCAGGATTCGCTCGATCGGCCGGGCCGGCTCGCCGTTCTGGCGGTCGCTCCAGATGTCGGCCACGTGCAGGAAGGCGGTACGCTCGAGGCCGATGTCGATGAAGGCCGACTGCATGCCGGGCAGCACGCGCACCACCTTGCCCAGATACACGTTGCCGACGATACCGCGGCTGGCGGTGCGTTCGACATGGAGCTCCTGCACCACGCCTTGCTCGATGATCGCGACCCGCGTCTCCTGCGGGGTGAAGTTGATGAGGAATTCGGTGCTCATGAAAGCCTGCGTCAATGGGAAATGCGCAAGGGCGGCCCGTCTCGCGATGCGGGCCGCCCTTGCGCATGGCTCATCGCGCGCAGGCTAGAAAGAATAGCCGAAGCCTTCGAGCAGTTGCGCGGTTTCGAACAGCGGCAGGCCCATGATTCCCGAGTAGCTGCCGTGGATCTCCTCGATGAAGATCGCCGCCTTGCCCTGGATGCCGTAGGCGCCTGCCTTGTCCATGGGTTCGCCGCTGGCGACATACAGGCGGATCTCGCTGTCCGACAGTTCGCGGAACTTCACCGTGCTCACCGCCAGTCTGCTGCGGGTGCGCTGCCCGTCGCTGACGGCCAGTGCGGTCAGCACGCGGTGGCTGCGACCCGACAGCCTGCGCAGGATGGCCTGGGCATCGGCGGCATCGACCGGCTTGCCGATGATTTCGCCGTCGAGTTCGAGCGTGGTGTCCGCCGCCAGCACCGGGCGGCGCAGCATCTTGCGCCAATGGATGCGGCGCACCCCGGCGTCGGCCTTGGTCAGTGCCAGGCGTTCGACGTAGTGCTCGACGGCTTCGCCGGGGATCGGCGTTTCGTCGACGTCCGGGTCTTCGCCGCGCTCGCCGCCGCGGAAGGTCAGGACATCGAACTGCACGCCGATCTGGCGCAGCAGTTCACGCCGGCGTGGGCTCTTGGAGGCAAGGTAGATGCGCAGGCTCATCGGTGCGTTGGCAGCAAGGGATATTTATTCGCGATGATAGGGGTGATTGCGCAGCACCGTCCACGCGCGATACAGCGCCTCGGCCAGCAGCGGGCGCACCAGGGCGTGCGGCAGGGTCAGGCTGGAGAGGCGGATCGCCTCGTGCGCCGTGGCCTTGAAGCCGGGCGACAGACCGTCGGGGCCGCCGACGATCAGCGCGACGTCCTGGCCTTCGCCCTGCCAGGCCTCGAGCCGGCGCGAAAGCGCCACGGTGGAGAGGTCGGCGCCGCGCTCGTCGAGGATGACGCGGCGGCAGCGCGGCGGCAGGGCCGCCTCGATGCGCGCGGCCTCGGCCGCCATCATCGCGTCCACCGTCTTGCCGCTGGTGCGCGGCTCGGCCTTCACCTCGACCAGTTGCAGCGGCAGCTCGCGCGGCATGCGGCGCGCGAACTCGTCGAAGCCGGCCTCGACCCAGGCGGGCATGCGATGGCCGACGGCGACGACGAACAGCTTCAACTCACTCGCCCGCGGCGGCGTGAGCCGGCTTGCGCGAGGCAGGGGTGGTGTTCCACAGCTCTTCCAGCCGGTAGTAGCTGCGCACCGCTGGCTGCATGATGTGGACGACGATGCTGCCGAGGTCGACCAGCACCCACTCGCCGGTTTCCTCGCCTTCGATGCTGATCACGTCGGCGCCGGCCTCGCGCACCTTGTCATGCACGTTGCGCGCGAGGGCGCGGGTCTGGCGGTTCGACTCGGCGCTGGCGACGATGATGCGGTCGAACAGCGGGGTGTGGCGCGAGGTGTCGATGACTTCGATGTCGCGCGCCTTGATGTCTTCGAGGGCGGAAACGACGATCTGCTGCAGGGCGGGGGTATCCATCAAGAGGGGGCAGGTCCGGTTGGTTGGGTGAGGGAGGACAAAAAACAGGGAATACGGTGAAAAACAAAAGGGCTCGTAACCGCCTCAGCGGTAAAGCCCATGCGTTTCAATATAGTCGAGAACGGAATCGGGCAGCAAATAGCGTGCGCTGTGCCCGTGGCCGATGAGGTCGCGGATCAGCGACGCCGAAATCGCCAGCGGGGTCATGTCGAAGGGCAGGACGCGGCCGGCCGGGGTGTGGCGCAACTCGGCGGGGTCCGCTGCGTGGCGGTCCTGGCAGGCGGCGGCGAGCGCCGGCGACAGCGTGGCCGGCCAGCGGCGGGCGTGCGGCGAATAGCCGGGGCGGTTGGCGACGGCGATGTGCGCCAGGCCGAAGATTTCCTGCCATCGGTGCCAGGCCGGCAGGCCTTCGAAGGCGTCGGCACCGAGGATCAGCACCAGCGGACGCTGCGGACCGAGTTCGGCGCGCAGGCGTTCGAGCGTGAGCACGGTATAGCTCTTGCGTTCGCTGCGGACCTCGCCATCGTCGATCTCGAAGCCGGGATTGCCGGCCGCGGCGAGCCGCGCCATGGCCAGCCGGTCGTCGGCGGTGCTGCCGGGCTCGCCGCGGTGGGGCGGCTGGCCGGCGGGGATCAGGCGCACGCGCGCCAGCCCAAGTGCTTCGCGCGCCTCTTCGGCCAGCCGCAGGTGGCCGAGGTGGATCGGGTCGAAGGTGCCGCCGAGCAGGCCCAGCGGGCCGCTGCCGTCCGGCTGCTCAGTCGGGCGTGGCATCGTTGTCGGACGGGGTCAGCACGCGCGCGGCGTTGCCCTCGGGCAGGCCGAACACGTCGCGGGCATTGGCGAAGAAGCTGGCGAACAGCACCGGGATCAGGATCAGCGGCACCGGGAAGGAAGCCAGTGTGGCGAGTGTCGGCGACACCAGGCCGAGGACGCCGATGACGAGGCCGGGGACGAAAGCGCCGAACAGCAGCAGCCCCACGGCGTAGGCCAGGAAGGGCCGCCAGTTGCGCAGGCAGGCGTAGAAGCTGAAGAACATCGCCTTGGGGGCCGGTATCTTCCACCACGCGGCCAGCATCGGCGCGAACCAGTAGGCCATCATCAGCGGGGTCGACAGCAGCAGCGCCACCAGCAGCGAGAAGCCGAGGTTGGAGTCGGCCGCGGCCTGTTCGTCGATCTCGCCGCTGCGCATTGCCTGCGCCAGCGTGCCGTCGTCGACCAGTCCGACCAGGAACAGCACGACAAGGGTGCCGATGAGGTAGATGCCGCCGATGGTGACGAGCGCCTGCAGGTTGGTGCGAAAGCCCGAGAACAGCACGTCGGGGCCGACCTTGCGGCCTGCGTCGATGGCGCGGCAGGCGTTGAGCACGCCGACCGACAGCGCCGGCATGATCAGCGAAGAGGCGAGCTGACCGATGAGCGGCACGATGCTGATTACGACCAGCGTGAGCAGGTAGCCGAAGGCAGCGAAGGTGAGCAGCGCCGGGTTGCGGCGCCACAGCTGCAGGCCTTCGCGCAGCCAGGCCCAGCCGCGCTGGGAGGGGAGTTGGTTTGCTTGCATGAGTGGGTCTTCAGGTCTGGGGCGGCACGTCGCCGGGGGGCGGTGCGGGAGGGGCGTCGGCTACGAGGGCGTCCGGCGACGGCAGGGCGGGCAGTGCCGGCGCGAAGGTCTCGCGCCAGGCCGCATACAGCGCGCCGGCGATCACCGGGATCAGCGCCAGCATGCCGAGCCCGGCAGGGATCATGGCCACCCACACCAGCACGTAGAGCAGGGTGGCGAGCACGAGGAAGGCGAGCAGGTTGTGCATGCATGCACGCGCCGACAGCTTCATGGCGTCGAGCGGGGCGACGTCGTGCAGCATGACCAGCGCAGGGGCGAACCACAGCGCCATCATCAGCAGCGCCCACAGCACGGTGAACACGAGCACGCCGAGCATCATGCCGCCGGCCGCCACGCCCGCGCCGGGCACCGCGCCGACGACCATGCCGGTGAGCACGGCACTGCCGCCGATGGCCGCGGCGATCAGCGCCGCCAGCAGCGCGCCGAGCAGGTGGAAGACGCCGACCAGCAGCAGGTTGCCGGCATGGCGGCGGATGCCCTCGAACAGGTGGTCCACGCGCAGCGCCTGGCCGCGGTCGAGCGCCTGCGCGCCGGCGAGCATGCCGCCGACCAGCACCGGCAGGGCGATGGGCGCCGCGGCCCAGCCGAGGAAGGGCAGGACACCGAGCGCGGCGAGGATCACGAACAGGATCAGCGCCTGGATGGCCCATACGCCGGGCGCCTTCAAGAACAGGCGCCAGCCGTCGGCGAGCCACTGCAGGGCGTGGCCGGGGACGACGTCGCCTGGGGCGGGCGGGGGCGGGTGACGCCGGTGCGTGTTCATAGCGGCAGGGGCGGCACGCAGGCGGCGCGCAGACGCAGGATGTCGCGGTATTCGTCGGGGTCCTTCACCAGCACCATCTCGCCCGCGCGCGGCTGGTGGAAGTCGGCGGCGCGCGACAGCCAGAAGCGCAGCGCGGCGGCGCGCAGCATGGCGGGCCAGGCGGCGCGCTCGGCGTCGGTGAAGGGGCGTTCGGCGTGATAGGCCTCGAGCAGGGCGGCGGTGCGCTGCGGATCGAGCGCTGCGTCGGGCTGGGCGCACCAGTCGTTGACGGTGACGGCGACGTCGAACAGCAGTGCGTCGTAGCCGGCGAAGTAGAAGTCGATGACGCCGCCGATGCGCGGCGTGCCATCGTCGTCGTCCCACAGCACGTTGTCGCGGAACAGGTCGGCGTGGATGGCGCCGGCGGGCAGCGATTCGATGTCCACGCTGGCCTGGAAGGCGAGTTCGGCGTCGAGCAGGGCCTGTTCGTCGGCGGGCAGGAACGGCCGCACGACGGCGGCCGTGGCGCTGCGCCAGCCCGCGCCGCGCGGGTTCTCCTGGCGGCGGCCGTAGGACTGGCCGGCCAGGTGCAGGCCGGCGAGCATGGCGCCGACCTTTTCGCAGTGCGCGACGCCCGGGTTCATCTCGGAGGCGCCCGACAGGCGCACGACCAGTGCGGCGGGGCGCTCCTGCAGCGTGCCGAGGTATTCGTTGTGGCGGTTGGCGATCGGACCGGGCACCGGCAGACCGTGACGTGCGAGGTGCGCCATCAGGTGCAGGTAGTAGGGCAGCTCGGCGCGCGACATGTCTTCGAACAGCGTCAGCACGTAGCGGCCGAGCGTGGTGGTGACGAAAAAGTTGCTGTTCTGGACGCCGGCGGAGATGCCCTTGAGTTCCACCAGCCGGCCGATGGCGTAGTCCTTCAGCCAGTCGGCGAGGATGGGTTCGGGAACGGGGGTGAAGACGGACATGCAGGCTCCGGGAGCGAAACGCTGGAAGGGATCAGGCCGCGAGGGCGTGACCGGCAGCCGTTGCGGCCTCGCGCACCACCTGCCAGGCGGCGAGCTTCGCATCGAAGCCGCGCGCGGCATGCGCCGGGCTGGTCGAGGGCAGGCGGGTGAGGCGCAGGGCAGGCAGGGCGATGCGGCCGCGCACGTGGCGGCGGAAGGCGGTTTCGGCGGCCGTGCCGTTGAAGAACACGTGGGCGATATGCGGGCAGTCGCGGAACAGGCGGGCGAAGTCGTTCGGCTCGACGCTGTCGGGCGCGATGGCGCTGTCGAGGCTGCCGTCGCGTTCGCAGGCGGCGATGACGTCCCACAGCGCGATGCCAGCCGCGCTCAGGCGCTGCAGGCGCTCGGCGTAGGGCCGGGCCGGACCGGCGCCGAACAGCGCGCCCATGATCGGCCAGAACGCGTTGCGCGGGTGGGCGTAGTACTCCGCCGCAGCCAGCGAGGCGGCGCCCGGCATGCTGCCGAGCACGAGCACCCGCGCATCGGCGCGGGCGACCGGTGCGAAGCTGCGCAGGCGGGCCGGCACCGGAGTGCTCACCAGGACTTGATCACCCACATCGGCACGGCGAGGTCGGCCGCGCCATCGTGGCGCACCATCTGGCCGGTGCCTTCCTTGTCGATCAGGTAGTAGGGCACGCCATGCGGTGGCGTGACCTTGACCATGTAGAGCTTGCCGCGGATGCGGTACTCGGTGACGGTGTCCTCGCCGCGCTGGACGATGGTGACCTCGGGCTCGTCGGTCTCGGCGCCGGTCGGCATCGGCGGCGGCTCGGGGATGGGCTCGAGGACAGGGGGCTGCTGGGCGAAAGCCGGGACGGCGGCGGCCAGCAGGAGGGCGATCAGGGTGCGGCGCATGGTGTTCTCCTGGAGATGCCGTAATTCTAGCGGTTTAAGCCGTGCAAGGCTGTGCCGGCGCCTCGCTGCCGGCCAGAGGGGCAGCAAGGGGAACGGCGCTCACAGGTTCAGCATCATCTCGTGTTCGGCCGGCAGGGGCTGGAAACCGCGGCGTTCGTAGTGCTTGAAGATGGCCTCGACGACCTCCTCGGGCTTGTCGATGACCTGCACCAGGTCGAGGTCCTCGGCGCTGATCATGCCTTCGGCGACCAAGCGGTCGCGCAGCCAGTCGAGCAGGCCCTGCCAGAACGGGCGATGCACCAGGATGATCGGGATGCGGCGGCTCTTCTTCGTCTGCACCAGCGTCATCGCCTCGAGCAGCTCGTCGAGCGTGCCGAAGCCGCCGGGCATCACGACATAGGCCGCGGCGAACTTCACGAACATGAACTTGCGCGCGAAGAAGTGCTGGAAGGTCTGCGAGATGTCCTGGTAGGGGTTGGCGCTCTGCTCCAGCGGCAGCTGGATGTTGAGACCCACCGACGGACTCTTGCCGAAATAGGCACCCTTGTTGGCCGCTTCCATGATGCCCGGTCCGCCGCCGGAGATGACGGCGAAGCCCGAATCGGACAGCAGGCGGGCGATCTGTTCGGTGAGGATGTAGTACAGGTGGTCGGGCGGCGTGCGTGCGCTGCCGAAGATCGACACGGCGGGGCGGATCGAGGCGAGGCGTTCGGTCGCCTCGACGAACTCTGCCATAATTCCGAAGATTCGCCAGGACTCGCGCGCGTTGTAGCGCGGTGCGGTGCTGTCGGGCACGCTGCGGGGGAGTTTTTCTTTCGCGGTCATGTTGTTCTCTTGATTGTGCGTCGGGCGCCCATGTCGGTTTGAGTGCGGCCTTGCCCACGCGGTTTCCCCGCAAGGATTTTTCACCATGCCGACCCTGCTGCTCGTCGATGGCTCCAGCTATCTCTATCGCGCTTTCCATGCGCTGCCCGCCCTGCGCAATTCGCAGGGCGAGCCGACGGGGGCGATCCGGGGAGTGCTTTCGATGCTACGTCGGCTGGAAAGCGACTACAAGGCGGAATTCCGCGCTTGCGTGTTCGACGCCAAGGGCAAGACCTTCCGCGACGACTGGTATCCCGAGTACAAGTCGCACCGTCCGCCGATGCCCGACGACCTGCGCGCGCAGATCGCGCCGCTGCACGAGGCGGTGCAGGCCGAGGGTTGGCCGCTGCTGTCGGTGGAAGGCGTGGAGGCCGACGACGTCATCGGCACGCTGACCCGCCAGGCGCTCGAGCGCGGCTGGGAAGTCGTGATCTCGACCGGCGACAAGGACCTTACCCAGCTCGTGCGTCCCGGGGTGCGCTGGGTCAACACGATGAGCGAGGAGGTGCTGGACGCGGCCGGCGTGGAAGCGAAGTTCGGCGTGCCGCCGGAGCGCATCGTCGACTACCTGGCCTTGGTCGGCGACACGGTGGACAATGTGCCCGGCGTGGAGAAGTGCGGTCCCAAGACCGCGGTGAAGTGGCTCACCGAGTACGGCACCCTCGACAACCTGGTCGCTAACGCCGACAAGGTCGGGGGCAAGGTTGGCGAGAACCTGCGCAAGCACCTGGACTTCCTGCCGCTGGGGCGCAGGCTGGTGACGGTGGCGACCGACGTCGAACTGCCCGTGGCACTGGACGAGCTGCCGGCGCGCGACGACGACAAGGCGGCGCTGCGCGCGCTGTACGAGCGCTTCGAGTTTCGCGGCTGGCTCAAGGACCTGGACGGCGGCGCGGCGAGCGTCGCGGCGTCGAAGGCGGCGACCGACAGCCGCCGCTTCGCCGCCGAGCCGGCCGAGGTGGCCGAGGTGGCCGACGACCCACCGGGCGAGCCGGGGGCGCATCGCGGCGGCTACGTTTCGATTCTCGACTGGGCCAGCTTCGACGTCTGGCTGGCGAAGATCACGGCGGCCGAACTCACTGCCTTCGACACCGAGACCACCAGCCTCGAACCGATGGCTGCGCGCCTGGTCGGCATGTCCTTCTCGACCGACGCGGGCGAAGCCGCCTACCTGCCGCTGGCGCATCGCGGCGCTGACGTGCCTGGACAACTGCCGCTGGCCGAGGTGCTGGACAGGCTCAAGCCCTGGCTGGAGTCGGACCAGCATGCCAAGCTGGGCCAGAACCTGAAGTACGACGCCCACGTGCTCGCTAACCATGACATCAGGCTGCGCGGCATCGCGCACGACACCCTGCTCGAATCCTACGTGCTGGAGTCCGACAAGCCGCACGACATGGATTCGCTCGCCAAGCGCCACCTCGGGCTGACGACACTCCCCTATACCGAGGTCTGCGGCAAGGGCGCCAAGCAGATCGGCTTCGACGAGGTCGCCATCGACCGCGCCACCGAGTACGCCGCCGAGGACGCGGATGTGACCCTGCGCCTGCACGAGCACCTGTGGCCGCAGCTCGAAGCCACGCCGCAGCTTGCTGCGCTGTACCGCGACATCGAGCTGCCGGTGTTGTCGGTGCTGCAGCAGATGGAGCGCACCGGGGTGCTCATCGACCCTTTCCTGCTCAGCCAGCATTCCGAGGAACTCGGCCGCCGCCTGCACGAGCTGGAGCGCGAGGCCCATGACCTCGCTGGCCAGCCCTTCAACCTCGGTTCGCCCAAGCAGCTCGGCGAGATCCTGTTCGGCAAGCTCGGCCTGCCGGTGGTCAAGAAGACCGCCACCGGCCAGCCCTCCACCGACGAGGAGGTGCTGGAGAAGCTTGCCGAGGACTACCCGCTGCCCAAGCTGCTGCTCGAACACCGCAGCCTGTCGAAGCTCAAGAGCACCTACGCCGACAAGCTGCCACGCATGGTCAATCCGAAGACCGGCCGGGTGCATACCAGCTTCTCGCAGGCCACCGCCGTCACCGGCCGGCTTTCGAGCTCCGAGCCCAACCTGCAGAACATTCCGATCCGCACGCCGGAAGGCCGCCGCATCCGCGCCGCCTTCATCGCGCCCAAGGACCACTTCATCGTATCGGCCGACTACTCGCAGATCGAGTTGCGCATCATGGCCCACCTGTCGGGCGACGCCCGCCTGCTCGAAGCCTTCGCCCACGGCGAGGACGTGCACCGCGCCACTGCCGGCGAAGTCTTCGGCGTGCCGCCGGCGGAGGTCACCAGCGAACAGCGCCGCTACGCCAAGGTGATCAACTTCGGCCTCATCTACGGCATGAGCGCGCACGGCCTGGCGAAGAACCTCGGCATCGAGCGCGCCGCGGCGCAGGGCTGGATCGACCGCTACTTCGCGCGCTACCCCGGCGTTGCCGACTACATGGAGCGCACCCGCGTCGAGGCGCGCGAGCAGGGCTTCGTCGAGACCGTGTTCGGCCGCCGCCTCTACCTGCCCGACATCCGCGCCAGCCAGGCCGGCCGCCGCCAGGCCGCCGAGCGCGCGGCGATCAACGCGCCGATGCAGGGTACGGCCGCCGACCTGATCAAGAAGGCGATGATCGCGGTGAGCGACTGGCTGGCGGGCTCGGGGCTGAAGTCGAAGCTGGTGCTGCAGGTGCACGACGAACTGGTGCTGGAGGTGCCGAAGGCCGAGCTCGACACGATCCGCGCCGAGCTGCCCAGGCTGATGGGCGGCGTGGCAGACCTCAAGGTGCCGCTGCTGGTGGAGGTGGGGGCGGGGGACAACTGGGATGAAGCCCACTGAGGGCGCACACTGCAGGCGCACTGAGCCGGCCGCAGCAATGGCCCCGATAGCCGCCTCCGCAAATCCGGCGTGCTAGCATCCCGACCGACTTGAACGCCTGCGCTCCCCACGAGCGAAGGCAAACTGCGAGACACCGCATGAGCGCCATCTCCGACTACATCGACAAGCACCTCGCCGCCGTCGCCGCTTTGCGTGCCATCGAGCCGGCGGTCGAGGCTGCGGCGCAACGCATCAGCGCCGCGATCAACCGTGGCAACAAGGTCCTGCTGTGCGGCAATGGCGGCAGCGCGGCCGACGCGCAGCACATCGCTGCCGAACTGGTCGGCCGTTTCGTCGCCGAGCGTCGCGGCCTGCCGGCCATCGCGCTGACCACCGACACCTCCATCCTCACCGCGGTCGGCAACGACTACGGCTTCAACGACGTCTTCGCGCGCCAGGTCGAGGCCCTCGGCCAGTCGGGCGACGTGCTGGTCGGCATCTCCACCAGCGGCAACAGTCCCAACGTCATCGCCGCGGTCGAAGCGGCGCGGAAGCGTGGCGTGCAGGTCGTCGGCCTGCTCGGCCGCGATGGCGGCAAGCTGCGCGAACTGGTGGACCTGGCGGTGACGGTCGGCGTGGCCGAGACGGCGCACATCCAGGAATGCCACATCATGGTCGGCCACATGTGGTGCGCCCACGTCGATGCCCACCTTGCCGACGCGGTGGCGAACACCGATTCGTCCGCGGGTGTGTTGACCGAGGCGCAGGCGATCGAGACCGTGCGCGCCGCGCGCCAGGCCGGCGAACGGGTCGTGATGACCAACGGCTGCTTCGACATCCTGCATCCCGGTCACATCGAGTACCTGGAACAGGCTCGCGCCCTTGGCGACCGCCTGATCGTCGCGGTGAATGACGACGACTCGGTGCGCCGCCTCAAGGGCGACAGTCGCCCGGTCAATGCGCTGGCCCACCGCCTGCGCATGCTGGTCGCGCTGGGCTGCGTGGACTGGGTCGTGCCCTTCGCCGAGGACACGCCCGAGCGCCTGATCTGCGCAGTGCTCCCCGACCTGCTGGTCAAGGGCGGAGACTACACACCGGATCAGATCGCGGGCGGCGAATGCGTGCGACGCGCGGGTGGTGAGGTGAAGGTGCTGGGCTTCGTCGAAGGGCATTCGACGACCGGGCTGATCGAGCGGATCCGCGAGGGCGGCTGAGCTCTCCGCGTGGCCGGCGGGGCAATGCGCCAGGCCGGTCTCAGTCGAAGGTGTCGCAGTCGGCCAATGGAAGGCCGCCTTGATCCTTGGCGGACAGCAGGGGCTGGATGCCTTCCAGTGGCCACTCGATGCCGACGCTCGGGTCGTTCCACGCCAGGCAGCGTTCATGCGCCGGGGCGTAGTAGTCCGTTGCCTTGTAGAGCACGTCGGCGGATTCGCTGAGCACGAGAAAGCCGTGCGCGAAGCCCTCGGGGATCCACATTTGCCGCTTGTTGTCCGCAGAAAGCACACAGCCCAGCCAGCGGCCGAATGTTGGGGAACGCCGCCGCAGATCGACGGCCACATCGAAGATCTCACCGCCCACGACCCGTACCAGCTTCCCCTGCGGCTGCCGGATCTGGTAGTGCAGGCCGCGCAGCACGCCTCGCTGCGAGCGTGAATGGTTGTCCTGCACGAAGTCGGGATGCAAGCCGGTGGCGGCCTCGAAGTCGCGATGGTTGAAGGTCTCCATGAAGAAGCCGCGATCGTCGCCGAATACCCTGGGTTCGAGCAGGATCACATCCGGGATCGCGAGTCGTGTGGCCTGCATCAGTAGGGCCGCTCGGTCAGCAGACGGAGCAGGTATTGGCCGTAGCCGTTCCTGGCCAGAGGCAGGGCCAGGCGTTCGAGCTGCGTTGCGTCGATCCAGCCCTGGCGGTAGGCGAGCTCTTCCGGGCAGGCCACCTTGAGCCCTTGGCGGCGTTCCAGCGTGGCGATGAACTGGCTCGCGTCGAGCAGGGATTCATGCGTTCCGGTATCCAGCCACGCGTAGCCGCGCCCCATGATCTCGACCTGCAGCGCGCCGTCGTCCAGATAAAGACGGTTGAGGTCGGTGATCTCCAGTTCGCCCCGTGCCGAGGGGCGCAGGCGCTTTGCGCGATCGACCACCGAGCCGTCGTAGAAGTAGAGCCCCGTTACCGCATAGTTTGATTTCGGCTGGGCCGGCTTTTCCTCGATCGACAGTACGCGGTCCCGCGCATCGAACTCGAGAACGCCATAGCGCTCGGCGTCCTGAACGTGATACGCGAACACGGTGGCGCCGTCCCGCTGGGCCATCGCGCTGTCGAGCAGGCGATGCAGGTCGTGGCCGTAGAAGATGTTGTCCCCGAGCACCAGCGCACAGTCGCCGCCCGCCAGGAAGGATTCGCCGATCAGGAAGGCCTGCGCCAGGCCGTCCGGCGAGGCTTGTACGGCGTACTGCAGCGACAAGCCCCATTGCGCGCCGTCCCCCAGCAACTGCTGGAAGCGCGGCGTGTCCTGCGGCGTGGAGATGATGAGGATGTCCCGGATACCCGCCAGCATCAGGGTGCTGAGCGGGTAGTAGATCATCGGCTTGTCGAACACCGGCAGCAACTGCTTGCTGATGGCCAGCGTGGCCGGGTGGAGCCGGGTGCCGGAGCCGCCGGCGAGGATGATGCCTTTGCGGGTCATGAGGTCATATTCCTGGTTTCGAGCAGATGGCTTTTCAGCTGCGCTTCAGCGCAGCTCGCCGCCCCTGAGCAGTCTTCGCGTAAGCACCGTCTGCATGTCGCGCCGACCATCGGCGATCACGTAGACCACCACCTGCCTGCCTATGACGCGGTAGATCACCCGGTACGGCTTGAACGAGGTCTGTCGGTACTCCTTGATGCCGAGCGCGAGCAACTCCTTGGGATAGCTGCCGCGCTCTGGAAACTTCGTCAAGCTTTCGATGACGCTGCCAAGCTGGTCGAGTACGTAGTCAGCGCTCGCTGCACAGTCGAACTGGGCGATGTAGTCGTAGATCGACTCGAGGTCCTGCTCGGCGCCTTCGGTGAGCAAAACCTCGAACGTGGAGGACGACTCCCTCACTCCGCGCTGGCTCGCTTCGAGCGCAGGCGGGAAATGACCTCGGTCGCTGGTCTGACCTTGCCTGCCGTGACCTCCTGGTTGCCCAGCGCCAAGAGCTTCAGAAGGGCCAAGGTCTCTTGCGTTTCCTCGAACGTTGCCACGTCCTGCAATACCGCCTTGGCTTCACCGTTCTGGGTGATCACCAAGGGCTCCCGGCATTCGGCTAGTTGAACCAGCACCTCGGCCGCATGGGCCTTGAGGTAGCTGATCGGTTTGACTTGCGTCGAGTAGCGCATGGCTGCCATCCGGGCGATTAGATGAGACTGAATATAGTCTTTTTAAAGTCTTTAGCAAGGCGCAGGGGCAAATCGGGGGCGGTCCCCGGGCTTCCTCAAGAGTACGTTGTCGAAGTGCATCATTTTTACCTTCGAGTCACGTCCCAGCACCAGGGAGCTTCGCCACAGCGAGCTCCTGCAGGCGCAATGCTTGATCGATGCACTCCGTCAGGGCTTGTTCGGTGATCGATTCGCCATCGTAGTCGCTGAGGTTTCGCTGTTTCCTGAGCGCATCGAGTACCCGCACGATGCCAACGCTCACGCCGAGCGTGTGCGTCAAGCACTGAATCGTCGTCTGGTGGTGTCCGGGCTTGCTCGTAGAGGTCCGGTAACCGTGCGCCAGCAATGCTGCGTCCGCGATCGCACGAATCGCAGTGTAAGCGCAGTCGAAGCGGGTCTCCGTGCTGTTCTCGTTGCGTTGGGCATCAGTCAGTCTGCTTCGTGCGGTCGCCAGCATCCTGGTCATCAGATCCTGCGAGAACGGCACCTTGTCCAGCTGACCGATGCGGGCGAGGTTTTCGAGAGCAGCGTCAGAGGGCATCGGCGTTTCCGATCAGCATGATCCGGGGCTTGTGCAGCACGTCCTGAAGGAAGGCGTTGCGCTCGGCCTTCTTCGTCTGCCACTCGCGCGTGCTCATCACCTTGGGATTGATCTCGCGCCCTAGCGCGAGTTGTGCCTCGTAGGTCGCATCGACGATTTCGGCGAAGCTGGCATTGCCGACCACCATGAGGTCGATGTCGCTACTGGCGTTTTCAGTTCCGCTGGCCATGGAGCCGAAGATGAAGGCTGCGTCGATCCGGTCGGCGAGCGGGGCCAAGCTCAGCCTCAGGGTGTCGGCAAGACCTATCGTCTTTCTGATCAAGGCCTGCAACTCGGGGAATACGGGATGTTCGGTGTTTGCACAGAACCGCACTTGGTTGCCGGTGCGCTCGGCACGCAGCAAATCCGCTTCGCAAAGCGCATCCAGCTCCTTCTTCAGTGTTCCCGGTGCGGCCCCGATCATCCTTGCAAGCTCGCGTAAATGAATCTGCTGGTCGGGCCGCATGAGCAACAGTCCCAACACCTTGCGCCGGTACTGGTTTGGGAAGAGCAGGTCGGAGGCGGGGGCGTATGTTTTCAAAAAAGAAACGAATGTTGCCTAATGAGAAACAAGGGTATTGTAGGGCACGTCGGCCGGTGTAGCACTGTTCCTGCTTGCGACCGCGTCGTCTCAATGCCTCGCGGGTTCATACTCCGGCACCCAGCGCTTCAGACCCTCGCGCACCTCATCATCGCTCACCGGCCCCGTCTGCGACAGCCAGGTGCCCAACTCGTCCAGGAAGGTCTCGGCCACCGGACGCGAGCGCGCGATGCGCAGCTTGGGGTGCGGTGTCTCGCGCGTTTCCTCCGCATCCGCCAGCAACTCCTCGTACAGCTTCTCGCCCGGCCGTAGCCCGGTGAACTCGATGCGGATCTCGTCTTCCGTATAGCCCGACAGCCGGATCATGTTGCGCGCGAGGTCGACGATCTTCACCGGCTCGCCCATGTCAAGCACGAAGATCTCGCCGCCATGGCCCATGGCCGCAGCCTGTAGTACCAGCTGCGCTGCCTCGGGGATGGACATGAAGTAGCGGTTGATTTCCGGGTGGGTCACCGTCACCGGCCCGCCGCGGGCGATCTGTTCGGCGAACTTGGGGATCACGCTTCCGGTGCTGCCCAGAACGTTGCCGAAGCGCACCATCTCCATCTGCGTGCCGCCCTTGCCCGAACTGTGCAGTGCCTCGCAGGCCATCTCGGCGAGGCGTTTGGTGGCGCCCATCACGTTGGTGGGGTTCACCGCCTTGTCGGTGGAGATCAGCACGAAGCGCTCGGCGCCGTGGCGCTGCGCGTGCGCTGCCACCAGCAGCGTGCCGAGCACGTTGTTGCGCACTGCCTGCCAGGCGTTGCCGACCTCCATGAGCGGCACGTGCTTGTAGGCGGCGGCGTGGAAGACCAGTTGCGGCTTCCAGTTGGCGAAGATCTCCTCGAGTCGCGCCGCGTCCTTCACGTCACCGGCCAGCGGCACGATCTGCGTTTCGGGCTTGTGGATGCGGAACCACTGCTCGATGTTGTACAGCGCGAACTCGCTCGTCTCCACCAGCACCAGCCGCGCCGGTGCGAAGCGGGCGAGCTGGCGACAGAGTTCGCTGCCGATTGAACCGCCGGCGCCGGTGATCAGCACGGTCTTGCCGGTAATCATGTGGTGGACGTGTGCGGTGTCGATGTGCACAGGGTCCCGGCCCAGCAAGTCCTCAATATCGACCGGACGCATGGCGTTGATCGCCACCTTGCCGTTCATGAGGTCCTCGATCCCCGGCACGGTGAACACATGCGCACCCGCCCGTACCGCGAGATCGGTCGCATGCTTCAGGGCGTCCGACGCCGCTGACGGCATTGCGAGAATGACGTGATTAGCGCGGTACTCCTTGAGCACGGCCGGTAGAGTGTGGATGCCACCCGCGACGGGGTGACCATTCAGTTCAAGACCCCACTTGTCGCGATTGTCATCGACCATCGCCACGACGCGCCAATCGGGGCTTCGCTCGAGCTCCCGAACCAGCATGGCCCCGCCACTGCCTGCGCCGACCACAATCACCGGCTTGCCTGCCGCAACCAGATCGCCGTACAGGCGGTGCTCCTTCCACATGCGCCAGGCCGCGCGCCCGCCGCCCATGATCATCAATAACAGCATCGGGTAAAGCACGATCATCGACCGCGGTAGCGCGGGGGTGCCGCGGTCGAGTGCGATCAGAATGGTCAGCGCGAGCGCGGAGAGGGCTACCGCTTTCAGGACCCGCTTCAGGTCGGGCAGGCTGGCGAAAACCCACATGCCGCGGTATAGGCCCGCGACCCTGCATCCGATGGCATGTATGAACAAGAGCATCGCGCCAGCCACCAGCAGCTTGCTCTCGTAATGCACCGGCCATTCCAAGTTGAAGCGCAGCAGGAAACCTCCGAGCCACGCAGCGATGGCAGCCAGCAGGTCGAAGAGAAAAACGAGCGTCGATCGCGCGTGGCGAGTGATCATGAAGAACGTGAGGGTCTCAAGAACGAACCCGGTCGCCGGCCCCCTTGCCGGTCACTGTCAGGAGGATGTAGCGGAAATAGACCGCCGTGTTCAGGGAGCGCAGCATGCGCGCATCCGTCTCGGCCAGCAACTTCGGTGTTGACATGTCGATTTCATTGACCTGAGCCAGCCCGGTAATTCCCGGACGCGCATCGAAGACGCCGCGCCGCGCACGCTCCTCGATCAACTCGTGCTGGTTGAAGAGGCACGGCCGCGGCCCGACCAGGCTCATCTCGCCTTTCAGCACGTTCCACAACTGAGGTAACTCGTCGAGCTTCGTACGGCGCAGGAAGCGGCCGAATGGCGTGATGGCGCTGGCGCTCGCCAGGTGCGTGGCCACCGATGCCGTGCCGGGGCGCATCGTGCGGAACTTGACCAGCATGAACGGCTGCTGAAAGCGTCCGACTCGCTGCTGACAGAACAGCGGCGAGCCGGTGTCCCACAGGCCGATCAGCGCAATCACCGCCAGCACTGGCCAACCGAGCAACAAACCGAGTGCGGAAAACAGTATGTCGAAAAACCGGATCATCGTATTCCACCTTGCACAGTGCGCCGCAACCCTTCGTCCACCGAGATGGGCGGCTTCCAGCCCAGCGTCCTGCAGGTGTGGCTGATGTCCACCTGGAGATTGCCGAGCAGGCGCTGGGCGATGGCGCGCTTGCCGATCATTGCAGCAGCGGCACTCAAAAGGGCCGGTGGGACGTTGAGCAAGCGTGCCCCCTTGCCCATGGCAGCGCCAAGACGCCTCAGCAGATTGGCGGTCGACAGGTCCTCATTGTCGCTCACCAGAAAAGTCTGGTTGGCTGCCGCCGGATGATCGATGCAGGTCACAATCAGGTCCACCAGGTTATCCAGTCCAACCAGGCTACGGCGGCTGTCGGTCACTGCGCCGAAAGGCAAGGGCAGTCCGTGCGCCACCGCACGCATCATCGCAGCGAAATTGCCTTTGACGCCTGGCCCATACACCAGGGGCGGCCGAATGATGACGAGCTCCATGCCGGTTTCCGCCGAGATGGCCCTGAGTCCTGCTTCCGCCTCGGCCTTCGAGATGCCGTAGGCGTCCTCGGGCGCCGGATCGTTCCCGGCGGCGAAGGGTCGTCCGTGGCGAGTCTCTTCGCCGTTGACCTTCACGGAGCTGATAAACACAAACCTTTTTACCCCCGCGGACTCGGCCTGGCGCGCAAGGTTCAGGCTGCCTGTCACATTCACAGCGCGGAACGCGTCCAACGGGTTCGATGAAGTGTCCCGCATCACATGAACCCGCGCAGCGGTATGCACCACCGTATCAACACCCTTCAGCAGACCAGACCAATCACCGCCGGCTTCGAGTGGTGGCGCAGCAACGCAACGCTCATTCAACGAGGTGCCGCGACACGTGCCAAGGGGCTGCAGACCTTCCGCCTGCAGCCGCCCCATCAGCGCCGAACCGACGAATCCGTTTGCGCCTGTTACCAGTGTCCATCCGTCATCTCGCCCCATGGGTCTATGAAGCCGTATGCCACACCGTTCTGTTAACGTAATCGGTGTAGCTTTCCACAATACGAAGCACCTGCTTGGAGACTGAAGGGTTCTCGTAATCCTGCACCGGGCGAACGGAGGCTTTCTCATGAGTGTGTTGAGCCACTGTGATCCGAACCGCATCCAGCACACGATCCTTCTTCAGACCCGCCATGATCAGCGTCCCGGCATCCATGCCTTCAGGGCGCTCGTGGGCATTGCGAATCGTGATGGCGGGCAGATTCAGGAGCGACGCTTCTTCGGTGATCGTTCCGCTGTCAGAAATGACGCAGAGACCTTCCATTTGCAGGCGGATGTAGTCACAGAAGCTAAATGGCTTCATGAACTGAATTCTGGAATCTGGCTCCACTCCCGACAGGGCATCCAGCCGCTTGCGGGTTCTCGGGTGAGTCGAAACGATCACAGGCACGTCGTAAGCCTCGGCCAGTGCATTCAGCGTTTGCAGCAAGTCCCGAAGGTTCTCCTCTGAGTCCACATTCTCCTCGCGGTGTGCGCTGACAATGAAGTAGCGCCCCCGCAACAGCTGCATGCGTTGGAGTACGTCAGAGGCCTGGATCTTGGGCATGTAGTGATCCAGCACCTCACGCATGTGCGATCCGGTCTTGATGATGGTTTCAGACCGGATCCCCTCCGCAATGAGGTAGCGTCTGGCGTGCTCGGTCAGCACCAAGTTGATGTCGCTCAGGTGGTCCAACACCTTGCGATTGAGCTCTTCGGGCACGCGCTGGTCAAAGCAGCGGTTGCCCGCCTCCATGTGAAATACCGGCACCTTCCGCCGTTTTGCCGCAACAACTGCCAAGCAGGAGTTGGTGTCGCCGTACAGCATCACGGCGTCCGGCTGCTCTGTGGCCAAAACCTCATCGGCTTTCTCAATCACCCTTGCAATGGTTTGTGCCGCACTATCGCCCACGGCCTCCAGAAAGTGGTCAGGCTTGCGGATCTCAAGATCATCGAAAAAAACCTGATTCAGTTCATAGTCGTAGTTTTGCCCCGTGTGCACCAGCACATGCTGAGTGTGGCGATCGAATTCAGCAATCACCCTACTCATCTTGATGAGCTCCGGCCTAGTGCCGACAATAGTCATGACCTTAAGCATTCAACTCATCCTTGATGTAGTCTAATTTTAGCAGCAGTTCCTTGACCTGAGATACGTTCAACCGTGTAGTACTATGAGAAGTGTAATCGTCCAGACGAGAGATTTCTTCTTCACCTTCGCTGAAGTACTTCGCGTAATTCAGATCTCGATTGTCTGCCGGAATTCGGTAATAGCCGCCTAGATCGCGAGCGTGAGCCATTTCTTCGCGCGAAATCAGCGATTCGTAAAGCTTTTCGCCATGGCGCGTGCCGATCACACGGACACCAACATGACGATCAAACAACTCCTGTAACGCTTGGGCAAGATCTCCCACCGTTGATGCAGGTGCTTTCTGAACGAAGATATCGCCTTGCTCTGCGTTAGCGTACGCATAGAGAACAAGGTCCACCGAATCTTCGAGTGACATCAGGAATCGAGTCATGTTCGGATCGGTTACCGTCAGAGGCTTGCCGGCTTTGATTTGTGAAACGAACAGCGGAATCACGGATCCCCTAGAGGCCATCACGTTCCCGTAGCGGGTAGCGCAGAATACCGTTTCACCCTTGCGCTGCATGCGCGATCGGGCCACCGTAACTTTCTCCGCCATTGCTTTGGAAATGCCCATGGCGTTGATTGGATAGACCGCCTTGTCGGTGCTAAGCACCACCACGCGTTGCACACCGTTAGCGGCCGCCGCATTCAAGACATTTTCTGTACCAATAACATTGGTCCGAACCGCTTCCATGGGATAGAACTCGCAGGACGGCACTTGCTTAAGTGCGGCCGCGTGGAACACGTAGTCAACCCCCTTCATGGCCTGCGCAATACTGCATTCATTACGCACATCGCCGATATAGAACTTAAGCTTGTCATTATTAAGCGCGATGCGCATATCCTCTTGCTTCTTCTCATCTCGACTGAAGATTCGGATCTCACGAACACCCGTATGCAGGAAGCGGTTGAGAACCGCATTCCCGAAGGATCCTGTTCCACCCGTAATCATCAAGACACTATCATCGAACATTGGATACCTCCCCTACTTGAACTCAAACATGCGCTTCACCAACTCTGGCCATGTTGGCGCGACATAACCTGTCGCATCTTTGAAGCGCTCCGAATTCAGCGATCGATTAATTACCAGCGAATCATCCGGAATGATTTCAATCTTTCTGCCATAGACATCTGCGATCAGTTTGAGCAGGTCATACTTAGCAATAGGTGCTGAGGCCACATGGTAGAGGCCAGAAAGCTCAGGCCTCGGCAGCACCACATCGCGTACAACCCGCGCCAGTTCAACAGTCGGCAATCCGGAGAAAATAGCCTTGGTGTACCCCTTGACCCGACCCTCCTGGGCCAAAAACCAACCAAGCAACGCATGCGCGCTAGATAATTCATTTCCAATGATTGATGTGCGCAGCGTAACGGTGTGTGGATAGGCTACCTCGCCTAGATGTTTGGACCTTCCGTAAAGGTCGACGGCATCAGCAGGATCTGATTCTCGATAGTCACCTTTGGTACCCGCGAATACGCAGTCCGTGCTGACGTGCACCAAGCGCGCGCCGCTCAGCTCACAAAGTCGTGCCAAACGATGGGGCAGCATGGCGTTGATCGGCAGTGCCTGAAGCGGATCATCTGCAGCCGCCAATTGCTTAATGACGCCAATGCAGTTGATCACCACCTGAGGCTTCACCTTGGCGAACGCATGTGTCAAAGCATCCTGGTTTTCAACATCCACGCCAGCGATGATTTTACTAGAAATCTCTCGGGCGAAATGGCGCTGAATAGAAGAAGAGCGCGCAGTTCCAAAGGCCTGAATTTCTCCGTACTCTGAAAGTGATCGCAACATTGCGTTGCCGAGCATACCTGATGCACCCAAAACCAATACTCTCATTGCACCTTTTCCTTCTTCTCTCTTGAAAGGCTCTGAAATAGCTCAATGAGCTCTCTCAATCGCTTTGATGGATCAAAATGTTTGTCGAAATAGCGGCGACCATTGCTGCCCATGCGATTTCGTTCGCTCGGTGCCAAACCATAGAGCTTCAGCACTGCAGCCGCCAACGCTTCTGCGTCCCCAGCCGGGCAAGTGAATCCAGCTTCAGACTCCTTTACAATATTTGCGCCTTCACCATTAAGACTAGCTATCACAGGTCTTCCAGCTGCTAAATAGGCTTGCAGCTTGCTTGGAATGGTAAGCGCAAGGGCGGGAGAGTCCGCTAAGGTCACGAGCAAGGCCGAAGCTGCGGCAAAAACTGCCGGCATTTCCGCGTAGGGCATGCGTCCGGTCAGCACCACATTAGCTAACTTTCGGCGAACGACCTCCTGCGTGAGCCACGCCCCTCGGCTTCCAGTTCCGATGATGAAAAATCGAATATCTGGTTGGTCTTTCAGGTATTCAGCAGCGAGTAAGATTGTTTCCAGCGACTGTGCGGCGCCAAGGTTCCCGGCGAACACCAAAGAAAAGCACATGCGGACTCGGGAAACAAGTTGAGACTCAACCATTTCCGCATTCTCATCTTGGAATGGCTGGGCAGTATTCGGGTAGTATCGTACTTTTTCGGGGGCTCTTGTCAAACGCGTAACTGAGTCACGAAAGGCCTCCGACTGAATCAGGATGGAGTCTGCGCGACGATAGATATAACGCACCAAGGTCTCCACGACCCTTAGCGCCAAGCGGTTTTTCACATAACCTGTCACCTTGAGGCTTTCAGGCCAAAGATCCTGCACCCACACAACCAGTGGTGCCCCCTTTAACCACGCAAGCAAGATCGCCGGTAGCGCCTGAAGAATGGGGGACGGAGCATATACAAATACGACGTCGAAATGCAGCTTTCTGAGCGCAATCGGAGCAAGGATTGTGCTTGAAAAAATAAAAGAAAGATAATTCATCGCCATACGCACCGGCGAACCATTACCCCGGGGCAGCAGCGGCATCCGAACCACCTCAATACCAGCATATAATTCGCGCTGGACTCCGAGAGCGCTGTATCCCTGAAATATCTCGCCCTCCGGATAATTCGGTTTGCCTGTCAAGACTGTTACCTGAACATCATGCTGCTGGAGCGCAGTGGCTAACTCGTTAATGCGGAAACTTTCAGGCCAGAAGTATTGGCTCCAAAGCAAAACGTTCATCGCAAAACTTCTTCCAGAAACGCAGCGGCTGTCCTGATCTCGATCGGTTTTTCGGCAACACCAAGAAAACGGCTGACCGCTCTTGCGATCGACACAGGAGAGTTAGGATCAAAGGTTTCGGTGGGGTTAACCACATCACGCACGTAGTCGAGCTCAGGTGCCAGGATCGGCAAGCCCCACTTGGCAGCCTCGATTAACGGGAGTCCAAACGATTCGGTGGTAGAAGGATAGATCATTGCTCCAACCGACTGATACAAACTATTGACCGCTTCTTTAGACAACAAACCTAGGTTAGTAACCGTCAAAGCGTACTCATCAGCAACGCGTGAAATATGAGTGCACAACTCGGGATAGGCTTGAGTATCCAGGGTCAACGCTAACGATGGCCTGCAACCCGACGCAGCCAGAAGCCGCCACGCTTCGACTAGGTTCATATGATTCTTGTGAGCTTCGCCAGAGGATACATATACGAAATCGAACCTCCAGCCGTTAAAGATTTTACCAGTAGGCGACTTGACTGGATCTGTCGGAGCAAAAGGGATAACCGAAATAGGCACATCTCGCCGCAGCCAATTCTTCAATAAGGCAGCCATGGAGGGTGTTTGAACGATGTAATGTGAACAGCGCCGCTGAAGCAGCCTGCACCAAATTCGTTCCAACCAAAGTCTCACTCGGACACGTAATGGGTAGCCTGCCAGACTGCAACACTCGATCAATAAACGGTTCTGTAGGAACACTACTACCGATCCCCTATAAGGCAAAAGGGGCGGTAGGCCGTGAAAGCATAAAAGAGTGTCGTCAAATCTAGCACTGAACCACAGCAGTAACTCAGCCCGCAAACGAGAAATCAAAGAGCGCCGCACATATATGAACTTTGCTTCAGTGATCCTTGGCATGTTCTGCATGAGCCGCGTATCCAGGAATGCGAGGCGAAGGGGTTGGGCTTCATACTGCAGTAATGCACGTAACAAAACCAGCCCGCCGCCCGTATGAACGTTCGGCGCATGAATAACAAGTTTATTACGTGGTGGCTGCATCATGAGGCCAGTTGTCTTGAGTCACTCAGCAGAAAAAATAGCGCGATAAAATCCCTCAGCTTTTTTGCTGAGCAGACGGCGGTCTAGACGCTCCTGCGTTGTTTTCCAATTCAACTCGGCCGCAACCTCAACCAAATCATCGTTAGCCAATGCCATTTTAATACGCTCTGCGATCACTTCTGGATTGTCCGCTGGAATCTGAAAGCCGCTTTTCCCACATTCAATCCATTCGGTACAGCAAGAGGTATCAGTTTGTATCGGGAACGCTCCCATCGCCATAGCCTCAAGCATTGATGTACTGATGGCATCTGAAACGCTTACACCCAGATAAATCCTGGCGCGACTGAACATGCGCAGCATTGCGTCGTGACTAGTATGAGGCAGGATCCGGATGTTGATGCCCACGTAGTCACGTAGCTCATCGACCCGGGCATATATCTCCGGAGACGCAGAAAAGACGACCACGAGATAGCTCTTCAATTCTTGAGCGCAACGCTCAAGAGCATCAAGCGCAGTCAGCGCCCGGCCAGCGAAATGCTGATAACCTTTGACCATGAGGATTCTACGCTTCGAGGGTGGGTGAATCGCTCGAACACCCTCAAGTTTACTCAGATCAAATCCACCCGTGTTTGGCATTACCGACATTACTGGTGCGGTCAGGCCAAGCTTTAAGGCCAGTTGGACGTCCCGTTCGCACTCACAAGAATAGTAGTCCACAGACTTAAGCAGGCGGGAGATCTGACTCTGATGATCCTCAAACTGGCGATAGTAATAGATGTCGCTACCCCAGTTCGTCGCCAACCATTTCGGAAAGCCCGAGCCATAGAGTTCCTTCGCCTTCAGCACATTGTAGCCACAGTGTTGAAACTCCAGAGAGTGAACCAAGTCTGGCTTGAGCTTGCGGATTAGCCTAGCCAGCACTTTGGGTCCGTAGAGCAACGGTGCGCTAGCGTCCGACTCTCCCAAGCGTACCCGCTTAAATCCATTCAGATAGGGCAGCCATCGCGCAAGAACTGGTAACGGATAGATTGCCTTGGACGGACAACGGTTCGGATGTAACTCGCTCTCGACATTATGGAATAGCGTCTTTGGGCTTCTCAAAAGCCGCTGCAACAAAACGCGCGGTCTAACAACGTACCACGGCTGATGGATTGTAACGTTGCGAAGTTCTCCATGCACCGGGAGATAGTTCACCGGGAAAAGATGAACATCCCACCCTGCATCAGAAATCTGATTGATCCAGCGAACGGTGTGCTGGCTCATTTGCATCGCAACAAACAGAATCTTCTTTTTCATAGTTATCAAAACCCCCGGAAAATCTGGAGGAATCGTTCAGCAACCGATTGACCCCCAAAGGTCAACCGGAAATCATCGTTGCACCAAGATTCTCCCCTATTGGCAATTACGTGCGACAAGGCTAATTGCAAACTATTAGAAATAGAAGGAATATCGTTTGGGCGCGCATGCCAGCCCCCCAATCCAGCCAAAGCATCTTCAGACGCTCCCGGTGGCAACAGTCCAACAATCGGAGTATTGGCGCCAAAATAGTCCGACACCTTACTAGCGAGAAACAGATTCTGGCGAATATCAGCCTCGATCAGCAGAAGGATATCCGCGTCGTACATCAACTCCAGAGACTTCAAGTAGTCCACTGTAGGAACATTACGAACACAGCCAGGCGGCAATGCCCGCGCAGCCGCCGTTTGCAACATGGCTTGGGGAACATGCCCTACAAACTCGACTACCAAACGATCTGACAAATCCCTACGGCGTTCAAAAAGATTGTTTAGCGCAGCGAACAAAGGTTCCGGAGAGCGCCGTCCATATAACACGCCAACGTAGCGCATTACTATTTTCTCATTTTTCGCTTTGGGGCGTTGGGGATAAAGATCGGAGTTAAACACGTGTGGCAAAACACTGGTTTTCCGGTTCAGATGATCAGGGTGACTTCCCATCATCAGATTACGGGAATACGCAGAGCTGTGAACAATATGATCAGCTGACCTCACTGTCTGCGGCTCATGGTAAGCATTCCACATCTTAGTTAGTCGATGGACCTCTAATGGGTTGCCCGCCCAAGGGTCGCTGAATTGGGCAATCCAGCGAACTCTCTTTCTGGCTTTCTTGACCTCAACCATTACGGGATTTATGGAATGAAACGGCGACCAGGTAATCACTGATTCATATTGATCAAGGTCGATATCCATCAAATGCTCATAAGCCGTTCTGCTTAAAACCGTCATTAAATCGGGAATACGAGACAGCACATTAGACTTCCTTCGAATCCACCCCAGAAGTCCCGCCGGCGGATTAAGGCGGGTAATATTCGGAAAAAGTTTTTTGGCATGCGGTAGCAAACTTGCATCGAGCGGGAGCTCGCGGCAAAAAGAGTCGGCACATACGACATCGACGTCATAGCCTTGCTGAACGATCGCTGCCATCGGCTTAAAAACGGCAGGGGTCATTTGTACCTGCATCGGAGGAAAGGCATAGCTAAACAACAGAACCCTTCCACGGGATGGCTGTCTCGGGAAGGCGTTGGGAAGTACTCCAGACGCATTGCCCTTCGCCTCCTTATCATCCGAATACATGTCGGCTCCCAGGAGCTAATCGAATAGTGGACGCAATAAGCATACTAAGTAAGAAGGTGATTAACGAAATCGCTATGATGAGCAACCCTACGGGCCATTTTTCTGTTTCTTGTATTAAAATTGGATTAAAGCGGACATATTCCAAAACCAATACATGGACGAAATAGACGATGAAGCTCAGGTCACTAAGGGCTTTAATAAAATCGGTCAGGTGATTGGCAATGCGGATCCGACTTAACAAAACAAAAGCTGCCACCGAAGCTACTACAACATTTGGACTAAAATAGTCAAAAGCCGTTTCTACTGGCAATCCGGCAGATTCTGATTTGAGCCAAGTTATACAAGCTGTCAGCAGGACACTAGCCCCCCAAACTACTGCCCACACAATCGATGAGAAGGGTATTTGAACCGTGGCGAGCAGAGCCCCAAGAATGAAATACCCACCGTAGCCAAACAGGCTATTTTGTTGTAGAAGGGACAGGAAAGAAATCGGCCAGTAAACTGACACCGAAGTCAAAACAATCCAAACGACAAAGAAATACGAAGCAAAGCTTACGGAGCCCTGCATCGATGTGTAAATCGGGCGAAGAATGGGTAACAAAAAATAAATCCCTAGAATCATGTACCCAAACCATAGGTGGTACATCGCAGGCTTTATCAAAATGCTCTTTATATCAACCTCAAGCCCAGATTGAGCGAGGTACAAAAGATACAATCCACTCCATATAACTAGTGGGACAAAAACTCGCATCAGACGCCGAGGGATTTGATGAATGGTTTCAACAATTGTGCCTCCTTTGGCAGCAGTGCCGAAAATCAAGGCCCCGGAAAGCATCACGAAAAGCGGCACCGCGCTCCGCACTACAGAGTCGAGTACGACCGCCTGCAACCAACTTGATAGTGGGATTTTGCTGTACTGATAAAACGCAGCACCGCAAGAGTGGATAAGCACCACACCATAAACGGCGACAACCCTGGCGAAGTCAGCCCATACCTGTCGCCCAATCGAAACAGCACTCGGGGCAGATGAAACGACGGGAATCTTATCCATATTGTTTGCTCAATCCACCGGATCTTCATTAGTTCTAATTTTTCGCCAAAGGGGGTCATGCCTTGTCCACAACATGAATGTCATATGGCAAAATAATCTGCCCAAGTACCGATTCATTTGTATCGCAATACAAATGAATCAAATTGGTGTATTCCTTAACTGGAAACAGATTGTCCTTTGTGCCGATCGCGATACCTGGGGTAATGAAGTAATGCCCGGATGCCAATTGCATTGCGCCAATCCGACAGCGAATGAGGCAGCTCGAATGCGTCAAAAGATCAACATCAATAGCATCGTCTGCAATCATGGCATTTGTGAAATTGGTTATGACCCATCCCTGACTGTTTTCAAAACGGTAACCAATCAATAAACGCGGAGGGACGTTGTGCTCAAGAGATATCCGACCTGCCGCATCGGGACTCCATTGAACCACAGCCTCGATCACCACCTCATCCTGCCATCCGAAAAGATTCGGCTCGCGAATCCCGCCTACGCGTAGTTGTTTAATCCAAGCAGCACCGTCGCCCCACTGATGATCGGCAACATCAACGTCAACATCTAGCCAGTAACTCCCATCATAGACTTCGACGCCTAGATCGAGATGAGCCCCTGAGGTCACGGCATGGGTCGGTGCTTCTGCCGACTTTGGGAACATTATCTGGTGATATCGATTGGCCACCTCGTCAGGATTACCGATCAGTTCAATCTGGCCATCATGGAGCAGTACAAGGCGATTGCAGAAAGATTTAACGGTGAAAATGTCATGACTCACAAACAAAATGGTCTTGCCACTGTCCTTGTAGCGTCGCATAAAGTCGATGCATTTTTTCTGAAACCGTACATCGCCGACCGCGAGGGCTTCATCGACGATCAAGACGTCCGGATCAGTATGCACCGAAACAGCAAAGGCGAGCCGAACGAACATCCCGCTGGAATACACCTTGACCGGTTGTTCGATAAACTCCCCGATATCAGCAAAAGCTATAATCTCGTCAAGACGTGTCTCAATCTCTTTCCGCGTGCAGCCCATCAGCGTGCCGTGGAAAAAAATATTCTCTCGGCCCGTCAGTTCAGGGTTGAAACCTGCGCCTAGTTCGAGCAGAGAGGCAATCTTTCCATGGACCTTTACCTCCCCTTGGGTCGGCGCCAAAACACCAGTAAGAATCTTTAGCAAGGTCGACTTCCCAGAGCCGTTCCGACCAATAATGCCAACACACTCACCCACATCAACATCAAAGGTAATGTCACGCAGGGCATGATGGTTTTGATATCGAACCTTGCCAAACGGTAGGAAAATATCTACGGCACGATCCGCCTTGGACCGATAAAGGCGATAAGTTTTTGTCAGATTACGAACGGAAATAGCATTTTTCATCGGCAGGATTAAAGTACGTCTGCAAATTGATGTTTGGTTCGATTAAATAGTGTGAGCCCGACGGTAAAGAGCGCCAAGGTCAGCCCCCAAAAGAATAAACTCTCTAGCGGACGATCGAAAAACCACTTTTCAAACAACAAGGTTTCGCGGTAGCCCTGAACAAGGTAATTAGCAGGGTTGTACGTCACTATGAATCTAAAATGATCTGGCAAAATCTTGGCGTCCCACAAAATCGGTGTTGCCCAGAATCCGATCTGCATTAGAATTGCGATTACTCCGCCGAAGTCTTTCACAAAAACCTGTATCACGGCAGCGATCATTCCAAGCGCTAGGACAAAAATATATAGGGCGACAAAATAATACGGAAGCTGCGCCCAATGTAAGGTTGGATAATGCCCGCGAAAGAGAAGCAAAACCAACAGAAGAGAAAAATTAATCAAGTGAATATAAAGAGATGATGTAATTCTAACGACCGGCAGCAGTTCGGTCATGAATCGAATTTTTTTCACGAGAAAGCCATATTCCGTTATGGAGTTGCCTCCCGAAACGATGGCGTCGCTGATGTAAAACCAGACTATTAGGCCTGATACGAGCCAAACGTCGAAATCAACGCCAGCTACAGGGCCAGAGCGAAAACCCACATTGAAAACGAACAGCAATACGCCAATGATTGAAAATGGCGCAGCTACTGCCCAGAATGCCCCAAGATATGTTCCAAGGTAGCGACGCTGAAAATCAGACTTAACCAAGTCAAAAAAAACCGGCAAATACTTGGAAATTTTTTTAAGTATCACAAAAGCATTCCAAAAAGAATTGCAGTTACATGCATACGGCACAGATAGAGGTGGCGGGGCCCGGCAGTCCCCCTGTCGCTATTTTCATAGGGGTGCCTGCCGAATCGCTAGTCTTGTTAGCTCCCGCTGAAAATCCGCTTGATCTTGCGGGCTAGCCGTATGATGGGGAAGAGTTGATAGCGCAACAAGTTAGCCTGGACCGAAGCCAATATGACCTGCTGCTCGTTAAAGCGGCGCTGCAAATCCAACTGCTGAACTTCTAATTCTCGCACGCGATCATTTGCCCCGGCTAATTCTAGCTTCAGACTGGAACACTCCTGGGTCGAAGCACTCAGGCGCGCGGCGTCTGCCTCAGACTTTCGCCGTATGTGAGCCATCTCGGCACGCAAAGTGTCAAACTTCAATTGCAAAACCCCTGTTTCAGGTTTTGCATCAATTGGCGCCGCTGAATTTGATCCAATGAAACAGCGGCCATCAGGCTCAACGAACAACACTTCACTCGTGTAGCCAAATTTTGCCAGAGTATTGATAACGGTTGCTGCGCAGAAGGTCGAATGCAGTTCGATCAAAAGAATCGGACGATGTGTGGCCAGCGTTTTCGCCGCCCCAAATAGCGCGAGATGTTCTGCGCCTTCAATGTCCAGCTTGATGCATTTTGGCGAAAAAGCAGTCCGCTCGACAAACTCATCAATCGTGCAGACGTCCACGGAAACATCTGTGAATCCGAAGTTTGACAACTCGACGTCCGTCATCGTGGTATGAGCGCCATCGATGTATGATGCGCTGCTGATTCCCGCATCCACATTGCGATGAAGCCGGAAGTTAATCTGCCCTTCTTGGTCAGATACCGCAAACGGGAAGACCCTTACGCGCTCATCAAGGTGGGGATTCTCTGATAAATTGAGGCGCAGGCGATCTCGATTAAAGGGATTGGGCTCAAAGGAGCAGACTAGTCCCCCCTCTCCGACCATGCGAGAAAATTGCAGAGTGTTTGCTCCGACGAAAGCGCCGATATCAAACACCGTTTGGCCTGACAAATCGAAGCGGGTCAGGTACTCAGACAAGAAATCGTCATAGTTGCCGTTCCGGTAATATTCTTCATAACTCTTCGTGACGTATAGGGAAACTCCCGAAAGATTCCCTTCACCAAAGGTTTTAAGCTCGGGTGTTTCGGCAACTGGGTAAGGAACTTCAAAGCTCTCGCGCGGCCACGCGCCAGCCAACCTGCAACCGCGATCCCGCGCTTCATTCCACAGTTGCCGGTAACTCAACTCCCCCAGCCAGTTATTCTGCGGTGTTGTCGCCAGAACGAAATAATGCCCACGCGATACCGCGAGATACCCAAGGCCAGCGAAGAACTGGCGTAGACTGTCGAGGGTGTAACGATTGCAATGCATTCCCTGTGTTTCGGCTACAAAATCCGATGAATCGCGCCCTAGCTCGTTAAGACCCTCCGTAACGACATCGTTATCAACGAAAAAGTCGGGCGTATTGACAACGACAACAGCAGATGCAGACATGCATGGTCTCAGAGCGGTTAAAATTTCCACCAGTTCCGCTCGGGGTACATGTTCGATGAAGTCAAGCATCATCACGATATCAAGTTGGCCAGAGGCGTTGCCAATCTGACCGCCTGCATAGGCCCGCACAAAGTCCAAGGCATCCGACTGATAGATCGTCGGCCCTGAAATAGCGTAGCGTTCTAGAAACTCCCTCGCAATGCGGCAGGCCGCTTCAGAAAAGTCAACTCCAATATAGCTGGCGGCTTTTCGTTCCCATACATATTTAATGGTCTCTCCGCGACCAAATCCGAACTCAAGAACACGTGCGCCATTAAAATTAATATGCTCAAGGATTTCTTGGTCATGCTCGCGCAGATTTCCTCGCCGAAACGACTCAACTCCTTCTACGCCATAGTGAAGTACCTGGCCAGATTCGCCTTCTCGGAGAAAATATTCTTCGGTGTACTTTTCGATCAAATAGCCCATAATTAATCCCGTTTAATTGGACTGCGCAGAAGCAGAGCTTGCACAACTGCAGCAGACGCATCCGTTGTAAGTCGTTTTCAGATGACAGCTCCGACCCATATATAAAAGGCTGATGTCATTATTCTAGGTCTGCGTGGCGGGGAGCTGGTATCCGACAGCTGGAATTATCGCACCTGCAGCGAGAGATATAAACTGCACAAAACTAGGGGTGCGCAAATCGCCAAAACCGCGCCGGTTCTGGCCCGCCGTCTCCGGCGCTATCATGTGCGTCCTTGCGCGCCGCACGTGGGCTTCAGGCCCGGGCGAGTGCGCCCATGATGGCTTTCCCCGCTTCAGGCTCCAATGACACCCCTTCAGGCAACACCCCCCTCCAGCCTGCGCATCTACTTCCGCCTGCTCAGCTACGTGCGCCCGTACGTGGGCACGTTCGCGGTCAGCATCCTCGGCTTCATGATCTTCGCCTCGTCCCAGCCGATGCTGGCCGGGGTGATGAAGTACTTCGTCGATGGCCTGGGGGGGGCGACGGAGGGTCTGCAGCTCGGCGTGCCGTTCCTTGACGGCGTTGACCTCGTCAAGGCCGTGCCGGTGATGATCGTGCTGATCGCGATCTGGCAGGGGGTGGGGTCTTACCTGGGCAATTACTTCATGAGCAAGGTGTCGCTCGGACTGGTGCATGACCTGCGCCTGGCCTTGTTCGACAGCATGCTGCGGCTGCCCAACCATTACTTCGACCGGCACAACTCGGGGCACCTGATCTCGCGCATCACCTTCAACGTGACGATGGTGACCGCGGCGGCGACCGATGCGATCAAGATCGTGATCCGCGAAGGGCTCAGCGTCGTCTTCCTGTTCGGCTACCTGATCTGGATGAACTGGAAGCTGACGCTGGTGATGGTGGCGGTGCTGCCGGTGATCAGCGTGCTGGTGTCGCGGGCGTCGCGCAAGTTTCGCAAGCAGGCGAAGAAGATCCAGCGTGCGATGGGCGACGTGACCCATGTGGTGTCAGAGACCATCCAGGGCTACCGGGTGGTCCGCAGCTTCGGCGGGGAGGACTACGAGTCCCGCCGTTTCCGCGAGGCGAGCGAGAACAACACGCGCAAGCAGTTGCGCATGGGCAAGACCAACGCGACCTACACGCCGATTCTGCAGGTCGTCATCTATTCGGCGATGTCGGTGGTGCTGTTCCTGGTGCTGCTGCTGCGCGGCGACGCGAGCGCGGGCGACCTGGTCGCCTACATCACCGCGGCTGCGATGCTGCCCAAGCCGATCCGCCAGTTGTCGGAGGTGAGTTCCAAGATCCAGCGGGGTGTGGCAGGGGCGGAGAGCATCTTCGAGCAACTCGACGAGCCCTCGGAGCTTGACCAGGGCACGGTCGTGCGTGAGCGGGTCGAGGGCCGCATCGAGGTGCGCGGGCTGTCGTTCCGCTATCCGGGAACGGAGCGCGAGGTGCTGCACGAGCTTTCATTCGACGTGCAGCCCGGACAGATGGTGGCGCTGGTGGGGCGCTCGGGCAGCGGCAAGTCCACGCTCGCCAGCCTGTTCACCCGCTTCTACGACCACGACTGCGGCGAGATATGTATCGACGGTGTGGACGTGCGCGACTACACCTTGCGCAACCTGCGCCGCCACGTGGCGCTGGTGTCGCAACAGGTGACGCTGTTCAACGATACGGTCGCCAACAACATCGCCTACGGCGACCTGGCCGACGCGCCGCGCGAGGCGATCGAGGCGGCGGTGGAGGCCGCCGCGGCGAAGGAGTTCATCGACCGGCTGCCGAATGGGCTGGATACCGAGATCGGCGAGAACGGCGTGATGCTCTCCGGCGGCCAGCGGCAACGGCTGGCAATTGCGCGTGCGCTATTGAAGAACGCGCCGATCCTGATCCTCGACGAAGCGACCTCGGCGCTGGATACCGAGTCCGAGCGCCTGATCCAGGCGGCGATCGAGCGCCTGATGGTCGGGCGGACCACGATCGTGATCGCGCACCGGCTGTCGACGATCGAAAAGGCGGACCAGATCCTGGTGATGGAGAACGGCCGCATCGTCGAGCGCGGCACGCATGCCGAGCTGTCTGTTCGCGGCGGCCCTTATGCGCGGCTGCAGGCCGTAGGGGGCGAGGAGTAGGGCAACTGAGGACCAGCCGAGCCGGCGCGATCGACCTGCCTACCGACTGCCTGCTGCGCTGAAGCTGCTGTCCGGCCGCCTGATCGGTGCCTGCTTGGGCGTGTTCTTCATGTGCAGGCGCCACCACAGGCCGATGAGGTTGTCGCCCCAGGACACGGCCTTGCGTGGCAGGGTCAGCGGGTCGTCGTCGGTCGTCGCGGGCGCGCGCACGCAGGTGGTTGCGCACTGGTAGCCGGCTTCGGCCACGGCTTCGACCGCACGCATGTCGTGGCTGCCGTAGGGGTAGCAGAAATGCGCGACCGCGGCGCCGAGCACGTCTTCCAGTTCGCGCTTGGAGCGGGTGACTTCCTCGCGGATGCGGTTCGTGTCCTGTTCGGCCAGCTTGACGTGGGTGGCCGAGTGCGAGCCGAAGTCGATGCCTTCGCGATGCAGCTGGCGCACGCGTTCGGCGCTCATCAGCGGCGGGGTGTCGCGGCCGTCCTTGGCGAACCAACTCGAGGGTTGGCCGAGCAGGCCCGAGATCAGGTACACCATCGCCGGGAAACCGTGCTGTTTCAGCACCGGGAAGGCGTACTCGTAGAAGTTCTCGTAGCCGTCGTCGAAGGTCAGCGCTACCGCCTTGGGCGGGACGGGCGCCTCGCCGCGCAGGCAGGCCAACACCTGGTCCATCGATAGCACGGTGTAGCCGAAGCGCGCCAGAAAGGCCATCTGGCGGGCGAAGCGGCGATGGTCGCAGTAGGTCGAGCGGTGCGCCTTCATTGGTGCGAACTCGCCGACCTGGTGGTACATGAGGATGTTGATGCCGGTGTCCATGTCAGGCCTCCCGCCGGGCCGCCCCAAGGGAGGCCTGCGCCCCCTCGGGGGGCAGCGAACGAAGTGAGCGTGGGGGTCGTGCCACTTCAGCGATTGTCGAGCAATTGGGCGTAGAGCGCACGGTATTGTGCGATCACCGCGGTCTCGGAGAAGTCGCGCTCGATGCGGGCGAGGCCGTTCGCCACCATCTGTCGTTGCAGGCCGGGGTTGCGGATGACGTGTTCGATGCCGGCCGCAAGCGCCGCACCATCGTCGCACGGGACGACCCAGGCGTCTTCGCCAGGCCGGGTGATCTCGCGCGCGCCACGGAAGGCGCTGGCGACCAGCGGCTTGCCATAGGCCCAGGCTTCGAGGATGACGTTGCCCAGGGTCTCGGCGTCGCGCGAGGGGAACACCACCATGTCGGCGACGTGGAACCAGGGCGCCGGATCATGCTGCCAGCCCGCCCACAGGATGCGGTCGGCCACGCCCGCCTGGCGCGCCTGTTCGGCAAGGGGCGCCGCCAGGTCGCCGTCGCCCAGGACCACCAGCCGCAGGCGCTGGCCGTCGATCTCGGCGGGCAGGCTGCTGAGCGCGTCGACCAGGTAGCGGTGTCCCTTGACGTCGATCAGCCGCCCGGCGGTCACCATGATCCAGTCTTCTGGCAGCACGCCGATGCGCTGGCGCAGGGCATGCAGTTCGTCCGCGGCCACCGCACGGGCCGGATCGGCGAAATTGGTGATGTGAAACACGCGCTCGGCGGGCAGGCCACCCTGGATCATCCAGTCGCACAGGCCCTTGGTGTTGCCGATCCAGGCATGGGCGTGGCGGAAGGGGGCGAGCTTGTAGTAGCCGCCAAGGCGGGACACATGCACCTTGCCGCGGCCGCGCTTGAGATGGGTGAGGCGGGTGGCGCGACCCATGTAGGTCTGCACGATGGGCGCGTCGCTGCGGGCGATGAGCCGCGACACGGCATGGCGCGAAAACGGATCCCAGACGGTGCGGAACGGCAGCTCGTGATGAGGAATGCCGGCGAGGTGATGCTGGGCGAGTTCGGACCCGCGTCGCACCACAGCCTCGACGTCCTCGCCCTGGCGCAGCATGGCGGCGAGAAAGCGCGTGAACCAGCGCTCGGCGCCGCCCATGTGCGTGCTGCCGATCATGTGCAGCGATTTCATCGGTGTTCCTCCAGGACCTTGCGGTAGATCGCGAGGTTGCCGTCGCACATCGCCTCGGTCGAGAACTCGCGCAGTACCAGGGCGCGGCCAGCCTCGCCCATGCAGGCGCGCAAGGTTGCATCGCCGAGCAGGCGGTTCATGGCCGCGGCCAGGGCCGGGACGTCGCCCGGCGGGATCAGGAGGCCGTTCTCGCCATCGCGCACGGCCTCGGGCATGCCACCGGCCCGGCTCGCGATGATCGGCACCCGCGCTGCCGAGGCCTGCAGCAGCGACACGCCCAGGCCTTCCATGTCGGCCGGGTGCGCCAGCAGGTCGAGGCAGCCGAGGATGTCGGGCAGGTTGTCGACGAAGCCCATCAGGCGGACCGTGCCGGCGAGGCCCTGGTCCACGATGGCCTGGCGCAATTCCGCCTCGAGCGGGCCGCGTCCGAAGACCAGCACCTGCAGGTGGGGGTGGTGAGGCAGGACGTCCTTCAGCGCCGCGAGCAGGTGGCGATGGCCCTTGCGCGCGATCAGCTGCGCGACGATGCCGACGAGCAGGGTATCGGCGGGCAGCCCGAGTTGCGCCCGGTAGCCGGCCCTGTCGTAGTCGATCAGGTAGGGTGCCGGGTCGACCGCGCTGCGCACGCAGGACACCCGGTCGGGTGCGAGACCCTCAGCCAGCAGCACGTCGCGGATCCCGTCCGAGATGGTGATCACGTGATCGTACAGCCGGTATTTCGCCGCCACCACCCAGCGTGCCTCGGGGTTGTCCACACGGCGCGACAGCACGCAGGGCACGCCGGCCAGCCGCGCCGCCAGCCCGCCCCAAAGGTCTGCGCCGCGGCGGCTGTGGATGTGCACGAGGTCGGGGCGCTCGGTGGCGATCAGGCGGCGCAGGCGGAAGGCAAGGCCGATGTCGACGTCGCCCTTCATCGGCATCTCGAACACGCGGGCATGGGCACCCGCGGCGCTTGCGATGTGGGCGCCGGTCGGGCAGGCGAGCAGGTTCTCCACGCCGCGCCGGGCCAGGCCCTCGACAATGTAGAGCACCTGCTTGGCGCCGCCGTAGAGGTGGCGGCCGGCTTCGACGTGCAGCACCTTCATGATGCGTGTTCCACGCTGAGCACGGCGCGAGCCTCGTCCATGACCCGGTCGGCGGTGATCTCGCGCAGGCAGGTGAAGGCGCCGTCGCAGGTCGGGCGGCGGCGGCAGGGCGAACAGGGCAGCCCGAGCCAGATCACGCGGCCGTTGCTGCGGCCGGTGTCGAGGTAGGGGCGGGTGGAGCCGAACAGCGCAACGGTGGGGGTGGCGAAGGCCGTGCCCATGTGGGTGAGTCCGGTGTCTACGCCGACCAGCAGGCCGGCATGGCGGATCAGCGCGGCCGCCTCGGGCAGGCGGGTGGCGCCGGCGAGCGAGATCACCCCGGGCGTGTTTCCGGCGATGCGCGCCGCGGCCTCGCGGTCCGCCGGACCGCCGAGGATGACGGGCGTGAGCCCCAGTTCGTCACGCACCTTTGGCGCCAGCGCCTGCCAGGCGTCCTCGAACCAGTGCTTCTGCGGTCGCGTGGTGAAGGGGGCAAACACGGCGAACCGCTTCGGCGCCAGGCCGTGTGCCGCCATCAGCGCCTGCGCCTTGGCCTCGGTATCGTCGCCGACACACAGCCGCGGCAAGAACTCGCCGGCATCAAGGCCCAGCTGTTCGGCCAGATAGCGGTACTCGGAGCCGATACGGCGCGCGATGCCGCCCTTGGGCACGCGCTCGGTCATCAGCCATTGGCTGCCTTCGCGCGAGCCGAGCCCGATGCGGCGCGGGGCGCCTGAAAGCCAGGTCAGCAGGCCGCTCTTCAGCAGGCTCTGCATGTCGATGGCGGTGTCGAAGCGCTTTGCCCGCAACAGGGCGCGGAACGCGCGGATGCGTCGGAACAGCTCTCCGTACCGGCGGTTATGCCAGAGCTGCTTCCACTCGCCTTTCGGCCACAGGATCAGCTCGTCGATGCAGGGATCGGCCGCGAGTAGCTCGTGAATGCCCGGCTCGACCAGCCACGCCACATGCGCCTGCGGCCACGTGCGCTTGACCGCCGCAGCGAAGGGCGATGCGAAGACGACGTCGCCGATGGCGGAGGTGCGGACGATGAGGAGGCGGTTCATGGCAGGGCTTGGCTCAGGGCGTTTCGACATGGAAGATGAGGATGCCTTCCGGCGCGCGCGAACTTCTGAACTCCTTGGCTGGATCTGTCGCGAATAGGGCACGCGCCTCGTCCATGTCGTGGTCCTTGATGCGCAGCACCACATAGTAGGGTGGCGAAGTGGCCGCCAAGTGGTCACGTACCTTGTCGAGCCTGTCGAGCTTGGGGCCGTGGGGGCGTTCAGCATAGTAGTCAATGATGAAATCGTTGGTGATGACCAACGTATCGGCCGGGACGCTGTGCTTTATCCACTGCCCGGCGTCGCGGATGTACGCCTTGTAGTCGGGGCGTGCGCCGATGTTGACCAGGGCGCCGATAACCAGTCCAGTGAATACGACAAGCCACGCCCACCGATAGCCGCGTCGATTGCGCTTGCTTGCTTCGAACAAGCGGGTCGACACCCAGACTGTGATCGTCATCAGCAGACATGACGCAAGCAGCGCGTAACGCCCGACTATGATCAAGCGAGCCGCGAGAAACGTAATGACAATGAGGGTGACGATGCCGATCAGCGCATAGATCAACCGATGCCCGTTCTGGCGAGGTAGGCCGAATTGGTACGCGCCAAAGAGCGTGATCAACCCAATGAATGCGCCAAGATTCTTGAATGCCATCCACGTGGCCACGGTGACGATGCCGCTGGCCAGCATATGTGGAGCAAAGTCGTCGCTGTACTTGTTTAGCGCTGATGAGAACTGTTGTGCGACGTCGTTGAACGCGCCAAATACGGTGCTCGGATTTGAATAGACGAGCAGATCCCTGAACTTGCCCAGCTGGACTTCGCCCAAGGCGAGCAGGGCGATGCCGAGGAGCAGGGCAGGTAACGACCACGAACTTGCAAGAAACGTCCGCCACATTCGCGCGCGCCATGGTCTGGCTTGAAAAATCAGAGCGAGCGGAGCGAGTACAAGGAGGGCCGCACCTTCGACGCGGAACAGGGTGGCTGCGAACATCCCGCCTTGCCAAAGCAGCGCATCCTTGATCTGTCCAACGTCGTCCTGCCAGAAGCGCAGCAGGTGAGTGAATGCGAACATTGCGAAGGCGAGGTAGCCCCAGTCCCGGTAAATCTCCAGGCTGTGCGCCAGCGGCGGAAAGGTCAGGAACACCAGCGCAGCGATCCATGGTCTCGCGCTGACGGGATCGAGCTGCCTACACAGGCGGATAAAGGAGTCCAGTAGCAGGACCATCAAGCCCGCATTGACCAAATGGGCAGCGGCTTCGAGCGAAAGACCACTCATGCCCGAAAGAAGTGCAATGAGGATGGAATAGGCTGGCCAGTTGTACACCTCCATGGCGGCGCTCAGGCCATCATCGAGGAACGCTTGAGCTGACCGGACATAGATGATGCCGTCACGGTTGATGATCTCGCCCATGCTCGCTGCGAGCATCATCGACAGCAACAGCGCGACTGCTCCGAGAAGCCGGGTGCCGGTTAGGCTGGTCGACCACGCGCGGATGCTTGCAGGCGATAGGCGAGCAAAGATCGAGCGGTGGCTGGGGCCGATTGAGTTGGTCATGAAGCGGCGTTTGACGCGGTATTGTCAGTCGGACGGGCTTTGTGGGTGATCGGGGCAGCAAAACGTCAGCAACCGTCTTGCGCGCGTGCCCCAGTCATACTCCGCCGCGGTTTCCCGGCCCTTCATTGCCATCGCCACCGCGTGGCCTGGGGCGCCTTGGGCACGGCGGACAGCCTCAACCCACGCCACGGGATCGTCAGCCGGGACCAGCAGGCCGTTTTCGCCGTGCCGGACGACCTCTCTGATCGGTGGCAGGTCGGAGGCGATGACGAGTCGCCCGGCGGCCATGGCCTCGAAGAGCTTGATCGGGCTGATCGTTGCCGCGTGGCGCAGGTCCGTCTGATAGGGCATCAGCGCAATGGCGCCCCGTGCGAGTGCGGACGGGACGGCGGCGTGGGGGATGGCGGGCTCGAGCGCGAGGTTCTCCGCGCTGCATTTCACCGTGCCGTCCTGCGGGCCGATGAGGACGAGGGGGAATCCAGCCGATGCGATTCGTTCGAACAGGGGCAGGCCGCGGTCGGCGCTGATCCGACCAACGTACATGAGCCTGGGATGGGCGAAATCGTCGGCGGAGGGCAACGGTACCCGGGAAAAGGCCTCCAGATCCACGCCGCTGGGCAGGACCGCAATGCGCGAGGGATCGAAACCCACATCGGCCAGCGCGTCGCGGCCGGCGGCGGTGATCACGGTCAGCCCCCTGAGCAGGCCCTTTGCCTGCGCGGCGAGGAGCGGTGCGATCAGGCCTTCGGCCGAGAGGCTGGCCGTGTCGTGGACTTCCAGGAAGTGCGCAATCCCGGCGCGGGCCAGCAGCAGCGAGAAATCGGGCACGCGGGTGTAGACCGCGTCGGCGCGGCGCAGGGCCCCGCGCTGCAGCAGCGCCAGCGGCCAGCCCTTCCAGCGGCTGTGCAGCATCCAGGTGGGGTGGATGTCGATCGGGTGGCGAATGCCCATGCCAGCCAGAAAGTCTGCCATGTCGAACCCTCGCGGCACCGGCGGGACATACAGGCGCACCTTGGCTCCGGCCACGCCGAGGGCCTCGACGGTATGCAGGGTCTGGATCAGGTTGGCCCGCGGCCGCTGTGGGCGACCTCGGGCAAGGTAGATGATCTGTGGCGGCATCACGCCCACGGGCAGGGACAAAGAAGCGGGATTATAGCCGCACGCCTGAGAGGCCCGAGGCGGCATGAACTGAGCGCGGAGGGTTCCGGTATACTTTCGCCCTTCGTCTGGAGCCCGTGGATGCGCCTAACTATTTTCATGCCCTCGTTCGGTGATGGCGGCGTCGAGCGCATGCTGGTGAATCTCGCGGGTGGCCTCGCGGATCTGGGCGTGGAGGTCGATTTCGTCACGCGGTCGCGGCACGAGCCCTATCTGGATCAACTCGACCGGCGCGTCCGCCTGGTCGAGTCGGGGCGCTCGGGCGTGTTCGAGATCCAGCCTTTCATGCGCCGCTACCTCAAGCAGTTCCGTCCCGATTTCGTGCTGTGCGGCAAGGACAAGGCGGGGCGGACCGCGGTGCTGGCCCGGCGTCTGTCGGGCGTGCCGTTCAAGCTCGTGATGCGGCCGGGCACGACGGTGTCCGAGCGCCTTGCCCAGCGCAATGTACTCAAGCGCTGGCGCGCCTACCGCTTGATCCGCGGCGCATACGGCGCAGCGGCAGCGGTGGTTGGCAATTCAGAGGGCGTCGTACGCGACATTGCCGCCATTGCACACCTGCCGGCTGAACGCACGCACCTGATCCGGAATCCGGTCGTCACGCCGGCCCTG
Source organism: Thauera humireducens (assembly GCF_001051995.2). Lineage (NCBI taxonomy): Bacteria > Pseudomonadati > Pseudomonadota > Betaproteobacteria > Rhodocyclales > Zoogloeaceae > Thauera > Thauera humireducens. The sequence continues at coordinate 2,792,676 of NZ_CP014646.1, read as the reverse complement.
CGGCAACATGCGGCCGAGGCGCTCGACCATCCCTGGTTTGCCCCCGGGCAACCGCCGGTGGTGATCGCCGTCGGTGGGTTGCGCACGCAGAAGGGCTTTGACACCTTGTTGTCCGCGTTTGCCCGCGTCCGCGCCGGGCGTCCGTGTCGCCTGATGATCCTTGGCGAGGGCCGATTGCGCCGCGAGTTGTGCGAGCAGGCGGCGCGGCTCGGTGTTGCGGAGGACTTCGCTTTGCCGGGCTTCGATGCGAATCCCTACCGCTATCTTGCCCGTGCCGGTCTGTTCGTCCTTTCCTCGCGCTGGGAGGGGTCGCCGAATGCGCTGACCGAGGCGCTGGCGATCGGCGTGCCGGTAGTGGCGACGGATTGCCCGAGCGGACCGCGCGAGATTCTGCGCGGCGGCGAGGTGGCGCCGCTGGTGCCGGTCGATGATGTCGATGCCCTGGCCGCGGCGATGGCGGCGACGCTGGACCATCCCGGCGACGTCGAGCGGCGCAGCGAAGCCGTGCGCGAATACACCGTAGAGACCTGCGCCCGGCGATACCACGAGTTGTTCCAGCGCCTGCTGGCCGGCGGGGAGGCGCGCGCGTGAGCACCGATCTCGCCATCTTCGCGGCCACCTCCGGCCACAGCGGCGTCGATCGCGTGCTGCGCAATCTGGTGCCGGCGATTGCACGCCTGGGCCTGCGGGTCGACGTGCTCGGCGTGGACGGACATGGACCCAGGTTCGATGCGCTGCCCGACGGCGTCCGTTACCTGCCGCTGGGCGTGAGTCACGTGAACACGGCGATTCCGGGTGTGGTCCGCTACCTGCGCCGCGAGCGGCCACAGGCGATGCTGTCGGACAAGGACCGCGTAAACCGCGCGGCCTTGTTCGCGCGCTGGATGGCGCATGTGCCCACGCGGGTCGGGGTGCGCCTCGGCACGACGGTGTCGGTCAATCTGGCGAGCCGCGGCGCCTTCGAGCGTTGGCTGCAGCGCACGTCGATGCGCTGGATGTATCCGGCGGCCGAAGCCGTGCTGGTGCCTTCGCGCGGGGTGGCCGACGATCTCGCGGCCTATACGGGCCTTGCGCGCGATCACATCCGCGTCGTCCCGAGCCCGATCATCACCCCGGCGATGACCGCCAGGGCGGCCGAGGCGGTCGAGCATCCGTGGCTGGGCGCCGGCGAGCCGCCGCTGATCCTCGGGGTCGGCGAACTTTCCGAGCGCAAGGATTTCGCCACCCTGTTGCGTGCCTTCGCCCGCGTGCGTGCGCAGCGCCCCTGCCGCCTGCTCATTCTCGGTGAAGGCCGCCGCCGCGGAGAGCTGGAGAAGCTGGCGGTCGAACTGGGCGTCTCGGCCGACGTGGCGCTGCCCGGCTTCTGCCCCAACCCCTATGCGTGGATGTCGCGTGCGGCCGTGTTCGCGCTGACCTCGCGCTGGGAGGGGATGCCCGTGGTGCTGATCGAGGCGCTGGCGCTGGGGGTGCCGAGCGTGGCGTGCGACTGCCCGAGCGGGCCGCGCGAGGTACTGGAGGGGGGCCGTCATGGTCCGCTGGTGCCGGTGGGCGCTGTCGATGCCTTGGCGGCGGGCCTGCTGCGGCAGCTCGACGCGCCGACCTCCGCCGCGGCGTCGCGCGCCGCGGTGCAGGGGTACACGGACGAATCCAGCGCCCGCGCCTACCTTGCCGCGCTTGGCTTCAGGGAGTTCCAATGAGTCGTCTGGCGGTGTTCATCTCGTTCTCTGGCGAGGGTGGCGTCGAGCGCATGGTGCTGAACCTGATCGAAGGGTTCGCCGCGCGCGGCGTGCAGGTCGACCTGCTCGCGATCCGTGCCGACAGCGCGCATCTCGGCACGCTGCCGCCCGGGGTACGCCTAATTGACCTCGGTGTGCGCCATAGCGGGCTGGCGGTGTGGCCGCTGGCGCGCTACCTGCGCGAGAACCGGCCCGATGCGCTGCTCGCTGCCAAGGACAGGGCGATCCGGGCCGCGGTGATGGCGCGCCGCCTTGCCGGCAGCACGGTGCGCATCGTCGGCCGGCTCGGCACGAACCTGTCGGCTGCACTCGAGGGGCGTTCGGGCATTGCCCGCTGGCTGAGGGTGGCGCCGATGCGGCTGCTCTACACCTCGGTCGATCGTGTGGTGTGCGTGTCGGACGGCGTGCTCGAGGACACGGTGCGCCTGACCGGCCTGCCGCGCGAGCGCCTGCAGGTGATCCGCAATCCGGTGGTGACGCCGCGGCTGGCCGAGCAGGCGGCGCAGGTGGTCGACCACCCGTGGTTCGGCGACCGCGCGCAACCCTTGATCCTCGGCGCGGGCCGGCTCACCGAGCAGAAGGACTTCCCGACCCTGGTGCGCGCCTTCGCCCGCCTGCGGCGTCAGCGCCCGGCGCGCCTCGTGATCCTCGGCGAGGGCCGCCACCGGGGCCGGCTGGAAGCGCTCGCCGCGGAACTTGGTGTGGCCGGGGACGTGGCCCTGCCGGGCTTCACGCCCAACCCGTATGCGTGGATGGCGCGCGCCGATCTGTTCGTGCTGAGTTCGGCGTGGGAGGGATCGCCCAACGTGCTGACCGAGGCGCTGGCGCTGGGTACGCCGAGCGTGGCGACCGACTGCCCGAGCGGCCCGTGCGAGGTGCTGGCCGGCGGTCGTTTTGGCCCCCTGGTGGCCGTGGGCGACGCCGATGCATTGGGGGACGCGATGGCGCGTACCCTCGATGCGCCCTTGCCGGCCGATGCGTTGAAAGGCTCCGTGGCGGCCTACAACCGCGATGCGTCGGCGGCCGCCTATCTCGAGGCCCTCGGCCTGGTGTGAATGCTCGGCCCGCGGGTTGCGGGTTGTGGAGATGCCTGAATGCTCTTGTCGCTGAAGTACAACTTCCTGTTCGTCCACATTGCCAAGACCGGCGGCACCTCGGTGCGCGATTCCCTGCGTCCGCTGCGGCTGCGCGATCCGTGGTACCCGGTGCAGTTCCTGTGCTCGCGCCTGTCGGCGCTGTCCGGTCATCGCCTCGGCATCAAGTTTCCGCGTCACTCGAAGATCATCGCCGCCAAGGAGATGCTGCCGGCCGAGACCTTCGACACGCTGTTCAAGTTCGTCTTCGTGCGCAACCCGTGGGACCTGCAGGTCAGCTCCTTCCATCACATCCGGCGCGAGCGGCCGCACCTGATGAGCCATATCGAGACCTTCGACCAGTTCATGCGCTGGAAGCTCGATCCGGAGCGACCCTACCAGTTCCACGTCGATACCAGCATCGAACTGCAGAGCGATTACGTCATCGACCTGCACGGCAAGGTGCTGGTCGACTTCATGGGGCGCTACGAGAACCTGGCTGCGGACTTCGACGAGGCCTGTCGTCGCATCGGCGTGAAGCCGCCGGCGCTGCTGCACAAGCGCCAGGCCACCGACCGCAAGAAGGACTACCGCAGCTATTACACGGACGAACTGGCCGAGATGGTGGCGCGCCATTTCGAGCCGGACATCCGCATCTTCGGCTACCGTTTCGATCCCGAATGAGCCCCTTGCCGGACATCGGCGGGTAACATCGCCGGGTCATGAATCCAACCGTTTTCTTCTTCCTACGTCGCCCATCATGAAACTCACCATCTTCGGTACCGGCTATGTCGGCCTCGTCACCGGCGCCTGCCTCGCGGAAGTGGGGCACAGCGTCGTCTGCATCGACATCGATCAGCGCAAGATCGACAACCTCAACCGCGGCGTGCTGCCGATCTGGGAGCCCGGCCTCGAGGCGATCGTCGAACGCAACGTCGCCGAGGGTCGCCTGCGCTTCACGACCGACACCGCGCTGGCGGTGAAGCATGCCGAGATCCAGTTCATCGCCGTCGGTACGCCGCCGGACGAGGACGGCTCGGCCGATCTGCAGTACGTGCTGTCGGTGGCCGAGAGCATCGCGCGCAACATGGACGGCTACCGCGTCATCATCAACAAGTCGACGGTGCCGGTGGGCACGGCGGACAAGGTGCGCGCCCGCGTCGAGCAGGTGCTGGCCGAGCGCAAGGTGGAGGTGCCGTTCGATGTCGTCTCCAACCCGGAATTCCTCAAGGAAGGGGCGGCCGTCGGCGACTTCCTGAAGCCGGACCGCATCGTCATCGGCACCGTCTCGCCGCGCGCGCGCGAACTGATGCGCGAACTGTACGAGCCCTTCAACCGCAACCACGAGCGCACGATGTTCATGGACGTGCGTAGCGCCGAACTGACGAAGTACGCTGCCAACGCGATGCTGGCGACCAAGATCAGCTTCATGAACGAACTGGCCAACATGGCCGAGATCCTGGGCGCGGACATCGAGGAGGTGCGCAAGGGCATCGGCGCCGATCCGCGTATCGGCTACCACTTCATCTACCCCGGTTGCGGCTACGGCGGGAGCTGTTTCCCGAAGGACGTGCAGGCGCTCGAGCGTACTGCGCAGCAGATCGGCTACGAGGCCTCGCTGCTCAAGGCGGTGGAGGCGGTCAACAACCGGCAGAAGCAGGTGCTGTTCGCCAAGCTGGCGAAGCATTTCGGCGGGCCGCAGGCGCTGCGTGGCAAGACGATCGCGGTGTGGGGGCTGTCCTTCAAGCCCAACACGGATGACATGCGCGAGGCGCCGAGCCGCGCGCTGCTCGAGGCCTTGTGGCAGGCGGGCGCGAAGGTGCAGGCCTTCGACCCGGTGGCGATGGAAGAGACGCGCCGCATCTATCCCGAAGGGCCCGCCTTCAGCCTCGCCGCCGACAAGTATTCAGCGCTGGATGGCGCCGACGCGCTGGCGATCTGCACCGAGTGGCAGCAGTTCCGCGCGCCGGATTTCGACGAGATCCAGAACCGCCTGCGCGCCAAGGTCATCGTCGATGGCCGCAACCTCTACCACCCCGAGCGCCTGCGCAGCGAGGGCTGGACCTACTACGGCATCGGCCGCGCCTGAGCGCGCGGCGCTGCGCTGCGCTCCGGTGGCCGGTCCGTCCTGAAGGATCAGCCGCCGGGCAGCACGACCACTTCGGCGGTCGTCTGTGGAATGTTCCCGGCGTGGGCGGCCGGCAGAGCGATGAGGTCGGGCTGCAGGGTCTGCAGCAGGTCGTGCAGCTCCGCCGCGTCCCGGGCCGCCACCACCCAGTCGACGATGCGCAGTGCGGGCAGCAGTCCGGCGCTGGCGTCGTCGGCGAGCGGCAGCGCCAGCAGCCGGTCGCCACGCGCGGCGGCCGCTTCGAGGTAGGCGAGACGCGGTGTGTCGAAGGGGGCGAAGGGGCCGACCGCCACCACGGTGCGTTCGCCCAGGCGGCGCGCGGTGGCGATGGCGTCGCGCGCCTCGGCGGCTTCGATCAGGCCGCGCGGGCGCGGGGCGTGGGCGTTCAGTTCCGCGCGCAGTTCATCCACCGACACGGTGGCCGTACCGAGCTTGCCGACCACGATGCTGGCCGCGAGGTTGGCCAGTGCGGTGGCGTCGCGCAGCGACAGGCCGGCGGCGAGGCTGCAGCCCAGCGTGGCCGAGACCGTGTCGCCTGCGCCGGTGACGTCGAACACTTCGCGCGCATGGGCAGGCAGGTGCCAGGCGGGCTGTCCGCGCTGGATCAGCGTCACGCCGCGCTCGCTGCGGGTGATCAGCAGCGCTTCCAGTTCGAGATCCGCGCACAGCCGTCTGCCGCGTTCCACCAGTTCGTCATCGTCCGCGCACGGACCCACGATCGCCTCGAACTCGGCAAGGTTGGGCTTGACCACCGTGGCGCCGCGGTAGCGGCCGAAATCCTGGCCCTTGGGGTCGACGATCACCGGCACGCCGCGTTCGCGCGCCAGGTGGATTAGGGCCTGAGGGTCGCCCAGCGTGCCCTTGGCGTAGTCCGACAGGATCATCGCCTGCACGCCCTCGAGTGCATCGTGCGTGGTCGCGGTGACGCGCGCCGCGTGATGCGGGGCGAAGCGTTCCTCGAAATCGAGGCGTATGAGCTGCTGGTGGCGGCTGATGACGCGCAGCTTGGTGATGGTGGGCGCATCCGCGACGATCTGGAGCCGGCAATCCACGCCGCGTGCGGCAAGGCGCTCGGCCAGCAGGCGCCCGGCTTCGTCCTCGCCGACGAGGCCGACGAGGCGGGCCGTGCAGCCGAGCACCGCGGCGTTGAGTGCGACGTTGCCGGCGCCGCCTGCGCGCACTTCGTCATCGCGGACCTGCACCACCGGTACCGGCGCCTCCGGCGAGATGCGCGCGGTCGCACCATGCCAGTAGCGGTCCAGCATGAGGTCGCCCACGACGAGCACGCGGGCGTTGGCGAATTGGGGCAGCGCTGAAAGCATGGGCGGACCGTGAGCCTTGGAACGGCCGGATTATCCCACGAAGCGGCCGGCCGTCAGGCGCCCGGCTCAGCGGTTGAACCACCGCAGCACCACCCCCCAGTTCTCCACGTCCAGCCGCGTCACCTGCCCGCAGCCGAAGTCCAGCCCCAGCCAGCGCTCGGGCGGCAGGCCGAGCAGGTGGCCGGCGATCGCGCGCAGCGGGCCGCCGTGGGCGACGATCACCACCGGCTCTTCCGGTGCGGATAGCTGCAGGTCGCTGAGCCAGTGCAGCACGCGGGTCGTCATCTCGCGCGCGGATTCGCCGCCCGGCGCGCGGAAGCCGAGCGGGTCGGCGGCCCAGTCGTCGATGGCGGTGCCGATGGCACTGAAGGTGCGGCCTTCCCATTCGCCGAAGTGGATCTCCTTCAGGCGCGCGTCCAGTTGCGGAGTGCCGAGTTCCTCTGCGAGCAGCCGGGCGCGGATCAGCGGGCTGGCGTGCAGCGCGAAGCGGTCGGGCAGCAGCGGGCGCAGGCGCGCTGCGACCTCAGTGGCGGATTCGGCAAGGCCGATGTCGTGCTGGCCGTAGCAGACCCCCGGCTCGATCGCGGGGCGCGGATGGCGGATGAGGTGCAGTTCCATGACGGAGTGATGTCCTATGCGGTGGCCAGGGGCGCGATGTGCGCGGCGGCGAGCAGGCCGAGGTAGGCCGCGAGTTCGGCCAGTTGCTGGGTCGCGCCGAGCAGGTCGCCGGTGTAGCCGCCCAGGCGGCGCACGAACAGGCGGGCGGCCCAGGTCGTGACGGCGATGACCGCGACCAATGCGCCCAGCGCCTCCGCGGGTGCGAGCAGGGCGAGCGGCAGCAGGCCGCAGGTGCCGGCGACGGTGAGTTCGCCAGGCGTCAGGCGGCGCGCGAGCGGCCTGGACTTGGCACTGTCGTCCTCGCGCACGTAGGGCAGCAGGTGGATGAGGCTGGTGGCCGCCAGGCGTGACAGCGGGTGGGCGACCAGCAGTGCGGCGGCAACGCCCGCCACGGTGCCCTGCGGGGCAGTCGCGCCGAGACGGGCGAGTTCGATCAGTGCCGCCGCCTTCGCCATCAGCATCAGCACCATGCCGATGGTGCCGTAGCTGCCGATGCGCGAGTCCTTCATGATCGCCAGCACCTGCGCCTTATCCCAGCCGCCGCCGAGGCCGTCGCAGGTGTCGGCGAAGCCGTCTTCGTGGAAGGCGCCGGTGAGGCGGATCGTCACCGCCATCGACAGGATCACCGCCAGCGAGGCGGGCAGGACCAGCGCGAACACCGCGTAGCCTGCCGCGCCGGTTGCGCCCACCACCCAGCCGACCAGCGGGAAGAAGCGCGCCGCGTGGTTCAGCCGCTCGGGCGACCACGGCACCCAGGCCGGCACCGGCAGCCGGGTGAAGAAGCCGAGCGCGGTGAAGAACAGTTCGAGCTGGTAGCGCATGCCGTGTGCGTCAGCCCTGGTCGCTGACGCCGGCCGACTCGAAGCTCGCCATCTCGTTGAGGAAGCTCACCGCCGACTGCACCAGCGGCCAGGCTAGCGCGGCGCCGGTGCCTTCGCCCAGGCGCAGATCCAGCGACATCAGAGGCTCCACTCCCAAGTGGTCGAGCTGGATGCCGTGGCCGGGTTCCTGCGAGCGATGAGCGAACACGCAGTAGGGCAGCACGTCCGGGTCGATGGCGTGGGCGACCAGCAGTGCAGAGGTGACGATGAAGCCGTCGATCAGGACCAGCATCCTGCGCTCGGCGGCGCCGAGCATGGCGCCGGCCATCATGGCGATCTCGAGGCCGCCGTACTCGGCCAGCACCGCCAGGGGATCGGTTGGGCGGCCGCCGCGCTCCAGCGCCTGCTTGAGCAGGGCGCGCTTGTGGATGAGGCCGGCGTCATCCAGTCCGGTGCCGCGGCCGGTCACGGTGTAGAGGTCGGCGCCGTGCTCGGCACCGACCAGGCAGTGCGTCAGCAGCGAGGCCGAGGCGGTGTTGCCGATGCCCATCTCGCCGAAGCCGACACAGTTGCAGCCGTTGTCCGCCAGCGCATGGGTGATCTCGCGTCCGCGCTGCAGGGCGGCGTCGCGCTGTTCGGCGCTCATCGCCGGCTGTTCGATGTAGTTCGCCGTACCCGGCGCGATCTTGGCGTCGATGAGGCCGGCGCGCTTGCCGAAGTCGTGATTGACCCCCGCATCGACGACGGTCAGCCCCAGCCCCATCTGCCGGCTGAAGACATTGATTGCGGCGCCGCCGGCCAGGAAGTTCTCCACCATCTGCCAGGTCACGTCCTGCGGGTAGGCCGACACGCCCGCCCGCGCCGCGCCGTGGTCGCCGGCGAAGACGACGATGTGGGGCTGGCGCAACTGGGGCGTCAGCGTCTGCTGCACGAGGCCGATCTGCAGCGCCAGCGGCTCGAGCCGGCCGAGGGCGCCAAGCGGCTTGGTCTTGCGGTCGATCTTGTGTTGCAGCTCGGTGGCAATCGCCTGGTCGGGCGCGGTGATGGCGAGGTTCATGACGCGAGGTTTCCGGTGGAGCGGCGTCGGGGCCGCGGCTGGGTGGGGAGCGAGTTTAGTCCTGCTTCAGCACCAGCGGCAGGCCGGCGGCGACGAACACCACACGCGGGCACAGCGCGGCGACCGCCTGGTTGAGCCGGCCGGCCTCGTCGCGGAACAGGCGGCCGAGTGGGTGCTCCGGCACCAGGCCGAGGCCGACTTCGTTGGCGACCAGCACGATGCGGCCAGGCAGTCGCGGCAGGGTCGCGAGCAGCGCGTCGCGCTGCGCTCGGAACAGCGGCAGGGCTTCGGCATCGGCGCCGGGCGGCAGGCTCTCGGCGTCCACCAGCAGGTTGCTCAGCCACAGCGTCAGGCAGTCGACCAGCAGGCAGCGGTCGGGGGCTGCCTCGCGCCGCAGCGTGTCGGCGAGCGCCACCGGCGTCTCCACCGTGCGCCAGCCTGCGGGCCGGTCCGCCTGATGGCGGCGGATGCGTGCCGCCATCTCGTCGTCGAGCGCCTCGGCGGTCGCAATCACGGTCACCGCCAGCCCGGATTCGGTCGCGCGGCGCTCGGCCTCGCGGCTCTTGCCCGAGCGCGCGCCGCCCAGGATCAGCTCGCATGTCATTGTTCTGATGGCTCCTGTCCGGAAAGAGGACTGTCATTTATTGCAGTGCACGATACTCGCCCGTACGGTATCATCCGCCCCCACTGCCTCGGAAGGGGCGGCGCGTTATCGGTGCCCACGGGCGATTCTCGCCCAGGGTTAAACGGGAAACAGGTGCGCGGACCATCCTCTGCTCGATGGCCGCAATGCCTGTGCTGCCCCCGCAACGGTAAGTGCGCGCAAGGCGGATCACGCAGCCACTGGGAGGACGACTCCCGGGAAGGCGATCCACCCGTCCGGCCCTGCGGCCGGTACAGCGCACGAGCCCGGAGACCGGCCGGAACGCGAATTGGCGGATGTGCCGCGGGGTGGCGGCGACGGGCGCGGTTTGTCCTGCTCTCTTCGGTTCTCCCACGCTGTCGGCGCGTCCATGTGAAGTTGCCATGGCGTGCGGGGACGCGCGGCATGGCGAAGGGAGTTCCGACAATGAAGATCCGCCTTTCCGCGCTGGTTTCCGCGTGCGCGCTCGCTTACCCGTTCGTCCCGGCCCAGGCCGACGATGCCCAGCTTGGCCACGTCGTGGTCACCGCCACCCGCCAGCCCATCACGGCCGATGAGGCGCTTGCCAGCGTCGACGTGATCGACCGCGACGAGATCGCCCGTGCCGGCAATGCCACGCTGGTGCAACTGCTGTCCAGCCGTCCCGGCGTACAGGTGGCGAGCAATGGCGGTCCGGGCTCGAGCAGCAGCGTGTACCTCCGCGGCGCCAACTCGGGGCACACCCTGCTCCTGATCGATGGCGTGCGCGTGGGGTCGGCGACCAGCGGCTCGCCCACGCTCGAGAACCTTCCGCTCGAGCTGATCGACCGCATCGAGATCCTGCGCGGCCCGGCGAGCGCGCTCTACGGTTCCGATGCGATCGGCGGCGTGATCCAGGTGTTCACGCGCAAGGGACGCGAGGGTTTCCAGCCCAGCGTGCGTGCCGGCGTCGGCACCGATGGTGCGCGCACGCTGGGTGCGACGCTGGCGGGCGGGGTCGAGCGGCTGCGCTACAACGTGTCCGCCGGCAGCGAACGCAGTGACGGCATCGATGCCAAGCCGAAGTCGACGCGCGGCAGCGATCCCGACGACGACGGTTTCCGCAACGAGTACTTCAGCGGCTCGGTGTCGCTCGGTTTCCGCGACGCCGACGAGATCGGCCTGACCGTGCTGCATTCGGACATGCGCAACTGGTACGACAACGCCAAGGTGTTCAACTCGTATCTGGACAAGCGCACCGACTCGCTGGGGCTGCACATGCGCAACCAGATCACCGCCGACTGGACCAGCACCTTGCGCTTCGGCTACGGCGCGGACGAGTCGCACAACTATTCTGATCGTAACGCCAAATCCACGTTCGAGACCGCGCAGCGCCAGTTCACCTGGCAGCACGACATCGCCCTGGGCGTCGGCTCGCTGCTGGCCGCCTACGAGTATCTCGAGCAGGAAGTCGATTCGACGGCCGACTATGACAAGACCCAGCGGCACACCAATTCGGTGCTGCTCGGCTGGAGCGGACAGTTCGATCGCCATCACCTGCAGGTCAACGCCCGCCATGACGAGGATTCGCAGTTCGGCAGCAAGACCACCGGTGCGCTGGCCTACGGCTATCGGCTGACGCCGGAGTGGCGCGCGCGTGCCAGCATCGGCACGGCGTTCAAGGCGCCCACGTTCAACGACCTCTACTTTCCGTTCAGCGGCAACCCGAACCTGAAGCCCGAGGAGGCGCTGAACCGCGAGGCCGGCCTGGTGTGGGAGCGCGGCGGCACCAGCCTCAGCGCGACCTACTTCAACAACCGCATCAAGAACCTGATCGCGTGGGCGCCGGTGAACCCGGCCGATCCGATGGGCGACTGGGCGCCGGCCAACGTGGCGGAGGCCTCGATCCAGGGCGTCGAGCTGGCTGCCAGCACGATGCTGTGGGATTACCGCGTGCGGGCCAGCATCGACTTCCTCGACACGGAAGACGAGGAAACCGGCGATGAGCTCGGCCGTCGTGCGCGCATCGGCGGTTCGCTCGGCATCGAGCGCGCCACCGGGCCGTGGACCTGGGGGATGGAGTGGAACGCGCAGGGGCGGCGGTATGATCGAATCCCGAACAACGCGGCCAACCGCATGGGCGGCTACGGC